>NZ_AHMT02000018.1:35000-42500 GCF_000243815.2 Leptospira alexanderi serovar Manhao 3 str. L 60 | reverse complement strand
CTCGCCGGTTTCCTTTGAAAAATTTCTAATATTTTTTATGGTCCCAAATTGAAAGGAGAATATTAATGAAACAAATTTATATTTGGGTTACGGCTTTATTGTTAATAACGGGATGTATCGATGAAAATGGAGGGAATGAAAAAACTTCTCAAATGATTCTCGGTATTGTAAACACACAACAATCAAAGATAAGCATAAATGATGATCGAAAATCTTCCGACTTGATTATTTACATACCTACATTTTACGTAGATTCCATATCCGGAAACGATTCTACTACTCCGGGCACAAAATCCGCTCCATTTCGTACAATCACAAAAGCCATCTTGGCCTTAAAAAACAGCAATGTAAAAGTAATCGCAGTGGCCCCAGGTACTTACGACGGAACAATTGGAGAAACATTTTCGATTACGATTCCAGAGGGTGTCAATATATACGGAGATATCAACGGAAAGGGTTTGATCGGAGGCACACTTCTTCCCTTTATGCGGGACCACCGGGAACAACTCCAAAAACGGGAGTCACTTTGATTTCCGGAAATGGAGCTATTCATCTCTACATAATAGAGTGTCTAAATTCTGCGTCTAAACGGGAATTTGCGCTCAAATTAACGGTATTCTATTTTACAGGGATCGGTAATAGCGTTTCGAATTACGGCAACGTAACTTTGACGCTTAGAAATAACAGTCAGATTTCCGGATTCAAAATTACAAATCCAAGGCCATACGATTCTCAAAGACTGTCTGTGACAGTTTTATTGAATACGATAAATTCGGCAAGAGTACACCAAAACACGATCGAAGGAGTTATGGGCGGACACGGAATTCTTATGGGTACCAACAGCTTCGATGCCGCACACCAGGGAGGTAATGTTATTTCAGGAAATTCCATATTATTCTGATAACGGAACGGATATCGTAAATTACAATGACGCCGTACTCGTGTATTTCGCGGATGGAAGCGTAGCTCCGGGAGCTTGTAACTAAAAAATCTTCTCTTTTGATTCGTTATACGAACCAAAGAGAAGAAATTGATTTTATGGGAATCTCTATAAAAAATTCACTTTATAGAGGTTCACTCCTTAATTGTTTTCTAAAAAACAAACGATTCGACTTAAATAAATCTTATATACTTATTAATATTCCAAATTCCTAAACCGAAAAAGAATTTCCAGTTCACGGTCGAACCGAAGATTTTATACAGATTCAATCCCACTCGGACCTAAGCATGGGATTGAAATACTGTCTCTTCGTCGTATAACCGCCCGTGTTACGATCGTATTCGCATCAGGTTTTGGTGCGAGTTTCCCATAGAATTCATATTCAAAAAAAATTTGTATATCAAAGAAAATTTTATCCTTCGCTTAACAAACGATCCCGTGTGTGTTTACGTTAAAAATCCAATTTACTGTTGACATTTTTAATTCGACCCCGACCCTTAACATCCATAAAAAATAAAATAGTTATCGCAACCATCTGTGTATTCTTTTTAGCTTCCGGCTGTAAATAAGATCTATGGATCTACAACAATAAGATTATGGAAATAGGAAACGCTTCTATAACGGACACGTTAAACACAGATATGACGAACAAGGAAAACCTTACAAACGGGAAAAATGTTTGGGAAACGAAACTCATTTCTTCACTTGATAAATTGAAAGGAATCGGCGACTTCAAAGAAAATTCCAGCGTTAAAAACGCAAGTCTCCAAGCGCTCAAAACATATCTGAACGTGGTAAGTAAAAACTACAAACGTTTGGTCAAATTGCGCGGTTTAAACGATAAAGCGGGCCTGAATGAAATCAATCAGAACTTCGAAAAGACGGCTATGTCTTTAAACGCAACTTCCGAAAAATTTGCGAAGCGAAAATGCTGTTCTATAATTTTCCCAAGTTTTTTCCAAAACACAAAAAAACCAACAAATTCATTCAAAACGAATTCCTATTTCTTACTATGAAATTCACATTTCGCATATTCGCATTCTTCTTAATCCTTTTTTACTCGAATTGTAAAAAGCCGGATCATTCGCAAGAAATGATCTTACAGGAAAAAATAGACTTTATGGCGGATTGTAATACAATTCTTGGAATCCTTGGAAACATCCGAGAGTTTAAAAAAAAGTTCCGACAGTCTACTTCAAGAAACTCTGAAATTAAACCGAATCGCTAAAAAACAAGAAGAACTTCATTGAAATCTGGAAAAGAAAAAGAATCTTCT
The DNA here is from genome assembly GCF_000243815.2 of Leptospira alexanderi serovar Manhao 3 str. L 60. Lineage (GTDB taxonomy): Bacteria > Spirochaetota > Leptospiria > Leptospirales > Leptospiraceae > Leptospira > Leptospira alexanderi. The sequence continues at coordinate 40,284 of NZ_AHMT02000018.1, read as the reverse complement.
TAAAAGGCGCGGAACTCGTAGGATGCCCTCGTCAAATTTCTAATTTAGATAAACTGAATATAAATCTTTCCGAATTTTTGATCGAGGAATACACGGTTACGCATTCGCTTAGCGGACTCGACGGTTTTTATATCATTTCCGATAAAAACGATCTTTCCAAAAGGGAATTCCTACAGGTCAGAATTTTTCGACTTCTCAAAAATTCCGATCCGAGTGTTCTCGAAATTCACGAAAGAGCGCCGCTCGAAGGCAAAATCATATCCGCTCATCATTACGATGGCGGACAAAATAGAAGTCGGAATTCGTTTGAATCGATATACGTAGTTTTAGAATAAAATGAAAAAATCTTTACAAATTCGAAACTATAATTCTACCTGCAGAGAATTCACGTTTATTTAAAGTTTATCTAGGAGTACGAACCCATGGAATCCAATCTACTCAATTCTCGTTTGCTTGAGGAAGCCAATCAATATCAGCCAAATCTACAAAAAATACAGAACTAACTGGATATAATCTTATCGGAACATCTCGGCTTCCCTTCTTTAGAAACACTGGAAAATTTTGCGAAACAAGAAACGGATAAAATAAATCTATTCCAAAAACATAAAGTTCAAATTCAATGGAAACACAAAACGGTAGATTCCGAAAATTGGATTTAACACGAATGAAAAATTAAATCGACGCAACAACCGCCTTTACGGCAAAACACTGAAATCTTGCGGAAATATAAAACAACACTTTCAAAATTCGCGATTTACTTTCTTTAAAACTCCAATTCCAAAAAAGTATTACTTTATAATTTTTGAATGTATTTTCCCAAGGAAAGAATATTTTTTCGATAAAGAAACTATTTCCGAAACGAAAGTCTCACTTTTGAATTCGGGTCCGTATCTTTTTTTAGAAATATTTCTTTTAAAAGACTAAAAAATCGTTTAAATCCAGGTTGGCAGAGAAGCTTTCACTCAAAATTCTGGTCGTAGATGGCTGAACTTCTCGAAAAAAAACCTACGATTCGTAAAAAAAGAGGTAAGAGCGGACTTAACGTAGCGGCCGACGATATTTTCATTTTTCCGATCCCGGACCCTACTTATAAGTTTTTGGAAAAAGTTTGGTCCTCCTTCGTAAATAAAATCGTCGCCTTAACGTTTACGAACAATCAACCTATGTTCAACTATGCGGTCTTTGAAGCGATTCAAGATAAGAATTTAAAAATTGTCGCCTCCTCCACACATTTTAAAATGAAAGAGGTCGCGACTCGAATCGGACTCAGAGATATTCAAGAATTTATAAACCGAACTCTTCCCGTTTCGATCCAGGATCAGGACAATCTTTCCGCGCATTTTATACGAGAAGCGATCATATCAGTCGAAACTAAAAAACGTCCCGAAATTGTCTTTAGCAGTCTCAAAGACGAAAAAATTCACCCGAATTTAAGACATCTTCTTTCGGGAACCATGAACTACGCAGCCGGAATTCCCCTTTTCGTAAAAGGAAATCCGATCGGTATGATATGGGGAATTCGAAGAGATAGGATGAGCGACGAACAAAGAGAAGAAGTTCGAGAGCAATTGAGTTCCTTTTACGACGTAGTGGACTTTGTAGTCGCCCGAGAAATGGATAACAAAGCGGATCCTTATATCGCCAAGAAGAATATAGAGAAAGCGGATCTTCACTCCTACGCAAAGCACCTTTATTACACAAGAACCGGAGGACAACAACATCCGGTTACTTCGATCATATTCGATTGTCATACTTACAATTGTTCCTATCGTTTGGATGCGAGTTATATTATTCCGTCTAACAACGGTTTTTCGGTTAGCCTAAAACGATTCGAACCGGAAAAAACAAACGAAACCGGAAAAATCCTTCTTTTGATTCCAGGCTTTTTTTGTAGAAGATCGGTAATGGACAAAGTTGCGCGAGAGATGGCTCTCAAATACGGTTACCGAGTCTTTTCCATGGATATGCGTGGTCGCTCCAGACAAACTCTTCCGTATAACGGAATCAAAGAAGGATGGACGATCGACGACTTCATCCAGGAAGATTTTCCCGCCGTTCTCAATTGGATCCGAGAAAGTTTTCCAAAAGAAAAGATCGTAGTGATGGGACACAGTATGGGGGGAATGATTCCTAGATACTATGTATCCGCCTATGAAACCTTCATCTCCAAATATCCTCAAAACAAAGTTTCTCTTCCCGATCCAAAGGAAACGATTTCCGGAATTATTTCCGTGACTTCCCCAAACTTCGTCTCCGTAGGAACCAATATTCCCGGAATGAATGCGCTCAAAACGGGACTCAGTCTATTACCTGCAAAATCGATTTCCGATTTCCTTTTCGATCTGACTACGTTCTCTCTTCAATCCACTCTTCCGACAGTGGATCTCAATAAATTCTTTAAGTTCTTATTGGGACTTCATTCTTCCTTGAGAACGGTTTCTTTTGAACTCAGCACGAAAGTTGTAAACCTAAGAGATTTTGTCGGCTACAGACAAATTTCTCCTCCGGAATGGTATTTTCTGATCGAAGATATTTTTTGCGAGGAATCCACAAAGGTAATTCTACAGTTCATCCGTTCTCAGTTAAGCAAAGATCACGCGTTCTTTTCTTTCGACGGTTCGATCAATTATACGGAATTACAAAGAAATTTCCAACTTCCGATTTACTCCGTTCTAGGCACTTTGGATAAAATCGTTCCCGTAAATTCGGTGGAAGAAGAATTGAAATCTCTTCCTTCTCCCAACAATCAAATCGTAAAATTTGACCAGGGACATTTAGGAATTCTCTTCCACATGCCTACGGTTCGGGAAATGTGTTCTGGCTTTCACGATTGGATTCAGAAACTCGATTGATTTCCTCGGGAAAGCATTTGACACCAAAGGTTTACAAGGATAGCCTCCAAAGGGAATGGATCTTGTAGAAGCAAAAATTTCAGACATTTCTCTGACAAACGTAGGATTTGCAGTTTTTCTAAAAACGAAGGATGATTCCGATTCCAGAGTGGTTCCGATTTTTATAGGACCTTTGGAAACCCATTCCATCACTTCCGTTTTGGACGGAACCAAACCTCCGAGACCGATGACTCACGATTTGATGACCGTTCTGCTCGGGACTTTAAACGTAAGTATCATTAAAATATCGATCGAAGAGATCATAGATAATACTTTTTATGCGAAAATTACTCTTCGTAAGGACGAGGACGTAATCGTTCTCGACGCAAGACCGAGCGATTCCATCGCACTCGCGCTCAGGGCAAACGCCCCGATCTATCTCGCCAAAAAGGTGATCGAAGAAGCCGGAATAGAAATGAAAGACGAGGAAATTCCGGGAGAATCCATTGCGAGAGAAAAAATCTCCCAGCTTCCAAAAACCCAACTGGAAATCCTGCAAGATTCCCTAAACAACGCGCTTAAAACAGAAGACTATGAAACCGCAGCCAGAATCCGGGATCAGATCAAAAAGTTAATCGAGAATTCTTAATTTTCCTGATACAGTTTTAAAAAAAAGACGACTTAAAACCGGTGCAAGTTCTACAATAATCGATCGAACTCAATTGGTAGATCAAAAGGAGAATCAGATTGGAAAGGTTATTGATGGATATTCTAAATGCGGGAATCGCTCTGTTTCAAAACGGAGAAGAAAAAGTCAAACAGTCTCTGGCCGAATTGGATACGATTTACCAGGAACTGAGAGAAAAAGGAGAAGCAAATCAAAGCATAAAAGCCAACCAAGTCCGGGAACTTCTGAATAAAACGGTTCAGGATGCGACCGAAATTCTCTCCAAAGGTGGCGAAAGCAGACAACAAGCATTCGCCAAACTACAGGAAAATTTCATTCGTCTTTCCGCGGAAATCGAAGCATCGATCCCGGACCAATTCAAAGCGACCGCAAAAAATTCTCTCGAAGAATTAAAGCGTCTCTTAAGTAAGAAACAATAGCCCCCTCTTTTTTCGAAAATGTTAAGACAAGGTAAGTGGCTTGGAAGATTGTTGTCTTCGAGCCATTCTACCTCTCATGAATAAAATTTCCTTTGTACTTTTCTTTACCGTATTCATCGATATGATGGGGTTTTCCGTAATTTTTCCCATTTTCCCCGAAACGCTCAAAGCCTTTCTCGCTAAATCCGGCGATCCCGTCCTTGATAAGTTCACCGACTTTACGAGAATCATTATGGAAACCTCTTCGGGAGATTGGTCCTTATTCGTCGCTCTTTTCGGTGGAATTGTCGCAAGTCTCTACTCTCTTTTACAATTCGTATTCGCGCCTATTTGGGGAAAAATTTCGGATCGGATCGGTCGTAAACCGGTGCTCGTTCTTACGAGTTTTGGAAGTTTTTTCGGTTATGCGATTTGGTTGTTCTCCGGAAGTTTTTCTCTTTTCGTTTTTTCCAGAGTGATCACCGGAATCATGGGAGGAAACATCTCTGTGGCCTCTGCAGCGATGGCGGATATCACAAACGAAAAAGATCGTGCAAAAGGAATGGGACTGATCGGTGCAGGCGTAGGTCTGGGATTTATCGCGGGTCCTCCGACAGGAGGATTATTTGCGAAAGTAGATTCCGGCTTTTTAGAGCTTATGTTTCCGGACCTGACGTTCACCATGTTTCCCGCATCGGCTCTTGCCGCCACTACGATCGCTTTGTTCAATCTTTTTATGATCATTTTTTGGTTTCGGGAAACTTTCGATCTAAAGAATCGCGCCTCATCATCGGAAACGAAAAAGATTCATCCCATCATCGGAGTTTTCAATTCCAAAAATAAGGAAGTCCTTACATATTCTTTTCTCTATTTTGTTTTCGTCTTTGCATTTTCTGGTTTTGAGTTTTCAATCAATTTTTATTTAAGTCAATTTTTGAACTACAGCCCCGTCGCAATCGGATTTACCTTCGTTTACATCGGAATGATCATCGTTTTAATCCAAGGTGGCGTTTTTCGAAGACTTTCCGGAAAGATCAAGGAAACCAGACTGGTTCGAGCAGGAACACTCTCTTTGCTCGTAGGTTTTTTATTGCTCTATTTTGTTTCAAATTCCTATCAGCTTTTTATTTCTCTTACGTTTCTGGCTTCTGGAAGCGCTTTACTTCATCCTTCCCTTTCCACGTTAGTTTCTCTCGTATCCAGCCAGGAAGAACAAGGAACAAATCTCGGAATGTTTCGAAGTCTCGCCTCTTTAGGAAGAGGACTTGCTCCATTTGCATTCTGTTTAATTTATTTCAGCAGAGGTCCCTCAATCTCGTTTCTAACTTCGGGATTTATCTGTTTACTATTTCTACTTTTTATCTGGA
>NZ_AHMT02000018.1:0-27500 GCF_000243815.2 Leptospira alexanderi serovar Manhao 3 str. L 60 | reverse complement strand
ACTGAGGATAGTTCTATTGCGATCTCTTCTCGTGATCGCTGTAATCATGGGAATTTCCCTATTTTTCGGAGAAGAAATTCACAAAATTCTCGCGCAACCGTATAAGAACGTGTTAGGCCCTCAAGCGACCTTCTATCAGATCAAGTTAATGGCTCCGTTTATGATCTACTTGAAGAGTTCGTTTATGATCTCCGTTTTGTTGGGCCTTCCTTTCGTCCTCTTTTTTCTCTGGGGTTTTATTTCCCCGGCTCTGGATTCTAAAGCAGATCGTTACGGTAAATTTTTAATTCTTTTCAGCACATTGCTTTTTTGGTTCGGCGTTTGGCTTTGTTGGACCGAGGCCTTCGAGAATCTTCTCAAGATTTTTCTCGTCAACTTTCGTCCGCCCGATATCGAATCCAGACTTCCCATCGACGAGTACTACGAAATTTTTTTTAACATCCATTTGATTTTCGGTTTATCTTTTCAGCTTCCTATTGTACTCATTCTTCTTGGCAGTTTAGGAATCATCCGCTCTTCTTTCCTTCTCTTAAAATGGAGAGAAGCGATCATCGTTCTTGCGATTGCGGCCGCTGTTCTTTCTCCGGGACCGGATTTGATTTCGATGTTGTTCCTATTCGTTCCACTGGCAGTTTTGTTCGTGGTGTCGATCGTTCTCATGAAGGTAATAGAGAGAGCATAACTTGATAACAAAAATTCCTTCCAAACTCAAACTATCCATCGCCGTTTTCGTTTTAAGTTTTTTATTCTTTCTTGTTTATACGGTTACGGACGACATCATTCTCAAATCTCCTTTAGGTCAGCAAAAAGCGATCGCTCTTTCCATTCGTCTTGCAATTTCCATCTCTTTTTCCACTCTACTTGCGTCTCTCGTATTCTATTCCGTTAAGCTAATATACTCTTCAATGCATTCTCTAGTCACACTCGTTCAAGACTGGGGAAACGACGACGTCTATGAAGAAACTCCAGTCGCGGAAAGAAACGATGAAATCGGTGAGTTAGTTCGGGCCTTTCGTTTGAAATTTTTTCAACAGAAAGAATTGGAAGATGCCCCTTCCCAAGAAGCCTTGGGCGAAAAAACCAAAGAACTTTCGGACTCAATACAAAGAGCCTTTTACAGAATTCATTTACCTAAAATTCAGAACCTGGATATTTCTCTTCTTCCGAGAATGAGCGGTAACTCTAACTGCGATTATGTGAACGTCATTCCGAGTATGGATGGCTGTGTGGGAATCCTAGCCGGATTTCCAAACTCCGGAGTTTTAGAATCCGCATTTAAAGCGAGACTCGAAGGGATTTTTTCCTTAGCCAACGAAACCGGCGGAATTCGAGGAGAAGAACTGATCCTTAAGATCGGTAAAATTCTCTCCAAAATGCCAGTTCCATTTTTAAGCCTTTCTCTTTTCTATCTCATAACCAAAACAGGCGAACTCGGATTTGTTCACTTCCAAGAACTTCCCGCATTCGTTTACAAAAATGGTGAATTAAACTCTTTGGAAAAGACGAAAGCCCGTTACTTCGATTACAAAGCGATCGATTTGGACGTGAAAAAAACAGTTCTGAAAATGGGAGAATATTGGATCTTAGTCTCCGACCGAACCTATTCTGCAATCGGAGTTTCTCACTCCGAGTTCACGGAACAACTTCAAAACGCCCTAGCAGGAAAGAATCTCCAAAATTCCAGAGATCTTGTTTTAAATTGCGGAAGAATTTTAGAAAAAAGATTCGGGAAACAAATTCTGGAAACGTCCGCCCTTCTCGCTGTGGCTCGAAAACAATAATATTCACAATCTTTAATTTTTGAGATCTCATCTTTCATATTCAGTTATCTTATCTTGCTTTCGGATCTGCGAGATAACTCTAAGCCCGATTCACCGTTCCGGAACGAATCCTTTCGATCAAGTTAAGCGTTTCGGATTCCGGTTCGACATCGAGCTCCTTCTTGAGAGATTTTTTGAATTCTTCGTATTTACGAAGCGCTTCGTTCTTGCGATCCAATTGCAGAAGTGCCTCAAAATGATACCTCCAAGCCCTTTCGTCCAAATCATCCATACAAATCCAACTTGCGGAATCCTCTAAAAGCTCCTCTATCTCTTTTTTTTCCAAACCCTTTTCACATAAGAATCGGAAGATTTCAATCAAACTCTTTCGGACGTATTCTCTTCTAATTTCGGACTCCGGAAAGTAAGGGTCGAATTCGAAAAAATCGCCACGATAGAAAATTCTTGCAAAACGAAACTCTTGAATCGCAAGTTTCGTCTCTCCTTTACGTAAGGCCTTCGACCCAACTTCATAGTGTTTTTCAAAAAGTTGAAAGTCAGTCTGAACCAAATCTTGTCTGAAAAATAAACGATTTTCTGAAAAAGCGAGAGCCTCCGGATTTCCAATCATCTTTCTCAAACGAAAACAAAGAGCATGCAAACTATTGATAGCATTTTTATCCGCCATCCCCGGCCAAAGAAACTCCAACAATTCTTCTCGATGAATTCCTTTTTCAAAACGAATGAGAAGTATCTTCACGAGCTTCAGCATCTTTCTTTTATTGGAAATCTCCGTTTGAGGAATTCGAATCCCTTCTCTTTCAAATTCCAAACTGCCCAAAGCACGGATAAAAATCCGATCTTTTTTAGAATCAACTTTGGAATCTGCCGCTGCGCGAAACTCTACTTTCTCATTTTCTATCTTTTCAATTTGTTTTTCGGAAAGAGGAGAGATCCAAACTTGTTTTAATCCTTTTTGGATTTTTCTTCCAGATTGATTCAAGGCGAAAATCGAATCTACGGAAAACATAAGAATCAAAAAACTGAAATGAGAAGTATATGGTAGCGGTACAAAATTCATAGCGATTAGAATGTCCAAAAATAAGTTCACACAAAACAAAATGAGTCCTATGGGAAGAAATAAATTACTCAATAGATTGTGAACGAATTGTACGATTACCTTAAATAAAATCCAAATGATCGTCGAAACTCCCAAAAGATACAAATAGTGAATCAAAGAAGATTGTTCGGTTTCGTAAACCACGATTCCGAGCAAAGGAAACTTCTTTGGGTATGCAAGTTTGATATCATACGAACTCGGATCCATCAAGATGGCAATGGACAATAACACACTGAGAAGTATGTACAAATAGACAAAATCCTTACTGAAAATTCTATGATAACTATTTACAAACAGGATCAGGAACATCCCAAATATAGGAAGAACCGTATTCTCTAACCTTTCCCAGACGAAGGCTTCCTCCGCATTAGCCACATTGATGGTTTTCGTAAAACATAAAAGATACAATCCGTAAGAAATCTGTAAAAAAGCAAAATTTAGGAGATATATCTGTTTTCTATTTTTATAATATAGAAATAAATTATGCAAAGTCCTATAAGCAAGCACGGTAGCCACTAAGTAACAAGACACCTGATAGAATGTCATATCCATTGATTTTCAAATTCCTTTCGTTATCTTGCAGCCTTTACAGTACATTTGGTGAATAAAAGTATATAATTTTTTATCAACGAAAATTCTTTGGCACGAATTGAAATGCAGCAATAGAATTTTAATTTTTTAAAAGGGAAAAGACATTAGATGTGCGATGACAATCGACTGACTCTCTTTCGAGGCAATAAGCCAGTATGGTCCTCAACTTTCTGGATGTAAAAAAGCTCGCGTGAAGAATTGTATTACACGCTGTTCACAAAGCATGTTATTTCTCGGCTTTGGATAACAAAATACTTCAGTCTTCGATTTCGAAAGAGCCGTAAACGACTGCTCCAAATACATAAAACTTTTCTAAATTACCAATCAGATCCTTGAGTCCTAAGATTTGAAATCGTTGAATCCGGCTTTTTATTAGGGTGTGTTTTGCGATATCGGCAAACGAATCCGATCAATCGTCGCGAATGCTTTTCTCTAACGAGTTCATATTGGATGATAAAAAATGCGAAAAAATATTTACGGCTCCGGTTGGGGCGCCATATCAGAGCATGAATTCCACTCCGGCTTTGAAAAAAGGATATCCCTCGGTTTCTTATTTCAGGCTATACTTTTGGCAAAAAATTCAAAGAATGACAAAGCCGAACTCTTAAATATACCAATCGATATGTAATCTAAGGCGGATTCGGCCCATATTCCGCTCTTGAAAAACTCATTTCTTTCCAATTTCAAATCGGTTTTCGTATACAAGAGCACGTTCTCTACTTGAGAGAATCAGAAAATTCTTATGTTCAAAAAGCATTTTTTTTGTTTCTTCTCTCTTGTCGTAAAAGAATTTAAAAAGTTTTTCCTCAAAAAAGAGTTCGTGTAAGAGAGACATAGATCCGATTTCAAGATATCAATTGAAAAGTTTAAAACACCGTTCGGTTTTTTAGAAAGGATAAATTCGTAAAATGTGAGATTTTCTTGACAATTTTTTGACCATGATTACCGTAAGCGCGACTGGAATTTTTAGCTGCCTTTTCCCGGGTCAGTTGAGAACTTTTAAACGATAGAGCACCAGGAAAGGTCATTTCTCTTTCGAATCCCGCCGATTGATTGGTCTCGCCTTGCATTCTATTCGGATTTAAAAGCCAGTAATTTTTTGTAAGGACCCTTTCTCATGAACATTTATATAGGCAATCTCGCCTATCAGGCAACCGAAGATGATCTCCGCAAAGCATTTGAATCCTTTGGAGAAGTGACCTCAGTACGTATTATCACTGATAAACTTTCCGGCAAATCCCGGGGATTAGCATTTGTGGAAATGGCGAACAAAGAAGAAGGAAACGCAGCGATTGACGGCTTAAACGGAACCCAAATCCGTGGAAGAGAAATTAAAGTCAACGAAGCTCTTCCTAAAAAACCTTTTCCAGAAAAATCCCGATCCAGATATTGATTTTTTCGAAGGGAGAAAGACGTTTGTTTTTCTCCCTCGAATAGAACTGAGTCGGTTATATCATATCGCGCTCCGGGTAGGATTTTCTCTTTTTGAAATTTGGGCTTTTTTACCGTTTCGAATCATTTCTACTGGATGAAGGTTTTCGATTCAAGCTCCGGCTATTCGATTTTTCCCAATGAAACGATTCCTCCAAATTAGGCTTAAGTTTCGATCGGGAATCCTTCCATACTTTCTATTTCCTCAATGCAGCGAATTCAACACATACGACGCGATCCACATTCCCTATTTTTTATATCGAATCTATACGGATGAAAAAGGGGATCCACGAGAAAGAAAAGACGAAAACAAAAGGGATGAACTCTAGCTGATACGACGTCGACCACTTCTAAGATGTTCCATTTCTTTTTCCAGGATCGAGAACATCCTTGATATATAAGAAAAGGCAATACTACGCATTTTCCAAGTATATGTGTCAAACAAACGTGAGCCTTATGGTTGTAATTTGAGTCATCATCAGCTCACCTCGAGTAATCATTATCGAATCCTACATTCCGACTCTTGCAAAGATCGGAAAGATTCCTCCTTAAGGAATGCCATACTACAATTGAAGATTTGAGAGAGGACGTTTCATTTCGGGGCATTTACCCCACATAACAAAAGAACCACGTTTTGAAACAAATCATAGATTTTTCGAGATCGAATTTCGCAGACAAGCCAAACGTTTATAACACCCTCCGCGAAAAAATTATGCCTAAAGTAATCCTAAAATGATTCATCCAAAAACGAAAAACATGAAATTATTTAACCAAATCCACTTTCATTTCCCCACCTACTTATTCTTACCGATCTCTACATAAAGAAGTACCGCCAATTTTAGCACAAATCCCCGTTTAGACACAGAATTTTGGACACTCTATTATGTAGGGATAAGTAGAAACAAAATTTGACCAGAATTCCTTTTTTAGTCAATCGTCTTCAGGACTCCCAAATCTACCTCAAAAGTAACTCATAATGTCGTTTAACGACGGTATAATGCAAAGTAAGAAGCTTCTGAGATAGGCTATAACAAGAATTGAGTTTGACATATTCCATCTCGACAAATAAAATTTTGACTATGTTTGTTAGTGCAAACGTTTTTATTTCGTATTCAAAAAATATGATTCTCTTGAAACAAATTCAAAACTCAATTTCTAATAGGATCGATTTCCCTCTTTTGATGAGAACTTTGCGCAATTCTCTTTTGGGAGTTATGTTCCTTATTTTTGCAGTACAATGTTCTTACGGAGACAAAAAGATTTCGCCTAACGAGCTTACAAACGACACCGGAAATTCCGAGTCCTACAATAACGATACAACAGAACAAGAAGTACAAACCTCAACAACCTCCGATCGTTCGATCAGTGCGAAAGCAGATCCAATCCGAGGTTGCATCCAAGGAGATTGTATTTCCGGTATTGGGACCTATATTTACGATAACGACGACGAATATAAAGGCTCCTTTTCGAACGATCTCAGAAACGGTCCGGGAAAAATGAGATATAAGAACGGAGACAGATTCGAAGGAAACTTCAAAGACGACTTAAAAGACGGGAAGGGAACGTATATCTTTAAAAACGGAGCAATGTTGGAAGGCACGTTTCAAATGGGAAAAATGATCGGCCCCGGTAAGGTTCGTTTCCCCGATACAAGTATATACGAAGGGGAATTTCAGGACGAAAAGAATTCGGCCGAAGGAGTCATGTATTCTTCCTTTGATCATTCCAAAAGGCACTGCAAAATCGAAAACAAAATCATTCTCTGTGGAGGACCTGTGGTCGAATCCGGAAATATCAAACCTCTTCACTGAAGTCAAACGATTCAACAGACTTTGAGCCCAAGTATTCAATTTCCGAAGTCCTTTTCGAATCTCCAAAAGATCGCTTAGACCGCATTCCCATCCTCAAATCGCAGGTCGACGAGCTTTATTAAATTCATAATTTATTTCATAATCATTCTTACGATAAAGAAACAATTTACCAAATCGGTTTCAAATACTTTCGGTCCGAACATTTGCCAGGGCAAATAAAAATAAGATTCTGTGAAACCGGAACTCGTTGCAAAATGGTTTCAATCTTCGCCCGTAGTACCGGTACCGACCCCTTTTTGATAGAGGCGGAGTCTATCTTCGTCCATCCCCACAAGCGTATGAGAAATTTTTAATTCCTTTCCCAACGCCTCTCCTCCCACCCTTAACTCCACAACCCTAAACCAGGTTTCATGTGGAGGAATATAAAAGGCGTGATTGACACAAAGACATTTGAACTTAAACCCTAAGGAAACTTCAGCCGGTTCCATAGAATGGGGGGCGGCAAAAAAATAAAAATCCTGTTCGGTGGTATTTTTTACAACCAGTACGAATCTTTTTTTAGAACCTGGTTTGAGATAAAGCTCGGATCCTTCTATCTTAGAAGAAACCGGAGCCTCCGACAAATCTCCGACGTTTCCCGTGGCCCAGAGTTCCACAGGTCTCTGAGAAGCTCCCTCGTAGAGTTCCATTTCCAAAGGAAAATTTTTTTTCTCCCAAAGAATCCGAACCTCAATCTGTCGATTCGGATCGAAAGAAATTGGTTCCAAATTTTCAGAATTGGAAATTTCTTTCTTACAACCAAGTAGATATATAAAAAGAACCAAAATTAGAATTTTATAAATTAACTTCTTCAATTGAAAACAACCTTAAATTTTAGAATAGAGTTGTTGAAAAATTAATTCTCCATCCGTTTCTGTTTAATGAAAATGGTCGATTGAAGCAATTTTGTTAATCTGAACTTTTTCAACAACTCTAATGTAAAATTCCTTTGGAAATTTACTCAAGATTCATCTCTAAGATCTGAAAATCCAGCTTACGACTCGGACTTGTATTTTGAACGTAAATGTTCCCATTCAAATTTTTTATCGTAATGAAGTCTTGAAAGATAATCTCCTTTTTATTCGGATCTTGATTTCCCATGTTACAATCCCGACCACAACCGTTACAATCCATGTCTCCGATCTCTTCTATGTAAGAAGATGAGTATTTTCGCATATATCCAAATACCCTGAACTTCAATGCTCCCGAAGAGGATTCTTTGACTTCGTAATTTCCGATTGCGTAGAACTTGCTCGTTTTGTGAAGCATTCCCTCTTCGGCATCGCTTTGATCTTGTATATCACCTTCCATAAAGAAAGAACCATCGGAACGCATTCTAAGAGACCAATTGGATTTCAATCTCTCTTGATTTGATTCTTCAGCGGTCGAAATTTTCGTCCCGATCGTTCCGGCCGCTTGCACGTTCTTTACATTTTCCGAACTTTCAATTGTCTCAGCACTTTGAGGCAAAGCGGAAACTTCAGAACCGATCAATCCTCGATTTAAAATCCCATCCAAATTGGAAGTGGTAAATTGTAGGTGATTCGATTCTGCGATACTTTGAGATCTTTTGATTGGATCGATCAAAAACCAATTCTTATCTTTTCCAAAACGAATTTCGCTCAGTACAAATCCTTTGTACATCTTCCCCGCGTAAATTTCGTCCACGGTTAAACGTAAAAAAGTTCCTTTATACGTTTCTTCTAATAGGATTTCCTGAGGGCCCAGAACGTCCTGAAGTTGAATTTTTTGACTATAACCGTCTTCCCCGGTTAACGTAGCGGACTTGAGTCTTCCGTTCGAATAACAGTGTTGATCCGATCTTTGATACCCGTTCCAAATTTTGATTTTATTGAATTTCTGAGTTTCTTTAAATTTAAAATCGAGGGTAACTCCTTTTCCTTTTTTATCGGAGGCCCAGGCATACTCGTAACGAGAATCGAAAAGGTTCATTACATCATAAGACTGAACGGGATTTGCAGTTTCGGAAGCTGTCGCGGAGCCTTCCACGACCTTAGGAAGCCTCAGGTCGAATTGTTTTTCCTTTTCATCGTAAAAACGAATCTGTCCGATACAGAGATCTTTGTTCTTCCTGAAGTTGATCGTTACGGATCTTGCAAATACCGCCTTTTCAAAACTCACGACCCCCTTCTTATTGGAAAGGTCCGCGGTGGCACTTAACTCGTCAAAGTTGATATAGACGGTCACCGCATCCGTGAATTCTCCTTTGCAGGAATCCACTTCCATCTTTTTCAATTGGAATCCTTCATCCGGATAAAAATGAAGTTTTACGAACTCGGCGCCCTCTTCTGGTTTCCAACCGCCGTCTCCGAGGGCGGCAAACGCAAGCTTATCACTCAAGGAAGTGGACGTTGCCATAGAAACACTCAGTTCTTTTTTACAACTTCCTGAGACGAAGACGAGAAAAGAAACCGTAAGCAAAAAATGGATTTTAGGATTCATGGGCGGGATTCTCCCGGAAAGAATTTTCACGAAACTTCACACAAAATTCTACCTATGGGATGCAAAGGAGAATTGGAATACAGACGAATAAAATCCGGAAATTCTTGACTTCATATTGCACAGTGTTTCTTTTGAAATCAATAATGATACCAAGACTCATTATCAAAAAAGTAAAAGAGGCAATCTTGAAACGAAAAGTTACGTTTATTCTGTCTACGATCTTGGCACTTAGTTGTAAGCCGAATTCGCGCCCTGATCTGATTCCCTTCTTTCTGTTAGGAATCGCTGCCAATCAAGCCGAGTTGAATCAAAGTTCTTTCCAAATCCTTTCTCCCAAAGAAGGAGAAATCATTACTGTCTACCAAGTGGAAACGACGATCCAGACTGATATATCAGGGGAATTCGAGGTCTATGACGAGGAACGAAAACTTTTTTCCGTTCCGATCCATTCTCCCTCTTCTCAAACGTTCCCACCTTTTAAGCCCAAAAACGGGGAGAATACAATCCAAGTTCGTTTTAAAAAACCAGACGGCACGATTCTTCAAAAAGAAGTAAACTTCTATTTCGGAACTAAACTCAGTGCAGGTGGAGCTCACTCTGGTTTTTTGAAAAATGGAGAAGTTTATACGGCTGGTAGAAACAATTTCGGCCAACTTGGAACCGGCAATTCCACGGGAGATGAGAATAATGATGTGATCGTAAAACTCAATTCGATCAGCAATATTTTTAGCATTCATTTCAATCAAAACAATTCCATGGCGATTGCAAAAAACGGAAGAGTCTATACCTGGGGAAACAACGCGAAAGGACAATTAGGAATCGGAAATAACAACACGAACCCGGCCAATCCTCGAGCGGCGGGAAATAGACAACCTCCCACTCTAGTTCCAGGAATAGACGACGCGGTTATGGGAGCCTACGGCTTCAATCATGCTCTGATCTTGAAATCGGATGGCACCGTTGTCGCTTTCGGTCAAAACAACGTGGGTCAACTGGGAAACGGAGCGAACAATTTGAATGCCGATTCGTTTTCTATGGACCCGGTCGCAGTCGTGGGTCTTAGGGACGTCATCCAAGTAATTGCCGGTTCGGAACATTCAGCGGCGCTTACCGAAAACGGAGAAGTTTATGTCTGGGGTAGAAACCAATACGGCAACTTAGGCAACGGGAGACTTTCAGCCGCCAACGCGGCCCAGTCTATTCCCGTAAAAGTCGAGGGACTCCCCGGAATCAAACAGATCGCAAACGGAAGAGATCATATTCTCGCATTGGCATCGGACGGAAGAATTTATTCCTGGGGACTAAACGCAAGCGGCCAGTTGGGAATCGGAGGAAACGGTTCTCCGAACCCTACGCCTATTCCAACACAAGTCTTGAATATTCTAAATGCTTCATCCGTTTGGGCAGGAGGAACTCAAAGTTTTTCGATCTTAAAAAGCGGAGAAGTGAAAGGTTGGGGAGCTAACGGTAACACCGCAAATTTAGCAATTGGAGAAACAAACACCCTAAAAGTCTACGAACCGAACAAAGCGGTGGTCGGAATTGACAATGTCATTCATTTCGGTTGCGGAGCGACTCATAACTTCGTCCTACTCGGAAACGGAGAAATCTACGGTTGGGGCTGGAATTTCAAAGGTTCCTTAGGAAGACAGGATCTACAAGCAAACTGGGGCGCTCCGAATCCCGTATCAATTACACTTCCTTAATATTCAGAATTTAAAATGAGTTTGAATTCTCGCTTTGTTTTATCTACTCCGATCTTTTTCGGATCTTTATCGGGAAAGATCTTTCGAGTCGCCCTATTTCTTGTTTTTTTGTCGACACAAACCTGCGCTCCCAAGGAAAAATTCTGTTCTTCTAAAAATTGCCAAATCGGAGCCATTCTGATAGCGATCCTTTCGGAGTCCTCGGATATGGAATGGGGATACGAAGACGGAGAAGAATACCAAGGTGGTAGTGCGATGACGAGTTTCGAATTCGGAAATATGGCATTCCGACAATTTGCCCGAAATGCCCCTTTGAGATCTATTTCCGAATATACAGTAGGACAAACCGTATTCGAAGTTCCTTGGATTCCCGGCTTTTCCGCCGCCATTCCGGACAGAGACGGGCTTGGTCCCCTCTTCCATACGAACGCCTGCTCTGCTTGTCATGGCGCAAACGGAAGAACACTTGAAGAGGACCAAGAAAACTTAACATCCAGTCTCGTTCGACTCAGCGTCGGTAACGATTCGAACCATGAAGAACCCAGCTACGGAGGACAATTCCAACCGAACTCCGTCCAGGGAGTGCTCAAAGAAGGAGATGCTATTCTCACTTATAGAGAAATTGTCGGCAAATTCGAAGACGGCACGAAATATACATTACGCTCTCCTTTATTAGAACTTTCGAATTTAGGATACGGCCCTCTTGCAAACGACACAAGGACCTCCGTTCGAGTTCCGCCTCAGGTCATAGGACTCGGGCTTTTGGAAACGATTCCCGAGGATACAATTCTCGCGCTCGCCGATCCGGATGATAAGGACGGAAACGGAATTTCGGGTCGGCCGAACTATGTCCGGAATTTAAACGGAATCGGAACAACCCTAGGAAGGTTCGGCTGGAAAGCAAATAACACCGATTTGGCGAGACAAAGCTCCGCGGCCTTTTTAGGAGATTTGGGAATTACCTCTCCTATGTTTCAAAACGAGAACTGTACGAACGCTCAGGCCCAGTGTCGGGCTTCCAGAAACGGCGGTTCCCCCGAAATCGCTCAAAATAAAATCACCGCAATCACGAACTACTTGAAGCTCATCGCAGTTCCGGCAAGAAGAAAGGCTGATAATACAAGCGTCCTTTTGGGTAAGAAAATCTTTTTCCAAGCGGGATGCAAAAATTGTCATCTTCCAAAGACTCAAACTGGTCTGAACGAAAATTTCCCTGAGCTATCTTTCCAAACCATCCGACCTTATACAGACCTTTTGTTGCACGACATGGGAGACGGACTTGCGGACAATAGACCGGATGAAGAAGCGAACGGAAGAGAATGGAGAACCCCTCCCCTTTGGGGAATCGGTTTATTCGAAGTCGTAAACGGTCATACGAGATATCTTCATGACGGAAGAGCTAGAAACCTGATGGAAGCGATCCTCTGGCACGGGGGAGAAGCGGAGTCGAGCAAAGATTACATTCTCAAATTGAACATTCGGGATCGAACCCATCTCCTTAATTTTTTGAAGTCGCTTTAAAAAATTCGGGCCTCACCACAAACGCCTCAATATCCTAAAGAAGAAATGGAATATTCAACACATTCCATGAGTTTGGACTTGTCGCACATTTCTTAGGATGTGCGACATTGAATTCTTTTAGGAACTAAGGACAGGTTTTTATATCTTCTAAGGAGATTTCTACTTTTTCCGCCAGTTTGGTTCCGTATTCTGGATCGCAGAGATAGAAATGTTTGAGATTCGCAACGAGTACACTTTTAGGAAGACCGCGCATCGTGGAAGCGATCGCAGAAGTGAGCCTTTCTCTTTCCTCGATACTCATGATTCTATACAAATCCCCTGCTTGAGAATAATCGTCGTTTCCTTTGTGGGAATCGTAACGATCCGCATCTCCAGAAATTCTTAAAGGAGGTTCGGCATAGGAAGAATCTTGTACCGGCCCCTCAAAACCGTTCGGTTCATAATTATCGTAGTTCCCATCGTATTGAAACTTCGCACTTCCGTCCCTATGATAAACGTTCACCAAGTTCTTAGGTTTATTTACTGGAAGTTGTTGATATCGTATTCCTAAACGATATCTCTGAGCATCCGGATATGCGAATAACCTTCCTTGCAACATCTTATCCGGAGAAGCGCCTATTCCCGGAGGCATGTTGGAAGGCGAAAAGGCGGCTTGCTCTACCTCTTCGAAATAATTCTTAGGGTTGGCGTTCAATTCCAACACTCCCGCCTCGATCAAAGGATAATCTTTGTGAGACCAGACTTTTGTGAGATCGAACGGATTGAATCGATATGTTTCGGCTTCCTTCTCAGGCATGATCTGCAGACAAAACTTCCACTTAGGAAATTCTTTCCTTTCAATCGCCTCAAATAAATCTCTAGTCGCGTAATCCGGATCTGTTCCGGCTAACGCAGATGCTCTTTCCGAAGTCAGGTTTTTGATTCCTTGCATGGATTTAAAATGAAACTTTACCCAAAAACGCTGTCCTTGAGAATTCCAAAGTCCGAAAGTGTGACTTCCGTAACCGTTCATAAAACGATAACCATCCGGAATTCCCCTATCTCCGAAAAGAATCGTAACTTGGTGTAACGCTTCGGGGGCCTTGGCCCAATAATCCCACATACGAAACGGATTCTTATAGCCCGTAATCGGATCTCTTTTTTGTGAATGGATAAAATCCGGAAACTTCAGCGGATCTCTTTCAAAGAATACGGGCGTATTATTTCCCACAAGGTCCCAAATCCCTTCGTCCGTATAAAACTTGATCGCAAAACCTCTCGGATCCCTTTCCGTATCCGCGGAACCTTTTTCACCCGCAACCGTTGAAAAACGCAGAAAGAGAGAAGTTTGTTTTCCCACCTTTGAAAAAACGGAGGCCCTGGAATACTTCGTAAGGTCGTGTGTGATCGTCAGAGTTCCATAAGCTCCCGCTCCCTTTGCGTGAACGACTCTTTCCGGAATTCTTTCTCGATTAAAGTGGGCAAGTTTTTCAATCAGATGAGTATCCTGAATGAGGACCGGACCTCGGGGCCCGGCCGTGATGGAATGTTGATTTTGTGCGACCGGATGACCTCCAGCCGTAGTAAGGGTCTTTTTACTCACTATTGTTCTCCTTTTGTAATTTGAATGATGTATAAAATCCAAGATTTAAAAAAAGTTAATAATCTTTGAAACAGAGTCGATTCGGATTCACTTAGGAGTTTACTGACTTCCGTTCGACCAAACATATTAGAAAATTGAAATGCATTTTGTCCCTTAGGGTTTCGATAATTTTTATCGGCCCCAGCGCTTAATAGAATTTCCACGATCTTTGTATGTCCTTTGAATGCCGCTCCCATCAATATAGAATTACCTTCCAAATCCGTGGAATTCGGGTCTGCGCCTTGAGAGATTAGAAAAAGACTCGCTTCTTCCTGTCCGTTGTAAGCGGCTAACATCAATAATGTATAACCCTTTCGGTTTTTTTCATCTACGTGTCTCAGCGTCCCGATCTGTGCCTTTAAGGCTTCTACGTCTCCTCGTCTTGCCGAATCAAAACAAGGGTTTTCCGACTTTATGCTTTTTTGATATTCGATCCATGCCTTAGAAGCCACCGTTGTCGTTTCTCTGGGAATTTTTCCTTCCGAATTGTGTTTTAAATCGGTCTGAAATTCAAAATTCATCCCCAAACCCCATTAAATTGAAAAATAAATTCATAATTTTTCAATTTTAATTTATAATTAAATCAAAGTTATACATTTTTAAACTAATTATAAAATTATATCAATTTTAAAATAAGAAAAAATTAGCTCAAGTCTTTTTTTAGAATAAGTCTAAATTATAGACAAAAATTATCTCCCCTGGAAAATTGTCACATGAAGGATTCTTACGAAAGAAGCAAAAAGATTCTGGAAGACGCCAGAATCAATGTCACGGTTCAAAGATTACAGATGGCCAACCTACTGCTTTCGAAACCGCAACATCTGACTGCCGACCAAGTGTTTCAATTGATAAACGAACATATTCCAAACGCTTCTCGCGCAACCATATTCAATAATTTGAAACTATTTGCAGAAAAAGGAATCGTGAAGCTTTTGGAACTCAAATCCGGAATTACTTTGTATGATTCAAATGTGAATCATCATCATCATGCGATCGATGAAAAAACCGGGGAAATCTACGACGTAAATCTGGATCCCAAACTTCAGGAAAGAATTCTTTCGGAACTTAGAAAAGATTTCGAGACAAAAACGGGCAGTTCTTTAGAAGACTGTAATTTATTGATCACATTAAAAGGAAAATTAAAGAAAGACAAGAATACTAGAATTTGATTCTTCTTTTCCAGCGTTCTAAATTTATCCTGAGAAATGAACCGACGACTGAAACGTTTTTGCGAGTTTCTTTGTAAGGCGCAATTTTCATCCAAACGGTATTCGGAGACTTAAAATTCGATCTTAAACGCTTTCCCATGATGGCTTATACGCACCGGTAATGTTCGATTTTCTCCTAAGCCTGATACCGAGATGCCCTAAAGAGATTTCGATAATCCCATCCGTTGTTGTAACGAGCGAGCACGTTTTTGTTAAATGACGATCCATAAAATAATATCCGTCAATCTTTTAAACAAGAAATAAATTTCATATAGAATCAGATCTTTTTATTTCTCCAAATCAATACGGAAGATAGAGAGATTCCTTATTCTTTTCCAATTTATGTCCTCAAAATTGTTATCGGATTTTTAAAAACCGCCGATCTTAGAATAAGGATCAGGTGAAGAAACATGCTTAGAGGAATGTATACGGGCGCGAACGGGATGATCATCCAGCAGTCTCGAATGGATGTAATTTCAAATAATCTTGCAAACGTGGATAAAACCGCTTTTAAAAAAGACACAACCGTGTTTAAGACATTTCCCGAGCTTTTACTCCACCGTTTTGACGAGGACGGCGTCGGAAAAGTTCCGATGGGTTCTTTCGATACCGCTCCCGTTGTCGGCAAACTCGGATTAGGCGGTGAAGTCAACGAAGTCTACACACGTTTTGAACAAGGCGCGGTGAAAAAAACCGAAAATCCATTCGATATCATGCTCCAAGACAAACCCGGTAACGAACATCCCGCTTTTTTCAGCGTTATGACCAACCGAGGAGAAAGGCTTTCCAGGAGTGGAGCTTTTGTCATGGACACGAATGGTTATCTCGTCACTCCACAAGGTTTTCCTTTGATGGGAGAAAACGGTCCGATCCGTGTCGCGCGCGGAAATTTTTTGATTAAAGAAAACGGAGAGGTCTGGATCAACGGTGAAATCGGTAACGATCCCGTTAACGGAACTTCCATTGATAAGAACCGATTTGAAACTCCTGTTCTTTTAGATAGGCTTAAAATTAGGACCGTTGAAAATCCCCGCCATCTTGACAAGGAAGGCGATTCTTTTTACGCCGACACTCCCGAATCCGGCGAGCCTATACCTTTTGAACTCAAAGATGAACCTTCAGTTCTACAGGGATATCTAGAAGCGTCTAACGTGAGTGTCGTTACAGAAATGGTCGAGATGATCGAAGTCAACCGTTCTTACGAAGCCAATCAGAAAACCGTTCAAACTCAAGATAGCTTGCTGGGAAAATTGATCAACGAAGTGTTAAGATAGTTATTTCTTGTTGACTTTCCGCACATTGGACTGAAAGTTTGCTTTTCCAGCAAAAAGCAAACTTTCGTAGATTGAATTTTTCATTTGCCTGGTTTTGGCGACTTCAACTACTGCACTTCCCTTCTTGCTTCCTTCGTTCCTTACACTGTTTTGATCAACGAGCTTCTCCATTCCAAACGCTTTGAAGTTCTTAAAAAAACAATACTCGTTCAGATACAGTTGTGAATATTCAGGTCGGATATATCCGTATTCCGAGAAAGCTTGTTTAATCACTCTGTGGTTTCCTTCGGCGTATTGAATATGAACTCCATCTTTATTCCAACGATTTCTGGCCCATCTGTAACGCGAATCTTTAGACTTCGCTGAATGATTTACCATTCGGTGATTCCGATATACGGAGCTTAACCAAGGATATGCACTGTCCGTAAATACTGGCGCGATTTTTGGAATATTCTGAAGGAATAATGGACCCAAAGTATTCATCTTCTGATCAGGGACCGAATCTAAGATCAATGCTCCTTCACTCGTCGCAATTGTATGGACTAACGTTCCGATTTGTTTACCACCCAATTTCGCGCTCATATAGATAGAAGCGGTACAACCGCCGTGTTTGTGCCTTCTACGCCCTTTGTTAGCTCTTTGGGACGCGGAGAACAATACAAGAGTATCTGCGTTTACTTGCGATTTTCCTTTGAAAGCCTTTTTCAAAACCTTTTCTGCTCTTCTCGATTGAATCCGGTTTTTTTCTGAAACTGCCCCTTTACCATTCGAATCCGGTAGGCGAAATTCTTGAAAGGAACTCTCTAGTTTCTCGTAGATCAAATCGCGAAAGGATTCCTTCTGTTCACTCGCAAAAAGTTGAATTCTACGTTTCAACAATAATGCCGTATTGTAAGACACACCTGTTTTTCTTTTGATCTCTGTCGCTGTTAATACCTTCGGACTTCGCAAATACGCTTCTTCAAATACGTAACCGAAGAGCCACAGCGGAAGTTTAAAATGATGTAAAGGCGTGTAACTCAGTCTCGAACATTGATAATGGCAGATCTCACATCGAATCAAATATTCTCGTGTGCTAATCTTTTTACGAAGCTGAATATTACAGCTACCGCAGTATTTCGGGTAAAACGTATCTAAGAACTTTTCTGTTAGTTTTGTGTAATATTCTGTATTAACTGGAAGGTCGGATTTAGTCGTTAAACACGACTTGTGTGCATTCGGAACAGAAAATAGATAGTTATCCCTTCCTTCCGATCCCAACTGCTGGACCTAACGGCCCTCCGGGATCGGAACCAAAGGATGATCTACCCATCTCCCTCGCACCATCAACACGCTCATCAACTTCCCCAGCAAGCATCTCTCCATTTTCACAAATCACATCCAACCCAAACACATGAGCATTCTTTAAAAAACTAAACTCATTCAGATAACGAGTAGAGTTCTCAGGACGAATGTAACAGTAAGAAGAAAAAGCTGTTTTCAAAAGTCTGTGATTTCCTTCGGCTACTTGCGAATGACAACCGAGCTTCGAGAAGCGATTTCTTGCCCATTTGTAACGAGCATCTTTAGAATGAGCGCTGTGATTTACTTGGCGATGGTTCTTGTAAATATTCCATAAAAATTTATATGCGGAATCAGTCATTAAAGGGGTTTGTAAAGGAAGATGATCCTTAATGATGGGACCTAACGTGTTCATCCTTTCGTTGGGAACACTGTGAAAGAACACAGGTCCGGATTTGATTGCAATCGTGTGAGCCAAGGTTCCAACTTGCCTACCTCCAAGCTTGTCTGAGAGGTAAATGGAAGCAGTAGAGCCAGCATGTCGGTATCTTTTACGTCCCTGATTGGCTCTCTGACTTGCTGAATACAAAACTACTGTATCAGCACAGACGTATGGACGATTTTCCATGATTTCAGTAATATCAGCATCTTCATCAGGTGGTAAGGAGAAGTCTTTAAACTCTCTGTCGAGCGCGTCATATGTCAGTTGCTTGTATTTTGGTAATTGCTGTGAGGCAAAGACTTGGAATCTTTGCTTCAAATTTGCCGCGCCTTTGTATGATACATTCAATCGTTTACTAATCTCAGTTGAAGTGAGGGTCTTTGGAAATTGTATCATGCTCTCATAGAGAACGTATGAGAACATATATAACGGAATTTTCATGTGATGAGGGGAGTGTAGCTCAGTCTTGACGTTAGATACCTACATCCCTCACAGCGGATCAATTCAGGTTGAGTTGATATCTCTTTAGTTAATAGCTTGCCTGGGCAGTTAGGGCAATACTTTGGGTAGAAGTCATTCAGGATCTTCTTAGTGAGGTTTGTAAAGAAGTCGATGTTGATGGCTGGGTTCTTACGTTTCTCTTTCAGTTGTGCTGATGTCAGTGGTTTAGGACGTGAAGGTGACTTGGTGGGTGCTAAAGGAGTGGAAGTATTTGTAATACTCAAATTCAGATCTTGAGGGATCTTCATTTCAGTTTTCTTGCTGTGTGTTTCAGGAACTATTGGAAATAACTGATTTCCATTTCGGTTGGGATAAGTCTGATGAGATATACAGATTTCAGACCAACTTGCTTTGTCTCTGTCGGATTGATTGGGAACTATTGAAAGTGGTAATTTTAGAGCTGCTTGCATAACTTTTTATGAAAAAAAGCAAAGCTCGATACCAGATTTAAAAACAAGGAATTTTTTCTATGATTTTGTTTTCTTAATGCAAAAGCTGAAAATCAGGAACATGGAAGAAGGATCAAAACTGCAATTCAGGATTCAAAAATCAAATCCGATTCTTAGAAATTAAGATTCCTTCCGAGACCCTAAAGCGTTAGTCGAAATCAAAAATAGAATTTTAACCAATTGAGCGAAGAAACTAAAAAACTGGAATTTCAAAGAATTGATCAACGAGTTTGAATTTTAAAATCAAAAGACCTCAATTCACTACTCATCTTCTTCCGATAAAGCCTCAATCATATCCGCAATTGCTTTTCGTTTCTTAGGTGGAAATTTAAGTAAGTTGATAACAATCTCACGAATGCCCTTCGTAGTTACGATTAAATCATACAAAACTTTATTCTCGTCCGTTTCTATCATATTTCTCTCTTTCAAAGAGTTGTAACGAATGGGAAGAACCGGAATCGAATTATCAACTAAATACGTTAGATCAACATTATACTCACGAACAAACGCCAGTAAGACTTCGTAAGCCGTTGTTTTCACTCTATTCTGAGTAATACTTCCAAGTCCCGGAACGGACAAACCAAGTTTCTTAGCAGCGACAACCTGGGTATCACCGGACGCATCAATTACAGCCCTCGCCTTAGCACCAAAGCAGTGTATTTCTGTTTTTTTTGAAGCCATTATTAAAATATGTCAATAAAATAATCCTTGATTTATTATGTTAATAACATAAAAAGGTCGAGGACTTATTTGGACGCACAAGTACCATCCTCTCAATGCTTCAGGGTGTGAAGCAGAAAAAGGACGGGCTATACACGGAATAGGAGGAAATCACTCTTTTCTACCAATCACTCAGTGATCTGGAAAGCCAGTATCTATTGAATTTGAAGTGAAAAGGAAGGATTTGTTTGTATCGGGAATTCAGCAGTTTCGTTTTAACGAAATCTTTTCATTCCTAGATTCACTTTCTGTAATCTTCCAATATAGTCCCTACCTTGCAGTAGAACCATACATAAGGATTTTTTAAAATGAAGTTATTAGCCCTCTTCCTTCCTTGTATCTATTTCTTTATTACAGGGAATCTCATTCGTTCCGTGATCTCGTTCTGCCTCATGGCTACGCTTGTCGGATGGATCTTTGCTTCCATCTGGGCGGTTTCTTACAGAACTGAGACAATGATTAACGGATAAAGTCGCACACATTCAATTCAATTAGGAGTCATCAATCATGGGGTCAATGTACAAAGAACAAAAGAAGACAAATAAAATTCTTTCGGAACTAACAAAGTTTAATGAGAAAATCGCAAAGGCGAATTTTGAGCTACAGAACAAACAAAACGTAGAGTTGGAAAGACAAACCTTCTTGCTCGAACAGGAGCAAAGAAACCGGGAATATCAGAAGTATCTCAGAGACTTTATCTTTGAAATGAAAAAGTTTGCAGAAGAGATCGGCTCAGGAAAGTATTCTGAAATTCCAGCTTACACTGCCGCAAGAATTGTTAAAACAAGAATTGAATCGGAAGGAATTTCCTCTCAATCTTTTGAACAAATTCAAGACAAGGAATTCTATTCTCAAGCAATCGAATCTTTAGATAAGGTTTTGGAAAGTGCATCCGCCAAAGCAATTACCGAGGGTGATCTTTACTTTGAAACGTATCAAGCATTCCTGAAATCAATCGATAGAAAAGAATTCGCAAAAGATTATTTTTCGAACTGGGGAAAAAACTTTTTCTACACTCTCCAACCGGATGGAGATGAATTTAAGAAAAAACTAAACTTTCTCGCTATTGGCTTATTCTCTGCATCGATGATTCTTACATTCGTTCCAATACCGATTCTTGGAGGCTTCATCGGATTATCTGTAATGCATATCTGGTTACAAAAAAGAATTGTTAAGGATTACTCCCCTCTATTTTCCTCCATCTCTGTTTCGACAAATTCTATCTCAGGATTTATGGCTTTCAAAAAAGCAATTCAAGTGATTGAAGGTTCCATTTTGGAATCCGAAGGTGAACTTCGTAAGTTTCGTCAAAGCAGCTTCCCTGAAATTGAAAAATATGAGCTACCGAGGTAATCATGCCTTATCTGTTAAAACATACTTTCAACATAGCTGTTGTCTTTTTTGTAATATTCAACTGTAACCTTATGAACGAAGCAGGATTAGCGAATGATCGAGTCAAAGGAAGTGAAGTGAAACAAAAGATTGATGATGCTTCACAGACCTTAGTTATAGTTCTCGCTTCTTATGATAAAAGCATTTTAACAGCGAGTAACTTTTTACTCAACATGAGCGCTTCGAAAGTGGCCGGTATTGACTCTAACGCATATTACGACAAGCAGTCTGTTGATAATTGTCTCGAAGCAATCAAGACTTGGGGATACCTCATTCGATCGCCTGGCTTTATGGCTCTCATCGAATGCCAACTCAAACCGGAAAAACCACTGTATTAGTTTTTCCAATTCCCTTTTCTTCCAATGAATTTATAAACCAATTTAGATTAGAATCTAAGGAGCCTTACTTTGCAAAAATTGAATTTGATTTATTTACTTTTAGGACTGTGTTTCGTTTCCGTGAATTGCTTACACTTAGTTAAACCTAATTATAAAATTGAAAGATTTGAAGCCACTACAAGACCAAAAGCTGAAATTGGACCTGAATCATTAGGAGGCCCGGCTCTTAGAGAAACGTTGAAGAAGAATTTCAGCAAATTTATAGATCTTACGGAATATTCCGAGGTAGATAAAGACAGGCTACGAATTGTTATTCAAGAATATTCTCCCAGAGACGAAGAAAATTCTTACGGGAAAATTGGTTATTTTAACCTTTGTATATTGATTCCTTGCTGGAATTCATATAAATCTGGTGTTAAGGTCGAATATGAGATCAATGGAAAAACAGAAAGAGTGGAAAGATATACTGAAAATAAAACGCTTTGGGTTTGGCTTCCATTCGTCTTTTATAACATCTTCACTTTCAGTTCTGAAAAGGAAGATTACGATAAAACCGATTATCTTAATCTCCTAAATAATATCGCACCGAACATTGCAAAATCCACTTTAGAAATTGAAAATAAGAATAAATCAAGGATAGCTGAGCAAGCCGAACACCTATTACAAAAACAAAAGGAAGTTTCTGAATGGGAAAAGGTGAACAAGAATTCTGTTCGTGATTTAGTTCATTATTTACAAAATGCCAATGAGGGAGAATTAAAAGAGCAAGCTAAAGAATTCCGCAACAATCTTT
This sequence comes from Leptospira alexanderi serovar Manhao 3 str. L 60, assembly GCF_000243815.2. Classification (GTDB taxonomy): domain Bacteria; phylum Spirochaetota; class Leptospiria; order Leptospirales; family Leptospiraceae; genus Leptospira; species Leptospira alexanderi. Next base: position 5,039 of record NZ_AHMT02000018.1, on the reverse strand, counting down.
TCGACAAAAAAGTTCAAACATATCTAGTCAACCATTACCCATTTGTTAAGCCCTATTTAAAGAATATGGTGTTATATCCGGACGGATCGAGTGCTGGATCTTATCAGTTTTTCGAAATTTTCACAAGACTTGTTTTAGAGAAAGATTCTGAAACCGGCTTCAAACAAGATGTAAAGTTATTCCAGAAAGAAGGAAAAATTATTTGGGAAATTGAATACCAAGGAGAAACACATCTACTTTATTTTGTGCCGTATAAGAATAACATCACGCTTGAGAAGATTTCGAGAGATGGAATAACATTGGTTCTGCATTATAGAGTAAACGGACCTGACGACGGCATTTTTCGGGCAGCGTTATTATATGACAGATTTTCTTCTTATCCCCTCTGGAAAAATTTAGATATAGACTTCTTAGATTCTTTCAAGTAACTAAAAGCTTAGAATTTATGAGCGTGTTTCTTTTAGATGCACGCTTCTTTTTTAAACTCATTCAATCAGTCCTGATCGTGAACCAAATATTCATTCCTTGGAATTCTGATAATAGCAAAAACAACTTCTATTTTCCGAGACAATTTGAATCTACAAATCGGATCATTCTATTTTCCTAAAAGTAATTTCATTCCTACTCATTTACAAAATTCACTTTCTTTTAATTTGGTAAGGAACGATGAACTTCCTCGTTAGTAGGAGTTCAAATGGGAATCAGTGAAGAGGAATTAAAACGAAGAGTCCCTTCAGTTTATTCGGATGCCTCTTTCGGGCAAGTAAGCAAAAAGTATCTTCAAATCAAAACCTCTGATGTTCTCTCACTCTTTTTGGATCTTGGGTGGGAGGTTCAGACTGCAACTGAAATCAATGTCCGAAACAAGGACCGTAAAGGATTTCAGAAACATATGCTAATTCTTGAACATCCTACAATGATCTTTCAAGACGAAGGAAAGTTGAATGTTGTAATCTACAATTCACACAACCGGTCCAACTCCTTAGAAATCTTCTATGGCTTTCTACGTTTTGCCTGCTCGAATCAGTTACTCATTCGAAATTTAGGAAATGGGAATCAGAAATCTTTTCGTCACCACAAAGCAAATCTGGATGTTATCAAAGATTGGGTTGTAGAAATTCTTTTTGGATTTAACGATTTAGCCGATGATATTCGATTCTTAAAAGCAAAAGTTCTGAATTCAAGTCAGATCAAAGAATTTGCAAATACTGCCTTAGATTATCGATTTCAATCCGATTTACGAGAATATAGAAGATATTTGGTAGAGAGTATTTTACGAGTTCGTAGAAATGAAGATAACGGAAATACAGCTTGGAAAGTTTTGAATCGGATTCAAGAAACAATTACCAAAGGACTGGCTCTTTACCCTGACAAAAACAAATATATGCGATATATAAAGTGTAGGCCTATACAAGGAATGGATCGTTTGATTTCATTCAATACTGATCTCTGGCAATTAGCAAAAGAGATTTAGATACTACAGAATTTTCTTTTCGAATTTATCTCCAAAATATTCTATCCACAAGTTATCATACGTCAGAGTGTATTGCTTGCATGACCGAATCTGTGGTAAATTCAGAAACCCACCTTTAATGCCATTATCAATTGGAGCAAATATCCGAGTTTGATTCAGAATTTTATTCTTAAATTCTTTTACGCTGAATTTTATCTTGTAATGAGCTTTTAGTCTATGGAAGAATTCATCAGGGAACTGAGCCCCAGCACAAAGTTTTTCTTTTACTTCCTTCTTTAACCGTACCGAATCAGAAACTTTTCTTTTGTTTACGTAGACATCGTAATTGTATTTTCCTATGACCTCTTTCAATATAAGTTTAAGAGTATCAAAAGTCTTGTTTCGATAAAAATCAAAGGAATAATAAACTTCAGCATCAATCCATTGTAGATCTATGGGAGTCAGATACTGCAAATTTGAATGAAAATTAAGATTCTTTCTTTCTCCAAGTCCCGAAGGAGCATACTCACTCTTAAAGTTAATCTTACAATACTTATACAGAGTCCTTAATTCTTTCTCTTCTTTACCATTTGGATTCTTAGCGATCGCAGAAAGATCTTTACTTCCAGCATTACAAGAAAGACAAAATTCCTTAGCCTGCTCGTAATTCATTCCTTTCGATAAGCAGTAATTCAGAACTTTAAAAATTGTTTTTTCACCGCCGACTCGGTTCCCTTCTGTAATTTGAAATGAATTTGATTTCCCATCTTTCCTAATTCTTTCTTTCTTCCAAATGGAAGAATTACCTTCAATTTTAGAAATGAAGTTCTCTGATAGAAGTTCAGCATTGTTCTGATACAAGACTCCCGAGGCTGTTTCGTAATTAATCATATAAAGTTTAGAATCGAGTATCCTTAAGGTTTCCTTCAAGGCATAGGGAATATTACGTAAAATTTCTTTTCTTTCAAATGAGTAAGGCAAATAGTCCCAAGCAAACGGAAGTCGATATCCTTTGCCTTGCTCTTTTCTCAGTTCCAATCTGATTCGATCATCTGTTGCTTTCATTACCCGCGCAATAAGAAGGAGTATGTTATCTTTTTTCCAAGTGTCTTCTGCTCTGTAATAGATATGAGCGCCTCGATTAACTCTTGAGATCTCGCAAAAAACTGGAATACAACCTAGGTTCAATTCTACTTCTTTGAGGAGTCTTTGAATTAATTTAACGTAAGAAGTAAATGGAAGATTGGAAAATGAAGGATTGTGAGTATCTAAATCAATGTAAAGAATATCTGAATTAGGATGTTCAGACAAAGCCAGATTTCTTAGCTTTCTAAACCAGATAAGCTCATTCTTAGACACCCTTTTAACGCTCCATATTTCATTTACTTTAACCCTGGAAAGAAAATGATTACTGATAAACCCGAAAATCTGACTTCTTCGATTACTCAAGAAAAAGGTTTTATATCCTTCTTCTGAATAACAAGTAATCCTTTTCTTTTCTGATCCTTCAAATTCTCTGCGTATATCAAATCCTAGCTTATATAACAACTCAATGAAGAAACTAAAATTCTCTGAAATATACCTTTTAGAATACTTAACAATATTATTGGTCCCGATCTCACTCATGATTAATTAGTGAGAGAAAGTAAAAACTTACTTATAAATGGGAGAAAGCTGAAGAATGAATGGTTTGAATTGAAGTTAGAGTAGGAATTCCCTTATAATTAAATATAAAATAAGTAAAACATAATGAATGCTGAATGTGAGTAGAGAGTAATTAGAATACTTATTAAAAAACTATAAAGTATCAGTCCTCAAATATTTTAAATAAACATAATTTACGTCCAGGAAAATGAGACAGAAGTTCTGTATTATAAAATTTAATAAAAATTCCAACCGTAACTCCAATAACGCTAACACCCTAAAAATTATAGAAATTCAAAGTTTTTTTTCAAATCGGTAATTATTTTTACTTGACAGAATTTAAATTTAAAATAGGAGTAGCTATAGAAAATTATAGTAAAGAACTCCGGATCACATGAGTATCCTTTCTAAAATTTTCGTTCAAATTGTTTTTACCTATCTTCGGGTCATTTTAAGCAGTCATCTGTAGTAAGTGTCCTTAAAATTTAGGCTTATGATTTGGTTTTCACCGTATTTTGTGTTCGGTCGATTCCAAATTTTGAAAGTGCTACTATATTTTAAGGACATAAGTATGTACGAATCAACCCCTACCTATTTCGATCATAGAGAAGATCGATATAATTTCAGTCAACCAAACCCTTCTGAATTCAAACCTGAGCCAGAGACAATAGATCCTCGAACGGCTTACGAAATAGAATGTAGAGAATATGTTCTAAAAAGAGCATCAGAAAATGAACTTTTTGCAAAAGTCCATTCAGCATTGGAAGTAATTCCACCACAACAGATCTACGAAAACCTTTTCCAAATTAGCTGTTCAATTTCAGAAGCTTTCAGCTATAGGGACACCAAAAGACTCATTCAATTTCGAGTGAAACTAGAGGGAAAATACAATCTATCAGGAATTTTGGATAAGAAGAAATTTGGGCACTTCAACTATGTTTTCAAAATTGCGTCAAAGCATGGTTGGTCAGGAACTGTTCCGTCCGGAATTTCTAAGAATAAGCAGCCTTTCGAATCTATAGCTTCGCATTCAAAAGGAAAGTTGATCTCTTTGAATACAAGGTATCTTACGGACGAAATGGATGAATTCAAAGATCTGGCAAAGATCAATGTGATACAGTCTCTTCAAGGAACTGGAAAAACAGAATTTTTTCTGAAAAAATTCAAAGGCGAGAAAATTATATACTGCTGTCCCCTTAGAGTGCTTGTGAGGCAAGCTTGCGATCGATTTCAAAAGGCAGGTATCGTTTTAAGCAACTACGAAATCTTAAATAACGTGAGTTCGGCCTAAGGAGAGAGTAAAAGTTGTAAATTGTCTTTGGATCTCAAATTCAAAGAAGGTTTTTTTGGAAAAAAAGAAAATGCAACTAACCCACTTAATAGATTAACAGCCCAATTGAAAAAGCTTCGATGTCTAGTATGTTGAATCTGACAGATATTTTTGAGTTCATCATTTACGGATTCAATGATAGCTCTTTTTCTTAAAAGATTTTATCAACTAAGGGCATTAATTTATTTTTCATATTCTTTTTAAGTTTTGTAATGAGTTGAATTCCTTTTTCATAAAGACTTTCAAACAAAGATTGACTGATATAACCTCTATCTCAGGTTACATCAGTCAATCTTTGTTTGAAAGTCTTTATGAAAAGGGAATTCAACTCATTACAAAACTTAAAAAGAATATGAAAAATAAATTAATGCCCTTAGTTGATAAAATTCTTTTAAGAAAAAGAGCTATCATTGAATCCGTAAATGATGAACTCAAAAATATCTGTCAGATTCAACATACTAGACATCGAAGCTTTTTCAATTGGGCTGTTAATCTATTAAGTGGGTTAGTTGCATTTTCTTTTTTTCCAAAAAAACCCTTCTTTGAATTTGAGATCCAAAGACAATTTACAACTTTTACTCTCTCCTTAGGCCGAACTCACGTTATTAAGAT
>NZ_AHMT02000019.1 GCF_000243815.2 Leptospira alexanderi serovar Manhao 3 str. L 60 | reverse complement strand
TCTGTGAAAGGTTAAAAGGTTTCGGTGCTGCTCTTAGCGGTCTCAGCGGTGAGAACCTCAGGAGTTCCCGCAATCTTTGTGTGTAGTTTGATTGTCGTTTATGCACTATGAAAGAATATAAGAAGGCATAATTGCAACCTTAAAAGCTGATCCACAAAAAATCCAACAGGATCGGTAGCCCATTATCCCGAAAATTTCATTTACGACTGGTTCATCCATATGAATACATACTCACCGACGAATCTCTTAATTTAAGAATCAAAGCCTTAATAAATCCGAAAACATTAGTTCTTAAATCCATCAAAAGCATATAGGATTGCTCGATACTTCAGTTCCCGAATCGGCGCTAAGATAGAGATAGTGTTCTTAAAGTTTCGCACAAATAAAAACTTGAGCAGTGGTCAACATGAGAGCATGAGAAGGCTCCAACAACATTGTTCTTCTCCTCATTCTTTTAATGAACCTTTCAAAAGATTGTTGGTTCGTATTGGGAAAGATAACAGGATTTTATCTTGTTCATTCGAACGCATTGTTAAGAATTGAACGGATCATTTTTTATTAGGAAATTTTACTGTGAATAACGAGAAGTTTTGGAAGTGAGTGGTATTTCGGAAAAAATTCATGATCTTTTTGACACTTTAGACCAATCAGGGAAACTAGATTTCATTAAGACTGCTTTTCAAAAATTTTCCGAAAATTTACAGGAACAGTATTCTATCACGTTTAATTTAACTTTAGATATATTCGATGCAGAGAGAGAAAAAGCAATTCAAATATCCGAAGTCGGCATTAGTTGTAATGGAGGAGAGCGACCGTATTTTTGTCCGAGCAGGCGACAGTTTTAACCGATATCTCGCGAAGGGTAGTATTGTAGAAATTCCTCATTCCTACTGTCCAGTCGGTTGGGCTGAATAGGATTTTAAACAGAAAAATCAGCATTGCCCGAAATGTGGTTCCACATTCAGTACAGAGGTTAAGCTATTGATTGATTCAAATCATTGTCCTCAATGTCCTCAATGTCCTCAATGTTCGGATGGATCTATCTCATTAGAAGAACCACACTGTAATAAATGTGAATTTTATGCCGATCCTGATATTGTAGTCTGGGGCTAACGGTAAAAGAAACAGTATGTGATTTGGGTAAACGACACTATTCGAATTTGTTTCGTGTCGAACGACGGGAGCGTTATAATAGGATATATTGGAGACTACCATTAAGAGGGTTACGAGCATGAGCAAAAAATATAATCCACATCCCGGTAATATATTGAGAAATTATCTCGACGAGATTGGAGTGTCTCAGTACAAACTTGCAGCAGAGACGAGGATCAAATTTGAGTAATTTAATACTGGGCAAACGATCAGTAACTCCCGAAATCGCGATGCGACTGGGAAAGTTTTTTGGACAAACTCCGATTTTGGCTCAATCTACAAGCAACTCATGATCTGTTCGAAGTTCAAAATGCGCATGGTCGCGAGATTGACAAAATCAGAAAATATAGCGAAGCCATTTGAGTATGATGTGTAAAGGATGTATGGGCACTCTCATGAACAAATGTTCACTAATGTGACCAAATCTACATTATGGGAAGTTGAGGATATGTCTTGAATATCAAATTTCTTCGCTTCGGCTTAATTTTTAGTTAGCACACTGACATCCCTTCTCAAAGTAGCGTATTTTATTCTTGACAGTCATGTATCAAAGTGATATATAAATCAATGTGATAGTGAGTTTTGCAAACGAGGAAACAAAGTTAGTATTTCTCGGAAAGCCGTCAAAGAAGTTCCCGGCTAAAATTCACGAACGCGCAGTTAAGAAATTAAAAATGCTGAATGCGGCGAAACGTCCGGAAGATTTACTGATTCCTCCGAGCAATCGATTGCATGGGTTAAAGGGCGATCGAAAAGGTCAATACTCAATTTCTATCGACTTGCAGTATAGGATCGTGTTTAATTGGAGTGATGTGGGCGCGAGTGACGTCCAGATTCTCGACTATCATTAACAAATCAGGAGTAAGACTGATGGTAAAATTTATAAACCCTCACCCTGGGGAAATATTGCACGATATATTGGAAGAAATGGAAATTTCGGCTTACCGTTTGGCGAAGGAGACTGGTGTCCCTTCTCCGAATATATACGACATCATTTCTAGAAAGCGAGGAATTTCCGCAGAGATTTCGGCCAGGTTCGGGCGATTTTTTGAGCAGTCGGATTCATTTTGGTTGAATCTGCAAAATGAATATGACCTACGTAATATTGAACACAATCGTGAGAAAGAGCTTAAAGAAATTAAATCATACAAGCAAGTAGTATAAAATTGGAAACGGAAAATTATGGATTTATACTTTAATTCTATCTTAGCGGCTTCCATTAGCATTCTTGCTTCGGTCATTACAGCCTCATCTGCATATTATTTTACAAAGCGAAGCCAACAATTAAATGATGAAAGAAGGATCAAAGAAGAGTTCTTTCGACAATTCATAAAAGCACTTTCCGATTTAGCTATTGACAATAGTAATCGTAGCGCAAGTTTAGCTTTCTCGGAATCCATAAATATATTGTTATTAATCGGATCGCCAGGTGTGGTTAAAGCATTGATGAATTTTCATAATTATATAAAATCCGATAAAACAAAAACAGATGGAAGTTCTGATCAGAGTGATTTGCATGATGAACTACTTCATGACTTAATTAAGGAACTTCGTCTTGATCTTTTCCGTAATTTTAAAGTAAACAAAGACTTTCCGAAGATTCATCTAGTAGGTGGTCCCCAAAAGTATTAGAAAACATAGGGCACATTATCGGAAGTTGCTCATTGCATTGGATTTTTTTGCGTAAGTTTGAGTTGATGGAATAACGTGTCTTTATGATATTCGTATATTCGGTTGTTATTAGGTGTTTATGCGTCATCACTTTCAAAACAACGAAGGAAAGAAATAATGGAAAATCCCCAAGATAGTGATATAAAGGCATATATAGAAAAGAAATATTTATTCCTACTTCTCTTTCTCATTATTCTAATCTGGTCATTTTTTATATATAAAACTTATAAAAGGCCGGAAGAATTTAAAATTAATTTATTAATCAATCTTATAGGGTTAACATTCGATTCAATCGGAGTATTATTAACGTTATACACAGTTCCATATTTTGGTGCATTTTTAGATTGTGGTGAATTAGAGAGAAAAAGAGAAGATCGATTAAGAAGAAAACACAAAACTGGCCTATTACTAATATTAATAGGATTTTGTTTTCAAGCACTATCAATATCACTATAAATATGAAAAACAATAATAAGGCTGATATTTTATTAATTGAAGAGTATCTAGTTAAGAATAAATATTTGGAGTTCCCCCGAAAAACCGGACATGGCTATGCAGAGTTTTTAACTCGAAACTCGACTGGGCTCAGATAACCTAAAGCCGAGTGTCTTCTCCTTCTGTTGTAATATCTTTCGATATAGTCAAACAGAAAAAATTGTGCCTTTTGAATTGTGTTGAATTTTCTTCTGTAAACTTCCTCTACTTTCAAAGTTTTAAAAAACGATTCCATCGGAGCATTATCATAGCAATTACCTTTTCTGCTCATGCTCTGAATGAACTCATTCGTATTTAATACTTTTCTAAAGTCATCGCTTGCATATTGAACCTCTCTGTCGGAATGAAATATGACTTCTTTTGGATATCCCCTACGAGAAAGAGCTTTCTCAAAAGCCTTCAAGAGATGTTCCGTCTCCAATGTCGAACCTAATTCCCAACCAATAATCTCTCGATTGAAAAGATCTTTGATCGCAAATAAATAGATCCATTTCCCGTTGATCGGTATGTAAGTGATATCTGAAAGCCAAATCTGATTCAATCTATCTGACTTGAAAACTTGACCTAAAAGATTAGGAGCCACAGGAAGTTTGTGCTTCGAGTTCGTGGTCACAGGACGAAAAGAACACTTCCGATCGACTTTTAAACCCATTTTATGCATTCTTCTGTAAACTCGATTCTTAGATATGAAAAGCCCTTCCGATTGTAAGTCTTGATGAATTCGTAGATATCCTGATCTACTTTCATGCTCTTCAAATAGACTGCGAATTCTTTCGTCTAATTTTTGATTGGACTTTACTCTTTCGCTATCTTCTCGTTTCAACCAATCATAATAGCCGCTCTTGGATACATTCAGAATCTTGCATATATTCTCTACGGGAAAATGATTCTTTTCTATATAGTCGTCCCTGAAAAAGGGTTAAAAAGACGAATAACGTGAATAAAACGCTATCCAAAGGGAAAGAAATAAAAAACAAAATCACCGGAAAGAAGCAGAAGCCCATCCAAAACCCGGTGAAAATGAAACCAGAAACAACCTCGCAACGCCAGAATCAAAGTGTAACTTTTCGAAATAGATTAGACCAGATACTCAATCATAAACATCCGTTGTATCAATTAGCGAAGAAGATAGACTGGGGAAAATTTGAGAAAGAATTTGGGAAGCACTACACAGAGAAAACGGGTCGACCTGGATTGCCGATTCGCTTGTTAGT
>NZ_AHMT02000020.1:47500-89558 GCF_000243815.2 Leptospira alexanderi serovar Manhao 3 str. L 60 | reverse complement strand
AAAGATCGAGAGTTGTATTTTTGAGAGATGCAGAAGAGCCACATTTGTTTCTGGGTAAGATGGGTAAGAAGCTGGAGCATTCGAGTATTACAAGTCTCTTTGCGGTGTTTAGAGAGGCGGCTTCTGTCAACAAGCGTCAAGCGGTTCATATCTTCAGGCATACGACGGCGACTGGGATGTTGGACAACGGAGCGGACATACGGCACGTTCAAGAGATGCTTGGACACGCGGATCTAAGTACGACTCAAATCTATACCCACGTAGCGATTCGAAAGTTAAAGGAAGTGTATGACAAGACGCATCCATCACTCCATACGCCGGATTCGAGTTCTTTACTGATCCCTATAAAAATGAGTACCTAAATGCCGGCTTGTCTCCAATAACTATCAAAACTGATTGTATTTGATTTCAATATACCTAAAGTAGATTTAGTTCTTTGAATCAATTGGCTAAGATTCTCCGGACAAAAATTAGCCATATAGTTTTTCTTCCAACGACACCAGATATATTCTTGCGGATTTAACTCCGGAGCATAAGGAGGCAAAAATTCTACTCGAAGCCTTTTCTCATTTGCTTTTAAAAATTCATTCATTGCTTTGCTTTTATGAGCAGATAGATTATCCCAAACTATTAAAATCTTTTTGCGATTTCCCTTTAAAAGTATCTTTAAAAAATAAATAAGGTCCTGGCTTTTAACAGAACCTGTTATGATCTGGAAGTGAAAATCTTTTTTAGAAATAGCACCGATTACTGATAACTTTTTCCAAGACATCTTGTGACGAAGGATCGGTGTCTTACCTATTAAGCTCCAAGTTTTTATCGTATATGGATTCTGGCTGATTCCGCTTTCATCTAAAAATATGACCTTAAACCCTTCATTCTCTGCTTTTTTTATACCGGGCCAAGTTTTCGTTTTCCAAGTTTCAATTGCCTTTTCATCTCTTTCCAACGCTCTTCTTTTAGGTTTTTGATACGAAAATCCTAATTGATGTAAGAGAATTCCTACGTAATCTTGATGATACGTTACTCCGAATTTTTTTCGTATGATTTCCGATACGCGATACGTTGACCAAAGTTCATTCGGATAACCGTTACTGATCGGACCTTTCAAGATGATTCTTTTTAATTCTTTCTTCTCTGAAATGGTCAATTTGGTCGGTCGACCTCGTCGACCATTCCATTTTACTCCTTCGATTCCTTCCGATTCATATCTTTCTCGCCAACGCATTACCGATTGCTTACTTACTCCAAGCTTTTTTGATACTCCGTAGCACGTGTAGCCTTTCTTCAAGAGAGCAATTCCCTTCAACCTACGTTTTTCCAAACGTTTTAACTTTTCCCTTTCTAAGTTTTGCATTATGACAATGGGATATTATTGTTATATTTTTGGTACTCTTTTTTGTAGGGATCAGTAGTCTTGAGCACAGATACCGTTTTGAAATTTTCAATCCAGCGACAAGATTTGAGATAATATTCTTTGAAGAATACAATTACGAACGAATCAGACTTTTTAAATTTTCCGAATCAATAACCCAGTTTGTAAAACATTTCGTTGACGGCTTTTGCGCCCTGACAATTGAGATGAATCTGATCCGAGTAATATTCAGGTTTCATAAATTGTTTTTCAAATTGTAAAACCTTAAGATGTGGGTATTTCGCGTTCAGCAATTCGAAAGCATGCCAAAATTTCGAAAAGTACCCCGTTGACTGAATATACTCCGGAAAAGGCATTAAGATATAATAGACATTTATGTTTTGAGCCTGAGTATATTTGAGAAAATCCTCAAACGCACTAAAATCGAAACTCGGCTCTGTCTTATAAGACGCGAGAACCTCTTCCTTAAGTTTGTCACGACTCATCTGATAGAGGACAGCATGCTGCGGTTTGATTCGATCCGAAATATTTAAACCCCCGTTTTGAAAACTTAATTTTTCGGAAATCCAGCGATTATCCCTGAAATTACTTTCGGGAGGCATACACTGAGGAGTATAAAGTTCCTCGCATCCGCAATCAAGCTTCATCTCAGCTTCAACAGATCTGTAATTCTCATAGGAAAATACGTTTAAAAGGGCTTTGCGATACCGATATGTGGAAAATACGTTCGGAATCGAAGCAGAAAGTACGTAAAGAAGCTCAGGGCCTTTGTATTGTTCGAACATTTCCCCCACAGAAAATAAATGAAGAATTCTATGAGAAAAGAACTTCCAATTGATCTCGGAGACCGCTTTCCGCATATTATCCGGGGCGCTTTCCATTAAAAAATTCTTATACGTTAAACCGGAAATAAAACGGTTCTTTAAATATTCAGAAAGACTCATATTCGGTTTAACATATTTTATGAGACTCGGGTCGATGATCGGATCTCCATACCCCCCCGCAATCAATCCCGGACTGGAGGCAAATAAAATAAATTCCGGTTTTTTATTTCCCGCTTTGAGGTACTTCGAAAGATAATGAGCGTAATATCTTGCTCCCATCGCTGGAAGACTGAAATTATATATCCCAGATTTTTCGGAGGGAATCAAGGACATACTTCTGGAATCTCCGAATATAAGACCTTTGTAATCTAGGACTCCTGACTCCATTTTTTTACGAACATTGTTGACTAAAAAAACCTCCGTATGTTCGTAAAAGTAGATCTCCGTAAATTTGGCTACGAGTTCAATCGAAACCACAATTGAGAGAACGATCAAAACGACTTTATTCTTAAAAAGCGAAATAAATGACATTTTTGCCGAATACACCTTTTAAAACTATACAGTAAAAGAAAAAAAGATACGTAACAATTCGAATTATTACGGGTTTATCGAAAATAAAGAACGCAGAATTATTCTTATAATGAAAATAATCCCAGATCAAAAGAGGTCCCACAATCTTTAAGATTTCCGTAAAGTAGTTAGAGACGCTGATCTGATCGTTTAAACCCTTAAGTACGAAAAAATTTTCTACGATATTCATAAAAAGAATCTTCACATGATTTCCGTCGTAACTTCTAAAGAATATGGAAGTCATCGCAAACATGAAGAACGTAATAAAACAGGACCAAAAGAAAAATCCTTTCGTGAAGAACGAATGATTCAAAAAAGGAAACTTGGATTTGAGCGTAAACTTGAACTTATCGAAAGGCTCGCGGAATATCATATAAAGCACGATATAAAGCCCGCAACAAAGCCCCCAAAACACAAAATTCCAACTTGCTCCGTGCCAGACGCCCGAAAGACCGAAAATGACGAACAAATTTCTATAGTTGTAAAGTTTGCTCACCTTACTCCCGCCTAACGGAATGTATACGTAATCCGTAAACCATCGGTTGAGGGTAACGTGCCATCTTCGGAAAAGCTCCCTAAAGTTTACGCTGAATTCCGGAGTGATAAAATTCTCGCTCAGATGGAAACCTAAAAGAAACGCGGAACCCCTGGCAATGTAAGAATATCCCGCAAAGTCGCAATAAATCTGAAAGATAAACGCACACAAAGCAAGAACGGTATGAATCGCGGAATGTCCCCCCGCAAGTTCCGGATTGGATTTATATACGGAAGAACTTTTCAACAAAACCAGATCCACAAGTTCCGCCAGATTGTCCGCAACGTAGGTTTTCATGTAATAGCCTACAAGAATCAAAAGACAACCCTTATAAAAAAGATCGAGATTGATCTTTCTGTCTTTTTTGATCTGAGGAAGAAGGTCTCCGGCTCTTTCGATCGGCCCCGCGACCAATTGAGGAAAAAAACAAACAAAAAGTGAAAAGTCGATTAAGTTTGTCTCCGCTTTGAGTTTGCGATAATAGACGTCGATCACGTAAGAAAGAGTCTGAAACGTAAAAAAGCTGATTCCTACGGGAAGAATGATCTGAAGAAAAATAGAATCTTGAAAAAGAGTCGGATTCTCCACGCTGAAAAGTCCGGCGGAAGTTTTGACTGCAACGTTTAGGTTATCTATAAAAAAATTATAATATTTAAAAAAACAGAGCATTCCCATGTCGATGAGAACAGCCAAAAACAAAAGCCACCCCCTGGTCTTGAAGGATTCCTTTTGTTCGATCAAAAGAGCGATGTAAAAATTGGAAACGGAAACGGAAATAATCAGAATCAAAAAGATCCAGTCCCACCAACCGTAAAAGATATAAGATACGATCAACAAAAAGAAGTTTTGAATGTTTCTAGGAGTTTTTCTAACGGCAAAAAAATAACAAACCGCCAATACGACTAGAAAAAAGTAAATAAAAACCGCTGAATTAAAAATCATTTCGATAGACCGATCAGGAAAGGGACGGCGTTAGAGTTCCATTCTTTTGGCATCTCGCCAGAGTCTGTCTAAATTATAATATTCTCTTTTTTCCGGAGTCATAATGTGAATGATGATTTCTCCAAAGTCCAAAAGCGTCCAACCCGAAGTGGTGGAAGCTCCCGTTTTATCCACTTCTTTATGAGTTAGTTTATATTCTTTTAATGTTTTTCTGATTTCTCTTGCGACCGCATTCGCTTGAACCGCAGAATTGACGGTACAAATTACAAAGAAACTCAAATAACTATTGACGTTTTCTAAATTTAAGATGCTGATCTCTTCACATTTTTTATCCACCATAATATCGTAGATGACTTGAAGAACTTCTTTAGTAGTCGGATTTTGTTTCGGAGCAGGATTCATGAATCTTTATTTTCTCGGTTCGTAATCGGAACCAACGACGACGGTCGCATCCAAACCCAAATCCTTTCTTAGTACATGATGTACTTCAGCTTTTTCTAAAACGGTTGAAATCCGATCCATGATCGCGGTATTGCCGGAGCGATCAATCACTACGGTTTTCGGGAATCCTTTTTTCCAAGCATTATCCGCCGCAAGCACTTTGATTCTCTTATCGGAAAGAATTCCACGAACATCCTTTGCAAGACCGGAAACTTCGGTTCCGTTGAGAACTTCCGTTCTGGCAAACTCCGCATCTACAAAAACGTCCGAGTTCATATCCTTGAGAAATTTACGAAAAGCGACTCTAGCTCTTGCAATATCCGTTTTTAAATAGAGTTTTTTCGTCTTCGGATCGTTTGCGGGTTCTCCCGGAAGTTCCGAGATTCCGAACTGAATTCTTCTAGAATTGATAAACTTAACGAGGCTTACGAAATCTTCCTTAGAAAGATCGGATTCGATTAAACCGTGCGCAAAGACCAAAAGAGGAGTCGTTAGAAATTCTCTTCTTTGAAAAAGAGTTTCGTAAAGAGTAAGAACCACACTCTCTTGACGAGAGATCCTTTCCAAGTAATCCAAGGTTTCTTTTTTGTCCATCTTACTCGTGTAGTCGTAAACGTCGGCACCGGACATCGTATAAACTCCGGCCTCCCGATTGTACTGCGAGGAATTACGAACCGTTTTGTTATCCGTATAAACGCTTAGACCTCCGAGAAGATCCACGATACGAATCCAATTGGAAGCGGAAAGAGAGATCGTATAATGAAGTTTGGCGTCGATCAAATCGGTGATTGCGCTTTTGACTGAAGATTTAGCACCGGATTTGAGAAGATCCAAAGAATCGTCCGGATCGTCAAACGACGTGATCGGATGAATGAAGTATAACGCACAACGGTTGTTAGACGGAAAGAGAACGGCTAAAAGACCGAACTCGTATTCCTCCGAATCTCCGACCGCATGAAATAAAAAGTAAATCGGCTTACCGGTTGCGATTTTTTCTTCCAGTCCGGTCCGATTGAACTTGCCGATCAAAAAAATGAGAGCTGAAAACAGTAGAATCCCCGCCACGATATAAAGCGGCCAACCCGATGTTTTTTTAAAAGTATCTTTCGACTCCAAACCTACGCTCCGATTCCATTCCAAACCGGAAAACCTGTCTGTCAAACGGTTATTTTTAGACCGCTCCTCGTTTCAAAGGAAACGATTCAAAACGCAGAATCGATTCTATGCTTGCGAAATCGATTTCAGTAGATCGATACTCTTTGTTTTCAAGTAGGCGATTGAAGTAGTTTCCTAAATTCACGGCTTTGATGTAAAACCGCATACACATCGATATGATTTTTTGAGGTTTTGTAAAAAATTCTAAAAGGAAAACGACGAGTCAACAGTTGTCTAAAATCCTTGTAAACAAACGGACCGATTTCAGGAAAACGACTAGCTCTATCAAAAACGGAATCAATTTCTAAAACGAATTCAAAACCAAGATTTTCTTTTTTGCGATTGTAGTAATCTACCGCTTGAACAATGTCCTGTTCGGCGCCCGGCTTGATTCGAACAGGGAGAAGTTTCACTTTTGTTTTTTAAGAAGCGATTTTTTTAAATTCTCCCAAGGTTTGCTAGGTATATCTTCTTCACGAAGAACGCGCTCATCCAACAACTGCTTATCTTCCTTCGAAACATCAAATCCAGGATTTTTGAATGCAATTTGATCCCAAATTGAAGAGAGTGCCTCTATCTGTTCGTTCAACTGCATGTTTTGAATTTCAGCGATTGTCGTTTTGGGAATTATATTCACGGATTTAGTTTCCCTTCGATTTATGAAAAATCAAGTCCAAAAAAATAACGGAAAAAACCTGTCTGTCAAACGGTTATTTTTAGACCGCTCCTCGTTTCAAAACGCAGAATCGCAGGCTTTTCCCCGAACTTTTCATTGACGGACTTTGAAAGAATCGTACAATTCCGTTCTCACCAATCGATATAAAATTTTTTTGAGCCCAGGAGAACTTTTATGAAATCTACGATGATGAACTATCAATTGACCGTTCCCGCTATTTTACGTAGAGCTTCCGAAGTACATCCCGAAAAAGAAATCGTGACGAAGATGAACGACGAATCCATACATCGTTACACATACGGAGAGTTTTCGTCCCGAGTAAACAAGCTGATCGATTCTTTGCAAAAACTTGGAATTCGTCCCGGCGATCGAATCGCTACGTTCGGAATGAATCACTATAGACACCTCGAAGTTTACTTTGCGGTGCCTTCGATGGGCGCGGTTCTGCATACTTTAAACGTACGACTTTTTCCGGAACAGCTCGTATTCATCGTCAACGACGCGGAAGACTCCGTGATCTTTGTGGATAAAAGCCTGGGCAGGGTTCTTCTCGACTTACTTCCTCAATTTAAAAAGAAACCTAAGTTTGTCGTCATGGACGATCTCGAAGCGACAGAGTCGGCAGCTCTTCCGGACGCGATTGATTACGAAACGTTCCTCAAAAACGGAAGTAAGGAGGTCGCCTTACCGGAGTTAGATGAAAATCAGGCCGCCGGGATGTGTTATACTTCGGGAACGACAGGAAATCCGAAAGGAGTCGTTTACAGTCATCGTTCCATCTACCTACACAGTATGTCCATCTGTATGTCGGACAGCTTGGGTATCTGTGAAAAGGAAACGGTTCTTCCCGTAGTTCCTATGTTCCACGCAAACGCATGGGGAATCCCTTTTGCCTGCGTGATGACTGGAGCGGTTCTTGTGTTTCCCGGAAAACATCTGTTAGGTCACGGACTTGCTTCCCTATTAGAACAAGAAAAAGTGAGTATCGCCGCCGGGGTTCCCACGATTTGGAACGTCTTGTATCAACATCTCAAAAAGAATTCCTACGACCTCGGCAAATTGCACACCATGATCGTAGGAGGTTCTGCAGCACCCCAATCCATGATCGAGGGATTCAAGAATGATTTCGGAATTCATATCCTTCACGCGTGGGGAATGACCGAGTTATCCCCCGTCGGAACAGTATGCAGACTCAGGACCACGATGAACGATCGAAAAGAATCAGAAAAAATGCAACTTCTTGCAAAACAAGGTCCGGCGGTTGCGGGAGTGGAACTCAAGGGAATTGACGACCAAGGAAAAGACATTCCCAAAGACGGTAAAACTCCGGGAGAATTGATCGTGAGAGGACCTTGGATCACAGCTTCTTATTACGGAAACCCGAGCAAGGAATCTTTCACGGAAGACGGATGGTTTCGAACCGGAGATGTAATTACAATCGACGAACACAGTTATATCCAAATCACGGATCGCAAAAAAGATCTGATCAAAACGAGAGGAGAATGGATTTCTAGCGTCGAAATGGAAAGTTACGTGTTGAAAGCCCCAGGAGTTTTAGAGGCGGCCGTTGTCGCCAAACCCGACGAGATTCGAGGAGAAGTTCCCGTAGTGTTCGTGGTCGCAAAGGAAGGGGAAAAAGTAGATAAGAAATCGGTTCTCGAAATTCTCAAAGAAAACTTTGCGAACTGGCAATTGCCTCACAGTGACGACATTAGATTGATCGAAGCGATTCCAAAAACGAGCGTGGGCAAGTTCGACAAAAAGGTACTCCGATCCGGAATGAACTCGGGTAAATATTAGATTTTTTGAAAATGCGGACGATTCCGTCGAAAACGCAAAGATCCCACATCTTTTCAAAATAGGAAATACACTTCAACATTCTCGTAGTGTTTTAACGTTATGCTTATTTTGCCTCCTGATGAAGGGCTTTTTTAAGAATTTCTTCTAAGTCCTTCCCGGAAATTACATCGAGCAAGGAAGAATTATCCGCAAGAAAACGTTTGGCACCTTCCGTAAACTCCGCATCTCCGATGATAAAGGCCTTATCCAAACCCAATTCGTTCAACTGAACGATCGTATCCCGGAGAAAAATATCCGAAATTTTGGCGTCCTTCCATTTACGGAATTTAAATAAGGAACGGGTTTCCTTATCCGCTTTGTTCAGACCCGTAAGATTGAGACCGTCCCCTTCCTTGTTGGGAACTTCGCGACTCACGGTATAGTTCAGAGCCATCGCGACTCGAACGCAGAGATTCTTAAATTCCACCCCTTTCAATTGACGATAGTGATCCAAAACTCCGACTCCGATTTTAGAAACGTCCGAAAGAAGTTTATTCCCTTGATCGTCCAAGATCCCTTTGATATGAAAGGATTTGGAAGACTTAAGTCCGGAAAGTTCATAAAAACGTTCCACCGGAAAGAGTTCGCCAAAAATTCTCGCAATCTCGTCGTCCAAGGAGAAACCTCCCGGTGCGGCTTTATTTGCTTCGATTCTTTTGGTCTCCAATTGAAACTTGTAGTTCGCAAGTTCCAAAATTCTTTGATCGTCGATCCTTTCAGACTCGGCCTCAATGAGATATTCGCTCGCTTCTTCCAGCTTACCGAGTTTGACCGCTAAAAGAGAAAAATAAACGTCGGAGTCGATCATCTCCTGTTTCCAACCGCTGTTCCTCGCCATCTCCATACAAAGCCTCGAGTGTTTAAGAGCCTCACCCAAATTCTTTTGAAGAATAAAACAACACATCAAAAACTGAAAGATCGTATAACGTATGTAATCGTCTTCGATCAGATCCGCAACGGAATTTGCGATTCGAACGGCTTCGTCGTATTTACCGTCTCTAGTCAAACTCAGAGCATATAAAAAACCTCCGACCGGAGAGGAAGGCTCGAGATCGTACGCTTTTGCAAAAAAATCGACCGGATTTCCTTTCCGAAGAATCGCGGAAATCACTCCCTTTCCGATGAAGATGGAAGCGTTTTTGATTTTTTCGTCGGAAATTTTGCTTAGGAACCGATCCGCGATCATGAATTCTTTTTGGCCTAAAGCCATAAAACCGATTCGGACGTTCGCTTCCGGGTTTTCCGGGTCGATTGTTACGGTATCCAAATAATGAAAGAGAGCTTCTTCGAATAAGTCCTGCTGGTAGTAGATATCCGCGATTCGGTTGGAAACGGCGATCTCGTTGATTCCCTTTTCGTATGTTCCGATTTTTTTGATTTTCTCAAGATGCCGGGCTTCGTTGATCGTATCTCCTTCCATTGCGTAAATTTTCGCGATCACATAATGTGCCCGAACGTTCGAAGGAGAATTATCCAAAATATCCCGGATCATTACTCGAGCATCCACATAATTCCCCATTGCCGCAAGAGCCAGGGCCTTTTCATAAGCGTCTTTCTTGGTCTGAATCAGGAAGGATCCAGACGCAACGATCAGAATGATTCCAATGGCTACGAGAATGACGAAGATCATTTTTTTTGTTTTTCTTTCAGGTTCCAGTTGGTAAATGGATAAAATCCCGGAAATTGAGTTCGGGCATTATCCAGTCTTGGGATAAATTCAATCATTTTACAGAAACGAAAACCAGATGGGAAAACTTACCTACTTCAGATTCGCATATTCTATTGTAAGACGGGATATCACAATCAGTATTCTTCATATAGGATTTTCCGCTTTATTTTGTTTTTTCCTGATCTTTGGGATCTTTCTACTTAGAATGGATAAAGCTCCTTCCAACTCTTCTAGTATCGAACTCTTCCGGAATTATCCACAGTTGGTTTTATTACTCAGTTCCGCCGGTTTGATCTTTATGGCGATCACAAGAACCCTGCTACGAACGTCTGACGCGGGTATTATGATGGCCGTCGGAGGAAATCGAACCGGAGCAATTCGACTTTTGGTCGCAGAACTCTGGATTTTACACGGAATCGGATTTTCCTTAAGTACGCTCGCGACCGTCTTTTTTCCTCCTTGGGTAGCAGAAGGGTCGAGTTTATTCGATTATGGAAAAGCGTTTTTCATTTGTATTTTTCTCATCTCGGGAATCGGAGCAATTCTATCCTTGATTCTCACCTTTTTGGATCCATACCGATCGATTCGGAGGGGAAAATGATACTTCGCATCAACAATCTCTCCCGAGAATACGGAAAGTCGAAAGCCGTAAACGGAGTTTCTTTCGACATGAATCAGTCCGACTATGTCGCAATCGTAGGTCCTTCCGGTTCGGGAAAAACAACTCTTCTCTCCATGATCACAGGAATGCTTTCCAGCACTTCAGGAGAAGTTTATTTCGATACGACCAAGGTCAGCGAAATGAGTAACGGAGCGCTTGCAAACTTCCGGGCGAGAAACATAGGTCTCATCTTTCAGTTTTCCGAACTCCTTCCCGACCTGAACGTAGAGGAGAATATCTTGCTTCCGGCTCTCCTTGTTGAAAAATTCAGTTCGAAAGAATATTTGGAAAAATGCGAATACCTCATCCAAAGTCTTCATCTCGAATCGATTCGAAAGAGTTACCCGAGCAAACTTTCCGGCGGTCAAATTCAGATGACCGCGATCGCGAGGTCGCTTATCAACGAGCCCGAACTTCTTCTCGCAGACGAACCTTCGGGAGATTTGGACCCCGAAAACAGCGAACTCGTCCGGAATCTTCTCTACGATTTTAATTCCAGAGGCCTTACAATTCTATTAGTAACCCATGATATGAATCTCGCCTTCGACGCAAAAACAATCTATGAAATGAGAGAAGGAGCCTTTACCCGGGTGGTAAAATGAAATCTTATCTCGGAATCGATATCGGAGCGGGAAGCATCAAGGCCAATCTAGTAGCTCCAGACGGAACCATTTTAGAAAGCACTTCCCGCACAACGGGAGTGGAAACAGATGAGTCACAATTCCTGGATTCTCTTGCTAGTATCGTATCGGAAATGAAAAATTCCTCTTTGGCCGCAGTTGGAATCGGAAGTCCGGGACCCATCGACTGCGAAAACGGAATCCTAATTCAATCGGCGAATCTACCTCTTTTGAAAAACGTAGCGTTAGTTGATCATCTAAAAAAAAATTTTCGATTCCGGTCTACTACAACAATGACGCAAATCTCGCCGCACTCGGAGAATATCGTTTCGGTCTCGGAAAAGGATCCCCAAGTTTGGTGATTCTTACTTTAGGAACGGGACTCGGAGGAGGCTGGGTGTATCAAGGAAAGTTATTTGACGGCTACAAAGGAAGCGGAATGGAAGCGGGACACGTCACGTATCTTCCAAACGGCTCCCTCTGCGGCTGCGGACAACGAGGATGTACCGAAGCGTATTTTAGCGCGAGCGGATTCTTAAATCGATATCAGGAAAAAACGGGAAATACTTTAAACTCCGCCGAAGAATTTTTCGATAGGAACCGAAAGGGAGAAACCGTCGCATCAATTTTATTAAACGAAGGAATCGAAGCCCTCGCACAACTCTGTAGAGGGCTCATTCATACCATCAATCCGGAAAAGATCGTCTTTACGGGAGGGCTTGTGTATTCTTGGGATCTATTCGGCAACTCCCTCAAAGAAAGAATTCAAGAACTTATCTTTCCGATTTTCAGAACTTATACCCAAATTCTGCCCGGAGGAAACATATCCGGAACCTTAGGCGCGGCGGCGCTTTGTATGGAGAACCAAGAATGAACGACCACAATTGCATCTTCTGCAAGATCATCCGTAAGGAAATTCCTTCCAAGATCGCGTTTGAAAACGATGAAATATTAGCTTTTTATGATATTTCTCCTCAGGCGCCGGCTCACATCGTCTTCGTCCCAAAGAAGCACATAACGTCCCTCACAGAAATCGAAAACGAAGATTCTTCCCTACTCGGAAACATGCTACTCCGGATTCGAGACACCGCAAAGAATCTCGGTTTTGCGGAAAACGGCTACAGAATCGTAAATAATACCGGAAAAAACGGAGGACAAACTGTTTTTCACATCCACTTTCATCTTCTAGCGGAACGTCAACTGCTCTGGCCTCCGGGTTGAAGTCGGGAATATCGCATTGAAACGTATTTTATTTGGAACCGTCGTCAGCGTAGCTGCTCTCGGATTTTTATTTTCAAAACTCGATCTGAGCGAGTTCGCAAGGATTCAAGAACGCTGGGATCCGATCTATCTCATTCCATTTTGTATCTCTTCCGCCTGGGGTTTGCTCCTTTTTTCCTGGAGATGGCATCTTCTTATGGGAAAACAAATTCGATTCCGTTATGCGCTCCTTTCCTCCTTTATCGGTGTGGGGGCGAATATGTTTCTTCCTGCGAGAGGAGGCGACATCTTTCGTTTATATTTCTGCAAAAAGGAATCGTCGCTTCAATACCCCACTCTGGTAACCGCGCTCTTTATCGAAAAAGTATTAGACTTTTCTTTTATATTTTCCGCGGGAATCTGCGCTTTGATGTTTTTAGGCATCAAAGACGAAAGCAGTGATTCCTTTTTTATCGTATCCTCTTTGGTAATCGCCGGAATTTTCCTAAGTTTGATCGCGGTGAGATTTTTGAATGAAACGATCGTATCGATCCTCGCCTCGGTCGCAAGTCTTTTCGGTAAAAAAGAATGGTTCAACCATAAACTCGCGCATTATGTTCGGGACTTGGGAAGTTTTTTAGTTCTGAAACGATTCATTTTTCCCGCCTTTCTTACCGCATCGACTTGGTTAATCGGCTACGCACTCAGCTACGGTATTCTTCTCAAACTTGTCGGAATTCCGATGAGTTATCCCGGAATCATACTTATCATGTTCGCAGGCGCCGTCGGCGTTATGGTTCCTTCCGCACCCTCCGGTGCGGGCGTATTTCACGCCTCCGTCACATCTTCTTTCGTTCTGATGGGTAAAAAGGCTTCCGAAGGTTTGTTCTATGCGACAACCGTCCATCTCGCACAATTCATCTTACAAAGTGTATTCGCGATAATTCTTTATCTCTACTGGATCATAGACAGAAAAAAACGCGGACTTGGAAAAGCGGAATTTTCCCTCAAAGAATCCGAAGTCATCGAAGTGGAAACCGCAGAATGACGTAGGAATTACGCGGGGATCCAAACGTATTCCGTTTTTTACGTTTCGTCGTCCATTTTCTAGTTCCACGCAAACCGATTTATAAACCCATCCATTTCAAATAACGTGAGTTCGATATAACAAAATGCGAAAGCGATTATTATGTTGCGCCCATAGGAAGCAACATTGAGTTTAAATTCCGAAGGAATTGGAGTGAAAAGCGCGGTCGCGAGCCATTTTATCTATGAAACTCGCGAGCTGCGACGACGACCCGCAGAGCGACCTAAACACCGACCCATAGGAAGGTGTTTGCTGAGTTCAGGAAAGCTCTGCGCCTGAGTTCAGGGGAGTCGTTGCACTTTAGTTTCTTATTCGCCCAAACTTTCTTACGACCCTGCTCACGTTAAATATAAAAAAATAATATACTAAATTACGCACATAGTTCAAAGATTTTCCAACAGACCAGAAAACCAAAATTCCACCCGTTCCAAAGACAATTTTTTGCGATTTTAGTTGAAAGGCTTCGAGTTCGATTACAACTCGTTTTGAAACGAGCGGGCTTGCCTGGAGCGAGTTTTCTTTTTTAATGAAGAAAAGGGAAACAAGAAAAAATAAATGAAAGTCTAATACGCCCATGATTACCGAATCCTTAGGACGCGTCAGAAATCGAAGCGAAATCGCGAAAAAGAACTCGGCACTTTCAATCTACGATACTCATAAGAAACACTTTTTTAAACTTTCTTTGTACGACTTCATTTTAGAATTTTATTCGTCTTCTGTATAGATGCGGCTCGGGCAATACAAACCTTCCATTCCTTTAACAAAAACTCTAAAACAAATAAATTGGATGAAAGCACATGTTTACCACGATATAATCAAACCGTAAAAGTAAATCTGGCGAAACCATGAATTTAAAAAAACCGTCCTTTCTCGGATTAAATCTGAATTTTCTGAAAATAGAAACACGCATCCTTCTGCCTTTTCTTTTCGGTTGTATCTTACTAATCCTTCTTCTAGGAAGTCTTCTCCTTTATTATCAAAAAAAGAATACAGATACTACCGCGATACGAAACGTAAAAACCGTCGCACAACAGATGCTCGCGCTTCGGGTTTATTATTCGGATAATATAGTAAATAAGGCGTTACAGGAAGGAACGGAGGTCACTTACAAATACAAAACGGTTCCGAAAAGTATTCCTCTTCCAGCAACGATCGTAAAAGAATTCGGAGAACATCTTACACGTCAGTTCGAAGGGATTCGAGTAGAATTATATAGCGAATATCCGTTTCCCAATCGACACAGATACGGCGGCCTTGACGACTTTCAAAAGGACGCACTAAATCGTTTGCAGAAAAATCCAGATATACCCTACTATACGTTTCAAGAAATCGATTCAATACCTTACGTTAGATACGCTCTTGCGGATCGAATGCAGACTTCTTGTATTCAATGTCACAACACTCATCCAGAATCTCCGAAAAAAGATTGGAAGATCGGAGACGTAAGGGGAATCCTCGAGATCAGCATGCCAATCAAACAGGCCGAAAGCGGCGCCGACATGATCTTATTTTCCACCGTAGCAATCCTGATCGGACTCGGAACCATATTCATCGTAAACAATACGAGAAATAAAGAAAACGAATCCATGATTCTGGAACTCAATGCAAACCTGGAACAAAAGGTGGAAACGAGAACGGCGGAACTCGCAAAATCCAACGAAGATCTAATGAATGCGATCGGCAATCTCGAAAAATTAATGCGAAATCTTCGGGACACTCAGCACCAGCTCGTACTTTCCGAAAAATTGGCCGCCTTGGGTCAATTGGCCGCCGGAATCAGTCATGAATTAAACACTCCCCTCGGCGCGATCTCCTCTTCCTGTAGATCTATATCGGAAGTCGTGAATAATGAATTAAAAAATGTTCCTATTCTGCTTTCAAATTTAAGTCCAGAGGATTCGGAACGTTTCAATACGATCTTGGAAGAAAGCCTGAAACATATATCCGAATCTCCGATTTTACCGAATCGTGGAATCCGTCAAGAGTTGGCTCGCGATTTGGAAAATTCCGGAATTAAAAATCCGAACTCGGTCGCGCGTACGATCACGGATCTGGGCATACACAAATTAGGAGAGCGGTTGATTCCTTTGTTACGATCGGAAAAAATCGCCGAAATTCTCGCTGCGGTGGCTTCCTTTATCACGATCGCACGCGTAAGCAACGTGATATGGATCGCTACGGACAAGGCTTCTAGAGTCGTAAACGCGCTTAAAAGTTATCTACGCCCCAAAACGGAGGGAGCCCAAGGGGAACTTTACGCGATCGACGTTCAGATGGAAATTGAGAACATTCTAATATTATATCATAATAAAATTACCTATGAAGTCGAAATCGTAAAAAATTACAAAACCGAAAAACGATGTTTGGGAGAGGCGGACAAATTGAATCAAGTCTGGATCAATCTTCTCAACAACGCCCTTCAATCCATGAACTACAAAGGGAAGATAGAAATCGAGACGAGAGAAGAGGACTCTTGGGTTGTGGTTTCCTGGACGGATTCCGGAACAGGAATCCCAGAAACGATTCAAGACAAAATTTTCGATCCCTTTTTCACCACAAAAAAACACGGGGAAGGAATGGGACTCGGACTCGACATTTGTAAAAAAATAATCGATAGTTTCGGGGGAAAAATCGAGTTCCAAACCGCTCCCGGTCGAACCAAATTCAGCGTATGGCTCCAAGCCGTATAACGTGCAAAGTGGAGAATGTCGAATTGGAACTAGAAAACAAAACGAATATAATTCCCGACGTGGACGAAGAGTCGATCATTTTGATTTCGCTGACATAGAAAATAAACTCGGGCACGAATTCTTTAATGAAACACATTCAAATTCTTGAATTTATTTCGAAAAATTTAAACCGATCCTACAAACGCCCTTTGTTCTTCGTTCTTGAACAATTTGTGAACGGTGGCTTTTTGACCTACTCCTTTAAGAAAAGCCTCGTGTCTTTCGGATTCATATCCTTTCAGATTTAATTCTTCCTGAATTCCAGGGCTGGAAAGAATCGGCTCAGTCACCCAGATTTCTCCCGCAGATGCGAGCGCTTGCACTCTTGCCGCAATGTTAACGCTTTGACCGAAGTAATCGAGCCTTTCGTCGTTGACGACGGCAAGAGCAGGGCCTTCATTTAAACCGACTTTCAAACCGATCTCATGTCCGTGTTCCTTAAATTCCTCGTTCATCCGATCGATACGAAACATCATTTCTAATGAAGCAAATAATCCTTCGAGCGGACTAGAAAAAGTCGCCATAATCGCGTCCCCCATCGTTTTCACGATAGCGCCGTTGAATTTCTTTACGGTTTCGGCGAGTAAACGGAAATGTTCCTGAACCAATCGATACGCAAGGATATCTCCCGCTTTATCGTACATTTCGGTCGAGCCTCTCAAATCCGTAAAAAGGATCGTAAGACTTTTTACGTTTAAATTCAATTGACTGCTTAATTGTTGAACGCGAAATAATTCCCGGAAGGTTTGATTGTTCAAAAGCATCTTCGCGGTTAGAAACGATTCGATCACTGTCGGATGTTTCTCAATAATTTCCAGGATTCTTTTCAAGTTCGGTTTAATGATTAAAAAGCCGGAGGTCGCGATCGTCCGATTAGAAACCTTAACCTCGTATTCTCCCGGTGAAAGATGCAATTCCACAGGAGTAAATCCGGTAGAAAGAAGACTGAGATCGATGATCCTATCCTTTGTGATTTCCTTAGAATCAAAATACAAAAAGACGGCCGAGTTATTTTCCACAGAACTGAATTGATACACGGGAACATTTATCGCATCCAAACGAATTTGTTTTGTCGCACCCGGTTCCATAACGATCAAATCTTGAATATTCGAAAAAATGAAATTAAGAAGCTCTTTGGACTTGCGAAAGTTGGCGGAAATATGATATCTGAGATACGCTTCTACATCCGCCAAAGGATTCAGAGATTGTTTCTTAAGAGACGGATTTACCGAAAAACTGACTTCCACCTGATCATCCAAAGTAGTTGGCACGTCGATGTTACAAATATAACAATGAAAACTTTTTTCCTCGATTTGATCTAGAGACGTGTGAGAAGCGGCGACACCTCCACAAGCGGGACAAATCATGTTGTATGCAAAATCAAGAAAACCGATCTTTGCGGAATGAAGGAAAAGATCAAGTGTCTCTCCTATTTCAAAATCATTCTGCTTTGCAAAACGAATCGGATTGATCCGATGAAGCTGCCATTCGTCCAGAACCTTTATGTTTTCCATAAATTGAGCAATGGATTTTTTCGACAAAACTCCAAATCCTTCCAAAGATTTCTTCTTTTGTTCGAAAAGGGTTTCATTCCACATAACGTTCTCCCGGCTTCTTAGCCCAAAACGCTCCCAGTCTTCCGAGCCTCTATTACTTGTCAATCATTTTGTAACTTTTTTTATTACACTTATTTCAAACCAAACGCACTTCCATGAGGCGGATTTTGGTTAGCGAAAATTACTCGAGAAATATTTATTCAAAAGAAAAGAATCGAATTTTAGAATATTCTTGGATTCTTCAGTCAAAGAACCATAGTTTCCATCCGATTTCCAGGATCGAGACGGAAAAAAATGCAAAAACAATCCGTTTCGTTTTTTTGATTTGATTTTTATCGTCCAATCTCTTACTTAAAACTATCTTCTAAATCGAATTAAAAACAGTATTCGGAGTTCATTAAAAGACTCTCAATTTCGGGTGAACCGTTCTTTCGATTTCCGTAAAAACCGACTCCCCGCTTCATATTAGAGAAACTTAATGCCCGAATACTACTTTTTTTCAGGACGTGACTTTTTAGAAAGAAAGGAATGTATATTCGTAAGAAGATTAAAATTCGCTTATAGGAAGGATCAAAAGAAAAGTATACGTTATTTGCTCTTAGTTTCCAGAAATATAAGAAATCATTCCAAGAACGATTCAGTAAATACTGATCTCCATGGGATGGAAGATCTTGTAACTTGAGGTATTCGTGGCGATAGAAAATCTGAATTTTAGGACAAGCAGTAAAATCAAAAAGTATGGATAAAACAAACACCAATCATAATTCAAGAGTTGCTATTACTGGAATCGGAATCATTCTTCCGAATACGTATTCTGTGGATATGTTTTGGAAAAATCTTTCCGAAGGGAATTCGCAGATAGATAAAATCACCCGGTTTCAAACCGACGACATGACCGTAAAAGTTGCGGCGGAGATGAACGACTTCAACTGGAAAAAATTCCTACCTGATTTGGAAGAAAAATACGCAAAACGTTACAACCGGGAAACATTCGCGATTATGTCCGCGATGGCGGAAGCTCGAAAAGACGCAAAATTAGAAAAGGACTCCGTAGATCCGTCCAAAGTAGGTTTTATCGATTCTTCTTCGAGATCCTCTCTTGCCTGGTGGGAACACGCTTGGAAACTCTACCACAAAGAAAAAACCTAAATATCTTCGATCGTTATTCCGTTCTCACTTCGATGGCTTCCAATCCTACCAACCTTACCGCAATCTACGCAAACATTCAAGGATTTGTGACTACGATCACCGCCGCTTGCGTCGGTGGACATCACGCGATCAGTCTTTGTTATCAAGCGATTCGAAAGGGAAGAGCAGAAGTGATGTATGCGGGAGGTCACGAGTTTCCTCTCCTAAAACCTCTGATAATGATGTATTCTGATCCTGCGAGTTCGGTCATGTCTTCCGAAGAAAACAATCCAAAGTCCGCAATCAAACCCTACGATCGCAATCGAGACGGTTTTATTCTAGGAGAAGGAGCGGCCGTTCTCTGTTTGGAAAGAATGGATCATGCCCTCGCCAGAGGTGCGAAAATTTACGCGGAAGTTTTAGGAACCTACAGTTACAACGAGGCAGACCACGCAATGAGAATGGATCTAACTGGTAAAAAAGCTGCGGTCGGTTTAAGCCGACTTTTGAGAATCAGCGGACTCAAACTCGAAGATATTGATTATTTCTGCGGACACGGAACCGCGACAATCAACAACGATATGGCCGAAAGTCGCGCGCTCAATATTTTATACAACGGACTCTCTCGAAGTAAATGGGCTCCTCTCGGTTCCATCAAACCAATTTTCGGTCATACGTTCGGAGCGGCGGGAATCATCAATGTCGCCGCAACCGCTCTAATGCTAAAAAAACAAATCCTTTGTCCAACAATCAACCTCAAGGAGGTGGACCCGGAATGCGATCACGATCATATCACCGAAGGTGCAAGAAAGACTCGGCTTAGAAATGCGATTTCGATGGCCTTTGCAATTGGAAGTCAATCTTCCTTTGTTAGTCTCGCCGCACCGCCGGATCTTCTTTAAGGAAAACAAAATGAGATTCGACAAATTGTATAAACAATACGATTATTTAAAAAAGCTAAGATCGGTTCTCTATTACCAGGGCGTAGTGACACATGAAATCTTAGGGGATCTTACACAAATACTTAAGAGTAGAATTGCAAACGAAAAACGGAAGAACAAGATCCTAAATGTGTTTGTGGAAATGGTTCAGAACGTAAGTCACTATTCTTTGGAAAAAGAAGGAGGTTACGGAGTCGGTTTGATCTTAGTTAAAGAAAAAGATCATATTTTAAAGCTCTCTACCGCAAATTTTTTGAGTTCAGAAACCGCGTCTTCCTTACAAACGAAATTGGATCACCTTTTATCCCTTACGGAAGCAGAAGTAAAGGAATTGTATCTGGAGAAAATCAAGGGAGAAAGACCTAAGTACAGCAAAGGTGCCGGTTTGGGTTTTTTGGAAATATTAAGAAAATCTGATTTTCCGTTTCGCTCCTCTTTCGAAAAAACTCCGAACGGAAACTTCTTCTTTACCCTTACCGTTTTTTTTCGCTTGGGGTAAGTTTTCGAGGTTCGGAACGGGCAAACATCATTCCCTGAACTTCGATCACAATTATAGAAGTATTGTCCTTCGTCATCCTTAGGTTCGCCTCTTCCAAAAGATGATAACAGGCCTCTTTTACGTTAGACGAGTTTTTTAAGATTTCTTCCAAATCATCTATTTTGATGACGTCCGTCAACCCGTCCGTACAAAGCAAAATTCGATCCCCTGTGTTGAGCGAACTCGTGATGTCGAAAAGATCCATCTGAAGATCCGTAGTCCCCCCTCCGATACAGCTCGTGATATAACTCCTAGAGATCTGGTTTCCTTTGATAGTACCCGCAAAAGAATGATCGACCGTAATTTTATGGATTCCTTTGGAAGAAAAATGATAAGCCCTACTGTCTCCCATATTAAAGACAAGGACCTTTCTTTTTCCAAACAAGATGCCGACTAACGTGGCTCCCATTCCCAGCTTTCCGGTCGCTTTGGCATGATCATTGATTTCATGATTGATGATACTGAATAAACTTTGCCAACCGGCACGTGGCAATTCTTCCAAAGGTTGAACGGCCCTTTCCGTCCATGCGAGCTTTTCAAGTGTCATACGACTTGCAACTTCTCCGGAAATATGTCCACCCATCCCATCCGCAAGGGCAAGAATCAGAGGAGTCGTCGCAGAATCTCGAATTCCGGAAGAAGAAAAAGAACCCGAAACGTTTCCGGCCACAATTTCTCCGGATGCGTACATAGAATCCTCATTGTGCGAGCGAAAATTCCCTTTTTCCGTAATTCCAAAGTAGTTGATAATCATGGAGAAATACTGCTAAATTGAAATAATTTCCAAAATTCTATTACAAATATGTGTCATCAATAAGGAACTTCAAGAAGAAATTTTCGTTAAATGATTTTTTTAAGGTAAACCAGTGACCTCATCCTTATTTTCATTTTAAAACATCCCACCCAAAGATTTTTTTGGAGAATTTTCATTTTGCCGAATATCCACCGTCGACCGGAATTGCAGTTCCCGTGATAAAGGAAGAATCCTCGCTGCAAAGCCAGACCACAGTCTTTGCAATTTCTTCCGGAGAGGCGATCCGATGAATCGGGTGTAATTTTACGAGTTGTCTTTCCGCTTCCGCCGGATCTTTTGCGAGATGAAAAAGCTCGTCTAAAATTTCAGTCTTTACCGCACCCGGACAAATCGCGTTGACCCGAATATTCTTTTTTGCATATTCCAAGGCCGCACTTTTCGTAAGTCCGATAACTCCGTGTTTTGCCGCGGCATAAGGATTGATTCCGACAACCCCGTTAATTCCAGATATAGAAGAAACATTTACGATTGCCCCTCCTCCGATCTTAATCATTTCGGGAATCTGGTATTTCATCGAAAGCCACGTCCCTTTGAGATTCACGTTCACCACACTATCCCAAATATTTTCAGGATACTCATGCAGGGGATGATTGAGTCCCATGATTCCCGCATTGTTGATCCCAAAGTCCAGTCTTCCGAATTTTTCCAAAGCGGTATCGATCACCTTTTGAACCTGCTCTCCGGAAGTCACATCGCAAACTACGAAATACACTTCTCCGCCTTGAGAACAAATTGCGGATTCCAGCTTTTTTCCTTCATCTAATCTACGGCCGCAAAATACAACTTTGACACCTTTCGAAACGAACTCGCTTACGACGGCTTTCCCGATTCCGGTGCTTCCTCCGGTCACCACGGCGACTTTGTCTTTCATGGTACTTTCTCCGAATATTATATTAGAATTTTAGAATTTATTGTAAAATTTTTTTCCAAACTAATCCGAAAATCAGATTTTCTCGTATCTTCGCGTCTCGGCACCACTCGTATTTCGAGATGATTCCGCTTTAAGCCCTCATTCTTAGAAAAGAGACATATCGAAATAACCGAAAAAAAATTCCGCCAAAACAAGAATCCAAATCAGAACTCGACTTTAGATCAGTTTTCTCGTCTTTCCGTTTCGGACTCGGACAAGATATTTTTTTAGATGTCCGTTGATGATTTCCAGATCGGATAATTCCCTTTCGATGGAATAGATCCTTAAATCCTGGACAAGAATCAAAAGGTACCTAAGCTCCTCAAGATGCACCTTCGCTTTTAAAATATTTTTGATCTTTTCCGAGAGAATTCTACTTCCCCAAGCCCCGGCAATTCGAACAGGTAAAAGGATTGAGATCGAGCGGATATGTTCGAGAAGAGATCCATGCTCTTTGATTCTAGATATATCCGTTTTATTTCCAAGTGCGTATAATTTTAAAATTAGGCCATGAGCAAGACGCAATACTTCCAGTTTATCAAATTTCCAAATCTGAGTCGCACTTTTCGATGAGGTTTTTTCCTGAATACCTACCGGAGGAGAAGAATAAGAAGGAATTTTTTCTTCGGTAAAAATTTTTCTAAAACCCTCGGGGACAGGCACTACTTTACGAATAGAATAGTCAAAAAACAAAACCCGGATTTTTACGAGTGCGACCTTCTCTCTTCTTTGATCCTTGGACAGACGAAACGTAAGATCGAAAGCTTTTTCTTGTAGATTGTCCAATACGACATCGATCTTAACTTGATCGTTATAGAGTAATTCCCCTTGATAGAGAATTCCAGCATTCGCGAATATAATACTCTTTCCGTAAATATCGGTGACGGAAAAACCGAGATATTGAAAGAACTGAAGATGCGCTTCCATCACGATATCAAGAATGGACGCGAAAGACACGTGAATATCCAGAGCAAGATCTGTCTTACGTATGGAAAGCTCTGTTGAAAAATGATACCTTTCCGGAAATTCAATCTGTATCTCTGTCATCGTTTATCGACTATACCACAAGTATTTGGGACATAAGATCATTTTATATTATTCGAATTTACGTTTCCTCTTCGGCATGAAAAAAATTTTTTCCTAACAAAAAGTCTTCAAGGAAAAAACAAGAAAGGGCTTCGTTCTTTCTAATTTTTAATTTCGGTTATCGGAATACTTGTCTTGAATCAGTCCCGAGTTTTGTTTCAATTTATAAAAAAGTTCTTGCTATAGCATTCTCAAAAGTAAAACTTTCTATCGTTATAGTACACTTTAATTCATTCGGCGTCTGCCCGAGAAAAGAATTGTATAAAAACATTTGATAATTTTAAAAGAAGAAATTTTTTTATAACGATTTACTTCCTCGTAGGGCTATAACAAGAAAGATTCGTCCAAATTTGGAGGCGAAGGGTTCGTCGTGTCCGTATTACTCAGGGAATAAAAATCATTGGAAAAAAATGCGAAGATCTTTAAAAATCCCGATGAGATGATCCGAGAAATGGTGAGCCCGGGAATGTATTTACATCTTTCGGCGACTATGTCCAGACCTAATGCGCTTATCTATTCCCTCGCCCGTTGTTTTCAAAATTCGAATCCAGAATTCGTGATTAGCATGGCGGGAATTCATTCTAGCGCGCACGCTCTCACGATCGCAAAGATCGTAAAAAAAATGATCACCGGTTTTGCAGGCGATAATTATCCGAAACCTTCTCCTAATTCATTATATTCTAATTTACTGGAAGGGAAGCCGTTCGAACTGGAACTTTGGTCCCTTCTCAGCATCGTTCAAAGACTGATGGCGGGCGCAATGCGTCTTCCGGGTTTTATCACAAACTCTCTTTTAGGAAGCGATCTCATTTTAGACAAATTAGGTAAAACCGCATTTCTATTGCCCGACCCCGGACATTGTCCCGTTAGTGCAAACGGCTCCCATTCTCCGAATTATAGGGGTAAGAAAGGAGTGGACCTTGCATACATTCTCCCCTTAAATCCGGACTTCACTCTTTTACACGCGATAGTCGGAGACGAAGAAGGAAACTTAGTTCTCTGCCCTCCCAGCGGAGAGGGTTACTGGGGAGCTCTCGCGGCAAAAGAAGGTGTGATCGCAACCGTGGAAAAAATCGTTCCCAGAGGTTCCATTCCTGCGGAAATGGTTACGATTCCAGGAAATCGGGTAAGAGCACTTTCCGTTGCGGAATTCGGTGCGCATCCTCAATCCCTTCGGGTCCATAATCTTCCGGGAATTCCCGCATTCAAAGGGCTTTCCACATACTTGGACGACTACGAATTTCAGATCGAGGCCAACGAAGCTGCAAACGCTCCTTCTCGGGCCGACAAATGGTATGCAAACTTTGTAAACTTAAAAGGCGGTCACGCGGAATATCTGGAACGCCTGGGAAGCGCTCGTCTTAAGAGATTAAAAAGTATTCCCGAAGAAAACAAAGCCGTCAAACTGGAGAATCCGAAAACGGTAAACGACTCAGAGCAGATGATCATTCTCGCGGCGAGAGCCATTCAAGAATACGTCAAAACCAACGGTTATAAAACAATTCTCGCGGGAATCGGCGCGGCTCACATCTCGGCTTGGACCGCGGCCCGATTTTTGGAAAAAGAAGGAATCGAAGTCAAAGTTGTCACCGAACTCGGTTTTTTTTCGATGAAACCTCATACCGGAGACGTTTTTCTTTTCAGTCAATTACACGCTAAAAATTGCACAATGCTCTCCGACATCACAGGCATCTTAGGAACTGTTGTTCCCGATCACTGCCTCGGAGTTTTAGGCGCGGCGGAAGTGGATTGGTTCGGAAATATCAATTCCACAAAAACGTCCAAGGGCAAATTCCTCGTGGGTTCGGGAGGAGCCAACGACATCGCGGCCGTCGCGGATTGTATCGTGGTCGCAAAAGCCAATCGAGGAAGATTTGTTAAACACGTAAACTACATCACCTCGGTCGGAGACCGAGTAATGGAAGCGGTCTGTCAATTCGGAAGATTTCAAAGAAAACCGAATTCGGATCACGTTTTCGAATTCTCTCACTGGATTCCCCCTCCTTCCGACGAAGAAATGGAACCGGAAGAAGCGGTATTACGTTATACTTCTTGGCTTCCCCCGGACGAAGACATCCCTCTTAAACAAGAACCTCCGGTGACGGCGGAAGAACTCACCGTTTTACGCGAATTGGATCCGGAAAAGATTTACATAGAACAATTTATGGTATATACAAGACTTCCATAATAAAATGAAACTCGAATTTATTAGAGGTCCCTTATGAGTGGAAAAAATCAAACGTCGAACGGAATCAGAATCACCGGCTTCGGCCACTATCTCCCGGAACGAATCGTGACTAACGAGGAAATTCGTTCCCGTTTGAAATTTCCGGAAATGCATCCGGCTGAAAAAGCAGTGATTGGAAATATAGGTGTCAACGAAAGAAGAAGGGCCAACGAAACCGAAACCGCAATGTTTATGGCTTCGAAAGTAGCGGAAATGGCTCTGAAAGACGCAGGAAAAAAACCGGAAGATGTGGATCTTTATATTCTCGCGAATTGGACCGATCGTTATTACCTTCCCGATCTCGCTCCCCAAGCATCGAAACTTTCCGGAACTAAAAACGCCCTCGCTTTCGACGTTAGTACCGCTTGTACGGGTTTCGTTCATGGGGTTCAAACGGCATCCGCATACTTGAGAACGGACAAATTTAAAAACGCTCTCGTTATCGGGAGCGAACGATTTTCCGTCAGAACCAGAATGGGAGGTTACGGAGAATTTACCGCGGGAGACGCGGCGGCGGGTGTTTTTTTAGAATATACGGGGGATAAAAATTTCGGAATCATCGATTCTTTTCTACAAGACGACGGTGATCTTTCAGGTATCATCGTAACCGGACCTCCGCCGACGAGTTACGTGAAAAGTTATCCCGAACTCGTGAGCAAAGCGGCAGAACTCACTCTCAAGTCCATGGACCTGCTTTTGGAAAAAAACGGTCTTACCATAGACGATGTGGACTGGGTCGTTCCTCATCCCGGAACGGACGTAGTCGTTCAAGACGTTCTCAAAAGAACCAAATTCCCGAAAGAAAAGATTCTTATGAACTTCGAAAGAGTCGGAAACACTTCCGCCGCCTCCATCCCGATCGTATTATCAGAATATTATTATAAAGGAAAGTTTAAAAAAGGAGATTTATTCCTTACCCCCGCCGTAGGAGGCGGATTTTATTGGGGAGGACTCTTATTCCGTCTCTGAACGTAATAAGAACATCGATACGTATGAAAATAGAAGGTTACGAAATAAAAGAAAGAATGAACACGGACTCGTCCACGGAGGTTTACAAGGCCGTACGATCGAAGGACGGAATCAACGTAATCATTAAGTACATCCCGATCCTGGACGAATTGCATCCTGCTGTCGTAAATTTGAGAAACGAATATGAAATTTTGAACTATCTCTCATCCGATAAAATGATTCAAGCCTTTGGAATGGAGAAAATTCCGGAAGGGTTCACCCTTATCTTGGAATTCGTTCCCGGAGAATCACTCAAACAGTTTTCCAAAAAAAAACCGGTCAACCTAAACGACTTTTTCAAAATCGCGATCGACCTCACCGAAAAACTCGGAGAAATCCATAATAAAAAAGTAATACACAAAGATTTAAAGCCGGATAACATCATATTCAATCCGGATGAAGACATTTTAAGAATCGTAGACTTCGGGATTTCTACCCGACTCTCCAAAGAAGAAACTTCCTGGTCCAATCCAAATCGCCTCGAAGGAAGCATTCACTATGTTTCTCCGGAGCAAACCGGCAGGATGAATCGTTCCGTGGATTACAGAAGCGATTTTTATTCCCTCGGAGTCACTTTCTACGAACTTCTCACCGGAAAACTTCCCTTTGAAAGCGAAGACCTTCTGGAACTGGTTCACTTCCATCTCGCAAAATCCCCGATCGATCCGCGTAAAGTCCGCGGCGAAATCCCGGAAGCCCTTTCTCATGTCGTATTAAAACTTCTTTCAAAAACCGCGGAGGAAAGATACCAAACCTCGGAAGGACTCAAATCGGACTTGGAGATCATCCGAGACAAATGGCTGGAGTCGGGGGACGTTCCCAGTTTTCCGCTTGGCTCCACGGATTATTCTCACGAATTCAAAATTCCTCAAAAACTCTACGGAAGAGAGGGATACATCGAAGCGTTGTTAAACGAATTCAAACGCATGACGGAAACCGGAAGGACCAGCGTCGTCCTGATAGCGGGCTATTCCGGAGTTGGTAAATCCTCTCTCGTCAAAGAGATCAACAAACCTCTTACGGAATCAAAAGGTTATTCCATTTCCGGAAAATTCGATCAGTACAATCGTAACGTTCCTTTCAGTGCAATCATTCAAGTATTTTCCAATCTGATCGAACAAATTCTGACGGAATCTCCGGAAAGAATCGAAGACTGGAAAAACAAAATCCGCACCACTCTGGGTGCAAACGGAAAGGTTATAACCGACGTTTTGCCGGAACTCGAATTTATCATCGGAGAACAGCCCCCCGTAGCGGAGTTAGGACCTCAGGAAAATGCGAACCGTTTTTATTTGGTATTTCAAAATTTTATAAAAATCTTCGCCAATCAAGATCATCCGCTTGCCATCTTTTTAGACGATTTACAATGGGCCGACACATCTTCTCTGGAGCTTGTCAAGAATCTAATCGAAGACGCCTCTGTAAATTATATTTTTCTAATATTAGCTTATAGAGACAACGAAGTGGACTCCACACATCCTTTTTCCACTCTGATAACGGGTTTGGAAAAGGAAGGATTCCGTCTGGATAAAATTCTACTCAAACCTTTAAGTCTGGAAAACGTAAACGAACTTTTGTCGGACAGTTTACGGAAACCGATCGAAGAAACCCTAAGTTTCGCCGAAATCGTATATTCGAAAACAAGAGGAAATCCGTTCTTCATCAACGAACTGCTGAAACAATTGTCCAAAGAGGAAGTCATCTCTTATCAACAAGGAAGTTCCACAATCTCGGGAGGATGGGTCTGGGATCTCGATAAGATCAAAAAGACGGATATTTCGGATAATGTGGTCGATCTTCTCTTAAAAAGAATCAAAAAGCTCTCCCCTAGAACCCAGGAAACTTTAAAATTCGCATCCTGTATCGGAAGCAATTTCGATCTCGGAATCCAATCCAAAATTTTGGGCGCGACTTTGAAGGAAACCGCGGCGGCGCTTATGGAAACCATGGAAGAGGAATTGATCGTTCCGATCGGAGACAACTACCGACTCGTGGATTCCATGGTAGAAATAGAAGAAAATCAGGATAAGAATTTCCAAATTGCAAAGTCGATCCAATTCCGCTTTCAACACGACCGAGTGCAACAAGCAAGTTACGAACTTTTGAACGAGGATCAAAAACGATCCTTACGTCTTAAGATCGGCAGAATTCTTCTGGAAAACTTAAATGAAAAAGCTTTGGAAGATTCGATCTTTGACGTGGTTAACCACTTGAACACCGGTTCCTCGCTCGTTACGGAAAATTCCGAAAAAAAAGAATTAATACAGTTGAATCTTCAAGCCGCACAAAAAGCGAAACTCTCCGCGGCTTATAAACCATCGAAATTGTATTCGGAAAAAGCGAGAGAACTTCTACTCTCTCTTTCCAAATCGGGTAAAGACGACAAGGGACTTTGGGAGAAGGAGTACGACCTTGCTTATGCGGTTCACAAAGAACTCGCCGAAGCTCTTTACCTCAATGGGAACTTCGAAGAATCCCAGGAGATGATTCAGAATATTCTAAAGCAGGCAAAAACTCCCGTGGAACAAGCGGAAGCATACAACTTGCTGATGATCGAATATTCCGCCCAAGGTAAATACGATCTCGCAATGCCGACCGTAATCAATGCCTTAAAGCCTTTGGGAATCGAACTCCCGATTTCCGGTTTCGAAAAGGTGGTAAAAAAAGAAATCGAAGAAGCAAAAAAGAATCTCAAAAATAGAAACATAACATCTCTGTTAGACGCTCCTCTAATGACGGACCCGAATCACATCTGGGCCGTGAATCTTTTGATCAGCGCTATTCCGATGGCTTACAACAAAGAACCTGCTCTTTTTCCGGTAATCTGTCTGAAGATGGCGAACCTTTTGTTGAAATACGGAAACCTTTCCGATTCGTACGGATATTCTTGTTACGGAATGGTACTCGTCGGAAAACTAGGGGATTATAAAGGTGCATACGACTTCTGCGAACTCGCAGTAAAACTCAGCGAAAAATATATGAACTCGGGCGGATATACCAAAGCGGCAAACATTCTCGCGAACTATTCTTCCTCTTTTGTAAAACACCTTAAGTTTTCCGAAGAAGTCAACATCAAGTGCGTTCAAGCTGCTTTGGATTCCGGAGAATTTTTACACGGAAGTTATGCCGCGATGAACGACGCTTCCAATGTGATGTTTCAAGGAAAGAACCTGGAAATCCTAAAACCAAAGATCAATCAACTCCTCAAGTTCGTAAGAAAAGTAAAAAACAATCTTGCGATTGATACAATCCTCGGGACCATTCTCATTCTTTCCAATTTAAGAGGGGAAACAGGAAGTCATCTCGACTTCTCTTCGAGCGAATATCTGGAAAAAGAGTACATCGATCTCTGCAACGACCACCAAAGTTTGGCTCCGATCTGCACCTTTAAAGTGATGAAGGTTCGTTCCCTTTTAATGTACGGAGAATATCAACTCGCGCTTCAGGAAGCGGAAGAAGCGAACAGAATGATTCTCTATCTCGGAGGTCAATACGGCCCGCTGGAACACAACTTTTTATATTCCCTCGCCTTGGCCGCAAACTACAAAAAAGTTTCCCCCGATCTCAAAAAAGAATATTTAAAAAAGATTCAGGAGAATCAGAAACAACTTTTCATCCTAGCCGAAAGTTGTCCCGAAAACTTTTACCACAAATATCTACTCGTAGACGCGGAACTAGCAAAACTCGAATACAAAAACTGGAAAGCCGCAAGGACTTACGAAGCCGCAATTCGAGAAGCGAGAAAGAACGAGTTTCAAAACGACGAAGCTCTCGCCTGCGAGAACGCCGCGATGTTCTGGCTATCCAAAGGCAGCGTCAAGATCGCCGGAGAATTCATCAACGAAGCATTCCATCGTTACGGACTTTGGGGAGCCAACCTCAAACAAAGTATGCTCAAATCCAAGTTTCCGGAATTCATCCGTGAAAGAGGAACCGGATTACTGCGCACCCATCGAACGATTTCCAGCACAACAGCGGCCGCAACCGAAGTGTATTCGGGCCAGACCTTGGATCTTCAATCCGTATTAAAAAGTTCCACGGCGATTTCCGGAGAGATCAAACTGGAAAATCTTTTGGACAAATTGATGAAGATCGTAATCGAAAACGCCGGGGCACAAAGAGGCGTACTCATCTTGAAAAAGGAAGGAAAACTTTATGTGGAAGCCGAAGGTTCGATTTCCAAAGACGACGTGGAAGTATTGACCGGAGTCCCTCTCGGCAGTAGCAAAAATCTTCCGATATCCCTCATCTATTATGTGGAAAGGACCAAGGAAAACCTTGTTTTAAGAAACGCAAATCAGGACGAAAAATTCAACAAAGACGAATATATCAAAAATTTTAAAACGAAATCGATTCTCTGTGCGCCGGTCATCAAACAAGGGGAAATTTCTGGAATTCTCTATCTAGAAAATAATCTTTCGGAAGGAGCCTTTACTTCGGATCGACTTCAGATTATGAATATCCTTTCTTCTCAAGCTGCAATCTCCATCGATAACGCATTACTTTATGCGAATATGGAGGAAAAGGTCAGAGAAAGAACCAGAGAATTGGCTCAAGCAAACGCGGATCTGGAACTTAAGAATCAGCGTATTACGGACAGCATCGCATATTCTTTGAATATTCAACAGGCGATTCTTCCTTCGGATGATACTCTCGCGAAAAACTTACGCGAACAGTTCGTTTTATTCAGACCGAAAGACATCGTATCTGGAGATTTTTACTGGTTTAGCAAAAAAGAAGGATCCGTTTTCCTTGCGGCAGTCGATTGTACTGGACATGGGGTTCCCGGCGCATTAATGTCCATGATAGGAAATACCCTACTCAATCAGATCGTAAACGAGGCGGGAATCAAAGATCCGGGAAAAGTTCTGGAACATTTAAACCGAAATGTACGACAAGCCTTAAAACAAGACACTTTAGGCGCAAACTCGTTAGATGGAATGGATATTTGTTTCTGTCGAATTGACGAGGATAAAGTACTGTTCGCTGGCGCTAAAAGACCGCTCTATTTTTCAAAAGGTGACAAAATCGAAGAAATCAAAGGCGACAGACATTCGATCGGTGGAAGACAAAAAGAAGATTCCAGAACATATTCCACTCGTGAAGTAAAATTGGAAAAGGGAAAATCCACTATGTTTTACCTCACAACGGACGGATATATGGATCAACCGAATCCCCAAAGACAAAGAATCACGAGCAAAGGTTTAATAAGGCATTTAGAAAGCGTTCTCTCTTTACCCGCACACGAACAAAAGGAAAGACTCTCCACCTTTTTGGATGAATATCAAGCGGGAGAGGTTCAGAGAGACGACATAACTTTGATTGGATTTAGAATTTAATCAAGCAAGCAAAATTACAGGAGTATGTTAAAACGAAATGATAGAAAATAATTCCCTAGAATTGTTTAAACAATATAGAAATGCCTACGATTATCAATTCATTGTTTCCTTCAAAGGCCGTTTATCGCAAGAGGTTCTGACGGAATTCGGTTCGATGATTCGGACTTCCTTAAGTACTGAATCGAAAATTAAAAAAATCTTTGCAGTTTTCATCGAACTCGCTCAGAATATGTTACACTATTCCGCGGAAAGAAAAGTTCTCGAAGATGGAAGAGAAAGCGGCGTTGGCATCATTATGGTTGATGAAAAATCGATTGGCTATAATATTTCAGCCGGAAATCTTGTATTAAATGAAAAAATCGAATTACTAAAAAGTAAATGTGAAAAAATTAATTCTATGTCAAGGGATGAGTTAAAGGCTTATTACCAACGACAGTTGCGCTCAAACAGACCCGAAGAAAGTAAAGGTGCGGGTGTAGGTTTAATCGATATTGCAAGAAAGTCGGATGGACCTCTTTCCTACGATATCTCGCCGGTGGACGATAAACACTCGTTCTTCACACTTTCTGTATATTTTACAAAGGAAAATTAAGAATGGAATCACTGCATATTCAGCAGACCAAAACCTCTCCGGAAGTAATCTTAGACACGGAACAGGGATTGATCGAAATTATCGGAGAATCTTATCCTGAAAATGCGATCGCATTTTACAAACCCGTATTCGATTGGTTAAACGCGATGATGAATTCAAAATCGCAGGTTCAAGTAAAATTTCAGTTAGATTATTTCAATACGAGTTCGTCTAAAGTGATCATGGATATTCTAGATTCTCTCCAAAAATACCACGACCAAAACGGCAAGGTAAAAGTGCTCTGGTTATACAAAGAGGATGACGACGATATGCAAGAGACAGGAGAAGAATTTTCATCCGATCTTTCCCTTCCATTCGAACTTAAATCCTATAAGTAACATAACTTAGCTTTAGAAAGTTACATGGAACCGAAAGACTTCAATTCTTTTTTTGAAAACGAATTTCAATTATTAAGCGAAGTCAACGAAATCTTAGATAAAAAAGAACCCCTCGATCAGGAAGCCCTTTTAAAAGAGCTGAAAAAAATCAGAGAGGCTTACGAATCTCTTTTAAAACAGTCTTCCAAACTCATGAAGATCGGGGATTCCACTCAGAATCGTCTGATTAAAACTCAAACGGAACTGCAGGATTCCAATCAAAGACTTGCGTCTTCCTATCAGAACCTAAAACAGCTGAGCGAAATCGGCCAAATGATCACCGCCAGTCTGGAACCCAAGATCATCCTGACTTCCGTATATGAAAACACAAAGTCCATGCTCTCCATAGATATTCTCGCATTCGGGATCATCGAAGAAGGCAAAAATGAAATCAAATATAAATTCAATTTGATCGAAGGACGTTACACTCCCGCGCCTTCGGTGGATTCTCTTACCGAAGACAACCCCTCTTCTTTTTGTTATCATAACAATCAAGAATTGATTACGAACGATCTCGA
Source organism: Leptospira alexanderi serovar Manhao 3 str. L 60 (assembly GCF_000243815.2). Lineage (GTDB taxonomy): Bacteria > Spirochaetota > Leptospiria > Leptospirales > Leptospiraceae > Leptospira > Leptospira alexanderi. The sequence continues at coordinate 56,162 of NZ_AHMT02000020.1, read as the reverse complement.
AAAGGATTTTCCTCAGTACATTTCCACCATTCAGAAACATTTCGGAGAAAAGATAAGTTCGGTGGTTTATCTTCCTTTGAAAGTAGAGGAAAGATTCATCGGAATTCTTACGATCCAGAGCTACAATAAAAACGAATTCAACGAAAACAAACTCAATATTTTAAGAACCCTTGCCAATTACGTCGCGATCGGAGTGGATAACGCGGACGCATACAAAACCCTTTCCAAAAGGAACCGCGAACTCAAGGATTCTTTAGAAGAAATTAATATGTTAAACAAAGGTTTGGAGAAGGAAAGACAAAAGTCGGAAAGTCTTTTGCTAAACATCCTTCCTAAATCAACCGCGGAAAGATTGAAAGCGGGAGAGAACGTAATCGCGGATTATATTAAGAAGTCCACGGTTCTGTTTGCGGATATAGTCGGTTTTTCAAAACTCTCCACACAAATTCCGACCCCAAACCAGCTGGTCGAAATTCTGAATCAGATCTTCACTTGTTTCGACGACATTGCAAGCAAATACCAACTCGAAAAAATCAAAACAATCGGGGATTGTTATATGATGGCAGGCGGGATTCCAATTCCAACCGAGGATCACGCGGAAAAAATCGCGTTAGCCGCAATCGATATGATTCAGGGACTTAAAAATCTTCAAAAATCTTGGAAATACGAATTCAATATTCGAATCGGTATACACACAGGAGACGTAGTCGCCGGGGTAATCGGTAAAAATAAATTCGTTTACGACCTTTGGGGCGATTCCGTAAACACGGCTTCTAGAATGGAATCTCACGGAGAACCCGGCAAAATACACTGCTCTCAAATGGTTTACGATTCTCTTAAGGACTTATTCACATTTGAAGATAGGGGTATCATCGAAGTCAAAGGTAAAGGCCCGATGAGAACTTTTTTTCTTCTAGGCAAAAAGTAATCTTTTTAAACCGGCCATTCCAAATTCCCTTCAAAAAGAATCTCAAACACCGTTTGTTTTGTCTTACTCATCTCTACATAATAGAGTGTCTAAAATTCTGCGTCTAAATGCAAGATTTGTGCTCAGAGCAACGGTACTCTATTTTATAAGGATCAGTAATATCCGCAAAAAAACGAATATTTAAAATGCTTTATGCGACATTGTTTTAAATTTCAGCCGAGGGCCTTAATTACGTCTGCGGGAGCCTGTACGAGTTCCACAAGCACACCTTCGGACGAGTATGGAAATTCTTCGTTTCCTTTCGGATGAATAAAACATACGTCATATCCCGCGGCGCCTTTACGGATTCCGCCCGGAGTAAAACGAACCCCTTTTGCGGTCAGCCATTCTACGGCCTTGTAAATATCGTTCACCCAAAGTCCGATGTGATTGAGTTTCGGTTCGTGAACCTTTGGACTTTTATTTGAGTCAATCGGTTGCATAATGTCGACTTCGACCGCGTAAGCGCCCTTGCCCATTCTGAGTATATCTTCGTCTACGTTTTCTTTTTCGCTTTTAAACGTTCCTGTTTTTTCAAGTCCGAGGATATCCACCCAAAAAGTTTCGAGTTTCTTTTTGTCTTCTCCGCCCACTGCAATTTGTTGGATTCCCAATATCTTAAAAGGTCTCATGTACGTGTCCGATAAATTCTTTCATCCAAAGAATTATCCTTTCTTGGTTTGGCAATCCTAATTGGTAAACGTTCTATTTATATAGGAGTGTTAATCTTTACTTTTACAAGAAATCTCCGTCATGTTTTTCGTTCCATAGGAAGAAACGTTGAGCTTTTGTTCCAACTACCTCATTCTTTATGGAGTGTTTGATATATTCCAATTTGGGGAAAATGATCCGAAACGGTCCAAAGTATTTCTCCCTGATCCACTTTATATCCTGTTTGTTTTAAGTTGGAAGAATAAAAGATATAATCGATCGTCCGATCGGGTTTTCCAATCGCCGGATCGTTCGGATAATACGTATAGTATTTTTCTTTTCCAGCTCCATTCAAAATATTGAATGGAACGGCGGAGTTCCATCGATCAAAGAGAGGTTTGATTTCCTGCTCATCCGAATAAAAGAAAGCGCCGTTAGGATGCATAAGTTTCCGATCGAACTCGGGAGGAAGTAAATTAAAATCCCCTCCCAACACCCAATAATGTCCTGCGAGATCCAGCTCTTTCAAAAGGCCGGCAATCGTCTCCACCTGTCTGCGCATCGTATCCGTTCCTTGGGAAAATGCATCGAGGTGCGTGTTCAACACAGTAAACTTATCACCACCTTCAATCGGCAGATCGTTTTGAAGAATTGCCCTTTTCAAATTGAATTGGGTAGAGATAGGATCCGCAGGCATAAGCGGTAAAGAATGTCGAATTCCGTCGGAAATTTTATATTTACTCACCGTCGCAAGTTTCATCCCCACACTGCCCCAAATTTTAGGATGCGGAACGAAAAAAGATTTCCAGTAAAAAGCTTCGCTTCTGCACATATAGGCGGGCCCGATCTGAGAAAGAACTCTTTCCAGTTGATCCTCTTCGAAAGTATTCTTGGATCCGTCATGAAGTTCTTGTAAAAGGATCACATCCGGATTTTCCGAACGGATATAGTCGGTTACTTTTTTAAGAGTTTCTTCGATCTCCTCTCGGGAAGGACCAACGTCCGGTCCGTCTCCTTCGGGTAGATCATACCAAAAAACTCTTTTTTTCCGGCAAGATATTGCACGTTCCAGACCAAAAGTTTGACCTTAGAATCCGTTTTCAAGATTGGAGCGTTCTCGTTACAAAGAATATTCGCGGGTTCCGCCTGATCCGGATGATACGTAATCGAATAGACCAAAATCAAAAAGGAACCGAAAAGAATTCCGAATATAGCCGCGATTTTTTTCAACCAACCCATCATTATCTCCTAAAGAACTCAAGCGAAAGACATACGTTCAAAGAGAATAAAATTAGTAAAAGAAAAGCGAGTGTAAAGGATTTTCTTTTTGAAAGGGTGAAATTAAATTGGCCTTAAAACTGAAGATGAAAACATTCTTTACGATTCTATTCCTAATTCTCCTAGTACAAACATCCGTCAATTCGGAAGAACTCGAACTTAAGATCCGTATCAAAAACGGAACCACCGGTAAAGAAGGCAGCATCGAATCTCTTCGAATTATAGCCCTTCAACAAGGGATGATTCCTATTAAAGAAATTGGACCTTCAAAAGGTTTTTTTATCGTCCCGAAACTTTCCGTTCCGGACGGAACGCCCATTCTTCTTCAAGCGAAGTACGCGGGAATCAATTACAACAAAATGGTTCCTCCTGTGCCCGTCCTTCGCTCCGGAGTTCAAGAGATTGTTGTATATGAAAAGACAAAGGAAAAATCTTTCGTGAGAACGAGATCCGCCATGCAAATTTCCAGAGGAAGAAACTTCCTTAGAGTATTTAAGATTTATTTAATATCCAACAATACGATTCCTCCTAAAAGTTTTCAGGACGAGCAAAATCCTTTCGAAATTTTCGTTCCTTCCGAAGCAAGCGAAGTAGTCGGACAGTTGACTCAGGGAGAATCGAAAATGGCAATCCCCCTTCAACTCAAGGACGGCACGAACGGAAAGTTATTAGACAGAGCGATTCTTCCCGGAAGTTCGGAATTACAAATTTCTTATACGATTCCCGCTAGTAATCTTTCCACTGTCACGTTCAAGGATAGGATGCTCGCCGAAAAAGAAGAAGGTTTTAGAGCCGTCTTTTCAAAGCCGCAAGACATGGAAATTTCTTTTATCGGAGCTTCCAAACAGGAAAGAATTCAAGAAGACGTTCCTTCCGACATGAAAGCGTTCAAGGTAGATTACCCTTCCCCCAAATACGAAATTTCCATCTCAGTCTCGGGTGGAGCGCCGATTACGGACACGGACAAAATCAATCGGAAAATAGAAAACGGAACCTGGTCCATGGAACGCTCTTTATTGGGGTTAGTAGCTATATTAGGATTTCTTTTTACTCTTTCTTTCATTTTCGTTTTTAGAAAGAGCTAAAGTCATTTTTCCTACAAACTTATCCGAAAAGGAATTCAGATCCGTTGCGGCATTCGTAAAACTTTCAAAAAAAATCCATTCGAAACTGCAACAAAAACGGAGGTAGATTTAAAACGACTTATCTTTGATATAAGAAAACATCACATCCCGAATTTCCCCCAAAAAATATTTGAAAATCGGAAACAAATACCAAAAATTCACATCCCAAAATCTTTCCGAGAACAAACAAAAAATTCGAAAACGTTAAAGATTCGAAACCGCGTTTTTTTCGTTTCTTTTTTTCTGTGAAGTCGGAATTTCTTTTTTCATCTTTAAGGAAGGATCGGAGTCCACCTTTTCTCTTTGAATGGTTTCTAAAAACGTTTGGATATCGTTCAACACCACATCTCTGTGTTCCGGAAATTCGTTCATCAACTCGTGATAAAGTCCAGGATAAATTTTGATTCTTTTGTTTCTATAAATTAGATTTTTATAAAGTTCCGTAGAACCGTTTACGTCCACAAGCCCGTCTTCCTGGCCGTGAAGGATCAAAACCGGACATCGAAGCACGTTCGCTTTTTTGATCAGTTTAGGCCCGATTTCCAAAAGCTCGCTTCCCATCTTGAGGGAAACCTTTCCATGAACAAGGGGATCCTGTTTGTAGGCCTCGATCACGTCCGGATCGTGGGAAAGATATTGAAAATCCAATTCCGCGTCCACGATGAGGGAAGGAGAAATTTTACTTAAAAAACCAGCCGCGAATTTTTTAAGCTTCTTTTTAAAATCCACTTTCACCATCAGCGCAGGAGAACCTAGAATCAGACCCAGAATATTGTCCTGATTAATTCCCTCCTGAGAATACCGAAGCGCAACGGCTCCTCCGAGCGAATGTCCCAAAAGAAAAAAACGCTCTTTTTTCTCTCTTTTGAAAACCTCGGAAACGAAATCCGCCAGATCTCTCACATATAAATCGAAAGAATCCGCATGTCCCCTTTTTCCCTCCGAATTACCGTGACCTCTCATATCGAAAGAATAGAAATTAATATCACTTCTTGCAAAGTAACGGAGCAAGTTTGCATAACGCCCGCTATGTTCTCCGAAGCCGTGATGAAAGATCACCAATCGATTGGAGTTTGGCTTCGTCCAGGATTGGCAGTACAATTTTGATTTATCGGAACCGGATAAGATATAAAATTCTTTGTGATGAAAGGTCATTATTAATACCGATTTATTTGAGAGAAAAGAATCATTAAAACGATACGGGTCAACTAAATATTATAGAACTGATCAAAAATGATTTTTTTTCATCGTGACGTCATTTTTTTAAAACGTCTCCATAGCCCCGTTGTGCGGTTTGCAACAAGAAATCTCGAATTCCAAAATCAAATTCAAACTTTCCTTGAGTTTTACTTCACTTTCTTCATTGTTTGGATTCGCTTCCTAAAAAAGGAAAAAATCAAACTATATAGAACCGGAGAAAATATGGAAAAAAGACCCTTAAAGAAAAGCACTCTTCGTTTTTTTGGATTGGAAGAATTGGCGAATCACGGATGGAACTCGATTTTAGCATTCTGGATGATTATGGGAATGGCTTTTTTTCTTTTCGCGGATCAGAATCTAATCGCGCCTAACTTAAAAAACATCGGAGCTTCTTTCGGTCTTAATAATCAGAAAGATGTAGATTGGTATATCGGAGGGATTATCCCGATTCTATTCTTCATCCTAGGCGGAGCCGTTTCCGTAAGCATGGGTTATTTATCCCAAAAATATTCACGAAAAACCCTTATCCTCTTTTCCGTATTTTTAGGTGAAATTCCCTGCTTTCTTTCCGGATTCGCGACCAGTTATTCTGAATTCGTAATCTATAGAACTCTTACCGGATTCGGTCTTGGAGGAATATTTCCGCTTCTTTTTACGGTACTCGGGGATTATTTTTCGGACAAATCCAGGTCCACAGCCGCCGCTTATGTTTCTCTTTCGATGGGAATCGGTCTCGGGATAGGCCAACTTCTCGGAGGAGTTTTAGGAAACGCCGATCCGATCAACGGTTGGAGAATGAGTTTTATCTACCTTTCCATTCCTTCTTTCTTTTTTGCGGTCATTTATTGGATCTTCTGTAAGGAGCCGATCCGAGGCGGAGGAGAATCGGAATGGTATGGAATCGCGGAGAAATTTCCAGAAGAAAGTTTTCATCTTCGTTGGAGTGACGTTAGACTCCTTTTCAGAAACAAAACGAACATAGGAATTTTTCTTCAGGGAATTCCGGGTTGCGTTCCCTGGGGAGTTTTTTTCGTATTCTTGGTGGATTATTACGAAACTTCCTATCACCTAGACAAAACGACGGCCACGATGCTTCTTACTTATGCGGCGATCGGTGTGTTTGCCGGAACATTTTTAGGAGGGGTCATCGGACAAAAAATATACAACTATAACAAACGATATCTTCCTATTTTTTGTATGTCCAGCATATTGATCGGAGTTCCGCCCTGTATCTATCTTTTAAAAGCGGAGAACATCGCAAATTCGGGGCTTTTTATCGTAATCAACATCGTCACTGGTTTTATCATATCCGTCACCGGACCGAACGTGAGAGCTACATTAATGAATGTGAATATTCCAAAAAATAGAAGTAGTATGTTCGCACTCTATAATCTCACCGACGACTTAGGAAAGGGACTCGGACCGGCGATGAGCGCGGTGATTTTGGGCCTGACTCCGGGGGACCGTTCTTTAGGGCTTTCCATCTCTGTTCTTTTTTGGATTCCCTGTGCCTTCTTCTGGTTGATTGTATTGAAAAATTTTGAAAAGGACGAAAAAAACGTGCATGATTATCTGGCTTCTGAAGCCGAAAAAATCAAAGGGGCGACCTAATTGGACTTCGAAATCTATCTATTCGACATCGAGGGGACCACAACTCCCATCGAATTCGTTCATAAAATTCTCTTTCCGTATTCTATCGGGAAGTTCGAAACTTTTTTTCGATCGAATTCTCTTGAGAGAGAATGGATCGAAAAATTACTCGAAGAAGGAAAACATGATTCCACGTATTCGGGACAGCTAACGGATTCTCCTCAACATTTGAGCGATTATTGCAAATATCTCGTTTCCGTGGATCGGAAGAGCGAACCTCTCAAAGAAATTCAAGGAAGAATTTGGAAACACGGTTACGAAAATGGAGAACTGAAAAGCTCCCTATTTACGGATGTCCCTTCGTTTTTAAAAAGAATTCAATCCGCCAAAAAGAAATCGGCCGTATATTCCTCCGGAAGCATCCAAGCTCAAAAATTAATTTTTAAATATTCGGACTTGGGAGATTTGACCGGATATTTTTCCGCTTACTTCGATACGGGAATTGGAGGGAAAAGGGAATCTGCGAGTTATTCAAGGATCGCGGAGCAACTGGGAATCGCACCGGAAAAAATCTTATTTTTCACCGATATCAAGGAAGAAGCCGACGCCGCAAGAAGCGCGGAATTTAATACGACTTTACTAGAACGTCCCGGGAATTATCCGCAACCGAAACATTCCCACCCTAAAATTTCTTCTTTCGAAGATTTCAATCCTTAAAGTCCAGTATTAAAAATACGAAAAAAGCTGTCTTAAAAATACTTTATCTTTGTTTAAAATGCCGATTCCAATTATTCTAAGATGTTTTTAAAATAATTTTCAAAAAATCATTTTTGAATCGGCTCCAAAACATTCCAAACACATCTTTTTTCGAAGCAAGATGGAAAAATCGACCGATTCTTATAAGGTGAGACCCTTTCGAATCTTTTTTTCAATCCTTCTTTTTACCTCATCCTTCGGGAAAGTAGACTCAAGAGAACTCGTCTACGCCTTCCGAGAACCGGGCAAACCTGAAAAAGAAAAGATGATTCTTGTGGGCGAGACCGTACTTTATGATAAAGTGAAACCGATCGAAGAAGAAGGAAAAAACAAATATCTCGACATCGGAGTCGATACGAGAGCCGACTTAGTTACGATCAAAATCAATTTCGATCCCGGACTTAGAGTCGGACAAACCTTATATCTTATTGAAAAAGATTTTGATCATAAAAATTACAAAAACGGAAACATCGTCGCACAGATCGAGATCAAGTCTATCTTTCAAACGTCTTTTATCGGTAAAAGAGCGAGAGGAATCGGAAATCTCGGGCTCGTAAAAGATAAAAATCTCATGGTAGCGGCTCCTTTGGTTTCGGAAAAAATAGAACCAGCGGTCGTCGAAAGAAAAAAAGGAGACTACCATTTTTCCAGAAACGAAATCGCGGAATCAATCCGCGCCTACAAACATACAATCAGCTTGGACCCTTCCTCGCCGATGGGCCATTTCCGTTTAGGACTTCTCTATAAAAAAACGGGAGAAGCATACATATCGGCCGGATCGGAATTTTCGATGGCCTGGAAAAATCGTAAACGATTCGCGAACTCGCAGGAAGAACTCGAATTTTATACGGAATACATAGACTACCTCAATCATAAATACGAAACGGAAGGCTTTCAGAATCAGTCCATTCTTTCCAAATCGATGGAGGTCATTCGGGAAGCATTCAAACTAACCGGATCGGATCCAGAACTTCTCATTAATTCTGCTTTAACTTACTATTATCTCTATAGGGAAAAATCCAAATCCGACAAAACTCCGGACCGAGCTTCCGCAAATCGAAAAAGATCGGACGCATATTTCGAAATTTCCGAAAAA
>NZ_AHMT02000020.1:35000-42500 GCF_000243815.2 Leptospira alexanderi serovar Manhao 3 str. L 60 | reverse complement strand
TGTAATTACTACTCGGACGCATGAATAAAATACTATGATAAACTATTTCGAAAATTAGAATGTTGGAATCTTCCTCTAAAAAGTCGAGATTTCCCGATTTGACTTAATTTTTGAGAACCGTTGTACTTTTGCAAAACCGATCGCTTATTTTCGAGTATCGTTTTCATGCGTCCGAGTAGTAAACTATGCAATGACAGTATCTTCCGAATTTAGCGTTCATCCTCCCTTTTTAACGTGAGTTTGACGTAAGAAGAAAAGTCTTGTACGAAAACAGCCAGATTGCATATTAAACCGATCCTTCAGCAAAAAAAGTTAAATAGAGTTGTTGAAAAATTAATTCTCTGTCCGTTTCTGCCCTATTGAAATGGATGTTTGAAGCGGTTTTGTTAATCCGAATCATGGAATTTTTCAGCAACTCTAATAACGTTCAAAAGGAGAAGTGATAGGAATGAAAATGAAGACAGGTTTCATTTACTCAGAAGATTTTCTTTATCATAACGCGAATCCAAAAATTCCACACTATGAAAGTTCCGATAGATTACTCGCATGTATTAATAAATTACATCAAACCAATTATTTTAATTCCTTATTCTTCCCTGAAATGAAGAAGGTTCCCAGTGAGTTCTTCAATGAAATTCACTCCAGTACTCATCTTCAAAAAATCGAACGTTCAAAAGGAAAAAGAGGTTACTTTGATTCCGATACCCCTTTCACGGAAAAATCGTGGATTGCAGCTTATTCCGCCGCAAACTCCGGAATAACCCTTGCAAACGCTTTACTTTCAGGAACAATCAAAAACGGTTTTTCGCTTCTTAGACCTCCAGGTCATCATGCGGAACACAATCGAATCATGGGTTTTTGTATGTTAAACAACGTTGCTATTACCGCCCGATATTTGCAGAAGAATGGATTCAAGAAAATCTTTATTATCGATTGGGATGTTCATCATGGAAATGGAACCCAAGAAATTTTTTACCAAGATCCAAATGTTTTCTACCTATCGATTCATCAATTTCCATTTTACCCTATGACTGGCCTTTCCAGTGAAACCGGAAAAAACGAAGGTATTGGGACTACAAAAAACATTCCAATGCAAGCGAACTCGGACAACCAAGCCTACATTCAAAAATTCAAAGAAGTCGTAATTCCTACAATGGAACATTTCGGACCGGATGTCGTATTAATATCCGCGGGTTTTGACGCGCACAAGGAAGATCCTCTGGGCGGAATGAATATCACAACCAAGGGGTTTGAAGACTTAACTAAAATCGTTTTAGAAAGTGCCGACAAAATCTGCGAAGGTAAAGTATTATCCTTTTTAGAAGGCGGCTATAATTTAACGGCTTTATCGGAATCCGTAGAAGCTCATGTAGCGGTTTTAAACTTTTTTTCTTAAAAGAGTCAATCCCAAACCTCAAAAGAAACTCAACTACAATCATTCGCCATGTTCCTAACAAAACGCCGGAGTTCCCACAGATTACGTCCCTTAATAAATTCTAAACACAAAAATTGATTAAAACGAAAACGAGATTTTAAACCGAAATACCAACACTCTGCCTATAAGCCGGATTCTGTCCTCTCCTGAAGAGATGGATGATCATTTATCTTGCTCCGAAAGTTACCGATCGAAGTCTTTGCTCTCTACCCACAGCCCTGCGCGGAAACGGCAAAAAGGCTGCCTATTTGAGATTGCACCCGGGAGGGTTTACCGTTCCCGATCTCTCTCGAAATCGAAGGTGGGCTCTTACCCCGCCATTTCACCCTTACCGCGCCGGATTTCTCCGACGGGGCGGTATCCTTTCTGTTGCACTTTCCATATTCTTTCCCTAAAATTTCTCTCAAAGAAAAAATTCCGGGAATTACCCGGTCCCGTGTTTCCTGGTGTCCGGACTTTCCTCACTCTCTTGGTTTCCCAAAAGCAGCGCGATCATCCAGCAGAATGTTTGATTTCGACTATTTTGAAAAGGCTCAAGCAAAACGAGAAAAAAAAGAAAGAATCTTAGAATCTCCTAAAAATTTGGTACGCCACTTGCATATATTTATGCAAGAACACTGGAACTGAGGTGATAAGATGAACAAGTTTGCGACAATTGCCCTCTTTTTAAGCATTTTTACAGGACTTTACGCAATTCCAGAAGCCGAAAAGGTAGAAGAAGAACTGAATAAGTTCACACCTGAGAATGAAATCCAACTCGCAAATAAGTTAAGTGCTTTGGGAAGCCTCAAACAAAAAGGAAGAGACTACAACTCTGCAATCGATCTTTACAACCAATCTCTAACAGTCCGTGAAAAAATGGGAGAAAAAGAATCTTCCGGTTACGCTCTGGTTCTTTATCTCAAATCCATTTCCGAGTTCCGTCAAGGAAAGTCCTGCCGAGCCCTTGAGAACATTAAATATGTAATTTCAATCTATCAGAAAATCGGAGACATCGATTCCGCTCTGAATGCGGAAGAGGAAGCTTATAAAAAATACCAAGAAGCATGCTCCATCCATATGGAAAGCGTTGCAAAAGCAGAGTAATTCTTGCCCTCGCTCAAACCCGTGAATTTATCCCATCTCTAGTTCTAACTTACTTACCCGCCACCTAAAAAGGGCGGGCTTTTTTTGATTTGACTCTTTCTCTTTCAAGACTAACCTGAAATTCCGGATCTTGAACCCCGTCCTTCAATTTGTCCGGTACAATAACAATTCGGAGCAGCCTATGAAAATAAATTATAACTGGAAAAACGTCGATCATTCTAAAGCAGCCGAAAAATACGCAAACAGCAAGTTGGATCGAGTTTCAAAATATCTTCATGCGGTTCAGTCCTTCGAAATCTCTTTTGAAATGATCCACGGAGAAGTCACTGCAAACCTGAATTTACACGGAGACGGTAACAAATTCAACGCACAGAATTCAAGCAAGGATATCTACGCTTGTATCGACGGTTTGGAAGACAAAATCGTCAAACAAGTGAGTAAACATCACGACAAAAAAGCGAATCACTGACCGATTTCGGCATTCCGCCCGGTGGAATTCTCCACCGGATTCTAAACTTAAGCTAAAGAACCAATTCTCAAATGTCCTTTCTCAGAAAACTCGAAGAAGCAAACCAATACCTTTCAAACGGAGATTTCGATAAGGCAAAAAAAGTTTTCGATTTCCTTCTCGGAGAAGACCCGGAAAATCCGGAGGTAATCGCCGGTTATTTCATCTCCTCTTACTGGGACAACCGCATAGATCGAATTCACAACACGAAAGAAGGAAGAGAAAGAAGCCATCTTCTCGTTCAATATTTTTCTGAGTTTCAAAACGCGTTCGAACTGAGAAAATTCACTGGAACCTCTTCCTTTCGCGCCGTTTCGGAATCGGTTTTAGCAGAAGCTGTCGATCAGCTGAAAATCTCGGTTCAAAGGGAAGGCCTTCACTTTCAAGATCCCTCTGCACTGCTGGGTCTGATACGCGAACTCATCCGCTTTAGAGATTATCGAAACGCGCTCGAAATTTTAAATTATTCTTCTTCCGTGGAAAGGAATTCTCCCGAGTTCCTTTATTTGAAAGCGGAATCCTTTTTTCAAACCGGCGAGGAAAGAAGAGCCATCCTTCTCTTTCGAGAAGCTTTTTTAAAGGACCCTTCCGCAGCGCCTCTCACGATTTTGAAATCGGAACCGATCTTTTCCTGGATCGAAAAACTAAAAAGTTCTTATCAAGAAGAATCAGATCTGAAAGAAGTTCTTCCGGTCGTTTTGGCGGAACAAGGAATTTTCGAGGAAACCAGGAATTATTCCGAAAAGGAAATTCTAGGATATTATCAAAATCTAATTCGTTTGAAAGACACTTTGAATTCTAGAAAAGATCTCTATGACTTTAAGATTCGTTGTAGAATCCTACAACATGCTTGTCTGCTTCTGGACGTTTACAGGGGAATGCAATACGGCGAAATCTACCAAGAATCCAAGAAAATCCTGGACTCAGTAGACCCGGGCTTTTTTCAAAGAAGACAGGGCGGAATTAAGAAATAGAAAATTTCTATTCCATTTGCACACACCCCATTTTTGGTTCATTCAATTTCTATAGGAATTCCCACTTTCGGTTCACGGAACAAGACGGCTTTGCTAAAACTTGAACGTAAAGTTAAGGATTATTTCCCTGGGTTTGTTCGAGAATTCGATCCAATTCTTCCACAATTCCCAAATCCCCTCTTTCAGAAAAATATTTCCGGAGAGAATCGATCGTTTTTCTGGCTTCCGCAGTGGAAGGAATTTGTCTAAGAAGAACTTTGTCCGATTCGGATCGGAATTTACCGGAAGAAGGAATGTCCTGAAAATCTCCCGTTGAAGATTGCTCGAATATGGTACCGGATCTTTCGGACAAATTGGGAACGTCGGGACTTTGAATTCGATTATAAGTTACGAATACGATTGCAATTATCAAAACGACTGAAAAGGAAAATTGTAAACCACGATTGGCGAGAATGTTTTCCCGGATTTTTTCCCATCCTTTTTCGGGTTCGGGCCGAATTGCTTTGAGTTGATTTTTCAATCGGATTGAAAACTCCTCGCTCAAGTTAATACTACGTAACTCTTTGTCCCTGAGTTCGGACATCGTTTTCACGAGCGAATTTTCAATCTTAAGTAAATCTCCGTCTTCCTTTCGAAGAAAAAGCGGAATTTTGAATTTTGACTGTAAACTTTCCATCTTTCTTACCTAAAGTATCCTTCACCCTTGCCGTCTTGTAAAATCAAATGTTTCAGGAATTCTTTCGCCTTAAAGAGCCTACTCTTTACGGTTCCCACGTTGGTTCCCAGAACTTCGGCGATCTGCGCGTAAGACATTTCCTCGAAGTATCTAAGTTCAATCACCTCTTTATAGAGATCTTCCAAGTCGTTGATTTTGCTAATTAGATAGTTGGATTCATCACTAAGTTCAATTTTTTTTTCGAATCCTACCCGATCATCCGTCACCTGGTATTCCTTATCATCCATAGAATTCTCTTTAGCTCGTTTCCGTTTCGCCAACATATCCTTGGATTTATTGACTACGATTCGATAAAGCCAGGTATAAACTCCGGAATCCGCACGAAAGTTACGAATCGATCTATATCCGGAAATGAGTGCGTCTTGAACGATATCCTCCGCATCGTCTCCATCCTTCACCATCGAAACCGCTTTGCGATAGAGCCTCTCCCGAAACGGATTGACAAGTTGAATATAAGCCTCATCATCCCCTGCTTTGATCTTTCTGAGAAGACCGATTTCAATCTCTCTTAAGGTCGGTTTTTTAGGAATGATTTGTTTCCGCTCTATCTTTGTAGAAGATGAATCCATGATTCAAAGATCCCAAAGAAAGCGGATATGGCAATCCGGAAACTTAGGATAGGCAGGACAGAATTAGGGATCTTGCAAAGAAAGATTGATCAAAACCAACGACTCCGTCAAAACCATAGGCACACGAAATCTAAGTCCATAGGCAAATCTTGTCTTATGATCCATCACTTCAGGACCAACCCATACGATATCACCCTCGAATTCAAGACGTTTTCCCGATTCCTTTTCAATTACAGAACCATAAACTGGCTCCGTAACGTCCAAATCCTCTCCGTTTAAGATGATACATATTCCAGTCTCGGAAATGTTGACAAGTTCCGCATGAAGTGTAATTAAACCGAATTCGATTTGTATGATATAATCGGCATAAATACCCGGATAGTATCTACGACTTCTCGGCTGTTCGTCCGGATTACCAAACATATCCGGATCAGAGTTGAAGCGAAACAAATGTTTGTCCAGAAAGATTTTGTCCCGATCCTTTTTGAACCGACTTTCCTTCAAACATAGTTCGCATTAGTATAATCCTTATTAACCGAAATTCTTTCTATAATTAAAATTGAAAATAGATGAACGGCAGTTCCAAATCCGGGGTCAGAAGAGCCAGAATCATCGCGATGATCGGATAAAACGAGAACTCGAACCATACGGGCGGATTCCATTCCATCTTTTTTTCGAAGATGAAATAACCAAGCCACTGACCGGCAATCACACAAAGGATAACCGGAATTCCCGTCTTCAGCATATAAGGACGCAAGCCTCCTTCGGTGTAAATGAACATCTTTTTCAGCATGATCCAACCTTTCGTAAACGACTCGGCACGAAACCAAGTCCCGACGGCTACCGATACGAAACAGGTAAGAATGATTTGGATCGGCGCCAATATTTTATCCGGAAGTATCCGAAAATCCCGAAAATGTTTTTCCTTTAAACTTCCATAAAGAGCTTCCAAAAGTAAAATCGTCCCTTGACAACTTCCCCAGATGATAAACGTCCAAGCCGCTCCATGCCAAAAACCGGCTACAAACATCGTAAACCAAAGATTAAATCTATGGCGAAAAGCCCCCGCTCTATTTCCTCCCAAGGAAATATACACATAATCCCTAAGCCAAGTGGAAAGAGTCATATGCCATCTTCTCCAGTGCTCCGTAACGCTTCTTGCAATAAAAGGCATTCGGAAATTCTCCGGTAGCTCGTAGCCTAACAACAATGCGGATGCATAAGCCATATCCGTATAACCGCTAAAATCGCAGTAAATTTGTATGAGGAATAAAGTAGCCCCTAACCAAAGCGCGACTGTTCCGTAGTTTTCGGGATGACCGAATATTTTTTCGACGATCGGAGCCGCATTATCCGAAAGCACAACCTTCTTGATATAACCCAGGATGAAATAACGGATCGCCTTTCTAAATCGAATCTCCGTTAAATTTTTAGCCGTGTCCAGTTGAGGTAAAAAGGTTTTGGCCGTCACAATCGGCCCCGCTACAAGTTGAGGAAAAAAAGAAACGAACAACGCAAATCGTAAAAAACTTTTTTCCGGAAGAATTTGCCTCCGATACACGTCGATCGTGTAACTCAAAGATTGAAACGTATAAAAGGAGATTCCCACGGGAAGAATAACGTGTAAAATCGGAAGCGCATTTTTTACTCCGAAATGTCCGAGGAATAAATTGACGGAGTCCGCAAAGAAATTATAATATTTGAAAAAACCCAATATAAAGACGAGATTTAAAACCAAACTGACTGTGATCAAAGCGAATCTGGTCCTTTGATCCCGAGAAGAATCGATTCTCGCGGCGAGAACAAAATCGATCACGGTAGAAAGTAATATCAAACCGCCGAATCTCCAGTCCCAACTCATGTAAAAATAATAGCTGACGACTAGTAAAAAAAAATGAGTGAAAGATAAAGCTTTTGTATCGTTTCCGAAAAAGTAGGGAATCAAATACCAATAAACCAGGAATACGAAGATAAAAAATACGAAAAATTCTAAAGTTGGAAAAAGCAAACCTTTCGCTCCCGATCTCCTTCTATCTTTTTTAAAACCTAGATCCGGTCAAGGAATTATGCCCCTCGCTCAAACTCGAATTTACTCTTTGAAAAAAGAAAAACCTTGCATAATTTTCCAGAAGCGATTCAATTTTCAAAAATTCGATCAAGGAGTTGTCCTTTCATGCAACAAAACAAATTTC
>NZ_AHMT02000020.1:0-30000 GCF_000243815.2 Leptospira alexanderi serovar Manhao 3 str. L 60 | reverse complement strand
AGAAAATTTATCCCGTCTTAGAAAACACTCCCTTCCCTACTCTTTACTCCGCGACAAACGGAGACGACTTTTTTGCAGACTCTTTCGTTTCCTACGTTCATACGGAATTACAAAAGAAGATCTGGACTTTGGAAATCCTTCAAGACGGGAAAAAGATCTACGAGATGAAAAACGGAATCCAAAAATCCAGATGTAAAAAACAAAAGGAATTTTTGGATCGTCTTTTTTAGAGATACGTTGAACCTCAAACCAAAGTCATTTGTATTCTAAACGAAGGGAACCGTTCTCAAAACCTCGCTTCCATTTTGCCAAGGTTTTATAGAATCGTAGGTTTCATTTCCGATTATAAAACTTTCTATTTCTATCGTATGAAATTTTCAAAAAACGCGCTTTTGTCTTAATTCAATAGAGTTGTTGCAAAATTAATTCTCCATTTGTTTTTGTTTCACTGAAATAGACGATTGAAGCAGTTTTGTTGATCCCACAATTGAATTTTTCAACAACTCTAATATCGAAATCGGTTCCGGTTCTGCTTGATTGAATTTCATCGAAAGAAAAAAGTTTTTCCTAGTTGATTCTTCTCTTTGCTTTCTATTTTTGTTATTTTTTCTGGGAGAACGTCGGGCAAAGTTAGACGATTTGGAAAGTTTGAAATTGGAAAATAACAAGTAACAAAAAGAGAAACACATGAAATCTAAACTTTACGTTCTATTTTTGTTCTATTTATTTTTTTTCTTTGAGCTTTCTTTGAACGCTGCCGATATTGTCCGTTTAAAAAACGGTTTGATACATCGAGGCAAAGTGCTTTTGGAGGACGAAGAGAAAATTCTTCTTGCGGAGCACGACGATTACATTCGTTACATCAACAAAGAAAATGTGATCAATGTCACATACGAAAAACCGCAGGACAAAAACAAAAGCACATTCTTCTCTTCCGACAAGGATAAAATCTCGAAACCAGAATCCGCCCGTACAAATCCATACGCGGGAATCGCGGCTCCGATCGAAAGAGAACCTCCCCATGCCAATTCTCAAGGAAACGAAACGACTATCGACATTACCCACGAGATCGTATCGGACTTTATCTGGAGGGGACTCAGTTTTTCGGGAGAGATGGCCAATCGTCGTAGGAACGACAGTTACGCTTCCACTACTTTTGTTCCTTCGTATCAACCCACCATCAATATCAATACCCCATTAAAGGGATTTATGATTCAATTTTGGGGCAATTTTCAGCTAACGGAAAGAAACGACAGAAACAACGACGGACGATTGCAATTGTTTCCGGGAGGTCCAGGGCCTTCTTATCCGGGACAAGGAAATCCGTTTATCGCTCCGAATCCGGATCTTCTCAATCAAAGTTGTGCATATGATACCCAAAATAACTTATTGAGCGGGAACTACACAACCGGACCAACTTGCGGCGGACTCGTTCCGAAACCTTACAAAGAACAGAACGGAATGAAACGAGCGGACGGTTTATTTTACGCGTTCTATTATACTTTCGAAAAAAGCAGTTGGGGAAAGTTTACAGTCGGAACTTGGTTTTATAATACGTTTCACAAAAACCCCGCGTATGTTTCAACTCCATTAGGAGGTTATAATTCTCTTGCCGCTCAAGGGGTGTCGAGTTCGAACAATACTTCGAACCAAGTGACAAGACTCGCTTGGCAGGAATACTATATCTTTTGGCAGCTTCCGGAATTCTCATTTCTTCCGTTTATCTCTTATCTGACTCCTACCATTTCCTTTTACACGCAGATCAGTGCGGAGAACGCGAGTTTGGCGGCGGGAAAAAATTACCTTTCTCTTTATTTAAGTCACGAGTATTTCAAAGAGGACTTTTTTAGAATTGCCCCGGCAGTCAATATCGGGTACGAAATGTCCAATAATATCGTGGATAACCGATACGGAATCCAGGACATCACAAGTAGTTTAACTTTCTATTTCGGAAAATTTTTCATCAAAGGGAACCACGTATATAGGCCTAATCTATATATGTATGATACGGACAATTACTATGGAGCAACGGGAGGATACGTTAACCGAAATACAAAAGACGGCTTGATCGTAGACCCTTCGAAAGTAAACGGTCCCTTGAATCAGTTTTTATTGGATCAGATAGCGAGTAGCCCTTTGATTCCGGATGCGGGAGACGGCTCCCTGAGACAAATGATCCGAGAATCGTATTTATTACAAAAAATACCCGCGCATTTATTTTGGTTTAGCATCGGATTTTCGCATAGTTTTTAAAATGCAAAAGGAAAACTTATGAGCATCAGGTTTCGAATATCGTTATATCTCTCCCTAGTACTCATGGCGGGAAGCCTTGCAATCACCGCCATGAGTACGATCGCGACTTACTTTAAACTTTCTCAGGATATCAAAGATTCCTCCACCTTGGTTGCGTTTCGATACGCCTTCGAAATTAAGGACTTTTTCGATAAAGCCTTAGGCGGATTAAGAGGGCTCGAATTTCAACTTTCGCACGCAAGACCGACAAGAGAAGAAACCATCGAAACCTTGAAGGATCTCGCTCAAACGGATCCGAACTACTTCGGAGCCTGGTCCGTTTTTGAACCTGGAAAATTCGATTCTAAGGATTCTCAATACGTAAATAAACAAGGTTACGATATCACCGGAAGATTCATCCCTTACGTCAATAAGTCGATGGGGCCTGGGAAATCTCTCGTATTGGAAGCGGTCATTTACTACGAAAATCAAGATAGGAGCGGATCCTTTTATAATATTCCGAAAAAAACAGGATTGGATTTTATCGCGGATCCTTTCGCTTATCCGGTATCCGGCAAAGAAGTCCTAATGATCTCCGTCGCCAAACCGGTACGCAGAAACGGAGAATTTGTCGGAGTTGTAGGCATGGACATCGCAATGAAAAACATGCAAGAAATGTTAGCTCCGATCCGTCCTTATCAAGGAGAAGGATATCTGAGTTTGATTTCTCCGGGCGGTTTTTACGCCGCAAACGGACTACAACCGGAACTCGTTGGAAAAGAGATTCAAGATCCTGAATGGAAAAAACAAGTTTTGGAAGGAAGCGGGAAAGAAGAGATCCGGATTTATGAAAAAGACCGGTCCATTCACTTTCTCTACTCTTTTTATCTCGGGAATTACAATAAGAAATGGATCTTAGAGGTCTGCGTCCCCAACAACGTCTTTTGGAAGAATTTGTCGGGAATCATCCTGGAAACGATCGCCGCTTCCTTGGTCACAATGATCATCATCGTAATTCTATTGAATCTAATATTTCAAAAATTGATCACGAACGGGATTGATGCCGCAATCTCTTTTTCCGAACAAATTTCCTCTGGCAACTTGATCGTAGATAACAAATACGAACGTAATGACGAAATCGGAAAACTTCTTCTCTCTCTAAACCAAATGAAAAACAACATCAAAAGGATCATTCTCGAAATCAAAGGTTCTTCCGAATCCTTAAATTCCACTTCCGATAAAATGGCGGAATCATCCAAAAATTTTTATGACGTCGCACAGGTACAAGCTTCCGCGTCCGAAGAATCCTCGGCGGCAATCGAAGAATTGGCCTCTTCGGCCGAAAATGTGGGTAGATCGATGGAAAAGGCTATTTTCCATATGAAAGACATAGACGGAAACGTAATTCTTTTAAAAGAACAAATCGCAAAAATCAACGAAGAGATGAAATCTCTCTCCTCTCTAGCAAGTGAATCCCAACAACAGGCGATCACTGGCGAAAATTCCATGAATCAATCCACGAAGGCGATGGACGAAATCGGGGACAGCGCTTCTCGGATCAACGAAATCCTTTCCATTATCACCGATATTTCTGAAAAGACCAACTTACTTGCGTTAAACGCCGCTATCGAAGCCGCGAGAGCGGGAGAGGCTGGAAAAGGATTTGCGGTTGTCGCGGAAGAAATTTCCAAACTCGCGTCTCAAACTTCCAACAGCGTTCAAGAAATCGGACAACTCGTGGAATCCGCGAACCGTGCGGTAACCAACGGAACCGGCAAAGTAAAAGAAGCATCCGATATCCTCGCCAAACTCAGAAGTTCCGTGGATATGTTCGGGGTTTCAGCAAAGAACGTTTTGGATTCTGTAAACACTCAGGAGAAAAATACGGAGAAAATCCATCACAGCGCAAGCTCACTCATGAGTTTCAGTCTTCAAATCGAAGAAGCGGTCCGGGAACAAAGACATGCTTCGGATGAAATCGCAAAAACGATCCTCAGCATTTCCGAAGGGACCCAAGAGATCGCGAACGGCGCGGATGACTTAACCGGATTTTCCAAAAACATGCATACTCAATCGGAAGGATTGCTACGTTTCATCGATCAGTTTAAAATATAAAGAAAGATATGTTTGCATTGGCTCTATCGATTGAACGACCTAGAAACCTCTGCTTAAGTTTTGGAAACGCAATTGAACGCTGATGAACATTTCTAAACTAGAAATCATTTCGAAAATGAATTTCAAGTCATACAAAAGACGTTATTCCCGCACTCTTAACTTGCTAAAGCAGTCGTAATAGTGGAAACCAATTCCCTTTCGTCCCAAGGTTTTTTGAGATAGGAACGAAGATTGATTTCTCTTTTAAGTGCTTCGATGGAAGAATCGTCCGCGTGTCCCGTAACGATCACTTTTTGGATATCCGGATACTTATTATGAACCTGCCTTAAGAACTCGTCTCCTTTGATATTAGGCATCAACCAATCGGAAATGATGATCAGAATCCTGACGTCATCGTGAACTAATTCTTCGATAATCTGCCATGCTTCTCCAGCATCAAGAGCCGTTTCATATCTGTAACCGTCTCCAAAGTGACGTTTCACCTGAGATTTCATGCTCATCAGGATCAGAGCTTCATCATCTACAAAAAGAATCGCTTTATCCAATTGAAGTACTCACCCTCACTTATTTCATTCGACTCATTGAACCGTCAAAAAACGCAAGGTATTAGATTATTTGAAAAAAAAATAATGACAATCGAATTTTGGAAAAAAGTTAAAGTGGTATCCGAGGTATCGGAAGAATCTCCGGAGCCGGTTCCATAATGTAATATCCCTGACAATATTCCACACCTAAGGAACGAACTGTGTCAAACTCCCCTTTCCCTGTTACAAATTCTGCAATGACTTTCGCACCAATTCTATGAGCCATTTCTGTCATCGCGGAAGCGAGTAGATAAGGAGTTTTACTCAAATGAATTCCCTGTATGAATTTACCGTCGATCTTGATGAAATCAGGATCGATCTCCATCAACCTTTCAAAGTTGGATTGATCGACTCCGAAGTCGTCTATCGCAATTTTACAACCGCATTCTTTCAGCTCTTTTAAGGTTTCAAGACCTCTTTCGCCTCCGCGTAAACGATCGGTTTCTAAAATTTCAAGCGTTAGGCGATTCGGGGCAATTTCATAGTGTTGGAGACGATTAATAACCCAAAAAGCAAATCCTTTCTTTTCCAAATCCGATTCAGAGATATTCACCGAAAAAGAATATTCCGGATATTGCGCAAAATATCGGATCGATTTCTCAATCATAATCGGAGTCAGAAGACGAATGATCCCGGTCGATCTGGCGATCGATATAAAACTCGCGGGCGAGTAAACCCTATCCCCATCCTGAATTCTCGCAAGACATTCAAATTTCGTAATTTTCTCGGACGTATTATTATAAATTCCTTGAAAATAAGGAATCACGTTACCTACGCTAATCGCATAGTTCAACTTCCTTCCTAGAATGAGATTGATCTGGTATTGATCTCCCGCTTCCATCGCGTTGGAATAGTTCATCAGTTCGAGCTTACTGTTCTGAGCCGCGTGCATCATCGCGATTCTAGCCTTATAATAAAGAGAGGATTGATGAGTCGCAACTCCGATCGAAACGTTCACACGAAAAGAAATGCCCTCAGCCTCGACGTATTCCGACCTAAGAAGGATCCGAAACGCGACCAAAAGAGAATGAAATTTACTCTCTTCAATTTCGGAAAGAACGGCGACCTCGTCCTGATAGAGGTAAAACAAATTACCGGACTCTCCCATAAACGAGGAAAGAGAAGCGAGAAACTGGTTCAGTACTTTATGATATACTCCTACTCCGAAATGTTGAGTCGTGGAAGTGGAGGATTCGATCCGAATCACGGCAAGGGTGGACAGCGTTCCTTGAGATTCTCTTTCATCTAAGATTTTTCTCAGGCTTTCGAAATTCGGACGACCAGTTTCCCGATCGTACAATAGAGTCGTTTCCAACTTTCGATTGAGTTCCCAAAGGTAAAGATCCGAAAAGTAAGACTTTAAAGCCTCTCGGATCGTTAAAATCAAATCGTTAGAATCCCAGGGTTTCGGCAAATATCTGTATAAATTCGCATGATTTAATGCGTTTCCGATCGCATCCGCGGAAGCCTGGCCAGTCAGCATAATTTTTCGAATATTCGGCTTTTTATTGTGAATCCGAATGAGCAACTCGTCTCCATTCATGCCTGGCATCACTTGATCACAAACCACGACCGGAATTTCGATTCCCCTTTCGATACATTCCTCTAAAATGTCCCAGGCGGATTCCGCATCTTCGGCGATTTCAATGTCGAAATCGCTACCGAATTCAAGTTTGAGTTGTTCTTTTAATCCCTTCAAGATGCTGGGTTCGTCATCCACCAAAAGTATGACCGGTCTTTGTTCCGCACTTTCTTCCCGGGAATTTTCGTTTTCGTCCATTTAAATGATCCTAAAACAGTAATTCGTTTAACAATACCTTTATGATTCCCACAAGCCACGCGTTAGTTTTTCCGAGAATCACACCTCTTAGCGATCGACAAGTTCTTCTATTGACAAGCGAGTTTACAATTCTACCCTTTCATATAGGACGCCAATTACTTTTGATATCTCCGTCAAATCCGGAAGGTTTTAATGATTCTTGTAAATTTTGAAAACGAAAAAGAAATTAGTTTACCCGACAATTCCGCACCCCAGAGTCTATTGGAAATTAGTTTGGCCAACGGCATTCCTCACACAAACGCTTGCGGAGGAAACGCTCGATGTTCCACTTGCCGGGTTTTGGTTTTGGAGAATCCTTCCAATTTATCGCCACCGGAACAAAAAGAAAAGGATCTATCCCAAAAAAAAGGATTTCCAAAATCCGTTCGACTCGCGTGTCAGACAAAGGTTTTAGGAGACGTTCGCGTTCGAAGAATCGTTTTAGACGACGAAGACTACAATCTTACGATTCCGGGATCCGCCACGATCTCCGGAGAAGAAAAAGAAATCGCAATTCTTTTCAGCGACATTCGAGATTTCACAATATTCTCGGAGTCACATCTTCCTTACGACGTCATTCATATACTCAATCGTTATTTTTATAAGATGGGTGATATCGTTTTAAAACACGGCGGTAAGATAGATAAATACATCGGAGACGGGCTCATGGCTCTTTTCGGAGTGGACGGAGGTTCGCCGCAAGAAATTTGTCTCTCTGCGTTACGCACGGCCAAAGAAATGGAACTTGAACTTTATTCTCTCAACGAGTATCTGAAATCTCACTTTCATACCGTGTTCCGGATCGGAGTCGGAGTACATTATGGAAATTGCATATTAGGACAACTCGGTCATCCGGCAAACATGTCTTACACCGCAATCGGGGATTCCGTGAACATGGCGAGTAGAATCGAATCCAAAACCAAGAAGTCGGGGGTCCCGGTCTTGATTTCGGAACCGGTCTACGAACAGGTAAAGGAAAGTGTTCTCAAAGGAAAAGTTTTCTCCGCGCAGCTTAAGGGAAAAACCGGAAATCACAAACTCTATGAAATCCGGGAAATTCTAAAAAAAACCGGTGTAAACGTTTGGGAAGAAGCCAAAAATTCTCTTAGAAGAATCATACTCGTTCGTGAAACCGGAAGTTGGTTAAAACTAGTCTATCATCTGGCATGCCTTTTCGATAAAGACCAAAACTGGATCGGACTTTCCGCCGCGAGCTCTTTCAAAAATTTTTCCAAACTCCCGGAAAATGGAGACATAGTTCAGAATCTTTATCAACTCAAAGAATTGAAAGAAAAGTTTCATGAACAGATTCAAACCTCCTATTCTCTTGCGGATTTCCTCGCACTCGCCGGAGCGGTAGCAATCGAAAAATCGGGAGGTCCGAGGATTCATATAAAACCGGGAAGAAAAGACGAATTGATAAGCGAAGTCGTTCAGATTCTTCCTTTGGGAATGCAAACTCAGAAAGATCAACTTCCTTGTCTCCAAAAGATGAAACTCGGAATTCAAGATCTAGTACTTATCTCCGGAGCGCGTACGATCGGATGGTTAGGAGGAGAATCTCTCACGGCAAATCCTTACAATTTCGACAACAGTTACTTTCATGTTTTGTTGAAAGCCGGTTTGGAAGGCCCCTTATTGATATCAAACGACAGAGAACTTCTAAAGAACGACGAATCTAGAGCGTATGTGTTGGACTATGCATTGGATCAATCTAAGTTTTTCGAGGACTTTACCTCCACATATTTGAAACTTACAATTTGAAAATTGTGATTCGGATTTTTTTCTTGGACGAAAAGAAAGGAAGGCTATGTTGATCGTTCTATAAGTTTTAGGAGATAGAAATGCAATCCGAATCCGCCACTCAGTTTTCTCTCGACGCAAGGGGAGAGGAACTCTTTATCATTTATCTAAAAAATATTTTTTTCAAAGACAACGTTTCGATTATCACAAAACCAAAAAGGCAATCTTTAGAGAAAAAAGCTGACGGAGAAACGTTTGAGGTTTTACGAAAGTCGGGAATCGACCTCGGTGGGTTTATCATTTTCAAACGACAAAACAAACTCCTCTGAAACGCGGAGCTGAATCTAAAGGATTTTTCAAAAGATGTAAAGATAAGCGCGAAGACGATCAATGGAAAACCAATTCGGGAAAGTTATTCTTGAATTACTGATCATCTTCCAAAGAAAAAAACTCTTGAACCGTATTTCCCAATGCACGATCGAAATTCTCGAATGATTCGAGAATCTCTCGAATTAAAAGATCTCCATCCGAAAAATCTTCCAAACAATCAGGATTCTTCTTTTTATTACCTCCGTAAAACTGTGAGTCTTTCATTCCGATACCAGATTTTTTATACAAATACCGAAAATTAGAGGAAAAAAAAATCGAGAATATAACGAACCGAAAACATTTTTCAGAAATCGGTACGAATTTATTCTTAAATCGATTTTCAAAATTTTTCCGGAAAAAAGCATGGGAAGAGATGATTCAATTTCAATCCGTTCTAGGATCCCTCAAAAGCTACGAAGCGGGAAAACCGATCGAACTCATAGCTAGAGAATTCGGGATCGATCCGGATCAGATCATCAAACTCGGTTCGAACGAAAATCCTTTCGGTTGCGCACAACCTGTCATAGAAGTCGTTCAGAAAGCGGCTTCGAAAATGTCCTACTATCCTGACGATTCTTACTTGGAATTAAAAACCGCACTTGCTTCCAAGTTCGATTTGACTCCAGATCGAATCATTCCGGGCAACGGAAGTGATCAAGTTTTGGATTTTGCCTGTAGATGCGTTTTGGGACCGGGTGATTCGATTCTCATCAACCGAATCACCTTTGCAATGTATAAGATCTACGCGCTTCAATGTGGGGCGAAGGTTCATTCCACAGAAACCGTTCTGCATAATCTGAATGCGTTTTTGGATCTCGCAAAATCAATTCGTCCTAAGATCATCTTCTTATGTACTCCATCCAATCCGATAGGAGACGCTCTTTCCAAGCTCGACGTCTATGATTTTTTAAGACAAATTCCTTCGAACACGTTAGTCGTCATAGATGCGGCTTATATGGAATTCGGAAAAAAAAAGGATTCGAACAACTTCATTTCCGCCAAGGAAGTCACTGATCTTTTCCAGAACGTTTTTTATACGGGAACCTTTTCGAAAGCCTACGGACTCGGAGGAATGAGGATCGGATACGGAATCGGAAGCAAGGAACTGATTTCCAATTTATATAAGATGCGCCCACCTTTCAATGTCGCCAACCTTTCCGCACTCGCCGCAACCGAAGCCCTTAAAAACGAATCTCACGTAGAATCGTATTTGGATAACAATCTGAAAGAAATGAAACGATATGAAAAATTCGCCGCCGAACAAAGCATCGAATTCATCGATTCCTACTCGAACTTCATTACATTTTTTGCAAGAAAACGGGGAAAATCCTCCACAGAAATTTGCCAGTCTCTTTTAAAACAGGGAATTATTCTCAGGGATTTGAGAAGTTACGACTTGAATGCGATTCGAATCACGATCGGAAGACCCGAACAAAACGACCGGGTTCTAACCGCTTTGGAACGAGAATTTAGCTGAATCGATTTGGCCGCGTCCCTCGATTTGCCAGTTCCACAAAACATCGCAGAAATTCGCAGAGTCGTAAAAATCGAATTTTTCGTCTCCGGGTAACTCTTTACCGCCCGCCGCGATCGCCGTGCTTTTTTTATATCCGATACGATTTGGAGTTTTCATGTTTTCTAAATTTACGCAACCGAAGGTCGAATTTTTCTTTAACCCTTTTCAATTTTGTTTTCTATCCGTTGACCTTTTTTTTCAGCTCAAAAAAAGGTCAATGTCTGAAAGGTAAAATCACATTACTAATCTCCACATAATAGACTGCCCAAGATTCTGTCTTTAAATGGGGATTTGCGCTAAAATTGACGGTACTCCTTTATATAGAGATCAGTAGCAGTTAGCCATTATTGAGAGCTATAGAACAAGGCGTTTAGAATTCTGTGTTTATAAAGGTTTGTTTCAAAATTTATGTTATTCTATTACGTAGAGATCTTGAAAAACGTGAGCAGGTTCGTAAGAAAATGAGAAAGAATTTTCTAAAAGTAGAATTCCTACAATTTCAGAATTTGTTCGTAAAATCGTGATTTGTGGTAGTTCTCACATTTTAAGAATAGATTTACAAAGTTCAGATTCTAATTCTTTTCAGAAAAATGAATCATGGACTTCTTACGCCGAACTCACGTTGAAAACTGCCGCTCACTTAAAAAAAGATTCAGATTTTTCCAAAAAAGCACGAAACGTTTATTAAACCTTGCCGGTCTTAGGTCTTGCGACTCGAGGAAGATACATGTTTCGTTCCGAATACAAATACGAAAAAACCAAAGAAGAGATTCAACATTCGGACACGAATCGAAATCAGATCTCCGATCCGAAACGTTTAGAATCCAAGACTAAACAAGTAAGAGTTCGTCCTGAACTCTACGACAAATAACCAACCTATCACAAAAAAACGAAAGCACGTTACTCCTCTTTAGGAATCGCCGCGGGGAAACTCAGTGCCACGGCTCCCTATGGGTCGTCGCGGCGGGGAGATTTTTCCCAAATCTTATCCAGATATTCCTTGAGTTTCAGCTCCGCTCCGTTCCCAGTCGGAAAGTAGAAGCGGGGCGGATGATCGGCGAATTCATCCGGGAAATAATTTTGTTCCTTAAATCCTCCGAAATCATGAGGATAGATATAACCTTGAGAAGCACCTTCTTTCTTATGAAGAAAGGTCGGAGCGTTTCTAAGACGGTTTGGAATTTTGATTCCGGTCCCCTTTTCTCTCACAAAAGTAAGAGCGGCCCCAATTCCCTTATAACTCGCGTTCGATTTCGGACAAGAGGCAAGAAACGTAGTCACATGCGCAAGGATCAATCTTCCTTCCGGCATTCCGATCGCTTCGAGAGCGTGTAAACCCGAAACGGCAAGAGGCAAACCGTTGACGGAGGCGTTTCCTACGTCCTCACTTGCAAGAATGATCAGTCTTCTCATAATAAAAAGAGGATCCTCTCCCCCTTCGAGTAAAACCGCGAGATAATAAAGCGCGGCATCCGGATCGCTTCCCCGTACCGATTTGATAAACGCTGAGATCACGTCGTAATGAGATTCTCCGCTTTTATCGTATTCGATCACACGGCTTTCCAAATATTCTTCCACGTCGGATTTGGAAATCGTATGATTCTCCGGAAAACTGAAACTGAGTCCCTCCAAGTTCGAAAGGAGTTTTCTTCCGTCCCCGCCGGAAAATCGGATCAAAGTTTCCTTTGCATCGTCCTTAAGATTTATGGAATATGATAAATTTTGAATTCCTCTTTCGAGAAGAAAAGTCTGCTCCTCCAAACTCAAAGGCTCTATTTTCAAAATCTGACATCTGGATAATAGCGGTCTCGTAATTCGAAACGCGGGATTTTCCGTCGTGGCTCCGATCAAAACAAGATGCCCGGTTTCCACTCCTTTCAAAAGACTGTCCTGTTGAGAAGCGCTGAAACGATGAATCTCATCCAAAAAAAGAAGAATCGTCCCTTCCCGATTAGCCCTTTCCAGCAATTTTTTGATCTCGGCTACGCCGGTGGAAACCGCGTTGTATTCCACAAAAGGAAGATTCCATTTTCCGCAAAGAATTCCGGCTAACGTGGATTTTCCTGTTCCGGGAGGTCCGTAGAGAATGATTGAAACCGGCGAACGATAATTGACGAGCTGCTTGGTAGCCCTCGTTTGTCCGATTACTTCTTCGAAACTGGAAGGCCGGATTTTGTGGGCCAATGGAGGGACCGGTTTTTTTGTGAAAAGATCGCTCAATTAAGGTTCCAACTCGTTCTTGATTTTTCTGAGACAGGTTCGTATGGTCGCATTACAAACGTCGCAGGCGCTATGACAACAAACCAAGGATTGTTCTCTGATATTTCCTTGTAGAATATTTTCAATCAAAGCTTGGATACGAATCGGAAGATCGAATAGATCCAAATTCTCTCGTATAATTTCCTGTCTCGTTTTCGGAAATAGATTGGGTTGATTGTTTTCCAAATGATCTACCTTTGAACACAGAGTATTCTCTTCTTTTGTTTCCGAAAACTCAAATTTTTGAACCTCCAAGTCAAGCCCTCGCTCAAATTTCAGATTTTTGCAATAATCGAATGAGTACTATAAAAAAGCTCGTATCAAATATAACCAATCGAAAATCAATATTAATGAGACGACAAAAAAACGAAAGTCTCCGAAATAATCTGGAAACTCAATTATGAAAGTCAATCTATCCGCCTCAATTCAATCACCTACAAAAAAAGGCATTCTACTCTTAATCCTTCTTTGTTTTTTGAGCCAACTCAAAGCCGAAGAGAAAAGAATCTATGACAATCTAACCGAAGCTCTTCAAAATCCAACGGATGTCCGAATATTATATTTATACGACAACCAAATCACAACGTTTCCTAAAGAAATCGGAAAACTACAAAACCTACGAGAATTACATTTAGATGATATACCCGCTTTGAAGTCCTAAGAAAAAAAGATTCGGAAATTGCTTCCCAAGGTAAATATTATCTTTACCGAAATAGAGAAGTAACGACGACACGACCATCATGCTAGGTTTTGAGACAAATTTTATATTTTTTAATATTTAGAATATAATGAAAACCTTTCACATTCCGCCTCCAACCCAACCGAATTGAATCAGATAATAGAATACTATAAAACGCGGAATTCTAAAAAGACAACCTTGAAAAAAAAGAAGATATCTCATCTTCATCGCTCCCGCCGCGAGTGAAACCCAAGAATATGGAAGAGGAGTCAACGCCGCCAAAACGACCGCCCAAAATCCGTATCGATGCAGATAGTGTTCCAATTTCTGTTCGTGTTTTTTTACAAAACTTGCAACGCCCTCTATCTTAGGCAAAAGAATCCTTCCCGTCAGATAGGAAACGGTTCCGCCGATCAGACTTCCGATCGAAGCGGATACAATCACGAGAATCGAATCTAATTTTCCAGCGACTGCGATCATCAAAAACACGTCGGGCGGAATAAATACGTGCAGAGAATCCGCAAGTAGGATTCCGATTCCGATTCCGAACACGCCGGTAATATCAATGAAATTCCTCGATACGGCAAGAACGGGTTCCGGAAATACACGCGCCAGAAACACAACTCCCAAAACGAGAACCACAATTCCGACTAACGTTTGACGGAATAGTTTTCTTACGACTCGGTCCGGTTCTTTACCGGAAACTTCCTTATTTTCTGTGGAACATTCTTTCGAGGTCATCTCTGCTCAACTTTACTAGGGTAGGTCTTCCGTGCGGACAACGGGAAGGATTTTCGCAATAACTCAGTCTATTTAATATTTCGGCCAATATAGGATCGGAAAGCTGATCTCCTTTTTTGATGGCGGATCTACAAGCCACACATTTTGCCATCAAATCGTATAACTCCGGCTCGTTAGATTCCTTTCCTTCGGTTCGGTTTAAAAAATCGAGTATGATTTCCTTTTCTTCCCCCGGTTCCATATACGCCGGTATTTCCCGGAGAACCACACTGTCTTCTCCCAAAGGATCCAAGAATATTCCGACTTCTTCATATTCTTTTTTTCGATTTAAGATGTCCTCTTGTTCCTGTTTGGATACATCGATTCGGATCGGAGTCAAAAGCGGCTGAATTCCGTAGTTTTTCTTTTCGAGTTTACGCAAAACCTCTTCGTAACGGATTCTTTCGTGGGCCGTATGTTGGTCGATGATATAAAAACCGTCTTCGGCTTCCGCGAGAATAAATGTTTCGAACAAAACTCCAAAATGTTTTTTCGGAACAAAGGAAGAATGTTTCATCCGTTCGTCCGTCAGAGAGGACAAAGAAGTCCCCGGCCCCATCCGATCCAAATCGAATCCTTCCTGTCTGGAAACTTCGGTGAAAAGTCCTCGGCTCAGTAACGGGCCATTTTCGAATTTGGCAGAAGGATTAGCTTGGTAAAGAGAACTTGTTTGAAACGTTCCGGAAGTCGGTTTTAAAAGTCGTTTTTTCAATTCTAAAAAACTGACGGGCGTACTGGATCTGAGTTCTTTTTGAATGAGAGCTAAAAAGAATCCGTTGAATCCCTCTTCGTCCAAAAAACGAATTTCCTTTTTTGCCGGATGGACATTAACGTCCACTCTCGAAGGATCGATCTCGAAAAATAAAAAACAATACGGATGAGCGTTCGGCGGAAGTAATTCATCATAAGCTTTTTTTAATAAAACAGAACCGTATTTGATTTCGATCGGCCTTCCGTTGATAAAGACGAATTGCCCGGTTCGATTGGATTTATAAAAATCCGGATCGCTGATATAACCGTTTGCTCTGATTCCTCCGCGTTCCAGACCGACTTCTAAGAGATGATCGCGGAAATTTTCCCCGAATAAATCGATAATTCGATCCTTTTTATTTTCTCTGGAAGGAAGTACGAATACTTCCTTTCCGTCCTGAAAAAGACGAAAACGTACATCATGTCTTGCAAGAGCCTGCGTCGTAACTCTATCCTTGATTTTCTTATCTTCGGAACGGATCGACTTTAGGAATTTTCTTCGAACAGGGGTGTTAAAGAACAATTCCTCCACAAGTATTTTAGTTCCGGTAAATCCAGGAATTTCCTCTTTTTCGGATATCTTCCCTCCGATCGAACGGATCTTCCAAGCGGTCTTTTGGTCCTTAGTGCCACTTTCCAACGTTAGACGAGATACCGATGCAATGGAAGCCAAAGCTTCCCCTCTAAATCCGTAACTGAGCACACTTTCCAAATCTCCGTAATCCCGAATCTTACTCGTCGCGTGCCTTTTCAAAGCGGGACCCATGTCTTCCGGGTCGATTCCGGAACCGTTGTCGGTAATTCTTAAAAGAGAAAGACCTCCGTCCTTGGATTCCACATCCACTTGAGTCGCACCCGCATCCATGGAATTCTCCATCAGTTCTTTGACGACGGAATGCGCGGATTCGATGACTTCCCCGGCGGCAATTTGATTGATGAGTTCCGGACTAAGTTCCTGAATTTTTCCCATGAATGATTCCAATGTCGGAACTCTTACTAAGTCTGTCAAGGACGGGATCTATGAATTTTTTAAAATAACCGGAGTTAAAACGTATCTCTTACTCTTCTCTACATAAAAAGTGCCATCAGCTTTAGCGTAAATTCTTGTTTAGAAGCAGAATCTCGAAAACTCTATTATAGAGAGATCGGCAAGAAAATAATCAAAGCAGAATTTTAAACAAACATGAGTTCGATGTAAGAAAATGAGAAAAAATTTTCTAAAAGTAAGAGTAACTACTTTTAGAATTTGTTCGTAAAATCGCGATTTGTTTTAGTTCCCACATTTTAAGAATAGATTTACAAAATTCAAATTCCAACTTCCTACAAAAAAAATAAATCATGGATTTTTTACGCCGAACTCACGTTCAACAAGATTTCCCAAACGGAGAATCAACTCCGTTAGAAACGAATGTGGTACAAATCCTTCCTCAAACATTTCAAGAAACGTAAAGTTTCAGCAACAGTTCGCATCCTATAACATGATCTATTTTTAATGCGATCAGAACTTTGGATAAATTATTCGCATTCAAAATTATTGAATCCTTTTTTCCCAATCGATCATGAATTTATTTCCAAATCATGAAAATAATTCAGCGAAGTCTGTTCTTTAAATTCAAGTTCGCTCGCTTTCTTTTTGTATTCAAATCGAATCAATCTCCAAAGCAAACGAACTCAAATTAAGGAGACAATATGTTTCAAAAAATGTTTCTAACTCTGCTTACGGGATCCGTTGTTTTGACTCTTTACTCATGCGAAGATAAAAAAGAAGATAATATGGGAACTCTTTTCTTTCTTCTATCCGCAAGCGGAGTATTAGGTTCTTCCCAAGCCTCCACAACCCCCACTTCCTGCAAAAATGAAGCCTTTTGTAGAACCTTCATCGCTACAAACAACGGAGCTGGTTACAATGGAAATTTAGGCGGTATATCGGGAGCGGACGCGAAATGTACCGCCGCAAAACCTTCTACTCTCAAAGGAACTTACAAAGCCGTAATCGTTGCAACCGGCGTTCGGGAAGTAGTTTCAGCCCTAGACGGTTCGCCATCTACGAGGGACTGGGTGCTCTATCCAAATAAACAATACCGCAGAAGCGACGGAACCACGGTTACGTTTACCACAAATGCAAACTCGATGGTAACTGGAAATTTAGAGAACGGAATCGACTCCGGGGCTAAAAAATATTTTTGGACGGGTTTTTCCCATCCAGATGCTGGCGCATTCTTATGGGAAGCGATAAATACTTGCAATCAATGGGCGGATGCAAATGGAGGTGCGATGGGAACAACGGGAAACACAACGTCCACAAACGCCCATCTAACTCCCGAAGGAGCTTTCACCATAGACACTCAAGCTTGCAACTCGAACCTTAACCTTCTCTGCGTAGAGCAGTAACTTTTTCAAAACATCGCTCTCAATCCGTAGTAGAGCGATGTTTTTCTCCCGGAAATAAATAAATTCTATTGCAGAACTCTTTCTATTTGTTTGAAATCTTTCTTAAATTTTTTTTGCATAAAAGATTCAGGATACGGGTCCCAACCTTGGAAATACCAGCACACAAAGAAATCTAACGCACAACTTTGTCGGAATCGATTGCCAAAAACCCTTATACAAGATTTGAAAAGAAAGACGGCAAGCCTGTACTTCTACAAGATTTTATTCCGTTTGACTTTCCCTTATCGATTCAAAAAACTGTAGGAAGCTCCGACTTATTCCTTAAGGGCAAGAAACACACTTCGGATCTTTACAATCTACAGGTAACTTTGTGAAAAAAATAATTTTCATTCTTTTCGTCCTATCTCTGGCATTACCTTCCTTTCTAACCGCACAAAGCAGTACGGAAGCGTCCAATCCTTCTTCGGCCGAAACCGGAACGACAACCGAAACCGCTCCTTCCGACGAAGAGCAAATCGTTTCCACTGTGAAAAAGCTTATCGGTTTCATTCGTTATAAAAAGAACGATAAGGCGATCGCAATCATACACGTAAAACAGTTCAGTAATCAGCTCTTAAAATCCTTCGGTAAAATCGGTGACTCCGATCGCAAAGAATTCGAGGAAGCAATCGGCGAATTCATCGTCCACCGTAGTTTCCCGATCGCATACAAATACTTCGACAAAATCGACATCAACTACGAAAAACCGACCATCAAGGGAGATAACGCAACCCTCGCCTCTTCCATCATTTGGAGCGGTTCGGAAAGAATCACTTTTTCTTGGATCCTAACGAAGATAGAAGGAGCTTGGTATGTCACCGACTTCTTAAACGAAGGAAAATACGCTTCCGAAACCAACCGGGTGAAATCGGTGGATCCTTCCATCAAAAAGAACGGAATCAAACAAACCATCGCTTTGATCAGAAAAGAAGCTAAAAATTAAATATCAATGAGACAACTTCTTTCCGGAATCACAGACTCCATTCTCTTAAACCCGATCCGTTCCTGCGGCGTACTTGCCGTTTTTCTTTTCCTCTCTTTCTGGCAAGCATCCAAACTGACGGTGAACAGCAATAACTTGGATTTGCTTCCGAAAGATAATCCTTCCGTCGTCAAAACCCAGAAAGTGATCGAGATGATCGGAGGAAACGGATTTTATATTCTCAGCATCAAGTTCAAAGACGAAAAGGGAATGACGGAGCATCTGGTCAAAGCCTTTGCCGCAAGAAAAAAAGGACAACCCGAAGTAGTAGAAAAGGAACTGAAAGAAGCAGAAAAGGTCAAACAACAAAACGTTACCTATTATAAAGAAAGGGAGAATGCGATCAAGAAAGCTTCGGACGTACTAAACGAAAGACTCCTGAAGGAAAAAAAATTCGTTCAATATATCTCCTACCGCTACAACGTATCCTTCTTACAAGACAGACTTCCCCTATTTTTAAAAACCGAAGATTTGTTAGAAGTGCGCAAACGGGTCAAAAGAAAAATCGACGAGGAAGTAGAAAGAGCCAATCCGTTTTTTATCAAACTTTCCGACGAAGAATACAACCCGGACTTTAGCGATATCCTTTCCAAATATCAGAAACTTGCAAAAAGAGATATATTCGACGAATATAATATATCTCCGGACAAAGGAATGTTGATTTTTTTGATCAAACCCGCAGGGTCTTTCACTGACATAGAATTCAATATCGCTCTCGACAAAAAAATCAAAGAAATTGTGGCCGAACTCGCTTTCGACAAAAAGGGAATCCAAATCGGTTATACTGGTACTTATAGATTGCATCTGGACGACTACGAGACACTGATGGCGGCTCTGAAACCGATCGCAATCACTTCGTTTATCGGGATCGCGGTGCTTTTGCTTTTCTTTTTTAGAAATCCTCTTTTTATCCTGATTCTTCTCGTTTCTCTTCTTTCTGGAATTTTATTTTCTTTCGGTTTGACTACGATCGTAATCGGTCAGCTCAATTCGGTGACCAGTATCATCGCATCCATTTTAATGGGACTCGGAATTGACTATGGAATTCAGTTCTTATATCGTTTTCGGGAAGAATTCACCCGTGGTCAGGATACCCTTCGTTCCATCAAAGACACGATCTATCATACCGGAATCGCATCCTTTATCTCAGCTCTGACCACCACTTCCGCCTTCGTTGTGCTTGCGTTCTCCGAGTTTCGAGGTTTCAGCGAATTCGGAATTATCGCTACGTACGGAATTTTGATCATCGCGGTTTCAATGTACGGCGTAACCGCTCTTCAGATCACCCTTCTTTTTCGTCTGTTTCCCTCTCTCAAAAACAAATTTCTACTTTCGGCAAAAGAACAAACCACCTCTCCTCTTCTTTATCGCTTTTATAAAAAACCGGGTCTTTTAACGTTAGTTGTTCTTGCTATCGTTCTAGTGATTTCCTTTTTCAACTTCAGCCCCGGAATTAGGTTCAACTACAACGGACGGGATCTGATGGTGGATAATCTGGACTCGGTCAATCTCTACGACGAAATCGGAGATAGATTCGATATCAGCTCCGATCCTCAGGTAATCGTCGTGGATACTCTGGAAGAATCGGAAGCCGTTTTCGATTACATGACGCCTGTACCGGACGAGATCGCAGGTTCCGTGGATCAGGTGGTTTCCCTTTGGAACTTCCTTCCTCCAAAAGGGCAACAAAGGGAAAATTTAAAAATTCTGAAACAACTTCGATCAGATATGAAACCGGTTAAAGCGGGTTTTTTAAAACCGGAGCAGAGAAAATATCTTCCCGTAGTCAAAAAATATCTAAACGTAAACGAATACTCTCTTTCCGAAGTCCCTATCTATTTCAGTTCTCAGTTTACGGAAGTAAAAGGTTCCAAAGAAAAGGGCCATCTCGTATTCATCTATCCTAAAGTAGCTCTCTGGCACGGACAAAAACTTCTCAAGTTCTTCGACGCAGTAGGAGAATTACATTATCCTAAACTATCCAGAAGAGTGTTGAACACTCTACTTTACGATTCGAACGGACACAGAGCCGTTGATCCAATCCGTGATCAATGGACTCCAGCAGAAAAACGCCTGATCGTAAAAACCCTGAATACGTATTCCGCGCCCCAATTTAAGAATTTGGGACTTTTAGACGGAACGATCTCTTTTATCTTAAAAACGAGACCGTTTTCCGACTTGGAGCAGGCAAGATCTCACAAATACGTTTCCAACACCGCGGGAAGTTTGATTCTTTTTGCGAACCTCATCAAGATCGTTCAAAAAGAAGGAGTGGCCGCATTTCTAGTCACTCTAATTCTCGTAGTCATTGTATTGATTCTCTTTTTCAGAGGAATCGTTCCCGCTTTGATTTCTTTGATTCCGCTCGTTCTCGGAATTTTCGTCACTCTCGGAATCATGGCGTTGTTTAGAGTTCAATTGAACTTTATGAACGTTCTGGTGTTTCCGGTCATCATAGGTTACGGAATTCAGAACGGAATCTATATCTATTATAGATTCAGAGAGGATCACGATGTGATACGCGCCATGTCCATGGTCGGTCCCGCGATCATCGCATCCACGTTAACCACACTTGTGGGATGGAGTTCTCTTTTAATCGCAGATCAAAAAGGACTCAAATCGATCGGTATTGTAGCGAGCATCGGGATCGCCTCTTCCTTGCTCATCGCACTCACTCTCGTCCCTGCCATTCTTGAAATCGTCTATCGTTCCAGAAAAGAAGAGGAACAAGAATCCAAACCGGTCGGTTTCGGAGAGGGAGAGGAAGAATCGACTTTTCCCGCTGCGGATCGAAACGTTTTGGAAACCTCGTCGTCCAATCTGAAAACGACAAGAAGTCGGGAATCGGTTCCTTTCAAAAAGAAAAGTGCCAAGAAAAAAGCGATCGTTTCCAAAAAAACGGCACCAAAAAAGAAATAAGGATCACATTAGAATGTTACGATATTCTTTACTATTCCTCTCTCTGGCCTTAACGATTACGAATTGTACAGTCAAATACGTAAAGACGGGGCCGACTTGGGAAAAGGAGCTGACCACGTTCAAACGATTGGCGGTATATGTTCCAGCGGTAAGTGAAGCGGGCAACTCTGAAAAACAGTTAGCGGCAAAAATCGCAGAGAATTATCTTTCTCATCATAAGGAATTTATCATATATCCGTTTCGTTCCGGAAACGGAACCTGCGGGGGCTCCGGTAAAAAAGTTCAGGGAATTTTTCAGCTGAAGATCCGCGAAAAAGAAACTTCCGATAAGGTGGAACTGAGCGCGCTTGGAAAAGTGATTCATTGCACGAAAGGTGAAACTCTCTGGGAAGGTTTGGCTGAAGATTCTTATCCCAAAAACATCGGAGAAAATCAATCTCTCATCAACACATACACGCAACTTTACGGAAAGGAAATCGCCGGAAAAGTGAATCCGTATTTTTTACTGCTTCAGAACCTTTTGGATAAATTGGACAGTCCTATTTTGTCGGAAGAGGAAAAAGACGAGAAGATCGAAGTGGAAGCGAGATGAAAAAGCCCGCTCTTCTATATCCTAAGGTTTTCAACAAAGTTTTACTTGCACATCGCCGCGGAAATTGACTCCTCGCCTTTTCCATTCTTCATTTCCACAAGCTCTAAGAAAAAACGAGTTATTAAGCAGACAAAACAAGTACGAGCTTGGTTCCGCCATTAGACTTTGCTAAATTAGAAAAACAGAAAGCTCGGTACATCAAAGGTTACTTTAAAATCTCGTCCTGACGTCCCATCAAGTTGATTCCGAGCCTCGGGCCGATCTCTTGAACGATTCGAGAAGCGACGTAGTTTCCCCAACGAGTGGACTTCTCCAAACTGAAACTGTGAGTGAGTCCGTAGAGAACTCCAGCGGCAAAACAATCACCTGCACCGGTCGTATCGATCGGTTTCGTTGGAAATCCACCAACGTGAGTAACGACTCCGTTCTCCGCAAAATAGGCTCCATTTGCGGAATCGGTCATAAACACAAGAGGAGAAAGACCCGCGATAAACTTAAGAGCTTCCAACTTGTCTTCTTTTTGAGAAAGGGCTTTGGCTTCTTCCGCGTTGCAGAAAACGATATCGAAGTAATCTTTTGTTAAACGAACAAAGTCTTCTCTGGAACGATTCACACAAAACGGGTCGCTATATGTGTAAGCCACTTTGACTCCGTTCTTTTTGGATTCTTCCATTGTCAAAAGAGAAGCTTCTTTGGTTCCCTGACCATCCCAGAGATATCCTTCGATATAGGAAATGCTGGAGGACTTGAGTTTGTCCAAATCTACATCCGTTTTTTGTAATGTGATGGAAATCCCCAAGTGGGTGAGCATCGTTCTTTCGGCGTCGGGAGTGGTCAGAACGACGCAGGTTCCGGTATGTCCCTGATCTTCGGGGGCCACTTCGAAAAAAATCCCGGCGCTCTCCATGTCCTTCTTATAAAATTCTCCGTAAGTATCCTTGGAAACTTTTCCGGTGTAGGTTCCGGTTCCTCCGGAATTGGCGAGTGCAATCATCGTGTTTGCCGCGCTTCCCCCGGAACGAAGTTCCTTTTTGCTTCCTTCGAGAGCGGTCAAAACCTCTCCTTGTTTTTCGGAATCGACCAAGGTCATGATTCCTTTCTCAAATCCTAAACGTTTGATAAAAACGTCTTCCGTAGGAACTAAAATATCCACGAGTGCGTTGCCGACTCCGAATACGTCGTAGTGTTTCATCGATTTATCCTTTCCTTTTCCATTCGATCAATTCCCAGCCGGTATCTTCCAGAAAGAAAACACCTTCTCCTCCCACCGCGTCTTTCAGAAGTTCCAAAAATTCCTCCAACCGTTCGGTGATAACTCCGCTGAATAGAAAATGATCGGTTTCAATAGATGCAATTTTTTGAATATTCGCTTTTAATACGGCAAACGTGATATTAGCGATCAAAAGATCCCATGTTTGTCCCTGGATCTTTTCATGATCGAAACTACCCTCTTCCACGGCTAAAACTTCCGAGGAAATATCGTTTTCGTCCCGATTGAAAACAGCGGATCTCACGCTGTTAGGATCCACGTCCACTGCTAAAATCGAGGAAGCTCCCGACTTCGCCGCGGCAATGCTCAAAATCCCGGAACCGGTTCCCACATCCGCAACCTTTTTACCGGAAAGATTCAAGTTTCCCATTCTTCCCAAAACAAGACGGGTCGTCTCGTGATGTCCGGTTCCAAACGCAAGTCCGGGATTGATGAGCAAAGGGAAAATCCCTTCGGGAGTTGTGCCTAACGCGGTGTCCTTTTCCCAAGTGGGAATCACCCGATAGGAACCCACGATAAAAGGTTTATAAAATTCTTTATAAGTTTCCTCGTATTCTTTGGTCTCGATCCATCTGGATTCCAAAAAGAAACTTTCACCCGCGTTTGCCTTTAGATAGATGAGAATTTTGGTTTCGTTCTCGTTGTCTTCTTCCGCGAGATAAACGCGGAACTTTGTGTCGTCCGAAATGATTTCTTCGTGAGGAGCGCGCGGAACTTCTCGGTCAAACAGAATTTCGTAATATCCCACAACTCCTATCCCATCTAAAAAAGTAGTAAAGCCCTCCGCGATTTCTTTAGGGATGCTTAAAATGATTTCTCTGTACTTCAAATCGTCTCTCTGGTCTCATCCAGAATTTCCGCATCGACCACAGTGTCACTTAGGTTTTCATCCTTTAGGATGAAAGCCCGAAAGTCTTTTGCGATCCAAACCCAAATTCCCACAAAAAGAGCTGTGGAAAGCCAACCGCCAAACCTCGATTGAGGAAGAACGAAAAAATTGAAAAGTCCGTGTTGAGATACCGCGAGTAAAAAAGCCAAAAACAATGCGAGTGGCCGATCCTTTGGTTCTTTTCGATTGGATTTTACGAACGCTAACGCAAAACATAGATTGATGAGAAAATGCGCGTTCGAAGACCGGATTGTTCTTCCCACAAACATCGCGATTCTATCTTCTTCCTTTGCGGAGAAGATATAGTTTGCGTTTTCAATTCCCGCAAATCCGAGCGCGACAAATCCTCCGATGAGAACCATTTCTTTTTGAAACTGATATTTCTTCCAATCAAACGCGAAAAGAAGTCCGCAAGAAAGGATCAAAATCCCTTTGCAGAATTCCTCCATCATCCCCGCTTGGATGAACGCGATATGCGCCGTTTGTGTAAGAATGTGCCCGCTGCGTTTGGGCGCCGCGATTTTTACGTCCGGCCAAAAGATCGGATGCAGTTTCAAAACGATTTCCGTAGATAAGTAACCTAGAAAAAAAGCGAAAAAAATAAGTATGATCTTCTGTCTTGTAATCTTTTCCGGAAACAACAAGATCAAAAAAAATCCCCAAGGAAAAATGGAAAGAAATCCAAGAAGCGCCACTTCAAGGCTCATAACTCCTCCATATAACGCCCGTCATACATCGTAACAAGTTCTTTTTGAAGAGGAGTAGGCATCGCTTCCGGATCGATGCTTCCGTTCCAAAAAAGTTCGGTCACTCGAACATAACCTTTCGTTCCCGGCGGAGGCATCAAAGGAGAAAGGCTTTCTATCAGCTCCAAAGTCATCTGATCCTGTTCGGGATATCCGGATGCTTCGACCAAATCCACGTCCACAACTTCTCCGTCGGGAGTGACCGTATACGCGACCACGGAAGAATAATTTCGCGGAGCTTGCCTCCAGTATTCCATAAAAGATTCGGGGCCGCGCATTTTCGCGGAGATATAATTCGAATACGTGGAAGGTAATTTCTTTCCTCGAACCTGCCTGACTTCTCCCTTAATTCTTCCTTCTTCCGCGGGTTTATCGTCTGGGACCTTCTCCCCCTCTTTTTGAGTCGGAGTTTCCGTTCCCGATACGACTCCTCCGTTTAGGCCCTCCACTTCGTTCGGAAGATTGGGATCGATAAAATAGAATTCCAAATTCTCCGGAGTAAAATGAGTTCTTTGTCTTTCCGATTCCTTTTGTTTATTCTTTCTCTGAAGAGTTACCGGTATGATCAAAATCAAAGACATTAGAATCAAATGGAGCAGAACACTATATGATAAATTACTAATAAATGTACTTCTC
The DNA here is from genome assembly GCF_000243815.2 of Leptospira alexanderi serovar Manhao 3 str. L 60. GTDB lineage: Bacteria > Spirochaetota > Leptospiria > Leptospirales > Leptospiraceae > Leptospira > Leptospira alexanderi. Next base: position 4,690 of record NZ_AHMT02000020.1, on the reverse strand, counting down.
GGAGTCATATCGTCCGGTTCCGAACGAAAGGCCTTACCCAGTAGAAACTTGGAAATGATATGAATTCCTATCATTCCCCCTAGAAAAATCAAAATCGGAATTACACTCGAAGTGATCTTAAAGAAAGTTTGATCCCGGATCCCCGGTTTTAAACCCATCGACATGAGAAAACGAATTCCATCCGCGGGTTCGAGCCAGGAAAAAAACGAAGTCGAGAGAAATAATAAAAAAAGAAGATATAAGAACAGAATCGAAAAACCTTTCCAGAGATTTCCGATATAAATATGACCCCATCCCGGAAAGATCCAGTCTCTGAGTTTCGAGTATTTCCGTTTCAGAAGTCCCCACTTCCCCCCAAAACCAGAATGACGCGCAACCCTCGCCTGTTTTTCAAAAAGTTTCCAAGGTCTTCTGAACAAGAAGAATTGTTTTCCCCTACTTAAAAGCGTGTCCCCTGCGATCAAGATGGAAAAGAAATAAAGGAAACTATCTTCTAAGATTCCGAGTTGTCCGTATTCCAATCGATACGGATCTTGAAAGACAAGTCTCGAAGTTAGATAACCCGCGACAAGGAGGACGAGAATTTTATAATGAATTCTTTCTATCTTCTCTTCCGGAACGAAAACTTTGGAGTGAGATTTAGACTTACGTTTCCTTTGTATTTTGAGATTAACGGAATGAGCGATTAGAACCAGAAGTCCGACCAAAACATAGAATCCGATCAACCACTCCCCCAAATCCAAAACGAGAGTTCGGACAAAAGTTTCCACAACCGGAAAAAGAATCGCCGAGACTTCCAAAGGATAAAGAACGATCCAGCAGGCAATCTGAAAGAGTAAAGAACCAAAGGCAGAAGAACGAACTTCTCTACCTTTGGGAAAGGCAAAGAGTACACCGAGAGGGAAAAAAATTCCCAATCCCAAAAAGGGGGAACTCCAGGATAAGAAATTGACTCCGAAGATGACTAGTTTCTTTTTCAGGCAAGGTCTCCTTGGACGTTGCAAAACAGATTTCTATCAACCATTGGACCCGGACAAGGAGCATAGGCAAACAGAAATCCTTCGAAGAGAAGAATTAAAATACTTTATTCCGAAGTCCCGAACGAAATTCTGGACGCATGGAAAAGAAAGAAAGTCTCGATTCTTCATTGAAAGAAATCGTATCCGTTTGCAAACGCAGAGGGTTTGTCTATCCCGGTTCTGAAATTTACGGAGGACTTTCCAATACTTTCGACTATGGTCCTTACGGCGTAGAACTTCTCCAAAATCTGAAACAACTCTGGTGGAAATTTTTTGTACATCTCCGAGAAGACGTGGTAGGTCTTGACTCTTCCATTCTTCTCAACCCGAAAGTTTGGGAAGCATCCGGTCACGTTTCCAACTTCACCGATCCTTTGATTGATTGTAAAAACTGTAAGACCCGAATCCGCGCGGACAAGTTCCTAGAGGATCAAAAAGGGGAAGGTTTTGCAACGGGTTTAACTCTCGAAAAGATGAATCAAGTCATCAAAGAAAATAACTTCTCCTGTCCGAGCTGCGGACAAAGAGGAACATTTACCGAAGCACGGGACTTCAATCTCATGTTCAAAACTTCTCACGGCGCGAGTGCGGAAGATTCCTTGGATATTTATCTCAGACCGGAAACCGCTCAAGGAATCTTTTTAAATTTTAAGAACGTGGTCTCCACCACCAGAAGAAAGATTCCGTTCGGAATCGCTCAGATCGGCAAATCTTTTCGTAACGAAATCATGGCCCGTCAGTTCGTTTTTAGAACGAGGGAATTCGAACAGATGGAAATGGAATTCTTTTGCGAACCGGGAACTCAGAAAGAATGGTTTTCTCACTGGGTGAATTATTGTATGAATTGGCTCGTCGAACAGGTGGGAATCAAAAAGGAAAATCTAAGAATCAGAGAACACGAAAAGGAAGAATTATCTTTTTATAGCGAAGGCACTTCCGATATCGAATTCAAATACAACTTCGGATGGGGGGAACTCTGGGGAATCGCCTCCAGGACAGATTACGATCTGAATCAACACCAAAACTTTTCCGGCGAAGACCTGAAATACCAGGATCAGGTTCAGAATAAAAAATACGTTCCTTTTGTCGTTGAACCTGCATTAGGTGCAAACAGACTTTTTCTCGCCGTCGTTACCGACGCTTACGAAGAAGAAAAGCTTCCGGATGGGGAAATAAGAACCGTCCTTCGCTTTTCTCCCAAGATCGCCCCAGTTAAAGTGGCCGTTTTTCCTTTGATGAAAAAAGACGGATTGCCTGAAAAATCCAGAGAAATTTTCGCGGACCTTTCCAAGCTCGGAAATATTGAATACGACGACAGCGGCGCGATCGGGAAACGCTATCGTAGACAGGACGAAATCGGAACTCCTTTTTGTATTACAGTAGATTATGATACTCTAAAGGATGATACCGTTACCGTTAGAGAAAGGGACAGCATGGTTCAGGAAAGAATTCCAGTGGCCCGTCTCAGGAACTGGCTCTTTGAGAGACTATAAAATGGACATCCGTTCGATTCATAAACGATATGATCGAATCCATGTTATATTCGATTTCTGAGCACCGTGAAACAGAACATAGGAAGTCGCGCCAAAATTCAATTACGGAACAGCTAACGGCAAAACAGAGCTTGTTAAAATTGCGGCATTTATCAGAATTTCATAATATAAACTTTTAATTCCACAGATTTAAAAATTGTTATCGAAGTTCTGGAAAAAATTCTGGAATTCTCTTTACCGCCGAAACAAGAGAATCCTGTCCGTTTTTAAAAGTAGGAGAACAAAAAACGCATGAAAATTTCGGTTCAAAAATTAAGATCGAATGCCGAACTTCCGGTATTACAGACAAAACACGCGGCGGGTTACGACGTTCACGCTTGTTTGGATTCAAATCTAATCTTGGAACCGAACAAAGTGGTTCTCGTTCCAACCGGACTTTCTTTTGCAATCCCTCAAGAATATCATTTTGAAATTAGACCCAGATCTGGATTTTCGACGAAAAATCAAATCTTAATTCCAAATTCTCCCGGAACGATCGACAGCGATTACCGAGGGGAATTGATGATTCCTCTTTTGAATCTAGGAAACGTTCCTTTTGTAATCGAACATGGGATGAGAATCGCTCAACTGCTCATTCGTGAAACTTGTTATGCGGATTGGGAACTGGTTTCCGAATTTACAGATAAGACAGAAAGAGGGACAGGCGGATTCGGCTCCACAGGACATTAGAAACCATCTCAGTCGCCATATTTTTTAGAAAAAAATAATATACTAAAATACCTGTAATACTCGCTTCCGCCACGATTCGTTCCGAAAATGATCGGATTGATAAAAGGAAGTAGAAGTTTTAGAGAGATACCGTCATGCGCACTTTACAAAAACCTCAGGGGGAATACTGGCATATTGATTCTATCTTGGACTTTCAAACAATCCCATCTGGACAGTGGAAATAATTAACGTGAGTTCGGCCTAAGGAGGAAAAAAGAGAAAAATCTTGTACAGAAAAGCGCCAGATCACATATTGAACTAAATTTCCAGCAAGAAAAGGGTTAAATAGTCGTCCCTGAAAAAGTGAGCTCCTAATTAAAATGGTTGCACCAAAGAGAAATTTGAAAAAGGCGCACGCGAAAAAGAGAAATTTGATCCAGAAACAAAAAGAAAGCTCGGAATAGCTTTCTGAAATTACAACCGGCAGCGGATAGGATGGCATTGATACGATCTCCTTCTTGACCTTTCAGAAAGTTCCGATCCATCTTGTGACCCTGTTTCAAATGAGAAATGATCGGTTCAATAGCGGCTCTTCTGTTCATCCATTTCCTTTGCCAACGAGACATTTTCTTTCTGCTTTTATTGGAAAGGTGAACTTCCACATCGACCGGATGATGATCGTTTCCTTTGTAACCTTGATCCACATAACACTCCTTAGGTCGAAAGCCGGTTATCTTTTCCATCTGGTTGATGGCATTCTTCAAAGTATGACCGTCATACGGATTACCGTGCAAGGCTTGAACGCCAACAATCCAATTGGATTTACTGGTAGTAACTAAACTTGTCTTACAACCGAATTCATACTTCTTATGAATTTTACCTTTAGAGATACACTCCACTTCCGGAGCATGAACGCTGTAGATTTTACCTTTACTATTTTTTTCTTGCGTTAGAATCTTCTCGGAAATTTCTAAAAGAGATTGAAGTCGTTTATTAGGATTTTCTACTTTTCGCTCTATGTCGCGTTTTACTCGAGCTAAATACGTTTTTAAACGTTTCGTTTCTTTCTTGGCCCGTTTACTTTGTTTTGCATGTGAATAACGTCCTTGTTTAATGAGTGCTAATTTACTCTTTCGTTTATAACTTTGTCTTAGTTTGATGCCTTCTTTTACGGCTTATTCAACTAACGTGTCTGGCTTTATGATACAGCTTCGCATCCGTTGGAAAAGTGATCGCTTTCTCCTGAACCGTCGTATCTACATTCACTCTCGTAAATTCTTGATGCGTTATCTGACCTTCTCGTTGTCCTAACAAGATTGTCTCTTCTAAGAATTTCTCTACACCTTCACTGCCGATTCGTTTTCTCCATTTTACTAAACTCGTCGGATCACAAGGAAAATCGTGTTCGAAATATTCATTCCCGCAGAAATATTGCCAATAGGGATTCTCTAAATATTTTTCTACTACACC
>NZ_AHMT02000021.1 GCF_000243815.2 Leptospira alexanderi serovar Manhao 3 str. L 60 | reverse complement strand
AGTAGTGAATTGAGGTCTTTTGATTTTAAAAATTCAAACTCGTTGATCAATTCTTTGAAATTCCAGTTTTTTAGTTTCTTCGCTCAATTGGTTAAAATTCTATTTTTGATTTCGACTAACGCTTTAGGGTCTCGGAAGGAATCTTAATTTCTAAGAATCGGATTTGATTTTTGAATCCTGAATTGCAGTTTTGATCCTTCTTCCATGTTCCTGATTTTCAGCTTTTGCATTAAGAAAACAAAATCATAGAAAAAATTCCTTGTTTTTAAATCTGGTATCGAGCTTTGCTTTTTTTCATAAAAAGTTATGCAAGCAGCTCTAAAAACATTATCTTCAACACTTCCCAATCAATCCGACAAGAACATCGTGACTTGGTCTGAAATCTGTATATCTCATCAGACTTATCACAACCGAAATGGGAATCAGTTATTTCCTGTAACACCTGAAACACAAAGTAAGAGTCCTACTGAAATGAAGATCCCTCAAGATCTGAATTTGAGTATCACAAATACGTTCACTCCTTTAGCACCCACCAAGTCACCTTCACGTCCTAAACCACTGACATCAGCACAACTGAAAGAGAAACGTAAGAACCCAGCAATCAACATTGACTTCTTTACGAACCTCACTAAGAAGATCCTGAATGACTTCTACCCAAAGTATTGCCCTAACTGCCCAGGCAAGCTATTAACTAAAGAGATATCAACTCAACCTGAATTGATCCGCTGTGAGGGATGTAGGTATCTAACGTCAAGACTGAGCTACACTCCCCTCATCACATGAAAATTCCGTTATATATGTTCTCATACGTTCTCTATGAGAGCATGATACAATTTCCAAAGACCCTCACTTCAACTGAGATTAGTAAACGATTGAATGTATCATACAAAGGCGCGGCAAATTTGAAGCAAAGATTCCAAGTCTTTGCCTCACAGCAATTACCAAAATACAAGCAACTGACATATGACGCTCTTGATCGAGAGTTCAAAGGCTTCACCCTACCCCCTGACGAAAACACTGATATTACTCATTTAATGGAAAATAGACCATATGTCTCAGCTGATACGATGGTGCTTTTTTCAGCTTCACAGCGAGCAAATGGCGGAAGAAAACGATACAGACATGGAGGAAGTACAGCCTCTATTTACCTTTCTGACAGCTTAGGAGGAAGGCAAGTCGGCACTCTAGTTCACACAATTGGAGTGAAGAAAGGCCCTGTGTTTTTTAATTCAGTGCCCAATCAGAAGGCATCTGTATTAGGACCAATCATCAAGGATCATCTTCCATTACACACACCTCTGATGACTGATGAAGGGTATCCTTGGCTTTGGGGAATTTACCCTAACCATCGATCAGTAAACCATTCTGCAAGGTCCAAAGACATTCGTTACAGATGGGCTAAAGATCGATGGAGTCGCTGTGGTGTCTCAAATGCTGTATCTGAGGGAAATCAACGTCTGCTCAAGACAGCTTTTGCTTCGTACTATTATATCCGTCCTGAAAACTCAACTCGCTATTTGAATGAATTCTCCTTCTTGAAGAATGCTCAAGTCTTCGGGTTGGATGTGCTGATCAGTGGTGATGGGAGTGATTGTTGGAAATGGAATTTTTTCTCTGACGAATCCGGGAGGCCGAAGGCGGTTGGGATTCGGGGGAAAAAATTCCGTTTCAAGTAGTTTGACAAACATTCTACACATTGAAACCCCATAAAGAAACGCAAGTCTCCTGAGTTCTATCCAATCATCTTCAAAAGGTCGAAAAGGAAATCTCTTCAATTCGAGCTTTTGTTTTTGATAACCAATCTTATCTCTTTGAGTTTGCTTTGGAACCGATAGCAAATACCATTTTTTATAAATACAGTGATTCAAAAGTAACCTTAAAGAACCCGCGTCACGAATTCTTCTGTTTAAAAATGGAACCAGTTCTTTAGGAATATTGAGATCTGCTGGAGAACCCAGCTTCTTCAGATTCCTTTGAGAATCCAAAACTAAAATAGCTTTCCGATCAGATTGCGTTCTTCCAGAACGGTTTGGTTTCAATAAGCGCAAATGTCGAATTGGTTGTTTTGCTTTTTTTGTCTTCATACCGGTAACGGTTCCGGGAATCGTTCAATCGGTTCTGCTTTTTGAAAAAAATCTCCTTTTTTGGATCTGATCTTTACTCTATGGGTAAATATTATAATATTCTGATTTTTTACAGTTTTTCCCTAAAATTCTCACAACTTTAATTCAATGCTAGTTTTTAATAGTGATTTAAGGTCGGGAAACCGTCCCAAAGAAAAATTCTGAACAACATTATACAACTGCCATTTTACGCAGATGACCTTTCTGGGGATTCTCGAGAATTATTAAAGTCTATTAAAATTGAAAAAAAGATAGATTTCCTCTTTGAAAAAATTCGTTGGATAAACAAAATTTCTGAATTGCCAATTTTTTGGTTGCTAAAATCTTTCCAAGAGGCTCCTCCCTTACTTTCATTTTCGTCAAATACAAGGAGCATTTTGTATTTGCCATACTTTTTACGGTTCTTTTGGTAGATGTAATCGTTCGAAATTTTATGAAAAAATTCTAATTCTTTTAAATTCAGAACTTTCTCTTTTTTGAAGAATAGGCTGTAGTTCCGACCTATTATAAGATATTTATTTTAGAAAATTGTATATTACTAAGAGCTATATAACAAGGGCCTAAAATTCTACGTCTAAAATTTATATTTACATCTCAAATGAGAAACTGAAAAGTTCGCAGAAACTCTGATTACCGATTAAAAGATTTGAAGCCTGTCTCAAAATTTTAAAAGAAATCAACTATAACCATTCAGCAAATTCGTAACAAAAAATAGAAGTCCGCACATCCTAAGATTTTGAAACAAATTTTTAGTCGAAAACATCCAAGAGAATTTAGACATCAATAGAGTTGTTGAAAAATTCCATGATTCAGTTTAACAAAACCGCTTCAAACTCCCATTTCAATAGGGCAGAAACGGACAGAGGATTAATTTTCAACAACTCTATTGTCATTTAGTATTTAGTATTTAAAATTTATTGCTTATCTTTTATCATCTCACATTCGACGTGTAAAGTCTTGAGCATTGTAACACTTAAAACCAAACATTATTACATAACTTATTTGAGGGTCGGTAGACCAACCTCGTATTTACAAGTAAATATCGGAACCATATAAAGTGTAAATCATTTCGAAATAAATTTTTTTGGAAATTTTTCCGATAGTAACGATATCTTTAAGAATCAATTCTCTCTCAAAAAGGTTTTCAATGCGAATAGATTCAAAAATCATTATAGGCTATAAACTCATCAACACGTAGATAACGTGAGCAGGGTCGGTAAGAAGGAAAACAGAGAAAGCTCTTGTACAGAAAAGCGCCAGATCACATATTGAACTAAATTTCCAGCAAGAAAGGGGTTAAATATGGATCTGACAGAGATATTTTGTGCGATAGACGATTATTGTACACAACAAAAAATAAACTGGAACGTGAAAATACTTTTGTCCGGTGGTTCGAAAAAGAAACCGAAAATTTCAGTTAAGCCTGAGTGAAGTAGCAACGATTGTTGTCTGTTTTCATCTTTCTCATTATAGAGAATTTAAAAATTATTATCTGATAGAAATAAAAAAGAATTTAAAATCGGAATTTCCAAAAGCGGTAAGTTACAATCGTTTTGTTGAACTGATGCCTAACGCGTTATCTGTCATAGCTTCCTTTCTATCAAATTCTTGTCTGGGAAAATGTTCGGGAATATCGTTCATTGATTCTACGATTCTCAAAGTATGCGACAACAGAAGAATCCATTCTCATAAGAACCTGTCCAGTCTCGATTTTTTCTTATGGAAAAAACCGGAACTGAACAGAACCTTGCAGCTTGATCTTTGGTAAAATAAAATGAAGTTTTTAGAACACGCTGTAAAGTATTTAAAGATACTGCACAACGAGGGAAATCAAGCACAGGCTGGTTTTATGGCTTTAAATTGCATTTAATCGTAAATGATCAAGGTGAAATATTATCATTTATGATTACTCCTGGAAACGTCGACGACAGGAATTCAAAAGTGATTTTTCCACTTGTTAAGAATATTTACGATAAGACCTGCCCTCACAGTTCTTTCTACGAAAAACCGAGACGGACAGACCTTGCAGCTGACTTTGGTAAA
>NZ_AHMT02000022.1 GCF_000243815.2 Leptospira alexanderi serovar Manhao 3 str. L 60 | reverse complement strand
CCGTTTTGAAAAAAGTCGGTTCTATTCGTTATAGTAATGGAAGTGATCGGTTGTAGAGTGCTAACTCCTGTAGAACCTCCGATGACTGCAATCCATTCAGGATCTGTAGGGAATGGATCACTATTTAAAGGTTTAACACAAGCGGAACCCGCACCGTGCCTTGCGATTGTAATAGAAGGTTCTCCAGCGGCAGACGTGGAATTGATCGAAGGGGAATAGGAATCGGACGTGGCTTGAGAGGTTCCGTCGTTTGTGAATCTTCCTCCGGTAAAAAAGATATTTCCATTTGAGACCACAACCGGACATATCTACTCTGGAAAAAATCGCTGTGAGAGACGTATAACTTTGCCATAAACCATTTTGTCCGATTCCAGGAGCAAAACGAGAAACCGTATTTAAAATCGTACCGGTCACCATATCTATAGTTGTCGTTCCCGCGATGATAAAAATTTCTTCTCCGACTGAAGCGATTACACCTCCTTGATTGGCGACGGGCATATCTGCAAGAGTTGTCCATTGGTTTGTATACGGATCATAGACTTCAGTTTTTTTAGAAGCTATGTAGTTGATTCCTTGTTTTTCCATTCCGCCTATAATATAGATTTTATTTTTGTGAGAGACTATGTTTGCAAAAGCGCGGGGTGTGGGAATCGAAGTTGCGGCCGGATACCAAGTAGAAGTTACAGGATCAAAAAAATCAATTTCAGCAACGGGAGAAGCGTCCGCGCCGATTCCACCCACAACCCAAAGACCACGAGTCCTGTTTGGAAAATCACTGATCCAAGTTTTAAAAGTAAGAGGAACTCCTTGAAGTTTGTTTAAGTCGGAAGAACAAAAAACATACACGAGATAATCGGTATTGGATTCGAGATTGGGAAGAATCATAGAATGAATTTTAGAATTTTCTAAACTAGTAACAACGGATTCGATTGCACCTTTGCCGTACAAAACGGAACCCGGTAGAGAAGAGGAACATTCCCAAGAGAGAGTCGCAGAACGAGGGCCTAGTTGGGAAACAAATGCGAATGTAACCTTGGCGTTTCCCGCATCGTGAATATTGGAAAGCGGAGAGTTTTGACAGTTGAAAAAATGCAAGATTAGTGTGAAAAAAAAGGTAAACCGAGTTATCTTAAAAATACGATTGATTCTCAAGTTTGAAAAAATCACCTGCAAAGTTCCGTAAATAGGTGTTAAAATCTCCGGATGGTTGGGGGACGCGTTTAACATGGAATGTATCCTAATTGCCTTTCTTTTTTGAAAAATAAAATCATAACAAAAGCCCCCAAGAGATACGAATTCCGGACCTGCATAAAGAATCCCCGGATTCAAAAGTGCATTGAGATCTAAGTCCGAGTCTAAGACGAGATCCGTTTGCAAACTCCCAAGCCCAACCGACTTCCCCTAAAAGTTCTGGATCGGTTCCGTTGAAGGAACGAGAGTCGCTCTTCCATTGAACAGAAGTCGCCCCGCCGCCTAATAGGAAGTAGGGGGCAAAGCTGCCGAATTGTTTACCGAAATAGATGGATTGATTCCAGAGATTGATAGAACCTTGAACGCCGGGTGCGACAGAATACTCGGAAAGAAATCCGAAAAACCAAAGTGGATGGTTCAAAAAACCTTTTTCGATAAAAAACCCAAGACCGGCGGTTCCGGGATTATTCCTGTGCCAAGACCCAAGATTTGCCTGAAAGAGGAGGTTACCACCTGCGTAGAGTAAGTTTTCTCCGGATCTACCGGAAAGGTATTTGTCAGGTAACTCGGGAGATTCATTTTCTGTTTCCAAAGAATTCACGTTTAAGTTTTGAATTTTGGATTTTTCGACTTCTACAAACCCTAACTCGGTTCGAAATACGAGTTTGTCTTTTTTCTTTTCAACGATGATTCCTCGGATAGAACTACCGTCGGTTAAACGAAATTCCGAATAATGATACGACGATTCCGGACCTTTTTTTAAATAATCGATTCTTTGAATTTCAGATTTTGGGATTTTGTACTGTCGTCCTTTCCAGCGAAGTTGTACTACATCCGCGCTTTCGTTGATTTCTTCGATTAGAAACGCTTCTCCTGATTTGAGAAGAAGTTCGGAGGCGAATAGGGCGGGGGAAAAGTGTGAAATACATGCAAAAATTAGAATATATAATTTTCTTTTCACTAACATTGAATAAAACCATTCATAAATTACATCCAAAAGTATGAAATGCGCTTTCTTGTAAATAGAATATTCTTCGTATTTCAAATGTTTATAATTTGAAATATCATCATTTTATAAAATAGAGAATAAAAGCCAATACTTCGAATTAACATTAGTTTAAAATTATAATTTATAAATACAAAACATTCATCAATGTAATTTAAAAACGAAAAAGTAATTCCTAGAAATCATTTATTCGTGTACAAGTGGCTAAAACATCACAAAATATAAAGTTTTCTATTTGAGGACTGTATTAGAGAGTGTTAGGGAATCTGCAACTAACTATAGTTTAGTGAACAAAGATTTTAGAGGTTTTTTATATGAAATTGCGATTTATTGGAATAGTATTTGTTGGAGTTTCGATTCTTTTTGTATTCAATTTTTCTTTGTTAGAAGGGATTCAAAATGTGTTTAACGCATTAACTTCCGCTATTGCGGGTGGAATTCCTCAAAAACTTCCTGTAATCCAAGCGGGTCCAGACGGATCTGCATCGACTCACGTAGAAATAGAACTTCCACCTGGAACAAAGGGGGTGATTCCGGATCTTTCCTTGTCGTACAATTCAAACGGAGGAAACGGACTCGTAGGATATGGTTGGAGTTTAAATGGAATTCCAACTATTTCCAGAAATCCATCGAACGGAATCAACTACAACGGCCAAGATTCGTATGTTTCCGGTTTGTCGGGCGAGCTCGTGGACATAAGTGGAAATAAAACTGTCTATCATACTAGAAAAGAATCATATATAAAATTTGAACCGCAGGGAACTTGCGGAGACGGACCTTGTACTTGGATTGCTACGAACAAAGACGGAAGAAAATATATCTTTGGTGGAAGTTTGGATTCCCGAATTCCGGCTCTGGGAAGAACGGCCGGATCGATCAGAGAATGGGCTCTTTCGAGAGAAGAAGATCCGTTTGGAAACGGATATGACGTCACATATACGCCGATTGATGTAGCGAACGGAGACTATTATCCTTCTACGATCACATATAACGACAGAACGATCCGGTTTAACTACGAAAATCGAAACGACAAAATTCCGAACTACTCTTTAGGAACCTTAATTAGAACCCAAAGACGGCTAGATACAATCGAGATTCTGGTCGGAGGAGCGACCTTTCGGACTTATGATCTGGATTATACAACCGGACCTGTAACTGGAAGGTCGGTTTTACAAAAAATCAAACGATCTGGAAGTAATACCTTTGGTTCTGAGAATTTTGCAGATCTGAATTTTTCCTATACAAATCATTCAGGAAATTTTTCGCCCGGAAACATAGACTACCAAACACTGAGTAATACGATATCGTTGATCGTATTTATGCCTAACATTGCATTAGATGTATTGAATGTATATTTTAATGGAGGTTTACCGTATCATCCGTCCGCGTTAGATTCTAATGTAGACGCGTCCTTGCAGTATGTAGTCAAAGTTCCCGTTCCGGATCGTAACGCGTGCAATTTGGGAATCGCATCTTGCCTTTGTGCGGCTATTCCGATCTGTTGGGGAGGGAATGGCGGCTTTTTTAATTATCTGGCCGGTAACTGTCTTAGTTTCCTAAGTTGGGGCGGGCCTTGGGCTTGTGACAACGGAGTGGATTCCGCGTTGACCGCGTGGTTACCGATGGATTTAAACGGAGACGGAATTCTTGATTTTGCTACATTAAATGGAAACGAAGCGGATGGATCGATCCATTTAGTAGGACACATCCAAAGGATTGGACAAGGTCCTGTAACATTCAATGGTCCTAATGTGCCAATTCATTACAATACGTTTTATCAACCCACAGACTTAAACGGAGACGGAAAGACAGACTTTGTATATGAAGACGGGGGTCAACTTTGGGCGGTTTATTCCACGGGAGGAAACTTCAGTTCTCCGGTGGTTTTTGGAAATGTGAATCTGGTCGGTGCGAATCGAGACATGAAGGTATTCAGTCCGTATGAGTACAGATTTCAATATTCACCGAGTAATGCGACTCCACTTGCGAGCAATCGACCCGTAGCCGATTTTTTTGCGGATATGAACGGGGACGAACTGACCGACTTTGTACATTCGAACGGAGGAAGTTTTTCCATATATATCAATCGGGAAAGCTACTTTGACAATCCGATTGTAATCGGAGGAGGGAGCGACTTCTATATCAATTCGATGATCGATGTAACGGGAGACGGAAAGGCGGATTATGTTCAGCTCGTCCAGACGTATGATAACTCCACATTGACGGCTCTCCAGGCACAGAAAGCCGCATTGGATGTTTTGATGGCGCAGTATCAAACCAATCATGCAAGAGTGAAGGCGGTTACGGATCTTTATCCTTTGGCTCTTGGTGTAACCGTGGATCCGATGGAATATCAGAATCTCATTGATTACTTAAATACGAACGGGTATGGTTTCCTGGCCGATATTTGGGAAACCAACGGCAGCGGGTATGCGTATACGGTTTCCGAAGTAGCGACTCTCCAAGCCGCTTTAGACAATATCGTAAGCGCAAAAATGAATTTTGTGGGACAACAAAGCCAGGCGATTAACACACAAATCGCCTCGATCTATGCGCAAGGAACTTTGGGACAAGCGACCTACGCGCTTCAAGTGAGAAGTTTCAATACAAGTAACGGGAGTTCTCAAATACGAACCTACTCCCTTTCTAATCAGATAGACGCGGATAGAAGTACCCTCGCTGATGTAAACGGGGACGGTGTTTTAGATTTTATTTCTTTTATAGGGACTCAAGTTTCAGTCTCAATTTTTACAGGAAGCAGTTTTTTACCTCCCGTGATTACAGGCTTAAACGCTGGAAACGGCAAAAACCTAGTTCAGTTTAATTTCGGAGAAGTGAATGGAGACGGTTTATCCGATTTAGTATTGTTTAATAGAGAAAGTCATGTAATAGAAACATATCTTTCCAGAGGAGACGGAGCTTTTTATTATAGCCCTGGTTATTCTTTTGGAGGATTTTCCACTCAAGAATATACGGATTCTAACGGAATTGAAAGATCGGATTTGTATCAGATTTCTCTGCAAGATATGAACTTGGATGGAGTTTCTGATGTGAGTATTGCATTCCTTTCTTCAGACAAATCGGTAGGTAAAATTTATTATCGAACCAATGCTGCTCGAAACTCCGGGGAAGACATGTTGTTATCCACATCCAACGGAGCGGGTCAAAGTTCGAATGTTCAATACGGACTTAAAAACACACATCCAGGAGCGGTGAACGTAGGTTCCGGAAATTATCCGGATCTTCCGAGTGTGTCCCCTGGATTTTTGGTGACTCAAAATACTCAAGGACTAGGGGCCGGGATTGTAAAGACCACAACGTATCAATATACAAACGCAAGACAGTATTTAGCAACTCGTGCTGTTTCGAGAAGTTTAGGGTTTGCTTCTGTGCGGGAAACGGATATAAACACAGGATTTTATCAGGTCACAGACTTTTTTCAAAATGATTATCGTTTAGCGGGTGCGGCTCAAGCTACGAGAAGTTACAACGCAAACAGCAATTTGATGAGTAATACAACGTATTCTGCATTCAACTTTCCGAATCCTTTTGGGACAGAGATTGCAGTTCCTGGAAGTGTAGTATCGAATTCGTATCACGATGGAAATCTTGTTTTAACTTCGAACAAAACGATTTCGTATGATGGATACGGATTTCCAACGAGTGAAGCGGAGAATTTGGGATCCCATTCGATTACGAACACAACGAGTTATTTGCACGATACAACGACCTGGAGAATGGGTAGGGTTTTGCGTAAGAGAAAGAACGTAGACGGGACTTGGGTAGAAGACACGCAATTCGGATATACGGGAGATACGATCACTTCTCAAACTCAGTTTCCTTCGAGCGCGTCTCCAATTACTACAACGTTCGGATCCGATTCTTTCGGGAATGTGATTTCGATCAATGATCCGTCTATCGGAGTGAATACGATTTCGTATGACGCGGTTTTGAATCTTTTTCCGGTGACAAAAACAAACGCACTGGGACATGTCACGACTACTGCGTATGATCTTGCGATGGGACTTGAAACTTCATCGACAGATCCAAACGGAGCGATTGCATTAACCGGTTATGACGCGTATGGAAGGAAGGCGAACGTAACGTATCCAGGAGAATCCAGTCCGAATGAAACGTACGCATATACGAACATGGGCGAATACGATTTAGCAAATTTGAATAACAACGAGTCTGTAACGAAAACGATTCGGGACAATGTAAGCGGGAATACGAGTACGACTCGTATATTTACCGATCCCTTGGGCAATACGGTTCGAAGTGAAAGTAACACTGCATTTGCAGGAGTGAACTTGATCGAAGAAAGCCTTTATGACTATACAAAAGGCCAACTCATACGCAAATCCAACGAATACTATACCAGTATCGCGCCTCAATATACGAACTTTCAATACAATGATCCCGACGGGGAACTGACCTCGATCACGGAACCGAGTCCCGGCGGCGGAGTGATTACGACTAACGTAACCAAGACGGCATTTACCGAAACAAAAACAACCGCCTATCCGGACGGACAAACCAAAACGGAAGTCGTTACTAAGAACGAACTCGGACAGACGATGAACAAAACCGAAAATGGAAGAACGATTTCCTACGCTTATTCCCCGTTTGGGGAAGTAAGTACGGTCACGGACCCGGGCGGACTTACTTCTACCTTTACGTATGATTCTTTAGGAAGAAGGATTAGCACACAAGATCCGAATTCGGGCACGATCACTTATTCGTACAACTCTTTGGGTCGGTTGTCTTCTCAAACCGACGCTCGGGGTAAGACGATTAGTTTTAGCTATGACATTTTAGGAAGAATCCTCGCCCAAAATACAAACGGTCCGGAAGTTCCGGTGCAATATGTGTACGACGATGGAAGTGTTCCGTATTCGAAAGGGCGCGTAACACAAATATCGGACGGAGCGGGAATTACAAAGTTTTTCTACAATCAAAGAGGGGAGACGATCCAGAAGACGAAGTATGTGGATGATATCACCGCAATTTTCAAGAGGGACTATGATTCCCTCGGAAGACTGATCACAGAAACGTATCCGGATGGAACAAAGCTTCACAATTTCTATTCCCCTAACGGTACGTTATCGAGTATTACAATGGACAGCGCGGATGGAACGAGCATCGGACACACGGTAGTTAGCTATCAAGGGCCTTACTTAGACACAAACGGAAACCCATCGGTAAGAAGAACGACCGGAAACGGAGTGACGATGGAAATCGGGTTTGAGCCTTTGGACAAAAAGCCATTAACAATTCTTTCTAAAAAACCGGATGGAAGTGTAATTGGTAACACAGAACTTACATACGACTCTAAAGGAAATATTACAAGAATTGAAGACAAGTTGAACCCTACAAGAACCCAGAACTTTACTTTAGACAATTTAGGAAGGGTGACCCAAGCAACTGGTAAATACGGAACACAGAATTTTGGCTTTTCAGCAAACGGAAATCTAATTCAAAAGGGCGCATATACCTTAAACTATGGCGACGGAACCCACGCGAACGCAGTGACAACGGCCACAAGTCCAAGCACTGGAACGTTGAACTATGGATATGATGCGAGCGGGAACATGGTTTCAAGAAACGGAGACACGTTACGTTATGACAGTTACGGAAAACTGATCGAATTGACCCCGTATGCGACGAGTAGTTCGATCAGCAATACTTACGACTTTCAAGGAAACCGAGTGAAGTCGGTATCGGACATATCTCTGATTTCAACATATACGTTAGGTGAAAATTACGAAATCGTTCGAAACCCAGGAATACCGGAAAGACATACTTTGTATGTTCGGGGATTGCAAGGAGATTTGGTCGCGCAGTGGACAAGAGAAGACGCGACGTTACAGATTGCGGGAGCTGACGGACCTAGAACAGAAAAAATTGCAAGTAGTTTTTCCATCGAATCGTTTGTGGGAGCTACCACAAATTTGTTTTGCAAGGATGTAACGATTGATTGCGGAAATTACTGGAAAAACCGGGTTCAATCTGAGTTTATTTCCATATTCGGATATTCTAAATACTTTCAGGCTGGAGCTCCGACCCAGTATTACAACGCATTTTATTTCTTGCTATTATTAGGAATCCTTTATTTATCGTATCCTTATTTCCTAAATGGAAATGAGTTACTTGTCAGACTTGGTTGGCGCGCTGTGGGAACTCCTGCACTGATCCTTTCCCTTTTTGTCGTAACATCTTTACCCGGATGTGGAGTGTTGCCGGGGACGGGCGGGAAAGAGGGCGATCCGCCTTGGATCTTGGCAATGGGCGCAAACGTAGCACCGGGAACACCGAACATCCAAAATCCGGGAGGTGGAATGACCGGCGGCGGATCTGTCGGAGGAATGCCGGTAACCGGAATGTACTTTTTTCATCCGGATCATTTGGGATCGATTCAAATGATTACGGACGGAGCGGGGAACCCTGCATCGGGTCCGGAACCAGGCGTGAGTTACGTTTCTTACGAACCATACGGATCGATTAATCGTAACGACTCGTATGGTCCGGATATATTTCGCTACAAGTTTACGGGACAAATCGAGGACAAGGATACTGGTCTTTACTATTACAAATCAAGATATTATGAACCGATCCTCGGAAGATTTTTACAAGCGGACTCTCAAGTAATGCCGACTAACGTGAACGGTATGAACCGTTACATGTATGTGGATGGAAATCCTGTTTCATACAGAGATCCGAGTGGGCATGTTTCGGGTTCGGGACTGATGCACATGGTGAATCGGATCGTTGGTCATGCAATAGGGAAAGATTTTGGTGCGAATGGTCTCGACAAGAGATTGAGCACGAGCGGAATTTCGAAAGGTGTGAATCGATTTGTGCATAACGCGACGTTTGTTCCGAAAGGTAGGTATTATTGGGACGTTGGAAATACGATTTTTAGCCAAAGGAAGATTGGCACCTGGTGGAATACCTTTATGAGAAATGATTCATACCAGAGCTCTGCGAATTATGCCGTTGATGTTGGGATAGGGTTATTTGGATTGAGTAAAGAATGTAATGATAATCTCGGTAAGGAAACTTGTGCTATTATTATTGCAATTGC
This sequence comes from Leptospira alexanderi serovar Manhao 3 str. L 60, assembly GCF_000243815.2. Classification (GTDB taxonomy): domain Bacteria; phylum Spirochaetota; class Leptospiria; order Leptospirales; family Leptospiraceae; genus Leptospira; species Leptospira alexanderi. The sequence continues at coordinate 10,307 of NZ_AHMT02000022.1, read as the reverse complement.
CACTGGAAAAAATCAGCGTGATGGATCCAGATTTTACAATCGTGGTAATATGTTTAATGGAAATCGACCAACGAAGATAAAACCTAGAACAGAAGGGTTCGTTTTGTATCTTTGGTATACAACACGGTTTAGCGGTGGATATTGTGGGGCTACTGAAAGTGGTGACCCGCAAGATGGAAATCAAAATCCTATACCGGAACATTGTGCAACAACAGGGACAGGTGGAAAATAATGAAAAATAGATCTAATTATTTTTTCTTAAATCGATTTTTGTATATATTTAGCATTGTACTTTTGTTTCTACAAATGAATTGTAAGTATGAACATACTCCGTTAATTTCTAATGAACAATTAGTAATTATTCAGTTTCTGAGAAATGTAGGTTTTCAGGGTAGATTTGCGCATTCTTCTGTAAAACTTTTAGATGGTAGTGTCTTGTTTTGCGGCGGCACCAATGGGATGGGCACAATCTATAAATCTTGTTACAGTTTCAATGAAGTAGATAATATTGTAAAATATGCTGGAGATATGAACTTTGAAAGAACTTCCTTTGCAATGCATCTTTTAGATTCTGGCAAAGTACTAATTGCTGGAGGTGCTGGCTATGATAATCTTCTGATTCTTTCGTTAGAGATTTATGATCCGTTAACTAAGAGTTTTACGATCGGATCGAAATTAAACTTCGGAAGAGTTTATTTCGCTTCAACTAAACTGAATAATGGTAATATTTTTATTTCAGGAGGTATTGGAGTTCAAGGCCAAGTAGTTAAGTCAATAGAGGTATTTAATCCAACTTCCAATGCTATTACGTTGGGCAATAACGAAATGTCTGTAGGTAGGTTTTATCATACAGCTACTACGTTAGATGTTGGAAATGTATTGATTGCCGGAGGTAGTGATGGGGTAAATTCACAGCTTTCATCTGTTGAGCTATATAATCCAAACACTGGTTCATTTAGTAATACTGGAAATTTACTACATTCTAGGGCTCGTCACACTTCTACTTTGCTTGCTAATGGAACAGTACTCATCACCTCCGGTAGGGTCATTGATAATGCAACTCATACTAGTTATGAACCTTTTGGAGAAATATATGTTCCTGGTACCGGGTTGTTTGCTTTAACCACTTCTCCTCTAAATATTCCTAGAAGGTCGCATACATCGAATCTTTTATCAAATGGGAATGTAATAATTTGTGGAGGATATGTATTCATTGATAATGAAAAAATATCTAAGCCTACATCATCGTGTGAAGTTTTTCAAAATACCGACAATAAGTATGTAAAAAAGATCAGCCTACTAAGCCCCAGAGCCAATCCAATATTAGAAGTCTTAAATAGTGGAAAGCTTTTTGTTTTCGGCGGTATTGAATCTGATGGATTTTTCGTTAATGATATCAATACCGATAATTCAGGGGAACTTATTGATTTGCAAACAAATTCGATAACAATAACAAGAATTTTCTTGCAATGATAGCTTGTAAATACTCTCGCAAAAACTAAAATAATAGAGAGCCCTGCATCGTCCCGTGAAACCTGAAAAGGATTGTCCGGAAATCCGGACAAAGAAAAGAGCGGCTTCATAAAAGCCACAACGGAGTTGTATCAGAAAGTATCAATAGTATATTAGAATGAAGACTAATTTAATAATGGCTTTGTTTTGTGTTTTATTTATCCATATAACTTGCTTTTCCGATTCGCAAGAAAAGATTATTAGAAACAAATATGAACAATTTTTACCTAATGAAAATCAAAAAGTAGAAACTAATTATCTAAAAGAATGTGCGATGAAAATGGATCTGTGTCTGAAAGGATGCAACGAGAAAAATCCCTATTCATATTTAGAGAACTCAAATAGGGAAAATTGTAGAGACCGATGTATTGATAAGATTTTGAATACGGATGGATGTTATATGTATTACCGTTCATCCAGAAACCACGTATTTAGAGCGTATACTACAAGATAACGTTAACGGTATGAATCGTTATATGTATGTGGATGGGAATCCAGTTTCATACAGAGATCCAAGTGGTCATGTTTCGGGTTCGGGACTGATGCACATGGTGAATCGGATTATCGGTCATGCGATCGGGAAGGATTTTAATTCGAATGGTCTCGACAAGAGATTGAGTACGAGTGGGATTTCGAAAGGTGTAAACCGATTTGTGCATAACGCGACGTTTATTCCGAAGGGGCGGTATTATCTCAATGCAGGAAAGTTTTGGGATAATGCGATAGGTAAGAAAGGGATAATTCATTGGATTAAGCAGCAAGTTGATCCAACAATAAAAGCAAATAATAATGCAACATCTGCTGCACAGGATAACTTTGGCTCCCAGCCAGTCGTTTATGAAGAAGATTGGATAAGACGCCAAGTTAAAATCTATTGGGTTAATGAAATATGTAATAAGCAAAGTCCATTGGCTTGCGATCTTATCCAAGCATGGGCATTGAAAGATTATGAAGATAAAGCTCAACGTTGGAATAAGAAATTAGTCAATGATGTCCAAGTAGGAATTACTTTCAAAGGCCCAACTGTCGATGGTCGTTGGGAATACGAAGGATATTATCATGATTCAAGTAAAGATACACAATCATATAGTGACACAAAATAAATTAATATAGGGGCTGCTTGTTATATGAAAACTCTATTTATAATAATTATCTTTTCGAATATTTTATTATTACTTTTTTCATGTAATATTTTATATGATATTCATCATATGTCTGATGGAAGAAGCGACAATTATAAGCAAAGAAAATGCTTTGTTGAATGTTTGGAAAAAAAGGCTTTGCTTGCTCCGGAATCTAATCAAAGTAAATATATAGATATTTGCATCCAGTGGTATGCGCTAGGTTGTGATTAATTTTTGAAACAATAGAATACAAAGTATGCTCTTTTTAGATAAAAAAAGACTTTCAATAAAGATATCAAGTTTGATGATATTTTTTTCTTTCGTATGTATTTTTGAAACTATAGATGCGAAGAAGCCAAGTTCTTACAAAATTTCGAATTTTGAACCGATAACAGGCAATTCGGAAGAAATAAAATATTGTTATTCAAAATTGGATACGTGTTTGTCTGAATGTAATGATAAATTCCCTAATCGAAGAATATATGATTATCAAAGAGGGAGATGTAGAGACTCTTGTGTTCAATTTGTGAAAGAGACTTTTGGTTGTTTAATGTATTACAGAACAAGTCGAAAATAGCCTAAACCTCTCAAAAACTAAAATAGCAGAGGGCCAAACTACTAATCCCTATAAAATAGAGTACCGTTAGTTTGAGCACAAATCCCACGTTTGGAGGCAGAATTTTAGACACTCTATTATCCAGAGATGAGTAATGTAACGGGGAGCAACGCAAAATCGAAAAGATTTCGAGGTGTTATCTTGACAATAGCGTTCAAATTGAGCAACAGGAAAACATCAATTACAGTTGCGTGAGCGATCGAAGTAAAAATCCTGCAACGCACCATGTTATGAATTATTAAACAGGAATATACAAAAAGATTGAAATGGTGCGTTGCAGATTGAAACGAAGAGCGCGACTCTGCGGTGGAAGTTCGGAAAGATTTCGCAGAGGCACGCCCCTAACATCTAATTCCTATTTACTAGTCACTCGAAGCGTCGTAACATCTTTACCCGGATGTGGAGTGTTGCCGGGAACGGGCGGGAAAGAGGGCGATCCGCCTTGGATCTTGGCAATGGGCGCAAACGTAGCACCGGGAACACCGAACATCCAAAATCCAGGAGTAGGGATGACAGGCGGCGGATCTGTCGGAGGAATGCCCGTAACCGGAATGTATTTCTATCATCCGGATCATTTGGGATCGATTCAAATGATTACGGACGGAGCGGGCAATTCTGCAAGTGGACCGGAGCCGGGAGTGAGTTACGTGTCATATGAACCGTACGGATCAATTAATAGAAATGATTCGTATGGACCGGATTATATTCCGTTACAAATTTACGGGACAAATCGAGGACAAGGATACTGGTCTTTACTATTACAAATCAAGATATTATGAACCGATCCTCGGAAGATTTTTACAAGCGGACTCTCAAGTAATGCCGACTAACGTGAATGGTATGAACCGTTACATGTATGTGGATGGAAATCCTGTTTCATACAGAGATCCGAGTGGGCACGTTAGCGGCGCTGGACTGATGCACATGGTGAATCGGATTATCGGTCATGCGATCGGGAAGGATTTTGGTCCGCATGGTCTCGACAAGAGATTGAGTACGAGTGGAATTTCGAAAGGTGTGAATCGATTTTCAAAAAGAGCATTTAGTGCCCCTAGTAAAGTAGGAACTAAAGAAGCTTGGAAACAAGCGGTCGTTGTCGGTTTGCAAACGAATTGGGATCTAGAAGCTATGGCCCAAGGGTATTTTTATGGACATCGAGCCGCAAAAGAACATCGCAAGGAGCAAATTGAAACAGGTGGCGGTACCTTATTAATGGTAGATGGGACCTTTCAGTTTGTCGTCGGAATAATTGCTACCATTGCAGGTCACGAATACATAGGACCATTTCTCGTAGGGACTGGAATATCTACATTTCAAAAAGGTAATGATATGTATCATCATAAGAATCCAGAGAAGATAGTTACTTGCGGCTATGAAGCAGGAAATCCAATTTGTTTCTATGTTTCAAGCTCACCTTCCCCAGATTAAGTAGGTAATAAATGAAAAAAATAATCTCTAATATGTTGTTTGTTTTCATTGGTTTATTCATGACTTGTTGTGCTACAATATTTATAGACAATGATACACTCAATAAACCTGTTCAAAATAAATCATTAAAATCTTTTCATATTTCAGTCTTTGCCAAATTTAAATATTCATTTTCAATTGCACAAGAAGACACGGAATATCCTTTAATTTTTTCATCAATAACCAAAGAAATTATCAAGAATATAGAAGTAGAGATTAATAAAAATTTAACGAATGATAAGATATCAGAAGGTGAGCATTCTAGTTATGCGAAATTCAATTGTATAAACTCTTTACCTATAATCTTGATAAATACTCCATTCACATTGTATTCTTTTGGTATATTACCAATAATTAGCCCAACGAAATGCTATCTCTACTTGAGTTTTTACGATCAAAACGATAATTTGCTTTGGTTTGAAAATGTTTATCCTGAAGGATATAAATTTACTTCATTTATTTCAGTTTCATTAGCCATATTTTATCCGTGGTATAGTTATAATTCAAAAATTGAGAAAATTTTTATTCACATGCTTACAGAAGGAATAAGTCTCGCAAAAACTAAAATAGCAGATAGCCAAACTAACATAACGAAGAGCAACGCAAGAATTGGAAAGATTTCGAAGGGGTTGTATTGAATAAGGGCGTTCGGATCAAATGGCAGTAAGATATTTAACTACAACCGCGTGAGCGATCATTGAGTTTACGAAAATACTGCTATGCACCATGATATGAATGAAGAAACAAGAATATACAAAAAGATTAAAATGGTGCGTTGCAGATTGAAGCGAAGAGCGCGACTCTACGCTGGAAGACAAGAAAGATTTCGCAGAGGCACGCCCCTGATGCCTAATTCCTATTCACTAACCCCTTGGAACATGTACTTTTTTCATCCGGATCATTTGGGATCGATTCAAATGATTACGGACGGAGCGGGGAACCCTGCATCGGGTCCGGAACCAGGCGTGAGTTACGTGTCGTATGAACCTTATGGATCGATTGTACGAAACGATTCGTATGGTCCGGATATATTTCGCTACAAGTTTACGGGACAAATCGAGGACAAAGACACTGGTCTTTACTATTACAAATCGAGATATTACGAGCCGACGTTAGGAAGGTTCTTGCAAGCGGATTCGGTAGTTATGCCGACTAACGTTAACGGTATGAATCGTTATATGTATGTGGATGGGAATCCCGTGAGCTTCCGCGATCCGAGCGGTCATGTAAGCGGTGCCGGTCTCATGCACATGGTGAACCGGATTGTTGGTCATGCAATGGGGAAGGATTTTAATTCGAATGGCTTAGACAAGAAGTTGAGCACGAGCGGGATTTCGAAGGGAGTTAATCGATTTGTGCATAACGCGACGTTTGTTCCGAAGGGTAGGTATTATTGGGACGTTGGAAATACGATTTTTAGCCAAAGGAAGATTGGCACCTGGTGGAGGAACTTTATGGGCAATGACGTTCAAAATACTGCAAATTATCAAAGTGGTCAATTAATTGCGGTTTGGGCGAATAGTAAAGAATGTAAGGATACCATGGGGGCAGATGCATGCCGTATGCTATTTATAATCAATCTTGGTGTTATGAATTCTTATAGTGCTAAGCATGATCAAAAAGCGGATCCAACTAATGGAATGTTTGATTCAAAATTTAATCCCGGTCAAAGAATCAATACTTTCTTCGAGAAAGGAGGGACGGTAAGTTGCAAAGGTCAAAGATCATTAGCTCAAGATGCTTACGAAGGTGAATATTATTATAATCATGGGGGCATTGCTGGAACTGATGGCTCAATTAGAAGGAGCGGAAAAGAATTTGATTTTGGTACAGTCGTTATGCTTATCTACTTTTCTTGTGTTTCTTCGCCTTCGGGAGAATAGTATTCAGAATATTAAACCAATGGAAGCAATAGAATTATGACAAAAATAAAATTAGTAATTGGATCTTTGGTTTTTATTTATACTATCAATTGTAGTAAATTGGGAATCGATTTTTCTTCATGTAAAGAACAAAAAAATAATGTATTTGAAGGCGTTTGCATTCCTGGTTTATTGACAGCCTCTCAGTATCCAGTAGAAGAAAATAGAGCGACGATAGATTTGTGTTTAGCTCTTTTGTTGCAAAAGCAGACTTGTAAAGATTGACATACTTGAAATCCGATTTGAAAAATATATTATATTTATCTGTTATGATATTTGTAATTTTTTGTAAAAATAACCAAGAAAAAGAAATTATTACTTATAAAAATTACGAAAGACCAAGAGAATCGATTCCACGAGCCGAGATCGAAGAGATTAAAGCATGCAATATAAAATTAGATGCGTGCATCTTGAACTGCAAAAAAGAGTATCCAAGTTTAAGTGTTCGATATTCTGATTGGGGAACTTGTAAAGATAGATGCATTAATAAATTCATAGGTACTGATTGTTGCTCGATCCATTATGAAAGCTTTCGTTCGAGTAAGCATAAACTATGGTACGGAAAATAGTTTATTATGAAAAGAATTATTATTTTGATTTTTCTAATTTGCTATATTGATTGTCGAGGCGAGGATCTTGGAATTCAAAAAGACTGTAGTGAACTGGTTAGTTCCACCATCCTTTCGCTTTGTCTTCCAGTATATAACAATAGTAGCAACAACAAGGTTGATGCTGATTTTTATATAAACGTCTGTTTGCTTCGGTTGCTTGATGCACACAATTGCAAATAAATAATATTTTGAATGAAGTAAATGAAAGATCATTAGTTTGGATATTACAAATGATTTTTTATGTTTCCTTTTGCTCGATTCAACAAGAGAATCCTATGGAAATTGTTAAATATGATAGGTCTTCTATGACAAGATCTGAAATTGAAAAAATTAAAGCTTGTAATATAAAATTAGAGGTATGTCTGAAACGCTGTGATGAGGAATATTCAGATCTATTTGTTGCAAGAGATACGCGTCGCAACGATTGTAGGGATTTATGTGTTGTGCAGCTACAAAATGAGGATGGTTGTTTGATATATTATCAATCAAGAAGAAAAAGAGTTTATAGATCGATATCTCCTGACTGAGCCTCGCAAAAATTAAAATAGCAGGAGCCGAACCAACATAACGAAGGGAAACGCAAAAACGAAACGGTTTCGATGGGATGTTTTGAACAAGAACGTTCAGATCGGGCAACAGGAAAGAATCGGACTACAGTTGCGTGAGCGATCGAAGTGGAAATACTGCAACGCACCATGAACTGAATGCAGAAATGGGAATATATAAAAAGATTGAAATGGTGCGTTGCAGATTGAAACGAAGAGCGCGACTCTGCGCTGGAAGTTCGGAAAGTTTTCGCAGAGGCACGCCCGCTTCGAGTGGCGAGTTCCTAACCCCTAATTCCTAATCACTAACCCCTTGGAACATGTATTTTTATCACCCGGATCATTTGGGATCTGTTACGATGATAACGGACGGAGCGGGCAATCCTGCATCGGGACCGGAGCCAGGAGTGAGTTACGTGTCATATGAACCGTACGGATCAATTAATAGAAATGATTCGTATGGACCGGATATATTCCGTTACAAATTTACAGGACAGATCGAAGACAAAGACACTGGTCTTTACTATTACAAATCTCGTTATTACGAACCGAAACTCGGAAGGTTTTTACAAAACCCTACAATGCGTTAATTTCTTGCGCTTTCTCGATGGGTGGCCTTTAACTTCCGTAATATTGCCAACTCAGAAGCATTCAATGAATTCATTTGATTTAAAAACACAATCCGGAAGACTGAGATTGATCATTGCTGAAACAGGAATGACTCAGAGCCGATTTGGAGAGGAGGTTGGCATTTCCAAGCAACAGGTTTCCAACATTCTTTCGGGCGAACGAGATGTATCGGATCCAGTCGCTCTTGTGATCGAACATAAATTTGGATTTCGAAAGGATTGGCTTTTAATGAAAAATGGGCCACAAAAAAATAAAATGAACGCTTTCGATATTGCCGCTTTGGATGCGGAAAATACATTTCATCGCAAGCTGGATCGAACTTCTGGAGTCCGAAAGATGATCAAAGATTTTTTCCTGTTATCTCCCAAGGATCAGAAGATGATCATAGATATGATAGGCAGGTTATTGAAAGGGAAAAAATAATCCTAATTCTTTAAAGCTGTCATCTATGAAAGTATCATACAAAAGAATTAGAAATTCGAATGAGAAGTTTGTATTTTAAGAATTTATGTCTTTGCTAGAATTTAACTGAATATAATTTCTAAGGTCACGCGGGGATTTCCCGGTAAACCTAATACAGGCCCTGTGAAAAGAGGATGAAGAATTGAAACCGCATTCGAGAGCGATATTTAAAAGATTAAAATTAGATTTATTTTTCATCATAATCTTAACTTCGTTTATTCTATAAAAATTCAGAAAATCATTATATCGTTTACTAAGATATTTGTTTAGGTAGTAAGAAGCTTGATGAGTGGAAAGGCCTAAGTCTGCAGCAAAGTCAGGAAGTCTCAATTCTTCGTCTTTAAATCTTTTGGAAGTTATAAATTGATTCAGTTTGATTTCAACGAATTTAAATCGATACCCTCTAATAAATTGCGACCTTGAAATTTTGTTTCTTCTTGAATTTCTTCAGAAATAGGGGATTCTTTCGGTTCTGAAACTATGTTTATAATCGTAGATTTAGATTTACTAAACAAAAAAGGACAAGCCCGTTCTAAAATAACGATATAGCAAAGCACTGATCCGGCTAACAATTCCGCAATAAAAAAGAAGTCTTTTCTATCAAGTAGCGTGCCAAGAAAATCTAAAACAAAACAGATAGAAATTAGGAATGAAATCAAAGGGAAGTTGAGGTAAACGATAGATTTTTGAGATATTAAAATCTTTTTGCAAGACCAAGCAGTAGTAAATACGGAAATCCCAAAACCAAGAACGTCTATGAAAGAAATAAAATAAAGCTTTGGAATCAAATACGATAATAGAATAGTAACGGGAATCGTTCCTAAAAGTTTTTTACAGTAATTCCAAGGATGGTCTAAAATCTCTAATACATAGCTGAAACAGACAAAAACGGCCGAAATGGAATATAACACTAAGCTATAATAAAATCCGAATGTAATTTTGTTTTCGGTTCGCAAGTTTCCTTGGCCGAAAAGAATACCATTGTTTAAAATCAAAAATAACGCAATAGAATGAAGGACCGTTCCATAAGATTTTTTAAAATCATCCTTTGAAAAAAGTTTTATAAATCCTAAAATTATACCGATAACCACACTAAAGGAGTGGAAGTAGGTAATAATTAAATCTATAAGATTCTTATAATGATCTATTCCGAAAGTATTCATATAAGGTATGGAGGAGAACTAGGTTCGATGGACGTTATCCTTAAAAGTGTTATCTACTCGTTGCTTTTCAAATTGATTGAGAGAAAAAATTCTACAGGTTTAATTTTTTTCTGATCGTTAAAATCTTACGGAAACTTGTGAATTTCAAGATTGCTTCTCTGTCCTCATCGTTTAATGATTTCCTTAAGATCTTTTCATACTCGTCTAAATCGGAATTGGAGATTTCTAAAGGCATTATTTGGAAATAATTGAAAA
>NZ_AHMT02000023.1 GCF_000243815.2 Leptospira alexanderi serovar Manhao 3 str. L 60 | reverse complement strand
TTTCCCTTGGAACAAAACTGTTTTAAACGACAACCGGAACAACTAGTCGAACGAAAATCCGAATAGCTATCTTTTCCATGAAGATATTTTTCCGTTCTGAATTTAAGAACTCTACCTGTCGGACAGATGAATCGATTCAATTTCTTTTCATACGTAAACCGGATCGATTTTGGTTTACGTTGAGTGGATTTTGGGGCTTTAGGAATTTTCCCCACTTGAAATAATTTTGTTATTTTCTGGTCCGGGCAATAAAGGTCGAATTCTTTTAAACTGCGGAAGTTAGCCTCACTCGCATAACCCGCATCCAAGACATATTGAATTTTTCTTAAATCCTGGTCTTTTGATTTTATTGATCTCTACATAAAGGAGTACCGCCAATTTTAGCACAAATCCCCGTTTAGATGTAGAATTTTGGACACTCTATTATGTAGGGATGAGTAAAGAAGAATAACAGGATTCAACTTTTTGAATCATCTTTTCTGTAAACTGAGTATCCGATTGTCCGGTCTCAACACATTATGAAATGATCATGTTTGATTTATAATCGACCGCCGCCTGCGCATTGTAACCTACGATAAAGCCATTTCTTCTTTTTTGTAGATCGCAATTTCTCTCATAGAGATGAACCCGACGACGGTCTTTGTGCTTTTTTGAGAATTTTACAGCTTCCTTGAGCTTGTCTGTTTTCCGTTCTAATTCTTTTCTCTTGTTTTGTATTTTAACGTGAGTTCGGCCTAAGGAGAGAGTAAAAGTTGTAAATTGTCTTTGGATCTCAAATTCAAAGAAGGTTTTTTTGGAAAAAAAGAAAATGCAACTAACCCACTTAATAGATTAACAGCCCAATTGAAAAAGCTTCGATGTCTAGTATGTTGAATCTGACAGATATTTTTGAGTTCATCATTAACTGCTTCAATGATAGCTCTTTTTCTTAAAAGAATTTTATCAACTAAGGGCATTAATTTATTTTTCATATTCTTTTTAAGTTTTGTAATGAGTTGAATTCCCTTTTCATAAAGACTTTCAAACAAAGATTGACTGATATAACCTATATCTCCGAAAAGTTTACAGCGCATCCCAAAACTTCATTTTATTTTACCAAAGGTCAAGCTGCAAGGTTCTGTCCGGTCTCGGTTTTTTCCATAAGAAAGAACTGGTGAGGGCAGGTTCTTATCGTGAATATTCTTAACAAGTGGAAAAATCACTTTTGAATTCCTGTCGTCGACGTTTCCAGGAGTAATCATAAATGATAATATTTCACCTTGATCATTTACGATTAAATGCAATTTAAAGCCATAAAACCAGCCTGTGCTTGATTTCCCTCGTTGTGCAGTATCTTTAAATACTTTACAGCGTGTTCTAAAACTTCATTTTATTTTACCAAAGATCAAGCTGCAAGGTTCTGTTCAGTTCCGGTTTTTTCCATAAGAAAAAATCGAGACTGGACAGGTTCTTATGAGAATGGATTCTTCTGTTGTCGCATACTCCAAAGAATCGTAGAATCAATGAACGATATTCCCGAACATTTTCCCAGACAAGAATTTGATAGAAACGAAGCTATGACAGATAACGCGTTAGGCATCAGTTCAACAAAACGATTGTAACTTACAGCTTTTGGAAATTCGGATTTTAAATTCTTTTTTATTTCTATCAGATAATAATTTTTAAATTCTCTATAATGAGAAAGATGAAAACAGACAACAATCGTTGCTACTTCACTCAGGCTTAACTGAAATTTTCGGTTTCTTTTTCGAACCACCGGACAAAAGTATTTTCACGTTCCAGTTTATTTTTTGTTGTGTACAATAATCGTCTATCGCACAAAATATCTCTGTCAGATCCATATTTAACCCTTTTCTTGCTGGAAATTTAGTTCAATATGTGATCTGGCGCTTTTCTGTACAAGATTTTCTCTTTTTTCCTCCT
>NZ_AHMT02000024.1:180000-189007 GCF_000243815.2 Leptospira alexanderi serovar Manhao 3 str. L 60 | reverse complement strand
CTAATGAAATTCGCGAGCTGCGACGACGACCCGCTGAGCGACCTAAACACCGACCCATAGGAAGGTGTTTGCTGAGTTCAGGAAAGCTCTGCGCCTGAGTTCAGCGAGTCGTTGCTCTTTACTGATCCCTATAAAATAGAATACAATTAATTTGGACATAAAACCCGCGTTTAGACGCAGAATTTTGGACACTCTATTATGTAGAGATGAGTAGTTTCTTATTCGCCCAAACTTTCTTACGACCCTGCTCACGTTATGTTAATAAGAAAAAAAGAACAAAGACACCCCAATATCCAATTCTCAAAGGATATTCTCGTTTAGCTTGGACACTCTTTTTTGAATTATTTAATACGATCGAGAAATATTTTTTCTTCGGTTTAAAATTTAAGAATCTTTGATTCATTCAAATTGAAGCAATTTCAAGATTTAAATGAGAAAGTCTATTTATCTTTACTCTCCTTTATTGAATAGAGTGTTCAGAATTCTGTCTTTAAAACGGGGATTCGTCTCAAAATTCATGGCATCCTTCTAAAGGGGTCACTTCGGAAAGTAACTTACGAATCCTTTCTTTTTCTTCGGATGAAAGTTGATTGTCACTCAAATCCAATATTTGCAAATTCTTCAGTTGTACGATTTCAGCCGGAAGAATTGTGAGATATCGGGAACTCAAATATAAAATCAAAACATCCAAAGGATTTTGGAGCGCTTTTGTTAAGTCTTTGTAAATTACTTTCTCAACTTCCTCTGCTTGTAACTTGGAAAAAAACAAATGAGAACCAGAAGGCAGATTGTTATTTTTTGTAAGTGAATCATTGTTAAACGAAATTTCATAAAAGAATGATAAACAAAAAAGTAACTTTTTCTATTGATCTTATAATCTGCATTCTATCAAATAAAAGAATCGAACTCAGTTGAATCATAAAAGTTAAAATGGTCTTTGAAAAATTGGCTTTCCTCCAATTTTCACTCGGGATGGATCAAGTCATTTTTCAACGAGATCGTTTGTCGGAACAAATAAAAGAAAATGATTGCCGGAACAACACCCTCTCATTCTAAAAACCAACGGCGACTCCGAAATAAAATCCCTGCAAAATATCGTGATTTCCCGAACGAATGGGACGAGTCATAAAAGGAACATCATTTGTATGCATTTGAATCGGAGAAATTTGAGAATTCCCCAGTGCAAAATCCGTTTGATTGAATCCAAGATAACTGAAATAAGAATAAATATAACCGTAACCGACGTAGAGTTTCATCGTTTCAAAAATTTTATAACCAAAAGAAAGATCCAATTCATAACCTCTGTAAATTCCTCTTACACCCGCGGTTCCGCTTGAGATCGTAACAAAATCCAATGAGACCGTCTTCGGTTTGTAAAAACGATTGCCTTCCGTATAAAAAAGATCCGCCGCAAAACTGAGAGAAAAATTCTCCATAAATCGATAGTCCGTCCTAAAAACGAACTGAGGACCATAGGTATAAAAATATTCCTGATAGGCGCCTTCCTGTAAAAAATATCCGTATTTATATTTATTGATATTTCGAATTCCCGCACCTGCGAACAGATCCCAATCTTCGCTTAAGTTTAGAATTTTATAATAATTGAATTCCGCTTCGGATCGGATCATCGGGTTGAAATAGTGTCTTTGAATCGCAATCCCTCCGTCTCCCGCCTTGGTCACGATCGTATTCGGATTCGCCAATTCTATTTCATACGCGGAAAGTTCGATTCTGTATTTTTTATCGTGACGATCGTATCGAAATGCGAGCGGAATCAATACCTTCTGATTTTGTTTTACGGAATCTGTTTTGTTCGAACTTTCCAAGGAAGAATGCTCCGAAAAGGAGGTATAATCGTAAGGAGTCCAGCGGTACGTCTGACGTTTGATCCAGAACTCAAAAGCGGACTTTTTCTTTCCTCCTTCTTGATTTTTCTCTTTCTGCTGCGAAAACGTCGGATCCGTTTGGAGGGAATAGATACAAAGAAAAATCCAAATCCCAAAATAACGTTTCTGAAAAAGGAAACAAAGTAAATTTTTTCTCATCTTTTTTCCTCACTGTTTGATTTCCTCGGAAAAAGCTGCGAGCCAGTTACGAGAAAAATCTAATATTAGTAATTTCTTGAGGATTTTGGAAATCATTTATTGAGTTTGTATAGGCGCCCGCTTCCCATTTTTCTTTTTCTAATCTTTCGTAAAAGAAACTTCTAAAAAGAAGAGTATAGTTTTTTGAAAGCTGAGCGAAATTTCATAATTAGATTCTCCGAATCGGAATTATATTTTGATTGTGAATAGGACCGAAAATTCGAAGAACTTCTTTTTAACGTGAATTCTACGAGAGAGATGTCCAAAAAAGTCTTTTTCGATTCAAAAATCTTTCGTTTTTCCAAATCAAACAAATTTTAACGTTTTGAGGAAACAATTACATATTTTCGAACTCAAAGAAAAGATCAACTCCCTAAGCACAAATCGCTCGGTCAGTCGCACCTATCAGAAATCCGATCAAAAAAGTTAAAATTCGAAAAAAGGAATTACTCATACCATCTTTTTGGAGAAGAGAAATTAACTCAAAAATCCTTTTATCGAAAGACAAAGTGTACTGTAATTATTCAATGGATTCAATTTAGATTGATGAAAACATATGACTGCACCTTTTTAGAGAGAATTCTAGACATTTCTAATTTATAAATTACTCAAATATCTAGAATTCATCCTAAAAGCCACTTACTCTGATATAGTTCTTGCACAACGTAATCTGTAAGAATGAGTTTCTAAGAGCCGGTCTCAAAACTACCTATTAAAAAAGTTAAAAGCAATGATGGAGCTTGCGAGATAAAGAGATGCCAGATAATTTTCCGCTTTTCTATCCCAGCGAATTAGAATAGCTCTGAATCGATTGTGCCAACTGTTTGTTCTTTCAACGACCCAACGCCTCGGTTTTCCTTTATATTTGCCGATGAGAGGCTTCTCACCTTTTTTCCGAATATGAGCTCGAATGTTTCTTTTCTTGATGAATGCTTCTATATCTTTGAAGTCATAACCTTTATCTAAACAAAGATGCTTCGGTTTTTTCTTTTTCTTCCGGAAAAAACTAAGATTGAATTCAACGTATCTTTTACACCGCGTTTGTCATGAACGTTAGCTCCAGTCAACGTAATTGCCAAAGGAATACCATTTCCATCCGTAAGAATATGCCGTTTAACCCCTAATTTGGCACGGTCTGTAGGGTTCTTTCCGGTTAAGCTCCCCCTTTGGGAGCTTTAACCATTGCGGAATCCATCGAAGCCCAGTCCCATGCTATCTTATTCTTCACATCATAATATTTTAAAATAGATTTATAGATCTTTTTAAATACTCCCGCTCGTTCCCATTCTTGAAATCTTCTATGACAAGTTTGACCGGACCCAAAGTCATTCGGAATTGCACGCCACTGACATCCCGTTTTCATTCGATAGATAATCCCTGCCATTACCACTCTTGCAGGTACACGATTGCGCCCCCTTGGGGATTGACCTTTTCTTTAGGGATAAAAGATGCGATTTTTTGCCAAAGAGCATCGGGTATCTCTGAATAATATTTGTCCATTTCACATTGATATTATTATGCTTTCTCAGTACAAGCAGTTTTGAGACCGGCTCTAAGTAGGTTCTAGCATAAGAACATTAGGAACTACTAATAACCCCACTTGTAACAAATTCCATTTTTATTAAAACATCTGTCTTTGTTATTCAACGCCAAACACTCATTTTTTCCTTGGAAATTTTCCAACCCCGTAAGACCGCTTTTAAGAGTTCTCACAGATCTTGTCTGAGCCTGTACCACACGTTGGCAAGTCGGACCATCTTGATTGAGTGGAATACATTTTACATCATTCGCTCCGATCGTACAAAACAAACTTCTTCCGTTGGAATAAACAATTTTTGTCTGCTTTTCATTCAAAATATTTTGATAATCTTCAAAGTCCACCGTTGAAAAAACGGGAGTAAATCCAAGATCGGATTTAACAGAACCTTTTGAAACACAGGAAAGCCTCATGGTTTTTCCCCAATTTCTGACTTCAGTAGCACAAAGAGAATAACCATCCTTTCTCATAAGGCCTTTAGCCTCCATGAGTCGAGTCACATAATTAAATCCAGTCGATGATTCGTATTGTTTCTGACTTGGAAAATTGTAACACCGAACGGAACTCTTGAGCTGATTCTTAGGAACGTAGCAAAAATCTTGTACCAAAGGATTCATAATTCTTACACTAGCTATTACGTCGCTGTTGCTATTCCCCATCAGATCTGTTATTTTTACATGATTAGAAAATTGCTGATTACCCAAAGACCACCAGCAATTCAAATCAAATTTATCATATCTCTGATTTGTAATACGGCACCAATCTGGAACACCATCCTGATTAGAATCCGTAAAAATACTAAATTGTTTAGCCAAATTAAAATAATAATGTCTACCTTTCGTTATTCCGGATTGTCCTAAAGTAAAAGTAACCTCACTTCCGTTGCGCTTTTGAACTAACTCCGTACAAGCTATCTCATATCCGTCTATAATCCGGCAAAAAAAAGACCTTCCAGAAATTCCTTTAACAATCATACGCTTGTTAGCCGCTCCGCCAGATGACCAGCCACCGTCCACGGATCCAAAATTGACTTCAGTAGGAAAACGTCCTTCCCCATTGCCTAGATTACACTTTAGTAAAGGATATTTATCTGTCCCGGCTACTAAACGACAAAAATCGTCTTTCCAATCGTTATTAATATCCACAAACATATACGAATCCTCATAACCCGTATCGCTCATTGTAGTTTCTGCGACGAAACCAAGTTTTCCATTGTTCAGTATAGGCCTACATTCCATTTTACTTTTCGATGTAACATAACATAGACCGCCCACATAGTCCGATAAACTTACAAAAGTTCCCTTACTAGATGCAGCTCGAGAGATGGGAGTTTTAAAAGGTGAAAGAATTGGTATTTTACTTTTCTTTCGACTTACATTGGAAATTTTTTGAGCAGTATCTAAAAATGACTGCTTTAAATAACACTTTCCATTACTACGTCTACGCAAATGGACATTGCACCCTGCGACATGTACAAAAAATTCATTCCCCCATCTAGGATCACCTTGAGGAAATCCAGCTAACTCTGGAAGTCCGGGCGAAGAAGTAGCATTCGCAAACGTCTCTCGATCAAATATAGGATTATGTTCGAATAAACCGGGGTCATCTAAACTAAAATTAAAATTACTCGAAAAGCGAGTCCATCCATAAACCTGATTCCAATAAATTCGATTCAACGCAACAGCCTCTGCTGTCGAATTAGAAGGAGTATAAGGACCGAGAGAACCTTGTACATCCACAATATTAAATCCTCCGGCAATCTGATAAATGTAATAATCTCCAGAAATATTCGATTGTGCATAAATAAGTGCATATATAAAATTCCTAAACAAGCTAATATAACCTGATCTTTCGCTATTAACTCGGGGAGTAACATGGTTTAACAGTGAAAAATCTATATTTGTAGAATCTATAGATGCTCCAGACGACCAAAATCCATCCGAAGCACTTACTTGTTCCGGAGTTAAAACAGTAACCAGATAAAAAACCTCTACAGGAGGTGTAGCAACCTGATTTTCGTGCGTTCCCTCAACAATATCGACCGGATCAGGAAGAGGTCTTTCCCGATTTGCATACAGATTTTCTAAAGTTCCTAATAAAAAGGAAGTGATCAGAATCATTAAAATTTTTTGCATAATTTTTCACCTTTTATCATTCTTTTAACTTCCCAATGAAAATAGAAATTCTCATTGATCTGGAGATTACAATTATAACGTGCTTAAACTATAATCTACTTATTTTCAAGATATAAGGTTAAGATTCTAAGAATTAAATTCCCGCACGAAAATCATCGTATTCTGACCGTCATCAAATCAAAAATTTATTTGATAAAAGTTTCCATAATATATATAACCGAAGTTTTTAGCAATTCTTCATACTATGGCTTTTGAATACTCGGAAGGCTTGTTCCCCAATGCGGTTGATTCATAAATAGAAAATTTTTCTACTGATATCTATATAAAGGAGTACCGTCAATTTTAGCACAAATACCCATTTTAAGACAGAATACTAGGCACTCTATTATGTAGAGATTAGTAATTACAAAATTGAAATTTTACAATTTATCGATGTACAAAATATCTTATAATTACATGATTTATATGTGAATTATGTAATGTTTTAAAAGAAATTCGTGAAAAAGCAGAAGGCTACTTAGAAGTAATTGCTTACAGTAATCGTATAGAATTGATCCTGATAGGATCTATTACTGGTACCTATATAATAGAGTACCAGTAATGTGAGGCAAATCTCTCATTTAAAGGTTGAATTTTGGTACTTATTACATAGTTCTTGAGTAAGAAACTTAAAGGGTTTTAAGTAAAATGGAATTAAAACGTATAACCATTCTCACCAAAATCTAAAAATGTTTAATAATACTGACCGAGAGTAATTGTAACGATAGTTTTATTATTGTCTTTTTTATTAATACACTCACATTTGATTTGGGCAGATTGAGTGTAATATCCTTGGTGAGCTGAAAACCCCGGAGCCGCTTTGCAACTTTTGTATATTCCCTCGTTTACTAGACGATTACAAGCTTCTTGAATTGCAGCGGCAGCATCACTTGCCTGAGAAAATATTTTTCCTGGAATTAAAATTCCCGCTAAAATTAAACTCCCAAAGAACACTGTTTGAAACCATTTCTGAATCACGGAAATTCCTCTCTTATGAAGAGAAAATAAATATCCCATTTGTTCAAAATTTCAAGAGATAATTTTCGGAATTGTTATTTTAGCAACAGGTTTCTAAAATAAGACTTGGCTTATTTCTTTCCTCTCTAAAATTTATTTTGGGATAAATCTTAAAAATCTTTTCATAAATGCCGATCGATCATTTCAGAGACAAATTTTTTGAATAACCGCAATTTCTATCCCGGAAGAAAACGATCATTGTATAAATTCGATCTGCAATACCTAAAATTTAGGCCTTCCGCACTCCAATTAAAATCATAACCTTACCCACAAGTACTTGGATCTCAAGATAAATCTGTCGGAATTACGACAAATCCTCTGTGTAACTTACGCCCCAGAACGCGCCCCATGGGAAGCGTTCTGCTGAGTTATACCTTTCGCGCCCCTTAGGAAGCGTTCTGTTGAGTTATACCTTTCGCGCCCTAAACACCGACCCATAGGAAGGTGTTTGCTGAGTTCAGGAAGCGTTGTGCCTGAGTTATACCTTTCGCGACCTAAACACCGACCCATAGGAAGGTGTTTGCTGAGTTCAGGGAGTGAGATATTGAGTTTCCCCCTAATTTTGGGTGGAGGGGAGAATAACTCTATTTCGCTTTTCTTTCTCAACTTCGTTGAGAGCCGCTTACAAAACTCAACCTTGCTCTCTAGGGATCGCTCGGTAATGCTCCGCTGTTCGCTGGCTATTTCGCTCTCTACGGGTCGCGAAATAGGTGGAAAAACTCGGGAGATTTTTCTCTATCAGAAAATCATACTTCTTGCAAGTAAAAAGCCTCATTCTCGTCGGGGAACACTTGCGTTTTATTGTATGTAAAGTTCTATTCACTAAAATCTAACCCCTAATCACTAACACGTCGGAACACTTGAAAAATATCAGCTTTTGATTCTTATGATCCCAAACTTCTTAACTTGTGGGGTTGGTTATGGTTCTTCAGAGTCTGCTCTAAAATCTTAAGAAAAACTAGAAGTTCTCTCAAAATACCTTATTTTTGTTTAAAATGCCAATTCCAATCATTCTAAGATATTTTTGAAATAACTTCTACTACAATCTCGTAATAAAATACAGGAGTTCCGACAGAAACCGTCTCTTTGGGACACTTATGAACTTTCTAATGGACTTTATTATTGTTAAATCCTTGTGAGAACTCCTGCAGCCTAAGACTTTTGGGGCAAAATCTCAATATATTCAATTTGATCGAATATATTATAATATTATAATTCATATATCATTGGAGAAAAAAGCCACACCTTACAATTGCAATCCTTTCAAAAGAAATCAATCCTGGTGATCGTTGATAATTTCAGGAATCGTCACAAAACTATAACCCTTAGAAAGCATTTCCTGGATGAAATCTGGAAGAATATAGATGAGCTTTTCCGATTGTCTTGGGGAACCTAAATGCATCAAAATAATAGCTCCATTCATACCATCTTTATCCGCCTCTTCCCAACGATAAAGAAAATCAAGCGCTTCGGCTCTAGTCTTATAATTCGGATTCGGCATAATCCTCGTTTTGCCTGTTCGAGGATCTTTTTTATAAATAAATTTCTTATATACGAAATCCGGAATATCCAAAGAGCCAACCGAATTATTGCTCCAAAAAATATGATGTGTGTAACCGAGTTTTCCGAAGGTTTGAATTACCAGAGGGTCAAAACCTCCGTAAGGAAGACGATAGTATTTAGTTAATTGTTTACCGGTAATAGATTCGAATTTTTCTTCCACCATTTTCATTTCTTGTTGGAGAAAATTGGCGTCCGGGATTTCGTCAGAAACGTAACTGAGCAAAATTCTTTTACGTAAAGAAGTTTCGTATAAACTTCTTGGAATATTATAATGACTCCAAGTATGGTTTCCAAAAACGACTCGGTCTCCGAGTTCGGAAAGTTTTCTCAAGTAACGTAGATTCGTGTTGCTGAAAAACGAACCGTTTTTGAGCGCCGGGTTTTCGTTTGAAACAAACAACGTGATTTTGATGGGAAATCGGGAAAGATATTCGTAAATCAACTTAAGATCCTCCCCGGTCCCCAAATCGAAAGTTAAAGCGATTTCTTTAAAACGAACATCTCCCCGATTGATATTTTTACCTACGTCGGAACCTGCAAGAACTTCCAAGCTTATCTTATTTTCAGAAACCTGGTCGGATAAATCTCCGTCGGAAACTGCGTCATAGAGATCCGATTTGAACTTGAGAAGC
>NZ_AHMT02000024.1:175000-177500 GCF_000243815.2 Leptospira alexanderi serovar Manhao 3 str. L 60 | reverse complement strand
GATTGAAAATCCGGGAGACGAACCCCTTCCAATCGGAAACGAGGTTCAATTCCTACTCGATACCGGAAACGAATATCTGGAAAATCCAGTCACCGAAAAAGATATTCTTTCTGTGTTTGTGGGGATTCGTCCTTTGATTTCTCCGGAAGGAAATCAGGATACAAAGAATATTTCGAGAGAGGAAGTTATCCTCGTCTCCAATTCGGGGCTTGTCACTATGGGCGGGGGAAAGTGGTCTACTTACAGAAAGATGGCCGAAGATCTAGTAGATAAACTAATCCAAGTCGGTAATTTAGAAATCAGGAAAGAATGTTCGACGAAATCTTATTTGTATCCCGGGGCCGAAGGTTACTCAGAATCTCTCTATCAAGAAATTGAAAAATCGTATAAGATTGATACACAATTCGCCAAAAGGTTACAGAATTATTACGGGACGGAAGTTTTTGAGATCTTAGGTAAAAAGCCGAAACTTTTAGGCAAGGGAATCCCCTACTTTGAAGAAGAGGTTTTGTTTGCCGTGAAGGAAGAATTTGCGTTAGGCGTCACAGATGTTTTGGCGAGAAGATTCAGGATTCTTTTTGTGGATTTGGAACTGGCTCGAAAGATGGTTGCTCCAGTCGCTGCCCTTCTTTCCAAACAGCTCAAATGGAAAGACAAAACAAAAAAGGCGGAAGAATCTGCTGCGATTGAGTTGATCGAAAGTTTGAGAAAGTCGTACGCTTGAATAAAAAGTGCCGACTGGAAACTTAGAGTCGTCCCAAAACTCAAAGTAATTGCAACGATTCACGAGATTCTAATAAAATCGGATGGTTTTGGAACAACTTTTGTTGTTCCTATTGCTTAGGTTCAATACAAGGCGGTTAAAGCGCGCCTTGCACATCGCCGGATATCGTTATATCAGAAACTCTTAATGTAACGTTTTTCTAACGTAGAAACTCCTTCGCAACGTTTTCCCTTTTTCATTCTTGTAGGGACTCCCACAAATTCACCCTTTTTCGAAAGGACAACGAAACTCAACCGTCGATATAGTCCTTCAACTTTTTGGAACGAGACGGATGTCTGAGCCTACGAAGCGCTTTCGCTTCGATCTGACGAATCCTTTCCCTAGTTACCTTAAATTGATAACCGACTTCTTCCAAAGTTTGCGGATAGCCGTCGTCCAAACCGAAACGCATCCGAATCACCTTTTGCTCGCGTGCAGGCAAAGTATGAAGCACCTGACGGATCTGTTCCGCTAAGATGCTGGACGCAGCCGCATTCACGGGAGTTTCCACTTCCGTATCCGGAATAAAATCCCCCAGTTCCGAATCCTCTTCGGAACCCACAGGAATTTCGAGAGAAATAGGTTCCCTCGCGACGTTCTTGACCATTTTTACTTTTTGCACCGGCCAACCGAGTCTTTCCGCAATTTCTTCATTGTTTGGATCACGTCCGAATTCTTGGATGAATAATCTGGTTTCACGAATCACTTTATTGACTTGTTCGATCATATGAACCGGAACACGGATCGTTCTGGCTTGATCGGAAATAGCTCTTGTAATCGCTTGACGGATCCACCAAGTCGCGTATGTGGAAAATTTATAACCTTTCTTATACTCGAACTTATCTACCGCTTTAATAAGGCCTATGTTTCCTTCCTGGATCAGATCGAAGAAGTGCATTCCACGATTCGCATAACGTTTCGCGATGGAAACCACGAGCCGCAGATTTGCCTTAACGAGTTCCTTTTTAGCCTGGGAAATTTCCCTTTCACCCTTAATGATCTTTTCGCCCCAATCCTTGATCTCTTGAACCGTGGAGCCCGCTTCCTGTTCCATACGACGAAGTTTTCTTTCGTTGTTTCGAATGTCTTTGATGACCTCTCGAACTTCGTCGATATTGACTCCCATCTTGACTTCGATGTCGTCTAACTTCTCGTTCTTTTCGATAAATCTGTTAAACGCCTTGATATCCCGAACGTCTTGGCCATACTGAGCCTTGATTTTCAAAAAGTGCCGATCGATTTCCTTGATTCTAAAAACCATGGACTTGATTTTTTGGGAAATTTTTTGAATCTCTTTTTGGGAGACACCGAGTTCTTGGATCGCATTATGAATGATTTCCGTAGAAGCGTCTATTTTCTCTTTAAACTCTTTGTATTTTTTGGAAGTTTCGGAATACTTTCGAATTTTGGAAACGGCTTCCTGAAGAACCTTTTCCTGTTCTTGGATGACTAGAATATTTTTGAAGAATAACTCTTCGAGTTTATGGGCTTCCTCCGCGTTTAAAGCATACATCTTATCGACGCGAATCAGATCGTAGACTTTAATCTTTTTGCTTCGAATTTTTGGTAAAAGTTTTATATAATTCGCTCTGAGAATGGAAGAACTAAGAATCGTCTCCTCGATGATTTTCTCACCCTTCTCGATTCTTTTCGCAAGAAAAACCTCGGTCTCGCCCGAAATTAAACTCACTTTACCGATTTCTCTCAAATATAGTTTGATCGGATCTTCGGAACCGC
>NZ_AHMT02000024.1:127500-170000 GCF_000243815.2 Leptospira alexanderi serovar Manhao 3 str. L 60 | reverse complement strand
GGCGTCTCGCCTTCTATGAGCGCTCGACGGGTTAGAGACAAACTCGCAATCAAATTCTTTTCGATTTTTAATCGAAAGTCGTTAAGGAATTGATTTACAATCAATTGTTTTCATCTGTGTTTTTTAAGCACAATCGCTCTTGCCAGCGGTTGCAAAGCAGTAAATCTCTCACAAATTGAATCACCAAAGTGCGGGAACACTTCTGTTTTAAGAAAAAGTTTTTCTTGCTTAAGAAATACAGAATATGTTTTGACAAAGCTTATTGGATGCTCGGGTCAAAGACCGGAATCCTTAGATAGAAACGAGTATATCTGCCAGGCTCGCTTTCAAAGTTAAGATTCCCTCCGTGTTCCTTTGCGATTCCTAAACTGACTGACAAACCCAGGCCAGTTCCTTTATCAGCCGCCTTCGTAGTAAAAAAGGTTTTAAAAACGGATTTTTGAATATCAATCGGAATTCCTGTACCGAAATCCTGAACTGCAAATTCCGCATATTTCTTGTTATCCTCTACTACGATGGAATTTTCTAAGATAATTCTCTTTTCTTCGTCATATTCCGGATATTTTTGATTCAGACTATCTACGGAATTGTTCACAAGATTTACAAGAATTTGAAGGATCTGCCCTTCCCTACATTGAATCAAATGACCCGGTTCAACGTTTTTCCAAGAAACGTCAATTCGATTCATTTTAAAAATTTGTTGTGTAATCGATTCCAGTTTCACAAGAATCTCGCCGACTTCCACGGGACGAAGCGAACCCTTATCGTCTCTGGAAAATCGAAGAAGATTTTTCATAATGGTAGAGATTCGCGCGCTTTCGTCCCGAATCTTGGAAGCCAATTGTTTTGTTTTATCGGAGTCCACTTCCCCTTTTGCTATTATTGCCGCATATTCCGAAATCGCAATCAAAGGATTGTTAATCTCATGCGCCATGGTTCCCGCCATTACGCCCATTGCTTCTAATTTTTGGCTTTGTCTAAGCTGTTCTTCCAACTCGTATCTTTCTTTTTCCGCCTTGATTCGTAATTCATGATCTTCTAATTCGTGTAAGGCCCTTTGTACTGCAGGAAGAAGTTTTTCGATTCTGTCCTTGAGAACGTAATCAGTCGCGCCCATGGTAAGCGTTTGTATGGCCGCGTCTTCTCCATAAGTTCCCGAAACGAATATGAACGGCGTTGTAGGACAGATTTTTTTAGCCAACTTCAAGGCTGAAAACCCATCGTATTTGGGAAGACTGAAATCGGATAGGATTAGATGAGGTTTTTGATCCAGGATCGCCTGTGAGAATCCTTCCGAATCGCTGACATGAATCGGGTAGTAATCAATCTTAGCGCGATTCAACTGTCTTTGAATTAATTCCAAATCAACTAAGGAGTCTTCTAAAAAAAGGAATTTCCATCTATTCATGTTTATACCATTTTTTTATATTTTTATGATGCCTTCATAAATATTTTCGTTCTCCGAAAGTTTCGGAAGAGTAAATGAAAATTTGGAACCTTTGTTCACCTCTCCTTCTGCAAATACTTGTCCCCCATGACGTTGTATGATTCTCGCTACAATTGCCAAACCAACTCCGGTCCCTTCAAATTCTTCCTGTGTATGCAGTCTTTGAAATACCTTGAATAATCTGTTCGAATAAGTCTTATTAAAACCGACCCCATTGTCTTCTACGAAGTAAACGTTAAATCCATCGACTTCCTCGAAACCAATTTTGATCATAGGACATTCTCTCGTAGACGAATACTTGACCGCATTTGAAATCAGATTCATCCATACCTGTTTGAGAGTGCTTCCGTTCGCAAGAGCGTTCGGCAATTCATTCAATTGAAACGAATAACTCTTTTTCGGATAATTCTGAAGAACGGCTGCGATCACCTCCTCGACCATCCTATTCATATCGACGATTCTAGTATTCAGATCTACCTTAGAGATCTTATGAAAGTTCAAAAGGTCTTGGATAAGATTATCCATAAAGATCACGTTTTTTTGTACGGTCTTCAGCAATCTTAACGCTTCTGAATCCATTTTTTCGGAAAAATCTTCCAAGACGATTTGGAGAAAACCTTCTATCCCTAAAATCGGAGCGCGAAGATCGTGCGATACGGAATAACTGAAAGACTCCATATCTCTGTTCGCGTTTTCTAAAGCTTCGATCGTTTTCTTTAATACGGCAAAATTGTGAACTTTTATGCTCAACTCTTCCGGAGTAAACGGTTTGATAAGATAATCCTGCGCCCCTTCCTGAAGAAGTTTGATCCTGAAATTTTGGTCGGACTTTGCGCTTAAAAAAAGAATATATGTACCGGAAAGTTCCGGAATCTTTCGGATCTCTTTCACCATCTGATCCCCGCTCATCACGGGCATCATAATATCGGTAACGATAACATCCGGCTTTTCAAGAATCGCTTTTTCTAAACCTTGTTTCCCGTTCGAAGCAACCCAAAGATTAAAATCAGAGGATAACGTATTGAAAACGTACTCCCTCATTTCCGCGTTGTCTTCCACAATCAAAACTTTGGGACGATTGTAAATGGTGGACGATCCCTTCGTTTCGACCTTGTTTTTCTTCAATTCATTGATATCACTCATCAAGGCGGGAATCAATTCTTCCGTTTCGATCGGTTGTTGAATCTCTTCGACATGAATCGGAGCATAAATCGGAATCTGAACCTTAAAAAGCGCCCCGCCAAAAAAAGAGTCAAAAACTCCTATAGAACCAAGATGGAGATTCACAAATTCCTTCGCAATTGCAAGCCCAAGCCCCGTTCCTCCGAAAGAACGGGAATCGCCCTCTTCTCCCTGTCTGAACTTTTCGAAAATTTGGTCCCTCAGATGAACCGGAACTCCTGGACCGTTATCGGCAACGTAGATGAAAGCCATCGCACTTTCCGCTTTTAAAGTACAATGGATCTTACCGGAATCGGGAACGAATTTAAACGCGTTTGAAATGAGATTTAAAATGATCCGCTCCATTTTAGGAACGTCTATTTGAATTGGAAAATTTTTAGGAAGATCCAACACAAAATCTATATTTCTTTCGTTGGCTACGGAATTGAAATGGGCAGCTATGTCCTGTATCATATCGGATAGATTTGCATTCGAATATCGTAATGTCATCTTGCCGGCTTCCAATTTGGAAAGATCCAGAAGATCGTTTACATGTTTTAGAAGTGTATAGGAATTTCTCTCTATGGTTTCTAAAAATGCACGCTGAGTCGCGGAAATTTTTTGATCTTTCAACAAGGTTCGAGTCGGACCTATGATTAAAGTCAAAGGTGTCCTTAACTCATGACTCACGTTGGCAAAGAACTGAGATTTCAATTGATCCATATCAAACAAACGTTTGTAAACCTCCTGAATCTCTCTTTCTCTCTGAGTTAGCTCTTCATTGAGCCTGAGAAGTTTTTTATTGTTATTCTGAATCTCCTGAGCTCTTTGGTAAATTTCGGTTTCCATGGAAGCCGTCAGATTTTTAAGTTCCTCCGTGAGTTTATTTTGCTCTTTCCCCTTGTTCTTGAGTCGAACAAACTCGGTAACCTCTTCCACTTTATGAACGATATAAATCACTTCTCCTTTTTCGTCGAAGATAGGAGAATTCATCGGGCTCCAGTATTTTTCTTCAAATCCACCCCCTTCCGATTCGGGTCTTCTAACGTCGTATTTTTGAACTGCCATTGTATTCGGAGCTTTATCCTTTAAAACGAGTGAAAGAGAAGCGTACAAATTACCCGCGCCGTCCGCATTCGGATCCGAAGGATTATCTGGAAAAACATCAAAAATTCCCCGACCGAGAATCTCGTCCCGCTTTGTATTTGTTGCTTTCAGATATGATTCACTTACTGCGACAATTCGAAGATCGGGAATAAGGATCAAATAAAGTCCGGGAAGCGACTCAAAAATGAGCCGATATTCACCTTGTTTTAAATCGGTCGAATTCATCATAAATTTCTAATTCCATCCCGAAATCACTTCAAAGTCACACCCAACTTTATCTCGGGCAATAAGGACATAAAAGTATCAAAAATTAAATGGAATTTCAAACTCTTTTTACTGAAATTTATAATTAGATTCGTTTTAATAAAAAAGTGTAACATAATTATTTTAAAAGAAGTCAATTTTTCTAAAATAAAAAATTTATTCTTAATAATCTTCTATACTCGGATAGATATATTTTTAGAAAGAAATTATCGTCGAAAGTTCAATATTTCATCCCATTTAAGGCGCAATAACGTTTTAAGATGAAATAAAGTGTCTGATTCCATCTTTTGGAAGAGACAAAAAACGAAAAATTTTTGCAGTATGCTAGTATACTTTTTTTTAAAAAATATAATCTTAACGTGAGTTCGATATAACAAAATGCGAAAGCGATTATATGTTTCGACCCGTAGGGAGAAACATTGAGTTAAATTCCGAAGGAATTGGAGCATTATGTTGCGATCGTAGGCAGCAACATTGAGTTAAAGCGCGGTCGCGAGCTATTTTATCTATGAAATTCGCAAGCTGCGACGACGACCCGCAGAGCGACCTAAACACCGACCCATAGGAAGGTGTTTGCTGAGTTCAGGAAAGCTCTGCGCCTGAGTTCAGGGAGTCGTTGCACTTTAGTTTCTTATTCGCCCAAACTTTCTTACGACCCTGCTCACGTTAATCTTACGTTATTCAACCAACTTTCTACAATCCGAATTACTCACTTTCTACTTAAGGGTTATTTTAAACTCAGAAACCCGAAAATGATAAAAATAAAGAAAAAAATCTCTTTCAAGGATCGTCGGAGTTTGTACGTTTAGAAACGATCTCGATGAATTTATAGATTCGTAAAAATCATCGGACTGAGATGAGAAACTAAAAAATACAATGGAAATCCAAATTGATTTCGTTCGAATATATTCAATCAAAACAAACCGTTAGACTTGATACATCCGATCTGCGCGGACATAGAATTTACTTAAAAATCTCGCAAAATCAAAGAATATTAGAGTTTTAGAATTCTCTAAAACGTAATTTGAAAAAATTATTTCCTACGAATAACTTCTTTTTTTAGTTCTTCTTTGACCGCGTCGCGAGTGCTACCCGTTTTGTTTTTTAACTCCAAAGAATAGTGGATCTGAAACTTGGTAACGACTGGCTTTTCTTCAGAATGTTCCATAATCCAACGAGTCACGTCGTTTTGAACGATCTTAGCAAGGTCGTTGATTCTGGGTACCCTAGTATTAAAACGAATCGTCTCAAAAGCCCCTGTATTTCCATTTAACACGACGATGATAATCCCATCGTCTATAAAATTGATTTTGTTAAAACGGACCAACTCTTCGCTGATAAGGGCGTCTCCGCCCTTATCCACTTTTCTTTTGATAAATTTGGAACCCCTCAATTGACGCAATTGATAGCTATCGCTTGAAATATAGACTCGGAAATACTCCAGAGGATCTTTAGAGGGCCTCAAAAAAAAATCCGGATCACCCGTGTTCAAAGTAACTTCTTTTCCTTCCTCGTCTAATACGATTTCGTTTCCTCCGGCAGGATTTGGAACCGATTCATATCTTACCTTTTTGTTTTCCGAAATTTCTGCGCTGGAACAAGAAAGGACCCAAAATAAACCGAAACTCGTTCCCCAAAATAAGATTATTTTTTTTAAAATGGACATTGATTTCTGTTTCCCCAAAACTGACTTCTGATTAAAAAATTCGAATATGACTAGGACAAGCCCCGATTATCTTTATTTTAAAATATCACAATATTTGAATGAAAATTGTAGCCAATCCCAAAAAACAGAAAAAACCGAACACGTCTGTAAAGGTAGTTACAAAAATCGAGGAAGCGATTGCAGGATCGATTCCCAAAACGCGCAACAGCAATGGGATCGAAGTCCCGATTACCGCCGCAATCGTCAAATTCGCCTGCAAAGCCATAAACATAACCATAGAAAGAGTGAAATTTCCGGTAAAAAAATAAACCATTAGACCCGCAACAATTCCAACCATAAATCCGTTGAGAATTCCTACAAGTCCTTCCTTTCTTATGGCGGATTTCCAATTTCCGGTGGTAAGATCCCCGGTCGCCAGATTTCGCACAATCAAAGTGATCGATTGTGTTCCCGCGTTTCCTCCCATACCCGCGACAATCGGCATGAGAGAAGCCAAGAGCACGTATTTTTCGATCGTCCCTCCGAAAAAGGAAACGACCGATGCCGCAAGAGAAGCCGTTCCCAAATTGATCAAAAGCCAGACCATCCTCCTTCTCACCGAAGTAAGAACGGAAGAAGATAACCTCTCCTCTTCGGATACTCCTCCCAAACGAAGAATGTCTTCCGAAGCCTCTTCATGAACGATATCCAAAATATCATCCACCGTAATTCTTCCCAAAATTCTTCCGAGATCGTCGAGTACCGCGACAGAGACCAGATCATACTTACGAAACATCTTCGCGACTTCCTCTTGATCGGTATCGTAATGAATCGAAGTGAATCCGGTTTTCATCAGACGATTTACTTTTGTATTGAGCGGTGCCAAAAATAAGTTCTTTAGTTTTACGTAACCTTTTAGTATGTTATTCTCGTCCGTGATGTATAAATGATAGATATCGTCCGTATCCCTCGCGATCTTTCTGAGTTTGATGATCGCCTTTCGAACCGTATCGGTTTCCACAGCCGAAGCGAACAAAGTGTTCATCAAACGTCCCGCGGAATATTCCCGAAACGTAAGTTGTTTTCTGACTTGGGAAGAATCCTCTTCGTCGATGGAATTTAATATTTCTTCGGCTTTGTCTTTTGGAAATTCGGAGATCAGGCTTGATAACTCATCTGTCTCTAGATTTTCCAAAATCGGAGAAATTTCCTTCATTTGGAAACGAGAGATTAAGTCCGCTTGGAATTCCTCATCGAACTCGACGAGAATCGAACTCTGCAACTCGGAATCGCACCGTTTGAATACGGAAAATGCCTCGTCTTCCTCTAATTTTTCCAAAACTTCCGCTATGTCCGCGGGATGATTCCGTTTGAGAAAACGATCTAAAAAAGAATTTTCTCCGGCTTTGATTTTTTCCGAGAAAAATTCGATCCATTCCTGAGAGGAAGGATTCGCTTTTTCCGAAAATAATCCGTGTTCGATTCCTCTTTCTTCCATAAACGTCTCTCCAAGAATGGTTTTTAGTGAACAGAATTGAAAACCGAACAGACCGATCAATGAATTTCCAAACAAGCCCCAAAAAAGGAGTTTTTCATTTGACCCGATCATAAACCGCTCCCATCTTAGAAAGAAAGTGCAATCACGATGAAGTCGTTTCTGAAATTCCATTTCCTTTTTTTCTTCTGTTTAATTCTTTCCATAAATCCAGTTTCCGCGGACGCGTTTTATTATCCCTGGGAATACAACAAGGTGTATAACGAGAAAATCGCCTTGGAAATCGAGTTAGATTCTCTGAGAACCAGATACAGAAACGAAACCGAAAATTCCAAAAAAGAACGTTTGGAATTCGATTCTAAAATCCGATCTTTGGACGAATTGCTTTCGAGAGAAAAGGAATTCAGAGAGAAGGACAACGACCTGAACGAAGAAAAACTTAAGGTATTGGAAAATCAAATCGCGGTTTTAAAATCGAAAAGTTCTAGTAAAGAAAAAGAACTGATCGAGGAAAGTGAAAGACAAGGCAAAAAATTCAGAGATCTTCTAGATAACTTAAAGGATGAATTGGAACAAGAAAAAGCCGCTTGTCAAAAAAAGGTCGAGGCTCTTCAAAAAGAATACGAGAAAAAAGTTACGAATCTTGAAGCTAGAATTCTTGCATTAAACGACGAAATTTCCAGATTGAAGAATCTTTCGGAAAATCAGAAAAAAGAATTGGATCGTCTGGCGGATCAGGCGAACGAATTAGAAAACAAACTTGGCGACGAAATCAAAAAAGGACAAATCCGCCTCAAACGATTTCACAATCGTCTCGTCATCAATATCGACGATAGAATTTCCTTCGATTCCGGCTCGGCCGACTTAAAAAAACAAATCCTCCCGGCTTTGGATAAGATCAAAGAAATTTTGGGAAATTATCCGGGAAATTTGATCATCATAGAAGGTCATACGGATAACGTTCCGATTCGAACCAGAAAATTCTCCGACAACTGGCAACTTTCCGGAGAAAGGGCTCTTTCCGTACTTCATTACTTTTTAGAAAGTAAAATTTTAGATCCTAGAAACTTTTCTCTAGCGGGTTATGGAGAATTCCAGCCGATCGTGTCCAACGACACTCCTGAAAACAGAGCTCTCAATCGTAGAGTGGATATTGTAGTCGTTCCACGTTGATGGATGATTTTTTTCAACTTCATCATGCGGAAAGAAGCCAGGAGAAAGGGCTGAAAAGATCGATCCTGCTTGCGATTCTAGTCTCTTTTTCCATCTTTCTCGTAGAGTTGTTCGGGGGAATTCAAAGCGGAAGTATCGCCCTTCTTGCGGACGCGGGTCATATCATTACGGATGTGATCGCATTGTCCTTATCTCTGATCGCCGTACTACTCGCTTCTCAAAAACCGAATCATCGATTTTCCTTTGGTTATTATCGAATCGAAATACTAACTTCTCTTCTCAATTCGATTTTGATTTTCGGGATTTCGGTTTATATTTTTTACGAGGCCACGGAAAGATTTCAAAATCAAAAAGATGTTTTGAGTTTTCCTATGATCTTTTACAGTGTTTTAGGAATTGTTCTCAACCTAATCAGCGCTTGGATTTTGTTTCGCTTTAGCGCCGAAAACATCAATATCAAATCGGCTTATATCCACGTTCTAAACGATCTTCTTTCAACTGCGGGTGTTTTAATCGGTTCCATTTTGATTTATCTTACAAACTGGAACTGGATTGATCCTTTGATCAGCATCTTGATTTCGATTTTGATTTTACGTTCCGCTTGGGTGATTTTTCAGGAAAGTATTTCCATTCTCTTAGAATCTGCCCCTCAAACATTCGAAATTCTGCATATTCTAGAACACATTCGTGAAATCGAAGGAATCCATCAAATTTTGGATTATCATTTTTGGGCGATCACCAGAGGAGTTTATGCCTGTACTTTAAAAGTTTCGGTTGTGGATATAAAAGATACGGAAGAAATCATTTTCAATTCCAACCGGATCTTAAAATCGGAATTTGGGATCGATTACGTTACCATTCAGTGCGAGACTCCGAATCTAACTGAAAAAATCCAAGGATTACCGCTCGCAGATTCTCATGGACTCCATGAACACGGTCATTCCCACCCACATTGAAATTTATTACATACACTTGAACTCGAAGGAGAGCCAATCTCCTACATTTCGAAATAAAACCAAAGCCGATTTTTCCAAGGATCCAAAACAGAAATATACTTCGAATCCTGAACCTCAATCGTAAATCCTCTGGAAAGTAAAAGAACCTTTACGTTCTCCCATTCTCCTTTCCCTATTCGAAACGTTAAGGTTCCGGGATTGACGGGACAATTTTTAGACTCTTTGCTGAAGATTAAAATTCCTGAATCGATCCAGACAAGTTCTGCATGAGAACGGGAACTCGAAAGAATCTTCCAACCGAAAAGTTCAGAGTAAAGGTTTGCGGAAACGGAACAATCGGTGGATTGAAAATTGGAAGCGTAAAATCGGATCATTTTTTTAAGAAAGACGATCATTCTAAAAAAGGAATCGCGATTTTTCAATTCATTATTTCCATTTTAAAAGAATGCGAATTCCTATTCGTTTAATTGGTTGTCTAAGGAATAAAACCCAAAAAACTGGAAGAAGAATTTTTTTGCGAGAATCATATGGCAGTAGATCAAGAGGACCACGTTCGCATATTTGATACCACTCTCAGAGACGGAGAACAATGTCCCGGAGCCGCGATGACGGAAAACGAAAAATTGGAAATCGCAGCTCAGCTTGCAGCGATGAAAGTGGATATTATAGAAGCCGGATTTCCAATTTCTTCTCCCGTTCAATTCCAAGCCGTGGAAAGAATTGCAAGAGAAACGGAAGGACCGATCATTGCTGCTCTCGCCAGAGCCATGAAAGCCGATATTGAAGCCGCGTTTAAAGCCCTACAACCCGCAAAAAAAAGAAGAATTCATACGTTCATTGCCTCCTCTCCGATCCACATGAAATACAAACTTGGAAAAGAGCCCAAAGAAGTTTTAAAAATGGCCGTAGAGGCCGTAACTCTCTGTAAACAGTTCGTAGACGACGTAGAATTTTCCCCCGAAGACGCAACCAGAAGTGAACCAGAATTTTTAAGAGAACTCTGCGAAGCAGTCATCGCCGCCGGTGCAACTACGATCAACATTCCGGATACAGTCGGTTATACCGCCCCGGCCGAATATGGCGGTCTTTTTAAATTCTTGCTTACAAACGTGAGAGGGGCTGAAAAAGCGATTTTTTCCGCACATTGCCACAACGATTTAGGACTTGCCACCGCAAACTCTTTGGCGGCAGTTCAAAACGGTGCTCGCCAGATAGAATGTACAATCAATGGTATCGGAGAAAGAGCTGGAAATACCGCCATGGAAGAAGTGGTCATGGCAATGCGAACTAGAAAAGACACGTTCGGGATTCAGACTCGGATCAAAACGGAAGAAATCGCACGGGCTTCCTATCTCGTAAAGACGATTACGGGAATGCCGGTTCAACCGAACAAGGCGATCGTAGGAGCAAACGCTTTCGCACACGAGTCCGGGATTCATCAAGATGGAGTCATCAAACACAGAGAAACCTACGAGATTATGAAACCCGAAACCGTCGGACTTTCTTCCAACAGAATGGTTCTTGGAAGACATAGCGGTCGTGCAGGATTCAAAGATCGAATCGTAAAACTAGGCTTTTCTCCTCAAGCGGAAGAGCTAGAAGCCGCTTACCAAAGGTTTTTGGAAATTGCGGACAGAAAAAAGGAAATCTATGACGAAGACATTCGCGCTCTTTTTTCCGAAGAAACCAGAAAGTCTACGGGAGACCGTTTTCAATTGGAAGGTTTTACTGTTTCCACAGGAACCAAAAGTACTCCAACCGCAGGTGTGAGAATTTTGATCGACGGACATGTCAGAGAAGAATCCTCTACGGGGGACGGCCCGGTAGACGCGATCTATAAAGCGATCCAGAAAACGACCGGAATGGACCCGGAAGTTTCCAGACTCGTTATTTCTCCCGTCACTGAAGGACAAGACGCAATGGCGGAAGCTTCCGTGACTTTGCAATACAAAGGAGATCGGGTCGTCGGCAAAGGAAGCTCCACGGACATCATCGAGGCTTGCTCCAGAGCCTATATTTCTGCGCTGAATCGATTTTAAGCGTAGAGTATTCAAAAATAATTATTTTTGAATACTCTACTACGATGAATCATTATATTTTAATTTTCATGTCGTTTTTTCAATAGATCGTCCACTCTTTTTTTAAAGCCAATCCAGTCCTGCGGGTGAGTGTTATACCAGCGAGGACAATCTTTCCATCCGACTATACCTTGATGTGTCCACAGGTCGTTTACGTCTAAGTTGTATTTAAGGCATAGCTGAGCGGTAAGTCTAGCCGCACTATCTAGAGTTTTTTCAGTAAACTTTCCCATCATATCCTGAACACACTGCTCAATTCCGATCGTATAAAAATTAGGACTATCCGGACCTAAACGTTTTTCTTTTTCAGGAGTGTAAGTTTTACTACCGCAATGATATGCGATTTCATCCAAAGGAATACATTGTACAATCTCCCCAACAAGTCCTACTGCAAAATGCGCGCTTGCAAAACGACCTTCCGGAGCTTTCAAACTTTCAAAATAATCACGAATGTTCTGAGCCGTAGCTTTCGGTAAAGCCGTCCAATGCAACACGATCCCTTTCACTTCTTTTATTTTATCACCCGGTCTGCTATGTGGGTTTGGAGTCAGAAAGTCCTGTTTTATATGCAAGTCGGTTTGAATCATGCGTAACCTCTCTATAATTGAAATTATAATAAATTATAGACCATGAACGAACCGATAACAAGTTACATACTTTGAATATTTTAACAAAAAATACTCTATAATAAATTACTTAAGTATTCATACATGCATCTAAATTTAATCAGAATATTAAATCGAAGTCTCTCGCCTCTCTCTATAGATTTTTCAGAACCCAAAACGAACGCAACAAAAGAAATACAAATTGAAAGACTCAAAGAAACAATGAACAAAATCTTTACCTTGAAAACCACATAATCAACTGTCAAATCACGATTGTCAAAAAATTCAATATTTATAATATGCAAGATCTACTTGAACTCGCTTGGATCTCATGGTCAATGTGGCAAAAAAACAAAGAGTTATCATGCAAGAAATCGTCCTGCTGAAACGAATCTTAATATCAGAACAGAAACCTAACTTTTAATGCGGATGACGAATTCTCAAAAAATTATCCGATACTTCGATAAGATACAAATATTGATCTCGTCTCCGATTCTCGCGCTTCGATCGGCACCGATCCTAATCCGAAAAAAATACATCTCACCGAACAAGGTTCAGACAAGCTATTTGATATCAAATAAAATCGGTATAAAATGCCGTGATGTATCTGCATAAAAATCGAAAACGATTTTTAAAGATTAAACCGATGGTGAAATAATTCTCTTGCCCGTTTTCGAATCCGTTTTCAAGATAGAAAGGAAAGATTCTCCATAAAAAAGGTTTGTTATGAAATATTCAGAAATTTTCCAACCGATCCAAATCGGTTCGATCACTCTTCCGAACAGAGTTATTATGGGCTCCATGCATTTGGGATTGGAAGGAATGCCGATGCCCGTGGAAAGAATGATCGCATTCTACGGTAGACGTTTTGACGGAGGCGTTTGTTTTATTACGACGGGAGGAATCGCCGTCAACCACGAAGGAAGAGGAGCCAATATTTTCTTTAATTTTCAGAAGGAAGAGGACTGTAAAGAACTATCCGTCGTGGCAAACACACTCAAACCAAAAGGAATTTTTTGTGCTCAACTCTTTCACGCAGGAAGGTATTCGTATCATAGAGACCTAGTCGCTCCTTCTGCATTAAGAGCGCCGATCAACCGCTTTATTCCAAAAGCCCTTTCCGAAGAAGAAGCCTGGAAAACCGTAGAAGATTTCGGAGACTCTGCGCTCAAAGCGAAAGAAGTAGGCTTCGGTGCCGTAGAAGTGATGGGAAGCGAAGGTTACTTAATAAACCAATTTTTTTCTCCCGTTACAAATCATAGAGAGGATTTCTTTGGTGGAAGTCCCGAAAAAAGAATGAACTTTGCGATCGAGGTCATGAAAAACGTACGCAAAAAGGTGGGAAAAGATTTTCCGGTTATTTATCGTATGTCTGGAATTGATTTGATCCCAGGCAATCCGACTTTTGAAGAAGTGATCATTCTCGCTGAAAAACTAAAAGCGACAGGCGCCGATGCGCTGAACATAGGAATCGGTTGGCACGAATCCAGAATCCCCACAATTTCCATGCTCGTTCCCAGAGGGGCCTGGGCAAAAATTTCCGGAAAGATCAAAGAAAAAATCAAGGATATTCCGATCATCGCATCGAACCGAGTCAATATGCCGGAAGTTATGACTCGAATTCTAAAAAATCAAGAAGCAGATATGTTAAGCATGGCAAGACCTTTTTTAGCAGATCCTGATATTGTAAACAAGATCCGAGCGGATCAAGAAGAAAGAATCAATACCTGCATCGCCTGCAACCAGGCCTGCTTGGACCATACATTCAAAGAACAATTGGTCTCCTGTTTGGTCAATCCTTCCGCCAACAGAGAACTTGAAATCGGTAAATTGAAAGTAGCGGACAAAAAACACGTGGTGGTAGTCGGTTCCGGACCTGGGGGACTTGAATCGGCAAGAATCAGTGCGATCCGAGGCCATAAAGTAACCGTATTGGAAGCAACCGATAGGATCGGAGGACAACTCAATCTCGCCGCACAAATTCCGGGGAAATCGGAATTTTTCGAAACAATTCGTTATTTCAAGAACGAACTTAAAAACTTAGGAGTGGAAATTCAATTCGGTCATCACGCCACGTTAGACAGCATTATAGAACTCAGGCCAGACGCCGTCATTTTTGCGACTGGGGTCAAACCAAGGGAATTTTCCCTTCCGGGAATGGAAAAAAAGAAAACGGCTTCCTACGCAGATTATCTTTCCGGAAAATTCAAACCGGGAAATCGAGTGGCAATTATCGGAGGAGGAGGAATTGGTTGTGACGTAGCCCATAAGCTTACGGAAGAAGATTCTCCTACGATCGATTCCTACTTCCATCGCTACAATGTAAAATCTTATACGAACGCACAGATCCAAAAAGAAAAACCGAATCGCAAGGTCTCCATCTTTCGAAGATCCGGAAAAATCGGATCCGGACTCGGAGCGACAACCGCCTGGGCCTTACTTCAAGAATTGGAATCGAAAGATGTTGGATTTTACACTTCTCTCAATTATAAAGAAGTCACGGATCAAGGACTGGTCGTTGAAACCAAAAAAGACGGACCGATCACGATCGAATGCGATTCTATTATTCTTTGTGCGGGACAACTCAGCGAGGTTTCCCTTTACGAAGAATTCAAGAAGAAATCCCCGGAAATTCCGTCGTATCTGATCGGAGGTGCAAAAGATGCTTCCGGAATCGATGCAAAACGTGCGATGTTGGAAGGATTTGAGGCGGCGATCGGAATCGGAGTAAATTAAAACTACCGTTTCCGACTTTTTTCATTTCATTTTAGTTCTCCTCTTAAGTCGACAAAAACCGTTTACGAGTAGGAGGAGAATTCCTTGTTCTACAAGCTTATCTTTGTCCTTTCCATCTCAACTTTTTTCGCCGAATGCTATTCCGATTTGGCATCTTCAACTCACGAGAAAGATTTTCAGGATCTTTCCGGCTCCTGGGAAATATATACTGGTTCCGCTCAAAGTCTATTTAAAAACGAATCCGATTTGGATCTTTGGAAAACCGTTTCCGTTCCGTCCAATCTAAAAAATTTCGTAAACTCTCCGACGGATTCGATTGTACTTCGAAAACGTTTTGAACTGAAGACCTCCATCGATTTCCCACTTTCTATTACCTTAGGAAAAATTTCGGATCATGCGCAGGTCCGATGGAACGGACAAGAGCTTTCAGAAGAGTTGTATGCGGATTATCAAAATTCAACACCTCAAGGTTACGATCGAACCAGAATCTATTCAATTTCCGAAAAAAGAATCCTACAAAAAAACGAAATACTCGTTTTCGTTCGACCTTACTTCGACTATGAATACGGGATTCTTTCCGGACCGATTGAAATCGGTCCCTCCGGGATAATTTGGAAAAGATTTTATCTTCGCGAAATCGGCGGGCTTTTGATGTCAGGTTCCTTTTTTCTAATCGGCGGATTTTTTTTATTTCTTTCCCTGAGAGAAAAAAAGAGAGAAGAAAATTTTTATTTCGGATTGTTTTTGATTTTATTCGCCCTATTTCAAATTTTCCTTTCGGATTTAAAATATTTCACCGAATGGAAAATTCTTTACTTAAAGAAAATTGAATATTCTCTTCTTGTGTTCTTATTCCCCCTTTTTTGCAGATTTCTAAACTCTCTTTTTAAAAAGGCACGCACCGGATTTCACACTCTTTTGGAAATCGGAACCTTGGTGATATTCATCTGGATCCTGTTCGCACAAACTGTCTCGCATTTAGATACAATCAACCGATATGTTCTTCAGGTTTCTTGGATCGGGTTCGTCTACTTTAGTTTTAAAATTCTCTTTCCTAATCTGAAAAAAAATTTCGAATCCAGGATGATTCTTTCTGGAATACTATTTTTATTGATCTGCGTAGGAATCGACGTATTTTCACAAAGGGGAATGTTCGAAATTGCTCGTCTTTCCGGATTGGGAGTTTCTGGGTTTTTATTTTTTTTAACTTTGATTCTCGCGAACAAATTCGTAAAAATGAAAGAAAAATTAAGGTCTTGGAATCGGGTTTTGGAAACTGCGATTCGAAATAGAACCCAAGAGCTTTCTTCGAGTCTGGAGGAAATTCGAAGTCTTAAAGAACAACAAGATGGGGACTATTTTTTAATCACCCTTCTGTTTCAACCCTTTCTATCCAAAAGCCTCAAAACAGATCTCACGCGGATTGATGTTCATAGAAAACAGTTTAAGAGTTTCCAATTTAAAAATCGGGCTTACGAAATTGGAGGGGATATTGTGTTAAACGAACAGGTCTTCATATCGGGTATTCCGTATCAAGTCTTGATCAACGCAGACGCGATGGGAAAATCTCTTCAAGGCGCAAGTGGAGCGTTAATTTTCTGTTCCGTCGTAAAAAGTTTTCTACAAACTCAGGATTATGAATTCAGAAATCCGGAGAATTGGCTTTTTCTTCTCCACTCCAATCTTCAGGCCGTTTTCGAATCTTTTGATGGAAGTATGCTCGTTTCCGGAATTCTTTCCTTATACCAAATCGAAACCGGGGACTTATTCTTTATCAATTGCGAACATCCTCCGATCATTCTCTCTCGAAACGGGAAAACGAGTTATATTTTCGAAAGAGCCATTATACGAAAGATCGGCTTTCCCGATTCATCAGATACAAAGGTAAAAATCGAATACTACAAACTTTTGCCGGAGGACACAATTCTTTACGGTTCGGACGGAAGAGAAGATTTATATATGCAAGATCCATTGTGTTCTTCTCGAAAGCTAAAATCTTCGGTTCCGGATCTATTTTTCGAGTTGGTCCGACATTCCATACCGGAACCCAAAGATCTGGAATTTAAAATTACTGAAAAAGGTGTTCTTTCGGACGACTTGAGTTTTTTAAGAATTCAAACCGGTTTCGAAACCGGTTCCAACAAAAGTCTTTCCGAATGCAAAGCATTGGTCCGAGAAGGGAGCAAATTCCTTCAAAAAGGAGAATTTCAAAAGGCTTGTTTTCAATACGCAAGGGCTTCGATCCAAAATCCCGGAGATTTGAAGTTATCCAGGCTCGTTTTGTTTTTAGCGAAGAAATCCGAGAATTTAAGACTTGTTCGTTTCTTTTCTGAAAAAATTGCCTTGAGAACCGATGGACTTGAAATTCAAGCACCTAAAAATTCCCCCAAAAAAGAGACCTGTTTACAAGTTGAAAGTATACAGAATTCAAAAATAGACCCAAATTTAAAAAAAATAAAATATCAGTAAAATTATAAGAAATTTTTGTTGAATTTATTTCAAAATAAATCAAAAAGACACAGTTAATCCATTCTTTAACGAAGATTCGGGCAGCTTTGCAGGAAAGAATAATTCCGGAAAATTAATTGTTCCGCTCTTCCGGATATCTCTTAATGCCAGCTCGTTTGCTGGGATAGAATCCGAATCCAATCTTTTTCTGCGAAAGGAGAGGGTTTGGATTCCATCCCGGAATTTTTAGCTTTTAGGATGAAGAGAACGGTATGAAAATATATTCGGGCGCAATTAGTTCCTCGAAGTCAAACCAGCCGTTTTTATTTGTAACGAAAAACGGATCCAAAAGAAAAATTCCAATTTACGAACCTCAGAAAGTTTTAGAAACCGCTTTGGCCTATGGTTTTGAAAAAAATGTTTTAATTATTTCCTATAACCTACTTTTAGATCACACTGGAGATTCAAACCTTGCAGAAAACGGTTATCTTCCATTTTCTGCAAGGTTTTATGAAATCTTCATTCAAGATTCTTGGTTCTTTTTATCCAATCGAATCGAAACCTTTCTCAGAGAACGAGAACAAATGAATCTAATTTTCACTGTGATTCCAAATTCTAAAATAAAATTCTGATTGAGTTAAACCGCACTCAAT
Source organism: Leptospira alexanderi serovar Manhao 3 str. L 60 (assembly GCF_000243815.2). Taxonomy (GTDB): domain Bacteria; phylum Spirochaetota; class Leptospiria; order Leptospirales; family Leptospiraceae; genus Leptospira; species Leptospira alexanderi. The sequence continues at coordinate 152,232 of NZ_AHMT02000024.1, read as the reverse complement.
TTACTCTGAAAATGGTCTACATTCCGGTATTTTTCTCTAACTGATTCCTACCAGAATTTTTATTTTATCCCCATTTGGAGCTATCTATGAAAACTAGAGTGATTACTTTCCATTACATCCTTCACGATACCGAAGGCAACTTAATCGATTCTTCCGAAGGTAAAGCTCCGCTTTCTTATCTGGAAGGAGTTGGGCATATCATTTCCGGTCTAGAAGAAGAGATGAAAAAAATGGAAACCGGCGAAAAGAAAAAAATCAACGTTTCCGCAGAGAAGGCTTATGGCATAAAAGATCCAGATCTTGTTTTTGACGTGCCTAGATCCCAATTCCCACCCAACGAAGATTTACAAGTAGGAATGATGTTTCAAACCGACGAGCCGGATAAGGTTTTTACGATCACCGAACTTCAGGAAGAATCAGTTATCGTAGATGGAAACCATCCTCTTGCAGGAGTAAATCTAGTTTTTGACGTCGAATTGACTGGAATTCGTGAAGCCACCGAAGAAGAAATCTCACACGGACACGTTCACGGAGAAGGCGGTCATCACCACCACCATTGAGAGTCGTTACCGATTCATTCATGTTTTGGAAAGAAGAATTAAATGCCGCTCAATTGGAAGCGGTCCTTACCCAGGAAGGACCGGTGCTTGTTTTAGCAGGTGCCGGAACCGGCAAAACAAAAACCATCGTCAGCCGATTGGCGCAGTTAGTTTCCTCGGGAGTTCCGACATCATCCATTCTACTTTTGACATTTACTCGCAAAGCCGCTAGAGAAATGCTTCTCAGAGCATCTTCTATCGGAGATAAAAGGTGTGCGGAGGTTCAAGGCGGAACTTTTCATTCTTTTTGTAGCGGAGTTCTACGAAGATTTGCCCCGGTTCTCGGAATATCCTCCGGTTTTACGATTTTGGACGACTCCGACACCTTAGACGTGTTCCAATTTTTAAGAAACGAAAAAGATTTTGGCAAAACCAAATCCCGCTTTCCTTCCAATGAAACCTTAATTTCCATTTACGGTGAAATTCAAAACACGGGAAAAACTCTCCAATCTATATTAGAAAAAGATTATCCTTTATTTTTACAAAGAACAAAAGATATCTCCCAAATTTTCGAAGACTATAAATCATATAAAACAGAGCGATCCCTTTTGGATTACGACGATCTACTCTATTTTACTAGAGATCTTCTTACCAATCATCCGGGAGTCAGAAACGCGCTTTCCGAAAAATACAGATTCATCATGGTGGATGAATTTCAAGATACGAATAAGGTCCAAGCACATATCGCCTGTCTTCTAGCTTCGGAACATTCTAATTTGATGGTAGTCGGTGACGACGCTCAATGTATCTACACGTTTCGCGGAGCTTCCGTGCGCGGTATTTTAGATTTTCCTAAAATATTTCCGAATACAAAAACGATTTTTTTGGAAAAAAATTATAGAAGTACAACTGCGATCTTAAACCTCGCAAACGCAGTCCTTCAAAACTTTTCCGAAAAATACGATAAGTACCTTTTTACGGACAACGAAAATGGATCGATTCCGAGCGTTCTACAATTCGAAGACGAATTGGAGGAAGCCGAAGGAATCACCGAAATTCTTCTACAAAAAAAAGAAGAGGGTATTCCCTTTAAAAAAATGTGTGTCCTTTTCCGCGCCGGATGGAACTCGAATCAGCTCGAACTTGTTCTCGCGAAACGGAATATTCCATTCGTAAAATTCGGGGGAAGAAAGTTCATAGAAACAGCTCACATCAAAGATCTGCTTTCCTTTTTAAAACTGCTCCTCAATCCCCTGGATTCAGTTTCTTGGGTTCGAATTTTAAAACTGATCCCCGGAATTGGAAATTCTAAGGCTAACAGTATTTTAGATAAGATCCGAAAATCCTCCGGTTCTTTCGAAGTTCTTTTAGAAGAAAACGGAACCGCAATCGATAAATATATTTCTCCCCTTTATCATCTCTATCAAAAACACAGGGAAACCAATTCGGAGGTAAAAAAGATCACTTCGGATTTTATCGACTACTACCGAGTTCTTTTGGAAAAAAATTACGACGATTCCAAACGAAGATCTGAAGATTTAGATTCTGTTCTAGGATTTTCTTTAAAATATACTTCGCTTGGGGATTTTTTATCGGACCTTACGATGGATCACGCGTCCCTAAGTTTGGATAAAATCAAACCGGATAATACCGAAACCGATCTACTCCATTTATCTACTGTACATTCCGCAAAGGGATTGGAGTTCGATCTCGTTTTCATTTTAAATGCAACCGAAGGAGTTTTTCCCTCGAGCAAAAACACCGACACCGAAGAAGAAAGAAGACTTTTTTACGTGGCGATTACAAGAGCCAGAAAAGAGTTATATTTCACAAGACCTTCTCTGGCTCATTCCAGATCCGGGCCATATTATACAAAACTATCCCGTTTTTTGAGCGAGATTCAATCTCCAGAAAAAGTCTACGAATTAAAACTGATGCCCGGAAAATCCGCATCGCAAAATTTCTTTTCGACTAAAATCTCGTCCTCTAAAACCGTAAACGACTCTTTTTCTAGAATACAAGATTACTTCGGAAATTAAAATTCATGTCTTCCACTTTCGAAAAATTGGACGAAGAATCTATAAAATCCGCTGCACTAAATCTGTTGGAAAAAAGAACATTCGAATTTCGTAAACTTCCGAGAGGAGAACTTTTAATGGGGAAAAAAATCGAAGCTAAATTTTTTCCCTATTCTAACCTAGGAAGTTCCATCCGTATTTCTTCCGGAAAGCTCGAATTCAAAATTCATTCGTTTTATTTGAAGTCGGAACCGGGAAATTTGGAAGCCGTAATCGACCTTCTTTTATATAAGTTACTAAAACAACCGATCCCGGATAAATTGGAATCCGTGATCCGAAAATTTTACGAAAGTCATACAACACAAAAAAATCGTACGAACAAAAACAAAAAGAGAATCGAACGTTCCCCTATTCAAAATCAAAAACTAAGATTGATCCTAGAAAACGTCAACGAATCCTATTTGAGGATAGATATTTCCGATCTCGAAATTTTTTGGGGAAAATCTAAGTCGACCACAAGACTCGGCCACTATGATCCGACACATAAAATGATCGTAATTAACCCGATTTTATCCTTCGAGTCCGTCCCAAATTTCGTTTTAGAATATATCGTGTTCCACGAGTTGTTGCACGTTTACTTTCCGGTCACTCGAAAAAAGGGAAGAAACGTTATCCACAGTAAGGAATTCAAAATATTCGAAAAAAAATTTTCGGATTACAAACGGGCGAATGCGTGGCTAAAATCCGAATTCTACCGAACGATGATTTTACATTGAATTTTCTGATTTTCTTATATTCTAAAAAAGAGGTGAATGATGCATCCTAAAGTATTTGAAACTCTTTATATACGTAAGAACTACGTGTACGAGGAATTAAGGAACCATCTAAAAGAAATGCAAAGCCTGAATTACCATTCTCTCGGAGAATACGACCGCGGAGTTTACGACGGTTACGTTCAGGCGATCACGGAAATCTTAAAGAAAATAGAAAGAAAGTTCTCATAGGTCGAATAGATTGTTTCAAATTTTAGTTTTAGGGGCCGGAGCCGATATTCAAATAGAAACTTTTCTCCGAATGACTGAGACGATGAAACCATATAAGACAAGTATGCTTTTGGATTTCGAGGCTGGGAGGGTTTTGGAACTGGAAGCAATTCTCGGAAACGCAATTCGAATCGGAGAGAAAAAAGGTTTAGAAGTTCCACACATTCAAACCCTTTATTTTCTTTTGAAATTACGAACGGGAACCCATTCATAAATTCAAAAATCGTAATTTAACGTGAGTTCGGCCTAAGAAAGTTTGGGCGAATCAGAAACTAAAGTGTTGCTCTCTAATATAGCCAACCCCACAAATACTTGGATCCGAAGATAAATCTGTCGGAATTCCGACAAATCCTCTGTGAAACTTAGTTCCCACCCTTATTTTTGGGTGGGGGTGGAGGTGGAAAGGTTCGGGAGATTTTTCTCTATTAGAAAATCATACTTTTTGCAAGTAAAAAGCCTCATTCTTGTCGGAACACTACCAAAAATATCAGTTTTTGATTCTTATGATCCCGAAAGCCTTCTTAACTTGTGGGGTTGGTTACGGCTCTCTACGATCGAAACATATAATCGCTTTCGCATTTTGTTATACAGAATTCACGTTAATTTAATTGCTCTTCAGACTTTGAGACAAGTTTTTAGAGCGAATTGAGAAGTTTTTTAATTCCTTTCTCCAATCCGTCCAAGGATAAAAAATACATTGGTACTTGATTTCCGATTTCTCGAATCGTAGGCGCGTCCCAATATTTGATCGGTTCCGGATTCAACCATATCGAATCCCGAAAATGTCTTCGAATTCGTTTTAAGGAATCCAGGCCGGATTCCGGATTTTCAGGAAGTCGAAAATCCATCCGGAATCGACTGTGATAAAAACCATATGCGGGATCGAGCAACTCATAAGGAGCCATGTACGCGTCACCGATAAGAATCAACTTCGTGTCATCACTGTGCTTTTTAAAAATTTTCTGTAGAGAAATCGGGGTTCTCATATTCGCCTTCGAATAAACCGCATCGTAGATGATATTGTGAAAGTAATAATAATGAAATTCCTTGAAATGATTTATCTGATGACTTGCTGAAAAGAGCTTATTGACCCTTTCCGCATGGGAAGTCATACTTCCTCCCGTATCCATCAGCAAAAGAACCTTGAGTCCGTTCTTTCTGGAACGCTCAAACTCGATCTGAATGTCACCTGCATTTCTACAAGTGGAATCGATCGTTTTTGGAAGATGAAACTCGGATACGCCCTCTTTTCTTAAGTTTCTCAGTTTTTTGAGAGCGGTTTTGATCTGACGTACATCAAGCTGTTCGTCCGTCCTATATTCTTTATAACGTCTTTCTAATGCTTGAAAAACCGCGGAACGATTTCCCGCCTCCCCACCCACCCTGACTCCTTCCGGATTTTTTCCTCCGTGTCCAAAAGGTGACGATCCTCCGGTTCCAACCCACTTGCTTCCCCCGTGATGTTCTCCCCTTTGCTCTTCGAGACGTTTTTTAAATTCTTCCCAAAGTTGATCCGGCGGAATCAGAGAAGGAGGAAGTTTATTCGGATTATCAAATATCTGATTCAGCCAATCCAATAAATCTTGTTTCAATTCGGGTTTGAGCGCACCCTTTTCCCCGAAAATTTCGGAAAAAACGAGATCGAAGGAATCGAAATACTTGATGTCCTTTACCATACAAGCTCTGGAAAAGCGATAGAGTTCGTTCAGATCAATCCATACCTTCTGATAAGTTGTATAATGATCCACAACTTTCAGAAAATCCAAAAATTCTCCCGTCGTAACCGGTATCCCTTCCGCCTTAAGCCTATAAAAAAATGGGATAAACATTTTAATTTCTGAATAATCTCAGATCCTCCTCATTTTTTATAAGCGCACCGAGAAACGGAATTCGAATCTCGTCTTTTAAGACCGCTCCTTGGTGTACTAAAATCTGAATCCAATCCAAAAGCTCGCTTGTCCCCGGTTTCTTTTTCAAATCGTCCATTCTCCGAATGAGGTAAAACATCTCGAGAGCTTTGATGAGCAACGTATGACCCACCCCCGGATAATGAGAAAGAATGATCTTTTTCATAAATTCTGGATCCGGAAATTCTATATAATGAAAAATACATCTTCTTAAAAAAGCCGCAGGTAGTTCCTTTTCGTTATTGGAAGTGATAATAGTCAAAGGACGATGTTTTGCTTGAATACGTTTCGAAATTTCGGGAATGAAAAATTCCATTCGATCCAGCTCTAAAAGTAGATCGTTCGGAAATTCAATGTCGGCCTTATCTATTTCGTCGATGAGAACGATCGATTTTTTATCCAGACTAAACGCTTCTCCAAGCGCACCAAGCCGAATGTAGTTTTCTATATTCTTTACTTTTTCGGAGTCCTCTGAAAAACGAGAATCATTCAATCGAGAAACCGCGTCATAAAAATACAAACCCTCTTTCGCCTGGGTGATAGATTTGATATGCCAAGTATATAGAGGAAGTTTTCTTTGGTCCGCGAGATATTCGGCTAAAAGAGATTTGCCAGTTCCGGGTTCTCCCTTTAAAAGTAAAGGACGAGAGGTTACTTCGGCGAGAAGGATCGCTTCTTCCAATGCGGGAGATAAAAGATACGTTTCAGTGGATAGTTTCATGAGAAGTCTGGAATTGATTCTAACGCGAAGGCGGTTCCCTGCAAGAGAAAAACTTTTTCTCTATCTGACTTCGAAAACGACACTATCAATGATTTTTCCATCCTTATCTTGTAAGGAAAGAATATGAAATCCGCGCTCGGGTTTCCAAAATACATCCTTTTGTTTGGCTTCCTGAATTTTTTTTCCATCCAAGACCCATCGAAATCCGGGCATAAACGCAGACGCAGAAAAATAGAGTTTCTGTCTTCCTTCGGGAATATCGGGATCCAACGCGTAAATTGTTTCGTTTCCAGGAATCAAAATCCTAGGAATGAAAGACGATTCCGCAAGTTGACGTACGTGCGAATCACGAAAGGCCTCAAAGAACGTATTATCCGGTTGTTTTTCTCTTTCCTGAAGTAGGCCGATCACCGCATTCCAAATAGGAGCCGCCCCCGTAACGCCGCTAACGTCCCACATAGGGCTTCCGTTCATATTTCCAACCCAAACACCGACCGTATAATTTTTAGAATACCCCACACACCAATTGTCTCTCATGTCCTGGGAGGTTCCAGTTTTTACCGCCGTAAAAAATCTTGTACTGAGATGATTGTTGAGACCGAAGGATAACGATCTGTATTCTCGATCGGAAAGAATTTCGGATAACGTGTCTGCGGCTTGTTTCGTATAAATTCTATTCCAAAAATTCCCCTCTCGGAAATTTTCTTTGAGCGTTTGTTTTGCTTCGTACGGATAAAAGGTAGGTCTCGAACTCATCCCTCCGTTCGCAAGAGTTCTATAAGCATTGGTCAATTCAAAAAGTGTAACGTCCGCGCTTCCAAGAGCCAGTGAAGATCCATAAAAATCCGCCCGTTTCAGTCCGCTCAAACCAAGGGCCCGTAATCTTTCTACAAATCCTTGTACGCTTACGAGATCCAATACGTGAATCGCGGGAATGTTCAAGGAAGAAGCAAGCGCATATTTCGCCTGCACGTTTCCATGATACGTATCGCTGTAATTCGAAGGTCTGTAAATTCCGGAAACCGCGTTCCATTCAGCAGGAATATCTTCCAAAATGGAATTCGGCTTTAACACTTCCTTTTCAAATGCAAGTCCGTATAAAAACGGCTTTAGCGTGGAACCTGCCTGTCTTTTGGATGAGATCGAGTCCACATAAAAAGAGGAACTATCTGGAAGATTTCCGACGTAAACCAAAATTGCACCAGATAAGTTATCTAAAACGAGAATTCCGGTTTCAGCCACGTTTTGTTTTTTCAACCCGTCTATAATGTTTTTTGCAAGTTCGGTAACCTTCCATTGAAGATCGAAATCCAAGGTTGTTTTGACTTTCCCGTCCCTGGAAAGAAATTCCGGATTTTCTCTAAAAATTTTTTGAGCCGCATGAAACGCGATTCCTTCAATGGCAGGCAAACCGCTTGTCTTTGTGGTCATCCGATCAACCACACTTTCAAAAAATTCGCAAAGTTCCTCTCTTTGAATTTTTTTTGCAAGGACACAACTTCGTTTGACTAAAGCGGAAGAACTTGCTCCCGGAAACGGAAGCATCGCAACGAGAAGAACGGACTCCGCGTCGCTCAATGCGGAAGGCTCCTTTTGAAAAAGCCCTCGACTCGCCGCTCTGAGTCCCTTGTGCTCCCCACGAAACTGAATCAGATTGAGATAGCCCGTGAGAATTTCGTTCTTGCTCCAAGTCTGTTCTATCTTTTGAGCGAATCTCATCTGTTCCCATTTATCGAAAATGTTCCTACGCCCCGGTTTGGTTCCGAGAAAAATTCCAGCGAGTTGCATGGAAAGCGTACTTGCCCCTCTCTTTGAATTCCCTAAGACTCGATCCTTCATTGCACCTAAAATCGCAAGTAGATCCACTCCGGAATGTTCAAAGAACCGTTTGTCTTCCTGCGCAAACAAAGCAAGTAATAAGGTTTCCGGAATTTCTCCCTCTTCCGTCCAGGCAAGTTTTCTTTCCCAAACGTTAAACCGAATCGTCTGCAAAAATCTTCCGTGAAGATCCAAAATTGTCCCGTCAGAAGGATGATACGAGTCTCGAATTTCCCTATAGGAGGGAACTTCTTCGGAAGAAACTACATTTGAATAAAAGAATATACCAATAAACAAAAACACGGATATATTCTTCTTATACATCAGGAATTTATTCCTTCGTCACAATTTGATCCGGGTTTGGAATTTCCGCAAATTGATCTGGAAGATACATCGCTTCGGTCCGAGTAGGGGGTAAGACGAACTTTCCGGTATGATTGATTCGATATACGTATTCGAGAGTCGCAGAACCCGCGGGCAAATACTCAAAATACGCCGTATAACCTTCCCATTTTCTTTCCACAAAAGTAGGAGAGTTATCGTCCTTTGCAAGTTCGGCGCTGATTCTTGAATCGTTCCCGAGTCCGGTACCTAAAATGTTAGCCCCCGCGGGAATTGGATCTTTGACGGCAATCCAAGATAAATCGGACTCGGTATAAATTTTCAGACGAACACGTACCAAATCTCCTTCTCGAAACGAAGACTTCTTATTTCCGGACTCATCCAGGATTTCTTTCTCCATTCTCATCCCGCTTTCCAATTTTTCCTTCAAAGGCAAGGCGGCCTTTGTATGAATCATCGCGTACGGTCTTCCGTTTCCATTTTGGACGAATTTTAGATTTTGTGTATTTTGCGGCATTGGAATCAAAATCGTGGGGGGATCTTTTTTATTCTTCCACTCCAAGGTGTTTGAATTGTTTCCCAAAGTGATTGTAGTGTTTCCTTCCACGGAATCCCTTTCAAACTGTTTCGAATATGTTTGAAACGCAAGAACTCCGAGAGCGTTTGCAGGTGTGATATCCCAGTGTCCCTTGGATTGCCTTGCGATCGCTCCGCGGATCAATCGAGGAAGATCCTCTTTCCAACTTGGATCTTTTGCGACGGAAAGGATCGTTTTCATCACGGTCGAATCGTTGGAAGACAAAAGCCACCAAAGACTAGATTCGTCCGTAAAGTTATAAGAGGTTCCTTGGATTCTATATCTTGACTTCAAAAGAACGTCTAACGCAGGAACCTGATTCTTAAAAGAATTGGACCTGGAATAGAGATTTCTAAGGCTGATCAGAATATCGGTAGGAAGGATTTTCGGATCCGTCTGAACGGATCGAATTACATCGTCTCCGACCGGCTGAAAACGGGATATCGCGTCTAGGACAATGATCTTTTTTAAAAGAAAATCCGTATTCGAAATGTAACCGTTCCTATAAACCAGACCTTTAGTATATCGATTCAGCGCCTCTAAAAGAGTTTCCCGAATCGAATCCGGAATTTTATAATCGGATTCGGAAGAAAGAATCAACACATAACTCGTTAAGATTTCGCTTCCATACAAAGACATCGGAAAGAATTTTAAGAGCCCATCCCCATCCAGATAAGCGTTCAATTGATTCATAATCCGATCCCAATCATTCTGAGATCCGACCGAAACCGCTTTGGAAAGTTTTTGCTCCAAGCAAGAATACGGATAACGACTCATATATTCTCTGGAAGAAAAAATCGCTCCGCCGGTGAGAGAAGATTTTAAACTGATCTCAAGTTCTCCGCTTCCAGAAATCGCTTCCTGATTCTCTTGAATCGGAAGGCTGAGTGTTCCGTCTTCCAAACGCCGAAAAGTGGATTGCAAAATCCGAACGGGAACCGATTCCCCTACCCTCTGGCGAAAACGAAGCGTATCCGTAAAAGGTCCGTTTCCCACTTCCTTGGTTTGGAATTCGTAGACGATCTCTTCTTTTTTACTCGGAATGGAAAGATTCCAACGAACGTTTGTGGATTCCCCCGGCTTCAATTGAATATTCTTAATTTCTAATTTAAGATCGGGTAAAGTTTTTGGACTGATTTCAAGTTCCAAGGTTTTTTCCGTCGTATTTTTGAGAGAAATGCCACTCAGTACATTATCTTTTTCCCTAACAAAAGGAGCGATCGAAGGATAAATAAGAACATCCTTTGTGGTTTGAATCTGAGTCGAACCGGAACCGAACTTATCTTTTCCAGAATGAACGATCGCGACGACCTTAAACGAAGTCAACGAATCGTTCAGAGGAATTTCCACTTCTAAAAATCCATTCCCGTCCGGTTTCAAATCCGGCTTCCAATACAGAAGAGTATCAAACAACTCTCTGGTTGTCGCCCCACCGCCTCCACCTCCCGGCGGCAGACTTTTTAATCCGAAATGTCTCCTACCCACTACCTGAAGTTGAGCGGTGGAAGTTTCCACCGAGTTTCCTCGCTGGTGCATCATGGCTCGAAGTAAATCCCAAGTATCGTTGGATTTTAATTCTAAAAGGCCCTGATCGACAGCGACTAACGTGATTCTTGAATCTTTTTTTACCTGTACGGAAGGATGGTTAATCTGAACTTTTACTTTCGCTTTTTGTCTCGCCCCATAAACGGTTTTATCCGTTTCCACACGAACAGGAATCTCGAAAGGTTTCCAACCGACTCGAATTTGAGCTACCCCTAATCGAAAAGAAGGTTTTGCTAAATCGACAAACGCAGTTTCCTTCGGATTATCCACTCTTCCACGAACCGCCAAAACAGAAACGAACACATTCGGAGCGAACGAACTCTCTACCGGAATTTCGACGACCGGTTCTTTACCGCTGAGAGTTTTGATATACGAATTGAGAATTCCCTCCCTTTCCACGGTGATGAGAGCGGTTGCCTCTCGAAACGGCATTCTCACTTGAAACCTGGCTTTTTCACCCGCCTGGTATTCTTTTTTTTCGGGGAGAAGGTCCATACGATCGTGATCGCTCGCCGCAAACCAAAAATCTTCCTTACCGCTGATCCAAACGGAAGAATTCGCTTTTACATCTTCTCCGGAAAGGGAAGCTTCGAAATATACTTCTCCGGTCGCATTTACGGAGCCGCTACAAAATAAAATCCCTTTCGCATTCGTTTTACCGGAACAGAATTCCCCTAATTCGTTCACTTCGTATTTATGTTCGTAACTGTAGAAGCCGCCGACTAAACGCTTACGATTGGAGTAATATTTTTTCGTAAATGCGACCACATTTATCTTCTTTCCTTCTACCGGTGTTCCTTTTAAATCAAGAACCGCAACCTTAAACCGAACCGAGTCTTGAACCGCAGCCCAACTTTCAGGGGCAATTCCTATATGATATTCGGAAGGATAAATCGGAAAGGATCTGAATGCGCTTTGAATCTCTCCATTCGGATCTTTGTATTCGAGTTCCGCTTCGAGCTTTTGAGTCGTGTTCGATTCCGGAATGGATTTCACGGTCGTTTCAAAAAAACCTTTTTCGTCGAGAGTGAGTTGCGTTTTTGTAAAACCAACTGCCGAAGTCGATTCTTCACTTTCTTCGGATTTACGGTTCACCAAACCGTTGCTAAATGAAAAATCGGAATAATCGGGAAAATACACTCCACCCCCGACGGTAACCCGGGTTCTCAAAAGAACAGGGAGTTTACCGGCTCCTCCTCCTGAAAGATAACGAACGTTTCCGGAAAGTCCTAACTTGGAAGGACCGACACTTGGACCGGAAACTTGAAAATCCGCTTTCATAAGCGGAATTCTAAATTCTTCCACTCTGAATTCTCCGATGGAAACCAAATCACTATCCTTATTCGCAAATTCGCTTAATAAAATCCGATATACCCCCAAATTGGCTTCTTTTGGTATTTTGAATTGAATAGAACTCGTTCCTTCCTGGTTCCATTTTAAGGAAATGGAATATTCTTTATCGCTACCGGAATGAACGATTTTCGCAAACGCCGGATATTCGTTTCGTGCCGGAACCTCGAAACCGAGCTGTCTTTTGGTTCTTGAAATAAGTTTTATGGAAACGGTTTCTCCGGCGCGAAACAAGGTTCTATCTAAAATCGGGTGAAATAAAACGTTGTTGTCTCCAGAATCTCCCGGAAGATTGAATCTCCAATTTTCGATTCCATTCTGCCAACGAGTATGAGTAAAAGTAAAATCGTCTTCGAAAGCTGCAGTTAAAAGCAGACCATTTTCATACGCTTTCCAAGAGCAATATGGAACTTTATTTCGGGGAGGAATTCCTTTCACGAGGAGAATTCCCTCAGGTCCCGTTTTACCTACAAAAATTTTTTCGTTCTTACAATTGAAAATCTGAATGTCGGCACCCGGTACAGGCTTAGCATCATTCAGCTTTGTCACCCAAACGAGAGAGGATTCTCTTCCCCACTTAAAATGAAGGGAAAGGTTGGTCACCAGAGCAGCCGTACGGACATAAAACGGTTGATTGATTCCTAATAAAGAATTTCCTAATACGTCCGATTTCATTTCGACCACGTGGAAACCTGGTTTATTCAAGGGAATTCCCACAACTTCAAAACGACGAACTCCCTGTTTGCTCTGGAGTTTGATCTCGTTCGTGAAAGACGAATTTTGAGAAGAATCAAAGATAGAATGGCGGTGTTCCAAACTTTCAATCGTTTTGAGGAATCGAACGATTTCCGCGATCTGTCCCGATCCAAGAATCAATTCTTTTCCAGTAAATTGTTTTGGGGGATTCGGTTTTTCCCCCTTTCCGGTAGCCCAGTTGAAAATTTCTTTTCCCTTTTCTTTCAATTTATCGAATTGTTCTTTGATAACGCTCTCCGTGTCAGGACTCGTTTTCACCTGATAGAGACGCACCGGATTCTCTGCTTCCAGATTTCGAATCGTAACAGGGAGAATCGCTTCCGGAAATCTTTCTAAAATTCCGAACTTGGAAGAGAATTTCAAAAGAGGAGGATAATCGTCCGTGGAAACCACAAGGGGAAACGAGGATTGATTGGCAAGAAGTCGTCCCGCGTCGTCTTTTATGCCAGATGGAAGGATGATTTGGAATTTGGACTTTGGAGGAAGAGGAACCGGAAAACTAACCCCATAGTCATAATTTCCGTTCTCGGAGGAAACCTTGGAGGGAATCTTTTTCCCATCGCTTGTTTGAAGCTGAATCTTTCGAAGAATTTCTACGGATACGGGAGAATTAAAATTCAACCTCAACGGCAAAGAGGGAATACAAGCGGCCTTTGCATTGACGCGATCGCAGTTGAATTCCGCTTGGAAAGGTTGCCTTACAGTATATTCAATTTTTCTTGTAGAGCTTCTCGGGATTCCCGATTTTGATTTCAGACCTTGTTCCAAAATGAGATAGGCTTTTTTTCCACTTGGAAACTTCTGATCTGGTTTGATAAGAATCGTTTTTTCGGTTTTTCCTTCCCTGTAATTTGCTTTCAAAATTTCACTTTCGATCGAACCTTTGACTCGGCTAAAGCCAATCTTATCCTTAAGGCCTTCGGTCACGAAATAAATATGTTCGCTTGCGGAAGAAAAATCCGGCTCGGAATCCAAATCCAAAATAAAAACCTGATCCTCGTCGATGATCCCTCCTTCATAGGGAGAGGAAGAATCCATTTCGGGACCTCCTGTATTGAAAGAAAATTTTTCTCCCTCATCTAAAGAATTTCCTGCGAGCGATTTTAACTTCTTCGTTTCAAAAGTACATTCCACTCCGCCGGGCAGAAGTTCGGTAAATTCAAAAACCCAATTTTTATCATCCACCCAACGTTGCACACCTTGTAAAGGACAACGAACCTCGAATGGATACAAAGAAAATTTTGGGTTTCCCAAAGGAATCATTGATTCAGAAAAACGAGCTCTTACTTGGGAAGGTTTTTTGACTTCTCCGATTGGACTAAATTCGATCTTTACTTGAGCGTTTAAACTGGAGAACCCAAAAAAGAGAAAAATAATTCCCCAAAAAAATACAAAGATATTCGTCCTAAAGAATCGTTGCATTTGACACAAATTCCGACCAATTATAGGAGATAAAATCTTCCATAAGAAAGAATATAGAGAGTTTAAAAAGTTTTCTACTAGGTTTCGAAAATAAAACAGTTTCCGTCTTTTAATTTTAAAACGTCCGAAATTGAGCTTCCGAGTTTGGATCGTATCAGAATAAAAATTAAGAAAATAGATCTTAATTAAAAGCATGTCCCAAAACCATCTGATTTTAACAAAATCTCTGCGGATTGCTGTAATTGTTTTGAGTTTTGGGATAGATTCTAAAAACCGAATCACTACTCCAATACGAAAGGAGTTTTTTCCACGAGTGCTTTCGATTCGTAAAAAAAGAAATTGAGCTTGTAAAAGGCGGATCCAAGAGTTCAAAAGGTTTCTCCCAAAATAGAAAAGTTTGTTTCGAACAAAAAATCCTAATTTAAAAAGAGAAGCAAGTGAAAACTCTAATTCAACCCGCTATACTTGCTTCCCTAATGAGAATATCCGGAACCTTGATAGAAGAATAGGAATCATTGTACTCGTTCGAGATTCCCTCGATTCTAAAAAGAAGATCAAAAAAATTCAGATTCATCGTTATGCTATCCACCGGATGAACGGGAATTCCATTTTTATAATAGATCCCTTGTACACCAATCGAGATTTCTCCAGAAACCGCGCTACATCCCGAACCTCCTTCGAGTTTTAAAACGTAAATACATTCCGAAAAGTTACCCAATAATTCTTCGAGAGTTTTATCTCCTTTGGGTACCACGTAATTGTTAAACGAAGTGCCGACCCTACCCCCATACGAACGAACCGCATTTCCGGTAGGAACGACTCCCTCCTTTTTAGCGGATTCCAGATTATAGAGATAAGTTTGCAGAATTCCGTTTTCGATTACTGCTTTTTTACTCGTCAAAACCCCCTCCGCATCAAGAAGTCTCGAACCTGGATAATCCGAAATATGCGGATCGCAAAACACATTCCAATTTTGTGATGCGATTTGCGAACCGATTTTGCCTTCCAGTCTAGATAGACCTTTTTGCACGCTATCCGCCGAAAACGGAGAAGAAAACATTCCAAAAACTTGAGGACTGATTCGATTAGAAAGAACGATATTGTAGGAGCCGCTTTTTACAGGCCTTGCTCCCAAAAGAGCCAAAGAACGTTCCGCCGCCGTGGACACGATCAACTCAGGGCTAATACGATCTAAATCCAAACCGGAGCGTGTATAGCCCCCCATTTTTTTGGTCTTTCCGTCGGTTGCGACCAATGCAACTCCCGCCGAAATCAGGTTCGATTTTTCGCTATGATAAAGTCCATTCGAATTTGCTAATATGAATCGGCTCCAAGTTTTACCTGCATAAGAATACGGAACATTCTCGATTTTACCCCCGACCGACCAAGCAAGATCATCCAACTTCTCACCCGTGGATTTCAACCATTCAAAACCGAGAGATTCTAAAGATTCCTCGTAAGAACGAATGTTGATTTTGGGAAGTTTGGACGGTCCCGGAAGATCAATATCAAGCGGATCCGAAATTTTAGCCTGCGCAAGCGCGTCCTCCACCATCTGAAACAACGCTTCTTCGGATAATTTTTCACTGTAAGAATAACCCGGTTTTCCGGACTGGATGAGACGGATTCCAATTCCTCTAGAATTGGAAAGTTCGGTATTGCTCACTCTTTTTCGAAAAAGTTCGATTCCCACCTCTTTGGACTCGGAACCGACGAGATCGTATTGATCCAATCTTTTCTTCTTACAAACGTCTAACACGTATTCAACGGAACTATCCAGATTCATGAACGACCTCCCACGAGAATCTCGTCCACTTTCAAGGAGGGTTGTCCCACTGTGACCGGAACCGATCCCGAAGCCGCGCCGCACATTCCGGCCGCAAGTTCCAAGTCGTTGCCTACCATACTGATCTTAGGGAGAATCTCGTCTCCTTTGCCGATGAGCGTCGCGCCTCTAACCGGTTCTGTGATCTTTCCGTTTCGGATAACGTATCCTTCTTCCACGGAAAAATTAAACTCTCCCGTAGACGGATTGACCGAACCACCTCCCATCTTTTTAGCAAAAAGTCCGTATTCGATTCCGGACAACATGGAATCAAAGGAGTCCTTTCCCGCAGCGATGTATGTGTTTCTCATTCTAGAAACGGGAGCATACATATAACTTTCTCTTCGAGCGCTTCCGGTTTTGGGAACTCCGACTTCTTCCGCTCCGATTCGATCGGCGAGATAACTTTTTAAAATCCCATTCTCTATCAAAACGGTTTTCTGAGGAGCCGAGCCTTCGTCATCCACAGAGATACTTCCCCAAGAATCCGGAATCGTTCCGTCGTCGATAGCGGTCAAACAGGACTGCGCGATTCTTTCCCCGAGCTTATCCACAAAAGGAGAAGATTTTTTACGGATCGCTTCTGTTTCCAACGGATGTCCGCAAGCCTCGTGAAAAATAACTCCGCCGAAACCGTTCCCCATCACAACAGGCATTTTCTTTCCTTGAATGTATCCAGCGGACAACATCAAAAGAGCTCTTTCAGCCGCAGTTTTAGAAAGTTCTTCTACGGGAAGTGTATTGAAAAATTCAAATCCCTTTCTAGCTCCTGGATTTTCGGAAGCAACGAATCTTTCTCCTTCTTTTTCCGCGGCGACGTTGATGCTAA
The DNA here is from genome assembly GCF_000243815.2 of Leptospira alexanderi serovar Manhao 3 str. L 60. Classification (GTDB taxonomy): domain Bacteria; phylum Spirochaetota; class Leptospiria; order Leptospirales; family Leptospiraceae; genus Leptospira; species Leptospira alexanderi. The sequence goes on along the minus strand of NZ_AHMT02000024.1, from coordinate 135,540 downwards.
AGCGACTTCTTACTCTCAAATCTTCAAGAAACAATCCTTCCGAATTGTAGATTCCTATTTTGGAAACGGAATCAAATGCGGAAACGCTGACTTGAACTATGTTCGAAGAGATGCTTCGGGCATTTTGATCCGCACAAAATAAAATTTCCAACTTTTCATGGGGAGAAACTTTGCGAGGATCCCTTACGTTTGCCGGAAACGAAGGTGATTTCAAATCACCTTTTAATACGAGCGTTTGTCCTTTCCCTTTTGCGGTTCCTCTGGAATCCGCTAAAAGGTCTATGAGAGAAATCAAATGTTCCGAGTCTTCGTTGTTGGTATGTGCGTAGAGAACGTCGGTTCCATAGATGAGTCGAATTCCGATTCCGTAATCGATTCCCGCAAAACTTTGTTCTATCTTTTGATCTCTTAAACTTACGGAAGAAGACCTTGTCTCCTCCTCGAATATTTCTACGAAATCCGCTTTTCTGGAAAGTCCCGCTTCCAGGATGAGTTGGGCTTTGTTTGTCTGCATTCTATCCTTTTAGACTCCTAAGAAATTCAGAGTCCGTAGTTCTTTTTTGATCAAGGCTTTTTGATTTTTTCTCTGTATTTGATCGCATGTGCGGTTGCTTTCCACTTGATTCGATTCCAGACGACCAAAAGAATACTCGTTTCTTCCACTTCAAAACGATAATTGATGATTTCGTCCCCCCCGAGCGCCTTGGACTTATCCAACAATTCTCTGTAACCGGTTTCACCCGTCACCCAGAACATGAGCCAAGAAGTGTAAACTCCTTCGGTTTCTACGGTCCCTAAAATTTGAAAATCGTCCGAGTTTAAAACGTACTGAGTGAAGTTGGTACTTAGCCCTGGAACACGTATATCTCTGTAAATACAACCACCCAATAAAAAGGAAACGAAAAACAAAAGGAGAATACTTTTAGATTTCAAAACATTCATATACTTCCCTCAAATTCTTGAAACAAATTCCATTATAAATCTCGAATATAATTTTGTTCCGGTAATTTTCCTTGCAATGCAAGCCGGATATAATCGATTCCTTTTAAATCGTCAGAATACCTTGGAATCAAATGAAAGTGCATATGAGGAACCATTTCTGAAACCGTCACAGTATAAACCTTAATCGGAGCATGGTTTTTATAGATCCATTTTGTCGCAAACTCTAAGGCTTTTCCAAAATCGGAAAAAGAATCCTTAGTCCAATCCTGATATGAAGTCCAATGAGAACGGGGTTCTATATAAAGATAACCTTTGAGTTTTTTTTCTTCCTCGCAGTGGCGCACCGAAAATTCTCCGAATCTCATAAGAACTTCCGAGAGATCGCCGGACCGATGAAACTTACAAAGCGGGCATTCGGACATAGTAAAAACCTAAAAGTTGGTTTCTATAATAATTTCCAAGATTCTCCTCTTGTATAGGAGAAAATGATCGATAGAAAGATTTTAACATATAAGCCACAGGTAAATGTTAGATAGTATGATATCTTCGCGGAGAAAGACTTGAAACATATGACTTTTTTTGAACTAAAAAAAGGAAATACAGAATCAACAAAATTTAAAAGACAAAAATACAACGGCCTTCACAGTTATCAGTTTTAACGAACTATGGAAGTACCAAATCGTATTGGATATAAAAAAGATCAGAACAACTTAAGCGACTCTGGACCGATTGTTTGGAATCAAGAACAGTATCGAAGAAGAAAGTATATCGAAACGCTGAAAACTAAAATCAAGTTCTAAAGAGAAATTACTGAAATCTAAATTTTAAACCCTATTTTGTAGGAACTCCTACAGGAATGTAACGACGAAAAAGACTTTGCTCAAACCACCCGGGACGTAATTTGTGGGAACTCCAATTTTACCTATAGATACAACAATTCTCCTTTTCATTTTTCCGACAAAACCAACCGACCGAAAAGTACTTGAAACGAAACCTTAAATCTCAGAAAAATAAACTTATACAAATCGATTTTACTACGGTCATTGATTCATCTTCATTTCCGTTCTTTAAGTTTTAGGATAAACATTGAATTTCATTTCCATCCCGGTTTGAGACAAGAATTGAATTTACAGCGCGTCCCAAAACCTGCGGAAGCGATCCTTAGAGAACGACGGCACTTGAGTTTCTTTTGGGACAGTTTTTTATCGTAATATCATTCAGAGGCTTCTTATGAAACGGTTTTTTTTGTATCCACCTTCCTGTTATTTTGGAACCAATCGGTAGTTGCGGAAACATTTCGTATTGAAAGTGGAATCACAGCGATGAAACGGCTGTTAGGAGATCCGGCAGCCGTGGAAAAATCTTGGCTCGTCGAGTGGATTCCCGTTTGGAAAAAAGAGGAAGAATCCAGACTAGAAGCATATTTAAAAAAAATTCTTTCTATCCAATTGAAAAATCCATCCTTCCCCACCAAGGAAAAGCTCAAAACCGAATTCAAAAAAATCCAGAATCTAGGCGGAATACGAATTAGAAATCAAAAGTCCACTCTGTTTTATCAGGTTTCTTACGGAGCAGAATTTCCGAATCTTTCCCAGATTCGTAGTTTTACGATTCAAGGCTACTACGTTGATTTTTATCTCGGAAGACGAACTGGAATTACATCTGTGGAATTCCTAAAAACCGGTTTAACATGTGCGTTTTATTATTTCTCGGAAGACGAAACCCTTCTCTATTCTCAAGAATCTTCCGAATGGAAAATCAAAACTGAAAAAACTTTAGGAGAATTGAACTCCTTTTTCAAAACTCGAAATACAAATTGCCAGGGTTGTGAAAAGATTCGATTGATCGACGGCACGTTATTTTTCTTTCCTTCCCAGTCGGGAATTTCCTTTTGGCTTCGTCTCGGAATCAATTTTCTTCTTTTGGTCTGCGCTTTCATCCTTACTATTTTTTTCTTTCGAAATTTTTGGATTCGCAATCGAGAAACACTCCGAAAGGCAATCCAAACTAAAAAAAACTTGGATCAGGAAAAAAAATCGATTCTTTCTCAATAATACTCAAATTTTTGCTATACAAATAATTACATATATTTTACATTAGTTTTCAGAAAACCGGGTGACATAAACCTGAGCTTGTGAAAAAAATCGAAACAGGCTCGTTTTTTTGAACCCAAAGGACATCTTTTTGTCCGGATCAGAAGCCATACTTAAAAAAGATAACCGTTGTTTTGACGGTGTGTTTCTTCTCAGAACCGTATAAGAGAGGAGGCAAAAAACATGGGAGAAGGTATTATGAAGAAAAGTAAAGAAGAAGCTCAAAATGTAGACGATTCCAAAAAGTTAGCGATCGAACAAGCGATGAACCAAATTGAAAAACAATTTGGAAAAGGTTCGATAATGAAATTGGGTTCGGATACTTCCAGACAAACCGTTCAGGTAATTCCTTCCGGTTCTTTGGATTTGGACATCGCACTTGGAATCGGAGGTTATCCGATTGGAAGAATTGTGGAAATCTACGGACCTGAATCTTCCGGAAAAACGACCCTTACTCTTTCAGCAATCGCGGAAGCTCAAAAGAGAGGTGGAGTCGCAGCGTTCATCGATGCGGAACATGCGTTGGATCCCTCTTACGCAAAAAAACTCGGAGTCAATATCGACGAGCTTTTGGTTTCTCAACCGGATAATGGAGAAGAAGCCCTGGAAATCTGCGAATCCTTAGTACGAAGCAATGCAATCGATTTGATTGTAATCGACTCTGTAGCGGCGCTTGTTCCGAAAGCGGAAATTGAAGGGGATATGGGAGATTCGCACATGGGTTTACAAGCAAGACTCATGTCCCAAGCTCTTAGAAAACTTACCGGAACGATTGCGAAATCTAAAACCGTGGTCATATTTATCAATCAAATTCGGATGAAAATCGGAGTCATGTTCGGTTCTCCGGAAACGACCACAGGTGGAAACGCTCTGAAATTTTACTGTTCGGTTCGTTTGGACATTCGAAAAATCGAAACGATCAAGGAAAAAGAAGAATCCGTTGGGAACAGAGTTCGGGTCAAAGTCGTCAAAAATAAGTGTGCCCCTCCATTTAAACAGGCGGAGTTTGATATAATCTTTAACGCCGGTATCAGCAGAGAGAGTTCTCTGGTTGATCTTGGTGTAAAGCATGATATCATTCACAAAGCTGGGGCTTGGTATTCCTATAATACGGAAAAAATCGGACAAGGAAAAGAAGCCGCCAAGGAATACTTGAAAAACAATCCCGAAATTGCCTTAACCATTGAAAATATGATCAGAGATTTAAATAGCCTGCCCTTGCAGGCTCAGGAAAACAAAAAGCCGCGCAAAGAGGAAAAATTAGAACAGGCAGTTGGCTAAACTAAATGGCTTTCTTTTTAGGAACCCTTGACCGCCGAATGAGAAATCATTCGGCGTTTTTTTTAATTACAGTATTTTCCAGAAATTAAAATCTTTCTATAAGGGGCTAAAAAGACAACAAAGATCATGGCAGAGATTAGCATTTTAGGAGCAGGCGGTTTAACCGGAAAGGAGCTACTTTTGCTTCTTTCCCGCCAAAAGGAACACGAAGTCGTTCACATCACGAGTGATAAACTTGCGGGTAAAACACTTGCCGAAGTTTTTCCCGAAATTCCTTTTCCCAAAAATCTTACCTTTCACAAACATGAGGCCACCATTCCGTCCAAATCCTTAGTCGCTCTAGCTGTGCCCAACAATGTATCAATCGAGTCGGCTCCTAAATTTTTAGACTCCGGCCACAAAGTAATCGACCTTTCCGGGGTTTATAGACTTCACAATCAAGAAATCTTTGAAAAAGCTTATCAATTAAAACATACTCAATTTTCCTACGTGGATAAGGCCGTTTTCGGGATTCCTGAGATTTTTAGGGACAAATTGAAAAACGCAGATTTCGTTTCCAACCCGGGTTGTTTTTCCACTTCCGTAATTCTTCCTGTATTTTTATTAAACGAACTCAGAAAAAATCTAAGACCTCGGATCGTAGCCGATTCCAAATCGGGTATTTCCGGCGCGGGTGGAAGAACCGAAGACGCCGGTTACTCCTATACAGGAGTGTACGAAAACTTTCGAGCTTATAAGATTCTTTCCCATCAACACGAACCAGAAATTAAAGAATACATTTACACTAATTCGGGACTTCCCGAACCAGAAATCGTTTTTACTCCCCATTTATTACCGGTTTATAGAGGAATTCTTTCGACGATCGTATTAGAGTTTGATACCGAATCTTCCGCTGATCCGATTTCTGTTCTACAAAATTCTTGTAAAAACGAACCTTTCCTTAGAATCTTAAAAACTCCGGAAGAGATCGAACTGAAAAGAGTTCAACATACGAACTTTTTGGATATTTCGGCAAGAAAAAGAGGAAATACGTTAGTCGTTGTTTCCGCTTTGGACAACCTCGTAAAAGGCGCCGCAGGACAAGCCCTACAGAACATCAATCTCATGACCGGAACGAAGGAGATGTTGGGATTATTCCCCTGATTTTTATGGAAAAAGTGAGTCTTTACCATCTACTCAGAGACGTAGCCTCCGTTTATGCGGATCGTCCTATGTATTGGGTTCGGCAAGAAGATGGCGACTTTCGTGGAATCTCTTATCAGGATTGGTATGAGAATCTCAAGAATCTTTCTGTGTTCCTGATCAATCTTGGAATGCAGAAAGGAAACACGGCGGGACTCATTTGCGATAATAGATACGAATGGTCTCTTTGTTCTCTCTCCTTGGTCACGATCGGATGTGTGGATGTTCCTCGTGGTTGCGATGCCACGTTAGACGATCTGAAATATATTTTAAAACATTCCGAAGCCAAACTCCTCTTTTTAGAGAATGAGAAAGTCCTAAAAAAGCTACTGGAAGATAAGTCTAGTCTCTCAAATGTAAAAACGATTCTTCTCATAGATCCTCCCACAAAATGGAAGGATCTGGAAAATGCCCGCACTACACTTCCCGGTGTAAAATTTTTCTTTTTAGAAGATGCACTTTTAGAAGGGGAGAGATCCCGAATTAAAAAAGGAGACAAACTCTACACTCAAAGAGGCGAGATTTTAATCGGTAAAGATCTCGCGACCATCATATATACTTCCGGAACGACAGGTGCGCCGAAAGGTGTGATGTTGAACCACAGAAGTTTTACCTGGGGAATTCATCAACTTCAAGAATTCGTTCCATGTTCTTGCAACGATAGAACCATTATTTTTCTTCCGCCATGGCATATTGCCGAAAGACTTTTGGAGACAACCCTTATAGCTTGGGGAGCTTCTATGGCATGTTCTTCCATTCCCACAATTCCTGCGGATATGCAAAAGGTAAAGCCCACCGTACTCGTTTCAGTTCCGAGACTTTGGGAAGGGCTTTATAAAAGAATCCACGACACGGTTCGAAAAGCTCCCCCGCTCAGACAAAAGTTATTTCACGCTGCCGTAAGAATGGCGGAGATCACAACGAGTCTTCAGGATACGATTCGAGATTCCTATACAACCACCGAAATCGAAAACCCAAGGCAAAAGACGATCGATCGGTTTGTAGCGAGCGCGTTTCTTCTTTTTCTCTATCCGATTAAAATTCTTTCCTACAAAATTTTACAAAGGGTGAGAGATTTATTCGGAGGAAGAATTCGTTTCGCATTATGCGGTGCAGGAGCTATGCCCCCACATATTCAATTTTTCTTTCGAAGTGCAGGAATCCCAATCATTGAAACTTACGGAATGACGGAAACAACAGGAATCGGAGCAATCGGAGAATTTCCTCTTCCGAAAAATGACGCCATCGGCGCTCCGTTACCCGGAACTGCGATCAAACTTGTAGGAGAAGATGGTAAAATCGTAACGACCCCCGGCGAAAAAGGGATCGCTTGGCATAAGGGACCGCACGTAACCGTCGGTTATTATAAGGAACCCGAAAAAACCGCCAACGCCTTACAAGACGGATGGCTCGATTCCGGAGACATTCTTACTTGGACCCATACCGGAGAATTAAAATTCGCTGGAAGAGCGAAAGACACGATCGTTCTTTCCGGAGGGGAGAATTTAGAGCCCGCTCCGATCGAAGCAAAACTCACAGAGTCAGAATTCATCAACCAAGTGATCGTCGTGGGACAGGATAAAAAGAATCTCGGGGTTTTGATCGTTCCCTTTTTCGACCGTGTCTACGAGGAATTTCAATCACAAGGAAAAAAACTTCCAGAAAATCCAACGGAATGGAATTCTTCCAAAGAAGTAAGTTCATTTTTTAAAAACATCGTAAAAGACAAAATCTCCACAAAAGCCGGATTTAAAACCTTCGAAAAGATCGCCCATATCTATATTCTTCCAAAAGAATTTGAAAAAGGAAAGGAAATGACCGAGACGATGAAACTCAAACGTAACGTCATTTTTACCTTATATCACGACGTGATTCAATCTTTGTATGAAAACGATGAGGATTGAACCTTCAAAAACACTCATCTGTTCCGCTATTGCCGAAGAATTGGATCAGATTTCAATTTCTGGAAAATACCCTATTCTTCTCTGTGGAGTCGGAAATTTAGAAGCGGGGCTGCGTCTTCAAAAATTTCTCCTGGAACATCAAAATAAAAATCTGGCTCTTCCTACCCAGATTTTGTTCGTTGGTTCTGCCGGAGTTTATCCTTGGCTACACCCGAGTTTTTGGAAGAATCGATTCGGATTTTCGTTTCAAATCGAAAATCAAGAGCTGGGAAAAATAGAACGAAGGATTCGAATCCCGGAAATCGTTCCGGATTCGTACGAATTCCCTCATCCTTTCGAATTTACATTCAAGGAAGAAATTCTGATTTCAAAAACGAACGCAAGTGGTTCGATCACAATCGAGAACGTTTCCGGAAAAGTTTTGGAATATCTAAGGGAACACGATATAGGATTTGAAAACATGGAATGTTTTGGACTAGCCAAAGTTTGTCACGACTTTCGAATTCCTTTCCATTCATTCTTTGCGCTTACAAACACAGTCGGACCTCTTGGAAGCGAAGAATGGAAATCCAACTACAAAAAAGAATCTGCAAAACTTCAGGAATTTCTTCTATCGTTTCTTCTTTGAGAATTTCTTT
>NZ_AHMT02000024.1:97500-122500 GCF_000243815.2 Leptospira alexanderi serovar Manhao 3 str. L 60 | reverse complement strand
AATACGATTGAAAGAAAATATCGAATTTACAATTCCCAGGTTTTATAGAACCTGGGTTTCAATCGATTAGAGAAGATGCCCGAACGTCTTAGAAAAATCACTCTTTTTTTATTTTGTGCAAGCATTGTGACAATCGGTTTATCCGTATCCCTTAGCCAAGGATTCTTAGTTCTTGCATTCTTAACATCGTTATTCTCTTCGAAAACTTCCGGTTTTTGGAAAGAACCCGTGATCCTCATCGGAATTTCATTTTTTGGCTGGTATCTGAGCGATTTTGTCATTCATTCTTTTCGGGAAGAAAACTTTCGAACTTACTCTAAAGTCGCATTCAATGCAGAACTCAAAGACATTTTTCTTTTCATAGGATTAGTTTTAGCTTGGAACCTAAAAAAAGAGGAATTTCCGGCAATTTTAAAATCCCTAAACGCTCTCTTTTGGATTTTACTCGTAACCGGTTTTGTTTCTAGTTTTTCTCCGATTCGTCTTTCTAGACTTGTCAGTGACTTATATAGGGAATCTTCTAACTGGAAGTTCACCCATCCCATGGGTCATGTCGGAGGATTATCTCTTTACCTTCCAATCGGTCTGATGAACACTCATCTAACGTTCGGGGGACTTTTACAGTTCTTTTTTCCCGTACCCGTTTTTCTTTTTTTGAGATCCTTTTTTGATCAGAATTTCAAAAGAGTCGGAATTCAAGGAATCATACTCTTCACTTTTCTTTATGTAGTCTTTTTAAACAATGCCCGTTCCTCCATGTTAGGTGCGATTTTTTCCTCAATCACCGCATTTCTTGTTTTAGGGATCGTTCGTAAAGAATTACCCTCTGCAAAAATTTTGCTCTTTACCAGTGGAACTCTCATGCTTCTACTTATTTTAGGAATTGCACTTTCGTTCACACAAGTCGGTCAAAAGATCACAGACCCTCTCTTTGGAAAAGAAAAACACACGGATGCTGGAAGAACTTTTATCTGGGATTCCACATTTCCTTTGATTAAGGACAATTTTTTCACAGGAGTTGGCCCCGGAAATTACGATCGGGAAATCGAAAAATCTAGAAAAGAACACTCCGAGAAATATAGGGAACTCTACTATTTTTACGAAACGACTCAGAGAGGACACGCCCACAACGATTACTTTCATCTTTTTGCGGTTTTCGGTTTTCCCGGAATCTTTCTTTTTCTTTCCTTGGGAACCGAGTTGTATCGTAGATTGATTACTACAAAACTTCCCTACGAACATTCCTTGTATTTTTTCGGTTTATCTGGTTTTTTCTTTTCCGGACTTTTTCAATGTTATTTTCAAGACGACGAAGTAGTAATTTTATTTTGGATTCTCTGCGGACTTTTTCTAAGATTATCCAAAGAAAAATCCGATTCAATCGTTGCAATTTAAGCGAGTCTCGATCTTTTATAGTTCGATTTCATCCACCTTAAACGAATACGCGTTAGTAGCGATAACAATACGTTCCAAATCTTTTTCTGGCGTCGATTGAAATCTTTTCTGCTGAAGAACTTATCCCAGGTAAAAAAGCATCTTCTCGGTACGAAAGAATTTCCTGGATCAATTCCGTATATTCCATTCCTTTTTTTGAATATTCGTGAAAACAAAACGCAAGGAACGAAGACTCGTATTCCAAAAAAATCATTCCCTCAGTCGAATGAGAAACGACGTAAAAAGTATTCCCCGACGTATTCCAAGGAATTGTGATCGGACCGTTTCCCTTTTGGTAGAAGAAAACGGAAATCGGATTTTTAAATTCGATTAGGTCTTGCGGAAAAAACAAATTTCCCGATTGGACGGAATAAAACGTAGGAACAAATAAATGTACTGGTTTATGTTCAAAATCCGCTTGAAAGTCGTTCGTCGCCGACACGAAAAAAGGCTTTCCTTGTTTCGTCATTAGAATCCCTTTTTCCCTAAAAAGTTTCGTCTTGACCGGATGATTGGTTCTTTTCCCAGTGAAACCGCTGCTAGAAGACGTAAAATCCGAAACTTCTTTGCAAGATTCCGTAGGAAGAAAAGTATATTCCAAAATTGACATCAGAAACGTTTTTCCAGATTCTAAATAAAAAGACTCTTCCTTGGTTGTATCGGTTCTACAGATGGTTTGTTCGACTCCGATCGGAATTGAATTTTCAAAATAGCCGAAGTAAACATCATTCGATCCATTTTCTGTTCCGAACGAAGTTGCTCTATAAACGATCGCATTTAGGCGAACTCGTTCCCACTCCTCTATGTAAGCATCGATCAAATACGGATCCGTGGTTTTGAAAAGAATTTCTCGATTATTATCCCTAGCGCTGATCGAAAAATTATACGAACCGGAAATTAAAGTCTTACCGTCCACGATCATCGTTTTATGATGCAAAAGCCCTCCCTTACCGAAAGAACCCGACTCAATTACCTCTTCATTTCCATCACCCGCAATCTCGGAACGGGGATTCTCAAATACACCGGCGAGATATTTGCCTTCTTCATCCACGGGAGAATCGTAAATACCTTTGACATTCACCCCTCTACGATCCGCCAAAGCCAATCTAGAAGTCAGGACGGAATCGAAATGATCGAAAATCAAATAACGAATGTCTCTTTGCGCGCGATCGACTTCCCTTAAGACCAAATTTTGAATCGATCTTCCTTTTTCCGGAGAAATATAAAATTGGAACGGAGGAATGTTAAGCGAAGTAATTCCTGAATCTTCCTCCAAAAAGGCATAAAAGTTTTCTATTTCGGAATCAAATAGATCGAAGGAAACATAACCATTCAGATCATTTTCAAGACCGTACCAAGTGAAATTCCCGGAACCCAAAAATATCTTTTTGCGATCCACAATGAGTATTTTAGAATGTTGTAAACCCGATCTTTCCCATTTTCGAAACATACCGAGACTTTTAAATTCGTCTGCATATTTCTTTTCCGGATCGGCCACGATTCTGATCTTAACCCCTCTTGCATTCGCTTTCTTCAAAGCTTCCAAAATTTCTGAATCGTCGAAAGAATAGACCCAAAGATCAATCGTAAATCCAGCACCTTCAATCAATCGTAAAATCTTATCTCGTACATTCCTTTTTTTGAAAGTATGAATGTAACGTCCAGGATACGAAAAACTAGCCTCCACATTCCGCGTCCTCCCCCATTCTAACCAGAAAAACTCGGAATCGAGACGACCGGAACAAGTTGCCAAGGAAAGAAAAAACCAGATATAAAGAAGAATGAAAACAAAAGCGTTCGAAATTTTTCTCATAAAACGACACCTGAAACGATTTGAAAGAATAATTCTTTTCTTGCACTTTCAGGATCGCTCCAAGAACCGCCCAAAGAAGCTTTCAGGTATAAAAAATCAAACTTCGTATTTTCGGAAGGAAAATAAATCAGAGTTTCAACCAAGGCTTCCCGGAGAAAATCCTTTCGAAAACCATCCTTGGACATCGTAAGCGCACCTTCATTTCCTTTCGTGTCGGAAAGAAAAAAGTAAGAAGCAATATACAAACGAAATCGAATAATAGATTCTTGATATTCTAAATTGATTCCCGTCCAAGCGGATTGGCGTTTTCCACTTTGAATCCCGGATTGCTTTTCCAAACCTCGATCCGTAATCCAGGCGGAAGGATTAAAATCCAAACTCTGATTTGTGCTAAACACCGGAGAAGGCGAGGAGCCGACTCCGATAAAACCGAGTTCCAAAACTTCTCCGTTCTCATTTCTTTTATCCCGATCGGGAAGAAAACCGAAGACATCAAACTTCCAGAAATTCCAAACAACCCCGGTGGAAATTAAAACGGCCTCCCCCGTAATGGGAATTGCACTCGCTTGTCGAATTCGATTCCAACCGGTTCGATCCTGCCCTCTCGCTAAAATTCCGGAAAGAAAACAATGAAACCGAGAATATTTCAACTTCAGCTCTATCGTAGAATGTGTGAGATAATCCCGATCGCCTGAGGAAACGTTTCCCGTCTCCGAAATTAAATCATTCGCATATCTTCCCCAATTTTGGAGATTGAGATATTGGAAACGAAACCCAGTTTCCAAGTAAGGCAAATCGTAACGATAACTTACCCCTCCTCTATAACGATTTTTGAATGTGTTCGAAATGGAATCCTTAACTTCAATCTCACCGGCGGGATCAAACTGAGTCTTTTTTGTATTTAGAATCGTATTCCTAAGTCCGTTTTTTTCAAATAAGGAATAACCGGAATAAAAATCAAAGAGATCGAAACGAACACGACCCAATTCGCCAAAATTTGCTTTAATTACAATCCCGTCCGTTCCGTCCATCCAATCCGTAAATGCGGATCCCTTCATCTCCTCTTGAATCCTGCCTACGATGAGAGAAACGTTCTCTTTCCTAAATTCGAAAAATAGATTTTTTCCTGCAAAGAAGGCGAGCTTGGACTCGTTGGAAGCGGTTAGATCCGCCTGTAACTTTATATTCACACGAGACATTTCCAGGCTTCGGTCGATCCCACCATGAATTAAAGAAGAGTTGACCCGTAGTTCCTTATAAGTCCGATCCTCTTTCGCTTGAGAAAGATCGGAAGCCTTTTGACTTCCTGCCAATCCCCACCCCATCCAAGAAATTTGAGTCCAACCTTTACTTTTCTCGGACGCGGAAATCTGGAAAAATATTATAAAATAGGAATATACGAAAAACTTTTTCATAAATTTCCCTTCTTTTTGATTTCATAATCGGAGGAAGAGTCGCCGGAACGATTTTCTTTGAGAAGGATCAAATCATCCGTATCAGCGTCGATGGAAAATGGAAATGGAGAAAATTGATTTCCGTAACTGTGAATGTGAACGAGGCTCCCTTGAATTTCCTGAAAAAGATCCAAACCTTCGTTTTTACCGATTCCATTTCCGATCGTAGTCGTCTTATCGATCGTAAAAACTTTTCGAAACGCCGGGGAATGAAAGGGAACAGATTCATTCTTAAAATTGGGAGAGAGGACGTAACCGCATTCTCCCGAATTTAGAAATCTATCCGCAAAAATCCAACCGAATGAAGTCGGATTATAATTTATCCAGCCAAGCGGAGGATTGATTCCGAAACGAAAGGAGTACTCCACCAGACGATCGGAAGAAGAACTATCCCGAATTTCCAAACTGCGAACGTCCACAGACTCAAGACCCCAATTGCAAATCGACAACCATTCATTCGTGGACACGGTGGGATTCGGGTATACAGCCGAAATCAAAATCCCAGAGGAACCTGGAATTCCGACGAGTTCTTCGCCTCCGACAGGAACAAGATAGTTAAGAACCTCTTTTCGAATATTCAAGGACCCTAAAATTCCAAATCGAAGATCGCTCCATAAATTTAAGAATCCTGACGTAGATAGTCGAACAGAACCGTTGGGTTGAAACGTAAAGACCTGAATAGATCCGTCACTCGGACTATTTCGATCCAAATTAAAACTGATCCAAGGATCTAAGATAGAATTTAGGGTTTCCGAATATTCTTTTTGAAAAAATGGAAGACTTCTATTTTCAAGTTCCGGACTTGCTTCCGTTCCGATACAACTTGTTTTTCTCGAAGAAACGTCGGAAAGCGCACTGTTTTTCCAAACGCTTCCACCGGATAAAGTTCGGACCTTGGACGCGGATCTCCTCAACTTTTGGGAAGTGGAATTGATCCCCAGAGAATCCCAGCTTACCCAATCATTCTCTATATTTCCATCCACGGAAAGAAGTCGGATTTTTCCCTTACTTCCTAAACTTAATTCGGGAGCGATCCAAGTCTCTACTTTGGGAAAGCAGACCAACTTGCCGATAGATAACACGTTTCTTCCCGGCTTCAAAGGTAAAATAAACCGATAACTTTTATTTCCCGAAAGAATTTCCAAAATCCTAGAAGTTAGGGAAGCCGAATCGATCTCGATGAAACGATCCGCACTTACGGATACGGTTCCGTCATACGACCCCATCCAGGAAATTTCGGAAACATCCGCAAAAGCTTTCCAATCAGAATCTGTAAGATTCGTTTTTCTTCCCGGACTCATGGAATGAAAATTTTGAATTTCAATGGGGAGAGCATCCGAAGAAGATATCGGATGTGGAATCCGAACATTCTCCCTCCACAAAAGAGAAACTACGGAACCATCAGTTCTTGTCAAAATCGGAATTTCCGAAAAATCGTCCGAAAGGATACTGATCTTTTTTGAGATTCGATCCTTTAAAAAAACGGATTTTCCGAATTCAAAATCCTTTAGCTCGGACAAAGAAACAAGAATATCTTTCTTCAAAAAATCCCGTTTCCCTAACGTGAGAATGTCCCCCGGCCGTATAACTTTTGAGTCCAGCCAAACAGGAATTTCCTTTCCGTCGTTTTCTAAAGACAAGGAATTCGGATTACATATACTATTTCCAGAATATTCTAAATCGATAAACTTTTGCTTCTGATCCACCTTTCCGTCCAGATACAAGCCTGTAAAATTCGCCTCTTCGATTTGAAACGCGTTCGAATCGCAAAAAGGAGGATCATTCCATTCTTGGCTTTGTTTCGAAACTCCGAAGCCGGGATCCATACAAAATCTTTCTAAGACATTAGAGAGGAAAAAATTGGAACAGATGGAATAGAAATTTTCATGCGAAGAATAATATCTTCCTCCCTCCAAAAAAGTTTTTTCGGAATTTTTATAAACATTCTCCGCATCCTTAGATTTTAAGACCCAATCCCCCTTTTTTTTCAAATCCGACCAAGGAAAAGAAACAGATTCGACCCCGGGAAGAACACTACCCGTTTCCACTTTGAGAATCGTTTCACCCGGAATTAAAAATTGCGGCCCGACAAGAAGCGAATGCGCTCCCGAACTCGTTTCCAACTCCAGATCTTGAAAACAAATCGGATCTTTTTGGGGATTGTTCAATTCCAAAAATCTTCCGATAGGAGATTCTGTTCCTCCGAAAATCTCGCTCAAAACGGGAAGGTCCGTTTTACATAAACTCATAATTTGAAGGTTCTGTTTTTGAATTTCCAGAAGAAACTCAGAGAGAATCGAAACGTCACCCGGAATATCAACAACGAGAGTACTCTTAGAAGAAATAAAATCTTCGGAAGAAAACAGAACCCGAATCTTTTCGTTTGTAGCCAAAACGCTGAAACCGACAAACGCGTTCGTGGAATGCGGTTTTAAAATCGAATTTTCAGAAAAAACACTGACCCGATTTAATTCCGGAAATTTTTCCTTTTGGAGCATTCGATCCAACTCCTTTGAACCGGAAAGAATCAACCAATCCTCGTTTATGTTTTCGAGAAGATCTCGATCCTGTTGGATCCTCACACTCGCCTGTCCATTGGATGAAAATTCGAAAAACTCCGGCTCCGTTCTGGAATCTAAATTTGTATTCCACAATTTTAAAATATTTTGTAATTCTAATTCAACGTTCCCTTTTTGGTCCGGAAAACAAATCGAAATTCCAAATACAGAAACCGTTCCGCTAAATAAACAAACAATTCCGGGAGCCGTTTTGATTTTAACACCTGGATGTTTCCATTCTTCGAGGATTTCTTTCGGGATCTCCGAAACAACGGTGTTTATCGGTTCATAAAAGAGTTTGAATTCTCCCGCATTTGTAATCGGAAAAAGAAACACGGAGTTCCCTTTTCCGCGACAAGAGTCGAGTCCGAAAAGAAGAAAAATCGTTGCAAACACGGATTTGAGTTTCATGTTTTCCTCCGTCCGGTACGGTTTCAGAAACAATGGACTCGTTTTGAATTTTAGAACTTTTTATTCTTTTTTTTGAAGTTGTCTCAGAATTTTTTCGGCGAGATTTTCCCCGATTCCAGGAACGGCAAGAAGTTCCTCTTTGGTTGCGTCTTCGATTTTTTTTTCTCCCGAAAAGTGTTGGAGGAGTAGTTTACTTCTTTTGAAACCGATATCCGGAACGTCTTGAATGAGAGCACGCATGGTCTCCTTATTCCTACGCGATCTATGATGTAAAACTCCGAATCGATGCGCCTCGTCCCGAAGATGACGAAGCAATTTCATTCCGGATGAATTCATATCAAAGATAAAAGGTTCGTTGTCTCCGGGAAAATAGATCTCTTCTCTCTTCTTTGCAAGACCGACCATAGGAATTCTTTCCGCCCCCGCTTCCACTGCGGCTTCGCAGGCCTTAGCCAACTGGGTCGGTCCTCCGTCGATTACGATGAGATCCGGGAAAACGCTTTCCTCGTTGGCAATTCTTTGTAGACGCCTAGAAATCACCTCGTGGATCATTCCGGGATCGTTGATCCCCTTATAACCTCTTATATTATACTTTCTATATCCTTGTTTGAAAGGTTTTCCTTCCACAAACATCACACCACTCGCAACCGGCTCCGAACCTTGAAAGTGACTGATATCGTAGCATTCGATGATATGAGGAGGATGTTCTAAAGAAAACATCTCTTGGATTTCTTTCAAAGAAGCGGTTTGATCCCTGTAGTGAGTTGCAAGTAGCCTTTCGGTCAATCCAAGTTCCGCATTCTTCTCCGCAATTTTTAAAAGGGAACGTTTATCCCCACCGCGAGGAGATTTGAGTTTGGGTCTGAAGCCCGTTTTCTCCTGAAGCACATCCATAACCGCGACAGTTTCCTCTTGAATGTCCGCCGGAACAAAAATCAAAGGTGGGACCAAAGCCGCATTTAAATAATAATCTCTGAAAAAAGCTCCTAGAATTTCCGAATCTTCCGCATCCAAAACTCCTTGAATCGGAAAAGATTTTTTGGTTTCCAACCTTCCACCTCGAACTTCAAGAAGAATAACCTGACCTTCGTCCTTCTTCCTGGCAAATCCGATCACGTCCTCGTCCCCGCCTTCCGCGCTGACCACAGTTTGTTTCTCTCGGAAGTTTTGAATTCGCTGGAGCATATCCCGATAACGAGCGGCTTTTTCAAAATCCATCCGATCCGACGACGCATTCATTTTGACACTGAGATCTCCTACGAGAGATTCTTTTTTACCCTCTAAGAATTGAATCACTTGATCAATTACAACTTTATAATCTTCTACAGGAATATTTCCTTGGCAAGGGCCGAGACAACGCCCCATATCGAAGTTTAAACAGGGTCTTCTGGGTTTCGACAACGGGAGCGCCTGTCTCGTTTTACGAACCGGAAAAATTCTTAGGATGATGTCTAATGTTTCTCTTGTAGATTTTACGTCCGAATAAGGACCGAAATAACGGTCTCCATTGTCTTTGAGTTTTCTTGTGATATAAACCATCGGAAAGGACTCCGAAAGAGAAACGCAGATGTACGGATATTTCTTATCGTCTTTAAAACGAACGTTAAAACGAGGATTGTGTTTTTTGATGAGAGTCGCTTCGAGAATCAAAGCCTCTTTTTCGGTTCCGGTTGCAATCCAATCAAGATCGAAAATTTCCTTTTGAAGCGCTCGTGTTTTTATATCGGAATGATTTTCTTTGAGATAATTGCGGACTCTTTTGTCCAAATTTTTAGCCTTACCTACGTATAAAACCTCTCCCTTTCTGGATTTCCAAAGATAACAGCCCGGAGAAACACCTAAGTTTTTTATTTTTTCCAGAATCAGAGTATGATTTAAAATTTCAGGCATAGGTATTAGGAATCAGATGTCAGTAGTTAGGCAAAGACAAAGTTCTAACATCGCGTATCATTCTTTAGACGCCTGCGATGTTTGTCATAATCGATCACAAGGCACTTGAATCTTAAATAAACTTGTCGGAGTTCCGACTTTGATTCAAAGACATTCATCCTTCGTTTAAACTTTCGGGATTTTCCAATTCGACTTCTAAACTTTCATCCGGTTCCAAAAGAATGGAAGAAAAATTCTGATCCTTTCTAGAATACTTTTCTTTCTTTCGTTTTCTATCTTTTTGTTTATTACGAATCGATTTTTTTAGATCATCACTTAGGATGCCCTGATTTTTACGATTTAATTCCCGAATCTTTTCACAGAGAATCGTTCTTGCCTTATAACGATTGAGACCTTGGGTTCTGTAGAGAGAACATTTAACTTCGATTCCGGTGGGTTTATGTTTGAGATGAACCGCGGTGGAAACCTTATTTACATTTTGCCCGCCCTTACCCCCGCTTCTCGTAAAACTTTCCTCCAGTTCGTTTTCTTTTACTTCCAGAGCTTCCATGAGTTCCAAAAGCTTAGATTCCTTTTCGACCGAAACGGGAAAACGAGAAGCCATAAAGATTATTTCAGATCTCGAAATTCGAAATGGTCTTTGAAATAAGGAAATGGTCTTCCATTTTCATCCAAACAAACATAAGTAATCTTGCAATCAATGATCTCTTTGAGTTCTTTTCTACTCTGGCTTTTTCCGATGGAAGTGTTTCGAATCGTGATGGAACTGTTTCCCATTCTTTCAATCTTAGAAAAGATCTGAATGATATCTCCCAAAAGCCCGGGGCTTTTAAACACAACTTCTGCCATACTCACAGTAACGATATTCGAATAGCGTATTTTCTCCATGACATACATGGCGCAACCCTCGTCGATCCAAGCAAGCATCTGACCTCCAAAAAGAAATCCGTGTTGATTGAGATCCCTGGACATCACGATATGTTGGGTCGCAAGTTCCATTCCTTCCAATTTCTGATCGATAAATACTTCCATAAAAATCAAACTCCTTGGACAACCGAGGATGATGGGCAATCCTTTTTAAGGATACATTCTCCACAAAATCGACGATGTGCCTTACAACTTTTTCTTCCTAAAAAAATCAAATACAAGGAAATATCTCTCCAATATTTTTTAGGAAGAATCGACATAAGATCTTTCTCTACCTGAACCGGATCGTTCTTAGTCGTCAGTCCGAGAACCTTCGAAATTCGATTTACATGCGTATCGACTACGATTCCTTCCACAAGTCCGTGAACCTCAGACAAAACCACGTTTGCGGTCTTACGACCGAATCCGGGAAGTGTGGTAAGCTCCGCGATCGTCTTCGGAATGTTACCGCCAAAATCGTTTAACAATTTTCTAGCAAATCCCTGAATGGATTTCGCTTTATTGTGATAAAATCCGGTGGAAAAGATCAAAGCTTCAATGTCTTTTAAATCCGCATTGGCAAAGGATTCCAGACTGGGAAAGGTTTTAAAAAGAGCGGGAGTAACTTGATTGACTCGCTCGTCCGTGCACTGAGCACTCAAAATGACTGCAATGGCAAGTTCGTAATGATGCTTAAAATGAAGAGGGGTTTGTACCTCCCCGAATTCTTTTCTTAAAAGAGAAAAAATCCGGGAAAACCACTTTAAAAACGCAGGATCAGGCTTTTTTAGGGGCCTGTTTTGTGATTCCTGCGTATTTTTTCGGAGCAAGAACACCCAAGGACCCGCCGTTATCTTTGATGGCGGCCTTAATTCCTTTTTTTCTCAGAGTTCGAAGAGCTCTGGTAGAAAGACGAATCGTAACCCAGCGGTTCTCGTCCTCCAAAAAGATTCTTTTTTTGATCAGATTCACCTTCCAGGTTCTTCTTGTCTTGATATGGGAATGGGAAACATTGTTCCCAGAGACAGTGCCTCTTCCGGTTACTTCACATCTTCTGGCCATAGTAAGGACAGAATCGGTTTATACCCCTTCTTAGTCAACCTTTCTGCCGATTTTCTGGCGCTTAGAAAGAATTTCGGATGACTTTTTTCTTTTTTTAAGTAGAGAATCTTACAGCTTGTAAAAAGACTACCAATCAACTCGGTTCCGATGCTCAGACCTACCTTCATAAGCTTTCGACTTTGGTTGGACCGTATCTGGAAGATCGACGTTTTTCCATTTTTTCAAAGTAAACGAGTTCAAATTACACGCCGTCTCCAGTCAATTGTTCACGAAGAATTCACCAAAGAGCAAATCGTGGATCCGAGGCAATTTCATCATGTTCTATACGATACCAATCTTCCTTTAGAAAATGGAATCCCTTCCGAATTCGCATCAACACTAGAAATCGATGCGAGTTCATTTGCGGGAGGAAAGAAAAAACTCAAGATGAAACAGAAACTTCATTCGAGTTTTTCGAAACAGATAAAATACCAACTCTGGCAACTTCTTAAAAAATCTCTTTATACTTTCCAGGAAAAATCTTGGAAATTTTTTTTTCCCAAGAAAGAACCGGATTCGAAAGAATTACAAAGTTTTCCGGATTTACTGAGTGCGGCTTCTCCGAATCCGTATCGTTTGTATCTGCACTCTTTAATCTTTTGGGAGGAAGTCTTTCCTTGGGAAGAATGGAAATCGTCACTTCCTATTTCCTGGATTCCGTTCGGCGGTTCCAAAAAAATCAAACTCAGATTTGTGGCGGCAAAAGCGGCATCCTTTTCCAAACAAGAGTTTTATGAGGAATCCTATTCTCCGGAACTCGCTTTCTGCGATCTTTACGCACAAGGTTATCTCAGAGAAACATCCGATAAGAGCGTGGACTTGGAAAATCCGGAGTCGTACTATTTGGGTACATTCTTTCCTTCTAAATTAGAAAGAAAGAATCTTCCCCTTTGGTTACAAGAGCGAAATTTATTTCCAAACGAATTTCAGTGGAAGAGTTCTTCGAAGGAACAGGTTCTTAAGATTTTAAACAAGGAGATTCGATTCCAAATCGAAAACGAAATCGAAGGTTCTTTCGATTCCGAATTCATTCAAGTCGGCGGAAAACGTTTCCTTCTGAAGAGCGATCTTTTAAAAGGAAGATTCTTTCAAAGAGCGGTTTTTACGATTCATCCGATGGTTTTTGCAAAACGAATTTTGAAAGGGCTTTAGTTTGATTTGTTAGGAATCGTGACCAACTAAGAATAAAATCTTGTCAAAATAGAAACGAATTTTTTAAACGCGCCCTTTGTCGAAATTCATTCCATACATTCAAAAAATTGAATATTATTTTTTCTGCTTCCCTATAAACAGTCCTGTTTCGATCTAAAAAAAATGTATTCTTATGAATATCGAAACGCCTAAAAGTGACAACTTATCCAAATATCTAATTGAAAAATTAAATGAGATAAAACCGGCCTGGCTTTTAGGAATTAACTTTAAAAAAAATCAGCATGAAGATTCGTATTTTATAGACTTAGACTTAAAATTCCTATCAAAAGGTTTTCAGACATTTTTATTGACTACGGAGGGAGATGAATTATCCGTTTTTATGGCCTTTTTCCATACACACTTTTACGGAGATTACGATGAAATGTATCAAGAAGCAATCCGTTTTTTATAAAAGATATAACCGAAAAAAAGCTCATAACCATCTACGCTTCCAGCAACGATGAAAAACGGTTTTATGCCAATTGTATAGAACCAATCGAAATCGAAAAAGAGATAAACGATATATTTTTAGAGAAAGAATATTCAAGAATCATAATTAAATCCTTCCTAGGCACATTCAATCGGACTATTTATGGAATCATAGAAAAATGATCACGACAAAAACACCCAAGCTAAGAGATAGTGGCTTAAAGATAAGTAGCGACATTGTTCGATTTAGAATCACTCCTCCAAATTCAAACACAAAAAAATTGATTTAATTTTTTAATAATACAAAGCCTATTACAGACTCAAATTTTTCCATCGTTCCAAACCCGACCGAAACCTCTCCGAAGTTTCTCCGAAGCCGATTCGAATCCATCCCTCGCACTCAAAATCCCGTCCCGGAAGTACAAAAACCCCGCATTGATCCAACAAAAGATCCGCATAACGAGAAGAATCGATTCCTTCCGAAAGTTTCACAAAAGAAACAACTCCTCCCCCAGGTTTCGTAAAACCGGCAATACCCGGAAGATCCTTCCATGTAGTTTCGAAAAATTGAATATTCTTTAAAATAGATGTCTTGACTGGGACAATTAAACGTTCTCGATTTTTCAGAATTTGAAGAGTCAAAAACTCGGAAATAGGCGAAACGGTATGAGTCAAATAGTCTTTGAAAGATCTAGCCCTTTCAATCAGCTCTTTCGGCCCCGTCATCCATCCGATTCGAAGTCCCATCACTCCGAAACATTTCGTGATCGAACCGGTACTCACCGTACGCTCCGTAAATCCTGCACCGGTCCAACTGAGATCGTTTTGAAAGTCCAAAAAGCGGTAGTGTTCGTCGAACAAGATCCAACCTTTATATTGAGAGGCCGTTTCTTGAATAGCCTTGATTGAACTTTTATCCAAGGATAATCCGCTAGGATTGTGGGGATGATTGAAAATTACGAGATCCTTTCCTCTTTCGAACAATTCGCGCACGGAATATTCCGACAAAAAAGAACTCGAATCCTTCTCTAAATTTCGCGACAAGGAAACCGGTTTGAGTACCGCACCGATCATCTTGGGTATTTCGTATAACGCTTGAAAGGCGGGATCCAAATAAGAAACAATGGAGTCTTTCTTGCAAAGGAGATGAAAAAGAATGTAAAGCGCTTCTCCGGTTCCCGTCGTGACGAGTACCCGATCTGCATTGAAACCGGGATAAAGTCTTGCAATTTCTTCTCTTAAAACGAAATCGCCTCGATTGGGAGAGTCCTCCAAGGAAATAGAATTCAAAACCTCAGCGGAAAGATTCAAACGAGAAAACAATTCGCCGAGCGTGATATTTCGAATCCCGCTTTCCCCTAAATTGCACGGGGAAATTTTTCTATATCTTTCAAGTCTTTCTTCGATCCAGAATTCTCCGGGTTCCATCAAGAGACAAGAGTAAGAACTGCCCCTCCTAAGAGAAATAGAATTGCAAAGAATCCGAAGGAAATCTGAATCCAAAAATGAATTCGCAAACTACGAAGACCGATTCGTAAAAAATCCAAGTCCTCTCCTTTTGTATCCGTGATTCTTTTAAAGGAAATCGCCGCGCTGTAACTCCAAATCCCCGTGAGTAAAAATAGAATTCCTGGTACAAGAAACAAAACGAGTTTGTCCGTATCGCTCGAAACGAATGCGGAA
Source organism: Leptospira alexanderi serovar Manhao 3 str. L 60 (assembly GCF_000243815.2). GTDB lineage: Bacteria > Spirochaetota > Leptospiria > Leptospirales > Leptospiraceae > Leptospira > Leptospira alexanderi. The sequence continues at coordinate 107,630 of NZ_AHMT02000024.1, read as the reverse complement.
AAAAAAGACACACCGGAAAGACAAAAAAAGGAGAAAGACGCAAGCTTCAAGACTCGGCTCAACCTCAGAAATTCCCTGTTTTCATCCTGACCAAATTCATAAGATTCCATACTTTAGGAATCGGCCAAAATTAAGGTTGAACCTCAAAAGAAAGCCGATTTTTATGAATTTAATCCTCTTAAAAAATTGAATCGGAATCCTATGAATCATCCCGAATCCCTTATCCATTCCTGGACACAAGACCCTTTCCCAAGCACGGTTCGTGAAGAAGCCAATCGAGTACTTGAAAAATTTTCCAAGGGAGAATCCGGTCCTGACGTAGAAGCTTTTTCGGTTCCCCTTGAATTCGGAACCGGCGGAATGCGAGGAAAACTCGGCAACGGAATCGGAAGAATGAACGAATTTACCGTAGGTCGTGCCGCGCTCGGATTCATAGGCTATCTATCCAAAAAAACAAAAAGGCTTCCATTGTAATTGCCTACGATTCCAGAAGGAGATCTAAAGAATTTGCGGAAGTCACCGCAGGGATTGCGGCATCTCTCGGAGTCAAAGTGATTTTATTCCAAGAAGTAACCCCCACACCACTTCTTTCTTATGCAGTTCGGTACTACAAAGCGACGGGAGGAGTCGTCATCACCGCTTCCCACAATCCTCCCGAATATAACGGCTTTAAGGCGTATCTTTCCGACGGAGGACAACTCGTCCCCCCGGATGATCAAAAAATCATTTCGAAAATAGATTCAATTCGAGACTGGGGCACTATCTCTCTTCTTTCTCCCAAAGATCCTATTTATAAAAAGATGGTAAAACCAGCCGGAAAGGATTGTTTTTCTTCCTACAAAAAAGAGCTTTCTAAAGCGGGAATTCTTTCCATTACTCTAAAACCAAAAGACAGAGCCGCGGTGAAAGTCGTCTATTCTCCGTTACACGGAACCGGTGGAAAGTCGATGAAAGAACTTCTCAACGGTTTCGGTTATAAAAACGTATTCTTAGTTCCAGAACAAAAAGATCCAAACGGAGAATTTCCCACCGTAAAATATCCGAACCCGGAAGAACCAGAAGCCATGGAGCTTTCTAAAAAATTTGCGATCCAAAAAAACGCTCACGCTTTTATCGCAACCGACCCGGACGCGGACAGACTCGGAATCGGAGTCAAAAATGCCAATGGAGAATATGTTTTATTAAACGGAAATCAGATCGGTTCCATCATGGCGGCTTATCTCTGCGAGAATTATGCAACAAGCAAAAAAAAGAAAAAAGCAGTTCTCGTAAAAACGATCGTCACCACCGATCTCCAGGAAATCATCGCTAAAAAGAACAAGGTAAAGTATAAAAACGTTCTCACCGGATTTAAGTTCATCGCGCAAGTGATGGCAAAAATCGATAAGAGTAAAACCGACTTCTTTTTGTTTGGAGGAGAAGAATCCTTCGGTTATCTTCCCGTTTCTTTTGTGAGAGACAAAGATTCCCTTTCTTCCGCGCTGTTACTCTTGGAAATTCTCACGGAAAAAAAAGATCTTTTAAACTACATGGACGAGATTTATCTCAAATACGGTCTCTTTCAAGAAAGTCTCAAATCACTTACCTTGGAAGGAAATGCAGGTAAGGAAAAAATCCGTAAATCCTTGGAATCTCTTAGGACTGTGGATTTGTTAGGAAAGAAAATTCACCAAAGAAAGATCACCGGCGTTCTCGATTACAAAACACAAACCGCAAAAGGGAATGCTTCCAAAGCTGCATTTTCGGGTTGTCCTTCTTCGGATGTAATCCAAGTCATTTTGGAAGGAAACGCAAAACTTACGATCCGCCCTTCCGGCACCGAGCCTAAGATCAAAATCTATTCTTCCTTTCAGAGTTTAAAGGCTCCGAAGTCTAAAGAAGAGATTCGAAATCTCACCGGAGATCTTCTTTCCGAAATCAGGATTTCAGAAGAAATATTTTTAACACTGGCAGGACTCTCATGAACGACACCGAAATCCATAAGGAACTGTTTCAACACACGAAAGAACTAACGGATCATTATCTACTCAATACCTACGCCAGATATAACGTAGCGTTTCGTTACGGGGTCAACGAACTTCTATTCGACTTTGATAATAAACAATACATTGATTTCCATTGCGGGGTCGCCGTCACAAATCTAGGACACGCGGACCCGGATATCATCGAAGTTGTCCGTTCTCAAGCGGACAAACTCTTTCACACCTCCAATCTTTTTTATTCCGAAGAAGCGGCAAAACTCGCAGAACTTCTGATCTTAAATTCTTTTCCTGGAAAAGTATTTTTAACCAATTCCGGAACCGAAGCCATAGAAGGAGCGTTTAAGCTCGCGAGAAAATATGCAAATTCCAAAAGTATTACAGACCCGGTTTTTCTTTCCTTGGAAAAAAGTTTTCATGGAAGATCCGTTTCCGGAATGAGCCTTACGGGTCAGGAAAAAATCAAAAAAGGTTACGGAGAACTTCTGAAAGGAATCGAGTTCATAGAACCGAACAACAACGAAGCCCTCGTGGCAGCTTTCGAAAGATACCAGGGAAGAATCGTCGCATTGATCGAAGAACCAATCTTAGGTGAAAGCGGAATCATTCCTTTATCGAACGGTTTTCTCGCACTTTCCAGAGAACTGACCGAAGAAAACGACGCGCTTCTTATCTTCGACGAAATCCAAACCGGAATGGGAAGAACGGGAACGTTATTTGCCTTTGAAACGATGGGATTTGCACCCGACGCGATGACACTTGCCAAAGGACTCGGATCTGGATTTCCAATCGGCGCCCTAATCGTGGGAGAAAAATACCAGAACCTTTTTACGCAAGGATCTCACGGCTCCACATTCGGAGGAAATCATCTCGCGGCAGCAATCGCTTACGAAACGATTCGAATCATTCAAACCAGGGAAATTCTAAACAACGTAAATCTTTGTTCCGATATAGCTTTTACAAGACTGAGAGAAATGCAGGAAAAATATCCGGTGATCTCCGAAGTCAGAGGAAAAGGACTTCATATCGGAGTCGAATTGAAAGTTCCTTCCAGACCGATAGCAGAAGCCTGTTTGTCTGCGGGACTCGTAGTAAACGCAACGGCGGATAACGTAATTCGGATCATGCCCCCGCTTACGATTTCCACAGACTTTTTAAATCAGGGGTTGGACATCTTAGAATCCGTACTCAAACAAAACTAAAAGGATCCAAAAAAAGAATGAAGAATGTAGCAGTACTTTCCGGAGACGGAATCGGACCGGAAGTCATGGAAGTAGCCCTCTCCGTTTTGAAAAAGGCTCTCAGTGCAAAGACTTCCGAGTTTCATTTTAAAGAAGGCTTGGTGGGTGGAATCGCAATTGACAAAACCGGCCACCCCCTTCCCCCGGAAACTCTCAAACTCTGCGAAGAATCTTCTGCGATTCTTTTTGGAAGTGTGGGAGGACCGAAATGGGAAACTCTCCCTCCGGAAAAACAACCGGAACGAGGAGCGCTTCTGCCTCTCCGAAAACATTTCGATTTATTTGCAAACCTCAGACCGGCAATCATCTATCCCGAACTCAAAAACGCTTCCCCCGTCCGAACCGACATTATCGGAAACGGGCTGGATATTCTGATCCTAAGGGAATTGACAGGAGGAATTTATTTTGGCCAACCGAAAGGAAGAGAAGGCTCCGGCCAGGAAGAATTTGCTTATGACACGATGAAATATTCCAGAAGAGAAATAGAAAGAATTACCAGAGTCGCATTCCAGGCTGCAAGAAAAAGAAACAATAAAGTCACGAGCATCGACAAAGCAAACGTATTGACAACTTCCGTTTTTTGGAAAGAAGTTGTAAACGATTTGCATAAGAAAGAATTTTCCGACGTCCAATTGAATCATCTTTACGTGGACAATGCCGCGATGCAATTCATCGTGAATCCGAAACAATTCGACGTGGTTCTTTGCGAAAATATGTTCGGAGACATACTTTCGGATGAGGCTTCCATCATCACCGGTTCGATCGGAATGCTTCCATCGGCCTCTCTTTCCGAGTCGGGATTCGGTTTGTATGAGCCTTCCGGAGGTTCCGCTCCGGACATAGCGGGAAAAGGTGTGGCCAATCCGATCGCTCAAGTACTTAGCGCCGCGCTGATGTTACGGTATTCTTTCTCCATGGAAGAAGAAGCGACCAAAATAGAAACCGCAGTCCGAAAAACGATCGCCTCCGGAAAAAGAACCAGAGACATCGCGGAAACGGGTTCTACAGTTGTCGGAACAAAAGAAATCGGTCAAGCAATCGAATCCTTTCTCTAAAAAGAGGTAAATACATATGAAAGCAGGTGTAGCCCCCAACGGAAGACCGTATCAGGTACTGATTGCCGAAAACTCCAGATTCCAAGCCAAACAGTTGGCCCAAATTTTGGAATCGGAAGGATATCAGGTGATCGGGTTTGCGGAAAACGGAAAGGAACTCGTGAAACTCTACGACGAACATAGACGTATCGATCTGATCACTCTTGATCTCAATCTACCAGTGATGGATGGATATGCGACCTTTTTTGAAATTAAGGAAAAAGGGGTTCTTCCAAGAATAGTAATCGTTTCCGAAGAAAATACCCCCGCCGTACTGAAAAATCTGATCGACGAAGGTGCAATGGATTACATTCCAAAGCCTGTAAAACGCGAGAAAGTATTGGAAAAAATCAACGCAGCGGTCAAAAAAGTACCCAAGGTTTAACCCTCTCTCCAAATCAGATTCAGATTTCTTCCGACGTCTTTCTTCCGATAACTGAAGAAGTCTGAGTCCTCTTTCATCGTACAGATCTTATCGGATCGAAGCAAAGCTTGAATTCCATTTTTCTCTAAACGAAATTTCAGAAAGGATTCCAGATCAAGTAAAGTCTTACCCGCTCTTTGTTTCAAACAATCCGGAAATTCCTTTCGAAACAAGTGAGCCACGTCCTCACCGACCTCGTATCTAGATCCGCTCGCGCAAGGTCCGAGATAACCGAGGAGCACTCCATTCGTAAGGATCGATTCATCGAATGCGAGCCGCAAGGCTTTCTCCGTAATTCCGGCTAATGTTCCTTTCCAACCGGAATGGATCGCGACAAACTTGGGACTTCTTTCCGACCAAAAAAACAAAGGCATACAATCCGCCGTCTTGATACAGAGAACTTTATCGGATTCTTCACCAACGAAAGCATCTCCTTCCAGAAAAGAAAAAGATTCCATTGTTGCAATATCGACAATCTCGTCTCCATGAACCTGGTTTAAAATATAAACCTTGGGTTCAGGGATTCCGGTAAGTCTTGAAATTTCCTTTCTTTGAGTCCGGACATCCAAAGAGGTAGAAAGAAGTTCCTTTTTACCCGCGATTAAAATCTTAATCTTTTTTCCTTCCGGGAGAGAAAAGGAATGAAATAAGGCCATCAAATCCGAAAGTATATTTCCTGCAGAAACTGACCAGTAGTTAAAGTACGTGATCTAAAGAAACCCTCCGGGAAGACTGGAAAAACTTTCATCCATGAACGAGAATATTTTTGAAAAAACAAAAATCAAAATCTGCGGAATTCGAGACCTCGAAATCGCAAAAATCTGCCGGGAAGAAGGAGCCGATTATATCGGACTGAATTTTGTTCCTTCCAGCCCGAGAAAAATCTCGCTCGAAGAGGCTCAAAAAATCTCTGAATTTTACAGAGACACAAAAAATTCTCCCGAAATCGTATTGCTGTTTTATCAAAATTCTCCCGAAGAAATCCAAACAATCACTTCTTCTTTGTATCACGATCTTGTCCAATGGGTTTGGGACGATCCGAAACTCGCTTTCGCAGACCGGAAAAATCTTCTCGGAAAACGCCAGATTTGTTCTTATAGAGTACGCTCCCCCATTTATAACGAGGATCTCAAAGACATCCCCGGTGAACTTCTAATCTTGGACAGTTATTCCAAAGACGCCGGTGGGGGAACCGGAGAAACCTTCAACTGGGACTTTATTACGCGGATTGAAAGAAAGTTTCTTTTGGCCGGAGGTCTCAATTCATCTAACGTCTCGAATGCGATTCGAACTGTAAAACCGTACGGGGTAGACGTTGCAAGCGGAGTTGAATCCTCTCCCGGAATCAAAGATTCACAAAAAGTAATTCAATTTATCAGGAATGTAAGGTCGGCCTTATGAATTTAGAAATTACAGGAACATCCGCAGAATATTGGAGTGACCTAGCGGAAGCACTCAATACCCCAATGATGAAACAATTCCTCGCGATCAAAAAGGATTTTCCGGATACGATCCTATTCTTTCGTATGGGCGATTTTTACGAAATGTTTTTGGAAGATGCTAAAATAGCCTCTTCTATCTTGGACATTGCTCTCACCAAAAGACAAAATGCGGTTCCTATGTGCGGGATTCCATATCATTCCAAAGACAACTACATCTCTCGACTTTTGAACGCGGGAAAAAAGATCGCAATCTGCGAACAATCCAAACCCGAAGAAGCCGGTTCCAAATTGATGACAAGAGACGTGGTGCGGATCATCACTCCCGGAACCGTAATCGAGGAAAATCTCCTTTCCGGATTTCAAAATAACTATCTTGCCGTTTTACATCTTAAAAAAAGCCTAATCTACTTTGCGATGGCGGACTTTTCCACTGGGGAATTGTTCTATTCTTCCGCGTCCATCACCGGTTTAGAGAAGCTCGTTGCAGAACTTGAAAAATTCAGACCCTCCGAAATCTGCGTACCTCAATCCGAACTTTCTTTCTTTCAAGAATTGGAATATTTCAAAGGCAGGGAATTCACAGTTTTAAAGGATCAACCCGAAGCCTCAGAAAAAGATCAGTTTCAAATCCTTTCCCGATATTTGGACGGATATATCCGAGAAACATATCGAGACAACAAACTCGTTTTGAGAGAACCAAGAATTTTAAGTTCCGGGAAGTTCCTTGAGATGGATCGGGAAACGATTCTCAACCTCGAACTCGTAGAGAACGACAAGGAAAAGAATCACACTCTCTATTCTATATTCAATTTTTGCAATACTGCAAAGGGAAAAAGACTTCTCAAACAAAGAATTCTATTTCCGGAATGCGACCCTATCGTCCTTTATTCCCGTTGGGAAAAGCAGGATATTCTTTTCAAAACAGTCCTTGCTCCATTCGTTGCCGCGCTCCGAGACGTAGGAGATATAGAAAGGATTCTCACCCGTTTCCGAGGGAACCATACCTATCCAAGGGATTTTCGCTCCATCTTGAATTCCATTTCCACAGGCATTAAACTCAAGAAGGAACTAGAAACCCTATCCTATCCGTTTCTCATTCCTTCGGAAGAATTAAAGGCTCTTTCCGAATTCATCGAAGAACGTTTATATCCTGGGGATGATCTGCCCGTAATTTTAGGAAACGGTCCTTTTTTAAAGACCGGATTCTCCGCACGACTGGATAAAGCGAGAGAAGCGGGATTTAAAGGTAAGGATTGGATCCTAAACTTAGAAGCGGAAGAGAAAAAAAGAACGAACCTAAATACATTAAAGATTCGTTATAATAAGATCGTAGGTTATTTTATTGAAATTTCCAGGGCCCAAGCCGAACAAGCTCCGAAAGACTACCTTAAAAAACAGACTCTTGTAGGGAGCGAACGTTTTACTACTCCTAAATTGGAGGAGATAGAACGTACGATCTTGGAAGCGGACGAAATCATTCAAGAAATCGAAAGAGCGGAATTTAATCGTATGGTGGAAGAAGTTTTGAAATATTCTTCCGCGCTTCTTTCTTTTTCGGAAGAAATCGGGGACCTTGATTTTCAAATTTCGGTTTTAACCGCTAAAGACAAGTTCGGTTGGATTCGTCCCGAACTTTCCGAAGATCGTTCCCTGGATTTGGTGGATTCCAGACATCCGGTCGTGGAAGCGACTCTTCCTCCCGGTCAAGAATTTGTTCCCAACTCTGTCTATTTGGATACGCAAGATCAAGCAATCGCCGTTTTGACCGGGCCGAACATGGCCGGTAAATCCACGTTCATGAGACAAATCGCTCTCAATCAGATTTTGTTTCAGATGGGAGCCTTTGTTCCCGCTAAATCCGCGAGACTTCCAATTGTGGATAAACTTTTCACTCGAATCGGAGCGGGAGACAATCTTACTGCGGGGGAATCCACATTCTACGTCGAGATGAAAGAAACCGCAAACATTCTCAATCACTACACCGAAGACTCTTTGATTCTTTTCGACGAGGTAGGACGTGGAACCTCCACTTATGACGGAATGAGCATCGCCTGGTCGATCTTGGAATATTTTTCCTCCTTGTCCGTAAAACCTAAAACAATCTTTGCGACTCATTACCACGAGCTTACGGAGCTTTCCCGTCTGAGTGGAATTTTCAATCTATATCTGGAAACTTTGGAAAAAGAAGACAAGGTTCTATTTTTACGAAAGGTAAAAGTTGGTAAGGCGAAAAAATCTTTCGGAATCTACGTGGCAAAAATTGCGGGAATTCCGGAATCGATCGTCAAAAGAGCCACAGAGCTTCTGATCGATCTGGAATCTAAAAAGAAAGAAATCCGAATTCAAGAAGCACAACCTACTTTATTTACCGAACCGGAATCAAAAAATCTCCCGTCTGAAACGGAAGAATCTATTCTAAAATTAAAACTGGAAGAGATGACTCCAATCGAAGCCTTAAAAAAACTAGAGGATTTTCAAAAGAAATTAAGAAAACAAAAATAGAAGAGCATCTAACGGAGCAAAATCCACCCAATTGGCGATGAGTTTTTTCAAACCCTCTTTTGCATGAAATCCGATTCCGATCCCCGCTTCGTTTAACATCAATGCATCGTTCGCTCCGTCTCCAACGGCAACCACTTGGGATCGGGAAATTCCCTCTCGATCCCGAATCGTCTTTAAATACTCAAACTTTTTATTTTTATCAACGATATCACCGACCACGTTTCCCGAAAGTTGACCATTTTGTCTTTCTAAAACGTTCGCGCGAATTTCATCTATTCCGTATTGTTTCTGAAACATTTCCAAAATGTCCGTAAAACCTCCTGAAAATACCGCGGTCTTACTACTTTTTTCTTTCAAACCTCTAAGAAGATTTTCGACTCCTACATTCAACTTCAGTTTCAAATAAAGCTCCGCAAAAATGGAGGAAGAAAGTCCCTTTAAGTGAACACATCTTTTTTTAAGAGCTTTGTGAAAGTCCAAATTTCCTTCCATCGCTTCTTTTGTGACAGAAGCGACTTCTTCGTAAACTCCCGCAAGCTTCGCCAGTTCGTCGATGACCTCTTGTTGAATTAAAGTGGAATCCATATCGAAAACAAAAAAACTTTTTTTCTTCGGATCTAAAAAACAATCTATCTGAAGAAGATCTGAATTTCTTTTTGCAAACATTGTTCTCAGTTCGATCAACTCCTGCAAATCCAAATTTCTGGAAATTTTCCATTCGATGCAACTCCACTCTCCCTGAGTACGAACCGAGGCCGAGGAAAGCAAAAAAGTTTCTTCGGATTTGAGGGATACGAAACTTCCAATTCCCAGCAGAAGTTCTTTTCGGATTTCATAGGGTTTTTGAGTAAGAATGAGAAGCAAGGGAAACCTCTTAGAGATAAGGTAAAAGGATCGGTTTTAATTTTTCCACCCAGACTTTGTATGCGTTTTCGTTCAAGTGGATCTGATCTTGTTCCAGCCAAAATTCCCGGCGAAGCACAGGCCGATCCTTTTCCCGAAACCATTGCCAGTTGTCCAAAAAGATTACATTTTTATAAGACTGACTGATGGAAACCCAAATCAGATTGACCACGGGAGAAACGCTGTTTAAACTCGGAGTGCGCACCGGAGGAATTCCCAGGATTACTATTTTTGTTTTGGGAAGAGACCCGGTAAGTTTATCCAAGATTCTAACCAAGTTATTTTCAATCAAATAGAGACATTTTCCCTGAATGAGATCGTTTCCACCAATTTCTAAAACAATCGCTTTCGGATTTAAAGAAATTACGTCCTCTTCCAATCTTTCCAGAAGAGTTTCCGTCATATCCCCACCGATTCCTCGATTGACAGCACCTGGAAATTCTTTCGCAAGAATTTCATTCGGAAACAGTTGGATCAGAGAGTTTCCTACAAAAACCGCGTTTGCCGTTTTGATTTTTTGATTCTCTTCTCGATAAATACTTCTC
>NZ_AHMT02000024.1:77500-92500 GCF_000243815.2 Leptospira alexanderi serovar Manhao 3 str. L 60 | reverse complement strand
CATGAGTAGTTTTGAATTTTTCCTTCGCAAAGTCGTTGAATGGAAGGCCTTGGACAATCTCCACTTTCTTTCCGTCAGACTTTAAAGGAAATCCGAAGATCAGTCCTTTTTCAGTTCCGTAAGACCCGTCGGAAGCGATAGCCGCCGAAAAGGCATCTCTGGAGGCAGTCGGAGTGATGATCGCACGAACGGTATCTACAACTCCGTTTGCCGCACTTGCCGCAGAGGAAGCTCCCCTCGCTTTAATAATCTCGGCTCCCCTTTGTTGAACGTTTTTAATGAAATCTCCCTTCAACCATTCATGATCGGAAATTACGTCGGTTACCGGCTTGCCTGAAATTTTTGCATTGTAAAAATCAGGATACTGAGTGGAGGAATGGTTCCCCCAAATTCCCAAATGGGTTACCTCTTTTACCGGGACACCCGCTTTGGAAGCAAGCTGTGACTTCGCTCTGTTTTCATCCAGTTTAGTCATCGCGAACCAACGATCCGTTGGTATTCCTTTTGCGTTGTTCATTGCGATCAGACAATTCGTATTACAAGGGTTACCGACCACGAGAACTCTTACATCGGAGGCCGCGTTCTTTTCAATCGCCTTTCCCTGATTTACAAAAATTCCTCCGTTAATTTTGAGAAGATCCCCTCTTTCCATTCCCGCCTTTCTAGGAACGGAACCGACTAACAACGCCCAATTGATGTCTTTAAAAGCAGTATCCAAATCGGAAGAAACGGTTACTTTTTGCAGAAGAGGAAATGCGCAGTCTTCCAGTTCCATAATCACACCTTTTGCCGCAGGTAACACCGCTTCCAACTCAAGCATTTGAATTTCCACCGCAGTATCAGTGCCAAACATCTGTCCGGAAGCGATTCTAAAAAGAAGCGAATATCCAATTTGTCCCGCAGCGCCTGTAATAGCTACCTTCACCGTCTTACCCATATTTTGACTAGCTCCTATTTTCCAATTTTAATTTTTAAGTTCCTGATCAATCACTTTCGTAAACGCTTCCATCGGCTGCGCACCTTCTATCATAATTCCATTGATAAAAAAAGCAGGAGTTCCACTGACACCGTATTTCTCACCTTCGGCCATATCAGCTTCCACTTCTTTACGAACCGAGGCATCGTTCACACACTGGCTGAACGTTTTCATGTCGAGACCCACACCTCTTGCCAAATCCAAAACTCTTTCTCTCGAAAGGTTTCCGGAGTTATCAAAAAGCACTTTGAAAAATTCCCAGTATTTGCCCTGAGACGTGGAACAATTTGCGGCAATATGCGCAAACATCGCGTTTGGGTGAAAAGAAAGCGGATAATCTCTAAATACCCAACGAATCTGATCCTTGTATTTTGCCCTTAACTGAGCATTTACATCCTGACTCCTTTTGCAGAAAGGACATTCAAAATCGGAAAACTCGATGACGGTAACTTTTGCATTTTCCGGTCCGATGGAAGGATTGTTACCCGCAACAATCGTATCGTCTCTGAGAGGAGGCAGCTCTTTGACTTTTATGGAAATATTGTATTGATTGCGGAGTTCAGAAAAAAGAGAATTTCTCGCTTCTTCCTTCTTTTGGGAAATAAGATGATTTTCAATTTCGGCTTTAACCTGATCGAAAGACTTACCCTGAAGCGCTGGAGAATTTTTATATTGCTCATAGACAGCGCGTATTTCCTCGACACTCGGAGATTGGACCGAAGGTTCTAAAAGATCTTTTTCGGAAACTTTTCGCTCTTTTGCGGCGAGTGTAACTACCTTTTTACTCGCAAATTCGGAAAGTACACGATAGAGACGATCGTTCGTTTCCGCATAAAACTTACGAGCGACTCGAGGATTGTCTTTTTCGACATCTTTGATAGTATAATTTTTACCGTTAATTTGAACGAACCCATCCGAAGAAAAATAAGTAACAAGCGGAAAAACTGTAAGCAGGATGTAGATAAAAAAAACGGCTGAGAGAATAAGCAAAGGCCTGAATTCTCTTGCTTTTAATTTTTCGATTATGTCTTGCATGGAACCATTCCCCTCCAGAGGTTGGGAAAACAGCGACTTAGTTTCCCTACTGCCAATTTAGAAATTCGAGGTAGAGTGGCAAACGATAAATTCAGGCTCTTTTTTTCACTCTTTTCTGAAATTTTCCTTTCTCTTTGAACTTTGAAATTCTGGTGAAAAATAATTCTAAAGGAATAAAAAATCCGAAAAAAAGCTAAAGTGAATCCTCTATTACCGATAGTTTTAGTAGAGAGATTTTCGGATCAATCCGGATTTCAAGGAGGTTCGGGTTTATGAATGTAACAGGGATTTCAATCCAATCTTTTTCGTTTTCCTGGCCCCAGTTTAGCAAAGAAGTAGAACCAGAAATACAAACCCAAGAAAAGGACGCAAAAATTCCAGAATCGATTCCAGAGACAAAACCCAAATCGACAGTGAATGAAATCAAACCGGAAGAACTTGTCATGAAACCTTCCCCCGTATCCTTTGAAGAAAGAATGAATCAGGTGATCAGTCCCGAACAGATGAAAGATCTTCTTTCCATGATGATACGTTCCAGAATGAGTGAAAATCCGACCGACCACAAAATCGACGTAAAACGATAGAGAAGAAATTTGTTTTTTATTCTCGGGCTCATCTACACAGTTGGTTTAGACGTTTTTTTGATCTTTATGGGTTTGATCGCGTTTACCGGTCTCACCTTTCTATTTTTCAAGGAAGTCATCTATCCCGCGATAAAAAAAGAAAGCGCCGGAGTTGGAACTCCTCCCGAAGAAGGAGATAGATTCTTACTCGTAGTTTCCGAAAGTCAGAGAAACGTTCGATTCAGCATTGGCCAAACTTCCGGAAACATTCGAACCTACTGCAACGCGATCTCCGACAATCATCTGGTATTTAATCTAAAAAAAGCGAAAGATTCGGAAGATTATGAAATTCAAATATTACGGAATTCTTTCGTATTGTTCAAACCTCCTGGAATGCCTACGTTCTCCAAAATGGAATCTGCAGAAAAACTGGATAGCTACGAAGTAATCGGTAAAAATGCGGACTTTCGAATTTCAGATAAGGTGGTCAAAGAAAGAATGATTCAATATTTCGAAATCAGTCTTTCCTCTGAATTTTTTATCAATAATTTCGGAAAAGAAAGAATGCGATTCATTTTCACGATCACAAAAATACATCCCGGCCTCAATCGAAAAAACCCGGTTAAAAAAGGTCTGTATGGATTTGGGAAAGAAGAGCGCGGCGAAGATACGGAAGACTGATTTTGTAAAATTCTGAAGGTTTTTGTGGTTCTTCTTTCTTACGTTTTTAAATAACGTGATTCAGATTAACAAAACCGCTTCAAACGCCCATTTCAATAGGGCAGAAACGGATAGAGAATTAATTTTTCAACAACTCTAATGATGAAGTTTTACAAAACCGTTTCAATCGTCCATTTCAATGAAACAGAAACAAATGGAACATTAATTTTTCAACAACTCTAATCATCAAATCCCAAGTTGTTTGTCGTTTAAATCAACGAAATAATTCTTAATTTTTTGGCACATTAATGAGCTATAGAATCGTAAACTAACTGATACTATAGGAGAATCATTTGAATGAACTGGAGAAAAGTAATTATAGAAATATAATAATAGATAGCATCCATCACGAACTGACACATAACGTCGATTTTTCAATTTATTCAACCAGAGGGATCGTTTACCAAGATTCGTATTGGAACTCACTGAAACCGAGTTCGTTTGAATACGGAACCTATGTTACTGGAAGCGTCCCTTACCCTCTCAACTTCCCTCAGGGCCCCTGGCCTAATTACAGACATTTCTGGAATCCGATTCCCGGTTTTGTGAGCGATTATGCCACTGCATCTTATGCGGAGGACAAAGCCGAAATCGGAGCGGGAATCATGGGAAATCAATTCTGGGAAATCAACGAGATCTGCAGAACCGATTCGTTTGTGGCCGCCAAAGTCAATGAGATGATTTCGGAAATGAATCGTTTTTGGCCTTATGAGGGCGCAGAAAATACCGGATGGAAACGTAGAATTTCTCAGATGTCGTGCAATTGATTTTTAGTTCTTCCTTTTTTTAGAATAGATATTTGACATAGTTAGAACTTTATAAAATTTGAATATTTTTCCAGGATTCTAAAACTCCGTCCTCCTCCACTTTTAAGGAAAGAAGCTGACAATCGAAATGAGTTTTTTGAACGAACTCGGCGACTTTTTCTTTGAGAATTTTTTCTATCCGAACCGCTTTGTTTCTCTCGGAAAACAAAAGAACGGAAGGCCCACTTCCGGAAAGCGAATGTCCGATTAAATTCTTACTTATCTCGGTCAAAAGAGGCTTCAGTTCAAACCCGGAATGCATTCGATACGGAGTATGAATTCGATCTTCCAAAGCGAGTTTCAAAAGAGAAATTTTACCCGAATCCAAAAATTCCATCCATGTAGCAATACGGCTCATATTAAAAATTACATCCTCGGTGGAATAAGAACCGGGGAGAGCTTTTCTAGATTGATGTGTGGAAGTTTCCAGATTCGGTACGATCAAAAAACAACGTACCTTCTTTGGAAATTTCTTTTTGACATATTCCAAACGGTTTCCATTGAAATAGGCAAATACAAAACCGCCCAAATAAGCAGGGATCGTATTATCCGGATGCCCTTCGATCTGACCGAGATGAAACAGAAATTCGTTTTCCTTAGGGAGAGGAATCCTAGAATAAAAATTCTTATGTGCAAATCTCGCGGCACAAACTCCGGCTACGGCCGCACTCGCACTAGAACCAAGCCCCCCTTTTATCGGAAGTTCGAGATCCATAAGCAGGGAATACGGAAGCGGTTCAACACCAGGTAAAAATCTTTTAAAATAAGATTGGTACGAAAATAGAACAAGATCCTCATTGGGATCGAAAGGAAGAGTCTCCATCCCTTTTACAGAGGTTTTGAATTCCCTTTCAGGAACGAATTGAAACTGAAATCGGTTATAGACTCGAAACGCAAGACCAAAAAGATCAAAACCCGGGCCTAAATTGGCCGAGGTTCCCGGAACCCGAATGGAATATTGTCGAATCGAAGACATAAAAAAAATGAAAGCAGATCGACAAAACGATCGCAAAAGCTACGACCACAATTTCTCTCCGAATCAAACCGTCATTTGATTTTCGTCTTCCAAAATCCAGATTTTCGAATCGATTAACTTCAAGTAATTGTAAAAACGAGATACATGAGTGATGTTCAATTCCGAAATGTTAAGAAACGGATTCTAAGGGAAAAAGAGTTTTCCTGATCTTACCGGAGTGCATTCTGCCTGATTATGCACTTTTCAATTTTGGATCTAATCGTCCTGCTTTTGTACATAGTATTGGTTCTTTTTTCCGGATGGCTCACTTCCAGAAAAAAAGACAAAGATTCTTCTTCTTATTTTCTCGCAGGCAAAGAAATTTCCTGGATCGCGTTGAGTTTCTCGATTGTTGCCACAGAAACTTCAACTCTTACCTTTTTGAATATTCCCGGACTAAGTTATTCTGGCAATCTCACCTTTCTCGGGCTCGGTTTGGGTTTTGTTTTGGGAAGAATCATCGTAGCCGAACTTTTTATTCCAATGTATTACAAATCGGGATTTATTTCCGTGTACGAATGGGTAGGAATCCGTTACGGAAAAATTTCCCAAAAAACGGTTACCTTTCTTTTTAAACTCACTCGAATCTTAGGAGATGGAGTGAGAATGTACGCATCCGCAATTCCGGTCGCAATCCTATTGGAAGTGTTCTTAAAACAATATAGTGCGATGGGGATAGTAACTCGTAACGCAGAAATTCTGAGTCTTCTTTTAATTTCGGGAATTACGATTCTTTATACGGTTCAAGGTGGATTTCGTTCCGTCGTTTGGGTGGATTCGATTCAATTTTTGATTTACGTTGCGGGAGGAATCTTTACATTTTTCTACTTAGGAAACTTGCTTTTAGAAAAAGGTTTAAACGTTTCCGACCTGATTCAGAATGCGTTTCAGGCAAATAAGTTCAAAATTTTCGAATGGAATGATTTTTCTTCCGCATATTTTGCGCCGACCGCGATTTTAGGAGGAATTCTTTTGACTTTAGGAACCCACGGAGTGGATCAGATGTTCGTGCAAAGAGTTCTTGCTTGCCGATCCGAACCGGATGCCAAGAAGGCGATGATCTCTTCGGGAGTTTTTGTTTTTTTTCAGTTCGTATTATTTTTAAGCATCGGAATTTTATTATATTTTTATTATGAAGGTTCCGCTATTCCCCAAGATAAGGTTTTTTCCAAATTCATTATGGAAGAAGTACCTTCTCCGATCACGGGATTTTTGTTGGCCGCTATTTTGGCTTCCGCAATGTCTACTTTATCGAGTTCGATCAATTCGCTTTCCTTAACGACTAAGGTAGACTTAGGAATCGATAGGTTCGGTTCGGGAACATTGAGTTTATTTTGGGGAACGATTCTCCTTTTGAGTTCCCTCCTTCCGCTCTTTTTAACGACAGGAAAAACGGGTCTAGTGGAACTAGGTTTATCGATCGCTTCCTATACGGTCGGTCCGATTATCGCGATTTTTTTAAGCGGGAAAATTCAAAGGTTTTCTTACATGCAGAATTTAAAAGATAGTTTTGCGTCCCTGTCCATAGGATTGACTCCGATTCTGACTTTGATCTTCGGAAAATGGACCGGCTTCGGTTTTACTCTGCTCGTTCCCTTTGGAATCGGAACCTGTTTCTTGCTTGGATTCAGTTTATTGCAAATTCAGAATCGTCCAACTTCTCAAAAATAGATTCTAAAATTCTTTTAAACTCGGACATCTTTGTGAAGTGGATATAATGATCCCCACCCGGAATTGTGTAAAATTGAGAGTTCGGAAAAAAGTTTCGAGTAAGTTCAATATCTTCCTTACGAAAATATTCCGAAGCTCCGCCGGTTATAAAATACGTTTGCCCCAGATACGGACTTTCTATATATCTACTGAAAAAATCCTGCAACAGTCTGGGAGAATTTGCAATCCCCTCTACGTTCAGTTTCCACCGATAACCGCCATTTTCAAGCCGTTCCAAATTCATCTCTAAAAAGTTTCTAATAAACGAATTGGGAAGAATTTCCGTCAAAGCCGCATCAATCTCCTGCCTGGATTTAAAGCCGGAAACGTCAGTTCGAAGACAGGCAAGCTCGTTCTCATAATGAAACGGATAATCCTTAGGAGCGATATCCTCCACAAATAAGAAAGAAGGAATATTCTGATTTTTTAATGCAAAGCCCATCGTCACGAGCCCGCCCATGGAATGACCCAAGATCACCGGTTTTTCGATTTCTTGCTTTGTAATCCATGCTTCCATGTCTTCCACCATAGAAGCAAGAGAATGTTCGCTCGAATGAGGAGAATCTCCGTGATTTCGAAGATCCATCAGATAAACGTCTGCATATCGACTTAGGAAATCGCCCACGCTTAACCAATTTTTAGAGGAACCGAAAAGTCCGTGTAAAACTAAAATCGGGCCACAAATCGGAGAAAAAAACTTCCCGCTTTGAAAATCGATCTTACGAAAACTTAAATCTACTGCAGGCATTCTTTCTGGATTTTTTTGAGAAAACCGTGGTATTTTTTGCCGTATCGATAAGGAAGAAACTGCAAATCCCTGCGAAAAGACTCATAGATTTCTTTTCGCGCTTCTCCCTTGCCGCATTGAATCGTTTCGAGATCTTTTGTTAAAACTTCGAATCTTTTGGAAATCTGATTGGCAAATACGTTCGCATAGTTTCCGTTCGGATTGAGTTGCAGATAACGAATCCTTCTCTTTCTTTCGTCGCTGATAAAACAAAAAACGTCCCTTTTACAATTTGCCTCCGGAGTATGTTTGACTCCTAAAAATGCGGCAAAATCTCCGGGCCCCTTATCCTTGAATTCTTCCGCGATCTTCCAAAATACATTCGGATTAATTTTTGCATGGGTTCCTTTTTCTCCGGGAATGATGTCCTCGGGGTTTTTGGAAAGATATCCGAGTAACTTGGATTCCATACGTTTGTTTTCGCCTTCTTGCAACATTTCTAATATTCTGACCAAAACGATCGCTCTTCTGATTTTTAGATAAAGATATTCGTCCGAATGATAAATTCCGTTTTCTTCCAGGGAATTTAAGTACTGAAAAACGGATTCGAATTCGTTAAGGCCGGTATTCGCAGAATATAACATACGATCGATGGAGCGTAAAACCATCTTATACGCGCCCCTTCCCTCCAAATCGAAAAGGACTTGGGTTTCCACCCAACCGCTCAATCCGGAAGAATCGGATACGAAACGAAAGTTACGATTGTTTTGTTTTTCGTTTTTGCTCTGAACGATTTCCCCAAAACCTAGACGGCGAAGAATTTCTGATTTTTTATCCGGAAATAAATAGAGGGGGGAACTCGGCTTAAGAACCAACCGATCCCCTCCCCAAATATGCGGGACAGCCATAAAAAAGATGAGGACCATAACGATCCGTCTCATTGTTTACTTGCTCAGATCCCGTATCATTTCCGCGATTCTTTCAACTCCGCGTTTTATATCCGTTTCACCCATCGCATAGGAAAGTCTAAGAGCTTGGTCTTCTCCGAAAGCGATTCCCGGAACTCCCGCTACTTTATATTTTTCTAATAAAACACTGCAGAAGATTTTACTCAGAGATGTTTCAGAAGTTTCCTTTTTTAGTTTTTCAAAACCTGGAGTTTTATACGCATCCGTGAGATATGGGAAAACGTAAAACGCCCCCTGCGGACGATTGCACTTCACACCCGGAATTGAATTTAAAAGGGAAACGATCAAATTTCTTCTCGTTTCAAAAGCCTTTCTCATCTCTTCCACACAAACCTGATCTCCCGCAATCGCCGCTTCCGCCGCCGCTTGAGAAACCGAAGAAGGATTGGAAGTAGACTGACTTTGAATCGTTTCCATATTCTTAACGATTCTTAGATCCCCGGCCCCGTAACCGATTCTCCAACCGGTCATGGAATAGGTTTTGGAAACCCCATTGACGATAAAAGTCTGTTTTTTAAGTTCGGGAGACAACATTGCAAGATTGGAAAACGTAAATCCGTCGTAGACGATCTTTTCGTAGATATCGTCGCTCATCACCTGAATTCCAGCAGAAAGTACGATTTCTCCCAAAACTTCCAAATCCTTTTTAGAATAACCGGCCCCCGTCGGATTGGATGGAGAATTTAAGATCAAACATTTTGTCTTAGGAGTGATCGCCTTCTTCAATTGTTCCGGAGTGATTTGAAAGTTACTTTCCGGAGTGGTAGTAACGATCACAGGGACACCCTCCGCCAAACGAACGATATCCGCATAACTGACCCAATACGGTGCCGGAATAATGACTTCGTCTCCCGCGTTTAAAGTTGCCAAAAAATAATTGTAGATAACTTGCTTTCCACCCGTTCCAGCGATGACTTGGTTTTTTTCGTAATCAAGCCCGTTATCTCTTTTGAACTTATGAACGATGGCTTCTTTAAGCTCAACCGTTCCAGAAACAGCCGTATAACGCGTCATTCCCTTATCAATCGCTTTCTTTGCGGCGTCTCTGATATGGGACGGAGTTTCGAAATCGGGCTCCCCGGCTCCGAAACTGACAATATCTTCTCCCTTTTTTTTCAACTCGTTCGCCTTGGCGGTAATCACGAGTGTGGGAGAAGGTTCGATGACGTTCAGCCTTTTTGCGCTGAGATCCATTCTGTTCCCCTTTTTATATTTTTGACTTTGATCCGTTTTTTTCTAACGGAAAGAATCAGACATTGTTCAGTTGCAACTGAGCCAATTCTTCCTGAGCTTCTCTAAATTGATCCAAAGTATAAATTTCGTATTCGTACCCTTGTTCGGTGAGAAACAACTGGCGATTCTGACCGAAACGTTCCTCATTCGTATCCCTTGATATAAGAGAATAAAATACGGCCGTGTTATCATGTCCCTTGGGTCTCAGAATTCGGCCCAATCTCTGCGCCTCTTCCTGCCTAGAACCGAAGGTGCCCGAAACCTGAATCGCAATATTCGCATCCGGAAGATCAATCGAAAAGTTTGCCACCTTACTGACTACGAGAGACTTGATTTTACCGGAACGAAAAGAATCGTACAAAGTCTGTCTCTCCGGAAGCGGAGTTTTACCCGTAATCAAAGGAATATTAAATTTCTTTGATATTTCTTCCAACTGATTGATATATTGTCCGATCACAAGCAAATGAGACTCGGAATGTTTTTTCATGATGAGATCGATTGCTTTCATCTTTTCTGGATTTTCGGAAGCGAGTCTGAACTTCTCGCGATCGTCCGCAATGGAATATTTCAAACGTAGATCATCTTCCATACTCACTCGGATTTCCTTACACTTCGCCTCCGCAATCCAAGACTTACTTTCGAGTTCCTTCCAAGGAACGTCGTATTTTTTCGGTCCAATTAGAGAGAATACGTCTTCTTCCAGACCATCTTCTCTTACGAGAGTCGCGGTCAGTCCGAGTCTTCTTTTTGCCTGAAGCTCAGAAGTCATTCGGAACACGGGAGCGGGAAGCAGATGGACTTCGTCGTAAACAATGAGTCCCCAGTTATTCGCGCTGAATAGATGAAAATGTGTAAAATCCCCGCCCTTCTTTTTTCTATGGGTGAGAATGTTGTACGTCGCGATTGTGATTGGACGGATTTCTTTGACTTCACCGGAATATTCCCCAATGTCCTCGGGAGGAATATCGGTTTTATCCAAAATTTCGTTTCTCCACTGGCGGATCGAAAGTGTGTTTGTAACCAAAATCAAGGTTTCGGCTCCGACGATCTGCATTACACCGATTCCCACGATGGTCTTACCGGCTCCGCAAGGAAGCACTACAACGCCAGAACCTCCCTCGTTACCACCTCCCGCATGGAATACTTCCACACAGGCTCTTTGGTAATCCCGCATTCCAAACTTTTTACCGTTGGTACTCGTAGGTCTCAGGTTAAAACCGTACTTATTTCCCTCATCGTAACCGGCCAGATCTTCCACGGGAAAACCGATTTTGATCAACGCTTGTTTGATGTGACCGCGGTATTCTTTTTTGATATAAATTTTATCGGGAAAAACGGTTTCAATAAACGGTTGTACCGCTCTATGATTTCCGATCTCTTGAAGAAATCCTTTTTCATTCGATAGGATTGCAAGCTCTCCAGACTCTTCCTTGACGAGTTTTACCTTACCGTATCTACTAATCTGTTCGCGGATTTCATTTACGATGTTTTTCGGGACGGAATATCTGGAAAACTTCTCCAAACATTCTACAATTTCATCCGCAGTCATTTTGATCGATGCCGCATTCCAAAGGGAAAGAGGAGAAATTCTATATGTGTGAAGGTATTCCGGACTTTTTTCTAACTCAGCAAATTTGGAAACTATACTTTGACAGGCTTCAAATTCCGGATTATCTACCTCCAAAAGCATAGTTCTATCACTCTGAACGATTAAGGGTTTACTCATTTGTGTCTGGTTTCCTGTTTGTTTAGACTGAAAATCGCCCCCTTTCTGTCAAGAAGAATGCGAACATAAGAATTCTCTTACGGAATTTATCGAAAACCCCTTAGAAGTTGAATTACTCCCGAGTTTTCCCAAAATGCCATCACATCTTTTTCGTTCCATCGGCAAAGAACCGAAGAATACAGAAAGCGATTTCCTTCGCGGAAGTTCTAAGAAAAGATCACAACATGGAAAGTAGAATTTGAAAACTTCCGCTCTTTTCTTCTTCCGGAAGAACAGTCGTCAAAGAAAAATCGTTTAAAAACGCATTCCCCGGAGCACTCATCGGTTCGATCGCAATTCGATTTCGCGCAAAGTCCGTATAAATTTGAAAATACGAAAGCCGTATATCGTTCCCCATCGAAACGTTCGGTTGAATTCGAACTTGATAGGAATCATCCGGAACTTGCAATAACACCCACGCATCCTCTCCAAAAAATAAAGAATCCAACATGGGGATACTCTTCAAAGTAAATCGATCCGTTTTCGTTCCATAAATGGGATAAACAGGAGTTAAATCTTCTTGTAAAGGAATCTGTTTCCTAAGGTTAGACCGGAGAAGACATTGATCGGATTTCATTCTAAAATAAGGATGATAACCGTAACAAAATCGAAACGGATAAGAATTGAGATTTAAAAAGGAAGTTTCGAGAGTAAGAACTTCTTCGTTCAAAATTCTTCGTAGTGAATATGTTTCCCGAACGATTACTTTCCCCAAAGAAGATCCCAATAAAACTTCTTCCGGACAAAGTTCGAACTCAATCAAATCATTCGTTTTTCGAACGATCCTGCGTTTCCAAGAATAGACAAGCCCATGAGAAGGATATCCGTTCTTATCTTTAGTTCCCATAGAAGAAAGTGAAATCCACTCTTCTCCTAAACGAATCCGATCGTCGGCGTGACGATTGACCCAAGGATACATCAAATACGAACCGGAACAAAAGAACGGTTCTTTCTCGTCATACCCGGAAATAATCTCAAGCCATTTGTCACTTAAGGGATGCTTCCAGCTCCAGGAAAGGATTTGTTCCCCGTTATCCGTAAATTTTAATCGGGAGCAATCACTAAAAATTTCCGGCACTTCCACAAACTTCCCGGAAATTCCGAATCTTTTCCATCTATTTTTGGGACTTCCTCGTTTTAATGGCGAAGGATCTAACTACGAAGCACTCGAAGCGTTCTCTTAAAATAGATGGAAAGGAATTGAAAGCCTGTTCAACTAGGGAAAATTGACGATAGGAGAATTTCTTTGAAACACTCGATTCTAACTTGGACCTATATTCTTTTTTTAAGTCTTTTTCTTTCCAATTGTTATATTCCGGTAAATGCAAACCTAGGCGCCCCCTCCTCGAAAACCGCTGAATTGAGGGAAAAACTCCTCTCCGGTAAAAACGAAGACAAAATTCTCATCATTCCCATAGACGGGGTAATCAGCGACGAAGGAGAAAAAACTTTTTTCGGGGGCCAAGAAGATTCGATCTTAGCCGGAGTCAAAAAACAACTCGAACTCGCCGAACTGGATCCAGAGCTCAAGGCCGTGATCTTGAAGATCAATTCACCAGGCGGTTCTGTAACCGCAAGCGACATCCTTTACAAAGAAATTCTTCAATTTAAAGCGAAAAAGAAAATTCCTGTGGTCTCCTTATTTATGGATACTGCGGCGAGCGGTGCGTACTATATTTCGATGGCGACCGATCTCATAATCGCACATCCTACTTCCGTAACCGGTTCCATCGGAGTGATTCTTTCCGGAATCAATGTAAAAGAGGGTTTGGACAAACTCGGAGTTAAGGACCAGTCGATCCGTTCCGGAGGAAATAAAACCATCGGCTCTCCCTTGGAAGATCTATCTCCAGAACAAAGAAAACTACTTCAATCTATCGTGGACGATCTATTCGAAAAATTCTTCGAAGTCGTAAAGAACGGAAGACCCGGAAAAAATCCCACTGAACTTCGTAAGATTGCCGACGGAAGAATTTTCACCGCCTCCCAAGCCCTCGGCCACGGGCTAATTGATAAGATTGGTTATTTTGACAACGCGGTTCAAGAGACGATGGCCCTCCCGAGTTACAAGAAAACTCCGGGAAGCAACAGCCCGAGAATCATTTACTATTCTCAGAGCACGGATAAAAGGGCGAATTTTTATCAGATTCAATCTCCCGAGTTAAGACAGGATTCTACGATCTCGAAAATTCTTGGAACAGGAAGACAGGTTCGTTTTCTATACATCTGGTCTTACTAAGTTCCATTAGAAATTTAGAATCTATTTTCCGGTATATCAATGTTATTCAATTCTTTACCCTTTCTTTTCTTATTTCTAATCACGTATTTGATCTACTGGAACGTAGACGGACCCGCGAAAAAAAGAGTACTTCTCGTTTCGTCGATCATATTTTACGGATATTCCCACATTGCGTTTTTGATTCATTTTCTTCTCGTGATCGGAATGAATTATTATTTCTCGTTCAAACTTTGGAAAAACAGGGAAAAAGGAAAACCGACAGGCCAACTTCTGAAATGGGCAGTCCTTATAAACGTAGTCAATCTCGCCTTCTTCAAATATTATTATTTTTTAATGGATTTCATGAGTTCCCTTACGGGAATGGAACTTTGGCAAAAACTCGGAACCTCAGTCGAAATTCTTCTTCCTCTAGCGATCAGCTTTTACACGTTTCAGTTGATCGCCCTCCAAGTAGACATCCATAGAGGAATCATTCCGCAAAGAATCAGCGCAAACGATTATTTTTTATTCATCCTATTCTTTCCCCAATTGATTGCGGGTCCAATCATGAGATCGACCGACTTCTTGCCAAAACTCGATCATCCCGAAATCGACAAACATAGGGTGACACAAGGGATCTTTTTATTGATCTTCGGTCTGTTTAAAAAATCGGTTCTCGCCGATTCCATTGCCGGGATCATTTCTCCTCTTTATCTAGAACCCGGGGAATATCATGCGACTTCTATTTATATTTCGATCCTCAGCTTTGCTTGTCAGGTTTATTGCGATTTTTCCGGTTATACAGACATAGCACGGGGCTCCGCATTCCTACTTGGATACGAGATTCCGGAAAACTTCCGCGGTCCTTTTTTATCCCTCTCTTTCCGCGAATTTTGGGGTAGATGGCACGTGACGCTTTCCACTTGGTTACGGGATTACATCTACATTCCTCTCGGCGGAAGCAAAAAGGGAGAATTTAGATCCCAGTGGAATATGTTTCTTACGATGTGTCTGGGAGGGCTTTGGCATGGAGCCAATGTCGCATTTGTTCTTTGGGGAGCGTATTTGGGTTTGATCCTTGCGGCGGAAAGAATCTTAGAACCAAAACAAGCTGAAAGAATTGACTCAGGTTCTTCCAAAATAATCCGACTATTGAGAACCGCAGTGACTTTGAACTTATTCGCGTTTTCAGGTATTTTCTTCCGAGCGGGCTCTGCGGGAAAGAACTCGGTTCCGTTTTTGTTGGATCTGATCGGCGGTTTTA
>NZ_AHMT02000024.1:50000-75000 GCF_000243815.2 Leptospira alexanderi serovar Manhao 3 str. L 60 | reverse complement strand
AAAATTTTTTCCAAAGGCGAACGTTTCCCCGAACCGTCCTTTGAAATCGCAAACGATACAAAATATCCGATTCAACAAAATCCATACCTTCCAATCGGATCTATTCCTTTCCGAATCGTCAGGGGAGAATCGAATCTTACTTCCATCGGCACCGTAAAAACCGGAAACTTCAGCTTGTATCGACAAAGAAGAAACAAGATGGTTTCGACACGTTATCTTTCTTTGAAAGACATCGTAAATCCGGAATTGTCCGAACTCGAAGTGGAGAAAAAGATAGAATCCCTCTACTTCAATCCAAAACAAAAATCATACCTTTTTCGTTTGATCAAAATTCTTTTTGCGGGAACCCCCGCCGAAGAACAAACGATCGTATCCAATTTATTCAGTCACGAACCCGATTTCGCGTCATTCCTAAAGGACCAAATATTTCAGATAGAAATCCTTCCTTTGATTCACGGCCCTTTTCTAAACCGGATTTTGAATACGATGGACGAAAGGATTATCCGGTTCTCCTACCCCAAACTTTCCCCACCGGTCAAAACAATGATCGAAAAAAACATATCCAAGAATAAGCTGAAGTCCATCCTCAATTCTCCGATTAAAAAACCGGAAGTTGGGGAATCTCTGGAAGAAACGATCGAAAAGGAAATTTTTAAGAATTTTTCAAGAAAAATATATTATGAAAATGGAATATTTAAAATTTATCAAGAAAATATCGACGACTCTAAAATCGCCCCCAATCAAAAAATAAAAATCGAATTTCAAAGTCTTCCTCAAACATCAAAATTTAATTTTCAAGTTTCCGGAATCCGTGCGATCGAACTTTACGCGGTTACCGAAAAAGGAATCTTTTTTCAAATTTTAGAATGGGTGGAAATCGTTCGGATAGATACGCTTATTTCCAAACGAGAAAGGGACGAGCAATTCTTTTTAAAGATACCACCTGGAAGAATCCTTGAGATCCCTCTCTTTTCGGAGTTCCGAATTCTTTGTGGAGCCGGAATCAATTCCCAAGGAAAAACATTCGAATTTTGTTTATTGGGGTTCGACTATTGATCGGTGCGGATTCTTCGAACGGAATCCTTCCAGATCCGAATTTCCTTTTCCCTCTGTGCTACTTTCATCTGAGGGGAAAACTCTTTACTTACTTTGATTTTCTTCTTCAGATCCGCAACAGAGGGAAAAAATCCTCTTTCAAGTCCCGCTAAAAAAGCCGCACCCAATACAGTCGTATCCACATTCAAAGGGCGAATTACGCGTTTTCCCAACACATCGGATTGATACTGCATCAGCCAGGAGTTTCCGGTGGCTCCCCCATCCACTTTGAGAACTTTTAGCTTTGAACCGGTATCGTTCTCCATCGCTTCCACCAGTTCATAAGATTGAAGTGCAATCGATTTCAACGCGGCTTTCGTAATTTGTTCCGCGGTCGTATCTCTCGTCAGACCCAAAATCGCACCTCTTGCATTCATATCCCAGTACGGAGCGCCGAGTCCAGTGAATGCGGGAACAAACACAACTTCGTCTTCCTTTTTAACGGAGGAAGCGAATTTTTCGGAAACCTTGGACTCTTTGAAAAACTTCAGATTGTCTCTCAAAAATTGAACGACGGCACCTCCGATAAAAACGGAACCTTCCAAACAATAAACCGTCTTTCCTTCCGGGCCACATCCAAGAGTTGTAAGGAGATTGTTCCTTGAAATCTGAAAATTATTTCCAGTGTTAAACAAAAGAAAACATCCGGTTCCGTAGGTGTTTTTCGCTTCCCCCGGTTCTGTGCAGAGTTGGCCGAATAAGGCCCCCTGTTGATCTCCAACGAGAGAAGAAATCGGGATTCCGTCCGGAAGTCCTTTCACCTTCTCCGTTCTTCCGAAAAGAGAACTAGAGTTATGCGCTTCGGGAAGAATAGAATCCGGAATTCCAAGAATCTGAGTCAATTCCTTGTCCCATTCCTTCTTTTCTATATTATAGATTAGAGTCCTACTCGCATTCGTATGATCGGTTTTATGCGATTTTCCGTTGGTCAACCGGTGGAGCAGATACGTATCGATGGTTCCAAAAAGTATTTTTCCCTTTTCGGCTCTCGCTTTCACGCCTTTCACATTTTCCAGAATCCATTGAATTTTTGTTCCGCTGAAATATGCGTCCAAAACAAGTCCCGTTTTTTTACGGAAAAGCGGCTCCAAACCCTTCGATTTTAGATTCGTACAAATTCCGGCAGTTCTCCTACATTGCCATACAATTGCATTATAAACCGGCTTGCCCGTATCCTTATCGAACAATACGGTGGTTTCTCTTTGATTTGTGATTCCGATCGCAACCGCCTTGGAAGGACTTAATTTTCCATTACGAATCGCTTTGATGATCAGTTTTTCAGTTTTTGCCCAGATCTCTTCCGCGTCATGCTCCACCCAACCCGATTCCGGATAGTACTGTTTGAATTCGGAATAAGAACTCGAAATCACGTTCCCGGATCTGTTAAAACAAAAAATTCGAATTCCAGTGGTTCCAGCATCAATCCCGATGATATAATCGCTCATGAAAGATTCTCCCAAAAGTTTTGAATGAAAGGTTAAATCCGAATTGTAATATTAGAAAAACCGCAAGTTATACTTCCAGTTCCAGGCCTTCGTACGCCATGATGATCTCAAGCTGATTGTGCGGATCGAACATCTCTTTGTATTTTAAGGCTCTCAAATAGACCGCATCCAACTTTTCGTCGTCATAGGAAGGATCGTGATGAAACATCACAAGTTTTTTCACGTTTGCACGTAAAGCGATATCCGTAGCCATAGAAGCGGAACTATGACCCCAGTCGATTTTTTGTAAGGATTCTTCAAACGTATATTGGGTATCGAAAACGAGAACATCCGCCCCCCGGAAATAATTTAAATAGTCCTGAATATTCTCCATCTCATCTAAATTAAACTCCGCATCCGAAGCGAAGATGAGAGACTTTCCTTCCTCCTCGAAACGATAAGAAAAACTTCCCCCGGGATGACGAACCGACTTGGAAATCGCGGAGATGGATTCTGTTACCGGAAACGCTTTTCCTTCCGGAATAAACTTAAAATTTTTCGTGGCTCGAAATCCGTCATAAGGAACCGGAAAATGGGTAAAACTATGCTGGTACTTAAGTCGCTCTTCTAAATTGTCTACGGAACTCAAAATATCGAATGTATTCCCCGGAGCATACAGAGGAACAAAAAAAGGAACTCCTTGAATATGATCCCAATGTGTGTGAGTGAAAATCCACTTTGCCTTTCCCTTCCCTTCTAAAAAACCTTCGTGTAAAATGGAATTTCCTAATTCTCTGATTCCAGTACCGCCGTCTATGATAACTAAATTGTCTTTCTTGTCTCGAATTTCGATACAGGTCGTATTACCTCCGTAAGTGCTCCAACTGGAAAGGGAAAGAGAATCGAGAAAAGTATCGATCGCGTCGGGACTTTGTATATCTGCGGGAGTCGCGAGCCCGAGAATCTTCTGTACCTTATTTCGAATCGATTCTCCTCGAACAGAGGAGGAAATCGAGCCGCGTACACCCCAAAATTTTATGCGCATAATTTTAAAAGACAATTCCGATAAGCGGATGATTTTTAGGAAAATGCTATCCAGAATTATCGATTCTATCAGGATTTCCAGCGAATTCTTCTTTATTTACGAAAAATTTCTTATGAGTTAAGGTAGGATTAGGAAAAATTTTGTTTACCGAGTACGTCGGTCGAATAGGATTTATAACAGATTCTGGGTAATACAAACGTGGAAAGCTTTAATACAGAAATTCTCACAGAAGGCACAACTTGCACGATTCGAATTCAAGGGAGTATCAGCCTTAAAAACGCATTCGCTCTCAAAGAACTCATCATTAAAAAGCACGGCGAAGGTTTTATCGATATCGTCCTTGATTTTTCGGGAGACGCGTATCTGGATTCTTCCGGGATTGGGGCCATTTTCAACTCCCAAAAATACGTGACGGAACGGAACGGTTCTCTCAAGCTCAAAAACATCAGCAGAGACGTTATGACGATTTTGAAAATCGCGAATCTCGACAAACACCTGGATATCATTCATTAAGGTCGTTTTCTGGAAGTCTTTCGGATCTATACGAACAGTCCTCTCCGAAACTTCACCTACATTCTCAGAAACTCCGAAACCTCCGAAACCCTTTCCATCGATCCTTACGATTCCGAACAGATCGAAAAATTTCTGGATTCCAAAGGTTGGAAATTAGACCTTCTTCTGAATACACACGAACACGGAGACCATACGTCCGGTAACACGGGGCTTGTTCAAAGATACGGGTGCACGGTATATTCTCATCCCGGAGGCATCGGCAAAATTCCACACGCAACTCATCCTCTCAAGAAAGGAGATCGCCTTCTTCGTTCTTCTAAAGAATATTTGGAAATTCTAGATACGCCCGGTCATACATTTTGTCATGTATGTTTACTTCTCGTTGAAAATCAAAAAGCGAAGGCGATTTTTACAGGGGATACAATTTTTAACGCGGGAGTCGGAAACTGTCATCGAGGCGGCGACCCGGAAGTTCTTGCAAAAACGATTTTGGAACAATTCTATCCTTTGGGAGAAGAGATTCTTCTCTATCCCGGCCATGATTATCTCGAAACGAATTTAAAGTTCACACTTTCCCTTAATCCTTCCAACCAAGATGCAATTCGTACTTTGGAAGAATGTTCCCGTCTACCCAAGAATGTGGAATTCCTCACAACCAACCTCGGAAAAGAAAGAAAAATCAATACGTTTTTTCAGTGTGATAAACCTTCCCTTGAACTTCGAGAAAACGTTTCGAAAAAGATCGCTTCTAAGCAGCTTCTCGATAATGATCCGACTTCCTTTTTCATTTTCCTTCGTTCTTTACGAGATCAATGGTGAATTTACTCTAGAAATAGTTTGCCCTCTTGGCCACAAGGTTAGAATCTGTAACCGAGGCGGTTCTTTTTATGAAAGAATATGACATTATCGTAATTGGTACGGGAGGAGGAACCAAACTAA
Organism: Leptospira alexanderi serovar Manhao 3 str. L 60; assembly: GCF_000243815.2. Taxonomy (GTDB): domain Bacteria; phylum Spirochaetota; class Leptospiria; order Leptospirales; family Leptospiraceae; genus Leptospira; species Leptospira alexanderi. The sequence goes on along the minus strand of NZ_AHMT02000024.1, from coordinate 69,984 downwards.
TCACACCTCCTTCCAAAATCGGTTATAAAGTTGCGGTAATCGAAAAAGAATCTCCCGGAGGAACCTGCCTCAATCGCGGATGTATTCCTTCCAAGATGTTGATTTATCCAGCTGAAATTCTTTCTCTTGCTAAGAATTCGGAGAAATTTCAAATCTCATTTCCCGGCAAACCTAAAGTCGATTTTAAATCTCTCATAGAAAGAGTTTCAAAAACGGTGGACGAAGAATCTGCATCGATTCTTCCGGCGTACGATAAAAATCCGAATATCACCTACATCCAAGGGACCGCAAGTTTTGTTTCAGATAAAGTGATCACCGTAAACGGAGAACAACTGACCGCAAAAAGAATTTTTATCGCGTCAGGTGCAAGACCTTCAATCCCGAATATTCCGGGCCTTGCTGGGACTCCTTATATGACAAGTAGAGAAGCCCTTCGCAGAACCGATCTTCCAAAATCCTTGGTCGTAATCGGAGGCGGTTTTATCGCTTTGGAATTGGGTTTTGCGTACTCTGCGTTCGGAAGCGAGGTTACTTTTTTAGTTCGAAGTAAAATCCTCAAAAACGAAGACGGGGATATCGTAAACGAGTTTGAACGGGTTTTTACCAAAGAACACAATGTCCTACTCCACACAAATATTCATAAATTAGAATATAAAGAGAAAATGTTTCATATCGAAGTCGAAGCGAATGGAAAAAAATTACAACTTCAATCAGAAGCGCTTTTGGTCGCAACCGGAATCCGACCCAATACTGATCTTTTGAATTTGTCGAATACTAAAATCCAAACCGATGCAAACGGTTACATTATCGTAAACGAATACTTAGAAACCACTTCTCCCGAAGTTTACGCATTAGGTGATATCACCGGAAAATATTTTTACAGACATTCCGTAAATTTCGAAGGAGAATTTTTATTCCGCACCTTATACCAAGAAAAGAAAAAGACTCCGATCAATTATCCTCCGATTCCGCACGCAGTTTTTACACATCCTCAGGTAGCCAGAGTAGGAAAAACGGAAGAACAACTCGTTCAAGAAGGAATCGATTATGTCGCCGCTAAAAATCCGTACAGTGCCAGCGCGACCGGAATGGCGCGGCTTTCCGATTCCGGATTCGTGAAAATTCTCGTGGATAAAAAATCGAGAAAAGTTTTAGGAGCACACGCGATCGGAGACGAAGCTTCCAATGTGATTCATCTTTTTATCCTCTTGATGACTATCGACGGAAATTTAGACGACCTTTTAAGAATGATATATATACATCCTGCGTTACCCGAAATTGCACGTAATGCGGCCAGAAAAGCAAGTGAACTTTTACAAATAAAAGAATAATGGGAAAATTTAGAATCTATGAAATTTGCTCTGCAAATTGAGAATTTAGTCAAAACGTACGCAGGTGGAGTCACCGCCCTTAAAGGAATCAGCCTTAACGTGGAAAAAGGGGATTTTTTCGCGCTTCTTGGCCCGAACGGAGCCGGAAAATCCACAACGATCGGAATCTTGAGTTCTTTAGTGAACAAAACTTCGGGGAAGATTCAAATTTTCGACGCCAATATAGATACCGACCTTGCCAAAGCGAAAGCATATATCGGAGTCGTCCCTCAGGAATTCAACTTCAATGTTTTCGAAAGAGTGGATCAAATCGTAATCAACCAAGGCGGTTACTACGGTATGGATCGAAAGATCGCCACCGAAAGCGCATTGAAGTATCTGCAACAACTCGGACTCTACGAAAAAAGAAAAGAATCAGCGGGCAAACTTTCCGGTGGAATGAAACGGAGGCTCATGATCGCAAGAGCGCTCATTCACAGCCCGAAAATTTTGATCCTGGACGAACCGACCGCAGGCGTGGATATCGAACTCAGAAGATCTCTTTGGGAATTTCTTCAAAAACTCAACGTATCCGGAATCACGGTTATTCTCACGACCCATTATTTAGAAGAAGCGGAAAGCCTTTGTAGAAACATAGCGATCATAGACGAAGGAAAGATCGTGGAAAATACTTCAATGAAAGACCTTCTTCAAAAATTAGATCATGAGACTTTTATCTTGGATTTTACAGGTCATCTTAATTCGTTCAAAACGATTGCAGGTATAGATATTAAACAAACGGATAATTCTACGCTCGAAGCCTCCATCTATGGAGATGCTTCTCTCAACGATTTATTTAAACTCCTTGATCAAGATGGAATCAAGATCAGCAGTATGAGAAATAAATCCAACCGCTTGGAAGAACTCTTTCTCAAATTGGTGGAGAAAAAATTATGAATTTAATCGAAAAATACAACGCGTTCAAGACCATCATCATCAAGGAAACGATTCGAATTCTACGCATTTGGGTTCAAACAATCATTCCTCCAGGAATCACGATCACACTTTACTTTATCATCTTTGGAAAATTGATCGGCTCTCAAATCGGCAGTATTGGAAATCACACATATATCCAATTTATTGTTCCGGGCCTTGTGATGATGTCCGTAATCATCAATTCGTATAACAACGTGGTTTCTTCCTTTTTCGGCGCAAAGTTTCAAAAGAACATAGAGGAAATTTTGGTTTCACCCACTCCTCCCTCTTTGATAGTACTTGGTTTTACGATCGGCGGAGTAATTCGAGGAATGTCGATTGGAGTCCTCGTGATCGCGATTTCCCTCTTCTTCACAGAATTGGAAGTGTATCATTTTCCGATGTTAATCGCCACCGTGTTTTTAAGTTCTCTTTTGTTTTCTTTAGGTGGATTGTTAAATGCACTCTACGCAAAAAAGTTCGACGACGTGGCAATCATCCCAACTTTTATTTTAACTCCTTTGACGTATTTAGGGGGAGTTTTCTATTCGATCCAAATGCTTCCTCCATTTTGGCAGAACGTTTCCAAATTGAATCCGATTTTGTATATGGTGAACGCGTTCCGTTACGGATTTTTAGGTGTGAGCGATATTGAACCGTGGTTCGCTCTTTCTATGATTGGAGTCGCAACCTTATCGTTATACATTCTCTCTGTACATTTATTGAAAAAAGGGATCGGGATCCGAAATTAATCAATCTTCAGTCTATGAGCATCTCCGAAGAAATCCGTTCCCTTTTAAATTCTTCCTTGAATCCTTACAGATTGGAAATCGAAGATTTGAGCGCGGAACACGCAGGCCATATTGGAAATCCGGAAAACAAACCGGAAGGAACTCATATGAAAATTGTATTGGTCTCTTCGAAATTTTCGGGAAAATCAAAAGTAGAACAGCATAGAATGGTATATTCCATTCTCAAACCATGGATCGATCGGGGTTTACACGCGATTGTTCTCGAAACAAGGGAACAGGATTAAATTCTGGATTGTAACAAAAAAGGGGTACAAAATCCTAAAACTAAGATCTGCTGAAAGAAAAAAGATCACCTAAAATTTAAGTCTAAAGAAAGAACGATGACAATCGACGAAATTAAAAATAAGATAGAATTCGGTCTTCCCGATTCCAAAGTAACGATCTTAGATCCTTATCGGGACGGAGTGCATATCAAAGCAGTTGTGATTTACAAAGGATTCGAAGGAAAATCCATTTTAGAACAACATAGAATGGTCTATGAAACTCTGAAAGAGGAACTAAAACAAGAAGTGCACGCGTTAGCACTAGAAACGAGGATACAAGAATGAACGAAGAAGTAAAACAAAAGATAAATAATTTGATAGGAACTAGTAAGGTCTTTCTCTTTATGAAAGGAACTCCGGAAGCACCTATGTGCGGCTTTTCTGCCGGTGTGTCTAACGTTTTAAGAAGTTTAGGAATCTCGTTCGAATCCTTTAACGTTCTTTCGGACGAAACAATGCGCCAAGGAATCAAAGACTACGCAAACTGGCCGACCATTCCACAGCTTTATATCAACGGAGAATTCATCGGCGGTCACGATATCGTGGTGGAAATGGCAAAGTCCGGAGATCTCCAGAAAAAAGTGGGAATCTTAAACTCATGATGAAGTTGTATCAGTTTCAATCCTGTCCTTACTGCTGCTATGTAAGGAACGAGTTTCAAAATATGGGACTCGTCGCGGGAAAGGACTACGAACTCGTTGAAGCCAGCCGGGGAACTCTCGGCAGAAAAGAAGTAGTGGAACTCGGAGGACAGAACCAAGTTCCCTTTCTGGTCGACGATGATATTAAGATGTACGAATCGAGAGAAATCGTAAAGTACGCAAAACTCAAAAAAGAAGACTTCCTAAAAACCAAGTAAGTCTAAAATTTTATTTCCGACGTCCCTGTTTTTACCTTCATAAGGATAGTTATGAATATATAAAACGGGATTGAAGTTCAACTCCAGAATTCGATAATCTTCCTGTTTTTCCAAATCTTTTAGGATTATATCTACGCCGCAAATTTTCGCACCGACCAATTGCGCCGCTTTGACCGCCAGTTCCTTATAAAACGGATGGGCCAAATCCGTCACGTCGATTGAGTCTCCTCCCGTGCTGATATTCGAATTCTTTCTTAAAAAAACTTTTTGATTTTTGGAAGGGATAGAATCTTTCGTAAAACCGGATTGTTGCAAGACGTCCAGTTCCGTATCACCCAATTGAATTTTTTCCAATGGGGTCACATGTCCCACTCCCCGTCTTTTATCCTCGTTTTTTAAAGCAACAAGTTCTTCAATCGTATGAATTCCATCGCCGGTTACGTTAGCGGGAACTCGATTACAAACCGCGACGGTTTCCGTACCAATCACCAAAAAACGGTATTCATTTCCTTCTGCGAATTCCTCCACAATTATCGATTCGGAATGATTGAACGCGATCTTAATCGCTTTCTTTGCGTCTTCCTCGGAAGCATGCGGAGTCAAAATCGTGATCCCGATTCCAAAATTGGTAGTCACCGGTTTTACAACTATCTTTCGATCAGAATTTTTTTTCCAGAATACTAAAGCCGATTCCGGATCCCCGAAACTATCTCCCTCAGGAACCAAAAGCCCTGACTCGTGCATTACAATTTTTGAAATCGTTTTGTTTTCCATTACAAGAAAAGACATATAGGAATCTAAAGCGGTTTTAGAGGCTTCCTTCACATATTGAACGAATCCATTTGAGTTTCTAAGTCTTAAAAAATGATTCTTACGATCCAAAACCTCCACTTCCAAACCCCGATTGAGAGCGTCTCGAATCACAATCTGTGTGGAAATTTCCAGATCCTCGAATCCTTCCAGAGTAAATATTTCCGGGGAAAAAAATTCACCCGGTTTTAATTTCAGTGATTGCATAGTTTAACGGTGGGATATTGGGTTTGGATTTCTTCTTTTTCCAATTGTTCTTTTTCTTGAAAAGAACGAACCGCTTCTTTTTCTATCTTCATCAGAGTTCCAGGAGAATATTCCAAATAAGAAAGAACGCGTCGATTTTCACGGGCGAGTTCCATTCCCTTATCTCTGAATTCAATATCACGTTTTAGAATTTCGGAAAGTAATTTTCCGGAAGGGGTCTTATCCGGATTCTTCCACTTTCTGATCTGAAAGTCGATTGCTTCCTGATACATACGTTTTTTGGTATGAAGATCCAAAATTTTTGCGTAGTGTCTCAAGGACTCCGAATATTCCGCCCCGGCTACTTGAAATTTTTTCTTGGTTCCGTTCGAATTGATTTTCAATTCTGGATTTCTTCCTTCCCAAATCACGGAATCCAAATTTTCTTTTAAGATCATATTCTCTTCTTCGGAAATCAAAGGAGAAGGACTAAGCAAAGAGTCCAAAAGAACCAACTGGGTAAAAGCGAGATTAAGCCTACAAACTCCCACAGGAGAATAAGGATCGATGTCCAAGGAGCGAATTTCTATGTATTCGATTCCCCTTCGAAGAAGAGCATCTAATGGTCTTTCATCTCCCTTAGGAACCTGTTTCGGACGAATCGGAGAGTAAAATTCGTTTTCGATCTGAAGATAATTCGGATTGAGTTGAGCGTCCGCATTTTGAGAAAAAGAAACATAACTAGGATACGGGGTATGAACCGCGTAACACATCCGTTCTGCATATTCTTCCAAAGAATTATAATGAATTCCTAATGTATCCTGAACCTTACTCGTATATCCGATCTCGCTCATCCTGAGCGAAGTGGCATAAGGAGAGTATAACGTAAAATTCTTATGTTCTTCGAATTTGAGATTTCCCGGATTTGGCAAAAAAGTGGAATCGAAAACAGCGGAAGATCCGGTGAGATACGTTAAATAATGAACCCTTCTCATAAAATTTCGAATCACATGCAGATAAAGAGAAGAGATTTCCTCTTTCGTAAAGTTCGAAATTTCTTTTCCCAAAAATTGACGAAGGAAAACTTTCGAGAAAGAAAAGTTATAGTGAACTCCGGAGATGGTCTGCATTCTCCTTCCGTAACGAAGACCCAATCCGTGACGATAGATCGTTTTCCATCTCCCGGAATGGGAAGTCCCGTATTGCCCGAGAGGAATTTCGTTTTCGTCCTTCGGTAGAATCGGAGGCATACTGAAAGGCCAGATGAGTTCGTTGTCCAATTGACGAAACGTATATATATGCAAATCTTGTAATTCACGAATATTCGCTTCAATCTTAGGACGAGGATGGGTCGCATATTCGAGCTGAGGCTCCGCAAAATCGGTTTTGATATAATGGTTGGTTAAACTCGAACCCAAATGCGCTGGATGCGGGGTTTTCGCGAGCGTTCCATCGGGTCCTACCCTCATACTTTCCTTTTCCAAACCGTGTTTCGCCTTTACGGCATGTCTCAAAAGAATTTCGAGGGATACTTCTTCTATCTTCGATTGAGTGAGTTCCTTAGTTTTCAAAGTCCGCCGGTGGCCCCTTCCCCACGTGGATCGGAAGCTCCATAGAGCATTCCGTTCTCTCTTTTGACCGAGAACAGTTTCGCAAAGTTCGGAGCAATTCGGATATCGTGCTTTTTAGACGAAAGACCATCGAACACGTTCCTTTCATTCACAGATTTTTCTATAAACACAGCGTCTGGAAAAAGTTGATGATGAATTCTTCCCCTTGCGACGGATTCATACAAGGTTAAATTGAAATCCAAATTGTAGACAAGAGATTGCAAAACCGCGTTGACGATGTAAGCTCCTCCCGGTGCCCCAGTGGTTAAAAAGGATTCCTTTCCCTTAAAAACGATGGTCGGAGACATACTACTCAAAGGAGTCTTTTTAGGAAGAATAGAATTCGCCTCCGCACCGATCAAACCGTATACGTTCGGTTCTCCGGGAGCCCTACTAAAATCATCCATTGTATCGTTCAAAACTATTCCGGTTCCGGGAGCCATAACCGAGGCCCCAAAACGAAAATTGATGGACTGAGTCGTAGATACTGAGTTTCCCTCTCGATCCATTACCGAAATATGAGTAGTCTGCGGAGACTCTGCACCGAAGTTAAGAGTTTTTAGAAAAGAAGAACTACTAGAGGCGATTTTCGGATCGAAGTCGGAAATCTTTTCCTCCGCGTATTTCTTAGAAAGAAGACGGTTCACAGGTATTTTCGTAAACGCGGAATCGCCACCGAAAACCGCACGGTCCGCATATCCCCTTCTCATCACTTCCGTAACGAAATGATAATACAAAGCCGGGTCTTTTTCATACGTTTCTTTGAGAGATTCTTTTTCCAACATCGATAACATCGTGAGGAGATGAATTCCCGAAGAAGGCGGAGGCATCGTATAAATCGTATAATCGCGATACGTCGTCTTTAAAGTTTTCTTTTCAATCACCTTAAAATCGCTTAGATCTTGAGAAGTTATCAACCCGCCGTTAGCCTTCATCGCGGTCGTGATCGCATCTGCGATTTTTCCATGGTAAAATTCCTTTTCACCCGTTTCGGAAATCAACTTCAAAGAATTCGCCAAATCCTTTTGAACCAGAATACTTTTTAACTCGGGAACTTTTCCTCCCGGAAGAAAAATCCCTTTCATTTCCTGATCCATATCTTTCGAAGACTTCTGAATCGCAGACTGCAAATCAGGATACATAGGAAATCCTTTTTCTGCCAATCGAATCGCGGGAGAAATTACCGTTTTGAGAGAAAGTTTTCCGTAACGTTTTTGGATCTGAACAAGACCCGCTACATTACCCGGAACACCTACAGCTCGAAACCCAAGCAAAGAATCTTCTTTCGGTTTTTTCTTATACATGTCTCTGGATGCCGCGTTAGGAGCTCTTTCTCGAAAATCAAAAGCGATCGGTTCCGAAAATTCTTTCAAGTAAAGAATAAGAAAACCTCCCCCACCCAGTCCGGTCGAATGCGGTCTTGTAACCGAAATCGCAAACGAGGTTGCAACGGCTACGTCCACTACATTTCCGCCTAACGACCCGACTTCGATCCCCGCTTGAGTGGCTTCGGGAGAATCAGTTGCGATCATAAGATTCTTACTTTCGCTGAAGTAATCGACGTGTTTTTTTCCGTGAGAAGGGCTTACGAGTAAATCTGTAGAAACCCTTTTGCCCTCGATTGTAAGAGGAGTTTCCCTACACGAGAAGAGTAAAAGTATCAGAATGATACGAATTGTAATTTGTTTCATTGGATTTTGGTATTTGAGCTTCAGGATTTTTTTCCGGATGTGAATTTCATTTCAATTCCCTCTTTGCCGGAAATCAATTTTACTTTACCTCCGGATTTCAACGCTCCGAAAAGAACTTCTTCGGAGATCCGTTTTGAGATATGAGTATCGATCCATCTTTGAACGGGTCTTGCGCCGAACTCGGGTGTATAAGCTTTGTCTGAGATGTAAACAAGTACATCATCCTGAAACTCTAGTTCAATTTGTTTAGAATTTAATCTTTCCTGCAAGAGGGCAAGCTGTTTTGCAACTACTTTAGTTACATTTTCCTGATTTAGGGAAGAGAATTCGATCACCGCAGTCAGACGGTTTCTGAACTCGGGAGAAAACTGCTTTTCGATCGCTTTTAGGCTTCGGTCTTCCAAAAGATCATTTGCAAATCCTACCGGATTTGTAGAACGTTCACGTGCTCCCGTATTGGTCGTCATCACAAGAATCACCTGACGGAAATCCGATTTTCTTCCATTATTGTCCGTAAGCGTAGCGTGATCCATAATCTGTAATAAAATATTATAAATATCCTCGTGCGCTTTTTCAATCTCATCAAGCAAAAGCACACAATGTGGATTTCTATAGATCGCGTCCGTGAGTTGTCCTCCCTGTTCAAAGCCGACGTAACCCGGAGGGGAACCTATCAAACGGGACACAGTGTGTTTTTCCATATATTCGCTCATATCAAAACGAACGAGTTCCACACCCAAAATTTCAGCTAACTTTCGAGTAAGTTCGGTTTTACCGACACCGGTTGGTCCCGCAAAAAGAAAACATCCGACGGGTTTTCCAGGTTCGGAAAGTCCACTTCTAGAAAGTCGAATCGACTGAACCAACTGATCAATCGCGGCGTCTTGTCCGTAGATCTTGGTTTTTAATTCTTCATCCAAGTTCTTTAGTTTTTCGCGATCATCGGCTTTGACCGTAACCGAAGGAACTTTTGCGATCTTGGAAACTAAGTCCTCAATCTCTCGAACAGTGACCGTTTTTTTACCGCCTTCTCTCAGCCGAACCCTAGCCCCCGCCTCGTCCAAAAGATCGATCGCCTTGTCTGGAAGTTTTCGATCTAGAATATAACGAGCAGACAACTCCGCCGCTTGTTCTACGGCGGAAGAAGAATATTTCACCTTATGGAAAGATTCGTATTTCTCCAAGAGACCTTTTAAGATTTCTATCGTTTCTAAGACGGAAGGTTCGCCTACTTCCACTTTTTGAAATCTTCTGGAAAGCGCATGATCTTTTTCGAATATAGATTTGAATTCTTTGTAAGTCGTGGTTCCTATACAACGAAGTTCTCCGCTGGAAAGCGCAGGTTTTAAAAGATTGGAAGCGTCCAGAGAACCGCCCGAAACCGCACCCGCGCCTATAATCGTATGAATCTCATCGATAAATAGGACATGCTCATTCCGTGCCGTGATTTGAGTGACTACGTTTTTCAGTCTCTCTTCAAATTCTCCCCTAAATTTGGTTCCGGCAAGTAAGAGTCCCATATCGAGAGAATATACTTTCAAATTCTTTAATGGTTCAGGAACTTTTCCATCCACAACTCTTTGGGCAAGCCCTTCTACGATTGAGGTTTTACCGACGCCTGCCTCGCCTACAAAGATAGGATTATTTTTCCTTCTTCTACAGAGAATATGAATGGTGCGATCAAGTTCCTCTTCCCTTCCGACCATAGGATCGAGTTTTCCTTCTTTGGCTCTCGCGGTAAGATCTACACAAAAGGCTTGTAAAGGATCGGAAATTTTTTCATTTTCTTCTCCCAAAATTTCCTTGTTGGGATTTTTAGAATCCTTTCGGATTCCGTGCGAGATATAACGAACGATATCAAGTCTGGAAATATCTTGTAGTCCTAAAAAATAAACCGCATTCGATTGGTCTTCCCGAAAAAGAGCGGCAAGAACGTCCCCTCCGTCCATTTTTTTATTTCTTGTTGACTGAACGTGAAACTCCGCGAGTTGAAGAACATGTTGCACTCCGATCGTATAAATCGGATCCACATCGCCGGAAGATTCTGGAAAAGCTTCCAATTCGCTTTCTAGATAACCGATCAAATCCTTTCTCAAACGTTCTATGTCCGCCCCGCAAGCTTCCAGAACCTCCTTGCCTACCGTATCATAAGTAAGAGCGAAAAGGATATGTTCTAAAGTGATAAATTCGTTTCTTCTTCTTTTGGCTTCTTCCCAAGCCTTTTTTAGGGTACGTTCCATTTCTTCCGTGAGAATCATAATCCCTCCTCTCCTTCCTCCACTTCCATCGTGCAATGAAGTGGATATCCGTGTTGTTCCGCCAATTGTTGAACTTGTATGACCTTAGTCCTTGCGACATCGTGCGAGTAAACGCCGCATAATGCTTTTCCAGTTATATGCGCCTTTAACATGATCTGTTGACTTTCCGCCTTACTTCTGTGAAATACGAATTGTAAGATCCAAACGACAAACTCCATCGGAGTAAAATCGTCGTTGAGTATGATAACTCTGTATTTGGAAGGACGTTTCAGTTTTACCTTCTCTTTAGTGAGAGTTTGCTCTTCGGTATCGAATCGAAAGATATCACTCACGGCTCATAACTCCCTAAGTCCGAAGTTGTTTCCGTCTGAAAGTGGACATTCGTCTGCACTTCCTTCAATGGAGAATGCTCATTGGTTTCTTGGATCATTTCCTGCATGTGCAATCTTTCTTCCTTTAAGAAACGTTCAATCGCATTTCTAGCTCCAGCATGAAAAATCCGATGAGAACTATACGTAGGAACCGCCGGAAAACCTCTTAGAAATTTATGCTCACCTTGCGCACCCGCTTCGAAAACTTTGATGTTTTCTCGAATCGCATACTCGATCAATTGATAAAAACAGCATTCAAAATGAAGATGAGGGTAATACTCTGTACAACCCCAATATCTTCCGTAGAGAAAGTCGCCCTTTCGAAGATTGAAAGTGCCCGCAATGGGTTTTCCTTCTCGATACGCAAGAACAAGAACAATTCTATCCAAAAAACTTTCAAAAGAAGAATCGAAGAACTTCCGGTTTAAATACGCCGAACCCCATTTGCGAGAATGGGTGTCCGAATAAAAATTCCAGATCGTGTCCATGTCTGAACGAGAAATCTCGTTTCCTTCCAGAACCCGAATCTCAAGTTCGTAACTGCGAACGATCTCTCTTTCCCGTTTGATTTGCATTCTCTTCTTGGATTTCATGGCCCCCAGATAATCGTCAAAGCTCGAATATCCTCCGTTGATCCAATGATACTGGTGGGAAAGCCTCGTTGCAAATCCGTATTCGGAAAGAATCTCTGCTTCTTCCTTCTCTAGAAATAAAAAATGAACTCCGGATAAATCCTCTTTTTCACAAAATTGAAGAAGTTCCGGAATCAAATAAGAACAGACCTCTTTTAAACTCAAACGAGTATCGTATAGGATCCTTTTTCCATTGGCCGGAGTAAACGGAATTGCAACAAGACCTTTCGGATAGTATTTGAGTCCGGCTTGTAAGAAAAATTGAGCCCATTGAAAGTCAAAGATATATTCCCCGTACGAATCGAATTTCAGAAAGAGAGGAATTACGGCCGAAAGACGGTCTTCTTTCCAAAGTACACAATATCTCTGAATCCAAGAAGTGGAAGGTCCGATACAACAAGAAACTTCCAAGGATTTGAGAAAATCATATTCTAAAAAAGGACTTTTGGGATCGGAGATACAGTTCCATTCTTGTTTAGAAATCAAGGAAATAGAATCTAAGAACTCTACTCGGATGCCGCTCGGAAAATGGGAAATCATGTTAATTCTTGGACGATTTTGGCGGCTACTTTGTCAGAGATCGAGTGAAAAATGCTTTCGAATCTTTTGAATCGCTCTATGAGTTATGACTTTGATATTGGATTCGGAAAGACCCGTTCGTTCAGAAACTTCTCGAACACTCATCCCTTCAAGTTTGAGATGAGTGAGAATTTGTTTCTGCCTTTCATCCAAAACGTTCAGCCATTTTTTGAGGATCTCCCTGGCGTTCTCCGGTTCTTCTTGGACGGGTTCTGGAGAAGCGAAAATTTCCAGATTATCCATGCTGAAAGTCCGATCTCCTACTTTCTTCTTTCTCAGATAATCAATCGTCTTGTATCTTGCAATTGCAAAAACCCAAGGCGCGGGATGACGATCCTGTCGATAAGAATCCCTAGCCTTATGAAGTCCGATTAAAATTTCCTGAACCAAATCTTCTCGGTCTTCTTGATTGCTGATTCGTGGAATCAGATACGATCTGAGAATTCCGGTTACAAGCTGGAGAAATTTTTCATACGAACTTTGATCTCCTCCTCCGGCCTTGCGGATTAACGTCGAACATTCTTCCCAGATTTCTTTTTTAGCTGACATGTAACTAACTGCTTAGAACCTTCGAAAAGATAAGAGCCTAGCCAAAATTTACAATGTTACTTTCTATGGACCGTAACATTTGAGACGCAAATTACCGAGCGGACTCAAGGTAACTTCAGGGGCGCAAGTTTATAAAGTTGACAATTTCAGTTTCATCGTTTCGAGTTTTTTCTCAAACAAAAATTTGAATTTTGAGACGAGTGATAAGAAACGCTCCTTCGATTATGGACACATTCAAAAAAACGAAAACCGATTCCCTCCAGATTCAACTGGGAAGAAATTATTGTCCAACCATTCTCCAAAATTGGAAAATTTCCGCGTAGAGTAAAACGATGTCTTACCAAGAACAAACAACCGAATCTTTAATTCGAAAAATGGCCCAAGAGCCTCCGATTCGAAAAAATGGTTGGAATCGATTTGTAATTTTAGGTACGGTAGCGGTGGTTCTCACATCGCTTTACCTTCTTTATTTACACCCGACTTCGAGCCGTTTCATTCGTCTACCGACTTTATTACCAGATTTTTTTTGGATTTCTCTTATCGCTCTTTGTTCGTTTTGGACCTTATCCCAATTGCGTTTTCCGGAAGAATCCTTTACCAAAACCGCTCGTTTTCCACTATTTCTCGCATTTCTTTGGATTCTTTATTCGATATGTATATTCGTCTGGGATTTGATCGGAGACAACAAAATCCATATTCATATCGGGAGATGTTGGATCATCCTTTCTCTTTCCAGCGCTTTTTTAGCGGGAAGCGGGATTCTGATCCTGAAAAATGGAAAACCAGGAAATCCAGTTTTAGCGGCCGCGGTTCTTTCCGTTTTCAACCTGGCTCTTGCAAATTTCTACCTCAAGTTCATCTGTGACAATCAATCCTCTTTTCATATCCTCGTTTCGCACGTTTTTGCAAGTTTACTCCTTTTCTTATTTGGTTTTTTCGTATTTAAGAATATTCTAAAATGGTAGCCGAGTTTCGACAAAGTCTCCCGTGAAAGGGGCGCCCCCGGATTGGGTGATGGAGGCGGGAAAACTCGGGAAATTTTTCTCTATCAGAAAATTCTATTTTTGTAAAGTAAACCGTAAGTTTCCTGTCAGAACTTTTCCTTTTTTGATTGAGGAGTTAGTCCAGAGTCTCTAGGGATCGCGATAAGGTTGATTTCAACTACGTTGAAAGCCGCTCACGACGCTCCGCTGTTCGCTGGCAATTTCGCTCTCTAGGGATCGCGATAAGGTTGATTTCAACTACGTTGAAAGCCGCTCACGACGCTCCGCTGTTCGCTGGCAATTTCGCTCTCTAGGGATCGCGAAATTCCCAGGCGGTTCGAAAGACTCCTTTATCTTCCACAAATCGAATTAGCCTAGATAGAAAAGGATCTTCCAAAAGAGTGGAGCTATCGCCGATACAAAGCAAAAGGTCCTTGGCACGGGTCATACCTACATTGATTCTTCTGGATTCCTTTAAAAAACCGGAACGACCTTCCGAATTGGAACGGACAAACCCGAAAAGAATACAACGATTCTCTCTTCCTTGAAACGAATCTATCGTAGAGACTTGGATTTTAGAAAACCCCGCTTCCTGTAATTTTTCCAAAATCAATCGCACCTGAGCGCGATACGGGGAAAGAATCGTGATCTCTTCCTCCGGCCAATTGTTTTCCTGAAGCAGAGTACAAAGATGAACCTGAAGATCCGCTTCGAAAGAATTGATAAGACTGTCGTCAACAATGACTTCCTCACTATCCGTTCCAGCCGTGTCGATCCATTGGAGTGCGTTCCCAAATGGAAAAGTTTCCGGAAAGTTAGAAATTCTTTCCGGCCCCGGACGGCCTGACTTCAGTCGATTCGAATAAAATTCCATGGAAGGAAAAGAAGAAATCTCGTCCTTCATTCTATACTGAGTATCGAGCAAAAAAACCCGCCCGGACATTTCTAATCTTTCCGCGGCCTTTTCAAAAAGCGTAAACTCTAGAGAATTTTTTTCGGAAAATAAAGACGGAGGCAACTGCTTATGATCCCCCGCAAGAATCACTCGATCCGATTTTAAGATTGGAATCCAAAAAGCGGGTTCGAGCCCTTGAGAGGATTCGTCTAACACACAAAAGTCGAAAGTTCGCCCTTCCAAAACGGAACGTGCGGACGCAACCGGAGTGGAAACGATCACGGGGTGGGAAGAAACCAAACTGTCAATCAGTCCTCTTTCCATGGATCGGATCGTTTTTTTCAGTTCTTTCACTTCCTGAAAAAGATTCTTTCGTTCCTCTCTTTCCTTTTCTCCGAAATTTCGTTTATATTTTTTTGCCTGTTTGGAAATTTCAATTACGTCCCTTCTGTATTCGCTTAACAATTTTCCGTCGGGATGATGAAAAAGTTTATAGTCCAGGGTCGTATGCAACGCAGCGTCGCTGATTCGAGCGGGATGTCCCAGTCTTAAAACGGAAATTCCTTTTGCGAAAATCGATTCCACGAGAAGATCGCAAGCGGAATGTGTGGGAGCGGACACAAGAACTCTTTTTTCGTCGGCTACGAGTTGACTTACAATTTCGGTTAATGTGGTTGTTTTACCGGTGCCGGGAGGTCCGTGGATAATCGTCACGTCTTCGGAAAGAACGGAATGGAGGACCGCATTCTTCTGGGATTCGTTTAAGGAAGGATTCATTCTTCCTAAAATGCGAGAGCGATCGGCTTCCCGAATGGAAATCAAATCCGGTTTTTCGTACCCCAGTAAAAGCTCGCGATTTACATACAACCTGGTTCCCTTGGTCGCATCGGATACCGCTTGCAACGCGTGAAACATTTCCTTGTAGGAGGTCTCGTCGGGCAAAAGGTCCAGAAAACATTTTCCATCTTCGGTCCACTCTGGAACCTCGTCGATCGCGATCCGAATTCTTTCTTTATGAAGAGAAACTAATATAGCCCGAACACGATCTTCGTTTTTTCCGATTTGAACCGGGGCGCCGGATTGAAATTTGGAAGGATATTCCTCTTGGTTCGGAAAACGAAAGGTAAGGATCCAACTTCCCTCTCTGCCGACAGACTGTTCTTCGTAGACAAGAGGGTATAACGTGACTCCGAGCCTAACCCGGTCTTGGAGAGAACGGGAAAGCCAATCTTTGGAAAAGAGGGAATCCTCTTCTTTCTTTTCCCTTTCGAGTTCAGCCCGGACAAATTCCAACTCTTCGATCGAGCCGGAGAATTTTCTTTCTTTCAAAACCGGTCGGGGGAAAGGACTACGATTCTATAGACCTGAGATTTTTGGTCGTCTCTTGTGGGAAGTCCTTCCGCAAATCGAATCGCACTCGCAAGAGTGGTTCCGGTTGTTTGTCCCGCAAAAATTCCTTCTTTTTGATAGAGATCGGATTGGTATAAAAGCGCTTGTTCCCGATCGACTCCGACGTATTCGTCTACGATCTTCGGATCAAAGGATTCGGGAAGATGAATGGAAGTTTCCTTTTGAACCATCTTGCGGATGAATCTGGATTTTTGGCTGACTCCCATGATTATCCGAACCGAAGATTTTTTGGATTTTAAAAAACGTCCAGCGCCGGAAAGAGTTCCACCGGAACCTCCTCCAGCTACAAACGCGTCCACACTTCCACCGAGATCTCTCCAGATTTCAGGTCCAGTAAAAAGATAATGTGCGTTTGTGTTCGCCATATCTTTGTATTCGTTTAGAATCACTACGTTCTTTTCTTTTTCTTTGATTTCCTTCGCTTTCCTCAAAAGGATTTCATCCCAATTTCCTTTCGCTTCGGGAACGACCTCTACGTGAGCTCCGAAGGTTTGCAGATCTTTGATCTTTTGCGGATCGGTATCACCAGCGACCAAACAACGAAACTTATATTGTCGAATCGTACAAATCCAAGCAAGACTGATCGCAGTCGTGTTGTAACCGGGTTGAACGACCTGTCCTCTGGGTTTTAATTCTCCTCTTCTTTCGGAAGAAAGAAGCATGGATAATGCGGTTCTGTCTTTTACGGAACCGGTAGGATTACAGAATTCCGCTTTGAGATAGAATTCTATGTTAGGGATATGAGAGCCGATTTGATTCAGTCGAATGAGCGGAGTATTTCCGATCATCTGCAAAATCGTTTCTTTAACGGGTTTTGCTACGCTGAGTTCCCGTCCAAAAGATTTCTGAATGTTATTCAGCGCGCCAAGGAAACTGTTTCCAAATTCGTCAATCGAACGGGATATTTCATCAAACATAAATTTTCGGCAGAATTATATAGCGTACAACCAAGGTTCAACCTCTTTCTGTTTTTTTTCAAACTCCCCGATTTTACTTTCCTGTTTGAGAGTAAGACCGATGTCGTCAAGTCCGTTGTAAAGACAATATTTACGGAAAGAATCCACTTCGAACGTATATACTTTTCCAGTTGGACCGGTTACGGTTTGTTTGTTCAGATCGATCTGAAGCTTAGCTCCTACATTATCCGAAACGGATCGGAACAATTCTTCCACTTCCTCAGACTTTAAAACCACGGGAAGCATTCCGTTTTTAAAACAATTATTGAAAAAGATATCCGCGTAAGAAGGAGCGATGATCGATCTGAATCCGTAATCCTCCAAGGCCCAAGGCGCGTGTTCTCTGGAAGATCCGCAGCCAAAGTTATCTCTCGTTAAAAGAATGGAAGCGCCCTTATATCTTTCTTGGTTGAGGGAAAATTCCGGATTGAGTTTGGTTCCGGCGTCGTCTATATATCTCCAGTCGTGAAAAAGATGAACCCCAAATCCGGTTCTTTCGATCTTTCGGAGAAATTGTTTCGGAATAATCTGGTCCGTGTCCACGTTCGGCCTGTCGAGTAGCGCGGCGATTCCGTTCAATACAGTAAATGGTTTCATAATATTCTAATTTACCTCTTGATTATTTCCAGCTTCGAATATCCACAAAATGCCCTTCCACCGCTGCCGCTGCCGCCATTTCCGGACCTACGAGATGAGTTCTTCCGCCCTTTCCTTGGCGGCCTTCAAAGTTTCTATTGGAAGTGGAAGCGCAACGATCTCCCGGTTCGAGAACATCGTCATTCATCGCGAGACACATAGAACAACCCGGGTTTCTCCACTCAAAGCCAGCGGCGGTAAAGATCTTATCCAGACCCTCTTGTTCCGCTTGTCGTTTTACCCTTCCCGATCCGGGAACTACAATCGCCTGAACCTTGGAAGAAACTTTTTTTCCTCGGATGGTTGTAGCCGCAGCCCTCAGATCTTCGATTCTGGAATTGGTGCAAGAACCGATAAAAACTTTGTTGATTTTGATTTCTTCGATCTTTTCCCCGGGTTTCAAATCCATATATTTGAGAGCAGATTCGATTCCGATCTTGTTGATTGGATCGGTCGCATCGTCCGGACTTGGAACAACTCCTTTTACGGAAACGACTTGACTGGGAGAAGTTCCCCAAGTCACCATCGGGGTAATTTCATCCGCATGAAGAACTACGGTGGTGTCGAACTTTGCACCTTCGTCGGTTACATAATGTTTCCATTTCTTAACGGCGAGATCCCATTGGGCGCCTTTCGGTGCAAAATCTTTTCCTTTGATATAATTGAACGTGATTTCGTCCGGAGCAATGAGGCCCGCTCTCGCTCCCGCTTCGATCGACATGTTGCAAATCGTCATTCTTGCTTCCATGCTCAAAGCCTGGATTGCAGAACCTCGGTACTCAATTACATAACCGGTTGCTCCGGCCGTTCCGATTTTACCGATGATCGCAAGGATGATGTCCTTCGCGGTTACCTTGTCGGAAAGTTTTCCATCGACGACGATCTCCATCGTCTTCGCTCTTTTTTGAACGAGAGTTTGAGTCGCGAGAACGTGTTCCACTTCGCTCGTTCCGATCCCGAACGCAAGCGCACCGAAAGCGCCGTGAGTGGATGTATGAGAGTCCCCGCAGACAATCGTCATTCCAGGATGAGTCAGACCCATTTCGGGAGCAATTACGTGAATGATTCCTTGATCGGGATTTTGAAAATCATAAAGACGGATTCCGTTTTCATCGCAGTTTTTTTTCAGAGTGTGCATCTGAATCGCGGAAATCGGATCGGCTAAGCTTAAATCCCGAGTACGAGTGGAAACGTTATGATCCATAGTAGCGAAAGTCGCCTCCGGACGACGGACCTTTCTGCCCGCGATTTTGAGTCCTTCAAAAGCCTGGGGGCTTGTAACTTCATGAATCAGATGACGATCGATATAAACTAAATACGATCCCGCATCCAGTTCTCCCACCAGATGATCTTCCCAGATTTTTTCGAACATTGTCTTCATTGGATTCTAATACTCCCCGAAAGACATTCTTTCGGAATTTGTGGATTGGATTTGTTTCTCGAAAAGAGAAAAGATATCCGCCTGAATTTCCATCGTCGGGATATCGGGTCTTTTCGTCCACCCGGATCTATTTTAAGGGATGAAGAATGAATTGGGAAGATTGAAATTCTAACGAGCCCGAAAAACGTACACCGTTTTTCCGAGGCTAATTTCATCGAAATCGTACAGGACCCGAGGTCTAAGAATTTTTTTACCGTTTAAGTAAGTTCCCCCGTCGGAAATCAAATCGTATAAAACGAAACGGTTTTTGATTTTACGAATTCTGGCATGGAGTTTACTGACCCCCGGATCGGAAATCATAACATCAGAAAGCTCTCCATTTCCGAGAGTGGTCTCGGACTTACGAATCGG
Source organism: Leptospira alexanderi serovar Manhao 3 str. L 60 (assembly GCF_000243815.2). Taxonomy (GTDB): domain Bacteria; phylum Spirochaetota; class Leptospiria; order Leptospirales; family Leptospiraceae; genus Leptospira; species Leptospira alexanderi. Next base: position 50,407 of record NZ_AHMT02000024.1, on the reverse strand, counting down.
AACTTGTTTACCAGGAGATTTACCTTCTTTTTGAATCAGGGTCGCAAGATCATAGGTTTCCGCAGTTTCAAACTCAGACTCGTTCACTGGAAAAGAACGAGAAACAGAAATTCCTTCCGAATTTGCATACGGAGAAAAAGGGAACTGATCTCCGTACATTCTCTGATAGACTTCTCTTTCCTCTCCTCTTGCATGAAATCTTTTCTCCGCTTCCCCTAACGGCTCGTCCACGTCTCTTTCTTTCCGAAATAAAAGGAGCAATGCGATCAAAGTGAGAATGAGTAAAAAGCCTATCGTAGGAAGAAATACCCCAGGACTTAGAAAAATGAATCCAAACTGTTTTACAATTCCGGGTTTGTATGTGTAGGTAAATTTTCCACCTTGGGAAGATTGCCAATCTCCTCGAA
>NZ_AHMT02000024.1:27500-45000 GCF_000243815.2 Leptospira alexanderi serovar Manhao 3 str. L 60 | reverse complement strand
GAGGGGGCACGCTCACAACGATCTTCTTCACTTTTTAGTCACCGGAGGAATCATGGCTGGAATTCTTTTTATCCTTTTTTGGGGAAAGCTGTTCGATTTCTTTTTTCAAAACGATTTCAACTCTTTAACGGGAATTCCGATTCTTACGATCGGAGTTTTGAGTTTATTTCCGGCCGGTTTTTTTCAGTGTTATCTTTTGGACGACGAAGTAGTTCTTCCTTTTTTCGCGTTCTGCGGAATTTTTCTAGGAGGGAAATTAGAACTTATCCCCAAACCTCAAATCAACGAAAGAATGAACTTATTGCCGAAAAAATATCAAGAAAAGATCCGGAAAGTTTTTTTCTTTAAAAAAACACCTTGTCACTGTTTAGAAAAGTACACTCGATTCTTTAAAACATTCTGTGCAATTGCAATTCCGATTTTACTCTATTGGCTTTTCTGGATTTTGAAACTCAATTTAGAACCTTTGGAAGTTTACAACCGAAGAGTCAGGTCTTCCGATCTCGCTCTTACACGAGAAGTACAAAAGAATATTCTAAAGTACGAAATCGTTTCGGACGCATCCTCTTCATTAGAGAAAGGTTCTTTGCAGGTTCCGTCTCAATTTAATGTTAGTCGCACATCCGCCTTATCCTCGACACGATCCTTCGGAATTCAATCTTCCCAGCTAAACGTTCAACAAGCTTCCCTTCCCTTTCAGGTGGAAGGATGTCTAACGCATCGTTATCACGATCCTCCTTATCCGAGAAAAACCCCGTTTAGTTTTACAATTTATATTCCGGAAAATTCCGTAAACGCTCCTAAGTCGGCCACGATTACCGTCGTTTCCAGGGATTCTTTCGACCAAGATCAGCTCTATTGGGCGCACGGAGAAACCGATTTAGGAACGATTCAAGTCGATTTACGAAAAGGAAAAAATCCGATTCTCATTTCGAATTTTCTTTTGGAGACGACTCCAAACGCGTTTCCGGAAGGGGTTTTCTTTCGAGATTTTAAAATCGGATATTCGGGTTTTAGGAAAGGGGAGAAAATCGATTTTCCAAAATTGTATTTTGGGAAGATTTGCGATACGGTGATTCGTCTGACGCGGTAGCACGCCAGAGAATCGAATGGTACCTGGAGCGAGACTCGAACTCGCACGAGATTGCTCTCACAGGATTTTAAGTCCTGGGTGTCTACCATTCCACCATCCAGGCATTTAGATGCCAGTGGATAGAAATTTAATGGTTAGTTCCTTTTTTAGGACAAAAAAATCAGACTCTTAACAAAGTACGATTTTTTTATTCTGTAGGTCACCTAACTACTGACTTCTAAAACCTATCCACTACTACAGGCGTCGCCCGGATTCGAACCGGGGATCAAGCTTTTGCAGAGCCATGCCTTACCACTTGGCCACGACGCCGTTATAAGGTATGATTTTAAGAGAAAGATCAGTGTCAATAGAAAAGTCTTTACAGCGTGTCCTAGAACTTAGTTTTACTTTATCAAATAGATCGGCTGCTCCCGATCGGGACAAGTTCTTATGAGACAAAGAAGAACCTATTTTTATCAACTGGACGGAAGAGGAAAACTCTATCATGATTTTTCGGAGCTGAAAGATCCGGAGTTTTTGGATTTTTTCATTTCAAGGATTCGTAAGAACGAAACAGGAGAACATCCCGAATTTCCTTATCTTGCAGTCTGTAATGGAGAATGGAATTTCATTCAACCTGCGACTACGATTTTTATCTTTCGCAAATTAGAAAACGAGAAACTATTTTATTCTCCCGGTTTGGCCGTTCTCTTTCAGCCTGAAAATCTAATAACCTTTCGAGAGTCCTTAGCCCATCCGGCACCTCTCGGAGAATTGGGTTCTTTTTCCAGCGAACTCCTTTTGGATTTTTCTAAGAGCATTTTTCAAAGAGAGAATCAACTCGTCTTTGAGCATCTTGGAAAGGAATTTCTGATTTCGAAAGAAAAGTAAAAGTTCATTCTAAAATCTCCGCCTTACGTCTGAAATACGGGAACTACTCAATCCAACTTTTTAGAAAAAATCCTGAATTATCGATTGTAAAAACAAAGAACATAGACACAAAACCGCTCACAATCAAATCTTAATTTGTCACTCCCATTCGATTGTTCCGGGAGGTTTGTTCGTAAGATCAAAAAACACGTAACGAATCCCACCAATCTTGGAAACTACGTTTTTGATTTCCTGCAACAGAAAACGTTCCATCGGAAAGAAGTTAGCCGTCATCGCCTCCTGAGATTCAACCGGACGAAGAACGATACTCTTTTCATTCTTCCTTTCTCCGATGGGCAAAAGAACGACGGGCATCTGCCAAATCTTATCGTAAAGGCCGGCCCCGCGAATCGCGGACTCAACCGCATAATCCGCTTCCCGAAGCAAATCGGAGCAACTTTTATCCAACTGCATTCCAGTAAATTGAAAGTTCAATTTTTTGACGTCGGTCTCGAAAGGCAAAAGAACCACACGATTGATAAAGGAAAACCGATTGGAAAGATGTGTAGCTACCCGATCCAAAGTTTTCCAATCCGTTTCGATGTCGCTTAACACTACACAGTTTGCATAGGATCTTCGATCCCCTTTAACGCCTACGCTGGCAACGGGAAGGATTTTACCGGACAATCCTCCTTGAGTCGCAAGATAAGAATCGACCACATTCTGATCCTCACTTGTTCCTTCTTTTTCAACCGCTAGCATGCGCACCACAAGCCCAGGCCCCGGAAACGGATGACGACCTACCCATTCCGGTTCCAACCCAAGAAGAACTCCCAGATCCCTGACCTCGTCCTTATAAAGATCTCGGATCGGTTCAATGATCTTTCCCTCTTCGATCAGTTTTTGAATTGCTTCGACTCGATTATGATGTGTTTTGATAGTATGAGAATGTTTCGTCCCACCGGATTCAATCGTGTCCGGATAGATAGTTCCCTGACCCAGAAGCCAATCCCCGTGTTCCAGATCTAAATCCTTTATGGCGCGATCCCTAGCTTCTAGAAATAAGTTTCCCACGATTTTTCTTTTTTCTTCGGGATCGGATTTCCCTTTTAAACTTTCATAAAAAAGATTCGATTCGTCTCTTACCGTTAGATGGATATCCCGGAGAGCCAGTTTTTCTTGAAGATGAAGAACTTCTCCCTTTCTCATAAAACCGGTATCGACTAAAAATCCGAGAACTTTTTCCGCACCGAGAGCTTTACACAGAAGAAGATAAGAAACGGTAGAATCCACCCCACCCGAAACGAGCATAAAAATCTTTTGTTCCGGTTTTACTGTTTCTTGGATCTCTTTGATCTTTTTTTTTAAGAACTGATCGATTCCCCAGGTTTTAGAAGCTCCGCAAATTTGAATAAAATTATCAAGAAGAACAGAACCCTTTTCGCTATGACTTACTTCCGCGTGAAATTGGATTCCGAAAATCTTTTTGGAAGAATTCTCCACAACCGCATAACCGCAATCTTTCGAAGAAGCGATTCTAGAAAAACCTTCCGGAAGTTTTACGACTTCGTCTGCGTGATTCATCCAAACCCGTTCCCCTCCTACAAAATTCTTCAAGAGAAAATTTCCGTTGGAATCATGAATTTGTAAAGAAGTAGGTCCGTATTCTCCCGTTCCGGAACGTTCTACAACTCCGCCGAGAAGTTTCATAATCAACTGATGACCGTAACAAATTCCGAGAACTGGAATTCCGAGTTCGAAAATCCGAGTTGTAATCGTTGGAGAATCGGGTTCGTAAACGCTTTCTGGTCCTCCCGAAAGAATAATCCCCGCGTATTTTTGATAATTGGAAAGAGGTTCTTCGTTAGAAAGAATTTCCGTATAAGCACCTAATCTTCGAATTCTGGATGCTATCAAGTGAGCATATTGTCCACCGAAATCAACCACGGCAATTTTCTTCCGGACTTCCATTCCACCCCTCTTTGGGACTTTGATACGGATTCCAATTCGGGAAAAAGAATTTTCGCGGAGAAAAGATCGAAAAATCTGGTCATCAAGGAACTATTCATGGAAACGAATCATCCAGAGACTTACGATGGAAGACAAGATCACATCCCTTCTCTGAAAACTCCCGAAATCGAATCTTTCACCAATGTTTACGAAGGAAAGGATTATACAATCGATTTTACAGTTCCAGAATTTACGGCGGTTTGTCCGAAAACCGGACTCCCCGATTTCGGAGTAATTTTCATTTCTTATATTCCTACCGGCCGTTGTATAGAGCTCAAGTCCTTCAAAGAATACATTCTAAGTTATAGAAACGTCGGTATTTTTCACGAATTTTTAGTGAATAAGATCATGGAGGATCTTATCGCGGCCATCGATCCGAAATACTTAAAAGTGATCGGAGATTACAATCCTCGAGGCGGAATCAAAACCGTCGTCACCCGAGAATATTCGAAAACCTAACGGATTTTAATACGACATGGACTCCATTACGTTTTTAGGTTATATCGCTTCCCTTCTCACGACGGTTTCTTTTTTGCCTCAGCTTATCCGTATCGTCATGGGAGGAAGTACGAAAGACATTTCCAGAAACATGTACATCGTGTTGGTTACGGGTGTGGTTCTTTGGTTTGTCTACGGTTGTCTCAAACAAGATTTCCCGATCATTCTCGCAAACGCAGTCACGTTCATTTTTACTTTGAGCATTCTTTACTTTAAGTTGAAAAATGATTCGAAGGGGGAATGATTTTTTCCGGATGAGAATCTTGTAGGAGTTTCGACGAAGAGAAAACGGAACGCTTAACTCAATTTCAAAAGGATTAAGATCGAGTGCGAATTTCATTTTCACACTCGATTTCGGAAAATTACTTTACGATAGAAGCCCACTCAGACTCAGCGAAAACTTTTTTCGCTTTTTCTAAGAAATTCTGTTTTCCGACATCATTCGACTCAACCTTATCCAACCACGAAGCATATAATAACGCTCTAGAAAAATCAGTGTCATTGCTTGAGATCAACTTTTGATCGCGATTCGCCTTATCCACTTTTCCCCAAGCCGCATCTTCTTGACTAGAATTTAAAACGAACTTACCGCCATAGACCAACTCGTTTTTATTCACGTTGATCTTAATTTTTTCAATCGTTTCGTTGTTTAAATAATGAACAACAGGTGTATCGTTTTGATTTTGTTTCTCAGCACCTGCTAAAATCACGGTGTAAGTCCCCGGTTCTGCGTTAACTAAGTAAACGTAGCTGTCTGCCGCAAAATTACTTGGAATGACTTTCGCAACAGATTTTTTGTCCTTCGGATTCGCTAATTTTACGAACAAAACGTCAGATGCATCTTTTGAAAAGAGTGCAATGGGTGCTTGTAACGAAATTGAAACAGCAAGGATGGATAGATCCGAAGACGCCTTCTTTTTAAGCGTTTCAGGTAAAGACACACAACCGAACATGCAAATTAATACTAAAATTGAAATGATTTGTTTCATAGATTCCTTAAGAATATGTTAAAGTTTAAACACACTTTTAAAAGCCAAACTTTCTTTCAAACATAATTCTAAGATTGAGGGTGTCAATGTTATAAACGGCTTAGAACCCGCCTCAAAACACCAAAATGTAGGAACTACTACAATCTTAAACGACAGGGAAACCGGCAATACGATGTAATCTGTGAGAACTCCCACATTTTTTAGAAACTTGCCGGATCGTTTAAAGATGTCTTTTTAAGGTTTTGAGACGGCCTCTTATACAACTGGGAAGTTATTAGAGAAAATACGTTTAAAAACCCGACTTCGCTTAACAAAACGAAATCGAGGCTTTTTGAAAAAATCTTATTGAGGCTTGACTTGGTCTTTCAAAGATTTTCTGGAATTCTCCAGGGCTTCCTTATCCTTGTCGATGCCGGACTTGATGTTTTTTCTTTCTTCATCAGCGGCACTTTTGATGGCTTCCCTTTCGGCCTTTCCGGATTCTTTGACTTCGTCGATCATTCTACGATTTTCCTCTTTCGTAGCATTGATGAGTTCTTGGTTCCTTAGTTTTTGTTCCTCCAGACCTTGAAGAATTCTTTCCTTGTTTTCTTTAAAGTCTTTTAGGATCTCTTCAATTCTTTGCCTTTGTTCTTCAGTAATGGACTGAACGGTAGCCGCATCTTCTTGCAATTCCTTCAACTCGTCTTCGGAAAGTGTCTCTTCCTTCTGACTTTTACCGTCGGAAACAATTTTCCCGCCAGCATCCGCTACGTTACTCAGATCCGGATTATCGTTATCTACAACTTCCACAGATCCTTCGGAAACGAGAGTTTCGGTTTTGTTTCCTTCCACTTCGACTTGAAAGTCGGTTCCACGAACCGCCGCAGTCGAAGTAGGCGTAGTGATTTTGAATCCGGAAGATTTGGTAAGTTTTGTACCGACTCTAGAAAATATCTTTCCTTTATTGAGGTTAATATCCGAATATATCTCCGCATTTTTAGAATCCACATAAATCCTATTCAAGGTAAGACTTGTGTTCTCTTTTACGCGAATGATCACTCCATCCATGAGTTGAATATCCGTGTATGAATCTTTTGTCGTTTCGATTTTATCTTCCGGAAGGATAAATTCCGAAAGCCCTACTTTCTTTTCTTTTCCGGCTTTATCTGAAAGCTTTACGCTTCCTTTGATAAAAGTAAAAACTCCGCCTTGTAGGTCTTCCTTTTTGGACTTTCCACAATCAATAGCGAATAAGACAATCAATACGAGGTATGAACCTTTTCGAAACATTCTGGTCTCCCATTTAAATTCTTTCCGGGCAAAATAGCACAAAATTTATTTCAAGTCCACAGTTTTCTCTATTTTTGCCTTCACTAAGTTGCTTCTACTTCGTTCCAAACCGATCTTCGGTAAGATCTTTAGTCGTGCAAGAACCCTAGAAAAGGACTTGCTGTCTAACAAATGGTTAGAAAATTGATCTTGAAACCTGTTTTTAAGCGACCGCCCAGGAGAATCGAAGCCTATGCCGACTAAAATTGCGTATGTAGATAAGGACAACTGCACGTCCTGCAATCAATGTGCAGACAATCTTCCGAAATATTTTCAAATGGATGATAATGACACTTCGGAAACTCATATCGGAGGAGAAATGGTAAATCAAGCTCCGATCCCCGAAGAAGACTGGAAAATCGTTCAAAAAGAAATGGATGAATGCCCCGGCGAATGTATTCAGTGGAAAAAATAATTTTCTAAACATAAATTGGACGTTACGGTTTTCTTAACTTAACGCAACGCTTTCACAATTTGTGTTGTAGACAATCTTGACCGATTTCAAAGGCGGTTTCTAACCGCCTTTTTTATTGAAATTCATCTCTGCCCTATTTCTTTGATTTTGGTACAAATTCAAAAGCAAATGTTAAGTTAAGATTCTAATATTCCTGTTCAGAACGTGTGGAACCCAGAAGTTCATCCGGAATATCTTCCACCCTGTCTCCAATTTGAATCGCAAGTCGGCTCCCCACTCTTCCGGGAAGGCATTTGAATTTTTTTCTCTCCCCAACTTTTACGATCATCTCGGATCTTGTAGAAGTGTTTTCCAATTTCACAACATCACCAACGGAAAGATTCATAAAATCGTTGATGGAAACGTCCACGGATCCTACTTCTGCGATCAAAGGAATTGCAACCTGATCCAGTCGCTCTTGAATTACGGCGCGGTTCTCATCCAATTCCCCTTTTCGAATGGACGAATACCAATATTGTGCGGATAACTTATTGATGATCGGTTCGATCGTGATATAGGGAATACAAAGGTTCGTCATCCCTTCCACTTCTCCGATTTTGGTTTCGAGAGTGATCAAAACCACCATGTCGTTCGGTGGAACCACCTGTGCAAACTGAGGATTCGTTTCGATATTCCCGAGTCTCGGCCTTAAATCGATTACAGTAGACCAAGATTCCCTCATATTCCCGAGAATTCGAACGATAATCCCTTCCATTACGCTCATCTCTATCTCGGAAAGTTCTCTGGAAATTTTTGCCTGCTCTCCCTTACCGCCAAACAGACGATCAATGATTGTAAACGAAATCGAAGGATCGATCTCTAAAATCGCGGAGCCTCTCAAAGGATCCATGTTGATTACGGCAAGAGTAGTCGGATTCGGAATCGAACGAATGAATTCTTCATAAGTCAACTGATCCACGGAGGCGACGTGAACGGATACGAGCGCTCTGAGCTGTGCCGAAAGACCCGTAGTCGCCAGACGAGCAAAGGTTTCGTGCATCATTTGCAACGTACGAATTTGGTCCTTTGAAAATTTATCAGGACGTTTGAAGTCGTAGATCTTTACCTTTTTTTGTTCAGAAACGGAAGTATAATCCGATTCGCTTACTTCACCGGAACTGATGGCGCTTAGTAGCGCGTCAATTTCATCCTGCGATAGAATCTCCGTCATTTCTTTACCTTCGCCACTAAGTTAGACACTTTCCAGAAACCTCCCTGTTCGTCGGGAACCCTTCTGAGAGTGTAAATATATTCGTATTTGGAACGCAAGCGGTTCAACTTTCTCTCCACAAAAACCGTTACTCTCGCCAAACCGGGAGAAACTGATTCCGTGTTCAAAATTCTGTAAGAATGAAGAATCCCCGCTCTGGATTCGGTAAGATATCGTTTAAAATTCTCCAGCAGAAAATCTCTTTCGGATTCTTCCGCACGATTGTATTCTTCCGAGTATTGATCGTAAGCCTGTATATATTCTGGAAAATAGATCCACTTGAAATGATGTGCCCAATTTTTTTTCTTTTCGGAACCCAAAAATAAATGAATCACTTCTTCCGGTTCAAGCCCGTCCGCAGTCGGATCTTTTTCGGGGATGGACAAGAGGACCGGTTCGCCGTGTTTTTCCTCGTAAAAGAAATAAGGTTGGTTGCGAGAACGAATAAAAAGCGCGGGCATTTCCTGTATATTCGGATGAAAATACGCGGTCACAAAATACTTCTTTCCCGGCTCCAAATCAAAACGAGAATTCAGATCGATCTCCTTAGAGAACACTTCGTCTTTGTGTAGAATGATTTCTTTGATTTCTTTTCCTTCCAGGGATTCGATCGTATTTCTTCGTTTTAACACGGAATCGCTCCTTTTTTCTTCGTCCCTTTCCGGAATCTGATTCCCATTTTCGTCCCGAACTACAACTCGATACGATTCCAGATCTCTTCCGGACGGAAAGATTCTTATTACCTCGTTTCCGGTATTCGTGATGGACATCTTTATCGGAATTTTATCGTTCTCACGGTAATGAATTTTTTTCAAATCCAACGTGATGATTCCCTGTTGTTTGAGATAATTTTCCGAAACCGAACCCCGTGCATCCCGTTTTGGAAACGCAAGAAGAAACGAAGGAGTCAGTAAAATTGCGAGAAGAATCCGAATCATTCTAGTTTATTTTCGGCAAATTCCCTCAAAACCAACGAAAAAATACAAGGATTTTTAGATCAACGTGGGGCCTTGGCATCCTCTATGATCATCTCTGCGATTCGGATCAATCGTTTGAGAATAACTTCTATCTTATCGTAGTCTTCGTAACAAGAGACCAACTTTTCCATCGGAGGTTGTATGAGCGAAATCGCCTTTGAGGAAAGGATCAATGCGGTAAGATTGTCTTCGTTTAATAAATTCAGAGATTCGAGTTCATTTAAGAATCGATTGATTTCCTTAATGAGTGCTTCGTCCCCTATGTCGTTTTTTTCGAAAAAAGATTCAATTTTTAGAATATAATCCGTAAGAATCTGTTTGATACGCGCCTCGTCGTCCGTCGGTTTTCTTTTTGCGGTTAAAGTGTTGATTATCCCGTATTTTGAAATCGCGGTTTCGTAAAAAGAATATATTTCCTGACGTTTGGAATGGGTCATTCGAAAGAGTTTTATGATTTCAACTAAACGATCCGGAAGATTTTTCCCTTCGCTAGTTTCCAAAATCGAGGCCCTGGATTCTTGATCGTGCACCGGGAGCACAGACAATCGCTCTAAAATGCGACTCGTGCTGGTAGAACCGGAAGAATAATTTGCCAGTTCTTGAATCACTGCAAGATAGTTCTTTGCCTGGGTTTTATCCGGTGTGAATGTCATTGCACCGCCGTAGCCGCCGTTCTTTTATCTACGATGAGAACTTTTTTGATCGAAGTTTTGGAGTTTCCCACCTTTACAATCTTGTCCACAACGTCCGCGCCGGATACCAATTGACCGAAAACAGTGTGAAGACCGTCCAGATGAGGTGTGTCCACTTGATTGATAAAAAATTGGGAGCCGTTTGTATTCGGTCCAGCATTCGCCATTGCAAGAGAACCCTTAAGCGCCTTATGAGACTTTAGAATTTCATTGTATTTATATCCGATTCTAAAAAGAATTTCAAGAACCGATAACTTCTTGGCGTCTTCAAATGCCTTTTCGATCAATTCTCTTTTTGATTCCGCTTCTTCATTGTTTTTTATCCGAAGTTCGTTAGCCACGGCCTTTTGAAGTTGATATTGATAATAGGGAGCTTCTCCGGCTTTTATCTGATCAAGACCGAGGGCTTTTCCGTTGATCTCGTCATCGAAACGATATCCGGGACCGCCAGTTCCGTCCCCGTTCGGACAACCGCCCTGGATCATAAAATTTTCGATCACTCTATGAAAGGTCAAACCATCGTAAAAAGGTTTTTTCACCTTTTGTCCGTTTCTAGTCAGAAATTCCTTCTCGCCTTGCGCCAGGTCGATAAAGTTCTGAACCGTTTTAGGGGCGTCTTGGTCGAATAACTCAACAGTCATAGTTCCTTGAGTAGTTAAGAAGATCGCATAGATCGCGGGTTTTTCGGGCAATGGGACCACGGACGTATCCTGTCTTGGAACTACGACGGCAGACGGTGTATAAACTTCCGGTTGGTATCTGGTCTGTGCAAACGGATTCCGATTACACGCTAAAAAACAAACAAACGTTAAAATTCCAGAAATGATTCTCATAAAAACAATGTTTCAGCTTCCTTCAAAGATTCCAGCGCAATTTTTAATTGTTCTTCCTGTCTTTTTTTGGAAGTTCCTCCATAAGAGATTTTTTTGTCCGCGGAAAGAGAAAGAGAAACCGCATTTTCGTATTCTTTTCCCACAAAATGTTCCGAAATCGAAACTCGATCTGGTTCGGGCAAATCAAACAAGGTCTTTTTTTTCTCCACACAAACTCCTACAAGCGTTCCCACGAGTTCGTGAGCGGTTCGAAACGGAACTTTCTTTTCGTAAACGAGAAAATCCGCTAAATCCGTCGCCGTAGCAAATCCGTTTTTTAAGGAAGATTCCGCTCTTTCGGGAACCCAGACCCAATCTTCGATCATTTCTTGAATCCCTTCCAAACTGATTCCCACGGTTTCAACCGAATCGAAAAGAGCCAACTTATCTTCCTGAAGATCCCGGTTGTAAGTCGAAGGCAAACCTTTCAACATCACAAGGAGATGATTTAGATTTCCGATCACCCTTCCCGCCTTTCCTCGGATGAGTTCCGCGATATCCGGATTTTTTTTCTGCGGCATGATGGACGAACCCGTGGTCAGAGAATCCGATAGTTTTAAAATTCCGAATTCTTGAGAAGAATAAAGTATGATGTCCTCGCAAATCCGAGAAGCATGGATCATCAACTGAGTACAAGCAAATAAGAACTCCAGAATATGATCACGACTCGAAACTCCGTCCATGGAATTCGGAGATACTTTAGAAAGTCCTAATTCTTTTTTTAAGAATTCCCTGTCGGTCGGATAATTGACTCCCGCCATCGCTCCGCCACCGAGAGCCAATTCATCCGAGGCTTTTAAAGCAAAACGAAAGAATTCCTGATCCCTTTCCAACGCCCAAAACCAAGAAAGCAAATACTGAGAGGCGCGGATCGGTTGTGCGACTTGAAGATGTGTGTATCCAGGTATGATTACATCCACGCTCCGTTTCGCTTTTTCATACAAAGAAGATCTTAGACTTACGATGGATTTGAGAATTTCTTTTCCTCGACCTAAGATATACAGTCGTACGTCTTGAGTCACTTGATCGTTTCTAGATCTTGCAGTATGTAATTTTTTTCCAGTTTCTCCTATGAGTTCGGTCAAACGGGACTCGATATGCATATGAATGTCTTCGAGCTCCGATTTGAATTCCAACTTTCCTTCCTCCAATTCGGTTTTGATTTGCGAGAGAGAGGTTTCGATCTTCGACAATTCGTCTCCGCTTAAGATGCCGATTTGTTTCAACATTCTCGCGTGCGCGATACTTCCTTGAATATCTTCTTTATAAAGTTTATGATCGAAGGATACGGATTCCCCGATTCGTTCCAAAATCGAAGAGGTTTTTTCCTGAAATCTTCCGCCCCAGAGTTTTTTTTCTTTTCCAGTCATTACGATCTTTGCCAAATTATTTTTAATTATTCTTTCCGATACTCTTCTTCCAAATCCTGAACCCAGCTTTTCAAAACTTGCAATTCTTCTTGGGTAACTTTTGCGGATGGATGCAAAAGAATATAATCTCCGGGAGGCATTTCTTTTTCTTCCAAAGTTTCTAAAATCGAATCGCCCTTCGTCGATTTTTCTTTTTTACTTAAGGAATTCCATTCCGAAAAATTGAGCTCAACTTTTCCTTCCTTTACGTGATTGTAAAGATATACATTGACGGGAAAAATTTTCGAATACCAAGGCCATTCGGTCAGATCGGAATGACAATCGTAACAGGATTTCCTCAATATTTTTTTGACTTCATCGGAAGTTTGAATTTCGTTTTGATTCGTTCCTTCGGGAGGATGTATAGGTAGAAATTGCAGAAACAGAATCGCCGTTATAAGTAAAAGTAAAAGTTTTTTTTTCATACCTTTCTTCCGGATAGTTCGTTTCCTTTCCCTTTTTTTTAAAATAGAAAAAACGGATTGAATTTTGAAAAAAATTTACGAATTTTGTTCCACTCTGGGAGAATACGTTTTTCATGCCTGATTTTCTTTCCAATCTAACGGTTACGATTTGGATCATCGGCGGTATCTTACTCATTCTCGCTGAATTTTTTATTCCCGGAACCTTTATCGCTTTTTTAGGAACCGCCGGAATTATCACCGGGATTGTCGTATATTTTTTCGATATTTCCCTCGGCTGGCAACTAGGACTTTGGGCCTCTCTCTCCATTCTTCTGATTTACGTCGGAAGTACGGCGATTCGAAAAATCTTTCCGGCTCAAACCGAACACGCGGTTCCGGAAAACGATCAGATCGGAAGACTGGTTCCCGTCGTCAAAGATGTTCTCGTGGAAAGAAAAGGCGGAAGGATTCTTTTTCAAGGTGTAGAGTGGGACGCGATTTCCAAAAAAGCCAGAATTCCAAAAGGAAGTAAGGCGAGAATTGTGAGTCGAGACAATCTCACATTTCTCGTGGAACCTTTGGAACTTCCGGAAGAATAAGTCTGATTTTAAAATAGAAAAGGAGATTTTATGTCTGCAGGGTTCATATTCACGTTATTCTTCATAGCGTTGGTCTATCTGATTCGTAAGACATTCATCATCGTTCCTCAACAGTATTGTTTCGTCGTGGAACGTGTGGGAGTATTCAATGGCGCTTTGGAAGCCGGGTTTCATTTTTTATGGCCCGTCATCGAAATTGTCAAATATAGACAGAATCTGAAAGAGATCGCGATCGACATTCCTCCTCAGATGTGTATCACAAAGGATAACGTTTCCATTTCGGTGGACGGAATTCTTTATCTAAAAGTAGTCGATGCCTATAAGGCTTCCTATGCGATTGAAAACTTCATGCTCGCTACTCAACAACTCGCGCAGACGACCCTTCGTTCCGAAATCGGTAAGCTGATCCTTGATCAGACATTTGCAGAAAGGGACGATATCAATTCCCACGTTGTGCGCGCTTTGGACGAAGCGACCGATCCCTGGGGAATCAAAGTCACAAGATACGAAATCAAAAATATTTCTCCTCCTAAGGAAATTCTTCACGAGATGGAAGAACAAGTAAAAGCGGAGCGAGTTAAAAGAGCGGAGATCACGATTTCGGAAGGTGAAAAACTTTCGAGGATCAATCGTTCTGTGGGAGAAAGAGAAGAAGCGATCAATATCTCGGAAGGGGAAAAGATGAAAAAGATCAACGAAGCCGACGGTAAGGCTTTGGAGATAGAACTGATTGCCGCCGCGAAAGCAAAAGGAATCCAGATGATCGCAGAATCCATTTCCAGAGAAGGCGGAGGAGAAGCTGTTAATCTCCAAATTACGGAAGACTATCTCACGGGTCTCGGAGAAATCCTAAGCGCTTCTAAAACCACGATTCTTCCCGCGGAGCTTGCCAATATTGCGGGAGTGTTCGAAGGTTTTTCCAAAGTAACCGGAAAATTACCCGAAATCAAAACACCGAAAGAGAAGGAAGGTCAATAAGATGGAAACGTTTCAAAGCACATTTGTAATGATATTCTGGACTCTGTTCGGAATTTACTTCGCATACAAACTCTATCGTTCGATTCGAATCGTTTCCGCTCAGGATTGTATCGTAGTGGAAAGGCTTGGAAAATACAGCAGAACCTTACACGCAGGTCTTCATCTTCTTTGGCCTTTCCTTGAAAAGGATGCCTACTATCATACGTTGAAAGAACAAGCCACGGACGTTCCTCCCCAAACTTGTATTACGAAAGACAACGTGCAAGTGGACATGGATGGAATCCTTTATCTCAAAGTTCTGGATCCCTACAAAGCGAGTTATGGAATCAACGACTATCAATTTGCGGCTTCTCAACTCGCCCAAACTACGATGCGCGCCATCATAGGAACGATGGATTTGGATGTTACGTTTGAAACCAGAGACGCGATCAACAGTAAGATTCTGGAAGTTTTAGACTTAGCCGCCGAATCTTGGGGAATCAAGGTCAATCGATACGAAATCGTAAATATCACTCCTCCTAAGTCCATCTTAGAAGCGATGGAAAAAGAGAAAAAAGCGCAGATCACCAAAAAGGCACAGATCTCTCTTTCGGAAGGGGATAGGGATGCGAGAATCAACCGATCTCTCGGTTTTAAAGAAGAAGCCATCAACAAGTCTGAAGGCGAAAAACAAAAAAGAATCAACGAAGCCGAAGGGGTAGCCAAAGAGGTGGAAGCGATCGCAGTCGCTACCGCAAAAGGAATCGAACTACTCGCTCAGTCGATCAACACGAAAGGTGGACAGGACGCGGTTAAACTTAGAATCGGCCAAAAATTTATCAAAGAATTCGAGAAAATTTCCGGTAAAAAAACGGAAATCGTTTTACCTCTCAATTTGACGAACTTCCGTTCGATTTTGAAATCGGTTTTAGGAAATACGGATCAAAAAAATTGAATGTTATTTCTGAAACGGAAACGATTTTTTGTTGGAGTTTCTACCACGAGCTTGTTCCTAAAGCATTTCAACAAAGCTTATAAGTAGAAGTTCCAACAAGATATGGTTTATTAAACAATTATATTGAAGTTTATAAAAAAGGACTTTGCTTCATAGATACTACTCGGACGCATGAATAAAATACTATGATAAACTATTTCGAAAATTAGAATGTTGGAATCTTCCTCTAAAAAGTCGAGATTTCCCGATTTGACTTAATTTTTGAGAACCGTTGTACTTTTGCAAAACCGACCGCTTATTTTCGAGTATCATTTTCATGCGTCCGAGTAGTAAAATGGATTCCACGTTTTTCCAGTTGCCCTCATTTAAGATATTCTGATTATACAGTCATGTCGTTTCTTCTTCCGATAGAATCGCAATTGGTTAAAAATCCGCTAAAAGGACAACTTTTGAAATGGATTGGAAACAAACAAAAATATGCGGATACTATCATTTCCTATTTTCCTAAAAAAATAAAAACCTATCACGAACCTTTTCTAGGTAGCGGTGCAGTTATCGCCGCCTTATCTCCCAAAAAAGGTATTGGATCCGATATATTCAAACCTCTGATTGACATTTTTCGGAAATTGAAATCAAATCCGGATGAGTTGATTCTCGACTATACCGAAAATTACGCGCTAATAGAAAAATTTGGGAAAAAAAAAGCTTATGAAATCATAAAAAGTTCATACAATCTCAATCCGAATTCTAAAGACCTATTGTTTTTATCCCGTTCCTGTTATGGCGGTGTAGTAAGATTCCGCAAAGCAGACGGTTACATGTCAACCCCTTGCGGAATTCACAATCCCCTTTCGCCGAAATCCTTTGCTGAAAGAGTCTATTCTTGGAGTGATCGCGTCGCAGATTGTGAATTTTTCAACTTAAATTACAAAGATGCCTTCGACGCCGCAGAAGCAGACGATTTGATATATTGTGATCCGCCATACAAAGATTCACAGGCGATACTGTATGGAGCTCAATCTTTTTCCCTTAAAGATTTATACGATAGTATTGAAAACGCAAAATTACGAGGAGCAAAAATTGCCCTTAGCATTGATGGCAGTAAAAAATCAGGTTCTAAAATTATTGATATTCAATATCCTAAAGGACTTTTCTTTTCGGAAATCCCTATATTAAACGGACGTTCTATGCTTAAACGCTTTCAAATGGCTGGACAAACTTTAGAGGAGGAAGTTGTAACGGAAAGATTGTTACTCACCTATAAAATTTAAATAATTTTGCTTCATGTAACGTGAGTTCGGCGCGATTCACTTTTTTTTAGGAAGTTGGAATTTGAACTTTGTAAATCTATTCCTAAAACATGGGACTACAACAAATCGCGATTTTACGAGCAAATTCTAAAAGTAGGAACTCCTACTTTTAGAAAATTCTTTCTCATTTTCAACCATTGAACTCTCGTTAATATAGTTCCTTCTTTTTCGGAAGAGAATCGAAAGACTACAATCCTAAAATCAAATTTCCGCGTAAAATTGTCATTTTGCGATGATCAAATGAAAAATTTATTTTATAAGGATTCTAAATTCCAGAAAATCAATCCTCTTTACAAATGTCGAAAACAACTTGAAACGAAAAGATGTGCTTTCGAGTTTAAAGTCTTCTACTTTGATCCACAATTTCTGTAATTTGAATTCCGTAGAAATCATCCATTGCCACAAGTTTGCCTCTTCCAACTAAACGACCGTTCGCGAGAATGTCTAAGTCCTCACCCACATTCTTATCCAATTCTACAACAATACCTTCGTTCAAACCGTTGACGTCCTTGATGAACATATTCGTTCTACCCAGCTCTACTGTAAGCGCTAGATTTACGTCCATCAGTAGATTTAGGTTTGTGGATTGGGTCGACGCAGACTGACGCGTGGCCGATCTAGGAGCGGAAGGAGTCGGCGAAGGTCCAAGGGCGGCAGAAATATCTGCAAAAGAAGGAGAATCAGTTCCACCACTCTCGCCGCCTCCGGGTGCTTCTCCGCCGGCATTACCGCCGCCGCCCAGAAGAGAATCCAATTCTCCGCTTAGATTGAAATCGGATCCGCTTCCGGTTTCAGTAGGTGCGGCTTCACCGCCACCGCCTGTTAAAAGGGCGTCTATATCTTCCTGTGAGAGTGATCCTTCTCCCATTTTTCCTTCTCCTTCACAAATCCGATAGTAAAGAAATCGACAG
>NZ_AHMT02000024.1:0-17500 GCF_000243815.2 Leptospira alexanderi serovar Manhao 3 str. L 60 | reverse complement strand
GAACCTATTAAAGAAAAACTCACCGAATTCTTCTACGCGAGTGGTTTTACGATCCTTTTGGTATATGAGAGTATTCTAAACCTACCGCACGGTTTTTTCAAAAGAAAAGAAATCCTGGATCAGATGTACATTACGGGAGTCGGAAGTATCTCCGTGGTTTCGATCGTCGCCATTTTTACCGGAATGATCATGTCGCTTAATACAGGACTTGGATTAAAAGACTTCGGAGCCGAAGGTCAGATCGGTCTTTTGATGACGATCACTCTTACGAGAGAAATGTCCCCGTTTATGACCGCCTTGATTTTAGCTGCCTCAATCGGCTCTGCGATGGCGGCAGAAATCGGAACGATGAAAATTTCAGAAGAAATAGACGCTCTCGAAGTTATGTCTATCGATCCAGTACGTTACTTAATTTTTCCGAGAATTTTAGGTTTTTCTATCATGGTCCCTGTTTTATGCGTTTATTCCACCATTTTAGGAATATTAGGCGGGGCGATCGTGGGTTATTTCCAGCTTGGAATCGATTATTTCACTTATTTCCGAGACGTATTCGATAGAGTCGCTTCCATTCCGGGTTTAAAAGATTTGTATGTGGGAATTCTAAAAGGTTTTATATTCGGAGTCATCGTTTCCGCCATCTCTTGCTCCCACGGTCTTAGAACTTCCGGCGGAGCAATCGGAGTCGGCCGGGCCACGAGAGAATCCGTAGTAACTTCGTTTTTGATGGTGATTTTTACGGGTTATATGATCACCGCCTTACTTTACAGAGATTGAAAAATGGAACAATTTGCAATCGAACTCAAAAACGTACATAAATCTTTCGGAAAAAGAAAGATCCTCTCTGGTATGAATCTTCATGTAAAAAAAGGAGAAACGCTCGTAATACTCGGACCTTCCGGAACGGGAAAATCAGTCACTCTCAAACATATCACCGGACTTTTGGAACCTGACGCGGGAGATTGTTTTATTTTCGGGGAGAGTATTTCCCGAGTCAGTCTCAACGTTAAAAAGAAACTTAGGGCGAGGATGGGAGTTTTGTTTCAATCCGGCGCACTCATCAACTGGCTGACCGTATTCGACAACGTGGCACTTCCCCTGAGAGAACACAAATTAGCCTCAAAAGAAAAGATTCAGGAAATCGTAATGCAAAAATTGAAATTAGTGGATATGGTGATCGCTAAGGACAATTTCCCGAATGATATCTCCGGTGGTATGAAAAAAAGAGTGGGGATCGCAAGGGCAATCACGACGAATCCCGAAATCATCCTTTACGATGAGCCTACTTCGGGATTGGATCCCGTTATGTCCAATGTGATCAACGAATTAGTTCTCAAAATTCAAAAAGAAACCGGAGCCGCACAAGTTGTAGTCACACACGACATGTCCAGCGCTTATATGATCGCAGATCGTATCAGCTTTGTTTATAAAGGAAAAATCGTATTTACGGGAACGCCGGAAGAACTCCAGAATTCGGACAACGAATTGATTCAACAATTCATTCAGGGAAAAACGACCGGTCCGATGATCCTGGAAAGCAAATAGTAAAGTTGCAATTATATGAGGAGAATCTAATATGAGTTCGCTACGTTATTTACTCGTCGGAGCCATTTTTACAGTAGCCATCGCCGTGGTCGGTTACTTTACGATCATCACCGAAGGCGGTCCTGTAAAAAAAAGAGGAGAATTTATGAAAGTAACCTTCCGAAATGCGGAAGGAATCAAAATCGGTAATAAGGTGACCGTACAAGGTGTTCCGTTCGGTTACATCTCCGCGATTCGTCTCATACAAATCGACGAAAACGGAGTCGAGGTTTCAACCGGAGAAACCGGAATCGGAACCAAAGTCGAAATCACGATGCTTCTCAGAGAGAAAATCCAGCTCTATGATAACTACGATATCATTATCAAAAACGAAAGCCTTTTGACCGGACGCGTAATTTCCATCGATCCAGGAACCATGGACCCCGAATCGGAACGGCTGAAAACCAGATCCACACCCGTTACCATGATCGACTACAAGGCCGCGGGAACTCTCAAAGGCCGCGTTTTACAAGATCCTCTCGTAAGTTTGTCGGAACTGATTTCCGAAAACAGAGGTGATATTCGTAAGACATTTTCAAATATCGCGGACATTACGACTAAGATAAATACGGGCGACGGAAGTTTGGGTCGACTCATCAACAACGACGACGTTCATAAAAACGTAAACACGGTTCTAACGGACGCGCAAATCGTACTTCGCGAACTTAGGGAAGGACTCGAGGACACGAGAGAACAAGCCCCGGTCACAAGCTTTATCCGAGCCGCCTTAAGCGCTTTTTAATATTATAAATTAATTCTATACCATATACCAATGAGGAAACATACAATATCCATCATAGGAACCGGAATCATGGGTAGAGGCATAGCGTCCAATCTCGCAAAAGCCGACCAAAATCTCAGACTCTACGCAAGAAACAAACTCAAAATCGCCGATTTGATAAGCGACAACGTTCAGACCTTTGATTCTCCCATGGAAGCGGTTAAAAACGCGGATCTAGTTATATTATGTCTGACCGAAGACACAGTCATCGAAAAAGAAGTGATCACATCCGGACTTTTAGAGACAAAACCTCCGATCATCCTAGACTGCGGAACCACTTCTCTTTCCATGACTTTCAGACTAGCGGAACTATGTTCGACAAAACAGATTCGCTTTTATGATTCTCCGATGACCGGTTCTAAAAACGCTGCGAGAGACGGACAAATTCTTTTTATGGTCGGAGCCGAAAAGAAGGAAATTGCAGATATTCAATTCTTCTTCGAGCTTTGTGGAAAGAATACGGAATATTGCGGCGCTTTAGGAAGCGGTCAAAAGGCCAAATTCGCTCTCAATATGATTCAAGCGGGAATTTTTCAAATTTATATGGAAGGTTTTGAACTCGCAAAAAATTCAGGGCTGGAACCAGAAACCCTAAAAAACATTCTTCTTGGATCCGCCGCAAAATCAGGGATCGCCGAATTTAAGTTTCCCTTCGTATTCTCGGGAAACTATGAAACTCATTTTTCTTTGAAGAATATGAGAAAGGACGTCTATCACGCGATGAATCTCGCGAAAGAAAACAAGACGAACCTTTCTCTTTGTCAAAATCTTCCGGCAATTTACGACGCGGGAATGAATGCCGGTTTTGGAGAAAACGACTTCTGTAGTTTAAACGAGGTCACAGCGAAGATCCGTCCTCCCAAATCAAAGAATCCGTAATCGCCTTTCCTTCGGAGTCGACTTTTAGGCGAATATGCACCTTCTCTTTTCGTAGTCTCGTTTCATATTCCATCGCTTTTTCTTCGTTCACATAAAAACGTTCATTACCGATTTTGAATCTTCCATATCGACAGGTTCCACGTAAATGCAACCTACAAGCTCTTCTATCCTTCAGTATATCCGGACTACAATCATTTATAAAAGCCCCTTCTCCTTCTTTTATCTTTCCGGAATGAGGATAACAAACACAGTGTTGATCCGAATCGGATTTTCTATAGGAATTCGTATTCGGATTTTGGCAGATAGAATCCGATTGATACAAGATATCATAACGTAGATAATGTCCCGAAAGAAGATCCCTCGGATCGTATCCGGTAATGGGAAGAATCAGTTCTTTTCCCGAATTCTTTGAATTTTCGAGAGTTATGATCTCCCAACCGAAGAACACGATCGGTAGAATCAATGCGACCGAAAGGATCGGTTTGAGAAGTTTCATTCTTCACCTCCCAATAAAATTCTCACCTTGGATTTGTATTTCAAGTATCCGATCGTAAGTCCTATGATAAGCAGCCCGGAAATGATAAGCCCGAATCCTGTGTAAGTCAAAGTTCCGAGTAGATCGAAATAAAAATATAAGAATCGAATTCCCACAATCGCCAAAGAAAGATCGAATATTTTTTTGTGATCTCGAAACGAGGACGCGATTCCCAGCCAAAAAAGAATAAACAAAAAAGAAGGCAATAACTTCACAAAGTAATTCCAAATATGAGATCCGATCGACTCGGCCAAAACGTACCGAAACGGATGCGGAAAATACAATAAGAATAGTAAGAATAAACTTACACTCAAAGATTTCTTCTGATTGGAGGAAATTTCCATATTGTATAAAAGATAAAAGAGAGGAGCCAAAACAAACAACCTAAGTCCTACCGTCAGCCAAGGAAAATCCGCTGTATAACCGAAATACCCTAAATTTTCCGAAGGGCTATAATAATCATAATCCTGGAAAAATCCCCGAAAAAAAGTCCCGACAATCAAAAACAATACGACCCAAAAAAACAAAGTAGCTTTTCTGGACTCTAAAGTGAATTTTTCCGCAGCCAACCAAATTCCCGTAAAGCCTACGATCGAATAATAATAGTAGGTGTTCCAATAATCCCCCCAATCGTGCCGCCCTTGGATTTGTTCAAAGATCCAACCCGTTATATAAATTTGAAATCCGATCAACCAAAGATGGAGGAATGTTTTGGAATCGGTCGCGATCAAAAATAAAAAAGTAAGTACACACCAAAGTTTTGCCGCTTCGTAATACTTCCCTTCCAAGTTATAGACCTGCGATACAAGCCCGATCATCCCTAGAATCAAAATCGAATTGAGGACGATAAAAACAGTCAACAAATTAGGATTTTCCCGTTTCCAAAACGCAAGTCCCGCAGCCAACAAGAGCGTCGCAAGACCTGCGCCTAACTTTACGAAATCATGAATCTCTTCCCAATTGGCGGCAATGATTGCGATGATACCGATACCGATGACGATCACACCTAAAATGATAAACGAATAATAGAGATAAGGAGTTTTTCGGGTCTCTTCGAAGTTTCGAATCGCATCCGATTGTTCCGAAGCGATAAGTCCCGCCTCCACCCATCTTTTCAGTTTTTGTTCCAAGCGCATAGATGAAAAGACTTTATGGAAAATCTAACCGATTGCAAGAAGTTTTTAGAACGACTTACGCCGAACCATTTGAATTTCTTTATTTTTCGCAAACATTTCGTCAGTAAGCAGTTTTGCTTCCCATTCCAAACTGTGAAATAAACGTTAGTCGAAATATATTTGAATTTCGACCCTATTTAACGTGAGCTCGACATAAGAAATCCATGATTCATTTTTCTGTAAGAATTTGGAATTTGAACTTTGTAAATCTATTCTTAAAATGTGGGACTATAGAAAATAGCGACTTTACGAACAAATTCTAAAAGTAGGAACTCCTACTTTTAAAAAATTCTTTCTCATTTTCAACCGCCGAACCCACGTTATTTATAACCGCAAAACGATCCATCCGATTTCGAAAGAAAATAGGAAAGTACAAATCCGATTTTAGAACAGGTCTTAAATTCGTGTAAGCGAGTTCGTCAGTCCTCTTCTCCGAACGCGCGTTTCATGGCGACTTGATAACGTTCCGTATATAAATTTTCCCGAGTCGCTTTCGGATTTCCGATACTTTTGAGTCTTTTTGCGTTTTCTGCAATTCTTTCGTCGTTTAAAGGATGCGTGGATAAAAATTTTATAATCCGTTTGTCTGGGTTAATCCCGCCTTTCTCTTTTTCCTTTTTTTCGATGAGTATAAAAAATGATTCCAGAGCTCCCGGATAGTATTTTGTGGATTTCAAATATTCAAAACTCATCATGTCCGCCTCCTCTTCCGCGGAACGACTATTCGCCAAGGTAAGGATTTCCCCACCGACTCTAGAGCCCAAATTGATCAAATTCGCCGCGTCCGATCCCAGAAAAATCGTCAGGCCGATATAGATCGTAAAATAGATCCCTAAAGAACTGATGATTTGTTTTACAGAATGCCTTTTTTCCGCGTGCGCAATTTCGTGTGCAAGGATTGCCGCTAACGTAGCCTCGTTCTGGATGAGTTTCAATAACCCTGTGTAGACAAAGATATAACCGCCGGGAGTGCAAACGGCATTGATCGTATCATCGTCGTCCAAGATAGAGATCTTATAGGGAAATTCTTTTTTGTATTTGATCTGATCCGATTTTAAAATCCGGTCCGCAACGGACTTTACGTATTTTTCAAGGGCAACGTCCTTTAGAATATGCATTCCGTCTTTTGCGTTTTTCGCATTTTCTAAAAACGACTTTCCGATCTGTAGATCCAATTCGACAGGCACCGCAGAATCGATGATGGCATCACATGCGGAAAACAAAAAGAAGGTAGAAAGTAAAAATATTTTCAAAAAAAAACTTTTCATCGAAAGCATTTATTTTTGAAAGAACGAAAGATTCATAGCAGAATTTTAAGTTACTTCTTTTTAAAATGATCCGTGCCGGTCACAAAAGAATAATTCTCGAAATCGTTTCTAAAAACTAAAAAAAATTGAATCGTCTTATTTCCTTTCATCAATTCCATCGCATTTTTTAAAGTCCTTGCCGTCTCAACCTGAGTTATTGCGTTTTCCAAGCCGACTAAAATCCTGGCATTTGATTCCACAAATTTTGTAAAAATCCCTTGAACATTTTTAGGAAACGAAAAATCTAAAGGAGAACTCAAAAGACTCCACTCCCTGCTTAGTCAAACTCACATTTGACTTTTTTCGCAATTCCTTCAAAGCGCCTTCCCGTTTTTCATTCAATTCGAAAATCGTATCATTGGAAATGCGTTTTTGAATCTATACTTTCAAAAGATGAATCAATTTCCGAACAACACTTCCCAGTACAGAATCAGGAGTATCACTCATCGAAAATTTTCCAAAAGACAGATATAATTTATTATTTTATAATATACGAAAATTAAATGTTCGAGACTTACAAACAGTCATTCACTCCGCACTCAGAACGGTCTCGTAACCGCCGTAAGCTCTGATATTGATGACCCCGGATTGAAATAAAAGATATTGTCCTTTGATTCCGGTGAGAATGTCTTCGATCACCGGATTTTTGTCGGGTGCGAGTGATTGTATTTTTTGCGGATAAGACCGAATCGGATAACGGATATTAGTCGGAGTTTCTTGGGTAGAAATCTTATAATCCAGATCGAAATCAAGCTCTTCGATTTTTTGGATGAATTCTTTTTTCCGTTCGATAAGATCAATCGGCTCCGGATCACCTGCCACCATTTTTTGCCAAGTGGTTCGATCGGACAAAACCTTGGAAAGTTCTTTTTCTATAATCCCAGCGTCCCTTCTCGAAACAACTTTCACAAGAGGAATTCCCTGAACGGCCCCCTGATCCACCCATCGATTCGATACCGGATTTTCTTTCGTGATTCCGACCTTAATCGCGGAACTGTTTGCGAGATACACCGTGTGGGAAATAAAGCAGTGAGATTCTCCCCAGTCCGGTTCTCTGCAGGTCCCGAGATGAAAATGGCAAGTATCGGGTCTTAAGATACAAAGATCGTTTTCGGCTAACGTTTGAAAACAGGTAAAACAATTCCCCTGGTTGAAACTTTTTTTAGTGATTCTTCCGCAGGAAACGCAGCGTATCCTTCCGGTAAATTCCAACCGAATCTTTTTATCCAGATAATTTAGAATATCAGAATTTTCTTGAATATGAGCTTCTTGTTTTTCGGAAGAATTGGAATCGTACGTCGCTGTGACCCAAATGTATTGCACCGGATCGATTCCTTGGTGATCCATCATTCTTAAAAAACCGGAAGCGATTTGTTTCATGGAAACAAAATTTCTCTTCCGCCAAGCGGTCTGCGTATCGGATCAGTTTTCACTTCCAAGATCGCATTCAATTTGGAGCCGGACCAATCAAAAATGAGAATCCTGTCTTGAAACTCGTAATGACTGAGTTGTCCGTTGTTTAAATAAAATGCGCGTAAGAATTCTCCCGGATTTTCTTCCGAATCGATTTTCACCACGTTTTTTCCGGAAATCGTGGTTCCTGAGTACAATTGAATATTCTTATATACTTTCAAACTCGGATCGAATCCGCGAGAAAGAGTTTCGGGAACGGATGCGGGAAGTTTTTCGGCGATTGGAGAAGAGGAAATCGTTTCAGGTGAAAGCGTCGACTTTTGCGACTCGGACGGAACTTGCTGTTTTAAGAGCCCGCAGAAAAAAGGTCCGGGAAGCGGAGGAACGGGGATTGTACAAACTCCGTCTTCCCACATCTGCTCTTGATTGATCGTATATTCTTTTCTTAAACTCTGCGCGACCTTTGCGTACGTGTAATATTTCAGTCTTCCTATCAATTCTTTGAGTGAATATTCCTTCCAATCCGAATTTTGCGCAAAAACGGAAACATTCAAAAACGAGAATACAATACAAAACGCGACCGTATTTAAAAAAACGTCGAACTTAGTCTTCTTTTTAATAGAGGTAATACTTTTTGATCTTCTCATTGTATTCTTTCTCGATAGAACTTAAATATTCCGAATATTGATCGTAGTTTTTTCCGGAGTCGACCGCTTTTCGAAAGGATTCCGTTCCCCAAAGGAAATCGATGTTATAGGTTCCATCCGAATACGATCTCCATTTAAATTCCTTATAATTCGATTTTAAGGCAACGATCAATTGAAACACCATTTTGAGAGGATCGTATTTTCGATTCACAACCGTTAGTCGTAATCCCCTACAGATCTCATTTTTATACGGACCAAACACCGGTTTGAAAAATACGGTTTGATAATAATAGTCTCCTCCGGAGTTTCGATTCAATTCTTCCGCTAATTTTTCGGGTTCGACCATCCAAGGCGCTCCGAAATATACGAAAGGAGCCGTCGTTCCTCTTCCCACAGAAACATTCACTCCTTCCAATAAAACGAGTCCTAGATAATTGATCGCGGAGTCGACGGTCGGCAAATTCGGAGAAGGTGTTATCCAAGGAATTCCTTCCTTGTCCCAATCGAAAGAACGTTTTGCGTTTTTAGGCGATATGATTTCCAACCGAATCCTATTGTCTAAGTATTCCGCGTTATAATAGGCGGCCGACTCTCCTAAAGTTAAACCTCCGAAGAAAAGAGAAGGAAATTCTCCCGCAAAGTTGAGAAATCTTTTATCGATCATCTCCCCCCTTCCTTTTAAATAAAGAGCGGGATTGACATGATCCAAAACGATCAATTTTGTATTCTTCGAGTCCGGAATTCCATCCATGATTCTTTTTAAAACCGTTAAGTATGTATAACATCTCATTCCCATATCTTGAACGTCGAAAAGGATCGCATCAGTACCTTTCAAAATCACGGGAAGTTCCGCATTTTTCACTCGATAGATATGATAGATCGGAAGATTGAAAAATTCATCTACTGTAACCGGAGATTTGCTGAAATCTTCTTCCAATCCCAAAAATCCGTGTTCGAGCCCGATCAGATGTTTGATTTTTACGTTATTTTTTTTAAATTCTCTCAGGATTCGTTCGGGACTTCTGCCGATTCCGGATGGATTTGTGATTAGAATCACGTTCTTTCCAGAAAGACCGGGAAGTATATCGGAGTAAAATTCGATTTCGGAAGGAACGAATTTCGAATCCGAGATATGCTTGCGAAAGCTTTTTTCTGCGCACGCAATCGAAGGAAATAAAAGAAAAAAAATAATTGAAAGAAAGAATTTTTTATTTATTTTTGTGTTGAGCATCTAAGACTTCCTTCCTATTTTGTTTAAGAAAATTTCCTAAACCTATTCTTCAAGGAGAAAACGACAAAATGAATCGTTTCCTTACTACCAGGCTCATCTCGGCCTTAGCAGTTATTTCGTTCGCAGTGAACTGCGGTTCTTCCGGATCCACTCGCGGTAAGAAAAAAGAATTCTACGAAAAAGAAGGCAACAAAGTTACCGTGATCGGAGAAGCTCCTATTTATAACGGCGACAAACAAATCGCAAAACAAAGAGCTTTGAAAGACGCTAAAATCAACGCGGTTCGTAAAGTGATCGGCGAAGAAATCAGTAACAAAAGTAAGGCTTCCGACGGAGAAAGTTTAGGTTCCAGCCTTCTTTCTAAAACGGATGCATTCGTTAAAAGTTACGATATCATCGACGAAGCCGAAGGTAAAATTGATACTCAGCCTATGTTGAAACTTACCGTTCGATGCGAAGTAGAAGAATCTAAAATCTCCACCGCGGTTGACAATCTTCTCGCCGATGTCGGTAATCCAAGAGTTGCGGTTTTAGTCCTCGGCAAAGTAGGCGGCGCACCGGTTGCACCCGCAAGTCCGAACAATTTTGGGGAAGCCGAAATCATCAAAGCTTTGAAAAAGAATGGAAACAAAGTGATCGATCCCGCTCTTACCGCTAAAAAAGTAAGTAAAACTCAAGTGGATGCGGAAAATGTAGAAGGTTCTCCTTTGATCAAAATCCTTGCGGAAACGCTTCAAGCCGAGGTATTGGTTCTTGGAACCGTAGAAACCGAAGATCAACAACCTTTGGATTCCGTAAACGGAAAAGCTTTGGAAAGAACCATCTACAACACGGCGGCGACCGGTACTTACAAAGTGGTTCTTCTTTGGGGGACGGGAAAATCGTTGATAGTGGCAGCGCAGACGGTCGAGGAGCCGACATCACTCAAAAAGTTTCCAGAGAGAAAGCGATTTCCGAATGGGCAACTTCCGTTTCTAAAAAAGTAAACGCTCAGTTGAAAGAAGAATGGTTCAACCTAACGGAAAATAATCCAATCGTTCTGAAGTTCACCGGACTGAGTGCCGACGAAGCGACTAAGTTCAAGGATGACCTCACCGAATTTACCGCTGCTAAAGAAGTGAATGTTAGAACTTCCGACACAAACGGTTCCGAATGGGAAGTGATTTATCCCGGTAAGGATTCTCTCTTTCAAGAGGAATTGGTTTATAAAAAAGACAGAGGTTTCTCTTTTTTAGCGACTAAGTCTTTGGAAGTAAAATCCGCAAGTCGTGGCGTGGTTAACTTAGAATTCAAACCTTTGAAATAAATTTCTAATTTCATTCCAAGAGAAATCAAATACCCGGGGAATACATCTCCGGGTATTTTTTTGTACTAAGAACTTGTTCCAAAATCTTAGAATTAACGTGAGTTCTGCGTAGAAAAATTTTTCCAAAAGTCGAAGTTCCTGCATTACTCACCATATAACTTATAAATCGAATCAAATCCGGCCATATAAGTTAATACACTCATTTATTTTTAAGATAAACTTCCTTTTTCAAATTTAGAAACCTATGCAGACCATAAAAACAACGAAGGTGGATTGTATTTTTCAATCCACCTTCATCCATTATAAACCCATTTGAAGAAGCAATTCAATTCATCATAACGAACTTATGATGAATTGAACGACGTTTCAATACAAAGTAAGAAAGTTTTCAACTAAGCTTTCTCGATTGTTCTCCTAATGATTACCACAACCAATAAGCCTCTAAGAAATCCGCATTCAATCCTAAAGCGGAAGGTTGTCTCACGACACATCTTCGATAAGGAGAAAACTCCCACTTATTGTAAGGCTTTCTATCAAAAAGTCCTAATATATCCGAAAAAGTTTGATCTACTAAACAATGATAATTGTAAAGAGGAAACCCGCCCTTATCTTTTACGTGTATTTTAGAAGTCTGGAAAAAATAAATATCCATGGAATCCGCGAGTTCATGACCTTGATCATTTACCGCATGGATTAAATTTTTTAATCCATTTTGCAACGGATATCCCATATGGACTAAAACACCGACTCCTTTGAGAAGCATGTAGTGGTTGAAAAAATTGGCATCCTCCGACTGAACAACCAACCCTATGACAACGGAACCAAGAGTTATAATGTCTCTCCAAGGCCCCAAATCCGTTATCTGCCCCCGGGCGATGTACTTTAATATCACTTCGTTGATTTTAGCCACCGGATTGACTGCAGGACTATGATTACCATATCTAAGAAGCACGTTATTGGAGTCTCTTACTTCATAATTAGTTGCTTCATAACGCCGCAAAAGATCCCCACAAATTTGAACAATATCCGGCTTCAACTCATCTACAAATACATAAGTCCAGTAAAGTCCGACGAGAGAATGAATCACCGCATCCAGAGAAAAATCATGTCTAAATTTATAATGTTGATCTTCAAACACATAATCGATATATCTCATGGTTCCACAGGACGCATTGTCAGCGCGAACGCCCTCTGTTCCATTTTTATTACAAGATATAAATTGGTTGTACGCCTCTATATTGACGAAGTTTCGACCAATCCCTCCATGATTCAGAGATTGCATTAGTTTATAATAATTTACATATCTCTTTATAAGAGCGAGGGTATCCGGATCATGAGTATTTTTATACCTCCAAGCCATCGCACCCAGGGTTACTCCAACATTGAAAGTTGCATCCCCGGCTTCCTGCCAATTATACCTTCCGATCCCGTTGAAGGCAGCATTATCAAAAAAATCCAAACCTCGATACTCGACTTGACCCAAAGGTCCAGTTAAATGTTTAGCGTTTTGGTATACTTGACCTTCTTTATACGAATTCATCTCCCCGACCAACCACGCCAGAAGCATGACCTTACTGTTCGAAGTCTTTTTTCCGGGAATACAAAACAACGTCGTTGAAAAAACGAAAACGAGTAGAAAAAATCGAATCCCTACTCGAGTCATTTTTGATAAATATAATTTTGAAAACTTTGCTTTCAAAGTTTCTTGTTCCTTTTTCATCCTAACATCATGCCCTTGCTCAATTTATTTTCAGTCTAAGCTATCTAACTTCGCTTCTATTTTACAAAACACAGATACTCGCAAGGTGCGGTTTTCGAAATTCAGACGCACCGAATATTTTATAAAATCGAATTTCGCCTTATCGCCTTTACGCTAAAATAATCAACCTCCCAATCACATTCCATTTTTTTTATAAATATACCTTGTCTCACAAAGTTTAAAAAACATAACGTTCCAGAGTTAAATTACGCATTTCCATGGCGCCACAAAACCACAAGTTCAGAATTTACGCAAAAAACTCAAATAACGTCACCCAAGGAATACACAGAAATTAATTACATAAAACGTAATACAATTTCAAATAACGTTACCTTCACTCAAAGCATAAATATCTGTCAAATAAAAAATATTCCTTAATATATAATTAAATTTTCATAATATACTTATAAATACTTAACATTCCTTTGGTGACACAAAACTAGACCAAAAATCGACTAACGTAAAAAGATGAGAACAAAAATCATACTACAGTAATAAAAATAAAATATACAAATGACAAATGAAGAAAAAACAAAATGGATTTTAAAACATTCAAAGAATTAAGAATCTGTTTCAAAACCTTAGAATGTAGGAACGTTTTATACGGAACGTAACTTCAAAATAACTTTTGAAAGAAATAATTGGGTGAATTTTTCAAGATAAGCTCATTTTTCTGCTGGATATTTCGGCCGGTTGTTCAAATAGAAGAATTTCTAAGTTTATCAAAAATTGAATTTCAAATTCCTAGAATTTTTATGTATATACCCGACTCTCAAACAATCGTACGAGTTTGTGTATTCATTTTTGTTTTACTCATCCCTATAAAAAAGAAGACAGATTCGTTTACTTGAGAAAGGTTATACATAGAGTAGCCAAAAAACTTGAAGTCAGTAAGCAATCGGTAATGCGTTGGCGTGTAAACGAGCTGGTCAAACCGAGACCCGAAAAAAAGAAAAATTCTCAAAGTAAGACAAGGGTAAGAAGGATCGTTTCACTATGTTATCTCAAACTTGCCGCGTTATGTGGAAAGAGTTTCGCGTTTCCTTTACTTATTTTCCCAGTCAGAATCAAGGATCCTTCGAAACATCTTCATGTTCGTTTCGCTGAAAAAATTTTCGAGATGGCGAAGGTCAAGTTAAAGCCAGGATTCGAAAGAAAGTGAGCATTCATAGTCTGCGTCACGCTTTTGCCACTCATCTTTTGGAAACCGCTACAAACATATCCAGTTCCCGCTCGGACACAAAAGCGTATGGACGACTGAAATTTACGCTCAGGTGAGTCAAGTTCGCCTCACTCAAGTTACCAGCCCTTTGGATCTCTGGTCAGTAAAGTCGAATATTCGAGTTAATGAGTTTCGTATATCCGGCGCTTATGCGACATCGCTTATCATTTTTTGTCGTTTATGCGAAATTCGTCGATTTAGAATTAGGCGACATTCCCTTTTTATGACAGATCACGAATTGAAGGAAATTGAAAGTAGGCGCAATGCTGCATCGTGGGAACCTCTTATTGAGGACAGAGATCATCAAAGCGGTGACAGCTTTATTATGACTGGAGTAGCAGATGGTGACAACATTTGGAATGAGAACGATATCTATTTGGTAGGGGCAACTGATGCTGACCTAAACTTTATTGCCGCTGCTCGGCAAGACATCCCATTACTCCATTGATGAAATTGCAAAGTTGAAGAAGCAACTCTCGCAATTTAGGAGCAGCGACTAACTCCAGATAAGCGAACATTCGCCTGATTGCATCCTGCAAATGGTGGCGCATGGCAAAAGCGCGGAAGCATAAGGAATCCTACTTTTAGAAAATTCTTTCTCATTTTCTTACGCGAACTCACGTTAAATTAGATCGATTACTGAAATCGGGCGATGTGCACGACAAAAAAATCCACCGGAAGAGATGCCTCCCGGTGGAACCTTTTTTGTCTACCTTCCCTCCTGGAAGGCTTCCTTTAGATATGCTGCAGAAGCTTGAGAACCGAATTCGGTTTCATGTTTGCCTGCGCTAACATTGCCGTACCACTCTGAACGAGTATTTGTTTTGTGGTTAGCGAGACAACTTCCTCCGCCATATCGGCGTCTCGAATTCTGGATTCCGATGCTTGCATATTTTCATACGCACCCATCAGACCCTTTGCGGTATATTCGAGCCTATTGTAGTAAGCCCCCATATCCGCTCTTTGCTTCATGATCCTCGTAAGAGCCGCATCCGCTAAACCGATAACATCGTTGGCTTCTCCCGGAGAAGAAATCGCGATCGGTCTCCCGTCCGCCTTTACAAGCTTCAGGGCTTTCGAAGTCATCGTGCCGATGTAAAATCTCTCACGCTGATTTTGATTCGGTCCCATGTGAAACCACATGGAAGCGACTCTGGATCCTCTCGCGAATTGACCTTCAAAAAGCTTGAACTTATTAAATTCAGCTTGAGAAGCGATTCGGTCGACTTCATCCACCAGCGCAGATACTTCCACCTGCACAAGCTGCCTATCTTCGTTGCTGTAGATACCATTCGAGGTCTGGATGGCGAGCACCCGAATTCTCTGAATGATGTTCGACGTCTGTTCGAGGAAACCCTCGGCAGTTTGAATGAAGCTCATCCCGTCTTCGGTGTTTCTTTCAGCCTGACGCAGACCGTTTACTTGCGTCCTCAGCTTTTCGGAAACGGCGAGGCCGGAAGCGTCATCCGCCGCGGAATTGATCCGCATACCGGAAGACAAAGCCTTCATCGTCTTGTCCACAGCAAGCTCGTTGAACTTTAGAGAACGGTGAGCGTTCACCGCACTCAGGTTGTGATTGATAATCATTCTACACTCCTTTGTAGAGATGAACCGACAAATCTCCCTATTCGTCGGCCGGACATGGTCTGTCCGGTGCTCCGGGATGGACAATAATCAGACCACCTGACAGACCAGGCGTCCTACCACGGAATAATATTAAATTATCAATCGCTAATTTTAGTTCAACGAACCTCTTTGATCCTCGAAAGGACCATGGAAAGTGAATATTCAAATTTCAGAATATTTCTTAGCGAAAACTTTCCATCGTTCTTTCGGGGATTCTCAAACACGAATAGCCGCTCGGAGCGGCTTTCTTAAATAAGGTCAGATCGAAACGGACCGGATGGAATTTAGGAATCAATTCCGGAAGGAAACACATTCCCAAAGAAATGTATTCCTCTTCCGGTCAGTTATTCACCTGCCCTTACGGCCGCCAAAACTTTGGCGACCGTAAGACCTTAACCTTTGAGGTCAAAATCTTATCTAAGAAGCTGGAGAACCGACTGAGGTCTTACGTTAGCCTGAGCAAGCATTGCTGTTCCCGATTGAACCAGAATTTGGTTCTTCGTGAATGCAACGGTTTCCTCCGCCATATCTGTGTCCCTGATTCTCGACTCTGAAGCCTGGATATTTTCGTAAGCAACCATCAGACCTTTGGAAGCATGTTCCAGTCTGTTGAAGTATGCTCCGAGGTTCGCTCTTTGTTTGTTGATTTTCATCAGAGCGTCGTCCAGAACCCCGATAGAGTCATTGGCGAATTCAGCTGTAGACAGAGTCAGAAGAGAACCATCAGCCTTGATCAAATTGAGGGACTTCGCGGTCATAGTAGCGATGTACACTCTTTCTCTCTGGTGCTGGTTCGGTCCGATATGGAACCACATGGAAGAAGTTCTAGAACCTCTTGCAAAGTCCCCCTGAAGGAGAGCCATCTTGTTGAATTCAGCCTGAGAAGCGATGCGATCAATCTCGTCCACGAGCTGGGAAACCTCAACTTGAATCATCTGGCGATCTTCGGCGCTGTAGATTCCGTTGGAAGATTGGATGGCAAGAACCCGAACTCTTTGGATGATATCGTTCGTTTCCTGCAGATATCCTTCCGTAGTCTGGATCAGAGACATACCGTCTTCGGTGTTTCTCTCAGCTTGTCTGAGACCTTTCACCTGCGTTCTCATTTTTTCAGAAACGGCGAGGCCGGAAGCATCATCACCGGCGCGATTGATACGCATACCGGAAGACAAGGATTCCATATTCTTCGCTACTTCGTTATTCTGAAACTTCAGAACGCGATGGGAGTTGATCGCGGCTAAGTTGTGATTGATGATCATGGGTTTCCTCCTTGAAACTGATCATGACTCCGGCATCCGTGCCCGAGCCCCTTGTGAGTTTGGTTTTGGCCTAATTGATTTCTTTATTTTGGAAGAAAACGAACGGGAAATCACACCCGAGTTCTTTTTCTTCCTACTCTATCTTCGGTGATTCGGTCTTCTGGATTAAGTTTAGGATAAGTGGGGATTTTCTCTCAAAATTGTCGTTTTTTGATGATTTTGAGAGAAAATGATAGTTTTTTAGGGATTCAAATTTTATATTTTTTTTTGAAAAAATTGATTCTTATCAGGCTTATCTCTTAAATTCGATCGATTTTGAAATTCTCGTAAGTATTTTTTATTTTCAAACGGAGTTTTTCTCAAAAGAGAAAGCTTTTAAGGAATCTATTTGTGAAATATTACTTCAAATTTAGACTTTACAGCTAAACTTTGAAACGATGGGAGTTCCCACACATCGTTTAGAATGAAAATCCTAATTCTTAAAACCACTTTGTAATAGTTCCCACATTTTAAAGGGCATACTAAGCAAGGAATTTTACGCAGACTGTGGTGACAAAAGTAGTAGTTAACGTGAGCAGGGTCGTAAGGAGGAAAACAGAGAAAGATCTTGTACTCAAAACGCCAGATCACATATTGAACCGTACTTTCAGCAAAAAAGGGGTTAAATATGGATCTGACAGAGATATTTTGTGCCATAGACGATTATTGTACACAACAAAAAATAAACTGGAACGTGAAAATACTTTTGTCCGGTGGTTCGAAAAAGAAACCGAAAATTT
>NZ_AHMT02000025.1 GCF_000243815.2 Leptospira alexanderi serovar Manhao 3 str. L 60 | reverse complement strand
GAATTCTTTTCGTATGATTTCTGATACACGATACGTTGACCAAAGTTCATTCGGATAACCGTTACTGATCGGACCTTTCAAGATGATTCTTTTTAATTCTTTCTTCTCTGAAATGGTCAATTTGGTCGGTCGACCTCGTCGACCATTCCATTTTACTCCTTCGATTCCTTCCTTTTCATATCTTTCTCGCCAACGCATTACCGATTGCTTGCTTACTCCAAGCTTTTTTGATACTCCGTAGCACGTATAGCCCTTCTCAAGTAAACGAATTCCCTTCTGTCTTCTTTTCTCTAAATCCTTGGTCTCTTTTGGTTTTTGTCATTTCTCACATTACCATCTTTTTTTATTTCTTATTTACGGGTACTCATTTTTATAGGGATCAGTAAAATGACAGAGACGGAAGGGCTTAACAAAGTCCGGTGATAAACCAGCACTCCTATTCGCGGTCGACTTTGTTAAGCCGCCACACTTTGGTTTGCGGTGGCCGATTTAGATTCATCTATTGGTCGGGGTCTAAGCCCCAAAGAAGCGATCAATCTGCCACCGGCCTTCTTGACTCCGTCGAATCAAGAATATCACATTCGGAACTGTCTTACGTCCAAGAATCATACTAATCTATTGGCGCTCGACGGGTTTAAGACAGACTTTAAATCTATCCTAGTAAGACTTAACATGGGCAATTTTTTAATGAGAACATTTGTCGAAACAATAATCAAAACGAGATTTTTAAGACAGATCTCAATTTATTACAAATACATTACCAAATTACAATCTTTCCCTAGAGTTGAAACTGAAAGGAAGAAAGATCCGTAATTTGAGTCGGTTTTCCATAGTGAAATCCTTGTAAAAAGTTCGCCCCATAATCAATTGCAATACTTTCTAATTCCGCATTTTCAATTCCTTCAAAAACCGTTTTTTTCCCAAGGGACGAAAGAACCTGAGAAATCGCCTTCAAAATGCTTCTCTTACTTTGATTGGCATCGACACCGATGACCAGGCTTTTATCTAATTTTACGTAATCACATTCAATTTTTTCAATCCTAGAAAAATTAGAATTTCCTATTCCAAAATCATCAATCGCGATCTGAAAACCGAAACGTTTTAAAATTGCCATTTGCTCGATGATCAGAGTTGTTTCTTCGTAACGACTTTCCGTCATTTCAAGAACAACAGAATTCGGAAGGAGATTCAATTTCGAAAAGTAGGAAATTAAGTTGTCCGCGAATTCAGGATTTTTCAACTGAAACGGCGACACATTGATCGAAATTAAAGAATTGGAAGATAAAGATTCATTTTTTTGAATTTGAGACAAATCTAAAAGCGCATTTTGAATGACCCAAGCCCCAATAGAACTGATCAAACCCGACTCTTCCGCTAAAGGGATAAAAATATCCGGACTAATCATCCCTTTAACGGAATGATTCCAACGTGAAAGTGCTTCTAAGGAATGTAGACCTTTGGTTTCCGAACTGACAATCGGTTGATAATATAGAAGAAGTTCTTTTTTATGTACTGAGTTTCTAAGAGATAAATACGTTGCGATTAAATTGGAGGAATCATTTTGATTCTGGGTCGCGTACCGACTAAAAGGAGAATCGATCACTTTTCTAAGATTCGTTTTTAAACCCTTGAGAATATTGAGAGGACTGGTATCTGTTTCGGAAGTATGAAATCCTCCGATGGAAAGCTTCAAATGAAACTCGTAATTTTCAATTTGGATCGTATTCTTCATATAAGAAATCAAACTCGAAGGAATCCAATTGATATCTACATCCGGTTTGTTGATTTGATATGCAAAAAAGATCTGATTTGTGGAAATACGAAAACCGACGTTTTGGTTATTAGTGATAGTTAAAAATTCGGTATGTAAATCCAAAAAAACGGCCTCGTAAATCTGAGTTTCGTATTTATGAAGAGACGGGTGATTGTAAATTTCAATATTAACGAGATAGAAATATGTTTTTTCCAGTTTTAAAGTACGAACCAAATCGTGTTTTAAAGACCGAAATCTTTGAATTCTGTGTTTTTCGGAATAGGATAAATTCCTTGTAGTAGATTCGATATGCACAAGTATATAGCTGCCCTTTGGATTGATTTCAAAGCCGACCTTGTAAATCCGGTCATTCTCCGATCGAACCATAAGTTGAATGTTTCTATCGTTTTTAAATCTTCGAAGCCCTGAAACATTCGAGTGCCTATTGCCATAATCGATAAATCTTTCGACCGCCTTCTTGAGTTTTAGATCCGAATTCAATAAGGAATTATAACTCGGTTCAGAATAGAGCTGTTTCCCTTCAAAATTATACAGCGAATAACTAAATATATCCGATGAATGAATTTTATTTTCAATAAAAAGATCGCTGTATTCAGAAATCATAGGCTCATTGTATCGTAGAAATCCATTTTTTCTTTTCATCTTATAATCTAAAGTTCAAAAGAAATTCGATTCAGCTTACAATAATCGGGATGAATTCTCAATTCTAAGCGTAAAAATCCGGAAACTCTAGAGCACTATTGAGGAAATTGTAGAATAAGTCCTTTACGAAAGTAAAAAGAGTAGTTTCCGTATTATATAACCGAAAACGAGAGACATCTTTTTGAACAGTCATATCAAACTAAAACTACAAATCACTGAATAAAATGATACCATACTCCCCTATTCCTAAATCTACTTTTATAAACTCACTTGAAAATGATTTTTCAAATAAACTGAAAAGTTTCCAACCGCAAATAGGAATAACATCTTCCTTTCATTCTCAATTTCACAAATCCATAACTCTTTTCCTTTAATTTTATACGACTTACAAATTAATAGCCGCTTTCATAGCTTGACTTGCATTTATATCCAATTCGTTTTCATCAATAAACGAATTTTTAATTTTATATCGGTTATATAAAAATTCAATCCTAGATTTTTATGAATTCTAAATGAATCACACTTATCAAAATATAAAATAACATAATTGAATTCTTTAATTCGACATTATTTTGAACATCTTTCAACAGAGTTACTACAAATCTACAGAGATGATTTTTTCACTTCTCTTAACGTTGTAGCGTTAGATACAATATATTAATTGATTTTTATTTTTAATTCCCATTAATGTTTCAAAAAACTTTAAATAACTTTTCAAAAAATAAAAATCGTATTTTGATTACATTGTTTGTTGTTTGAGTATTGATCTAAAAATAAATTATAACTTCTTACAATAAACATTTTCTATATTATAAAGAGACTCATATAAAGTTAATTCAATGATAAATCCTCAAACATTTTACATACAAAAGGAAATATTCCTCATCGGAAGGAATCTTTATCTATAAAGTTGTTAGTCAAAATAAAAGTATTAACGAATATTCGAAATTTCTTTTACAATTTAAATGTCATTTCCACATTCGTATATAAAATGATTCGTTTAAGTTGAATTTGAATGGACCAAATTACATTCAATTTAAAAATGAATCTATTGATTGAAATATAGTGAGTTCATCAAACTTTAATTAGAGACGTGTTTTTGTTTTCTAAACAAATAAATTAAAAAAACAAAAAACGCACAATGGATTATGGTGAATATTTTAGATTCGATGCTAAATAAAGAAATCTTATTAAGTTTAATAAGATTTGGAGCGGGTTTTGCTTTAGTTTTAGGAATTGGAAGTTGGATTCGCGCAAAAAAACAAATAGATTATCTGATTTCATCAGTCTTAATTCTTACCGCGATTTTTCAGTTTGTGGACGAATTCAGCTTGAGTATGATCTCCCAAACTTGGTTACGAAAGTCTCTCTTTTTAATTGATATTGTAGCTTTAGCCGCCAGTGGAACTCTCGTATTTTTAATTTCAACGATGAGTTTCAAAAAGTATTCGAAACTTCCTTTGATTTATTATTCAAATCTTTTAGGTCCGTTTATCCTTAGTCTTCCGATCATTACTTTTTACGAACAAGAAGGTAGTAAAGAACTCGAATTTTTCCTTTTTGCAGCGGACTTATACGTTTTCGTCTACTTTGTAATTGCGATTGCAAACGTCTTTATCGACAAGAAATACGAATCTTCCACGGTCAACTTTAGAAAGGTTCTTACTTTGGTCGTTCTGATATCCCTGTGTATTCCCCTAGAAATCCTCGGAATTGTATTTGAAAATAATTCCCTAATACTTCTTTCCAGTGTACATACAACATTTACGGTTATTTTTTATTACTTCCTTACCTTAATTCACCCCAATTTACTGGATTT
This sequence comes from Leptospira alexanderi serovar Manhao 3 str. L 60, assembly GCF_000243815.2. Lineage (GTDB taxonomy): Bacteria > Spirochaetota > Leptospiria > Leptospirales > Leptospiraceae > Leptospira > Leptospira alexanderi. Next base: position 25,925 of record NZ_AHMT02000025.1, on the reverse strand, counting down.
TTTCTCCTTGGAACCGGGAAAAAACTTCGTTAAACGTTCTCTTTTGCATGATGTGGACATCAACGCTCTTGAAAAAAAACTGATTCATATCATTAAGGAGGAAAGAATTTACTTGGACGAAGACATTCGCCTTCCGGATGTTTCCGAAGAGCTTGGAATCTCGGTACACCAACTTTCTTTCTTTTTGAATAACCATCTTGGCATGAATTTTAACAATTATATCAATCGATTTCGGGTCGAAGAAGCAAAGTCAATGCTCATCAATGACCCATCCCGCTCCGTCGTTTCCGTCGGAATCGCGGTCGGTTTCAATTCGAATTCTTCTTTTTATAAGGCCTTTCTTAAAGAGACCGGAATGTCTCCGAAACAATTCCGAGAAACTCAAACAAAGGTGATTCATTTCCAATCTTCGCCGACAACAGATGTTCCTTCAGAAACCAAACTTTATCTATGATTAAATCGAGCTTAAAGCGGGGAATTCTCGGTCAAAATTTATCTTTTTCCCACCAGCCATTTGTAATTCCATTTCAGATTAAAATAAATTCCAAAATAGAATATCTGATATTTATAATTTTCTTGTTTTCAAATTATATTTACCGATGACTTCGTTCAAAATCTAAAGTTATAATGAAATAAATGGAAATAAAGCGTCCCCACGAAACTTGGTCGCCGCAAAAATTCCATAAAATTACGACCGAGCGTTTGCAAAAATCTTTTCGTTTCAGGAATTAATTCAAATGTTAAATGCAAATACCCTATTCGATATCATATTCTCAGAAATTAATTTATTTTACGCTCACGCAGCCGGAGTCGGAACGGGAATCGTAATGGCTATTACCAAACTCTACGCCGGGAGAAGAGACGAATTCAGCAAAGCCTATGGTACGATTCTTTTGAGTGTAAGCATCTTCCTGATGACTAACAATAAAGTAATTTTTCCGCAAGAAACCGATCCAAGATTGATGAAAGACCCCATGTTTTTAGGAGTTTACTTCGGTTTAGTTCTTTATGCCTCGGCTGCGGTTTTAATTTGTATGATGTTCATTCTTGACGGTTTGGAGAATCCTTGGTATTACTGTAAAAGACTGACCGCTATCATCCCAATTACAATGATGGGTGCGTTTTTTTTACCGGGTACGATTTACATTTGTATTTGTGATTCGGCGACAGTTCTAATCACCCTTTACGCATCCGGATGGGGCATCTACAAAATTCATTCTTCCAAAAAGGCAAATGTATTTTTTAACTTTCCGTTTATCACACTCGTTATCACTTCCTCATTGATTTTGGATTTGGCCGGAACCTTGACAAGTTCTACAAAAATGCTTATGTTCTCAGAGCTCATCCCCGGGTTTATGATCGCTTATATTACCTTAATCGAACGTTTCTTCCCTGTTCTTTTCAGTAAAGCTTACGGTGAATCTAACAAATCACTCGCAGATAACCAAGTCCTTTCGGATTTTCTGGTGGATAATTTAATCGAATCCGAAGACGATCAGACGGAATCTACTAGAAATATTTTGGAAGGTGTGGAATTGGATAAGATCGAAGAAAGAATCAATTCCTTTCTTCAAGTGAGAGGTTATGCGGATGAAGAACTTCGTTTGCCGGATTTTGCTTCTTATCTCGGACTTTCCACACACCAAGCCTCTTATTATCTCAATAAACACATGTCCATGAAATTCGCGGATTTCTTGAATATGAATCGGATCGAAGACGTAAAACGGAACCTTCGCGATAAGTCACACATGAACTTATTACAAGTTGCGCTAGAATGCGGCTTTAATTCGGCATCTTCGTTTCATAGAGCTTGTGTAAAATTTACAGGGAAATCTCCGAGAGAATTCAGAAAACAGCTCATCAATTCCCAGAATTAAAATCCCGTTTTTTCTAAAATAGAAGAACGAAGAACGAAATTTTTTTCAACCCCGACAAAATAAGAAGATTCAGTTTTCAATCACAACAAATACAAAGCTACTCGTGATATCGAATTTTGCGGCGATCACTTTTATCTTTTCCATGCCCTACTACGTCCTTTTGTTTGGGAAACGTACCATAAAAGTTAATCAGGTACCCAAATCATATTATAAAAATCGATTATTTAAATTAGCAACTTCCAGAATAGCCCCATAAAAAGATAATCTTTAATCCGATTTTTAAGGTAAGAGTAAGATCTTAACTTTTTATTTTCAAGATGAACTCGTTTTTGTAAGAACTTTTCAATTTAGAAGAGTTTTAAATGGAACTAGAATTCTCATAAAAGTTTATTTCTTTAGAAAAAAATTCTCCTAAAGAAATAACAAAGCCGCAATGTCGAGATAAAGACACATTTATAACATAAATTGAATGCCTATCTGACATAGGGGAAACTGATTGTCAATTTTTTAGTTTACTAATAATACGCCTTCCAAGACATGGCTAATAGAATCATTCCTTAAGGAACGACCGGGGCTTGTTCTTTGATTTAAATGATTCAAGTTATAGAAGAACATTCATATTCATATGATTTCATTGCGTTTTAGAAAAATTTGCATTTTACAAATAATCGAATTGTTATATCGAAATTTTGTAATTCTAAATCGATTCTTAAATTATATATTTCACTCTTTGCAAATTAGCAAAATAAAACGAAAACATATCCCTGTATTAATAAAAAAGATAAATAACAATCAAAGTAGAAAAAAACGAGACCAAACCAGAGGTTCTCGATTTGAAAATTCAAATCCTACAACATTAAAGAGCTCATCGTTCATGAATATACTCATCCAGAATTTCCTAAACTACATGTATAATTTGAAAACCTTACCGGATTTCGAAGGTAGAATCTTTTTAAAAAAACTCGTCCTACAAAGATTGATTGAAAAAAATATCTTTTTCACGTTTGTATTTTTCTTCGTCGTTTATTTAGCGATCTGGAATCAAACAATCCCAGAAATAGCGACTTCCGCAGACCTATCTAAATTTAAATTGATCTCTTTAATCTGTGGAATCTCGGTTTATTCTTTTCTACTACTTCGACTTGTTATACTGACGATTCTTGGAATCCAAGTATCCTACCAAATCATCCTTAGAAACGCGGCATTTGCGATCGTTCTCTCCTTTTTATTTCTAATGTACTTTGAAAAATCTTTTTCCATGGTAATTACAGGGGAACTTTTTTGTTTTGGAGTTTGCGCTTTCACCGTATTAGAATCGGGTTATCTGATCCATTTCCGAAACTTCAAAAAAGAATATTATTCCTTATTGCCAATTCTTGGGGGAATTGGGTTTGGAACTTTGTTAAATCTAATCGGAACCTTGTTTTATAACGTCTATTGGAATAACATTTCATATTATACTTACATGTTTTCTATTTTTATTCTCTATCTTTTAAAAAGAAAAATAAAAATTCAGAATGAAACGGATGTACAAAAACCGATTCTAAACCTGGAAACTCAAGAAATCATAGAACAAACAAATCCAAAATCGGGAACGGAAGCTTTCGAATCTAACGAATATGCAGTAGAAGAGAAAAATCTTCTTAAAGAAGACGACCTAAAGCGTGCAGAAGATAGAATCAAAGGTTTTATTCAAGAAAAACTTTATGCAGATGATAGCATTCGCCTAATTGACCTTTCAGCCTATTTGGGAATCAGTTTACACCAAGCTTCCTTTTACTTAAACAATTATAAGAACATAGGTTTTTCGGATTTCATCAATCAAAATAGAATAAACGACGCAATCCGACTTCTCGTGGAAAAACGAAATATGAATTTATTGGATATCGCTTTCGAATGCGGATTCAATTCTTATACGTCTTTTCACAGAGCTTGCAAAAAATGGACCGGCTACTCTCCGAAAGGACTCAGAACAAACACTTTTCTAACAAACGGATCTAAGAACGAGCATCTCAACGTATCTATAGATTCTCAAAAAGTCGAAGCATTGAGTAATAATTTCAAGTCGAATGGTTAGGATACAAAATAATTTTCCAACATGATTGAAAGAATTCTCAAAAAAACGATGCAGCTATTTCTTTTCGCGGGTTTTGCCAAAACAAACACCGATGAAATTGCAAAACACATTGGTATCAGCAAACGAACCCTTTATCGTTATTACGATGCAAAGGAAAAGTTGATCAATGCTGTATTCAATTTTTTGAAAGAAAAAATTACGGCCCAACATGAAGCGATCATAAAAGACAAATCCAAAAATCCTAGACAAAAACTTAACGAGATCCTACTCATCGTCACCAAAATCGGCTCCAAGATGGGAAAACCATTTATAAACGACATACAAAACTTCCGTCCCGATCTTTACATAATGATGAAAGAGTTCCGCAAAGAAAGATTAAGAAGGCTGGCGGATATAATAAAAGAAGGACAAGAAAGTGGGATTTTTCGAAAAGAGCTCAATCGAGAACTAACGATCGACGCGCTCATCGCCGCTTTGGACGGAGTCATCAACCCAAAGTATTTATCAGAAACCACCTTTTCCATTTCTAGTGCTTTTGATACGATTTTTAATATTTTTATACACGGGATTGAAAACGAAAAAAGCAACTCACAACTTAAGAATCCGATTTTACATTCTCATCCGGATGCTCACATTCTTTCTTTTCAAATCATGGATTTCGACACAGAGCAAGAAATCTCATCCAATGAGGTCATCAATCTTCAAAGCATAAAAGACAAAAAAAAATCTACTTGGCTAACAAATACAAATTAACCAAATAGATTCAGTGCTTTGTTTATGGAGATATAGGAGCTAATTCGCCGAGCAGTTGTATGTATCCGCAAAAATCTTTATTATTCCTACAATAGCAAAATTTTAGTGCTAAATCTCCCCTAGTTATAATCTGAATTTAAGAATCCAAAGATGACGAGTATTCAGATTTTCTAGATGCCCTTTTTAAGAGTTTATCTAAAAGCGATAGCAAGTCGTACTTGAAAGGGATTTTTTACTCTGAATTTTCAGACAAATAGTTTTATTAAAAAATCATTTGAAATCAAACTTTAAGGCGATTGAAATAGAAAAATAAATCTGCAACAAATCACCTTTCCCTGATCAGCATCAAGTAAGACTTTTTATTCCAATTCTCTAAATTTTTAAAACAACCTATGAATGAACATGCTTCAAACAAATACAAATCTTTCTGAAGCAAGCAGAGAAAAGAGAAAGATTTTGTATGGGCACTTGAATAAAGGAAGAAACTTATTCTTTGAAAATGGAAAAGATCTTAAAATTATCTATCTGGCTCGTTATTGCGAACGAAACCAGATAGACGAGTGTAATAGAGTGAGTTCCCTTCTACAAGAAACATCATAACTTATTCTCTAAAAGTGTTCTCTTCAGAATATAAGATGAATAAAATTATGTTGAATCACTAAATAGCTTTCTGATTTTAGAATTCAAACTCCTGAATTAAAGAATCTAACTCCAAAGCCTCTTTGAGTTCGTCAAAATCCGCCACTGGTTTGACCTCTCTCAGTTTATTGTAATTCATAATCCAGTTATAAATCTTTTGATCTGCCGTCACGATAAAATACCGAGTAAATCTTTCGGAGATTATATGTAAAATTCCCGTAAAAGCCCGTACAAACTCCGAATTGAGATTAGTCACTTTTGTGATATCCAATACCAACATTCCCTCCATCTCATAAAAGATAGAACTTAGTTTAGCCGGAATTCCCTTTAGAGTTTCATGATTGACCATGCCTGCAAACTCGATTACTAAAAGTTTATAACGAATTGTATTGACCTGTAGTTCTTTTAATTCGTGTTCGATTGTTACAGTCTGACTCATTCTTGGCTCCCAAAACAAAAAGAGATTCTTTTAAAATAAACTTTTAAAAGAATCTTTGTGTTTATAAGGAGTATATTGGAACCGATCATGAAATGCTTTTCAGCTTATAGTATGAGGGGTAAAATTAAAATTGAACACTTACCAAATTTTAATTTTCCTCGGACATGAGGAAACACCGAAAAACGATTTCGTGAAACGATTAGGAACTCAAGCTAAGTTTAGAATTGTTTCCGCATAAATGATTTCTTCCGCAGGCTCCATTAAATAATATCCTTGTGAATAGTCTATATCCAAAGATTTCACCGCTTCTAACTCCTCTTCTTTAGATACAAACTCGGCGACTACCTTGGCACCGATTGTATGAGCCATTTCTGTTATCGCCGCAGCCAATCGATATGAAGTTTGATTTTCATGAATTCCTTGTATAAATTTGCCGTCTATTTTGATAAAATCCGGCTGAATTTCCATCAGTCTTTCAAAGTTGGAACGCTCCACCCCGAAATCATCAATCGCAATTTTGCAACCGATTTCTTTCAATTCTTGAAGAGAACGAGTAGAATTGGAAGATCCGTTCCAACGATCGTTTTCTAGAATTTCAAAAATCACCCGATCCGGAGATATTCTGTAATGCAAAAGTCGATTCATCACCCAAAGTGGAAACCCTTTCTTATCCAAATCGGATTCGGAAATATTGATGGAAAAAGAATATTCGGAATATTTCGAGAAATATTTAAACGTTTTTTCAACCATTAAAGGAGTGAGTAATCGAATTAATCCCGTGGATTTTGCGATTGGAATAAACATCGCGGGATTATAAATCTGTCCCCCTTCCATAATTCTCGCTAAACATTCGTATTTCGTAATTCTTTCGAGCTTGTTATCGTAAATTCCCTGGAAGTAAGGAATTACATTTCCCGCATTCAGAGCTTCGTTGAACTTCCTACCCAACTTAAGGTTTGCATAAATTCGGTCTACCTTGTTGGTCGCTTCCGAATAAGAAACGTATTCAACGGAAGAATCATTGCTCGCAGTCATCATTGCAAGTCTCGCCTTGTCATATACGTCCGATTGGTCCGATGAGACTCCGATCGAAATTTTAACCTGAAAAGAAATCCCGTCCACTTCGATGCATTCGGATCTGAGAAAGATACGAACGGCACTCAGTAAAGAATAAAATCGATCCTCTTCGATTTTAGCCAGAATCGCAATCATGTTGTCGTAAATATGAAAAATTTCTCCGTTGTACCCTCTTACAAAACAATTGAGGACCGATAAGAATTCGGATAACATCTTACGATATGTCTCGATTCCGAAATTTTCAGCGATGGAACCGAAAGACTCTATTCGAATGAGAGCAAGACTGGAACTTTCGTTTTCGATCAGTCTTTGATCGATTCTTCGTTTTAAATTTTCGAAATTCGGAAACAAAGTTTCGCGATTGAACAGATACGTTTCTTCCAATTTAGAACTGAGTTCGGCCACCTTTCGATTTTGAAAGTAAGCCTTTACCGCTTCGGAAATGGTCAGAATCAAATCCTCGGAATCCCAGGGTTTTGAAAGATATCGATAAAGATTTGCTTTATTCAGTGCATTTCCAAGGGTTTTCGCGGAAGCATATCCCGTAAGCATTACTTTATAGATTTGAGGGTATTCTTGATGAATTTGAATCAGTAGTTCGTCTCCGCTTTTTTCACGCAGTACTTGATCACAAATGACCAAAGGAACGTCGATTTGTTCGGATTTACATCTCTCCAAAATTTCCATGGCAGAATCTGCATCTTCCGCGATCTCCACTTCGAATCGGCTTCCAAAACTAAGTTGAATTGCACACTTGATACTCTTCAATACGACAACTTCATCGTCTATTACCAATATAACCGGCTTGATATTCAAATTTGTATTTTGAATGAATTCGTTATTTCCCATCGTACTTCATCTTTATTTTAAATTTCATTCTCTCTAGTTCTTAAAAAAGATCCAACAATTCTAACTTCAAAACAGATACTTCCTTAAGAAGAATCAATTCATCTCTTGTCGTTACCAGACCTAATTGCGCAATTATTATCATGCAGAAGTTTCTATCAACTAACATTGAATTTAAAAATTCTTTTTCTATCAATTGTGCGTTAAAAACTTTGGTTATTTTTTATTTTGGATCTAAAATTAAAAGGAAATTCGATGTCTTAATTTCTGTAGAGTTATAATTTGAATTGAGATGATCGATTTACGAAAGATTTCAAAACGAAATTTAAAATTTCAATATAATTTAATTTTTCAAATCTGAATGGGAAAATACTTTCGGATCAAAAGCACAAACCCGGTTTCTACCCGAAGATTTTGCTCGATACAACGCCTGATCTGCATTTACGAAGGCTTCCTCCAAATCCAACGCTCCTTGTGAAACTCCAATACTCAACGTCACCGGGTTTCCATCGTCCAAACGAACTTGATTTTCCACTTCTTTGCGCAGATCTTCGGCAATGTCGGTAGAAGCTTTCTGACCGGCTCCGAATAAAAAGATCGCAAACTCTTCTCCACCCCAACGACAAACCGCATCAGTTTGGCGAACCGAACGACTAAGCACTTGAGCGACTTTTATCAACGTTTTATCTCCGGTATCATGTCCGAACTTATCGTTCACCTGTTTGAAATGATCGATATCCACCAGCAAAATCGTCCAATCCTTTCCGTGTCGATTTCCAATAGCAAGGGACCTCTGGGTCAATTTTAAGAAGCCCCTCCGATTCCATATCCCGGTCAATGGATCTGTGTGAATCAACTTGGACACCTGATTCATCGAAGAACGTAATTTGACATACAATATGAGCACAATGAAGAATGTAAATACGAGCACCCAAAAAGGGAGAAGATTTTTTATTATATAAATGATATATTCAAATATTTTAATTTCATGAATGAGCCAGATTTCCTCATCCTTAATTTTGTTTCCAATCCAGAAACTTCCTTTTTCGAGGAAAAACGCGCCCTGCGGTTCCATAATCATGGAAATCACCGGAAAAGGGAGCCTGGTATCCAACTTAAAAGCTCCGGATTTTGCTATGATTTTTCCATTTTCATCAATGAGCATACTTTCTCCGATACAATCCCCGCTTTCCAAAATTCTTTGCATCGCGTCCAAACCTATATCGATCGAAGCAACGCCGATGAATTTCTCATTTACATAAACTGGTTCGGAAATTGTTATCATTAGCCCTTTTCCTGCAAGGTCATCGTAAAGATCAGTTATAATTTGGCGTCCGGTCGGATTGATTTGAGGGATCGCCTGAGTCCAATACGGACCCAAATAAAGGTCATCGGTAAAATAATAATTTTCATCCTTAAACTTCGGAGTAATATAGAGAAACTTTTGTTTAGACAAATAGTAAGCCCAGACAACTTCGCTTTGTTTTTCAGTCAAAGACTCGAATTGTCCTCTTAAGTTCAGAGCGGCCTCAATTTCTTTGAGGAGGGAAGGATTCAATTTATAAACCGAACCCACTGCGGTAAGAGTTCCCGAATCAGCTCCTTCCTTATTTTCCCGACTGATATGGGGAATTCCAAATCTGTTTATACTTGGATAATTTTTGAATTTTTTAACGAGACTTGGATTTGCGGATGTATCTTCGTAAAAGGTCAAATAATCCGAAATCGATAACCCAAGTGCCCTTGTTTGCGAACCGACCCTACGAATATAATCCTTCATCACGCGGGTTCTCATACCGACGACTCGGTCAATTTCTTTTTTCATTCTCAGATTTTCATAAACCAGAAAAAATAACAGCAAAACAAAAATGATTGCCAAAAGCGAAAAGAGTATTCTCTTCTTGATTTTTACGTTTTCAACTTGTGCATTAGTGTGAGTTTTAAATTGCAACTTGATCACCTCAATACCATAAATGGATAATAGCGCTTTAATAGATCGATGATACAAGTTCTATCGAAAAAGAAATCCAAATTCTTTTTCATCACTTATCAAAATAAAACTTGAGAATCCATATTGTAAAACGTAGTCGATCTGAACTTTTTAATTCAGTTTCCGAATACAGAATGGAAAAAATACGAACATTTGACAAAAACAGCTTCTTTTGCTATTTAAAAAATATAATTTAGCGGAAGGATTTACTGCCTATATGAGTGTACAAGCTATTTCGTAACAAAAGTAATCTTATGTGATATTTATAACATCTTAAAAATCATCGAATCACGCAATAGAAATAATTTCACTTTATAATAAGAAAAGATTAGGCTCAAAATAGCTATAACCCTTGGTAAGGTGTTTTTTTATAAGGACAAATATATGGAGAAGAAGAAGTCGATCCTTTCCTACTGATCCGCACCATAAACTTTGAAATCAGTTCCGTTCGAACACAGGATTCCAGGCACCTTATTTATAATTTTCAATAATAACTTTCTAGTCCGATACGATGGTTTTATTTGTAAGTATAAATATACAAAGAAATACAAAAATTATTTTTCAATTGACCATCGAAAAAACATATATTGAACGGAAAGATTCAATCGAACCGCTTTGCGACCCGAAGAAAGCCTATACTTTCATAACCAACCCCACAAGTTAAGGAGGATTTTGGAATCATAAGGATCAAAAACGCAGATTTTTCAAGTGTTCCGACGTGTTAGTGATTAGGGATTAGATTTTAGTGGATAGAACTTTACATACAATAAAACGCAAGTGTTCCGACGAGAATGAGGCTTTTTACTTGCGAGAAGTATGATTTTCTGATAGAGAAAAATTTCCCGAGTTTTCCCGCCTATTTCGCGACCCGTAGAAAGCGAAATAGCCAGCGAACAGCGGAGCATTACCGAGCGATCCCTAGAGAGCAGCAAGGTTGAGTTTTGTAAGCGGCTCTCAACGAAGTTGAGAAAGAAAGCGAAATAGAGTTATTCGCCACCACCACCCAAAATCAGGGGAAACTCAGGCACAACGCTTCCTGAACTCAGCAAACACCTTCCTATGGGTCGGTGTTTAGGGCGCGAAAGGTATAACTCAGCAGAACGCTTCCTGAACCAGCAAACACCTTCCTATGGGTCGGTGCTTAGGGCGCGAAAGGTATAACTCAGCAGAACGCTTCCTGAACTCAGCAAACACCTTCCTATGGGTCGGTGCTTAGGGCGCGAAAGGTATAACTCAGCAGAACGCTTCCTGAACTCAGCAAACACCTTCCTATGGGTCGGTGTTTACGGCGCGTTCTGGGACGTAAGTTACACAGAGGATTTGTCGTAATTCCGACAGATTTATCTTGAGATCCAAGTACTTGTGGGTAAGGTTATGCATACTTTAGGTCGCATTTTTCAGGTATTAGAGGGACTCCAGTTTCTTTTTTGCCAACTCGTATATGACCTGAAACTGTTCGAGAGTCATTTTGTTTTGCCCGCCTACCGGAGAATCTTCGATTTCACTGTGATTGTGCACATAAGGAACATTCAATTTTTGTAAATCACTTGGAGTGATATAAATCGTTTTTTCCCCTTTTGTTACAGATAAATAATCGGAATCGTTGATTTTTTTAGTATGATTTTGCCTGTTTTCCAATTCTATATGGCCCTCACAATGACAGATAAACGTCATATCTCCGTAGACCGAAGTATAAAATTTCGTTCCTCTCACTCCCGCAGTTGTCGTTGGTGTATGGAGACTCATTCTCTCCCCTTTCACTAATTTGTTCGTTAGGATCCAAGTACTTCCTTTGTCTTGAAAAAAGGTTTTTTCATCGGCTTCTTCCTTTACTTGAAATCGGGAATCCGATTGAATTTCAATCAAGTAGGAATTCCCACCGAAAACAAGCGAAGCTACCGACTTAGATCCCGTAATGACTATATCTCCATTTAAGATCTCCTGAGAAACGGTCGCCTTTAAGTTTTGATCTCCTCTTTGAACGGAAACTTCTCCTTTTATAAAAGCAATCACTCCCTTTGCTCGATTCGATTGATCTTTACTACAATGAAAACCGAACCCACTTACACAGACGACAATCAGTATCACCGATATTTTTTTCATATATTCTCCAATCCAAGAAATCCCGATTTGAATCGAGTCCATGGATGTTTCCGGATTCCAAAAAGGCAAACGAAATATTTTAGGTATATATTTTTTAAATTCAAAATATATACCGATCTTTTATAATGATAGTTTATCTTTGCGACAACTTACCTGCAAGATAACTTGTTGGTACATATGCTCCTACCAAATCTAATATGGTAAACCATACCGGCGATGGTAGCATTATAATATTTGCGATGCCTCCTGCTAAAAAAAGGACACCTACCGCCAAAGCAAACTTTATCTTATGACTCGTACTTACCATTGCGGTTAGAAACGCTCCTGCAAATGTTCCAAGAGCATGAGCTAAAAAGGGCAAAATAAAATGTTTAGGCTGGAATAAATGCATGGATGCTTTCAGTCCTTCCATTGTAGTCACATCAGTTCCACCTGGCGGAGGTATTATATGACCGCTGATCATGATGATTCCCATGTTTACTATACTGCCGAAAACAGCTCCTGCAATAACTGCTATTATATTTTGAATGATTGGATTCATATTCTATTGTCCTAATTTTGTTTTTTGATCGACGATTTATCCCAAAACTCAGGTCGCTCGCTGAAGTTCAAATCCGGATTTCCATATAATTTCAACGGTAACGTACGGCAAGAATAGTTTTTAACTTTTCAGCGCGGTTTCTATGAACTTTTTAAAAACAATGATTTTTTATAAAAAATCTATATTTGCGGTTTTTAATGTACAGACTGTCTGTTTTTTCGGAGGAAGTTTAAACTTTGAAAGTAGAGGAGGCTTATAGAAGAAAATTCAACACAATAATTTCTGCTTGACTACGTTGAAAGATATTACAATAGAATTATTAAAAAATTCCACAGTTCAGATTAACAAAACCACTTCAATCGACCGTTTTTATGAAATAGAAACAGATAGAAAATTTTTCAACAACTCTACTTTGCACAGACCGCATGAAACTCTTCTGGAAAAAACACTCTATGAAATTTTAAAAATTAAATTACAATCTCAAACAAAGGAAAAATTGTTATCAGTGTGGACGGACATCATTGAAAAAGCGCTAAAAACAATCTTCATATCAATTCTTAAGTGTGGGATACTTTACCCCCAATAACTTCTTATGTATTTTTTTTGCTAAATTACTAAACTTAATAATATCGGTATCTAAGACCGTTGCGGAGGCCCTCTTATGCACTAAATTACACCGAAGACGATAATAATAATCTAAATTATTCCAATCGGAAATATTCAAGATTCCACTTGAATATTTCTGTATTTCCTGATGAACCAAGTGCCTTTTATCAAATATCTTAGCTAGTGCTGCATCAGAATAAAAATGCGATTTCACTTTATAAGTTAAATAATCTTTAAAAGCGATTTCAATTGAACTATCAAGAAGAATGAGAATAATTCTGTTTTTAGTCTCGAAACTCTTACTTTTGATAACTTCAGCCATAACAACGACTTCATACGCTCCAACAATCCAAGGCTCTGATTTAGCTAAACTTAAGTTCAATTCCTTAATTTTATTGGACAACTGTTTCTTTAACTTCGGAATTTCTGGTAATGCGGTTTTTTCGATTTCTGAGATAGACTGGATCTTTTCAAAATTTATTTTACCTTGCTTAAAAGGAGCTACTTTAGTTTCTCTTTCCGGGAAAAGATTACGAGACGCAGATGTATAATGCTTAATTACTTCAATTATTTTTTCCCGAATCAATTGAAAGACCTTATGCTTTATATCAACACCACTCTTACTACTATTCCACGGCATTTGCTCTGCTGGACCAACGATCTCTATTATAACTCTTGCAAGCGAGATTGAGTTATGTGGTACTCCCACTTGACCTTTTGAAAAACCGACTTCTGGGGTTTTAAGTGATCGAACAATTAATCTATTATTGCAATAAATATAAACTCCATATTCCCCATACCCAGAATCGCCGCCTTCAGCAATTAAACCTCCCGTAATCTTTACGCTTATTTTTTCCCCTCCGATTTTGGTAGTTAAATCAAACCCTTTCGGAGGAACATCCGGATTATGCGACCATTCCTTATCAAAATGCAGTGGTTTGATCCGTTCTCCATTTAATTTTAAGTCAATACATTCGTTAATTAATATTTTAGAATATATTGCAGAAATATGATCTTTAATATCGCGAATCGATTGTCCAGTTAGAATATCCCTGATTTTAGTCATTTCAATCTCAGTAGAATTCTCATTTATATTACTTAATTCATAAACTGGAAATTTCCAATCTTCAATCCTTTAACCAATCATCCGTTATTTCCACACTATAAGTAGACTGTTTCTTATATCTTGATTTTATAATACTGATCCCTACAAAAAAGAGTACCAAAAATATAACAATAATATCCCATTGTCATAATGCAAAATTTAGAAAGGGAAAAGTTAAAACGTTTGGAAAAACGTAGGTTGAAGGGAATTGCTCTCTTGAAGAAGGGCTACACGTGTTACGGAGTATCAAAAAAGCTTGGAGTAAGTAAGCAATCGGTAATGCGTTGGCGAGAAAGATATGAAAAGGAAGGAATCGAAGGAGTAAAATGGAATGGTCGACGAGGTCGACCGACCAAATTGACCATTTCAGAGAAGAAAGAATTAAAAAGAATCATCTTGAAAGGTCCGATCAGTAACGGTTATCCGAATGAACTTTGGTCAACGTATCGCGTATCGGAAATCATACGAAAAAAATTCGGAGTAACGTATCATCAAGATTACGTAGGAATTCTCTTACATCAATTAGGATTTTCGTATCAAAAACCAAAAAGAAGAGCGTTGGAAAGAGATGAAAAGGCAATTGAAACTTGGAAAACGAAAACTTGGCCCGGTATAAAAAAAGCAGAGAATGAAGGGTTTAAGGTCATATTTTTAGATGAAAGCGGAATCAGCCAGAATCCATATACGATAAAAACTTGGAGCTTAATCGGAAAGACACCGATCCTTCGTCACAAGATGTCTTGGAAAAAGTTATCAGTAATCGGTGCTATTTCTAAAAAAGATTTTCACTTCCAGATCATAACAGGTTCTGTTAAAAGCCAGGATCTTATTTATTTTTTAAATATACTTCTAAAGGAAAATCGCAAAAAGATTTTAATAGTTTGGGATAATTTATCTGCTCATAAAAGCAAAGCAATGAATGAATTTTTAAAAGCAAATGAGAAAAGGCTTCGAGTAGAATTTTTGCCTCCTTATGCTCCGGAATTAAATCCGCAAGAATATATCTGGTGTCGTTGGAAGAAAAACTATATGGCTAATTTTTGTCCGGAGAATCTTAGCCAATTGATTCAAAGAACTAAATCTACTTTAGGTATATTGAAATCAAATACAATCAGTTTTGATAGTTATTGGAGACAAGCTGGTATTTAGGTACTCATTTTTATAGGGATCAGTAAAATTGGCGGTACTCCTTTATGTAGAGATCAATAAAATCAAAAGACCAGGATTTAAGAAAAATTCAATATGTCTTGGATGCGGGTTATGCGAGTGAGGCTAACTTCCGCAGTTTAAAAGAATTCGACCTTTATTGCCCGGACCAGAAAATAACAAAATTATTTCAAGTGGGGAAAATTCCTAAAGTCCCAAAATCCACTCAACGTAAACCAAAATCGATCCGGTTTACGTATGAAAAGAAATTGAATCGATTCATCTGTCCGACAGGTAGAGTTCTTAAATTCAGAATAGAAAAATATCTTCATGGAAAAGATAGCTATTCGGATTTTCGTTCGACTAGTTGTTCCGGTTGTCGTTTAAAACAGTTTTGTTCCAAGGGAAAATCAAAGTCTATTTTGGTAAATTCTAAGAATCTAAAAAGAAATTATATCCATTCGAGTTCGGCAAAGAATTATCATCCGGATCAGATGAACAACTTCTATACGATGGAGATGCGAAGAAAACTGAGTGAACCTCAATCCAGAACCGTTTACTCCAAAAGATTTCCTTCCATTGAAGGTGTATTCGGTGCAATCAAAGGTTCTCGCGGAGGAAATCTTTTTTTGACAAAGGGAATCGAAAAAGTATCCACTGAATGGTCGGAAAGATGTTCTGCTCATAATATTGCCAAGCTTTGTGGATTTCGTTATATTTAATTTCCGAACGAAGGTGTTCCGATGTCGCCAGGTAGTATGAAAAAAATTTAAATTCGAATCAGGTTTAAAATAGAGGTTTTTTCTCCGTCTCTTTTTCAACAGGCTCGTGGGGAGAGGCGGCGGGAAAACTCGGGAAATTTTTCTCTATCAGAAAATCATACTTCTTGCAAGTAAAAAGTCTCATTCTTGTCGGAACACTTGCATTTTATTGTATGTAAAGTTCTATCCACTAAAATCTAACCCCTAATCACTAACACGTCGGAACACTTGCATTTTATTGTATGTAATGTTCTAACCACTAAAATCTAATCACTGACACGTCGGAACACTTGCGTTTTATTGTATGTAAAGTTCTTACCCCTAAAATCTAACCCCTAATCACTAACACGTCGGAACACTTGAAAAATATCAGCTTTTGATCCTTATGATCCCAAACTTCTTAACTTGTGGGTAAGGTGATGATAGGAGGGTGCTTGCTGAGTTCAAGTGATGAATCAATTTTCGATTCTTTTCGGAGATCGATTAAAATTGGATTCGTTTTAAGAAAGTTATTTACACAGGATTGCTGACACTACCCGATGAATGTGGATTATCAGCTGGCTCCAAGATATCTGGCATCATTCCCCCAACAACCCCCAAGCCCGTTCCGATGAAGAGGCGCATTATTTTTTCATTTGTAGTCAAATCTGTACGGTCTTTATCCTCGAAAGCGACTTTTAGCAACTCCGCTAAACCACCAGCAATTTGATGATTTCTTTTATTCGCCATTCACTTGCTCCTTTGAAACGAATTCCTTTAAAATTAATAATTTCCCTTGTCTTTCCTTCTAGTAGTCCAAGTTTTATAGACTGGAACACCAAACAACTTCTCCTCTAACTTTTTCCAAGAAACATTATCAAAGGTCCCCGGTTTTGCTAACTTAAGAAATACGGCACGCTTTGCTAAACCAGCGTAACTTAAAGTTGTATCAGTTTCCTTTTTTAAATTTACGATGTTTTCTGGGGAGCACTCCTCATGCCCAATTCCTTGAGACAGAAGATCTTTAATAAACATTTCCTCCGGGTATAAAAACTCTGCAGAGAAAACTTCGGCCCCAATTTCTATTGCCTCGCTTATATTTTTATTTGTACATACAAGAGATCCATATTCTTGATCGACTAAGTGATGTTTTAGTTCATTACCGAGCGTAAAAGCATATGGATCTCTTGGTAAATCCTTCTTAACTACTACGATGGAAGTCCATCCTCCAAAAGATAAGCTCCCCTTAAATTCTTAAAATCGTGAAATAAGACAATCTCACTCACTCCTTCAGCTTTAAGCACTTGCTTTAAATCCGAAGGTAGAATACGAGAAGAAGTTAAATTATGACCTTTTCGAATCTTTATCGCTAACTTTTTTAATGATTCGTAGTATTCAGAACGACTCATGTTATTTATTTTTTTTCTTTTTACTTGGCTGTTTTTTTTCGGCTGTTTTATATTTCTTTTGAGCTAATCTAAACTCTGCAAATCTTCTTAACTCCTCTTTATCCTCATCATCTAAAGAATTAGCCGATCGAAAAAGGGCCTCTAATTTTACATCAGACTCATTTTTATCATCTGGCAAGAGCTCCAATATTGAAACACGAAAGAATTTAGCTAATTCATAAAGATCTTCTATTCTAGGTTTATATTCTCCTGTCTCCCATCTCGATATAGTATTCGGGGCTTTAGATAATTTCTTAGCCAATTCAGTTTGAGAAATTCCTACCCCGGAATTATATTCTTCTCTTAACCGTTTTATTGCTTTCGCTACATGCTCTATTATTTCCACCTCTTTACTATCCTACAACGGGATGGATTGTCCATCACTTTTCGTATTTTTTTATTTGACAAATATCGACTTTTATGCATAACTTTAAAAATCCTATTTAAGGATCAAATCGTTACCAATGGAGAATTGACAGATGGGAAGTTCAAAAACAGTAAAAGTACCCGGCTATGAGAGATCTAAACCAAGCACACCGGCTTACAAAGGCCCTGGAAACAAACCAGGACCGAAGCCAGTTCACGTAAACCCTCATGAGCGATCAAAGCCCAAGTAAATAAAGGAGTAAAAAATGAGACTATTACTCAATGAGAATCAGAGATCAGCTCTATACAAAGTTGATCCGAATAGCAGACCAAATGGAGGATTTCAATCACTCTTAGTTTCGTTACAAGAAAAATGCAACCCTACAACAAATGCGATTGATATAGATTCCAAAGCAAAAGAACGAATCAGGCGATATGCTAATAATTATCGAAATGGAGGTTGGCAAAATACCTTAAGGACTATTTTTCCATCTATCCTTGAATAAGATACGGATATCGCCTGGACGAGAGCCTGGTTGTTTTTCTATACTTCCAGGCACTTTGCCCTAATCCTCTTAAATGTAATTTAGGAAAAGACAAAGAAATAATTCCTTACTTCGTTTTCGTTATCTAAAGACGTTTATAAGTATTTAATAATTTCAGATACTTGGACAGCCTTCAACCCTGATCTCATACGCTATCTTTCAACGCTTTTTAATTGACATTTTCCTTAATCTATGTATATAGGGATTTGAATCTAAGACCATTCATGATTATATCCGTAACATTACAAAAAATCCAAAATACTCGAATTTCGAAATTTCCTGTGGTTTCTTCAGGGGGTTACACGACTTGGTCGAACTTAGGCATATCTCCTCGCGCCAATCCTCACCAAACATCATTTCATAATGGATTTATAATAGATCGAGACTTAAAGAAAAGGAATAATAAACCTGAAATTAGCAGAACAGAATTTACCCCGAAAATAGAGAAAACACTCTCCCTAATTAGACTGTTTGAAAAAGACAATTCACCCTTCAATATCATCTTCTATACACGCATCACTAAAAAGATCCTCAATGAATTCTATCCTAAGTACTGCCCTCACTGTGATGATCAGCTTTTAACAAAAGAAATCAGTACAAGACCTGATGTGATTCGCTGTGAAGTCTGTAGATATCAATGCTCCAGGCTCAGTTATACTCCCTTAAATCATTTTAAACTCCCTCTTTGGATGTTCGGATTCGTTTTCTATGAATCATTGATCCAATATCCTAAAGTCCTTACATCATTTGAGATATCGAGAAAGCTCAGAATCAGTTACAAGGCTGCATCACTGTTAAAGAGAAGGTTTCAGTTTCTGCTCTGATCTATTACCGATCTACAAAGACCTCACCTTTAAAGTTTTAGAAACTCAGTTCAAAGACTTCAGATTAGATCCAAACTCAGATACAACTCTTACTCGTAAAATGGCAAGGAAACCCTCTGGGAAGTAGTCAATCCGGGGAAAATATTAGGAATTCTGATCGAGTCCACTACTCTACTGCGGTGAGGAAGGGTGGGAAGGGATATAACGCCTCACTCGTCCTTAAACAACTCGTCCGTAAATCTTGAATCTCCGACCAATCTACTTTCCAAAAAATTAAAACCGACTCTTCGAAAATACGGTTCGATGACCTTGAGATATTGTTTTTTAGTTCTCACATAAGCGTAAGGATCTTCAAAGTAGATATCCTTTTTCATTCGAATATAATCTTCCTTTGTGGGAACAGAGAAATAAAGATACTTAACGATTTTATGAAGTTTTTCAAATACAGGTTTCAGATCACCTTTGATGTATTGAACCACGGAATTGCAGATTCCAAAATCGAAAGGAAGATGAACAAAATAAGAAAGATCTAATTCTTGAACGGTTGTGTTTAAAACAGAGATGTTCCATGCACGAATCCATTTCTGAGCGAGAAGCTCGTCGAGCATCTGTTCGGAAGGATCGATGGCAAGGACCCTTCCGGGTTTGAAGATTTTCACCATTTCTTTTAAGAGTATCCCTTTACCGAACCCGAAATCCGCCACCGAATTTACATTTATTTCCATCAAATTCAGAATAGATTTCGCATAACGTGCGTGTTCCTTTGCATTGAACGTGGCATCTACGTCCGTTCCCGAACCGTAAATATCTCTCCAATACTCGGTCTCGAACGGTAGGCCGTTGGCTCCCAAGGCCAAGTCTTCGTTTTCTAAAGGTTCTTCCTGTTTCCCATTCGACTTGAAGTTCAATTTTTCTTTATAGAAGGATAGAGATACCACCGGATTCTTTCCTTTAGAAACGGAGTTCTTATTTTTTACAGTCGATTTTTTTTTCCAGATCGACTTCAAGGATTCAGTTCCGGACTTAACGCAGAGATAGAAAATATTCCCGTTAGAAAACGGTTAAGTCTCTTCTCCCCGGTTTTCGAAGAAAGTTGAGTTTTTGCTTTTTCAACTTGAATCTTAATCTGTGTATTCTCCTTTTCACCGGAGATAACTTTTGTCAGAAATCCGGTAATTAAAATCTGTTCTCCCGATAAAAATACGAATTGAGGATTTTTAAACTTATAACGTTTGAGCATCTCTCTTTTATCCGCGAGCCAGATCTCCTCAAGAAACAGATAATCCCGATTTTTCCATTCTTTCGGTCGAATCGATTGTAATCTTTGTTTGGAATGAAAATACACGTAAGACGAAACAGAAGGACTCGTATAAACTCTTTCGTCCGTCTGAATCACTCCCCTATTCTTTAAGCTCACAAGATCCTTCGTGAATGCTCCGAGTTTGGCCGCGTCAAGTCCGGATGTCGGTTTAACGGAAAAATAAACAGACACGAGAAGGATCACAATCAAGACCGCACTCGCCGCCACGGTGTTAAGCTCTTTTTCGGATTTTAAAAGGAAGTTTCCGATATATAAAATTAAAAACAAAGGCCCAAAATTGGAGAGATAACTCCAGAGTAATTTGTAGAACATTTCGAAAGAATTTACGCCGTAGAAATTTGTGACGATCAAAACAGTCAACAACGTAAGAAAGGTTCCCATATACGCGAGCAAGACCAACTGAGGGATATTCCTTCTCTTAAAAAAAACGGATTGATGTTTTTTTCTTTCTCGGATTCCTAATGTTCCCGCCTTCAATACAAAAATCGTAAAACCGACTAAAAAGATCGTAAAGTGAGAGAAAAAACTTCCAAGGATACAGACGATGAGAATGAATATGTCACCCAAAGTCTCCATCCTAAACGCAAGAAAAAGAATCAAAAGAAAAAATAAACTCAAACATTCCGGATACAAAACCAGAGGTATGGAATAAGTCAGAGGAGTGATCGCGGATAAATAACAGAGAATATAATGATTCGGTTTCCATTTTTCCCTCTGAAAAATCAATCCGATCCAATGAATCCCAAGCGAAAAAATAAATGCGGAAAGTGTAAACAAAGCCGTGGTATAGTTGAGTCCTGTGACCGATTTCCAAAGATTCAGAACCAAAAACGGAAGAGGAGGTTCGTCGGAGAAAAACTTTCCTTCTTCGGTTAAAGAACGGAGATTGGCAAGCATTTCCATCGCCTCCGGATTCAAAGGTTCTCCGAACCAGTTGTAAAGTACAGAAAGAACGACTGCAAGGCCGATCACAGATAGGAAAAGGAAGATTAGGTTGGCTTTATTACTTCTTTCTAAGTCCATTGGAGCTCGTAGGGTTTTTGCGGAAATCAGAGCAAGGATAAAAATTTGGGTGAAATTCTACCAACACATTTTGAAGTATCAATGAGACATCGAATCGGGACAAAATTCATGGAAAATAAAAATCATATCCTATACGACAAATCCGGTAAACCCTCCAAAGAACCTGCTTGGATTTTCAGAACGTATGCGGGACACACAAACGCGAGAGAATCTAACGAACTTTTTAGAAAAAATCTATCCAAAGGACAAACAGGTCTTTCCATCGCCTTCGACTTGGCAACTCAATGCGGTTATAGTTCCGATCACGCAATTGCAAAACCGGAAATCGGGAAAGTCGGTGTTCCGATCAATACCTTGGAAGATTTTAGAATCCTTTTTAACCAGATCCCGATCGAAGAGATGAACACCTCGATGACGATCAACGGAACTTCGATGTATCTTTTGTCCCTTTACGTCGCCCTCGCCCAGGAACGCGGAGTAGACGTTTCCCTTCTCCAAGGAACCACTCAGAACGACATCATCAAAGAATACCTCGCGAGGGGAACGTACATTTTTCCTCCAGCGCAGTCCATACGAGTCATCGTCGACATGTACGAATATTGTCTGAAAAACATTCCGAAATGGAACCCTTCCAATATTTGTTCGTATCACTTGCAAGAAGCCGGAGCGACACCTGTGCAGGAACTCGCGTTCGCACTTGCAACGGCAATGGCGATTCTAGACGCGATCAAGGAAAGAAATTGTTTCACCCCTGACGAGTTCGAACAATGCGTGGGAAGAATTTCATTCTTCGTAAACGCGGGGATTCGTTTTGTGGAAGAGATGTGCAAGATGCGCGCCTTTACGGAAATGTGGGACGAGATTACGAAAGACCGTTATCAGGTAAAACAGGAAAAATACCGCCGTTTCCGTTACGGGGTTCAGGTAAATTCTCTGGGGCTTACCGAAGAACAACCAGAAAACAACGCGTGGAGAATTCTCATAGAAGCGTTAGGCGTCACCATGAGCCGAGATGCAAGATGTAGGGCCCTTCAACTTCCCGCTTGGAACGAAGCTCTTTCCCTTCCGAGACCTTGGGATCAGCAATGGTCTTTACGATTGCAACAAGTTCTCGCGTATGAAACGGATCTTCTGGAGTATCCGGATCTATTCGAAGGTTCTAAAGTTGTCGAAAGCAAAGTAAAAGAACTTAAAGAAGAAGCTTATAAAGAAATTCAAAAGATTCTCGATATGGGCGGTGCGATCAAGGCGATCGAAAACGGTTATATGAAATCTCAGCTTGTTAAGTCCCAAGCGGAACGTCTTGCTAAGATCAACAACAATGAACTCATCATCGTCGGTAAAAATAAATGGACTGAAGGAACTCCTTCTCCACTCATGACCGATCAAGACGGAGGAGTTTTTAAAGTGGATCCTAAGTCCGCGGAAGAAACTTTGGAAGTACTTGCAAAAGTAAAATCGACAAGAAACGCAAACAAAGTCAAAGAGACTCTCTCACAACTTGAAACGGACGCTAAAGCCGGTAAAAATCTAATGCACGCTTCCATCGAATGTGCAAAAGTGGGAATTTCAACCGGAGAATGGGCGGACGTTCTCAGATCCGTCTTCGGAGAATATAGGCCTGCCACCGGTGTGGAAGGACAAAAACTCAATCTCGAAACCGAAAAAGTGATCCGAGTAAGAGGAAAAGTGGAAGCGTTTCTAAAAGCGAGCGGCTCCAGACCTAAGATCGTAGTCGGCAAACCGGGGTTAGACGGACATTCCAACGGAGCTGAGATGATCGCGGTATCCGCAAAACACGCCGGATTCGACGTGATCTATTCCGGAATTCGTTTAACACCGGAAGAAATCGTTCAGACCGCAGTAGAAGAAAACGCGGACGTAATCGGAGTTTCGATTCTTTCCGGATCTCATCAGGAATTGGCCGAACAGATCTTCCAAGAATTAAAACACTATAAAGCGGATATCCCTGTCGTATTCGGAGGGATCATTCCTCCGGGAGACTTCGACGCGCTTTTAAAACTCGGAGTGAAAGCGATCTTTACTCCGAAAGACTACGATCTTATGGACGTGATGGAAAGAATTATCGACATCATCTCTCAGACTGTAAAAGCCGCATAACGCGGTTCGACGGGCATGCCGTGAAACATCGCAAAGAAGATCTCGCGAAACTTATCTCCAGCGCGCGCGAGGGAGAAAAATTTCCTATCGCGAAACTCATCTCCGGCGTTGAAAAACCGGATTCCTTCGAGTTTAGAAAGAATCTCTTCGAGTCTCTTGCTTCTCAAGGTCTTACGGGCCAAAATTCTCTCACCGTGGGTTTTACCGGAACTCCCGGGGCCGGAAAGTCTTCCTTACTCGGGGAATTGGCGATTCAATTTCTAAAAGCCGACGACGGAGAAACGATGGCGATCGTTGCAATCGATCCTTCCAGCCATATCTCCGGTGGTTCTTTGCTCGGCGATAGAACCCGCCTCTCTCTTCCCGCTAGAGAGAAAAGGATTTACTTCCGTTCCCAACCAAGTCAATTGGAGTTAGGTGGAGTCAATCCATATACGTATCACGTGATCCGTTTGCTTCGCTGTTTTTTTCGTTACGTGTTTATCGAAACCGTCGGAATCGGACAAAACGAAATCGAAGTTTCCAAACTTACGGATCTTTCTTTTCTCGTTTTACAACCATTAGGCGGAGATCAGGTTCAGTTTATGAAAAGCGGAATCATGGAAGTTCCAGATTCTTTTATTCTCAACAAATGCGACGAAGAAGTCCTGGCGAATTCCAGTTATCATATGTTAATTTCCACCCTGGAATTTTTAAAAGACGTCATGCCGGGAAAGAATTTTCCTCCCGTTTTTAAAACTTCCACTAAAACCAAGGTTGGAATCGAAGATCTTCTGGAATTTATCCGCAAGACAAAACCCGCCGTCGATCGTTCCAAAGAAACGGATCTTCAGCTCAAAAAATGGATTAAGAACGAATACGGCAATTTCGGCCTGAAGATCATCGAACATCTTCCCCACTCCGGTTCGCTCAATTTCGAAACTTTGGAAGGAATGGCCCTCCGAGAAATTCGGAAAAATCTACAGCTTTAGAATCGTTGGTACGGATTTTCGATCGTAGAACGTGAGTGTAAACCTAACTTAACGTGAGCAGGGTCGTAAGAAAGTTTGGGCGAATAAGAAACTAAAGTGCAACGACTCCCTGAACTCAGGCGCAGAGCTTTCCTGAACTCAGCAAACACCTTCCTATGGGTCGGTGTTTAGGTCGCTCTGCGGGTCGTCGTCGCAGCTCGCGAATTTCATAGATAAAATGGCTCGCGACCGCGCTTTAACTCAATGTTTCTCCCTACGGGTCGAAACATATAATCGCTTTCGCATTTTGTTATATCGAACTCACGTTAACTTATGATTGTGATCGTTTTGTCCAAGGATGCTTTTTGAAATCCATTTGAATCATCGCCTAATAAGATTTTGGTGAAAGTCAGGAACCTCGGAGATAACGTTCGGTCATCGGATTCGGTTTGAATTCCAATTCTCTGGATATTAGATTTTGTCGCAAATCGAGCGTCCAGATCATTCTGTAAGTCTCATGAAAACTAGGAACTCCTCTATTTAAAGTTTCCACGATAGAATCCCCGACTCCGACGTCTTCCAACCAAAGCATGTAATTAAAAAGATAACACCTCGATACACCGTGCGCCGCCGCAAGTGCACCCAAAATCGCCCAAGTCCCAGTATTCACACGAATACTGAATTTTTTCATTTTCCCGACTCCCCGGTTGTATTTGATTTTACCCGCCTTACAATGGAGACGTTTCAACGCCGCAATGTATTTCCCGTATCTTCGTAATAGAAACGGAAGTCGTCTCGGAAGAATTTTTTTCTCTTCCCGACTCAAACGATCCCAATAAGTAAACGGAACCAAAAGAGAATCCAAACCCAACGGACCCTCAATCAAAGCGGATTCAATTTTTTGACCGTCATCCAATAAAAGAATATCCATATTAAAAAACGGTTCTTAGAACTTACTGTGTGGAGTGATTTTAGAGAATTTTTTGAATCAAACGTAGGTTTTAATTTCGAACATGTTTTAAATTCCAAATCCACACTTAACGAAACGTGTGAGTTCCCACAAATTACACCACCTAACGATCCTACATTTTCAAAGTTTTACAGTGAAATCTAAATTTGCAGTAGTTCCCACATGTTAAGATTTGGATAGATTCTTAGCATTGACTGTGATTACTGATCCCTATAAAATAACGTGAGTTCGGTATAACAAAATGCGAAAGCGATTATATGTTTCGACTCGTAGGGAGAAACATTGAGTTAAATTCCGAAGGAATTGGAGCATTATGTTGCGATCGTAGGCAGCAACATTGAGTTAAAGCGCGGTCGCGAGCCATTTTATCTATGAAATTCGCGAGCTGCGACGACGACCCGCAGAGCGACCTAAACAC
>NZ_AHMT02000026.1:30000-41721 GCF_000243815.2 Leptospira alexanderi serovar Manhao 3 str. L 60 | reverse complement strand
AGAATACTGTAATAAGTTTGTTTCAAAAGTTAGAATGTTAGATCTTCTTTAAAAAAGTCAACAATTCTGGATTCGGCGCAATTTTGTGAGGACTTCTATATCTCTGCAAAAATCGCTCGTTAATTCTTGGTACCATTTTCATACGTCCGAGTAGTCAACTCAATGTTGCTCCTTATGGGCGCAATATAATAATCACTTTCGGATTTATTACGCCGAACTCACGTTATTTATTATAAAAATCACAAAGCAGGACATATGTTTCTTTACGACATTCAACTTTAAGAATACGAAAAATCAAATTCGAATTCATATTTGCATTTTAGAGGATAAGTATAAGAAAAGCATCTCTCTCCGCTGCTCATCGAATGGGAAAAATACGAAACGTAAAATTCGTAGCGACTCTCAAATCCATTATTCGGAAGTCGCCTTTGGGTCAGTAACTCAAATGCTGAAGCGCGCCGATCGCGAGTAGATTTCCGGGAACGATCGACAACCAACCGAACACGACCATAAAGAGACAAATCAAGACGACCACCGTCACTCCGATACTATAAGGAGCCGCGTGATTGCGGGAAATTTCCCCCTCGTCGCTGCTCATGAATGTGGCGATTCCGATCCGCAGATAGTAATAGAGTGCGAGCGCGGAGTTCATCACGCCGCCTATCAGTAGGATTCGATTCATCAGATGTTCCGACTCGGCAATTTTTTGAAAGAGAAACAACTTCGCCCAAAATCCCCCAAACGGCGGAACTCCCGCCAAGGACATAAAGAAGATGTTAATCGCGATCGCCGTAAAAGGTTTTACCCCCGACAAGGACTGAACGGAAAAGAAAGTTACTTGCCTCGTTCCATCTTCCAAATACGCCAAAATAGCGAACGCTCCCAAACTCATAAAAGAATATATCATGAGATAGAATAACACTTCTTCTTTGATTCCGGCGGAAATCCCGGCGACAATGTAACCCGCGTGTGCGATCGAAGAATACGCAAGCATTCGCTTTAAATTTTCCTGTTTTAATGCGAGTAAGTTCCCATATACCATCGATAACAACGCGAGAATTCCGGGCAACCACGCCCAAGTGCTGCCTTCGAGAGACAGAGGAAGTTTCGTATAAAGAACAAGCAAAAGTCCGATGGAAGCAGTTTTAGATGCGGTGGACATGTAACCCGTTACCGGAGTTAAAGCGCCTTCGTATGCGTCGGGAGTCCATGCGTGATAAGGAAAGAGCGCGATTTTAAAAGCGACTCCCGTGATAAACAAAACGAGTCCGATCTTTGCAAAGTTCCCTTGATACCCCGCGATCACCAACGGCTTTAACGCAGCCGTTATGTTCGTAGATCCGCTTCCGCCGAATAAAAAGGCGATTCCCATCAGCATAAATCCGGAGGAAAAACTTCCCAAGAGAAAATACTTCAAGGTCGCTTCCAAAGAAAACAGATCGCTTCTCGCCATTCCGATCAGAATATAAAGACAGATACTCATCAGTTCGAGTGCGACAAATACGAGAATGAAGTCCTGTCCGGAAGTCATGAGCATCATTCCGCAGGTTGCGAACAACAATAAAGGATAGAATTCGGGAAATTCTACATTATGATTTTTTAATATTCTGGGAGCGATCGCCACGGTTCCGATCGCCATCGAAAGATAAATTAGATTTAACCAAAAAGACAATACGGAATTTTCGATCTGACCGCCGAAATAGGTTCCACTATTTCCGGGAAATTGAAACGTGGTGTAAAACACGCTCCCAAATGCAACGAGGAGAACCAGTCCGGACACGTATCGTACGATTAGAAATTCTTTCGTTTTAAAAAGTACGGAAAGGCAAATCAGAAACACTCCTCCTCCCGCTAAAATCAATGCGGGAAGAATAGAAAATAAATCGAGGAAGTTCGGGATAAAATTCATTTCAGAGCCTCATCATCTCCCTCGGGAGAAGTTTCTTTTCCTTTTCGGATCGATCCAGGTAAGGCATATTTACTTTGAAATCCTTTGAGACGCTCTTCGTAACGACCGGGCTCCCCTCCTAAAGATTTATAAGACACGTATTTCCTTACGACATCGACAGATTTTCCATTCAAGTCCGCTGCCTTAAACGAATTTAAGGACCGATCTTGAATCACTTTCGCGGACGCGGAATTTAATGCGACTTTGACGGAAGGTTCCAACACTTTTAAAAACGGTTTCGGATAAATTCCGATCCAAAAAATCATCGCGACGGTCGGTATGAGAATCACCCATTCTTTCAGGCTGAGATCGTGATGATTGATCAGATTTTTTGTGGGTTCTCCAAAGAGCATTCGTTTTGCGAACAACAATAGATATCCCGCGGCAAACACGACTCCAGTTGCGGCTAACGCTCCGTATACGACGTTTGCCTTGATACTTCCGAGGATGATCAGAAATTCCCCGATAAAACTGTTGGTTCCGGGAACTCCCAAAGAAGAAAAAATCGCGATCGCAAAAAAACCGAAAATACCGGAAGCAACTTCGACAATCCTCCGGCTTTCGCAATGTCGTTATTTCCGATCCTTTCGTGCAACATCCCCAGCATAAAGAAGAGCATCCCCGCGGTAAATCCATGGTTAAGCATCTGAAGCATTCCACCCGCCATTCCCTCTTCGGTAAAACTCAATATTCCAAGCATACAAAAACTCATGTGGGAAAGAGAAGAAAACGCGACGACTCGTTTCGAGTTTTCCTGAGCCATCGCAATCACGGCACCATAGATGATTCCCGCAATACAAAGTCCTCCGAGGAGTTCCCTGTATTCCAACATTTCTTCGGGAAATAAAGGGATCGCCAACCGCACAAAGCCGTAGAGTCCGATCTTCAATAAAATCCCGGAAAGATCCACGGAACCGACGGTCGGAGCTTGCGAGTGTACATCCGGCATCCAGGTATGAAGCGGGAACAAAGGCACCTTAATTGCAAACGCCAATACGAATGCAAAAAATATAAATAAACGGATGTTTTTCGAAATTTCGGGAAGAAGTCCCGTTGACAGCTCTTCGATCACGATCGTTCCGGTTTTAAAATAGAGTATTAGAATTCCTGCAAGCATCAGCACGGATCCGGTAAACGAAAAAATCAGATACTTAATCGCCGCTTTGACCCGTTGATCCTCTCCCCAAATTCCGACCATGAGCACCATGGGAGAAACCATAGCCTCCCAGAAGATATAAAACAACACGAGATTTCCGGATAAGAACACTCCGTGAACGCTCATCTCCACGATCATTAGATAAATGTAAAATTCTCGGATTCTGGTCGTGATACTCGTCCAAGTTGCGAGAGTGGAAAGAAAAAACAACAACGAAGACATCCCGCAGAGAAGGAGACTGAATCCGTCGAGTCCGATATGATAATCCACTTTCAGATTTCCGGACACTACGATGCCCCAGATACGATCCACAAACTGAAGAGAGGAGTTGGAAGGATCGTATTTAAAATACAAACCCACGATGATTAAAAACGGAACGAGAGTGAACGATCCGGAAATGAATCTCAGCCAACCCACCCGATTGGACAAAAATAAAAACGGAACTCCGATCAGAGGTAAAAATAAAAAGATACTGAGTATATACGGCGGGAAATCCAAGTTACAGCCCCCTCATTAGAAAAAAGGAAAGTATGACTACCGTTCCGAGCACAATCAAAATCGCGTAATCGACTACGATTCCCGTTTGAATCCGTCTTAAAACCAGTGAGATCGCAACCGCGAACCTTCCCGTGCCTCTCAGTATCAAATCCAAGAAATTTCTTTCCACATGATCAGCTAAAAATTTTCCGAGCAAGACAATCGGATCCACGATAAAGTTTCTGTAAAACTCGTCGATGTAGTATTTCTGCGAAAAAATTCTTTTCACGCCCGTGTGCGATTCTTCCGCTTCGGGTAGTCTTTTTCCGGTTAAAAAGATCGTTCTCGCGATAAAGATTCCGGAGATCGCGACGGCGACCGATACCGCAACCAAGATCAACTCGATCGTCGCTCCGGTTTCGTGAGCGTCTTCAGAGCCATTGATAATCATCTCCGAAATTGTCGTTATGGGGGCGAAAACAGGATCGAAGTATCGAGTGAGTATGTTGGCGCCTCCGAAAAGGAAATGAGGCACTTCCAAAAATCCGGCAACCGCCGCGCCTATGGACAAAATCACAAGTGGAACCGTCATCACAAGCGGGGACTCGTGTAAGTGCTCCGCCTTGTGGGAAGAAACGCGGGATTCTCCGTAAAACGCGAGATACGTCATCCGAAACATATAGAACGCAGTCAAAAGCGCAGTGACAATTCCAAGTCCGTAAAATAGAGCCCCATAAGTATAACTCTTTTCTAATATTAGATCTTTGGAAAAGAATCCGCTAAAAGGGGGAATTCCCGAGATCGCAAGGGATCCGATGAGGAACGTGATCCAGGTGACCTTCATCTGGTTTTTAAGTCCGCCCATGTTTCTAAGATCTTGTTCGTGATGCAGCGCGTGGATCACGGAACCCGATCCCAAAAACAGAAGCGCCTTAAAAAACGCGTGTGTCATCAAGTGAAAGAGCCCCGCGACATAGGCGCCCGCCCCCATCGCAACGAACATATATCCGAGCTGTGAAACGGTGGAATACGCGAGCACCTTTTTGATGTCGTTTTGAAAAAGCCCGATCGTCGCCGCAAAAAAGCGGTAACCGATCCGACGATCACGATCCAGTGCCCCACTTGCGGCGCGGATAAAAAGATAGGATTGAGTCTTGCGATCAAAAAATTCCCGCAGTGACCATCGTCGCCGCGTGAATGAGCGCGGAAACTGGAGTCGGTCCGGCCATCGCGTCGGGAAGCCATACGTGTAACGGAAGTTGCGCCGACTTTCCGATCGCCCCGATAAAAAAACAAACCGCCGCTAACGGTAGTATATAACGAAAAGAATGTATTTCCCGAATCGATTCTGTGATTTCCGTAAAGGAAACGCTTCCCGTATACCAGAACACAAGCGCAATTCCGAAAAGCATTCCCAAGTCTCCGATTCGGTTTACGATAAAGGCTTTCATACCAGCGTTGGCGGCCGTTTCTTTGTGGTAGTCAAAGCCGATTAAGAGATACGAACAAAGTCCCACCCCTTCCCATCCGAGAAATAAAAGTATTAGATTTTCTGCAAGTACTAGATTGAGCATCGCAAAGATAAATAAGTTCAAATACGCAAAGTAACGCGCAAAGCCCGGATCATCCTTCATATATCCGATGCTGTAAAGATGGATGAGAGCTCCGATTCCGGTGATGATCAGAACCATATAAAGCGAAAGTTGATCGACTTGATAGGCAAATGAAACCTGAATTCCCCCCGTAGAGATCCAAGGAAACACGGTGACGATTTCCGGGATCGTACGTTCCATCGGATGAAACAGAACGAAAGAAACGAGAGCCAGAACAAAGGACAAGAACACAACTCCTGTGGAAAAAATCCCGGTAAATCCTTTCAGCCACTTGCCGAAAATACCGGAAACGAGAAATCCTATCAATGGAAGAGCGACTAACGCAGGTATAAGATTTACTATTTCCATTCTTCCTACCACTTCATCAGATTCATTTGATCTACGTAGCTCGTCTTTTTGATCCTATGAATTGCGATTACGATCGCAAGTCCGATCGCAGCTTCCGCGGCGGCGATAGCCATCACGAAAAACACGACCACTTCTCCGTCGACTTGATGAAGAGCTTTTGAGAACGTTACAAAGACTAGATTCACAGAATTCAAGATCAATTCCACCGACATAAAGATCAAAACCGCGCTTCTTCTTACCATCACTCCCGCGACTCCGATCGTAAAGACAATCATCGCAAGAATCAAAAAGTAGTGCATCGGAATTCCGGAGATCCAGAGGCTCATAACTTTCCTCCTTCCGTTTCTTTTCCTAAATTCTTTTTTCCGAGCACGACCGCGCCTAAAACAGCGGCGAGCAATAATATGGAGATGAGTTCAAACGGGAGAAGATATCGTAAAAACATCGCGCTTCCGACTACCGCGGTGTTTCCATGAGAATAAACGTCGGTCGGAGTCGCATCATTTCCGGAAATTGCGTTCGGGTCCGACGCGTATTCGTTGTTTGAAACTCGAAAATAATATCCGACAAATTTTCCGTCTTTGTTCTGGGCGTATCCTACCGGAGAGGAACTTTCCGACGGAATTCCGTCCTGAACCGCAGTCACAAGAAGAACTCCCAGGAACAGTACCAATCCCAAATATAATAGTTTTTTAATTGGTTTTTCAAAGATGAAAAACTGGGGTGCGTCGTCCCTGAGGGACAAAAGCATCAATACGAACACGACCAGTACCATGATCGCCCCCGCATAAACAAGAATCTGCATCGTGGCGATAAAGACCGCGTTCATCACCGCGTAAATGGCCGCAAGTGAGAAAAAACTCAATACAAGCAGGACGGCGGCGGTGATCGCGTTCGGATGAAAGATCACCCCAAGAGAACTGAGTATCATCACCGAAGCAAACAAAAAAAACAGAAGTAGCTGAGGTTGTTCCGTAAATGGCATATTTCTTATATTCTTAAAATTGTATATAGATACTTGCGATCAGAATATTCAAAACCGCCCAAGGAATGAGCTTTTTCCATCCGAGAGACATGAGCTGATCGTAACGAAATCGGGGAAGAGTCCATCTCACCCATACGAATAAAAAAGTGAAGAACAAAACCTTTCCCAAAAAGAAAAAAAGTCCGAATAACGACTGTAATACGTGCCCTTCCAAAATTCCGAACGGAACCTGATAACCTCCGAAAAACAGAAGTGTTACGACACAACTCATCGTGATCATGTTCATATATTCCGCGATAAAAAATAATGCGAACTTAAACGCACCATATTCGGTGTGAAACCCGACCACGAGTTCGGATTCCGCTTCCGCCAAGTCGAAAGGCAAGCGATTCGTTTCCGCAAACATGGCGACCACAAACAGACAAAACGCGATGAATCCCGGAAGTTTAAAGATGTTCCAAAGTTCGGCTTGAGAAGCGCTGATATCCGAAAGTTTCAAAGAACCCGTGAGGATCACGATCGAAACCACGCTCATAGAAAGGGGAAGTTCGTAGCTGATCATCTGCGCCGTGGAACGGATGGCGCCTAACAACGAATATTTGTTGTTACTCGCCCAACCGGCGATGATAATTCCGTAAACCGCCAAAGAAGAGATCGCAAACAAAAATAAAATTCCGGTATCCGGGTTTGCAATCTGCAAATCCAAAAAAGTAAGACCGGTTTTATCTTGAAGCCACTGCGGAAGAGGAAGCCGACCGCCCAAGGGAACGACAGACCAAGCCATGATCGCGCAGGTCATCGAAATCGCGGGGGCGATCAAATACATGACCTTGTTCACCTGCGTCGGGAAAACTTCTTCTTTGGTTAAAAACTTAATTCCGTCCGCGAGAGGTTGCAAAAGTCCCCAAATTCCCGCTCGGTTCGGACCTTTCCGATCCTGGATAAAACCGGCGACCTTTCTTTCTGCGAGAGTATAATACGCGCAGGCGGTGATCAAAATAAAAAAGAAAAGTCCGCTTTTCAAAAGCCAAAATAGAATTTCGTTCCAGTTCATGAAGTCGCTCTTCCTCCCGCTGCGGACTCGATCCTATCCTCTTTTCTTCTTCGAGGATGATCGGGAACCGGTTCCGGTTTGTCTTTGAGTCTTGCGTCAAACTCCGCGCGAAATTTTTGCAAAGCAGGACGAACCGCTCCCACACAGGCGTCGGAAAGCGGACAAATCGTAGTTCCGCCTTCCATATTTCTGGAAAGAGAAAGAATCAGATCGATGTCCTTGGTTGTTCCTTCCCCTTCTTTGATTTTATAAAGAATGTCTCGAACCCAATGAGTTCCTTCTCTACAAGGAGTACATTGACCGCAGGATTCGTGAGCGTAGAATCTCGCAAAACGATAGGTGGTTTCCACGATGTCCGCGCCTTCCGCGAGCACGATGACCGCGCCCGAACCGAGCATCGTCTTATGAGCCGCCATGGATTCGAAATCCATATGAGCGGTTTTGCATTCTTCCGCCGTCAAGATCGGCACCGAAGATCCGCCGGGAATGATCGCTTTGAGAGGTTTATCGTCCACGATTCCTCCGCAAAGATCATTCACAAGTTCTAATAAAGGAGTTCCTAATTCGATTTCGTAGACGCCCGGTCTTTTTACGTGACCCGACACGCTGAAAAGTCTCGTCCCGGGAGATTTTTCGGTTCCGATTTTGGAATACCAATCCGCACCCTTATCTAAAATATGAGGAATCGCGGAAAACGTTTCCACGTTGTTCACTACGGTCGGGGAACGATAAAGTCCCGACACGGCGGGGAAAGGAGGCTTCAATCTTGGATGGCCTCTTCTTCCTTCCAGGGAATTGATGAGCGCGGTTTCTTCTCCGCAGATATAAGCGCCCGCGCCCTCGTACAAAATCAGATCGAAGTCGAATCCGCTTCCGAGAATATTTTGTCCGAGGTAACCTTTGGCGTACGCCTCGTCGATCGCGGCCTGCATCGTCTTGGCGCCTTTCTGAAACTCTCCCCGAATGTAAAAGAATCCTTTGTTCGAACCGATGGCTTTCGCTCCGATGATCATCCCTTCTATGATCTGATGCGGAAGGTTCTCAATCAATTTACGATCTTTGAATGTTCCGGGCTCGCCTTCGTCGGCGTTGCAGATGATGTATTTCGGTTTTGGAATGTCCTTCGGAATGAAAGACCATTTGAGTCCGGTCGGAAAACCCGCGCCGCCCCTTCCTCTGAGCCCCGACTTTTTCACCTCGGCGATGATATCGTCCGGTTTCATCAAAAGCGCTTTTTTTAAGCCGTCGTAACCGTGAACCGATTCGTAAAACTCGAGTTTGGCGGACTGAGGATTGTCTATGTATTTCGTAAGAAGTTTCATTTCCGCCATAAGGATTTCCTTTTGTCAGTTCAGGTTATCGAGAATCCGATCCACTTTTTCGGGAGTCAGTTGCTCGTAAAAATCGTCGCCTATCTGGACCATCGGAGCGTAACCGCAGGCGCCCAGACATTCCACTTCTTCCAAAGTGAACTTGCCGTCCGGGGTTGTTTGTCCCGTATGAATTCCCAAACGTTTGCAAAGATGTTCTTCGATTTCGTCGCTCCCCGACAAATAACAGCTCGAAGTTCCGCAAATTTGAATGTGATACTTACCCACCGGTTTTTTGTTGTAGAGGGTGTAAAACGTGGCGACCCCGTAGACTTGTGCGAGGGAGATCGGATCTCCCAGACGTTCGGCGACGTAAGCCATTCCATCCTGATCCACAAAACCGTTTTCCCTTTGGAGAATGAACAAACAAGGTAGAACGAGGGAACGTTTATCCGGAAATACTTCCAACATCTTTTGGAATCTTTTTTCGGAAACGTCGCTAAACTTGTAACTCATCAGCAGTCCAACTCCCCCGCGATCACGTTCAAGGAACTCATGGTCGCGACCGAATCCGCGAGAAGTCCTCCTCGAACGAGTTCGGCAAAGGCTTGATAATACCAGAAACAAGGGCGTCTAACGTGAACTCTCCAAGGAGATTTTTCCCCTTCGGAAACGATGTAAAATCCGAGTTCTCCGTTGGCGGCTTCGGTCGCCATGTAGTGTTCTCCCGGAGGAACCTTTACGCCGTGCATGATGATCTTGAAATGATAGATCAATTCTTCCATGTTGTTGTAGACTTTGTTCTTTTCGGGAAGATACGCATGCGGAAGATCCGCGTGCCAAGGACCTTCCGGAATTCCGTCTACGAGCTGTTCGATGATCCGGATCGATTGACGCATCTCTTCCATTCTCACAAGACTTCGGTGCAGAACGCTTCCGTCTTCTCCGATCGGAACGTCAAAGTCCACCTTATCATAAAATAGATAGGGTTCGTCTTTACGAACGTCCCAGTCCACTCCCGCGGCTCTGAGATTCGGCCCGGTAAATCCGTAAGCGATCGCGTTTTCGGCAGAAATTCCTCCGATCCCTTCGGTGCGACCCAGAAAAATTTTATTCTTTAAAAGAAGACTATTGAATTCCTCGATTGCGGGTTTCAGTCCCTTGCAGACGAGTTTGATTTCCTTGACAAAGTCGGGATAAATGTCCCGTTCCAAACCTCCAATTCTACAGAAAGTCGTGGTCAATCTCGCGCCGGTGAGTTTTTCGATGACCTGATAGATATTTTCGCGATGATGAAAGAGGTGCAACATCCCGGAAAAGGCTCCGAGGTCCACTCCGAGAATACCCGTGCAGATGATATGATCCATGATCCGGGAAAGTTCGGAGATGATCATTCTGACATACGTTACGCGATCCGGCACTTCCACCTGCATCATCTTTTCCACGGCGAGAATCCAACCTATGTTGTTCAGAGGAGTGGAAATGTAATTCATCCGATCCGTGCAGACCAGGAATTGATTGTATGTATAACGTTCTCCTAATTTTTCAAAACAACGATGCACATATCCGATCACGGACTCGGCTTCCACGATTCTTTCCCCGTCGATCTGAATCACGTTTTGCAAAATTCCGTGCGTCGCCGGGTGGGAAGGCCCTAGGTTTACGAGAAGATGTCCTTCGGGAAGATTTTTATATTTCTGTTGGAAATGTTCCGCTGTCTTTTCGTACATCATACTACTTCTTCCCTCCTTCCTTGGTTATATCTTCGTTTATGTGAATATGAAGCAGGTCCTCGATCAGATAATCCTGACCGAATCCTTCCAACGGAAAATCCTTCCGCAAAGGATGTCCTTGAAAATTGTCGGGCATCAAAATCCGATCCAGGCTCGGATGACCGATAAAGGATATTCCGAAAAGATCATATACTTCCCTTTCCGGCCAGTTGGCTCCCTTATAAACGTTAGTCGCACTCGGAACAGATTCCCCGTCTTCGACCCGGACCTTGATTTGAATTTTGCTCGCAGCCCTATTTCCGGAACGAAGCAGATAATTGACTTCGAATCGGGGCTCTTTTTTTCCGAGCCAATCCACCGCGGTTAAGTCGTTTAGAAAATTATAATTCAGTGTCGGATGATTTTTAAGAGCGTTCAATACGGGAACCACACCTTCGGGTTTGAGATAAAAAACCGGAACGTTGGAGACGATCGGTTCTTGTACGTCCAAAAAATGCGGAAATTTTTCTTTGAGGAAACGTTCTACTTCTTCTTTCATCGTACGACCAGGGGTTTATTTCTTTCGTTCAATTCCTGGATTTTTTGCATCACTTCCTGACGCCTCGCTTCCAGTCCCTGGGTTTTCAATTTCGTCTGCAATTTAACGAGTGCGTCTAAAATCGCTTCCGGTCTGGGAGGACAGCCGGGGACATATATATCCACCGGAAGAATTCGGTCCACCCCCTGCAAAACTCCGTAGGTATTGAACATTCCCCCGGAGGAAGCGCAAGCCCCGACGCTGATGACAAACTTGGGTTCTGCCATTTGATCGTAGATCTGCCGAAGCACGGGAGCCATCTTGTAAGTGATCGTTCCCAATACGAGAATCATGTCCGCCTGACGCGGAGAAAACGAAGGACGTTCCGCCCCGAAACGGGCAATGTCGTAATCGGAACAGGCAGTACTCATATATTCGATTCCGCAACAAGCGGTAGCGAAAGGAAAAGGCCAAAGGGAATTGCCCCTTCCCCATTGAATCACGGATTCGATGTTTCCGAGTTGGAGCATGTCTCCCAGGACTTGACCCGGAGCTTTACTCAAATCACTCAATCCCATTC
>NZ_AHMT02000026.1:12500-27500 GCF_000243815.2 Leptospira alexanderi serovar Manhao 3 str. L 60 | reverse complement strand
GAAGGGAAAAATTGGAATCAATAATCGGGTAATTCCGGAAATACAGGGCAAACCGGCATTTCAACCCGGAAGGTTTGCCACCGCGATAGTTGGGTTCCTTTTATTATTAGCGGCCTTATTTCCGATCGGTCTACAGGTTTCGTTCGGAATTTCCCGATACGTTTTTCAATACGGAACGTACTTTTTATCCGCGATGTTTTTACTCAGAGCAATCGGAGATTTCCGACTCCTCGGCTTTTTCAAAAAGATCCGAGGTACGAAATTTGCGAAAAACGACACCGTATATTATTCTCCTCTTTGTCTTCTACTTTCCGTCCTTTTGTTCGTTTCCACACTCTAAATCAAACTCGGAGAATGGAAACCGCGTCTTAAAACGGGATCAAACGGAAACCATTGTTTCTTGTAGTGAAAAACTTTTTTCTCTAATACTAGAGTTTTCAAGTTTTCATCTATCGATATTCTGGCCGATTCCAGCTCACTGAGTTTCGAAACAATTCCTATCAGGAAAAATCCGGAAACACATTTAAAAATCATAATTTACTAAAAACTGTCCCAAGAATGGGGGAGCTCTTATAAGAATTGAACAACGAAAAAACTGTTCGAAAATCCATAAGGGAGACGTAAAATGTGGGAATTACTTGCACTTCAAACGATAAAGGTTAGAACGAATATGCAGCTGTAATGTTGTCTTGACCCCTTGAAACATGTAAGTTCCCGTGTTTTAGTGGATAGATGTTAGGGGTCAGTGTTCAGTTACATTTTCCTAATAGATGGATCAGACGTTAACAAAGTAGAATTTTTCTATTTTTGTAAATCACCTATCCACTGATTCCTAAAACGCGAGCGAAGAACTTTATGCGGAACAACTTCAATTCCCGCTCTCAAGATGGCAATTCGATTTCGTAAATCGTTCAACCACAAGATCACAGGTGTCATTTTTCATTCCGATGATGGGGTCAGTATCATTCAAAAAAGTTCCCTGCGTGAGCGATTGATGCGGAGTCAAGAAATTGAAATTATATAATAAGAATATAATAAAAGAAATATACAATTTTTTGACTGGAGCTGAGGGCGCAACTCTGCGGTGTGGATTCCTTCGAACAGCTTCAAAAGGTGATTTCTCTTTACAACAATGTTAGATCACATGGGTCGCTCGACAGAGTCGCGTTGAAGAAACTCAGGCACAACGCTTCCTGAACTCAGCAAACACCTTCCTAGGGGTCGGTGTTTAGGGCGCGTTGAAGGAACTCAACACAACGCTTCCTGAACTCAGCAAACACCTTCCTATGGGTCGGTGTTTAGGGCGCGTTGTGGGATTTAAAACAGGCTTTCAACTCGAATTCAATCTTAAAAATCTAGGTTTTTGAAGCGACTTTCTTAAATTTCAGAACTCTTTCGTACGGCGCATTCTTTTTAAATTTTGAATATACGGATTATATTCTGAATATTTTAATTTTTTTCCTTTTCAGAAACCAAAACAGATTTCAAGAAAAAATCTTTGCTCTTATAGAATCACTCTTTTATAAAAGAACCTCCGCAATTAAAAATAGCAAACAGTGTCCGTTTTCATTATATAACAGATCTTAAAGATAAAAACGAGTTGAGTCCTTTTTTTATATGAGAAAAATTTGATCTTATGAAAGTCAAAGATTTAGCGAAAACGCTCGGAGTAGCACTTAAGGGCAACGGAGAAATGGATGTCAACGGAATCGGGGACATTGAAAACCATTCGAACGTTTTACCGGATCGAATTTACTATTTCGAAGCAAAAAAATACCTTAGTTCTAATCCGAAAGTGAAGCAGGTTCAATTGGCACTTACCATTCCTTCGTTGGCCGATAAGTTTACCTCATCATTGATCGTGCCGGAACATGAGGCAAGACTCAAATTTATCGAGTTGCTTTCTCTCTTTGAAAAGAAACCGAAAACCCCTACTCCTTTTATCTCAAACAAAGCGAGTATTCATGAAAGCGCTCAATTAGGAAAAAATGTTACGATCATGGACTTTGTCGTAATCCAAGAAAATGTGGAAATTGGAGACAATTGCCAAATTTATCCGAACGTGATTGTGGAAAGCGGAGCGAAGATCGGAGAAAACACAGTATTGAAATCGGGAGTTGTAATCGGCTACAATTGTATTCTTGGGAAACACAATCTCATTCATTCAAATACCGTAATCGGAGCGGACGGTTTCGGTTTTTATGATAAGGGAGGGGTGCGTTACAAAATTCCTCAGATCGGAAATACCGTGATCGGAGACTATGTGGAAATGGGCGCTTGTTGT
Organism: Leptospira alexanderi serovar Manhao 3 str. L 60; assembly: GCF_000243815.2. GTDB lineage: Bacteria > Spirochaetota > Leptospiria > Leptospirales > Leptospiraceae > Leptospira > Leptospira alexanderi. The sequence continues at coordinate 25,216 of NZ_AHMT02000026.1, read as the reverse complement.
ACTGTGGATCGTGCAACGATCGAAACTACAACAATCGGAAATCATACGAAATTCGACGATCATGTTCATATCGCTCATAATTGTAGAGTCGGAAACTATGTTTATATTGCTGGCGGAACGGTTCTTGCCGGTTCCGTTACTTTGGAAGACGGAGTTATCATGGGCGGTCATGCGGCGGTCGCAGAAGGAATCACGATGAGAAAAGGATCGATTCTGATGGGAATGTCCGGTCTTGGCGAAGATAGTATCGAGAAGGTCGCTTATTTCGGTATTCCCGCAAAACCCGCCTTGGAAATGCATAGAATCCATTCCTCCATGTCTAAACTTCCCGAACTTGTGAGAGAACATAGGAATCGCTCTAAGAACTAAACGTTAACTCGAGTAAAGATTGAATCTGTTTTTTAATTCCTGAAATTGGTAAAAGAGACTCATTTCTTTTATGCCATCGAGCGCCAGCGCTAAATTTTACGTCCTTCTTGTAATCGCCATGATTTCCTGGGGCTTTGCCTGGCCTTCTGCAAAGCTCATCGTGGAAACTCAGCATCCGAATGTGATCATTTTCTGGAGATTTTTAGCGACTGCGCTCTCTCTTTTTCCGGTCGTTTTCTGGAGAAAAGGATTTTTCCGTTTACCGAATTATAAAGTTTTATTTCAGATCACGATTGGTGGAATTCTTTATACCATCTACAATCAATTCTTTCTTCTAGGTTTGAAGAATGGACTTGCGGGAGCAGGCGGGGTTCTCGTAACCACAATGAACCCGATTTTTACGTATGTGTTCGTACATTCCTTTCAAAAAAAGTTGCCTTCCGCTCGGGAAGGAATCGGACTTTTATTAGGCCTGGTCGGAGGTTGTATTCTACTTAGGCTTTGGGAACTCGATTTGAATTCTTTATTCCGGTCCGGGAATATTTTTTTTCTTCTTTGTGCGTTTAGTTGGGCTCTTTTAAGCATCAATAGTCACAGCACAGGACAGACAATTTCTCCGCTTGTGTATAGCTTTTACGTTTTTGTAATCGGAACGATCCTAGATTTATTTCTCGCGTTCCCTTACGGAGTGGAAAATGCTTTGAGTTCCGGGCCTTATTTTTGGTTTCATATTTTTTATCTCTCCGTGATCGCTACGACTTTCGGAACCACGGTTTACTTTTTTGCTTCCACCAAATTGGGTTCGAGAGTTGCGAGTTCGTTTATCTTTTTGGTTCCAGTCACGGCTCTTTTGGGAAGTTGGATTTTTCTAGACGAATCTCCGAATCTTACGACGATGATCGGAGGCACTTTTGCCGTACTTGCGGTTTTTCTTTTGAATCGAAATCAAAATGATGAGAGTAAAAAGGACGGAATTTGAAATTCCAATCAGAGATTAGGATCTTTATAAAAAAGCTGTTTTATGGTTTTAAATAACTTTTCGCGACGAAGTTCCCGTGGATTCCCATATTGACTGGAGACAGTCGATAGTCATAGTGGCAACCTTACAATCGATAGAACAATAGTGTGGAATCGTATCTTTGAAAACGATTTTCATAAATGCCAAGGACGTTTCGGGATTTATAATTGTTCAAGAGGGAATAACGAAAGCTACTCGCTTACTTTTAACCCCAGCGGCTTTTATAGTAATGAATTCCGGACGGAGCAATTCCAAAACCTTCCGGATGTTCGACCACGAACCTGGACTCTTTCAAATCCTCCAGATGGGGTCTGAGTTGATGTGCGGGTTTGGCAGTATTGATCTCCAAAGCCTCCATAGTCATCATTCTTCCCGATTGAAAAGCGTGATAGATATCTTGAAAGATTTGAATTGAAAGAGGATTCATAATAAGCCAACTTTCTTTATCTTTTAAGAAGTATCTTCTTTGTGTCAAAAAGATTTTAGAAACTGTCCCAAAACCTCAGATGTGGAAGTTCCCGAATATTTTTATGTAGAACTTTCGGTTCAAAACCTGACTTATAACGCACTTTCCTTTTTCGTTCTGTAGAACTGGATTGTCGTCTCTTCTATATTTCACTTCGGGCTTTGACAATATCTCTAAGATCGTTTTTTTCTCACTCTCCACGATAAAACAAGAAATTTATAGATCATCACTTTCAAAGTCTTTTACTCTAATAATTCATCCGTTACAAATTTAAAAAGAAGCCTTTTAATTCTCTAAGTTTTGGGATAGATTGTAAATCCCGTTCAAAAATTAAGAAAAGAAAACAAACCGGTGCCTTTTTTGTTTTCGGTTTCTTATTATCTTCATTAAGATTAAGGCTCACGAGAAAATTCCAGGACCAAATTTTATTTCTACATTAGTGTTCACGCCAAAGCTTTACAAAAGTATTCGGTTTTGATTTATTTCATTTCTTTCCCAAGAAAAAGAATGGAAAATGATTTTGCTTTATAAGATAATCATACTTATGATTCCCAAAAATCAAATACCTGAAACAAGAAATCCGATTGAATTGATGGAATTTCTCTCAAAAGAAATAGAAAACCCATCTTTTGACGAATGGCTTTCCGAACTCGCAAACAAGGCAATCGAAAACGATAAGTTCGTGTGGAGTTTTTTATACCAAGTGATGCGTGACGCGGATTCAGGTAGACTTTCTTGGGGTTATCATAAAAAACTTCTTTCAGGCGTATTTCAAATTCTTTCCAGAGTCGGGGACGACCGCGCATATCGTGTTATCATTAATTATGTCAAATCTCTAGATCGCCAGATTCCGATCGGAGCCTTGGAATTGATTGCGGACTTATTACCTTCTTTTGCCGAAGTGGATTTAGATGAGATTTTGAAAATTGCCACCAATCAAGATTCTCTCAAATCTGCTTTTGGAATTTTAGCTCTTTTCCAACTGATTGCTCAAGGAAAGATTCCTCTCGAAAAAATGGAAACGACAAAAGAATTTCTCAAAAATTATAAAAACTATGTCTATTATTTGGATTCGGTGGTCGAACAATCTTTGGATTACCTCAAAGCTCAAGAAGAACCGAATCTCCTTACCTTCTTCAACGAAATCGCCGTATAATGTTGCAGAGATGTCTCATTTTTCCAATCTTTCAAAAATGAGAATCGGAAATAATTTTTTCATAATTTATGACTTTTCTTTCCCAAGTTGGAATTTTCGAAAAGAATTCAAATTTTAAATTAACCGAATCGAAACTTCCAAAAAGATTCCATAATATTCTAAATTTAGAATAAACATTCCTTCGAAAAAATCAATTACTGAGAGTATATAATAAGGTGCCAGGAATTCTGCGTCTAAACGCGGGGTTTGTGCTCAAATTAACGGTATTCCATTTTATAGGGATCAGTAAAACCTATCTCAAAAATACTTTATCTTTATTTAAAACACCGATTCCGATCATTTTCAGATATTTTTGAGATAGCTTCTATTTTCCGAATAATTTAAGAGCGTGTCCTAAAACCTGAAGGAAATTTGAAGGAGTTCGTATTAGATGTCAGGGGGTTTTTCCGTAATTCGGGAATTCTTACTTTTACAATAAAACATCTAATCACTATTCACTAAAATGAGTTCCCACTTCCCGAGATTTTAAGACAGATCGATCCTACTTTACTCAATCTCCTAATAGCGTGACCCCCTGCCAGTTTTCAGGAACTCCAAATCTACAATTATGCACGGACTTTTCCAAATACACTCTTGCCGCTTGGTCGGCCCGGTTCTTTTCCAGGATTCGATTAAAAACGACACACGCCTCTTCGAAATGTTTCTCTCTAAACAAAAGGATTCCGCGCTCGAATTCCTCCCTTGTATTCATGTAAGAATCAATTAAATTTTCCGGAAGTCCGTTGAACACTTCCAAAACCGTATAAACACTTCTTTGATCTCGAATCTGAATCCGGTCCACAACCCGATAGAAATACTCGGACGAATTTGTTAAGCGAAATAAAGTAGAATCAGTAATCAACAGGGAAGATTCGTACGTTCTCGAAAGTTGCCCTATTTTTGAAGCAACGTTCACTGAAGATGAAATGACGGTGCTTTCCATCCTTTCCGCTTCTCCGATGGTTCCCAGCAAAATTGGTCCGGTATGAATCCCACTTCCGGAACGGATCGGATCTTTTCCATTGGCGATCCTTTCTCGATTAAATTCCCTTAAAATTCGTTGAATTTCGACCGCACTTTCCAAAGCCCTTTCGGGCTCGGGAGGAAATAACGCTAAAAAGGCTTCTCCGAAATATTTATCGATAAATCCGTCTCTTTCACGAATCACCGGACCGACTTTACCTAAAAAAGAATTGATGAATTTGAAATTCTCCTTTCCTGTCATCTTTTCAGAAGAATCGGAAAAAGTTCGGACTTCGTTATAGAGAAGACTCATTTCTTCTTCCGCAATATCCCCGAGTTTAATGTCCAGAATATCATGTTTATTTAATATTCTTAACAACTCCTTCGGAACAAAAAGTCTGTAAGAAGAATTCACCTTTTTTAAACTTTCAGACACGTCCTCCATAGCATTGAAAGCCAGAGAATATCTTTTAGCCAAAAGGTAAGCTTCAGAAAAGATGAGAGCGATCAATCCGAACGGAGCAAGAATAAACGTAGGTATAATTCTTTTATTATAAAAAATATCCTGACTGTATGCAAGAAAGACTGCGAAAATTCCGATCAGGATCGCGATCGCACCGGTTTTTTTCCGAATCAATGCGAGCGCCAAGACGTAAAATCCGACCGCAAAACATAAAAACGTAAACACGTAATAGTATTCGATGGTCCCCGTAAATAGAACAGGATCCTGAGAAACGACAATCAGGGAAAAAATCGCTGCGATAAAAACGACAATATAATGGATCTCTTTTTTTAACTCCTCCGGAAATAAAGCTCTCAAAAAAGCTGACGTAATCGGAGGAATCAGATAGAAACTTAGGTAAACGATTTTCATATGAACAAGATACGAAACACCAGGAAAAATCACTTGGATGAGATTTTGTTCGGTGCTGATTTCTCTGAAACAAAACACAAAACAAAGAACCCCAAAATACAAAAGAGCCGCGTCTTTTTTTCTTAAAAAATAAAGAGTGAAATGATACAACGCCATCGCGATTAAAAACCCGAGAAGAAAAACGTCTACAGTCATCCTTTTTTCTCTCAGTCGAATGATCTGATCCTCATTTCCAAGTATCAAACGCGCGGTCAATCCGCCTCTGGCGTGATAAAAATTGGAAAGTGGAATTCGAATTTGAAATTCCTTTTTTTGAATTCGAAAAGGTAAAATTTTTACGTTCCATTCGGGCGTGGATGTATCCAAAGTTTTTCCGGGAACACCTTGAGTTCCGATTTTAACCCCATCGACCCAAACCTCGTATGCGGTTTCGGAAGTTTCCGCTAAAATCGCAAGATTTGTCGAACTTAGATCTTTAGGGAGAATCACTTTCAAAAAGTATGTTGCAATTCCGGTTCCAGGATAATTTTCTCCGTGCGGCTCTTGGATTCGAGTCCAAGCTTTGGGAACGGGCATGAGTCTATTTTTTTCCGAGTTTACTTCCGGATCTTCAATAAATTCTTTCCAACGAAAAATCCAATCGCCCTGCAACGCAACCGGACCGTATTTTTCAAAATTCCAGGAAGAAAGATCGATGACTCCCGAAACGGCGGAGACCTGAGGACGTTCCAATTCTAACGCACATTGATTTAAAACAATAAAGAATCCGAAAAAAAGTAAAACTTGTCTTTGGAAAAAACTGAATCGTATCATGGAACTTTTCTTAATTTTCTCTTCCAATTTTGAAGTCGGTCAAGTTGAATATTCTACTTCTACACATCTGAAGTGTATTTCCATTCAATTACTCGAAGAAACGACTCTACAGTAACGAATCGATCCTCAAGATACTACCACAGTTTATTATTTTCCGCAACTCCCTTAAAGACGACACAAAGTTTACCTGAAATTTCTCTATCCGTAATTGGAAATTTCATTTTCAAATTCTTTTCCGTATCCATGAACATAACGGATAAAAGTTCGAATATTCATTAAAAACAATTAAACAAGTTATATCTTTTGACTGAACCCGATCCGAAACCTCACAACTCATCCTTTTTCTCAATCGAACGAACTTAATTCGTCACCAAATCCAAATGATCCGGAAATCCATCCGACCATAATTGATTGTCCGACTTGATAAAAGTATCATATCCAAAAGATACAAAAAATATTACGTAGTTTAAATAACGTGAATTCGGCGTATGAAAATGAGAAAGAATTTTTTAGAAGTAGGAGCCCCTACTTTTAGAATTTGTTCGTAAAATCGCGATTTGTTGTAGTTCCACATTTTAGAATAGATTTACAAAGTTCAAATTCCAACTTCCTACAAAAAAAATGAATCACGCCGAACTCACGTTAATTTATTCTCAGATAGGTAAAAAGGCACTTTTGAAAATTATTTTGAGGACAATACAGAAGTAGCTCCGAGCTCACGATAGATCCGAGAAAGGAAACGAATAAAATATATTCAATAATCATAATTCTATATATGAGATAATATCCGCAACCGATATTTCCGAAACGCTCCCGCATCAAATTTATAGAGGAAATTTGCAGGGCAAAGTTTGTGAAATTGTTCCAAGATTCCAACAAATGGGAAAGAAAAAAGTATTTATAATTCCCAACGAGTTTGTATGAAATCACTTAAAAACGAACTTTTTATAAAAGCCTTTCTCAAGACCGATGTGGAAACTCCTATAAGAATTTAATAACGAAAAAGAATATCCCAAAGCCTCAGAATGTATGAACTCCAACGAGAATTTAACAACAATAAAATCCGTTCGAAAATCGATAGGGACGGAATCTGTGGGAATTCCCGCACTTTTATTACAAATTGATTGAATGATTTGTAACTGATTTCTTTTTAAGGCTTTGAGGCAGGTTTTAAGCTCGAAGAAATGGATTTTCCATACGATTCTTGCCTATTTTGAAAAGCGCTTCGTTGTCGTTCAATTCTTGAAAGTCATTATCTTAAAAAACAAATTCGCAAACGACTTTCCAAAGAAAAATAAAACACATACTTGAGGGATCTCCCATTGAGATCATATGAGAATTTACTAATGGTTGGACGCGAAAAATTCCGAAGTAGAAATACTCGCCTTAGCGGAACAAACTTTGTAATTGGAAGCGGTCGGGCAAGAAGCGGTACCTCCTACCTTACAACCTTTGTCCTGACATTTTTTTCTGTTATCAAATGTATCGGAACCAACATACCTGCAATAGTCTCTACAATGATCCGCGGACCCGGAAGTGCAAATATAACAACCATCCGCAGAAAGATTTTCGATCAGGAATAAAGAAACTATAATCGTAAAAATAAAAAACAAGCTTTGAAACTTTTTCATACCTTAACCTCTCTGTTTTTTGATCATAATAATCCGAATTTCTCTGTAAAGATTAAAAACGGCTTCAATTCAACATAGGATCTTTTGTGTGTTCGACAAAATACTTATAAATCCCGCCCTTGCTTTTGAGAGCTTCCTGCCATGTTGTTTCAGGATCTTGATTTAATACAAAATCCTTTGTGGCTTCATGAATCACCCAAGACTTACGATCCATCTCAGTTTCCAACTGTCCTGCGCTCCAACCGGAATATCCTTGGTATACGTGAAACTTGGAAGCGGATTTCAATAATTCCAGAAGGGTATCATAACTTCTCGCGAGATACAAACCGGGAATCACTTCAATTCCGGGTTGAGAAATTTTATTGTCTTCGTGTAACACCGATATAAACGTAGGATCCACAGGACCACCGGAATAAATCGGAAGAGTACGACTAACATGATCCGGGATTCCTTGGATTACATCTCCGATAAACACCTTCTGTTTTTTATTCAGTACCAAACCGAAAGCACCTTGATTGTCATGCTCCACCATTAAGATAACCGTTTGGTTAAAATAGTCCATAACAATCGAAGAGTTGGAGATTAGAATTTTTCCGTTATAAGTTTCTTCCATATCTTAACCAGTTTCAGACCGGATTACCTTTTAGAAGTTCCGTGAATTTCAGAAAGAATTTGATAGGCGATTTCCAAAGTGGAAACGTCAGAATTTCTATTTACGATCGGATCCGTTTCTTTTCTGATACAACGGATAAAATGGTCCTGTTCTTGTTTGAGCGGATTATCCTTATGAACGAAAATCTTTTCCACAATCGATTCTTGGCGATACTTAATCTCTTCGGATAAAAGAAGAATATCGGAAGTAGCTTGTCTATGCAGTTCGATTTCCTGATCCGTAAAATCGAGCATAATGTACACGTCTTTCTGAGTGATATTCAAGGTTCTAATTTTCGCTTGAGTCGTTCTGGACGCGGTAATACTTGCGAGACATCCGTTCTCAAATTCAAGTACAACGTTTGCGACATCCTCGTGAGCGGACAATACCTTTGTTCCCGAAGCGGAAAGCTTTTTAACGGGAGAATTGACCAGATTTAACACGATATCAATATCGTGAATCATCATATCGAGAACGACACCTACGTCTTTGATTCTCGGATTAAAAGGGGCAAGCCTTCTCGACTCGATAAGTAAAGGATCTTTTACAATTTTACCTAATTCTAATACTGCACCGTTAAATCTCTCCACATGACCCACAAGAAGAATTAAATTCTTGTCTGCGGCGATTTTTACGAGTTCTTTTGCCTGCTCGGTTGTTTCTGCGATCGGCTTTTCGACTAATACGTGTTTGTTGGCTTCCAAAGCCTTCTTTGCAATTTCGTGATGTAAAAAAGTAGGAACAGCGACAACTACCGCATCTACTTTTGAGATCAAATCGTCGATCGTCGCAAATGCGGATGTTTTGTGCTTTTCCGCGATTTGTTTTCCTCTTTCAGTATCTGCATCATAGATTCCCACGAGGATCGCATCATTTAGAGTTTTTGCCACGTTTACATGATACTGGCCCATGTGGCCGGTTCCGATCACGCCGAGTTTTACTCTTTCCGTCATTGTATTTCCTTTGTATTGTGCAGCTTAGTCGCTCTATTCGAAAATTCTTTACCGATCTTTATATGTAGAAATCGATCCTTTTATTCTTTCATTCCGAGAATAGAAAAAGACCGAATTCTTTTTACTTTGTAAAGATTTTTCCTTTGGATCCGGGAATGTTTTCTCCGGACTCTCTCGCAAACTCTTCTATCAGTTCTCTTTGTCTTCTCGTGATCTTTTTTGGAATTTCGATCTTCACGACTACGTGTTGATCTCCTTTTCCATAAGCGCCGAGATACGGCATTCCGTGACCTTTCAACCGGAACACTTGACCGGATTCCGTTCCTTCCGGAATTTTCATCTTAGCCTTTTTACCGTCGATTGTCGGCACTTCGATTTCCGCTCCGAGAATCGCTTGAGCCAAAGTAATTTTCCGAATGAGAATCAGATCGTTTCCTTGGCGCTCGAAAAGTTCGTGTCTCTTTATATGCGTGACCACATATAAATCTCCGTGAGATCCGCCGTTTGGCCCGGCCTCACCTTCTCCGGACACCTTGAGCCTAGAACCGGTTTCGACTCCCGGAGGAATTTTGATATTGATCGTTCTGCGTTTTTCCTGAAGACCTTGACCACCGCAAGTTTTACAAGGATTGGAAATCGTCGTTCCTTTTCCTCTACAAGTAGGACAAGGCGTCGCCACGGAAAAAAATCCCTGCGTTCTTCTAATCTGGCCGGAACCGCCACAATCCAGACAAGTAGTCGGCGAACTTCCTTTCGCCGCTCCGGAACCGTTGCAATCTCCGCAAGATTCCAATCGGGGAATCTCGATTTTATATTCCCTGCCGAGCGCGGCGTCCTCTAAGGAAACTTCCAAATTATAGCGTAGATCGGAGCCTCTTTGCGGACCGGATCTTCTTCCGCCGCTGAAACCGCCCCTGCTACTGCCGCCAAAGAAATCACCAAAGATATCCCCAAAGTCTCCGAAAATATCAGAGAAATCAGTGTACGCGCCTTGACCGAATCCGCCCGCTCCGGCTCCGACACCGGCCTTTCCGAATTGATCGTAAGCCTGACGTTTTTTCGGATCCCGTAAGATCTCGTAGGCTTCGGTGGCTTCTTTAAATTTTTCTTCGGATTCCTTATTACCCTTGTTCTTATCGGGATGATATTTGATCGCCAACTTACGATAAGCGGATTTGATTTCCTCGTCGTTAGCGCTCTTGGAAACCCCAAGAATATCATAGTAACTTCTTTCACTCATTGTTTAATTCCAAGTAAACGTTGAATTGGATGCCTGTTCGAACTCTCTTTTGAATAATCGATGACTCCAAAACGCCGCGTAGAAAAGTTTTTAGCTTCCTACGCGGCTCACACAACGTTTTTTCGACTTTTCTCAAAACTCAAATTCCTTATATTCAAGAAATTTAAATTACAAAACATCGATCACATTTCCGAACCTCAAGAACTCAAGAATCGCTCCTTCAAGTTCCGTTTGAAAGCCTTCGATCATGCGCCGCTCTCTAAAAATCGTTCCGCGCCTTCATTTTTTCTCATCGTCCACCACGGTGTAATCCGCGTCGACGACCTTTTCACCGTTGTTCTTACCCTGATCGTTTTGTCCTTGATCGGGACCGGTTGATCCTGCGGCTTGTTCCGCACCGGGTGCGCCTTGTGAATAAATCTTAGTAGCGATATCAGAAGCAATTTTAGAAATAGAAGCTTTCGCGGATTCCATTCTTGCCTTATCGTTACTTTCGATTGCTTCGCGTGCGCGTTTGATTTCGTCCGTCGCAAGCTGCTTTTCGCTTGCTCCGATTTTATCCCCCGCTTCGTTCACGGTCTTTTCAAGAGAATAAGCAAGCGTATCCAACTCGTTTTTCGCTTCAATCACTTCTCTTTGGGCTTTGTCCGCGGCGGCGTGAGCTTCCGCATCCTTAACCATCTTTTGAATTTCGTCTTCGGATAATCCGGAGGAAGATTCGATTCTGATCTTTTGCTCCTTACCGGTTCCAAGATCTTTCGCTGACACGTGCACGATTCCGTTAGCGTCTATATCGAAAGTAACTTCGATTTGAGGAACCCCTCTTGGCGCAGGCGGAATTCCGATCAGATCAAAGCGGCCGAGAGTTCTATTCGCAGAAGCCATCTCTCTCTCACCTTGAAGAACATGAATCGATACCGCGGATTGATTGTCCGCCGCAGTGGAAAACACCTGGGATTTCTTCGTAGGAATCGTAGTGTTTCTTTCGATCAATTTGGTCATCACTCCACCAAGAGTTTCGATTCCGAGAGAAAGAGGGGTCACATCGAGAAGAAGAACGTCCGAGACTTCTCCGGCTAAAACTCCACCTTGAATCGCAGCTCCAACCGCAACTACTTCGTCCGGGTTTACGGATTTGTTCGGTTCTTTTCCGAAGATCTGTTTGACGAGTTCTTGAACCGCGGGAATCCGAATCGAACCACCCACTAAGATCACTTCGTTGATATCGGAAGCTTTTAACCCCGCGTCACGAAGGGCATTTTCACAAGGAATCCGAGTACGATCCACAAGAGACTTAGTCAGTTGATCGAACTTAGCTCTGGAAAGAGTCATGTCCAAGTGTTTCGGACCGGATGCATCCGCAGTGATAAAAGGAAGATTGATCTGGGTAGACATCGTTCCGGAAAGCTCGATCTTCGCCTTTTCAGCGGCTTCCTTCAATCTTTGAACGGTATTTTTATCCGCGGAAATATCGATTCCGGTTTGATTCTTAAATTCGGAGATCATCCATTCCATGATCGCCATGTCGAAGTCGTCTCCTCCGAGGTGAGTGTCTCCGTTTGTGGATTTCACTTCGAAAACTCCGTCGGCAAGCTCCAAAATGGAAATGTCGAACGTTCCACCACCGAGATCGTAAACCGCAATTTTAGAATTTACGTTTTTCTTATCAAAACCGTAAGCAAGAGCGGCCGCGGTAGGTTCGTTGATGATCCTTTCGACTTCAAGACCGGCGATCCTTCCCGCATCCTTAGTCGCTTGACGTTGTTCGTCATTGAAGTAAGCAGGAACGGTAATCACGGCCTTGGTTACTTTTTGGCCGAGATAGTCTTCCGCGGTCTGTTTCATTTTCATGAGAACGCGAGCCGAAATTTCTTGAGGGGTAAATTCTCCCGCGGAAGTTTCGAACTTAACTCCCTCGTTACCGGAACGAATGACCTTATACGAGACATGTTTCATTTCCGACTCGCATTCGCTGATTCTACGCCCGATAAAACGTTTTGCGGACCGAATCGTATTTACCGCGTTAGTAATCGCCTGGTTCTTTGCAAACTGGCCGACCAAATTCTCTCCTTTTGCGGTAAATGCTACGATGGAAGGAGTTGTTCTAGCTCCTTCTGAGTTTTGAATAACGACCGGGTCACCACCTTCCATAACAGAAACGACCGAGTTAGTTGTTCCTAAGTCGATTCCTATAATCTTTTCCTTGGACATTGTTTTTCTCCTTTATACTTCCCTGAGATTCTAATTATGACTTCGGTTTGCCGATTCGAACCCTTGCAGGCCGAAGCGTAAACTTGTCTTCGTTTTCCTTGTAGTAATAGCCAGCTTGGTACACGTCTATGACGGTTTCTTCCGAGTATTGATCCCCTTCTTCCGAAGAAAGAGCTTCCATCGACATCGGATCGAAGGATTCCCCTTTCGGATCAAAACGAATTACATTCGATTTTTCTAATACGGAATAAAATTCCTTAAGAATCATCGCCACCCCGTCCACGAAAGGTTTTAATTCTTCCGATGGACTTTGAGTCGCGCCGACTCTTTC
>NZ_AHMT02000026.1:5000-7500 GCF_000243815.2 Leptospira alexanderi serovar Manhao 3 str. L 60 | reverse complement strand
GAATCGGTTACGTAGTCCAGGAAAGTTTAAAATTTAAAAATCTAACGGCGGTCTGGATGGAAGTCGAACCGACGATTATACGTTATGCGCTTTCCATATTCGACTATTCCGAATTTTTAGAATCCGGAAGGCTCAGGATTCTATTAACCCCAATTTTAGAACAGGATCTTTACGAAGCGTTTCGCGGAATTTCCGGTTTTCCGATCAGCTTTATTCCTCACCGGGGAAGCAATCAATGGAAAAAAGATTCTTACGAAGAACTACGTCTTATGTCGGAAGGATTCTTTCACAAAAAGGACGTAAACATTTCTACACTCACTCGTTTCGAAAAAATCTGGACTCGGAATTTTATTTCCAATCTTCCCGAACTCGCCCAGATGCAACCAGTCGGCTCTTTATTCGGACTCTGCAAAGGCAAAATAGATATACTTGTTTGTGGCGCAGGTCCTTCTTTGATTCTTTCTTTGGATGATATTCGAACCTATAGAAAAAATCTGATTCTAATTGCGGTCGATACTGCGTTGACAGTTCTTTGGAACGCGGGAATCGATCCCGATCTATTTTTTTCCGTGGATCCTCAGGCTCTCAATACCAAATACTTGGAAGGATATAACGGAAATGCAAAGATCGTTTTCGATCCAACTTCTTCGTATCATTCTCTACGGCTTCCCGGAAAATTCAAAAAAGGCTTTTTTACTTCCTCTCCATTTCCTTTGATTAAGATCCTTTCTTCCAAACCGGAAGAGGAAATCGGAGTCGTCGATTTCGGAGGATCCGTTTCGACGAACGCAACGAGCCTCGCGGAAAAGATGGAAGCGAGAAACATCCTTCTTGTGGGCCAGGATCTTTCCTTTCCGGATAAACTGGCGCATTGCAAAGGTGCAGTTTTAGAAGAAAGACTGAATCATATCGAATCCAGAAAACTCAGAAGAGAATATCATAATCACAAACAAATGACCGCCCTTCCCGTCAAACGGACAAAGTCAATCCGCGGCGAAGAAATACGGACTAACGAAAAACTTCTCATTTTCAAAAAATGGTTCGAAGAACATCCGAAAAAAAATCCTTGGTTTAATTTCGGAAAAGACGGAGTAATTCTGGAAGGGATTCCCAACGCGGATTTTTCGGAATATATGCAAAAAAACGAATGTGACTTAGAACTCGTTCGTTTAACAAGAGATAAAATTCATAAAATTTCAGATACGTTCGAATTCGATTCCCCAGTAAGAGAAAGTATATCCGAGAAAAAAAACAACTACGTTTCCGCTGAAAACAAAATCGAATCGGAATTTCCGATTAAAAACACGATCATCAAAGAAGCTCAGTCCAAGACGCAGGAAAAAATTCTCTCCGAATTGAAAACGTTGTTTGAACAACTCAAAGGATTTTCCGAAAAAGTTACAAGAGGGAGAATCCTTTCGGCCCGTCTGTATTCCCAAGTTCGAGCCGAAGATAAGTTCAAGGATCAGATTCTAAAACACTTAAAAGAAATGGATCATATAGACGAAGAGGTTTCTTCTCGTAAGGGCCTCACGGAAATACTGGGAATGAGTATTCAAAGAACCGTTTTAATGATTACGGAAGGTTACGAAGGCGGACTAAATTTGGAAGAAAAGAAAAACGAAAGATTAGGAATCGCAAAGAAAAGTCTTCTTCTGTACCAAGGTTTGGAAGAAGCCTGCAAACTCCATTCTAAGCTGATCGGGAAGGCGATTGTCCGTATTTCCGAATTTTAAAAAAATTGGAAATTTTTTTTATCGCTCAATAAAGATATACCGTCTTATTTGAATCTTTTAAATTATTTTAAGTTATATAATAGAGTTATTGAAAAATTAATTCTCATTTGTTTTTGTTTCATTGAAATCGGTGCTTGAAGCGGTTTTGTTCCTATCGACTACCTTCTCAAAACTTGCCGTTTCTTTGAGAATTTTATACAGGTTTTAGTACACGCTCAAAATTTAAATCGGAGTTTCGTGAGTTATCGGCAAGAAGGAATGGTCGTTTCGTTAGTTCGACACGATCTATGTCGAACTAACAACGTGCGGGATCTCGCGCTTCTTATAAGAAATATTTTGATCCCGCATTGAGACGAAAACCTTACAAATTAATTGTTTTTATACACGTACTCGAGGACGAATCCGTCTCCTCCGGTTAGAAGATAATTCTCTCTTCTCCAAGCGGCTCTTTCCTGAGCGTTATTACCCCTCGCATTGTTTCCTGCAGGGTCATAGACCATGTTTGATTCGTGAGAGTTTCCATTTACATATAAACCGACCTTCTGCGAAGTTACGTAAAAACTCACTTTATCGATTTCGGTTGCCGTAAAAGGAACATTCAACATTTGACCATCGATTTCGGTGTTGTTGATTCCATCGATATAAAAGTCCAAATTTGCCATATATCGTTTACCGCCTACCGTAGCAAATCTCGGAACGTTGTTTTCGATGACGACTGGAACGGTTATACCTGAATCCATTTCCCTGATGTAAACCAAAAGTCC
>NZ_AHMT02000026.1:0-2500 GCF_000243815.2 Leptospira alexanderi serovar Manhao 3 str. L 60 | reverse complement strand
GTTGGAATTTCAACTCTGTAAATCTATTCTTAAAATGTGGAAACTACAACAAATCGCGATTTTACGAACAAATTTTAAAAGTAGGATTCCTACTTTTAGAAAATTCTTTCTCATCTTCTTACACCGAACTCACATTATTTAGAAATTCAAAACTTAAAAACCGCCGTATTTTCGTGGGAAATATTTTAGAAACACTAAAAACTTGTTCCAAAACCTCAAAAGAATTATGATTGCTAAGTCGCTAATGACAAAATGCAGTAGTTCCCACAAATTACCTCTCTTAGGTAGATTACGGACTTTGTATGTTCTGGCACATCGGTAACACTTTAGACCGGAGAGATGGGGGACATTTTTTTCGTTGTTCGATAGGAGTTCCTACAATTTTGAGGTAAGTTCTAAAAACGAATAGATATGATTGAAAACATCAAAGACCGCAATAATTTAAAACGACCTCTCATATTTGCACATCGAGGCTTCAGCGGAGAATTTCCTGAAAACACAATGATTGCATTTCAAAAGGCAATTCAAGTGAAAGCCGATCTGATCGAATTGGACGTTACTCTTTCCGAGGACAGGGAAGTTGTGGTCATTCACGATGATGATTTAGATCGAACGACCAAATTGGTAGGAAACGTTCGGAAATTCGAAGCTAAAATACTAAACGAATTGGACGCGGGTTCCTGGTTCTCTCGAAAATTCAGAAAAGAAAAAATTCCTCTTTTAAAAGATGTCTTACGTTTGATCCAAAAATCCAAAACCGATTTAAACATAGAAATCAAATCAACGGCCTTGGATCCCTACATGAATGAAAATTCGATCGAACTTAGTGTCTTGAGTTTGGCTCGTCAGTTTCAATTGCTACCTCGAATTGTAATTTCTTCCTTTTCCTGGGAATGTTTGGAAAGGGTTCGCAAGCTCAATCAGGAAATAAAATTAGGTGTTCTGGTGGGAGACGGAAACGGAGACGTCTCCGAGGCAATCGTTTTCGGAGAAAAGATCAAAGCGTGGAGCATTCATCCTTCTATGGAAGACGCTTCGGAAGAAAACTTAAGGTTGATATCGGAAAAAAATTTCCTAAGCGTCGTTTATACGATCAATGAGGCGGAAGAGATAAAACGATTTTTAAGTCGAGGAGCGGACGGTCTTTTTACGAATTTTCCGAAATTAATGAGAACGTTGGTGGAAAAGAAATTTCGATATTCCCCAAAACGTACGATTTAAATTGGTAAAGGATTATAATTCCTCCCAAGAATTTTCTATTTTATCTCAAAGTCCTGTTATACAGTAGTTAGATGTCAGGGTTTTAGGAGTCAGTGAATAGGTGTAAAGTCCTAAAATCAGGTTTACAGAACTCAGGCGTCTCGCTTCTGTTGCGCTCGACGGGGGTTTAGACAAACCTTTAGTTTCTTTCCACCGGATCGATGTCCGTATTGATCCAATATTCATCACCGTAATCGAAGAATAATTCTTCTCCCACCTTTACCTTTCGGATTGCTTCGAATCTCGCTGTTTTCCAACGAACGGATACGACAAGTTTTACGTTCGGCTTAGAACTATGATTCATAAAACGAGTATAATTACTTTCCTTTCCCTCTCCGTAAATCCAATGATCCTTACAAATCCAAAGTAAGTATTTCGATCCGCAGTATTTGGAGGAGTTTGCAATTTTATCGGTAAGAATTCTACCGGTATAATATCCGATAGTATCTCCTTTGTTTACGTTTTCTTTCGGGAAAAGCCCCATCCCGATTCCAGAAATCGACGAAGCTTTGATCTCAAAGTCCTTTTCATGGAAAATACGGGAACGCGAAATCTTCTTACGTAATTGCATCGTTGAAACTAAAACTCCTGAATATGAACAGAATTTATGCTATCATTCCCAAGAGAGTATAAAATTTGCAACTGAATTCCGAATGTCCGTCTTAAAAGAGATTCTCCACAGCGATCCATCTCTTAAGTTTGGTCTTTTCCAAGACCAAATCTCCGCCACAGATAGTTTTCGCAAAATTTTCATAGAAGATCCAAAAATCAAACACGGCGCAATGAAACAACTTGTTCTTCATTTCAAACTTAACGATTGATTGACTGTTCCCATAAGATCCCGTCGAGCGCCAATAGAAGCGAGACGTTGAGTTTTATCGAGCGCCAATAGATTAGTATGATTCTTGGATGTAAGACAGTTCCGAATGTGATATTCTTGATTCGACGGAGTCAAGAAGGCCGGTGGCAGATTGATCGCTTCTTTGGGGCTTAGACCCCGACCAATAGATGAATCTAAATCGGCCACCGCAAACCAAAGTGTGGCGGCTTAACAAAGTCGACCGCGAATAGGAGTGCTGGTGATATCACCCGGCTTTGTTAAGCCCTTCCGTCTCTGTCATTTTAGGAGAAAAGCAATGAAAAGTCAAGATGGCAAATATGTAGGAATTGATTGTGGAAAGAAAACTTTAGAGGTTGTTCGAATCAATTCGGAGAACTCGCTTGAACGTCGACAATTCAG
>NZ_AHMT02000027.1:220000-226608 GCF_000243815.2 Leptospira alexanderi serovar Manhao 3 str. L 60 | reverse complement strand
ATAGGGTTTAGGAGTCAGGACTTTACATACAATAAAACGCAAGTGTTCCGACGTGTTAGTGATTAGGGGTTAGGTTTTAGTGGATAGAACTTTATGTAGCGTCCTAGAAAAAGTTGTCAGAAAAAGGAAGGGAAAATGACAACGATCAGACGTTACAGCGAAGCGTTCAAGATGAAAGTGATCAAGGAAATAGAGAGTGGCAAATACAACCAGAACCAGGCGATGAAAAACTACGGAATTCCAGGATCAGTGACAATCCGAGGCTGGTTAAAAAAGTATGGCAAGAATCATCTGATGAGTAAAATAGTGAGAGTGGAAACGGAGAATGAATTGAATCAGCTCAAAGAAGCGCAGAAAAGGATCCGGGAACTAGAAAAAGCGTTATCGAATGTAACGATAGAGAATGTACTTTACAAGAGTTTAGTCAAAGTTGCAGCGAGAGATTTAAAGATAGATCTAAAAAAAACTATGGACATCTTGTATCGAAGAGGCCGGAAGAGCTTTAGGGAAGCTGAATATACGGATCAACATATCGAACGCTTGCCGATATTTCGGAAAGTCTCGGCAGGCGTTTTACCAGAAGTTCATACCTAAAACGAGTAAGGAATTAATTTCAAGAGAGGAACTGCTTCTTAATGAAGTAAAAAGAATTCGACATCTTTTGCCTGCAACGGGAGGCAGAAAACTTTATGAGATGTTGAAACCTGTCCTGCAAGAATATTGCATTAAAATGGGCAGAGACAAGGTTTTTGGGCTTTTAAAGAGCAATTGCCTTCTTTTGGAAAAACAAAGAAAGTATTCAAGAACCACAAATTCGAATCATCCTTTCTTCAAATACCCCAATTTAATCAATAATTTGATTCCGGCAGAAGCACATATGATTCTCGTTTCCGATATTACTTACATCAAAATTAAAGACGGATTTGCATATCTCTCTTTGATAATGGATTTATATTCCAGAAAAATTGTTGGTTTCAAACTTCACCCCTCTCTTGAATCCGAAGGATGTATCCATGCTTTAAAGATGGCTCTGGATCAACTTCCCAAGAACAAAAAGATCATTCATCATTCCGATCGAGGCATTCAATTTTGTTCGAAGGATTACACCGATATTCTTCTCTACGCAGGCCACAGGATTAGCATGACCGAAGAAAATCATTGTTATGAAAATGCCGTCGCGGAAAGAGTTAATAAAACCCTTAAATACGAATTCTCTTTTAAAAATACTTTTGATAATTTTAAAGAAGCTCAAAACGCTCTCAATCAAGCTGTTTTTCTTTACAACAATGTCAGGCTTCTCCAGCATTTAGGCCTTTTAACTCCTGATTTTGTTCATCAAGCTGCATGATTTCTGTCAACCTCATTTTAGGACTTTACAAGAACTTTACATACAATAAAACGCAAGTGTTCCGACGTGTTAGTGATTAGGGGTTAGATTTTAGTGGATAGAACTTTACATACAATAAAACGCAAGTGTTCCGACAGGAACCCCACTTTTTACTTGCAAGGAGTATGATTTTCTGATAGAGAAAAATCTCCCGAACCTTTCCACCTCCACCCCCACCCAAAAATAAGGGGAAACTCAGGCACAACGCTTCCTGAACTCAGCAAACACCTTCCTATGGGTCGGTGTTTAGGGCGCGTTGTGGGAACTAAGTTTCACGGGGGATTTTGTCGTAATTCCGACAAATTGATCTTGAGATCCCATTACTTGTGGGTAAGGTGATGGTAAAGTCCTAACCACTGATCCCTAAAACCCTGACATCTAAAACGTTCCTACTTTTGGAAAATTCTTTCTCATTTTCTTGCGCCGAGTTCACGCTAGCTGCATGCACTCATGCCAATACAAAGCCTGATAAGAAAATGAGACATAATTTTGAACGAAACAAAAGAACGAAAGCATTAGTGAAAACCAAAATCTAGACAAATATAGCAGAAATTTCAACGTTATAATAAAATATTTAAGCTATTGCAGAAATATTGGACAATTTTTTAGTTGAAATTAAGTCCAAGGATTAGATCTGTCGTTATCTAAGATGGAAGGAAGGTTTATGATTCAAGTCGGCAAATTTCCAGATTCAGTCAACGAGTACGCCGCAAGATCGGTGGCTGGACTCGTTTTTCTTCTCACGATTGCAACCCTGTTAACTCAGTCGGTTTGGCTGAATTTAGCTTTGCTCTACGGATTTACGGCCCGGGTTTTATACGGACCAAAGTTTTCCCTTTTTGCGAGACTCGCAATACATGGAATCGTTCCTTTATTGAAACTGGGGAATAAAACCGTGGCAGGACCTCCGAAACGATTCGCCCAAGGAGTGGGGTTTTTGTTTAGCTTAACTTCTTTAATACTTCTGATACAAGGGCAGATTTTGGCGTTTCAAATCACGCTTGGAATTCTCGTATTTTTTGCGGCTTTGGAATCCTTCGTGGGTTTTTGCGCAGGATGTTTCGTATTCGGCCATCTAATGCAATGGGGAATTATTCCGCAGGAAATCTGCGAGAGATGCAATCGTCTCACATTTACTTCAAAAGAATCGAATTTAAATTCTTAGAGAGCCACGAAACGCTCTGACGGCATAGTAAGATTCCGCACTGTTATGATATACAAAGACATGCCCGTAACGGAAATCAGCAAAGATAGCGCCGCCAAGCGCTCTAATATCGGAAGGCGTTTTTAACCAACTCGATGTCTTTGTATCTAACTTTCCAAGTTTCTGCAAATTTCTATATTGCTCTTCCGTTAAAAGTTCAATACCCATGGCAACAGCCATATCAATGGCGTTATCTTTTGGTTTATGCTCTTTTCTTGATTCCAACGCTTCTCGATCGTAACAAACACTTCTTCGACCATTAGGACTTTCCGCCGAACAATCGTAAAAAACGTATTCGCCCGTTTTTTTATCGTAATCGACAACATCCGGTTCGCCGCCTGTTCTTTCCATTTCATTGAGCGACCATAATTTTTCAGCATTAGCTTCCAGTTTTGTTTGTATTTTATTCCAACCAAGTCCTTTATGACGGTTCATATTTTTCTCAAAACGGGCTTTCAATATTTTGAATATTTCTCGACTTTGTTCCAATGACAACTCCTTCTTATTTCCATTACTGATTTCCACATAAAAGAGTAACGTCGGTTTTAGCGCAAATCCCCGTTTAAAAGCAGAATTTTGGGAATTCCATTATAGAGATGAGTAACGCGTTCTTCATACCTCTATATGATCTCCGACATGTCAAATGTTATCATCGCTTAATCGAGACAAAACGGTCTCCCTTCGCTTATAGGCTTGAAAAACGCATTAGTCGAAACTTCAGGTGTATGACCATTTTCTTATGTTTCAATAAAGTAATATGTATACCGTCCGTTGTGTGATCCGATCCCTACTACTGATCCGGAGCTTGAGCCGGTTCGAGTTGCGGCGGAACCGCCGTGTGAAGCAGAGGGGAATATTCGGCTACGATTTCTTCATCCGAGTTGCGAAAAAGTCCGACGATTTTTTCTAAATTCAGAAATTTTTCTTGTTTGGTTACGACGGGAGTTTGCAGATTTTGATTGAAATAAAGAAGAGATTTTCCTTCGTTTTGCCTGGTTTGTACGAAAAGATCGTGATCACGTTTCCGTTTTTCGACGATTCGATTGAGACTTTCGCCGAGGGAAGACAGATCTTCGAACTGAGTTCGGAATAAACCCGGATTCAAATCAAATCCGATCGAATTTCTGCAGTTTCCGATCGCCGCCAAAGTAGTCGTCCCAGTTCCCAAAAAAGGATCCAAAACGACATCTCCCTTTAAGGAATACATCAGTATGATTCTGTTTGCAAGCTCCAAAGGATATGCCGCACTTCTTTCTCTTCCTGCGAGTGGGTTCAGACTCTGCTTTTTTCCCTTGAAATCCCAAAGGTCGGTAAACCAAAAATTGCGTTCTTCCCAAAAGAACGCGCTTTGCGCGCGGGCGAATTGTTCCGCCTTAGTCACGAACTTTCTTTTATTATTTTTTCTAAATATTAAAATATGCTCATGCTCCAATGTCACATACGCACCCGCTGGAAGCATTCCGGAACCCATAAACTTGTTGGGTGAGTTCGTTTGTTTTCTCCAAAGGATTCCGGGAAGACTTTGAAAACCAATCGAGTTACATCCTTGTAGAATTCTCGCATGATTCATATAAATCTGAAAACCTGCGGAGGTGTTTCTCGTAGCATCTCCGATATTGATTACGAGAAAACCTCCGTTTTTCAAAACACGGAAAGATTCTTTCCAAACCTTATCGAGTTCGATATGGATTCTTTCGTAAGAAAGGTTGGGATCGGTAGAAAAACTTTCTCGAATTTCTTTTGAAAAGCTGAAAAAGAGTTGGTCCCACATCTCGATCATCGGATAAGGAGGTGAGGTAAGAACCAGATCCACGGATTCCGATTTGAGCGGAAATGTTTCTCTCGAATCCCGAAATTGAATCCTGTGAGTCGTTTGTTTCATAACTATGAAAATTAGAATTTTGATTTTTATTTTCTTTGTCCACTCAAAACGATTTCTCTTTACAACAATACAAAGCCATACGCCTACTCATTCGAATTTCAATTTCTAAAAATAGAATGTTACACAAGATAACTCAGAGAAATATCTGACAAACAAGATCGCACGAATCACCGACATTTTGAAACTTGGAAACTCATTTTCCAAGGAAAGACAAATTTACATTCGTAAATTTCAGACAGAAGAGACAAACCTACTATTACTTTTTTAACGGAACGTAAATCCTATTTTGATACGCAGGCAAACTTGCGGTTCTACCGAAACATAAAGATTCCAACTTTATTTCACAAAAAACGTGCCTGGCTCTTTAGTGATCGAGTTTGATATTTTTAGTAAAGTTCACGAACCGCCAATTTAAATGAAAATTTTACTGAACGGACCATTATCTTCAAAACCAATTCAACAGAAGTCCGTTTTTTCCACCAATATCAATCCAGTTTGACCCGGAATTCCTGGATCAAATGAATTAGAAAAGTCATGATTCCGGAAAAAATATAAAAGAAAATCAATCCGTAAATGAGCCAAGGCCAACGATTGAATCCCACGAGCATCAGAAGAATGGTAATTCCCGCGACGAGTAAAAACAATCTCGTAGGATTGAGTTTGGATCGGATCACGACTTGCGGTTTCGAATAACGTATATTGGAAACCATCAACATCGCAATCGCTACGAATGCAGAGATCGTAATCCAATGAGGCGCGGAATTCGCGTTCAAAAAGATCGGGAAAAATCCCACGGTAACTCCCGCAACCGGAGAAGGAAGTCCGGTAAAGGATTTCGGATCGTGCGTTACATTGAATCTTGCGAGTCTGTATGCGGCACAAATTGGAAAGATCGCGGCGACGAGCATTCCGATCGGAAATAGATCTTCCTTTCCGAAGACGTCGATCTTATATTCGCAGAGAACCATCTGATAGATCAAATAACCCGGAGCGATTCCGAACGCGGTCAAATCGGCGAGACTGTCAAGATCGGCTCCCAGTTCGGAAGTCGCATTGAGCGCTCTCGCGGCCATTCCGTCCAACCCGTCACAAAGTGCGGCGAGAAGAATAAAAAATCCCGCCAAGGTATAAGCCTGCAGCTCACTTGCGCCCCTGGATCCCGCTTCCGATGCTACGAGCATCGCGCTGAATCCCATCGTGAGATTTCCGAGTGTAAGAGTATTCGGAACCCAACTGAGTTTGAGTTTCATGAAAAAATCTCCTGTCTGGATGGATTGACCGTAAAATCGATGCCTTTTTTGTAACCTTTCCGGAACAAATGGTATCCCAGTGAAGCTACCATTGCACCATTATCGGTACAATAAATTTTTTTCTTGGGAGTAAAAAGTTCCACGGAATTTTTATCCGCCCAAACCTGCAATCGTTTCTGAAGAGTTGTATTTGCAAGCACTCCTCCCCCCGCAAAAACTTTGCGAATTCCAGTTTTCGCCACCGCTCGTTTCAGATTTCTTTCCACCAAATCGAAAGCGGAGTTTTGAAAGTTCCAACAGATTTGCTCCTTGGAAACTTCCTTCTGTTTTTCCAGTAAAACCATCACCGCTGTTTTCAGTCCGCTGAAAGAAAAAGATACCTCTTCCTGAGGCAAATTTCGCAATAACGAAGGAAGAATCGGTTTTTCATCCGGGGACGAAATGTACTCATTCGCTTTCGCCTCGATATGAGGTCCGCCAGGATAAGGGAGATCCAAAAGACCCGCAACCTTATCAAAGGCTTCTCCCAAAGCGTCATCCATCGTATCTCCGACGAGCTCCATCCTGCCGAATTCTTGTAAGGTATAAATGGCGGAATTTCCCCCGGAAAGTAGTAACCCTAAAACCGGAAATTCTGTGGGAACTCCCTCAAGGTGTAACACGGCAAAGTGGGATTGTAGATGGCAAACTGGTAAAATCGGAGTTCCATAAACCATATTTATACAACGAGCCATCTGAGCTCCGACCATCAAGGATCCGGTCAATCCGGGAGAAGAAGTAACCGCGACGTAAGAAAGATCCTCGAATCGAATCCTTGCCTCTTCCATCGCTTCTTCCAAAAGAAGATTGATCTTTTCCAAATGAGCGCGGGATGCAATCTCCGGC
>NZ_AHMT02000027.1:207500-210000 GCF_000243815.2 Leptospira alexanderi serovar Manhao 3 str. L 60 | reverse complement strand
TCAAAGCAGAATCATTTTGTGTGAGTTCTTCGAACGCATTGCAATTCGTGCACCAATCCGCATAAAAATCGACAAACACTTTTTTCCCCGTATTTGCGGCCTCCTCATAGGCCTTAGAAGTAGATCGAAACCAGGAAAGGTTTCCCTTCGTTTCTATTTCCATTACCGAATCGATCCCTCTTAAGTTTTGTGTGAAAAGAATCACCAATCCAACCGCGGACAAAATCACCCCTCCGAGAAAGAGGGTCTTTTTCATTCTCACATAACGATCCCATTCTTCCGGAAGAAAGAAGTAAATGCAAAGAAGCAGGAATAAAATTCCAAACGCAGACAAAAGGATCGAAGAATCAGAGATTCCCCAACCCAAAAGAGATTTTTGAAAATACGTATAAGAAAAGTATAATACGAAAATCCCTAAGACCCACTGGACCCAACGCATCCATTTCCCCGACTTAGGAAGACTCAAACCGAAAACACCGATCATTAAAAATGGAAATCCCAAACCGACTCCGAATAAAAACATCTTAAACGCGGCAAGAAGCACAGAATCAATCGAGATCGCACCGGAACCAACCGTAATCTGTAAAAGAATCGCGACCACAACCGGACCGACACAGGGAGAGGAAAGAAGTCCGGCACCCATTCCCAGGAAAAAAGTTCCGCCGCAACCTTTCGCGGTTTTTACCTCCTTGGATTGAAAAAAAGGAAGATGAATCAAATCCAAAGATCCCAAAGCCAATAAAAAAATAAGAATGGAAAGCGCAAGGTTCACGATCGGATAACGCAAGATTACGTTAAACGCCCCTCCCGAAAAACCAGCGATCAGTCCGAAAGAAGCATAGATTGTGATCAAACCGAGGTAGTAAATCGCAGGATGTAAAATTCTAGGAGAACCTTCCCCCCTAGCCCTTACGATTCCGACCGTGATCGGGTACAATGGATATACGCAGGGTAAAAGGCTTGCAAGAACCCCGCCTGCGATCAGAAGAAATCCGGAAGTCCAATCAAAGGTTCCGCTGGAAATCCCTTCCGAAACGGACTTTCGAATCCCGGAAAACCAAGAACCGGATAGAGTTTCCGCGGAAAGAGGTAAAACCAATCCTCCCAAAGTCAGGATGCTCAAAATCGCAAAACGAATTAGAAAATTCTTATATTGATAGATTTTCAGTAGCACGAATTAAAAGACCAAAAAATGAAACTTTGCTGCGAGAACTATGCTTCTTCTAAAAAATCAGAGGTCAACCCGTTTCCAGATGAAATAGCTCTTAAACTCGTAGTTTAGACTCAATGCCGATTTTAAAAAATTATTTTTTTATCGAGAAGAAAACGAATTCATCCGTTTTCTAAAGGCGAAATCGTACGATTCGACGCGGCGGACAAATTCAAAAAATCAGCTCCGAAGCGCCGATTTTTTGAGTCTGAAAAAGAATATCCGATTCGAAATTCCAAAGAAAGCGCCGTATTTTCCGGACGTTCCGCTCTCATCTAAATATTAGAATCTGCCGAAAATCACTTTGAATGCGCGTGGAAATCATCAGACCGCTCTACTGCATCCTTTTAGGAATCATTTTAAACGTGGAGACGACCTCGATCTCCGCGGAGATCGACCTAGATTACAACTACGAATATGAAAAAAACGGTCCTTATACGAAATTCTCCGATTGGGTGCCCTACAAACTTCACAAATGGGAACCCAAATTTTTAGAAGATTATTACCAGCTCTACGGACTCAAACTTCACTACGGAGAAAACGAACTCAGAAGGAACATTTATTTCCTAAAGATCGGACTAAAAAAACGATTCAGACATCCAAAGAACGCCCTTTGTCCCGTGAAAGACGAGGAAGAATATTATAAATATCGCAATCTTCTTTTTATGCACATCAATCTTCAAATCATGCGCTCGTATATGAGAATCGCGTCCCAATTTGATAAACGACATCTTTACTTCCACAATCTGGATTTCGCGTACGATCTAAATCGTTCCTTCGAAGTCGCAGACGGATTTTATAAGGAAGCGATTCCCTATTGGAAGGAAGCCCAAAGATATGCGGATCGTTCTTCCGAAATCGACTCTGATCTGGATTTAGGAACGATAGAAACAGAACGTTATGAGATCATTACCGGTAAACTGGACTTCGGAAAGATCATCGAGGATCATCTTTTTCGTTTAGAAAAAAAGAGAAATACGATTCAAGAATACTTGGCAAAACACCCGGACGCAAACAAACCGCTCCTAGAACAGTAGAAGCTATCTCAAAAATATCTTAGAATGATTGGAATCGGCGTTTTAAGCAAAGATAAAGTATTTTTGAGATAGCTTTTAGTAGTTGTCAGAAGTTTTTACGTTTTAGGGCTCAGGGTTTTAGGTGACCTTGCCTAGGAGGGTTGATCTCTGCCTAGACGCAAAAAAAGCCCGAGAAAACTCTCGGGCTTTTCCATTTCTGCAATTGAAACGTGCGCTTCTCGAAAGTCGGCGCACATTTCTACTAACAGGAATA
>NZ_AHMT02000027.1:200000-202500 GCF_000243815.2 Leptospira alexanderi serovar Manhao 3 str. L 60 | reverse complement strand
GTTGTATTTGCCACTCTCTATTTCCTTGATCACTTTCATCTTGAACGCTTCGCTGTAACGTCTGATCGTTGTCATTTTCCCTTCCTTTTTCTGACAACTTTTTCTAGGACGCTACAAGATCGTAAATGTGATTTCAGTTGGTACTAAGAGACTCAACTTCAATCGCAATCTGATTTGAATTTAGCACCGGAAGGAAGATTTTCTATTTCGTTATTAAAATTAAACTCCATTTTCTTCACTAATCACAGGGAACATATACTAAGGAAGCGCAACACAATCCTGTTCCACGCCATCGGTGGTCGAAAATAAACGATAATTTGGAAACAACTTCTACACGTAAAACGAATTAGAATTTCTGCATATAATGACGCCGTATTTTTCCAAATGAAAATTTTCTTTTAAACGGCCGCTTCCGTAACCTTCTCCGCGATAGAAACCGCCTCATTCAATTTCAAAGAAAGGATTTTGGAAATCCCCGGTTCCTCGTTCGTAACTCCGAAAAGAGAATTCGCTCTATTGATCGTGGATTGAGCGTGGGTGATCACGATAAACTGAGACTTGTCCTTGAACTTGTCCAGAATCTGACAGAAACGAAGTTTATTCGCTTCGTCAAGAGCCGCGTCTATTTCGTCTAAAAAGCAAAACGGAGAAGGTTTTACCATATAGATCGCGAAGAGCAACGCAATCGCAGTCATGGACTTTTCGCCACCGGACAAAAGCCGTAAATTTTGAACGTGTTTACCGGGTGGTTCCGCCATAATTTCGATCCCGGCATTCAGACTGTCCTCGTTTTCCGCCAATTCTAAAATCGCACGTCCCCCATTGAAAAGAGTAGAAAAAGTTTCCTGAAAATTCTCTCGAATCTTTTCAAAAGTTTCACGGAATAGTTTTTCGGATTCCTCGTTGATTCGATTCAGAACGTCTTCCACGTCCGCTTTCGATTTTTCAATATCTTCTTTTTGAACTCGATGGTGTTCAAAAATTTCTTTCACACTTCTATACTCTTCAATGGAAAGAGGATTGATAGAACCCAACATCTGAATGTCGGATTTAAGCCTCTTAAGCTTTACTTCTTCTTTAGTTCTTTCTAAGTTTCTATTTTGAAATTCTGAAACGAGTTCCTGTTCGGAAATGGAATAGTCGTTATAAAGTTCCTCGGTAAACGAATCAATCTGCACTTTCAAACCGGAAACGGTTCTTTCCTTTTCCGTCAGAATAGGAATCAGGTTCTTAAAATCATCCTGATTCTTTTGAATATCATGCTTTAAGTTTTGTATCTCTTTCAAAATATTCCGAAGAGATTCTTTTTCGGATTCAAGAACACGGCTCATATCCAAAAATTCATTGTAACTCGATTCTATCTGTTGTTCTAGCTCGGAAACTTCTCTTTCGAATTCCTGCTTTTTAGAGATCACATTTTGGATGGAATCCTTTGCGGTCTGAATCCTTTTTTCGATTTCTTCCTTACGTAGTTGGATTGCCTTTCCCGCCTCCAGTCTGGAATTTCTTTCGGAACCGAGTTCCAATACTTTTTTTTCTAAAAATACAGTTTGTTCCTTATTGGCTTCCAAACTTTCTCTCAAGGATTCGATTTTTAAACCGGAATCCTTAATACCTCTCGTAAGGTTTTCGTTTTCCAAAATCAGATCTTCGATCTGCTGATCCAAAGCTTCCTTTCTGGATAAAAATCCGTCCCGATCGAAAAGAATGTTTCGAATCATATCCTCAAGATGAACGAACTCCTCAAGTTTGAATCGCAACTCCCCCAGATCCAGGGTTTCCAGAACAGATTGAATCTTCGATTTTTCGGAAAGTTCCAAATCAGATCGTAACGTCTCTATCTTCCGAGAATATTCTGACATCTTGGAAAGGAGAAACTCCTTCAGTTCTTTTCTGCGATTTTCGGTATCGATCGCTTCTTTTTTTCTGGACTCAAGTCGGCTAACGAGTTCGAAAATGACTTCCTTGAGTTTTTCACGAAGCGCATTGTGAGCCTTGTCGTTTGAGACAATCTTTGATTCCTTTTCAAGAACGGAAACGTTTTCATCCTCGATTTGTTTTTCAAGGCCAAGTTTGGAGTCTTTTAGCTTCCGAATCTCTTCCTCAAGAAGTTCGATCTCCCCTTCTAACTCGGAAACTTCTTTCTGAATCCTTTCTAGATCGATAACTAACAAACTCAAAGAGGATTCTTCCCCATTGAGGATTGAGGTCATCTCCGAAACCCTTTCTTCGTATTCCAGAATAATCTGTCTGTTTTTCTCGATCTTTTCTTTTTGAATTTTCGTTTGGGAAAGATGATCGTATAGTTTCTTGTCGATTTCGGAAACTCTCACTTCGATTTCCGACTTATCTTTTTCCAACACTTCGATTCTTCCGGTTTCTTCACCGATCGTATCCAGTAGGGTCTGGTTCTTATCCTTGATTCCTTGAAGCTCGTCTTCGGACTCTTTCAATTTTTTGGTAAGAGTGGAAAATTTCAGATAACGTATAATCTTGTCTG
>NZ_AHMT02000027.1:190000-197500 GCF_000243815.2 Leptospira alexanderi serovar Manhao 3 str. L 60 | reverse complement strand
GACGAAACCAGAAAGAAAAATCTTTTTTTGGGAGCCGTTCTGAAAGAGTTTACGAATCTCAAACGTAAACTTTTGGCCGGTGGCTCCGTCTCGTAGTAGTTCCCAATATTTTTTCTGAATCGTTTTTAACGTGAGCAGGATCGTAAAAAGGAAAACAGAGAAAGATCTTGTACTGAAAAGCGCCAGATCACATATTGAACTAAATTTCCAGCAAGAAAAGGGTTAAATATGGATCTGACAGAGATATTTTGTGCCATAGACGATTATTGTACACAACAAAAAATAAACTGGAACGTGAAAATACTTTTGTCCGGTGGTTCGAAAAAGGAATTCAACTCATTACAAAACTTAAAAAGAATATGAAAAATAAATGAATGCCCTTAGTTGATAAAATTCTTTTAAGAAAAAGAGCTATCATTGAATCCGTAAATGATGAACTCAAAAATATCTGTCAGATTCAACATACTAGACATCGAAGCTTTTTCAATTGGGCTGTTAATTTATTAAGTGGGTTAGTTGCATTTTCATTTTTTCCAAAAAAACCTTCTTTGAATTTGAGATCCAAAGACAATTTACAACTTTTACTCTCTCCTTAGGCCGAACTCACGTTAAATAAATAGCAGATTTTGAAATTTTTAGAAGTCGCTTGAATCGTTATCGAACACACGAATCCAAAGATTCTATTTAAATTCGAACCCTGATTGATACGCTCTTCAGAAGATCACTTCGTAAAAGCGATAACAAATTACGCGTTCAAATCGATCAGATAACCGCGACGAATAGCTTGGTCATCCGTATTGACCCCTACCTTTGCGATGTTTCTCGCTCCCGAGTTTACGTTTTCTAATTCGGAAAGCGGGTGAAGACGATCGGGCATATTACGAAGAGTAAGTTCGGATTTGGAAAATTGCCTAGCTCCCGTAGAGCTTTGAACTGCAAAATTAATTTCTTTGAGCATGACTGCGAACTTCCTTTTTTATTCAACCTAACATAAAATTTAGAACCTTGTAAAGCAGAATCCGCGGTGCAGAGCAAAAGCCGCGGAAACATTGGCGTTGACTCTCAAGCTTTCTTACAAACCGTCAAAATTGAAATTCTCCGGATTTTCTTCGTAGGGCTCTTCGTCTTCCGTTGAAAAGCCTTGGTTCCCGGTTCTCTTTTTTGTTTCCCGTGCATGTTTTCTTTGCACTGCCTGAGATTCCGGGTTCGCTTCGGATCCAAACGAATCCTCTCGTTTGGATAATTCCAATTCGGATTCTCGCTCCCCACCCATTTCCATCAGGAGAGAAAATCCTTGCGGTTCTTTTACGAACTCGGGAAAGTATTCGTAGAATAATTTTGCGGACACGACTCGAAAGCTCGCGGGATACGTACTTTTATAAGTATTCGAAAGTTCCACGTCCGGCAATTGTTGAAATCCGATACGGTCCTCAAAATCATTGAATTCCTGTTTTGTGAACACGGGCATTTTTTCCGTGATGATATCCTTGAGAATGATCCAGTCCAATTTGAATCTCATTCGATATCCCTGAAATGCGGAAGATCTCTGCATCAAATTGACCAATCGTTTGAGAGGGTAATCGCGTTTTACATAGGGAGTAAGATAAACAAGAAGATATCTTTGAGAAAACCCAAGCGGCTCCCAAACCATCTCTGGGTAAGGCTTATTTTTTTCGGCTTTCAGATCATCCAGTATGGACTGTAATTCTGGAACGACTTCGCTCTGATCCGAATAGAATTCCTGTTTTTCAACCTCGCCGAATTCTCCATAATAAAGCCATTTGTATAAATCGACGACTTCGAATACGGGATGATACTGAAGATATTGTTCTAAAAATTTTATCTTTTCTTCACGGGTTTTGTTATCGTCGATTTCTCTCTGAATCACCGTTTTGTTCCTCGTCTTCGTTTTTGACCGCGAACAATTCGGATCGATTTAAGATCCGAAAAATATTTTCCCTATGAGTGAGTATGATTCCGACGGAGATAAGCACCATTGTCCCCAAGATCCAATACGAAACCTCTTCGTGCAAAAGAAGAACCGATGAAAAAGCATAAACGAGCGGAAGAGTAAGGGAAGCAAAAATTGATCCGAGAGATACGAATTTAAAATATTTAATAGTCACCAAAAAAATAAAGAACGCCCCGAGACAGGCAACAGGAGTCAAAACCAAAAATACTCCCAATGTAGTGGCAACTCCCTTCCCTCCTTTGAAACCTAAAAAAGGCGAGAACATATGTCCTAAAACTGCGAGAACTCCGCAGGCCAATTGAAACGGAATCCCTCCTTCCGAAACATAAATCCCGGAAAGATAAACCGGAAATATACCCTTAGCCACATCCAAGACCAACACCGGAAAACCGAACTTCCAACCGATAGAACGACCCACGTTTGTGGCCCCTATATTTTTGCTCCCGAATTTGCGGATATCCGTCTTTGCAAATCGAAGAGCAATCCAATATCCGAAAGGAATCGAGCCCGCGATAAAACTAAGAAATGCAAAAATCGCGAAGTTCATTTTCGATCCGATCGAAACTCCAATCGAACCGGAATCCCCTGCAAGTCATAAGCTTCGGTGAGTTTCTTTTTCAAAAAAGAAACCAAGTTCGATTTAAAGTATTCCACGTGATTTACAAACAGGATCAGGTGAAAGGGAGAAGTGGAAACCTGTGTACAATAAAGCATCTTCGGCGGTTGATGCGCCGAAAAGGATCTTCCCGCCTGGCTCATCCAGTTCTTTAGATTTTTATTGAGCTCGGATGTGCTGACCTTTCGATGAGATCTGGACGCGAGATCGAAAGAAAGATCGATGAGTTTTTGGACCCTCAGCCTTTCGGTCGCGCTGATCGTGATAATCGGCACTTCGTTTAACAACGGAAAACGACTGTAAAGTTTTTCCTTGTATTCCCGGAAAGTTTTGTCGGTTTTATCCTCGATGGAATCCCATTTGTTGACCGCGATCAAAAACGGTTTTCCCTTTTCCTGGAGAAGAGACGTGATCTTTTTATCGAAATCTCCGAATCCTTTTTTTGCGTCCAAAAGATGGATGACGAGATCGCTCGATTCAATCGCCTTTAGAGTTCTTTGATACGAATAAAATTCCAGAGCTTCCGCGGTCTTGCTATGTCTACGAATTCCGGCGGTGTCGGTAAGTAGAAGTCTTCTATCGCCAAATTCCAATAAAGTATCCACGGAATCCCGGGTTGTTCCGGCGACATCACTCACAACCGCCCTTTCATAACCGCAAATCGCATTCAAAAGACTGGATTTTCCGGAGTTCGGTTTTCCTATAATCGCAAGCCGGAACTCGTAGTCCTCTTCCGCAAGAGGAAGAGGTTGTAGATCCTTTTTTTTGGAAGCGGTAATTTTTTCGATCCAAACCTTACCTGGTTTATTACTTAAGAAAAATTTAATTTTCTCAAGTAACAGCCCCAGATTTTTTCTTCCGATCGCCGAAATCGGCAGTACTTCGGCAAGACCCATTCTGTAGTATTCCTCCAGATCGAATTCGTCGAGCTCCTTGTCCGCCTTGTTGACGCAATAGATGATCGGCTTGTCCGCGGGTCCGTATTCCTTTCTCAGATAATTGAGTAAAGTATGATCGGCGGCGGTGATCAGATTCTTATCCAATAAAAAGATGATCACGTCGGACTCATTTAATTGTCTATAAGCGGCTTCTAATATGGTTTGGGAAAGAGAATCCGGATTTTCTATGTCGAGCCCGGGAGTATCGCAGAGATAAAAGTCGAGATCCTTTTCTTCCTGATAGATCCTCGCCGAAAGAACGTCACGCGTCACACCGGGATAATCCTCCGTGATCGCGAGTTTTTTCTTCAAAAGAGAATTAAACAGAGTGGACTTTCCTACGTTTTGTCTGCCCACGATCGACACAATCGGGATTTTTTCTCCGGGTCCTTTACGAGGAGCTTTGACCGGAACAACTTCTTCCGACTCTGCGATTTCTTTTTTTCCGGCTTTAGCCATTCTATTCCCGATTTTCGTCACCGATCATCCGTAGCGATTGGATGATTTCAACGCGCGAGCGATTTCCTGTTGCGCGTCTTTTTTCTGCATGTCGTCCCGTTTATCGTGGATCTTTTTCGGTTTGCCCACGGCGATTTCCACTTTCACACGAAGATTATTCTTAAAATAAACCTTAGTAGCAACGAGAACCAAACCCTTTTCTTTTACCTGACGTTCCAATTTTTCGATTTCCTTCTTATGAAGGAGGAGTTTTCTCGGACGAATTTCGGGATGATTGGCATATCCTCCGTTTTTGTACGGAGTGATTGAAAAATTCTCCAAAAACACTTCCCCGTTTTTAATCTTAGCGAATGCGTCGGTAAGATTCCCCTTCTTTTCTCGAAGGCTCTTGACTTCGGATCCGGACAAAACGATTCCCGCTTCGATGAAAGAAACTAATTCGAAGTTGAACTTGGCCTTTTTATTGACCAGAGGAGAATGTCCGGATTCTTCTTTTTTATTTGCCATCTTACTTTTTTAAACCGACTTTATCCGGTTTGATTGTATTGATTTTAGGGAAAATTTTTTTTCCGAAAGCCCATTTGATATTCTACCGTCTTTGTAAGAATTCCTAAAATCTAAAATCCACTTTTATTGTCCCTTTGAATTCAATCCTTTTGTCTAACGCACTCGATGAAATTTAGCGCTTCATTTACATTCGACCTTTTAGCCGCTCACTGAGGTCAAAAAAAGGCCTGTATCTACTAAAACGTGGGAGTTCCCACAATCGCATCCTTTTTTTGCGCCGTGTTCCTTCTATTTTTAGTAAATTTATTTTCGAATGAGCTGGGCGCATTGAAGAAAGCGCCCCATGTGGTCTAACATTGTTGTAAAGAGAAACCACCTTGGGAAGCAGTTTTTGAAGTCTTTCAAAGGAATCCACACCGTAAGGAATCAGTGGATAGGGGCGTGCCTCTGCGAGAGCGCCTTTATTTCAGAGCGCAGAGTCGCGCTATAACTCAATATTTTTCCCTATGGGCCAAAATACAGTATTTCAGTCAAGAAATTGTATATTTCTTTTATTATATTCTTATTATATAATTTTAATTTCTTGACTCCGCATTGATCGCTCACGCAGGGAACTTTTTTGAATGATACTGTCCGTCGCCGTCGGAATGAAAAATAACACCCGCGCTATGACTCCGTTGATGAATGCGATTCGATATAAAAACCTAGACGCAATTCGTTTCTATTCGAACGGAATGTTTCCGTTTTCTCCGTAGATACGACTCGGACGCATGAAAATGATACTCGAAAATAAGCAGTCGGTTTTGCAAAAGTACAACGGTTCTCAAAAATTAAGTCAAATCGAGAAATCTCGACTTTTTAGAGAAAGATTCTAATTTTCGAAATAGTTTATCATAGTATTTTATTCATGCGTCCGAGTATAGTAAATACGGAAGGGACGCGTTATACTATCTTTTAGGTTCGTATCAAGACATCGCGGCATACAATAGTACGAGGCGTATATTGATAAAGACGATTCGAATAACACAGGAAAAATCAATCATATCCTTTTAGGGATCAATACGAAAGATCCTTATTTTTGCCTTTTTAGAGATCAGTAAGAATACGAAGAATCGATGCGAATACTTTTAAATTCGCTGCTAACGAAAGTGGGACGATTCTCTTGTGAAAAAGATATCTTTTTTAAGGAGGGACATCCCACATTCAAAGTTAGATCGATAGAATCCCCGCTTCGAATCATCCAACCACAAAAGATAATTCACCATAAAACATCTCGAAACGCCATGAGCGGAAATAACACCTAAAAGAGCCCAAATCTTACAATCGATTCTCAGGTTCATTCGAATCATCTTCCCTCGATCCCTTTGATACAAAGTCTTTCCGGCCTTCCGATTAATTTCTCATACTATGATGGGTAAGAATGAGTCTGCCTAATTCGGTTCCGATCAGATTCGGCATATTGTAAAAATTATCCGAAGTGATCTGAATGGAATCCTGAAACAGATGTTCCGCAATGTATCTTCTTCCGAGACCGACTCCCAAGAAGACGTAATTCCGATTTTGGTTCTTTAGAATTTCTGCATGTAGTTTACGGTTGTCTCTGGAATTGATTTCGTCGGAAACGTCCGCCTTTCCTCTTTGTCCCCGAAAATCGGAGATCATTACCACAATTTTCGTCTGTGCTTCCGGTGAAAAATACGACTCTACCTTTTCGAGAAGCTGATATTCTTCTACGGAATCGCCTTGCCAGTCGGTTCGTAGATAATTGAACATTTCTTCCTCTTTAGCCTCGTCATATTCTTCTTCCAGGCGTTTGATCGGAATCAGATCGATTCTATCTTTTCTGTTGTTTCGGTCCGAATACGCGTGGATCGAAAAATCTACCTCGTGTTCCCTTAAAATATAAGCCGAAGAAAGCATCGCGGAAATCACCGCGACCGCGTATTCGAAGTTAAAGATCCTTCTGGATTTGGAAACGAGAAAGGCAACTTCCACACCTTTCAGTTTTTCCTCGTTCTTATCAATGATGGTTCGATCAAAAACTTTCGAGTCCCCTCTTCCGGATAGGAAGGAAATATATTTTCGAGCATCGATCCGATTTCCTTCCATTCGATACATTCTAGTAATGTCGATTTCAGGATCGAAAAGACGATCTAAATTGAGTTCGATCTCTTCGAGACTTTGGCCGAACACTTCTTTGAATTCCTTCAAGGAAACCTGGATCGTGTATTCCCATAGAATCTTACGCTTGGCAAGAAATTGTTTATAAAGTTCTTCGGTGCGGTAACCCCAAGCCCCACCTCCGCCCGCAGGTTCACCTTGACCCTTGTTGCCGCGCGTGTCTTGTCCGTACCAAGCGTCCGCGCCTTCTTTCATCTGACCTCCCGTTTCCGGGGTGTTAATTTCGATTCCTCTTTTGAGAGGATTGCCCGAATTGAGCAGTTTGGCCTTACCGGTTAACGCTTCTCTTTTATGAAGTTCCGGATTCCACCAACTTTTTTTTTCGATGTCGGCGGCAGTTGTCAGAGTTTTTTTTTTCTTATCCTCAAGAACTTTGAAGAAATCCGATTCGACTTCGATGCCGGACATTTGAAAGTCCAGAATTTTTTCGAGTTCCATTCTTTCTTTCGAATCGGCGACCTGATTTGTATATGCGATCTTACCGCCTCGCACCGCGGTTTCTTTAAGACCGGTTTCTCCGCTCTTCTCTTCCGCATAACGTAAAATATGATCCTTCCAAAAGAGAAGATTCGAAAGCCCGAATAGATAGGGTACAAGATTGGCGGAACCGATCGTTCTTTTTTTTGCGAGATCGCGGATCTTCATGTGAAAATTCACCATCTTCAAGATCAGACTGTTACCTGGAAGATAAAAGGAAATAATTTCGGTCAACGTGGATTCGTCTTCGAGATCCGGAAAAAGCACGCTCGTAAAACGATTCCGGAACGCTCTGGAAATCGTCGCGGTGGATTTGGATTTACGAAAGAGTTTGAGTGCGAATATTCTGG
>NZ_AHMT02000027.1:152500-187500 GCF_000243815.2 Leptospira alexanderi serovar Manhao 3 str. L 60 | reverse complement strand
CATTGCGGACTACAAAGAAAAAAGAGACTTTGTATTTGAATCCTTAAAAGATCATTACGAAATTAACAAGAGCGAAGGTGCGTTTTATTTTTTCATTAAGATCAAAGAAAAAGACGACGACTTTATCGTTAGAGCCGTGAAAGAGAAAGAATTGATTCTGGTTCCGGGTTACATCTTTACCGAGTCCAAAAATTACATCCGTATCAGTTTCGCCTCCGAATGGGAAAATCTCAAGCGAGGAATCTCCGCACTTGTCGAACTTGCCTGATTCTCCGAGCTTTTGGATCGTTTTAGGTTTCGGAAGCTTCGGCGCGGCTTCCCTAGGAAGTTTTTACGTCACCCTAAGTTTTCGAATTTTAGAATATTACTACGGTAAAAACAGAAAATCGTTTTCGTTTTTCGAAAAATGGAAACGAATTTTTACCCATCCAAGTTCCTGCGATTACTGCAAAGCGGAGATCCGTTATCCGAAATTGTTGCCTATTTTTGGCTTTTTCATCTCAAAAGGTAAATGTCAATTTTGCAACGGTAGAATTCGTTCTCTTTTTCCTTTGATAGAATTCTCCTTTGTATGCGTTTTTATTTTCTGCTTTTCCTTAACCAAAAATCCTGCATTCAGTTTTGTCTTCCTGTTCCTCTGCGGCCATCTTTTGATCTCCTGCCTTACGGACGCATTTCACTTCTCCTTGGATTACGAAAATCTTCCTTGGATTTTATTTTTCGGAATCACATCCGCTTTTTTGTTCAACGGCAAATTGCCGGGTTTAAACGAACTTTATGTTTTGGGCTGTTTTTTTCTCGTGTTTTTGATCCTGTTTTTTTTATTTCCGGGTGGAATCGGGTTCGGAGACGTTTTGTTCGCTCCCGTTTACGCGTTGATCGCAGGTCATCCTTGGTGGATGTTCTTTTTAAACGCCTCCTACATTCCAGCAGTTTTGTTCACGGTTGTTCTTCGGGAAAGAGGAAAAAGTTTGCGCAAGGCCCCGATTCCTATGGGTTTGTATTTCGGAATCGGCCTAATTATCACTTTTTTGAGCAAGGTTCTCTTTGATTCCAACCTACTTCCGTTTACAATCTTTTCCGAATATTCAAATTCCGATTGATTTTTTCCCATTCCTATAAAATTAAGCACCTAAATGTTTATCACAAAGTCCCGTTTTCGATATAATCCAATGCGAAAGTAATTGAAGCGTAGGAGAACTCAGCACAACGCTTCCTCCTATGTTTCTTGTGTTAAGCCCTTCCGTTATTTTTTTTACATAAGATCATATTGAGCTAATTTCCGATTTAGTAAAATGACAGAGACGGAAGGACTTAACAAAGTCGGGTGATAACACCAACACTCCTGCAGAGCGACCTAAACACCGACCCAGAACGCGATCCATGGAGAGCCGTTCTGCTGAGTTATACCTTTCGCGATCCATGGAGAGCCGTTCTGCTGAGTTCCATTAAACTTTACTTGAATACTGTGAATTGCTTCCTAAGGGGCGCAATTCAGGGAGTGAGATGCTTTAGTTTCTTTTAGGACAAGTTCTTATAATAAATTCTTTTCGATGAATTATAATTATTCTTAAAAAATTTGTTGTAAAACTAATCAAATACGAAACATCAGAAAACTTATGCTAAGCCTCAAAAAAGCAAAAGAAGCTTTAAATCAAGTAACCAAATTACTACCTTCAGACACGATCATAAAAAGAGGAATCGAACTTTTTAACTCTGGAGAAGTTCACGATCTATTGGAAACGAAACAAAATCATTATTATATGAAAGTATTCGGAAATAGCGCCGTGTATGAATTAGAAATTCAAATTTCCTCACCCAAAAAAACGAAGGTGATATGTAATTGTCCATATGACATGGATGTCTATTGTAAACACGCGGTCGCTGCCATTTTACAAATTGTACTTTCCGGTTTTATCAATCGTAAAGATGAAACAAAACAACCAGAACTTTCAAAAATTCTTCCGAGTGTATCTCAAAAGGATCTCGTAAAATTTCTTTTAGAAAAAGCGGACTCAGATCCCCGTTTTTATAAGGAATTGACAATTTTTTTTTCACAATCGGATTCTAAATCAAGAGCTTCTTATCTGAAAGAAGCGACGCAAATTTATCATTCTTTTTTAGATGAATTTGGTTTCATAGATTATCAAACCAGTTTTAAGTTCCAAAGAGAAATGAATCGTTTTCTGGATCGGGCAAAAAGACTGTATCCAATAAAACCAAAAGAAGCTCTTTATATCGCTTCTGCCTGTGCAGAGATAGCGTTGGAGGCATCCATGAATATGGACGATACCAACCGTTATGCTATGGATGATCTGGTGACGGATGTTTTAGAAATGATTCAAAAATCAGTTCGAAAAAATCCGACATTATACGATGAAATCTTCGAAATTTGTCTTCATTTATACCGGCACAAAGCCACGCAAGATTTCGGTCTTTCAGATGATTATTATGATATCCTAATGTTATTAGATCTAAATTCCAAACAAATAAAACGACTTCAAAAGGTTTTGGAACGAGAACTAAATTATGCGAAAGACAAACCGTATCGTATGGAAAGAATCGTTACTGAAATTTATACACTTTTTGAAAAGTTTGGACAAAGTAAAGAAGGAATCGATTTACTGAATTCTCATATTGAACACTCGAAAGTACGTAAGATTTTTATAAATCAGGCAATTTTAAAAAATCAATTTTTACACGCCGAAAAATTAATCTTAAAAGGGATCCAAATTGCAAAAAAAGAAAAAAAAAGCGAGGCGGTCAATCAGTGGAAAAATGAACTTCTCAATTTGATGAAACGTCAAGGAAACACGGAATCGGTTCTTAAAATCGCAAAAGAACTTTTCTTAGATCTTTATCAAGATAATTATAAAAATATTATAAAACAAAATCTTTCCAAAGCCGACTGGAAAAAAGAATCCAATTCCATCGCGAAGTTTATAATTTCCAATTCTAAAAATATAAATGAACCAAATGCAATTCGGTTCTTACTCGAGGAGGGATTTTCAAAAGAAGCGTTCCAAATTCTCGAAAAGAAAAATTCGTATTTATTCTTTCAATTATATAAGGAACTTACAAAAATCGATCAGAAACAAACTATAAAAATTGGAATCGATTACGTCGAAAAAGAAGCGATTCATGCCAATTCCAGAAATCAATACAAGAAGCTCGTACAAACAATGAAACAAATCACTTCCTCTCCCGAGGGAAAGAATTCGGTTTCGTCACTGGCTAAACGACTTTCATTACAATACTCTCATAGATCGACCATGTTAGAAGAACTAAAAAAAGGAAAATTTATTTAACGTGAGTTCGATATAACAAAATGCGAAAGCGATTATATGTTTCGACCCGTAGGGAGAAACATTGAGTTAAATTCCGAAGGAATTGGAGCATTATGTTGCGATCGTAGGCAGCAACATTGAGTTAAAGCGCGGTCGCGAGCCATTTTATCTATGAAATTCGCAAGCTGCGACGACGACCCGCAGAGCGACCTAAACACCGACCCATAAGAAGGTGTTTGCTGAGTTCAGGAAAGCTCTGCGCCTGAGTTCAGGGAGTCGTTGCACTTTAGTTTCTTATTCGCCCAAACTTTCTTACGACCCTGCTCACGTTATTTAGAATTTTATAATTAACGCATTAACTCTAAAACCCAGAAATTCTCATATACGATTTTTTACGGCAAATTTTATTGTTCACTATAAAATTGTGTACCGTAAATTTTAATTACAAAACCCTGTTTCAAAACAAAATATTGGGTAACCATGTTATATAATTCTGAGTAGTTATAAAATGAACTCAATTCAAATCATCCAAAACCAAAGTTATTTTTAATTTAACGTGAGTTCAGTGGTTGAAAATGAGAAAGAGTTTTCTAAAAGTAGAAATCTTTACTTTTAGAATTTATTCGTAAAATCGAGATCTGTTCTAGTTCCCACAGATTACGTCGTATTGGCGGTTTTTCCTGTCGTTTAAAATTGTAGTAGTTCCTACATTTTGAGGTTTTGAGACGCGCTGTAAGTCTGAGTAGAAAAACTTTTACTACAAAAACATATTTTGACTTTCTTGGACAAATTGATACTATCGTTTACGTTAACAAAAATATTTCATTTACTTAGAAATTCTTTTTATAATAAACCAACGATTCAAAAATACACAACCCTCATATCCACACCACCGTGAGTGACATGAATCGTATTCGTTTTAATTCCCATATTACGAATCAAAACGGACCAACACTCTTCGTTCGGGCAAAGTACAAAACCGCCGATCTCGGAGGGAAGTTCCCACCAATGTGTCAATCTTTCACCCAACTTTCTA
The DNA here is from genome assembly GCF_000243815.2 of Leptospira alexanderi serovar Manhao 3 str. L 60. Classification (GTDB taxonomy): domain Bacteria; phylum Spirochaetota; class Leptospiria; order Leptospirales; family Leptospiraceae; genus Leptospira; species Leptospira alexanderi. The sequence continues at coordinate 183,177 of NZ_AHMT02000027.1, read as the reverse complement.
TAAAAAGCGCTCGAAGAACCAATTCCCAACCTGAGTCCGTAAGGCGGATTGAAAAACATCCAGATCCGTTGACGTTTTCCTAAGGTATTCCAAACTTCCTGCGGAGAAAACAGAAAAAAGTCGCCTTCATTTTGAACAAAACGAAAAGAATCTAAAAACCCGGATTGATTTAGAAAATCCTGATATACGTTCATTCTATTTTTTGTATATTCGAAAGTTTCCCCGTTCAACTCGTTCCACCAGATTCCGATCGTGCTCTCAATGGAATTCTTCAGCGTTTTCTTCTTTAAAAAATCCCAGGTCGCGCTCGGAAATTCCTCCATATCCTGAAATAGATACTCCCTCGAATAATGGGGAAAGCAGATTCCTAAAATCGAATCCACAGATTCCCGAATGAATGTCCCGGTTCCCGCAAACGGAACAAAAACCGCATCTGGGTTAGGGAGAATTTTGTGCATTCTCTCGACCAAATATCTCGCCAGGTCTTCTCGAATCGGAGCGGACTTGGAGAGAAATTGAAAATTTCCCCTTTGATTGAGAGGCTCTCCGGAAAGACTAACGCTTAAAATGATTTCGTCCTCCACCAGAAGCGCGCTGAGTTCCGTAGTTCTATGATTTTCGGAATTTGCGGCAACTCCGGTTTCCCAAAGCGTACTCAAATTCTCAGGAGTCCATTCGGCCCGTCCCTTAACCTGGGGACGAAATTTGAGATTCCATTTCTCCGGAAGAATTTTAGATTTTCTTAATGAAGATTCGAATTCCAGAAAAGAAAAGGACCGCTTGAACGGATACATTCCCAAATTCAATCGAAAATCCCTTGTCCAAGGAATTCTTACTAATAATTCGAGTGCCTGTCTAAAGTTCGCATTCTCAAGCAAAATCTTTCCGGGCAAAATCTTTAAAAACGGAGTTTGTGCTTTTGGAAGATAAGAATCCGAGATGATCTTTTTCGCGATCTGTTCGGTTTCTTTGGAAGATCCCGTTGGAAGTAAATACTCCCATCTTCTCAACTGACCCGATTTAAACTTTGGAAACTTCCAGCGCATAAAACGCAGAATGAAAAATGAGGATTTGAATGCCTATCTGAAAAATTTTTCCCACTCTAGAAGTATTCAGACACGTTCTTTTTTTCCGTTTTTTTTGAGCGTTTCGAATTCTTTCAAAGATACGACCTGACCGTCCACAAGATGGATCTGTCTTTTCGTTTTCGAAGCGAAATCCGAATCGTGAGTGACCACAAGAATCGTAGCTTTTGTTTCTCGATTGACCTTTTCGAGTATGTTCATAACCACCTTTGTGTTCGTAGAATCCAAGGCCCCCGTAGGTTCATCGGCAAAAATGTATTTCGGATTCATCACAAGTGCGCGTGCGATCGCCACTCTCTGCGCCTGGCCACCGGACAAACGACCGATTCGATAGTCCATTCTATCCTTCAGATCGAATTCCTCCAATAGATATTCCGCATAACTTTGACATTTCTTTAAAAGTCCGGCTTTTCTTGCGGGCATCAAAACGTTTTCGATCGCGGTGAACTCGGGCAATAAGTAATGAAACTGAAAGATGAACCCCATTCTTTTATTTCTAAAATCGTGGATTTCTTCCTCGTCCATCCGATAGATATTTTTTCCGTCGACCTCGACCGTTCCCGAACTCGGAGGATCCAAGGAACTAATCATATACAAAAGCGTGCTCTTTCCGGAACCGGACTTTCCCGTTAGAGAAACATAATCTCCTTCCTCGATATCCAAGCTGACCCCTTTGATGATTTCCGAATTACCGAAAGTTTTTCTAAGATCATTTACGGAGACTCCAGTGCGTCTTGTTGTTTGCATCCTATTCTCCTCGTATGATTTCGATCGGTGATAGTTTTCCGGCGGATCTTGCGGGAATCCAACTCGCGATCAAAGTGGCGACCATCGATTGCACAAACGCCTGTAGGTAAATCGCGGGAGCAAAAGAAATGACCATCGTTGTAGCTTTTGCAGAAAAAAGCGGATTTGTAAACGGAAGCGTTTCGATTCTAATACAAGCCAAAAATCCGATCAACAATCCGATAATTCCTCCGGAAAGCCCTAAAATCAGACCTTGTAACAGAAAAATCATCAACACCTCATTCGGTCTGTAACCGATGGATCTAAGAATCGCAATCTCCCTTTTTTTCTGATTGATAATTACATTCAGAATATTGTATATTCCAAATCCGGCAACCGTCAAAATAGCGGCCGTCATGGAATATCGAATCGCGTCCTGAAGTTTAAAGATGGCAAAAAAACTCGTATTCGCTTCCTGCCAGCTTACAACTTTTTCGTCTCCCGTATTTCTCCATTCTTCCGCTTTCTGAAGCGAAAGATTTACGTCCTTCAGGCGAACGGCTATATCCGTGACCATTCCGGACTGAGCCGTTAAAAGTTGAACTTCGGATAACAATCCATAGGCGATACTATCATCGAGAGCCTTGTTTCCGGAACGAAAGATTCCGGCAATCCGAAACGGAGTTTTGTCCTGATAGCCGGAAGAAATCCATACCGTTTTGTTCAATCCGAGTCCGAGAAGTTTCGCAAGCCCATCTCCTAAGATGATTCTATTTCCCGCGGATAAGGATTCCACACTTCCTTCCGTAATATAATCGGCGAGAGGCGTGACTTGAATCTGTCTGGATGGAATGATTCCTATAATCTTTCCGGCTTCCTGGTTGGAACCGGAAAAAAGGAATACTCGTCCGCTTACCTGCGGAGAATACGCCTGCACCTCTTTATCCCGATCCAATCGTTCATACCAGAGACTTGCTTTGCTTAGATGTGTGGAACCGCGTTTTCCGGAAGGAGGGGAAAGCCAGAATACGTTTTCTCCGGGAAACAAATCGTCCATAGAATTCGCTTGAATGATTTCTTGTCTAGGACTTATTCGTACATGACAATCCGCGTTGATCAGCTGATCGACAAGATATCCTCTAAATCCGAGAAGAACTCCGGAAATGATGATAAAAGCGGCCGTGCCCAAAACGATTCCCGAAAGTGTCGTCAGGGTTTGTTTTCCTCTGACGAGCATTTGCCTGATTGCGATAAACAACATTACGGTACCTCTGAAAGTTTATCTCCGGCTTGAACATCCCCTTCTTTCACTTCGATAAATTGCTCCGATTTTAATCCGGGCGTAAAAGGAATCTCTATCGATTTACCATTTCTGAATATTATAATTTTACGTTTCTTTTCGTATTTCCTAGGAACAAGAACCACGTTTTCCCTATTTCCGATTTCGATCGCGACATCCGCACTCATTCCGGGAAGAACACCTTCGGGAAAATACGCCGTTTCTATCCTTGCAAAGAACTGACCGGCTCGCGAAAATGTTCCCTGTACACGTCCTTGTGCGACCTCGTTCGGCTTTCCTTCAAAACGGATCAATGCCTTTTGTCCCTTACGAACCGAAAGTAGAACCTGTTCATCAAGCGCTACGATAAGATATTTGGATCCTATTCCCAGAACTTCGATCGCGAGAAGATTTTGAAAGGCCACTTCCCCCTCGTGATAACCGACATCGGAAACGATCCCTCGAATCGGAGAACGAACAATGGTCGCTCCTTCGAGTTGAAGCAAAGCTTGACCCGGTACTACTTCGTCCCCTTCCAAAACAAAAACCTTCGTAATTTTAGTCGGAACTCCGACTCTGAATCGAAACGTATTCAAAGAATGAACGGTCCCAAGCCCGTAAACCTTCTCCGCAACCGGACCGAGAACAGCCACGTCTTCCGCCTTATTTTTTCCCTTCGTAGATAGGAATAGAAACAAAAACAAAACAGGAAGAAGCGGCAAAAGAATTCGAAACGGAAGACGCAAGGATCGATATACAGAAAACCAATATTTTATTTTATGGATTAAAACATTCATACAAATTCCCGATAAGAATCGGCTCCGATACTAAGATTTCTTTTTTTTCTTCACTTTCGTCGTTGCAGAGATAGGCGACTTCTTCTTGGTTCGAGGTTTCAAAGCCAGTTCCTCTTTCGTTTTAGGCCTAAGTCCTCTTACTATAAATTCGATTGTTCTCTTCAACTCCACTTCCCGATCCCAGTAGCCTTCCGCCTCCGGTCTATAGAGAATTTCCGTAAATAAGACGTATCCGGCAAGGTTAGACGCAATAAAACGAAATACGGAATCAATCGGTAGCTCCGCAATCATTCCCCTTTCTTGAAAGTTTTTAAGGCATTCCTTAAGCTTAGGCGCCAGCTTTTCTTTGAAAACTCGTTTCAAAACGGCTTGAATCTCGAACGTGATAAAAGCTTCTTGAAAAATGATTCGAACCAGATGCCTATTTTTTACTATGAACGCTACCCTTTCTTCGAAAATCGCAGTAAGAAATTCCTCTAAAGTCGAAAACTCCTGAGTAAAGATCGCCTGCAGTCTTTTGAGCGAAAGCGGTGCAATAAAATCTTCCAGGATTGGCAATACTAAACTTAGAAGAAGTTCCTTTTTACTCTTAAAATATTTGAAGATCAACCCTTCCGCGACTCCGGCCTTTTTGGCGATTTCTCCCGTGGTTGCGGCAGAAAAACCTTTTTGAGCAAATATCTCAACCGCTGCCAAAAAGATTTTTTTTTGGCCTTCCGGCCAATTCCGATCAAGTTCGATACTATTTTGCACTTCTTCTTGTGCTTGCAAATCCATGGTGAGTGATTACTCACTTATTATTGAGACACATAAAAATTTGTCAAGACTCAAATTCTTTTTGATTCCCGATTTTTCATGACTTTAGTTTCACAAACTTGAAACTCAATTTTTGTACCACAAAGGGACACTTGTAACGACAACAGAAGTAACGTACCGATCCGTTTGTGACGGCAGAACTCAAAAAATGTATTTTTAGGAATCGTATCCGAGCAAAAATATTTTTGACTTGAGCGTCTACCTCCACTTAAACCTATTATAACTATACGTTTTGAGAATCCGGTTTCAATTCTCAATCCATATCATACGCAAAAAGAGCCAGAATGTTTCAACGTATCCCCACCCACTTAAAACTCGTCTTAGGTTATGTTCTCTACTTCGCTCTCATCCTCTTCCTATACAAGATCGCGTTTCTTTCGGTCTATTGGTACCGGCTCCAAGGTGTTCCTTTCGGAGAAGTTGTACTCGCGTTTCTTTTAGGTTTTCGTTTCGACCTTGTCGTGATCGGAATGACCCTGGGATTGTTCGCTCTTCTTTCCGTATTGCCCTACTTAAATCGATTCAAACTATATCGCTTTTTTTGGGGATACACTCCGATCCTTTTGGGAATTTGGATGATCGCACATCTGATCGCGGACATCATTTATTTTGAAAACGCAAACAAACATATCGGCTATGAAGGATTCGTATTTCTCGGAAAAGACTTAGGTGTAATTCTTAAATCGGCGTTGGAGCAAAACACGGTTACGTTTTTGATCGGAATCGCATTCCTACTGTTTTTTCTTCCCTTATCGACATGGTTATTTCTCAAATACAATCCGTACCGATACCGGAAGGAATCTTGGAAATCCGCATTGTTTCAGGTCCCGATCGTTTTGATCGTTACAATCATCGCAATCCGAGGAGGCGTTCAAGAATCTCCCATAAGAGCTACGAATGCGATCGTTTCCGGAAATAACTTCGTAAACAATATCGCACTCAACGGAGTTTTCACTTCGATCATGGATTTAAAAAGTCAGTCCATTCCGAAATTCTTAAAATTGGAAACGGAGGAAGCAATCAAGATCGTACGGAAAGAAATTTCCTATCCGGGCTCGGAATTTGTCAGCGATAAATATCCAATCTTACGCGTTCAACAGGAAACCAATCCCGGAACTCCTCCCAATGTAGTCTTAATCATGCTTGAAAATTGGACGGGAAAATTTATCAAACCGATTTCAAACGGGCTTGTGGAAGGAAAGGAAGTCACACCGTATTTCAATCAACTCTTAAAAAAAGGAAGATTCTACAATCGGTTCATCGCCTCCGGCGGAAGAACCACAAATGGAATGATGTCGATTCTCACTGGAATTCCAGATCGTCCTGGTCTGACCGTAGTGAGAACACATCAGGTTCTCGGAAACTTTTCGGGTATCGGTAATATTTTCAAAAGAATGGGCTACGATACTTATTTCGTGACCGGTGGAGATTTAAGTTTCGACAACAAAAGTACCCTTATGCCTCACTGGGGTTTTGATACCGTACTCGGGGAAAAGGAAATCGCAAAGTTAGGAAGATTTCAACTAGGCGCCTGGGGATACGACGACGCAGACGTATTACAATTATTGCATGAACGTATTTCCGCTTCTAAAAAACCGATTTTAGGTCTTGCACTGACCCTGACGACCCACTACCCCTACAGAAGTCCTTCGGAAAAATTCGGGATTTTTGATCCCTCCACAAGAGACTACGATTTTTTGAACGTTTACAATTACGCAGATTGGGCGATTCATAATTTTATCACCCAGGCCGAAAAATCGAAATACTTCAAGAACACTATTTTCGTTTTCGTTGCGGACCATACACATCATAGATATCTGGATTACTACGAAGATAGAAACGTTCCGTTTCTGATCTATGCTCCGGGAAGAATAGCCCCTGCGTTAGACGAAACTATTGCTTCCCAATTGGATGTAATTCCGACAATCCTGGGACTTGTCGGTAAGAAGGCGGTTTTTTCCTCTATGGGAAGAAATCTTTTAGCTCCGGGAAGGACTCAAACAGCCTACTTTGCTTATGGAAATTTATTCGGCTGGATCGAAAATGATCTTTTTTATTTGAGATTTTTCGACGGGAAAGAAGATCTTTCCTACAATATCAATCCGCCTCGTGAGAAGAACAACTTCTGCGACCGGGATCCGAAGGTCTGCGATGAAATGAGCAAAAAGGCAAAGGCATACCTAAACTTAAGTTACGAATTGTTGAATCAAAATATCGTTTTTCCTTCGGAAACCGAACTGCAAAAAGTAGTATCTACCAAAACGAATCCATAAGCAATATATAGGAAGATTCGCTCGCAAAATACCACCGCAAACGAACTGCTACGTTTATACTTCTATATTTTTTCCTATCGAGTCGATACCAACGCTCCAGTTGTCGTCGCGGGAACTTACTTAACGTGAGTTCGGCGTAAGAAAGTTTGGGCGAATCGCTCGCGAATTTCATAGATAAAATGGCTCGCGACCGCGCTTTTCGCTCCAATTCCTTTGGAATTTCCACTACAATCGCTTTCGCATTTTGTTATACCGAACTCACGTTACTTAACGTGAGTTCGCGAAAAAAGTTTGGGCGAATAAGAAACTAAAGTGTCGCACTTTCTAAGGGCACCACAAGTACTTGAATCCAAAGATAAATCTGTCGGAATTACGACAATCTTCTGTGAAACTTACGCCCCAGAACGCGCCCTAAACACCGACCCATAGGAAGGTGTTTGCTGAGTTCAGGAAGCGTTCTGCCTGAGTTTCCCCTGATTTTTGGGTGATTGAAGTATATCGAACTCACGTTAACTAAAGTGTCGCTCTCTAAACTCAGTGAAACGGCTTCCTAAGGGACGCGTTTCAGATCGCAACATAAGAATCGCTTTCACATTTGTTAACTTACGTTACTTATCAAACACAAAATCGCCGGATTCAAGAGACGAAAAACCAAAATCCGTCCTAAAACCTAAAACGGGAAAACTATCACAAAATGAGGATCGATCTGTCGGTATAGATAAATGCGCTTTTTGTTAAATTACAAAAGAATGATATTCCTCTTCTAAAACTCTTTTATCTCACTCTCGCAGGAAATTTCGATCAATTCAAAATCAAAAAGAAGTCGTAAATAACGAAATTATCCCTAAGGATCAAAGTTTAATTCCGGAAACGGCGTAAAGATCATTGCATAAACCGCATTCATCCAATTGTCTACGGATCTCTCGTTTTTCTTCCAAACTCAGGCCGGGCCAGAGATTCTTTTTTTCATACGGATCGGTTCGAATATCATAAACTTCTTCATCGGGTGGAAACGAATTGAGGCGAAGCATATAATGCAAATTTCCTTTTATATAACTCATTCCAACTCTATAAAGAGAAGTTTCGTTATTATTCGCGATAAAAATACGACGACCTTCCGGAAGATCCGAAAGTAGGGAAGCCCCTTCCAATTTCGAAAGATAACTTTTTATCTCGGGTTGATTAGAAACACCTAATATTTCCGCGACAGTCGGTATTAAATCCGTATTGGAAACGTTTTTATCAATATTCCTTTTTAAGCGCTCCCGAAAATGATTTTTTTCCAAGGAATTCGGCAGGAAAAATACCATCGGAACCGCCAAAGTTTCGATATGATTACTTTCTATATGACCGATATAGTTGTGTTCGAAAAGAGCCTCTCCATGATCGGAAGTGAAGATCACAAGAGTATTTTCCATCAGCTTTTCTTCATTCAAAAAATGGAATACTTTTTCCAAAAGATGATCCAAATAACGGACGGAATTATCGTAGGGTGCGAAGGTATCCTTACCGACCGGGAAATAAACAAATTCTTCCGGAACGATGTACGGAAAATGATTCGTGTTCAAATGTAAAACTCCGGCAAAGTTACGGCCTTTGCTTTTGAGAAGTTTCACCTGATTTTGAAATTCGGTCACCGTTTTACGATCATCAATCCCTATATCATTAAAAACGCCAAGTCCGCTGATTTCCTTATTCCATAAAAAATCGATTCCCGCGTTTTTAAAAAAACCTGAAAAATTATTCCAACGAAAACTATGACTCGAAATGTAAAACGTGGAAAGCCCCGCAGCCTTTCCGTATTCCCAAAACAAAGGAAAACTATGAGTCATAGAAACAGGTTGAATCGGAGACACTCCCGACAACAAACTCGGAACCGAAATCAAAGTAGAACTTGCGTTCGAAAACACCTTTTGAAAAACCACAACGGATCCATTCTGAGTGTTTTGCGTCCAACGATTCAAAAACGGAGTCGTGTCCTTACCGTAACCATAAAGAGCCATATTCTTTCTACGAAGACTCTCTCCAAGAATGATTAAAATGTTTTTTCGAAACGGATTCGGACTTTTGTTCAACTTCGGCTTATTTCTCGATTGTAGTCCCGCGGAACCGAGTCGATCTCCCGTAAGAATATTGTAAATGTTCCGATTGATAAACGAAATCGAATTCGTGTCCGAGACGTAAATCTGGTCGTTGAATCGTGTATTGTTGTGAAAAAAAGCGGTAAGAACAAGAACCCCAAAAAATAAACCTGAATAGATACTCCTCGTAAATCGAACCGGTTTAAAATTCGAGGACACAACCCTCAAACTAACAAATACCAAAATGAAAATAAGTAAGAAACCTATCAGACTCGAAATCGTAAGTCCGCCCTTGAAGATGGTCCAACTATTAAACGGTTCTTGAAAAATATAAGAAAAAACGAAGAAGTTCGGCATGATTCCCGCATATAGAAAATATCCGTAAGAACCGATTATACAACTCGAATAACCGAAGGCGGAAAATATCAGGACGCTCCAATACGCTTTTCTCTTTGACGCAGACGAAAGAAAAGCAAGAGAAAAAAGCAACAGAGAATAAATCAAAATCGAATAAAAGAAAGAAAGGAGATAATAATACCACTGTAAAACCTCCATCTGACTCAGAACTTTCCACCGTAGTCCGAGATCTACAAATAGGATCAGAGACGGAATGAGAAAAATGAAAAAAAATCTGAATCCGGACTCGGAAATAAAAGAATGAAAATTATCCCATTTTTGTCTGAATAAAAAAAACAAAAAATACTCCGTTCTTGCTTGAAATAAAACCGATCTTATCTTGATACGAAATTTTATTTTTTATTCGGATCATAAATCGGAAGGGAAACAAACATTCCAAACTCCATATAGTAAGCAATTGCTTACATGTTTATCTTTAAGAACGTCTTAGAAATCAAGTTTTTTTCAAACGGATTTTAAAAAATACTCTTCCTTTACAAAACGGGAGTCTCCGAATTTTATAATTGATTTAAGGAAATCTGATATTCTATCTTGAATTGGACCGGTCTCTCTCTATCGATAAATCCGAGTAAACTTCTCCCGCTTAAAACCCGAACCTGCTTTCGGTTTCAAATCATGCCCGTTTGCCCTGAATCCTAACAACTTCTTAACTTCGTTTTCCGCTCTTTAATCCGAGGAATCTTATACGTTCTTTTTCCTTTAGCCTTTGTGCTCTCTTTAACGTTAGTCGCAACTGTGGTGGTGCAGACGTTTTCGAGTTACGTAACCGCGAACACGTTGGAAGGAGCACAACAAATCATCCCATTGGGATCCGCGGCTTCTCAGATCGCGATCAAACAATTAGGGACAAACGGAGGAGGATTTTTCGGAGTCAACAGCGCGCATCCTTTCGAGAATCCACTCCCCTTTCCAATTTCTTTCAGATGTTTTCCATCCTGATTCTTCCCGGAGCCTGCGTGTTTTTATACGGAAGAATGATCGGAAATATCAGACACGCATGGGTCATTTTCAGCGTGATGTTCACCGTTTTTTGTGTCGGAGTAATTACCGTTTGGTTCTTTGAATCTTCCTACAATCCTCTTTGGAGATCATACGGTTTCTGGGAAGGAAAGGAGGTTAGGTTCGGAATTTTAAACAGTGCGATCTGGGAGGTAGCCACCACGGTGGCGTCTAACGGTTCTGTCAATTCCATGCACGACAGTTTTTCTCCGATCGGCGGTTTAGTAGGAATGTTGAATATACAACTGGGAGAAGTCATCTTCGGAGGAGTCGGAGCCGGAATGTACGGTATGGTTCTTTTTATTCTTCTTACCGTTTTTTTGAGCGGCATCATGGTGGGAGAAGTCCCGAATATCTCGGTAAAAAAATAGAAAAGAGAGAAATCCAAATGTCTATCTTGGGAATTCTTTTACCCTCCACCGTCATTCTTCTTTTTACCGAAATCTCGGTGAGTTTACCGGACACGTTATCCTCTCTGTCAAACCGAGGACCGCACGGTCTTTCCGAAATTCTTTACGCGTTCTCGTCCGGTGCGGGAAACAACGGAAGCGCGTTTGCAGGTTTGAACGCCAACACTCCGTATTACAATTCTATGATAGGACTTGCGATGTTGATCGGAAGATTCGGAGTCATTCTCCCTATCCTTGCGATCGCGGGAAGCGCCGCGGTTAAAAAAAATCGGAGATCGTTTCGGAAGGTTCCTTTTCGACGGAGGGAGGAACGTTTTACGTTTTACTTCTTTCCGTGATCGTGATCGTAGGCGCATTGACTTTTTTTCTCGCATTGACGATCGGACCGATACTGGAACATTTCCTAATGTTACAAGGCAGAACTTTTTAAGGAGAATCGGATGAGCCGTAAATCGAAAGCCATTTTAGAATCTGGAGTTTTAAAAGAAGCGACCGTAAATACATTCAAAAAATTGAATCCACTTTCTCAGACCAAAAATCCGGTGATGTTCATCGTTTTTTTAGGAGCGCTTTTTACTACCTGGATTTTTGCCAAAGACTTATACCACGGAATCTATTCTTCCTTTAACCTGCAGATCGGTTTGTGGTTATGGTTCACGGTTCTTTTTGCGAATTTTGCGGAAGCGATCGCGGAAGGAAGAGGTAAAGCCAGAACCGACAGTCTCAAAAAAACAAGATCCAATATCGTCGCCAAAAAACTCGTAGACGGTAAGGTCATTCCGGTTCCGGGAACTCCCTTAAAAATCGGCGACTCAGTGTTATGCGAACCGGGCGATCTGATTCCGGGTGACGGAGAAGTTATAGAAGGAATCGCGAGCGTGGGCGAATCCGCGATCACAGGAGAATCCGCTCCCGTAGTCAGGGAAAGCGGAGGAGATCGAAGCGCGGGAGATATAGACATTCTTCTTTTGGACAAAACGGGAACGATCACGTTAGGCAACAGAGAAGCGAGGACATTCTTCCCCGCAAAAGGAGTGGAAAAAAAATATCTCGCGGACGTAGCGCAACTTTCCTCTCTCGCGGACGAAACACCCGAAGGCAGATCCATTGTCGTATTAGCAAAAAAGGAATTCGGAATCCGAAAAAGAAATCTCACCGAGATGGAAGCCGAATTTATTCCGTTCAGCGCCTACACGAAAATGAGCGGACTCAATCTAAAAAAAGAAGGAGTAGTGACCCGAAGAATCCGGAAAGGAGCGGGTGACGCGATCAAAACCTATCTCCATAACTTCAGTCAAAAAATTTCTCCCGAAATGGAAGAAGTCATTCAAAGGGTTTCGCAAAAGGGAAATACTCCGATCCTCGTCGCCGAAGACGACAAACTCTTGGGAGTGATCGAACTCAAGGGCATCGTCAAAGGAGGTTTGAAGGAAAGATTTGTAAGTCTTCGTAAGATGGGAATCAGAACCGTTATGATCACTGGAGACAATCAACTCACTGCCGCGGCGATTGCCGCGGAAGCGGGAGTGGACGACTTCTTAGCAGAAGCGACTCCGGCAACCAAGCTGAAAAAAATCAGAGAACAACAAAGCAAGGGTTATCTCGTCGCGATGATCGGAGACGGACAAACGACGCTCCAGCGCTCGCTCAATCGGATGTGGGTGTTGCGATGAACACCGGAACTCAAACCGCAAGAGAAGCGGGTAACATGATCGACCTCGACAACAATCCGAGCAAGCTCATCGAGATCGTTGAAATCGGAAAACAACTTCTGATGACGAGAGGAGCGTTGACCACTTTCAGTATCGCAAACGATGTCGCAAAATACTTCGCGATCCTTCCCGCTTTGTTCGGAGCTTTTTACGCGACTACGGACGCGCTCAACGGTCCCTTATCCGTTCTCAACCTAATGCATCTCAGTTCTCAGAAGAGCGCGGTTCTCAGCGCGGTCATCTTCAACGCGTTGGTCATACCCGCTTTGATTCCTTTGGCGTTAAAGGGAGTGGCTTATAAACCGTTAGGAGCGGACAAAATATTAAAGCGAAATCTTTTGATCTTCGGTTTAGGCGGAATTCTTACTCCGTTTTTAGGAATCAAATGTATCGACATGATCTTAGTCTTATTACTCATCCCTACATAATAGAGTGTCCAGAATTCTACATCTAAACGGGGATTTGTGCTAAAATTGGCGGTACTCCTTTATATAGAGATCAGTAGGACTCAATTGAGGAGAACTCTATGTTAAACACGGTATCGATAGCGATCAGAACACTTTTGTCACTTACATTTATCACCGGAATTTTTTATCCGATCGTCATTACAGGGTTTTCAGAACGTTTTTTTCCTGTCCTAGCAAACGGAAGTTTGATACAAGTCGACGGCAAAATCGTAGGCTCGGAATTGATCGGTCAACGGTTTACAAAAAACGAATATTTCTGGTCGAGACCTTCTGCGGGAGATTACGCGACGGTGGCTTCAAGCGCGTCTAATTTAAGTGCGACTAACGCATCCTTAAAGGCAAAAGTCGAAGAAAGAAAAAAGTTCCTTTTGACAAAACATCCGAATCAGAAGTTCGTTCCTCCCGATCTATTGTTCGCCTCCGGTTCCGGATTGGATCCCCATATCAGTCCCGAATCCGTTGAGTTTCAGACGAATCGGGTTATAACCGCGAGAAGATTGACTCGGGAACAGATCCTTCGATTTCAAAAAATCATAGAACAATCGACGGAACGACCGGCGTTCGGTTATATCGGAGAAAAACGAGTCAACGTACTTCGATTGAACTTGAAATTGGATGATGAATTCGGAAAAATCAAAGAATGACCGACTGGAGCGAAAAATCCAAATTGGATCCGGACGAACTTCTCCGCAAGATCCAAGCCGAAGAAAAGAAATCCATTTCGGGAAAATTGAAAATCTTTTTCGGTATGGTCGCCGGGGTCGGCAAAACCTACGCGATGTTAAACGCAGCGCGCGCTCTTAAAAAAGAAGGAGTGGACGTGGTTGTGGGTTACATCGAAACCCACGGAAGAAAGGAACGGAGAATTGTCGGAAGGACTGGAAATTCTTCCTCGAAAAAACATAGAACACAGAGGAATCCGATTCGAAGAGATGGACATAGACGCAATTCTCAAAAGAAAACCCGAGATCGTCCTGGTCGACGAATTCGCGCATACGAACATACCGGGAAGCAGACACGTAAAGCGTTATCAGGATGTCGTCGAAATTTTAAATCACAGTATAAACGTATTCACAACTTTGAATGTTCAACATTTGGAAAGTCAAGTGGAGGCCGTCGAAAAGAACACTTCCGTAAAAATCAGAGAAACGATTCCCGATGCTGCTTTGGACGTAGCCGACGAAATTCTGTTGATCGATCTTTCTCCGGACGATCTCAGAAAACGTCTACAGGAAGGAAAAGTCTACGTTCCCGAAAAAGCGAACATCGCGGTGGATCATTTTTTTAAACAGGAGAATCTTACTTTTCTCCGAGAGACCGCGCTCAACTACACCGCACGACACGTAACCACTTCTCCCGACTCCGTGAAGTTCAGGGAAAAAATTCTAGTGGCGATCAGCGCGAGTCCGAACTCCTATTCCTTATTACGTTATGCGAAACGTCTCGCCTACGAAAGAAACGGAGAATTGTTCGCGATCTACAATCAGACAAGGGAAAATCTTTCCAAGGAGAATATCAGTCAGCTTGAAAAGAATCTGAACTTTGCGAGAGAACTATGTTCCGAGATTCTTTACGCCGCCGACGAAGATCCGGTGGACGCCGTTCTTCGCATAGCCGAACAAAAGAACATAACGCGTGTAGTCTTGGGAAAACCTCCTATGTCTTGGTGGAAGAAATGGAATTCCCCCTCTTCCAAACTCGCGAGAATCACGTCGAACTTCGAACTCTGTCTTGTCCCTTACGATCATCATACTTCTTTTTCAGGAGAAGAATCCGTACTGAGCCGCTTCTTAAGAACTTCATCGGGTGGGAAACAATACGTCGCATCGGTCGCATTGATTTTATTGGCGACTTGTATCAGTCTTTTTTTAGAACCTCTCACGGGTTACTGGAGCATTTCCTTTTTATATTTATTTTTCGTATCGGGAATCGGAGCCGTTTTTTCCAAAGGCCCGACGGTCTTGGCGGGTTTATTATCCGGAATCTTCTGGGATTTTTTATTCATTCCTCCCCGATACACTTTCTTTATCGAAAAACTGGAAGACGTTTTGATGTTCGGTTCTTTTCTTTTTATCTCGATCATCATCGGAAACGTCACTTCCAGGCTGAGACAAAAAGAAAAAGTATTAGTAAACCTTGAATTACGTTTGACCACGTTATTCGAGCTTTCCAAAGAATTGGGACACGCAAGAGACATCCGTCAAATCGCCCAGATCGGTGCGGATTATCTCAAAAAAAATTTTCAAACGGACGTCGCGATTCTTTTGGAAAATCAGGGAAACATAGATTCTAATTCTTCCAAGGCCGGTAATTTTTTTCCGGACGCGAAAGAAACTGCGGTCGCAAACTGGACATATAAGAACAAAATCTCCGCGGGAAAATTTACGGATACGCTCTCCTTATCTTTGGGAACTTATTTTCCGATGATCGCTCCCGGAAAAATCATCGGAGTGATCGGCATCGTTCTAAGTGAAAGACTAAATCTCGATCAGGAAAATCTTTTGCTCACGATGGGAAATCAGATCGCGCTTGCGTTGGAAAGAGAATTGTTATCCGAAGAGACACGAACCAGATATCTCGCAAATCAATCCGAACGTCTATATACGATCATCTTTAATTCCCTTTCTCACGAACTGAAAACTCCTCTCTCCGCGATACGAGGCGCGGTCACGGCGCTTTTAGAACCGGAAATAGACAAATCATCGACGGCGCGCATAGAATTGTTAAACGAAATCAACGAAAGCAGTATGATCCTGAATCTTCTTCTCGGCAATCTACTGGACATGAGTCGTTACAAATCCGGTTTTTTAAAATTGAGAATGGATTGGCACGATCCTTCCGATCTTGTGCGCGTAGTAGTACGAAGACTCAGACAAACCGTTAAGAGCAGCAGTTGTGTGATTCATCTTCCCGAAAATCCGATTCCCACTTGGATGGATTTTACTCTGATGGAGCAGGCTCTATTCAACGTAGTTTTCAACGCGGTTCAGATTTCTCCGGAAGGATCTCCCGTTGTCATCGAACTTCTTCCCGATAAGGATAAGATGAAATACGTTGTGGAAGACAACGGCCCCGGAATTCCGGAAGAAGAACTTGATAAAATCTTCGAGAAATTTTATCGAAGTAAAAATCAAAGTCACATAGGAAGCGGACTCGGTCTTTCGATCAGCAAGTCCATCATGGAAACTCACGGAGGAACTTTGATCGCAGAAAACCGAAAAGAAGGAGGGGCCAGGTTTTGTATCGACATTCCGGTAAAACCGGGTTGAACCATGAATCCTAAAATTCTGATCGCGGACGACGACGATCGGATCCGTAAGATGATCAGAATCAGTTTGAGCGCTTCTCATTATGATGTGATCGAATCTGCGACGATCCAAGAGACCATACTCAAAGCCGCGAAAGAATCTCCGGATGTCATCCTTTTGGATCTGCAATTTCCGGACGGAAACGGAATCATAGCTCTCAGAGAAATCAGAACCCGGAGTGAAACCCCCGTCATCGTGTTGTCGGTTTTATCTTCCGACCCGGAAAAGATTTCCCTGTTGGACGGAGGGGCGGACGACTATATTACAAAACCGTTTAGTATGGGAGAGTTACTCGCGAGAATCCGAGTGGCTCTTCGAAATAAAACCCAGGAACCCGGTTCTCCGATTTTTATTTCAGGAAATTTATACGTGGATCTATCGAGCAGAAACGTTCAAGTATCGGGAGAAACAGTACATCTCACTCCGATCGAATATTCTTTTCTATCTCTTTTGATCCAACACGCGGGGAAGGTTCTGACTCAGGAGCAATCATACGTCATGTCTGGGGACCTTTTGCAAAAAACGAATCAGGTCCTTTGAGAGTTCACGTAGCGAGTTTGAGAAAAAAGATAGAAGCGGATCCTTCCAACCCGGAACTGCTGCTGACAGAACCGGGAGTCGGCTACAGACTGTCTGTAAATGTATAACAGAGTTGTTGAAAAATTCCGTGATTCAGATTAACAAAACCGCTTCAAACGTCCATTTCAATAGGGCAGAAACGGATAGAGAATTAATTTTTCAACAACTCTAATGATGTCCAAAGAAAAAGTCTTAAAGAATTCTGGAATGTCGCAAGATTTGTTAGGGTGTTCAAACAAGAATTTAAAAATCACTCTGCATTCCCTTTGGCATTGTGTATTTATTTTTGAAAGAAGAAATAAAGCGTAATTTTACAAAAGGTAGAAAATAATTTATTTTTTATTCTTTTTTATCTAGAAGCTATCTCAAAAATACTTTATCTTTGTTTAAAACGCAGATTCCAATCATTCTAAGATATTTTTGAGATAACTTCCAAAAACTTATCCTACTTAACGTGAGTTCGATATAAGAAAATGAGAAAGAATTTTCTAAAAGTAGGAGTCCCTGCTTTTAGAATTTGTTCGTAAAATCGCGATTTGTTATAGTTCCCACATTTTAAGAATAGATTTATAAAGTTCAAATTGAACTTCCTACAGAAAAATGAATCATGGATTCTTACGACCCTGCTCACGTTACTTACGACGCTTTGGAGCGATTTTTGAAACAGATAGGAATACTGCTTGTAAGTTGATAAAACTATTAGCAGAAACTTTGGTCTGTCCCAAAACCTTATAAGAAATTATTTTCAAATCATTCGATAAATTCGTAATAAAGCATAAGAGTTCCCACGGATTACATCCCAATAGTCTTTTTCGTTGCTAAATTCTCGTCGGAGTTCCTACAACTCAAACATCTCGTTTTCGCTATACCTGCGGGACTTTGAAATCTTCGTCTATTAATTGTTAAACGAATTGATTGGCATGATTTCAGAAGCGAATATTCCCACACGTATGAATTATATAATAACCTATCGAATTCTTGTTTGGGATCGGAATATGACTACACGTTTGGATTTCCATAGTTCTGTAACAAAAAAATTCGATCTCTAAGAAAAGCGGCGAGATGTTAATTTTTTCTAGATTCTATCTCATCGATTTCCTTGGGAATCATCGAAGTCAGGTTTAAAGGATTAGAACCTTGCACGAGAACGTCGTCTTCGATTCGAACTCCGATCCCTCGAAATTTTTCCGGAATTTCAAGATCGGTAGGATCGAAATAAAGCCCAGGTTCGATCGTAATCACCTGACCGCTTTCTAATTTTTTAGAAGATCCGTTCTGATAATAAGTACCCACGTCGTGAACGTCCATTCCCAGATAATGACTGGTTCTATGCATATAATATTTTTTGAATATTCCTTGTTCTAGAACGGAGTCGATTGAATCCCGTAATAAACCTAGATCTTTCAAACCTTCCACAAGCGTTCTAACCGCTTGATTGTGAATCGCGACAAACTCGACTCCTTCCTTTGTGTTGGACACGGCTTCCTTTTGCGCCTTTAAAACGACTTCATACACCGCTCTTTGTTCGGAAGAAAATTTTTTACCCACAGGAAAATTTCGGGTAACGTCCGCGGTATAATATCCTTTTTCCGCGCCGCTGTCGACAAGAACAAGTTCACCGTCGTTCAACTTACAATTGTTAGACGTATAGTGTAGAATTGTGGCATTCTTTCCGCTGGCGACTATATGTCCGTAACCTCCTCCCCAAGCCCCGTGTTTTAAATATTCGGATTCTAAAATGGCTTCGAGCTCGTACTCGTACATACCGGGCTTAGATTCCCTCATAAGCCTTTCATGACCCAAAGCGGTGATTCTAGCGGATTCTCGAAGCGCATCGATCTCCGCTGGAGATTTGAACATACGCATCCAATGTAAAAAATCGGGAGATTCGATTCTTCTCGGCCCGAATTTTCCCTCCCTGGATCTTTGATTGAGAGAATAAATCCATTCGATGAGTTTCGCATCCCGAACAAGATTCTTTCCGAAAAAATGATAGAGCGTGTATTGATTGACGAGAATCTCGTCCAGTTTGGACTCCCATTCCGTCGTATCGAACGACTCGTCGAGCCTTAAAAGTTCTTTTGCCTTTTCCTTTCCAATTCGGATTCCGGTCCAGATCTCTTTTTCCTTATCCTTGGGAAGAACAAAGATAGATTTATAAGAATTTTTTAATATTAAAATTCCGTCGGATTCGTCAAGGCCGGTGAGATAATAGTAGTCGGAATCCTGACGAAATTTATATTCCACGTCCCGATTTCGGATTAAATGAGAGGCCGCAAAAACGATCAAAACCTCTCCGTCTTTGAGTTTTTTTTGAACTTCCGCGATTCTTTCTCTATAAAGGGTATGGGTCATTTTACATTTCCTTTTTCTAATTGGATCGCCGCTTCAAACATTTTGTCCATATCCTGTTCCCTCATACAACGAAAATGTCCTTCCGGACAAATCTTTCCGCCGTGAATCCCGCAAGGACGACAATAAAGCCCCTGGATTTCGGAGATAAAAAAAGAATCGGCAAGAGGAGTATAACCGAAATCAGGAATAGTCGCACCAAAAACCGCTAATGTGGGAATATTAAACGCGGAAGCAAAATGAATTGGAGAAGAATCGTTGCTGATCATCAACGCAGTTTTGGAAACCAAAAATGAAAGTTCGGGTAAGTTGGTTTTCCCCGCAAAATTAATTCCGTAACCGGCACCTACTTCTTCACAAAGATCGATATCCGCTTTGGAGCCAATGAGGACCACTTTTTTTCCGGATTCTTTCGCAAGACGTTCTCCTAAAATTCTAAACTTAGAAGCGGGCATCCGTTTCGTTTCCCAAACCGAACTCGGCGCGAGTAAGACGTAATTCCCCTCTTCGAGCCCATTCTCTCGCATCAAAACTCGAACTCGAAAGACGGATTCTTCGTGCCAAAAAAGTTCAGGACGTTTTTGTATTTTAGAATATTCCTCTTTGTCGTATAACAAAGAAAAAAGTTTTTCCACCTCGTGCATTCCTCGAATCGGTCTCGGAATTTTTTTAGTGAGCAAAAAGGAAAAACCGGCGGACTCGTAACCCACTCTCACCTTGGCTCCGCTTGCAAATCCGATCAAAGTGGAGCGAAAGGAAAAATGGGGAAGGATACAAAGAGTATAACGTTCTTTTCGGAGACTCTTCAAAAAGGAAAAAAATTTCCACAAAGATCTTTTGAATTCCTTCTTGTCCAAAGGAATCAATCGATCGATATGAGGATTGGCCTCCAACACGCTTTCCGTTCCCTTATTTACGATAACCGTAAGATGCGAGTTCGGATATTTCCTTTTGACTTCCCGAAAAAAGGAAGTCGTTAAGATCAGATCTCCTAAAAATGCGGTCTGAATCAAAAGTATTTTTTCATTCACTGTCAAATTTCCGTTCTAAACTTTGGAAAGAATCGTAGCAAAATTGTTCACTCCCAATCCGCCGATGGACAAAGCCAAACCGTTTTGAAAACGTTCCTCTTTATACATCCAAGTTTGTAATTCCGCAATTTGAGCAAGGCCCGAAACTCCCACAGGATGCCCTCTCGTTTTCAAACCTCCCGAAGCGTTAATCGGAAGTTGTCCTTCCGGATGTGTTTTTCCCTCTTTCACATAACGTAGAGCCTTTCCTCTCGGAAAAAGTCCAGCATCCTCGGCGCCGATCAATTCAAAAGGAGTAAACGCATCGTGAAGCTCGGCAATCTGAATCTGCTCCGGTTTTAAATCGGCTTCTTTATACGCTCCCGCAAACGCGGAAACACTGGAAGGAAAACTTAAAAGCCCCGGAGAAGAAGAAAGATCTCCGATCCCATGACCAATTCCACGAACCTCAAGTCGTTTGGGAGATTTCGTCTTTTCAGAATCGAGTAATACGGCACAGCTCCCGTCGGAAAGAGGAGAAATATCATACAGACAAAGAGGACTCGCAAACAGAGGAGAATTAAAATATTCTTCTTCCGTAATATTCTTTCGAATATGAGCCTTTTCGTTCCTCAGTCCGTTGTCGTGTAACTTCTTGGAAAGAGCGTATAAATCCTTACGACCGTATCCGTACTCGTGCAGATAACGTGTCGCTATCATTCCCCCACCTTGAGCCATGGACATCGCAAAACCTTTTTGACGTTCGGACAAAACGCTTCCTAAAAGAAGATTGTTCTGTTCCCTTTCCAAACGACTCATCACTTCGGTAGCAATCACAATTCCTCTTTGAAACGCTCCCGACCGCAGAAAGTAAACGGCGGTATGAAGAGCACTCGCTCCCGAAGAAGAAGCGGTCTCTGTTCTAATAGTAAATAAATTCTTTAAACCAAGGCTTTCCTTAATTCTTGCGGAAAGAAAGATTTCTCCCGTGTATCTTTCGGGAGCCATCGCAGCAAAAATTAGAAACTGAGGTTCAAACTCAGAATTTCTTTCCAAAAGTCGAATCGCAGTTTGATAAGAAAGAGAATGATAATCAAGCGCAGTCTTACCGAAGCGACTGAGTTCCGAATCGAGAATAAAAACGGGCGAAGACATCAGAGTCTATGTTTTTAAAAATTGTGAGATTGAAAATCAAAAAAAATTAAATAACGCAAGTAAGACGACTTTTCATTCGAGTTTCTAAACTATCCTTGCAAAATTAAGAATGATTTTTATACTGAATTGATAACAAGGAGAAAACAATGAAAGGTAATAAAGAAGTACTTGAGATTCTCGGAGAAGTGCTCTCTGCAGAACTCACAGCAATCAATCAATATTTTATTCACGCAAAGATGAACAAGAACTGGGGTTTTAAAAAACTTGCAGATTTTATGAAACACGAATCCATAGACGAGATGAAACACGCGGACGAAGTGATCGATCGTATCCTTTATCTGGACGGTGTACCCGATCTTCAAAAATATATGAAGATCAACGTAGGAAAAAACATCGAAGAAATTTTAAAAGTGGATCTCGACTTAGAATACGCGGCTGTGGAAAGATTCAATCGTGGAATCGCGATCGCGGTTAAGAACAACGACAACGGAACTAGAGAACTGTTCGAAAAAATTCTCGTTTCCGAAGAAGAGCACATCGATTGGATCGAATCCCAACAAGAAATCATCCGTCAGATCGGCGTTGAAAACTATCTCGCGCAGCAAATAGAGTGACAAATTTTAGAAACCCCGCTCTCAAAAAATCGCCGGGATTAAATATAAAAAAAACCGAGGGAAAATCCCATTTCAATGATCGCTTAGGAAAAAAAGAATCCCCATCCAAACGGGAATGGGATTTTTCAAAACCGGATTCGTTCGAGTATCATGCATCCTGCCTAGACGGACTTTCCGGGCTTTTAAGAGAAGAAATTCTAGAAACCGGCTTAAAGATTACCGCTGAAAATAGAGGAGGAATTTTTTTTCAAGGTTCGGCGAACGCCCTCAAAGAATTCGCACTTTCTACCGGAATCTCGTCCGGAATCAGCGTCTCTTTAAAACACTGGAAAGTGGAAAATCCCGAAGATCTTTACAATCAGGCTGTCCAATTTCCGTTCGAGAAAATCCTCGGACCCGAACATTCTTTTCGAATCGATTCGACCACCAAGGATTCCTTGAAAGATTCACGTTATGCGACATATAAACTCAAGGACGCCGTCTTTGATCGATTTCGCTCCAAAGGAAAAGAACCCCCGAAGGTCTCTCGAGACGAACCTGATTTTTTATTCTATCTTCGTTCCCATTCCGATCATGCGAAACTTTCCCTGGGACTCAACACAAGACCTCTTCAACAAAGAGGACATGGAAGAATCGGAGGACCGGCTCCTATGCGGGAGATTCTCGCATCCGCTTTGATTCGATATTCTGGATGGAGCACCAAATCACCGTTATATGATCCGTTCTGCGGTTCGGGAACCATCGTAGTGGAAGCGGCTCTCAAACTTCTATACGGCGGTTATACGAATTACAGAAGTCTGGCGTCCTCCCTTCCGTTTAAAAAAATTTTTGGGGAACCGAATCTCAACGTAAAGAATTATTCCGAAGTGAAAATTTTCGCATCTGACAAGAATGAAACGACTTTGAATCTCGCAAGACAGAACGCAAAGAACGCGGGTGTGGATCACCTGATTACTTTTTTCGAATCGGACGCTACCGTTTCCGAAAACGAGAAAAAAATTTCCGACGGTTTTATCGTGACCAATCCTCCTTACGGAGTTCGAATAGGTACCAAGGAAGAAGCTAAGGAAATTTATATTGCTTGGGGTAAGAAGCTCAAAGATCATTTTACGGGAAATATCTTGGCGCTTGTTTGCGGGGATACTTCGCTCTTAGGTTTTCTCAAATTGAAAAAAGATAAGGAGCAATCTTTGACGATTGGTAAGCTCAAAGGAAAATTAGTTGCCTACACTTTGGGCAAATAATCCAATCGAACCGGAATGAAACATCAAGAAATTCTCCTTAAACTTTTGGAAGTCACGGATAATACTAAGGATTCGTTTCAATTTCTAAAACTTTTCCGTTCGATCGAACCCGAAAAGTTCGCTGTGATCTATGCGGATTCCGGTACACTCATGGAGTCCGCAGAAGCACTCCTTTACAATCTCAAGATCCTTCACAAGTTAGACTTATATCCTGTTGTCGTTTTAGACAAAGACGGAATCTCCTACACCAATCTCTTTTATAGAAATCATAACAAAGAAGAATCCCCGTCGATTCTCCCCGGAAAATTATTCCGACATCCGCAAAATTTAGCGGGTGCGGTCATTTCGGCCCTTTCGGAAAAAAAAATTCCGGTTTTTGTCACGGAGGAAAAGGGGTCATCCCCTTTCACATTCTTGACCGAACTCTGCTCCACTCTGCACACGAAAAAGCTGGTTCATCTTTATTCGAGAGGGGGAATTTTCTGCGAAGGGAATAAAATTTCGATCTTCGACGTCGATTCTTCCATAAAACCAGACCCAGAAGACGCTTCTCTTTTAGTTTCCTGTTTAGAACTTTATAAAAATGTAAAGGATAAAGAATTCGGAATCGCGGTTACATCCGCCTCCTCCCTGTTGAAAGAATTATTTACGATCAAGGGAAGCGGAACTCTGATTCGTAGAAAAAATAGAATCGACTTCATCCCGGATCATCGTTCGATTTCCAAAGATAAGTTGGATCTTCTGATTGAAAAAGCTTTTCAAAGATCTCTGAAAGAAAATTTTTGGAGTCAAGAGTTTACCGGAATTCTTTTAGAATCCGAGTACAAGGGTTGCGCGTTGGTAAAGAAAACCCCTTTCGGAACATTTCTTTCCAAGTTTGCGGTAGACGAAATCGCTAGAGGAGAAGGTGTCGGAAGAGATATTTGGGACGAAATGATCCGCAAATTTCCCGTTTTATTCTGGAGAGCAAGAAAGGAAAACACGATATCCAAGTGGTACATGAAGATCTGCGACGGAATGCAAAAGGAAGGAATTTGGATTTATTTTTGGATTGGAGTTCAGGAAGAGCATATTCCGGACATTTGTTTCTTTTTAAGAAATCATCCTCAAGATCTATCGAGCGACCATAGGAGTAAGTAACTCATGTAACGCTTCCTAAGGGTCACGTTACAGGTTGAGTTTAGCGAAGACTCTTAGCGAAGCTAAGATGAGCGATATAAAAGGGTAACGTTTCAAATAACTCAGAAGAAATCGATTCAAAAATCAATCTATGATATTTTAAGAAAAAATGGATTGAAAATGAACGACAAATTACAATTCTACGAAATGTAAAATGCTTTTTCCAAATTCTTATTAGAATTGATCTCAAAAATATCTCAAGATGGATACCCTAGTTTTTTTATACGACGGAGAATGTTCGTTTTGCTCCAACCTCGCAACCAAGCTGCAAAATCTCAATCTCAACCCCAAAATCAGATTTAGATCCTTTCGCGATTTTTCGGAAAAAGAACTGAGAGAAATTCATCCGACTTTGAATATCGGCGTCGCGGAAGGAAACGTTCAAATGATCGCAAACGGAAGAAGATATCCCGGATTTTTGCGGTCCGAAAGCTCAGCCATTCTTTAAAAGGATACCGTTGGGTTGCACCGCTTCTTTATCTTCCCTTAATTCCAATTTTAGGAATGATCGGGATCAGTCTCTTAAAGTCCCTGAAAAGTCGTTAGGCCATCGTAAAACACAAGTCTTGCGTCTAGAGCGAGCCTGTTTCCTTCCATCACTCGATTTCTTTTTTCTTCCGTGTCCGCCACAACCTCGATCAAGCGAAAAAGTTTTTCGGCGTGAGATTCGTCCGCATTCAGATTGACTTGAAAAAATTTTCCTTCCGGCAAACAAACTCGCTCCTTTAAATCCTTGTAAGACTGGAACATTCTAGAATATTCCAATTTCAGCAAGTACTCGTTCGCCGGACCGAGCGCGCCCAAGGCCGAGTAAAAGTCCGTGGTGGTTATCCTCCGCATTAGATCTAGATAAGACTTTGTTTCGGGAAGTCTGTGTATATCTTGCACCACCTCGCCCATATCCGAAAGAAACTTTTTTAAGATACAAACGTGAGAATCTTCCGCATTACCCTCGCCCAATTCCTCCCAAATATTAGAGACAAGAACGATTTTTGCGTCTATGGAATCGCTGATCGCAGCCGTATTTAAAAACCAATTTACGAAATCTACGCTGACGAAGTATTCCTGACGAAGCCAGAGAAGAAGGTCTTCCTTTTCCATTCTTCTTTCCTTATTTTCCAACCAGCAATTGGAAACCAGGATCGGATGATTCCGAACCGATTCCTCCAAAGTATTTCGAAAGGATTCGGAAGTTTGAATAGGGATCGCTGTCTGCATAAATCTATGACTTTATCTTTGACTTGATAAGGATCTGATTTTCTTTTTGGCATATAAAAATCGATCGGTCTCAAAATCCAAACGGGCTATTTTTAGAATCTCTTGCAACAAGTTTTTTTCGTCCCCTAGACTCCGACGATAACAAATCGGAAACGTGGAATAAAACGGAGACAAACCGGGAGTAAGATTCATCTCAAGAAAATAAGGATTCCCTAAAGAATCGAGTTTCCAATCCAGTCTTGCGGGACCGGAAGTGCCAAGGGAACTACAAAGTAACCGACTTTGTTCCTGAAGGAATGTCTCCAAACCAGAAGGACAATCAAATACGAGAGTTTCCGGCATCACACTTTTAGATTTCGTTTTTTCTCCGTAAACCTTTTCTACTTTGAGTTCTTCCCGGAGAACCAATCTTCCCGCGGAACTGGCTCTATAACCTACGACATCAGATCCCATTATGGAAATTGTATATTCAATTCCCGTTAAATATTCTTCCAAGAGATAAGGAAAAAACTCCGCCGGTTTGGAGGACAATTTGAAACGGAGGTCCTTTTCATCGTGAATGATACTTTCCTCTCCGATTCCGAGACTGGAACCTTCTCCGGAAGGTTTTAAAAATCCGGGAAAGGAAAACTCCTTCGAAACCGTAAAATCCGTCTCGGAACGAATTAAAAATCCGGGCACAATCGGAATACCAATCGACTGAGCAAATATTCTCGTTAGATTTTTATCCAAGGACACGTTTTGAGAATAAACGTCCGAACCAGTGTGAGGAAAACCGAACAACTCCGCCGCGGCAGGAATCAAAGACTCCCTGTTTCTGGAACGAAATCCCTCCATCAGATGAAAGAGGACGGGGCGTTTTGTAAAATCCAAGTCGGAATAATATTTTAACTTTTCCAAAAGTTGACCCGGAGTGGCGACAAATTCGGTTCTTTCCCCAACTTCGCTTAACAATTCTAAGATAGCGTCCACGGATTTCGAGGACTCCCATTCCTGTTTATAAAATTCCGGAAACTCACCGTCAAACTCATGAAGATCCGCGTAAACAAGAACCGTCGGCGTTACATCACACATTCAATTTTTTCTCTTGGACACCGAGCGCCTTTGGAGAGATTCTTTCCCAAGTTTCCAAAGAAATCTCCGGATAGATTTCTTCCATCGTGGAATCCGGAGGTTCCGGACTTAAATGATAGGATCCGTGTAACGCGGATCGAAATACGTGCATCCTTTCCGGTTTGTAAAAACCAAGATACCAATCCGGAGTCAACGTAACCTTTCCACCTCCTCCGGGAAGATCGTTTACGAACTGCGGAATTCCCATGCCCCCTATCTTTCCTCTCATATAGGAAATGATCTCGATACCTTTTGCGAGTGGGGTTCGAAAACCTCTCGAACCGGGAATCAGTTCCGGATCATACATATAATAGGCACGGACCCTCAATTCCAACAGTTTTTTATGAAGTTCTAACATGATTTTCCCGGAATCGTTGATTCCCTTCAGCAGAACGCATTGATTTCCGACACTCACTCCGGCTTTGAGAAGTTTTAAAATCGCGTCTTTTGCTTCGGAAGTGCATTCTTTCGCGTGATTGAACTGGGTGTTACAGAAGATGGAAAGCCGATGAGTATTGTGAGATTCTATAATATTACAAAGATCTGATGTAATTCGAAACGGAAGCGTGACCGGATTTCGGGTACCGAGTCTGCAGATCTTTACGTGTTCGATTCTTTCCAATCGCTCCAAAATCCAGTCGATCTTGGAATCGCTCAGATTTAAGGGATCTCCGCCGGATAACACCACATCGGTTATTTCCGGATGGGCTTCAACGTATTCAAAACAGGCTTCTAGATCTTCCGTAAGCATTCTCTCTTTAGAATCGGAAACCTTACGACCTCTCATACAATGTCTACAATAAACCGAACATTCGTGATTGGTAAAAAGAAGAACTCGATCCGGGTACATGTGAGTCAACCCTTTGACCGGAGACAATCGTTCCTCGTGCAGAGGATCGGGAGATTCTTCCGGAGAAAAAACAGACTCTGCTTCTCTTGGGATGATCATCTTTCGAATCGGATCGTCCGGATCCTCTGGATCCGTTAGGGAAATGTAATATGGTGTCGCGGAAACGTTGAGACGAATCGTATCTTCAATTCCGATTTTTTCACTCTCAGTCAAATCGAAATAACGTCCCAGCTCGAAACCTCTCACACGATTTTGAAGCTGAGCCTTATAATCGTTCCAATCGAAAGAAGAAAACAACTCGGACCGGTTTGCAAAACTTTCTCCTTTGGATTTTTGTGGGAACAGATGCGAATTCGAAGTCTTCATAAGAAGTTCTTCCTATTTTCTCCGACTCTTAGGAAAATCAAGCAAAGGGAAAAAGAAAATGTCAAAAGAATCCGTTTTCGAAAAGCTGTCCTTTGATGACCGATTTTTCCGTCGATTCTCTTCAAGCGCTTGCATTCGACGTGGACGGAACCTTGTTTTCGTCCGAAGGAATAATACTCGAAGTCTACAGAGACTCGATTCAAAATTTTTCCAAAACTTTCGAAATCCAAATCGATCTTCCATCCAGAGACCAACTCATGATGGAAATAGGAAAGCCTGTCAAAACCATTTTCCGCAATCTCCTTCCGCAATTGAACGAAAAACAAAGAGACATCATCTCCGATAGTGTACTTCGCTTTTTATGCGAGAGAATCAAAAACGGAGAGGGGGAATTCTACCCCTCGGTAAAAGAAACAATCGAATCTCTTATGGGAAAAGGGTTTCGAATCCTAGCGGCTTCGAACGGACGAAAGCCTTATATCGAAACCATCTTGGAAGTAGCGGGAGTTCTTTCTTATTTCGATCCGATTCTCGTCTTAGACAACGAACGGATCAAAACCAAGGGAGAAATTCTGAAAGAGTACATAAAACAAAACGATCTTAAACCGGACGAAATTCTCATGATAGGAGACAGACTTTCGGATCACGAGGCCGCCCGTCAGAACGGTTGTCCGTTTGCGTTTTGTTCCTACGGACACGCACCTCCAGGAGAAATTCCGGACTTTGAACTGGAACTCAAAAACCTCTCGGATCTGAACCGGGTCCTTTGATTTTTGCCTGTATGGATTCCTCTTTTTTTCCGAAAATGAAAGAGTGCCAGATTCCGAAAAAAGAAAAAATCTCATCTTCATTCTCACCGGAATTATTTTTACGTTAGTACTTTTAGATAAAAGTACAGGATCCGGATTTTCACTCTCCGGAACCGGATTCCAAGGATTCCGAAATATCGGAAAGATGAGTCCGGAATTTTATTCTAAAGGAAATCTCAATCACAAAGAACTTATGGACCAAGCGGAAGACGAAATCCTGGGAGAACTTCTCCAAAACGGAGACGTCCAGGTTTCCTCCGAAAATGAAAATTCTATCGAAGAGGATCTCAACGAAGACGACCTCGTTCCAGTCCTCGAACCTCCCCTTGCATCCGTCAATTTCGAAAACGAATCTCCTCCTACCCCGATACCTACGGACAAAGGAGAATTATCACTGTATTTCTTGAAATTTTACGGTAAGGGGAGCAAGAGCCATTCCAGACTTGTAAAGGTCCTCCGACTTTCCAAGGGCGGAGACAGGGTCAAACTGATCTTAAATTCTCTGATTGCAGGGCCGGTTTCCCAGGAAAAGGAAAAAGGAATTCTAAATTCCATTCCGCAAAACCTACATTATGACGGGGATTATAGAATCGAAGAAGGAATTTTAAAACTTTCTTTGAGCAGCGATTTGGAAAGAGGAGCCGGACCGGAAATTCTAAAAGACCGGATCGATCAACTCACCTATAGTCTCATGGAAAATCTTCCGATCCGAGGCATTCAGCTTAGGATCAACGGCAAATTCGTGCGATCTCTCGGCGGGGAAGGAATGCCTTTGCCCTCTCTTCTGACAAAAAACCCTAGAAAGATCGTCGTTTTTTAATCGTCAAAGAACGTATAGTATAAAGTCACTTAAACGGATTTATAAATCCTGATTGTTTAAACAAAATCACTTCTAAAATGGGGAGGTTAGATCTTATTCGGTCCTTTATAAAACACATGAGATTTTCGTTAGGAAACAATCAAAAAATAAAGCTACTTGCCCGGAGAGTTTTTTTTAATCCGTTTACAGATGATTATTTGAGAATCTATCAACCGGAAATCAAAAGAGCTACGGTTATCTATTTCTTTTTTTGCATTGGAATCAGCCTTATCGCGGCTTTGGTCCCGGACGGAGAATCCGGGCTCGGTAAAGAAAATCGAATTCTTGCCTATTCGCGCTTAACGGTCGTCCTTTTGTCCGCTTTTTTCGCGTTTTTGCTTATAAAATGGAAATTTTTATTCCGCAAAAAAATCGAGAGATATAGCATTCTCTCTTCGGGAATGATCGTGCTTTCTATTCTTCCTTACGTCTTTTTTGATTCGGGAAGAATGGAACTTTACTTTCATTTTTATACAACCTTAGTCGTAAGCGGAAATATTCTTCTTTGGTTCACCGGAACGACCGTAATCTTTTTCAACGTATTTTTCTATCTTTCCCTGGTTTTGTGTACAACTCTGACTGGAAACACAAAAGCGTTACAACACGATTTGGCTAACGTGTTGATTTATCTTTTTACAGGAGTATTCGGAAATCTTTTGATCAACTTCTGGAGAGTGATGGATCATCGTGCAAAGAAAAAACTGCAAAGAGCGGTGAGTAAGCTCAGAGAGAAGAATATCCAGATCGAAAAAATTTCCAAGGTGGACGAACTCACCAGACTTTACAATCGAAGATATCTAATCGAACAATTCGAACTTTTTCTCAAAAGGGCGCAACGCTACCGATTCTCTCTCGCGATGATCATCCTAGATATGGATTATCTCAAGGAGATCAACGATTCTTACGGACATTTGGCGGGAGACTTGGCGCTTCGCACGATCTCAGACGTGATGAAACAA
>NZ_AHMT02000027.1:62500-147500 GCF_000243815.2 Leptospira alexanderi serovar Manhao 3 str. L 60 | reverse complement strand
GAATAACGAACAAACGAAGACCTTAAGGCGTACACAACGACGGAGCCACCAAATAAGAGTTATCCAAATGAAGATTGGTCAAATTATCATGGTTATAAATGTCCGCAGGCACCCCGGAATTGGAAGTTTCAATCGTAGGGGACTTATGGTCCCAAATATTATTCTTTGCAAACAAATCGGGTAACCAACTGTTTTCAATTGGATATGGACTTATAATTAGATCATGCGCCGTATTGCAAAAGATCCAATTTTGTCCGACACTTTTTCTAATACCACCGCCTAAATCCAACATAGAATCACTCATAAGAATTCCATAGTAATTGTTGCTGATCCAATTGTTTTCTACACGGCTAGTCAAAAGTGCAGCCCCTGCTTCAATTCCGACTGTGTTATACTTTATAATATTATCCGCAATCGTATGATTTCCGCCTGCGTCTTTAGAATAAATGTAAACGCTGCGTCCTCCAGTAAAGTCGGTTGTCAACGTGTTTTTTCTGGCTGTCGCCCCGCTCACATTATTCAACAAAACGGCTTCAGCTCTTGAATTTGTGATTGGATTGGTTATTTTAAATCCCCCAAGGACGGAATTATTTCCTAAAACGAAGGTAGGATAAAAGACAGTTGTGACTAGATTCGCCCCGCCCTGAACAAACGTGGGTCCAGGATTACCATACGTTCCGGAACCTGAATAGTAGGAATACATCCCACCGGTGTTTCCTTTACTCTGTTCGTCTCCGAGTATCGTAACACCATCTGCAATTTTAATCGGAAATACTTCGCCTAACGCCGTATTATACGTTCCCGCCGCAACCAAAATACCGTCACCGCTTGCCGCCAAAGACGCGGCTTTCGTAATGGTTTTAAAAGGAAGAGAAGGTGCGATTCCAGTATTAGAATCGCTCCCATGCAATGCGTCGACGTAATACGTAATACCGGAAAATACGATCGCAGACGACCTCTGAAGATGATTTGTAAGATCCAACGAAGTTTTACCGGAAAGTAACGAAAGCAAAGTGGAAACGTCTTTTCCACCGCTGCCTTGTTCCGTACATCCGCCTAATAGTAGTAAGGCGATAATCCAAGTACCGAAGATTTGTTTCATTTTTTTCTCCTTATCAAGGGGCGAAATATAAAATAAAATTACAAATTTGTCAACACAATTCTAATAAAAACAAATATAGCTCCTG
This sequence comes from Leptospira alexanderi serovar Manhao 3 str. L 60, assembly GCF_000243815.2. Taxonomy (GTDB): domain Bacteria; phylum Spirochaetota; class Leptospiria; order Leptospirales; family Leptospiraceae; genus Leptospira; species Leptospira alexanderi. The sequence goes on along the minus strand of NZ_AHMT02000027.1, from coordinate 146,313 downwards.
AATAAACCTACATCAACTTACAGCGTCCCAAAACCTGTAGAAGCGATCCTTAGAGAGTGACGGCTCTTGAGTTTTTTGCTTTATCAGAAAGATCAAGCTGCAAGAACCTGTCCCCCGGAAAACTTCAGCGAATGCCTTCTTATGAGGCGGCATTCAGGAAGTGAGATACTTTAGTTTCTTTTAGGGCAGGTTCTTATAGAATTCTTTTCTTAGGTCCCTATAATCAGGTTTTCAAGATTTACTACTCGGACGCATGAAAAGAATACTGTAATAAGTTTGTTTCAAAATTTAGAATGTTAGATCTTCTTCAAAAAAAGCCAACAATTCTGGATTCGTCGCAATTTTGTGAGCGCTTCTATATCTTTGTAAAAACCGTCCGTTAATTTTTGGTACCATTTTCATGCGTCTGAGTAGTAAGACACGAATCTAACGTTCTAACAAATCGCTTTGAATGTTAAACGAATGATCGTTTGTACATTCTATCTGCATCCGAAGCGCTTGCAAAATTTTATGGGACCATTACTTAGAGAACACAAATCAACATAAGGAATGTTGGATGAGACTTTGGAACGCGTATCTTTACTCGTCAAAAGAAATTTCGATTCGAACAGAATGAGCAAGTTTGCAATTTTTTGAAACAGACTGAACTTTGAAAATTATTAAAAACCAGATCAAAATTCCAAAACGGCGACCAAACCCCGATCGTTGAAAAGTTCGAAATTGGCTCGAATCTGTTTGGAAAGAATATGAATCAAAGTAAACCCGGTCGTATTCGGTTTTTTTAAATCAACGGGGGTTGCCATTCCCACTCCATTGTCCTTTATGATTAATTTGTAATTTTCTCCGTTTTTAGAAAAACGAATCTCTATGTTCGGATCCTGCGATTCCTTAAAGGCGTGTGTCAATGAATTGTTCAAAAGTTCGTTGAAGATCATCGCACAAGGAATCGCGGTCTCGATCGGTAGATCGATTCTTTCCGAATAATTGCGGATCACTACTTGCGATTCCTTATGTTTGTTTTTCAGATTTTCTATGATCCTTTCAATCACACTCGAAAATTCTATACTATGATAGTTGTCGGATTTGTACATGTAATTATGCACTTCCGACATCGCGAGAATTCGATTCTGAAATTCGAATAATACCCTTTGTAAATCCGATTTGTCGTCTCGATGAAGATCAGCAAGTCCGCTCAGAACTTGAAGATTATTCCTCACCCTGTGATGGATTTCCTTGATCAGTTCGTCTTTTTCCTTAATGTAAGAATTCAAAAGATTGACCGTTAAAAAGGCAAGGGTCGAAAAAATAAAAAAACCTAATATGGAATCCATGGCAAAAACGCTGTTTAACATATTTTTTGAATTGAGTTTGTAAAAAAACAAAAACATTAAAATAAACGAATATACTGAAACATACATCGTCGTTCGAATATTCGTGAACAACAAAAATAAGATAACAAGAACGGAAAGACTAGGTATTACGTTTCCGGCAGGATTTCCGAAAATCAACGCCCAACTAACGCCTATTACGACCGAAAACAAAGTGATGACTAATGCTTTTTTGTATTTTCCATACCAGAGCAACAAAATCGCAACGAACGATGCGGATATAAATAATATATAACTGGGACGATAACTCTTCTCCTTCTCATAGAAAAAAAAATAAATGTTAAACTGGCAAAAGTAAAAATTATAGCGTTAAAGAAAAGCAAGTATAAAGCTCTCACTCTTAGGATAAACGGCTCTTGTGCGTAGATGCGTTGGAATCTTTTTAAAATCATATTTTCCTAAAAAACCGATCTTTTCCGAAATTCTACCGTCCTAAAAACTCATTTACAATTCTAAAATTGTAAATCGTATCAAGTCGAATTTCAAGTTTTTATCCTTTCGTATAACCTTGAGAAAATTTTAAGACAATGCTTTCGATGTAGTTTCCTCTTTTTTCTTATAAAAGCCGTTTTATATCGTCGAAATTTATTTTTGCGACGATTTTCTACCATTTGCACCGTATAACAACATCTTTACCGGTCTCCACACAAAGGAGCAGATCGTCAATTTTAACGCAAATCTCCGTTTAAAAACGAAATTTTAGAAACTCTATTATATAGGAACCAGAAAAGCCTAGTAAAAAACTTTTGAAATAAAATTAAAAAAATAACCGACCGACCATAAAACCCCGATTTTTTTCAATACGCATGTCCCACTTCGTGTTCGAACCCCCTATATTTCTTCTGAATTTCATTGGAGGTTTACACGATGAAACAAAATAAAAACCAATTGCAGAGAGGAACGCTGGCGATCACGGCTTTCGCAATCGCGGCATTATTCCTGGTTACGGATTGTAAAAAAGAAAAAGACGACAATAAAGAACTGTTACTGATGGCCGCGCTTTTATCGGGTCCGAACGGAACGGCTGAGTTTAAATTCTCGAATACAACGAATTTACTGGTGGCAAGAACCAAAGATTCCTCCCGTTTTTTAACGCTCCCCGAGGCGGTCGGACAAGGCCCCGCATTCTTAACGGACTTAGCCGGTGATAATCCCCAAAACTACGGGGACGGGAACGGAGACGGATTTAACGATAAGTTTTTAACTCCGCAAGCCGCCGAAATCCAAATCTGTCAAATCGTCGCCTACAAATCCGTGGCAAAAGGAGGACCGGCCAGAGGAAGCGAAACTTTACAAAATGCTAATTTTGTTTCATTCAATATGACGGGGCCGTTCGGTAGCGGCGTATGCACCGCATTTGAGGGAAAGAGTATAACGGGACTCAATGGGACAATGAAGTCAAGTCTTCCGATAAACCAAATCCCGCAGAACGAAAAGGAAGACTACGACCGAGTCGGATTGGTCATCCGAGCGTTTCGGTATTATTTTAATCCGACAGATCTTCCCGAAAACGCGTACCGTTACGTGGATTTGATCCTGAATAAGCCGACTCCGCCAACATTTCCCGGAATGGAAAACGCCGTCTTTGCGGAAAGAGGAGACGTTTCGCCGGTCATATTCGATCACCAATCTCCCCAATCGTTTGTGACTTCTCCGAGCCTTATGTTTCCGGAATTACTTCCCCAAAATGAGTTTAAACCTTACTCGTTTTTTGAATCTTTTATCGATGCGTCCAGCGGTTCTCTTTTAAAAATGCCCGACGGCATCAGTACCAACGCGGCGTTCGGATTCAATTCTTTAAATCCGGCTGAAAATTTTTCCGGAGTTCCTTATACGGATAGTTCTCAGAAGTTGAAATTCAAATTACCGACTTCGGCCAACTCTTTGAAAAAAGACGATCCGTACATTCTTGTCGTGGATCTGAACAATTCTAAAGGGGAAAAAGGAAATCTCCTTTTTAACGTTTCCTTGGACAGAGTTCTTTTTTGGGATTCGACCGCTGCGGACAACGTTTTCTCTCCTCAATTGGATGCGGCAGACAGACCGAACGCAACAAACGGAGAAGACAACCTGGCTACGACCGCCAGAAGAAACCTGATCTTTCATTTACCTACGATCCTAAGCGAAACGAAATGAAAGTATCCAAATATTAGAAAAACGGAAATAAGAACCCGGTAAAAAATAGGCGAAGGAACTTCTAAAAGTATCTTCGCCTCAAAGACATCTGGTGCAAATACAATATCTAAGACTTCGAAAAGAATCGAATTCTTACTATCCCCGAAACTTTTTTCACCGTCTGAAAATTTCGTTATACAGTCGGAGGATAATCTAAAAGAGTTATTTCGGGATTTTTCTTCTGAAAATACCCCTTGTCCCATTCCGTATCAAAGAGAAGAGCGGCCCTTCCTCCCCGATCGGTGACTAGGTTGGCCGAAGACGGAACCTTTGCCAGATCTTCCCGGCCAATCCAACAAGAGATTACATAAGGAAGAACGGTGATCGTAGAAGGCGCGTTGTATTCGTCTAAGAGCCTTCTCTTAAAAACTTCAAACTGAAGTTGTCCCATTGCACCGATAATGGGTAGACCTCCGCCGATCGTCTGAGAAGAGAACAAATGAAGAATTCCTTCCTCGGCAAGCTGCTCGATCCCTTTTCGAAAGCTTTTCATACTCGCCGTATCGGTGGATGAAATCGTTGCAAAAAGTTCGGGCGCAAATACGGGAAGAGATTTTAAATCGGGAACCTTAGAAGAAGCGACTATATCCCCGATCGCATACGTTCCCGGATTTACGAGACCGATGATGTCCCCCGGATACGCCTCATCGACCGTATTTCTATCCTGACCGAAAAAAGCAAAAGAAGAGGAAAGTTTTACGGATTTTCCCAATCTTCCATGAAGCACGTTCAGTCCTCTTTCAAACTTACCGGAAGTCACTCTTAAGAACGCAATTCTATCTCGGTGCTGGCGATTCATGTTCGCTTGAACCTTAAAGATAAAACCGCTGAACGGCGTATGGATCGGATCCAAACGGGACCCGTCTTTCAAAGGAAAAAATAACGGCGGAGGTGCAATTTTGATGAACTCATCTAAGAATAATTGAATTCCGAAGTTATTCACCGCGGAACCGAAGAAAACGGGAGTAATTTTAGAATCTAAAAAGTCTTTTTGACTGAACTCTGAAATTCCCCCTTCTACAAGTTCCAATTCTTCCCGAAAGGATTTGATAACCCAGTCTTCGAATCTTGAATCAAGTTCCGGATCGTTTATACCGGAGGTTTGAAAGGAAGATTTTTGACTTCCTCCGGGTGTCTTATCGTATGTTAGAATTTTCTTATCTTTGCGGGAATAAACTCCGCTGAAATCCACACCGGTTCCGATCGGCCACACCATAGGCACGGCGGAAATCCCGAGAACCTTTTCAATCTCATCCAAAAGAACGAAAAGATTTTTCGTTGGTCTGTCCATCTTGTTAATGAAGGTTACAATCGGAATTCCACGATCTCTACAAACTTTAAATAACTTGATCGTCTGAGGCTCGACTCCCTTTCCAGCGTCGAGCACCATCACCGCGGTATCCGCTGCGATCAAAGTGCGATATGTATCCTCCGAAAAATCTTCGTGACCGGGTGTGTCTAATAGATTGAGAACATGTCCGTTGTATTCGAACTGAAGTGCGGCGGAAGTGATGGAAATCCCTTTTTCTTTTTCCATCTCCATCCAATCAGAGGTGGCGGCTTTCCGATTCTTACGAGCCTTAACGGCTCCTGCGAGTTGGATCGCACCTCCATATAGAAGAAGTTTTTCCGTAAGAGTCGTCTTTCCAGCATCCGGGTGAGCGATGATTGCAAATGTCCTCCTTCTTCGAGTTTCCTCTTCGATAGATTGATTCGGTTTTTGTTCCACTGTGTCGCTCATTACTTTGCTCCGCGCTCTTTCCAGATTTTCTTTACAAAGTCAACTGTCAGCAATTAAAACGAAGAGATCTTTGTGGGAATTCCTACATCTTTCGCTTTTTATCCATTCGTATTGTTCGAGTAAATAGAATGTAACAGAGATCCGCTATATTCTTTATATCAATTAAAAGTAGGTAAACAGATGTAAAGAATTCCCCTTACCCCCTCAAGAGATCTCCAAGGTTTAAAACTACAAATAGACGGATTCAACGATTCTTTCGAAATTCTAAAAATCAAAGAAGAAGGACTTACCATCTATGGGTCGTTCGATATCTTTTTCATTTACGAAACAACTTCGATTTTGTTTTCTGTACATAACTCTTATGATCGAAAGCAATGTAAAACATCTGATATCCTGGGAAGATTGGTCGGACTCCGAGATTCAGGGTCTACTTAACTTTGCAATCCATGTAAAGAAAAATCGAGTCAACTACGCGGGTCATCTAAGCGGCCGTTCTTTAGCCATGCTCTTTCAGAAAACTTCCACAAGAACCAGGGTTTCCTTCGAAGTCGCCATGACCGAAATGGGAGGACATGGAATTTACCTGGATTGGATGGCGTCTAACTTTCAACTTTCCGATATCGATCTAGAAGCAAGATATCTTTCCAGAAACGTTTCCGTCATCATGGCCCGTCTGAAAAAACACGAGGATCTTCTTTTGATGAAAAACGGCTCTCAAGTTCCGGTTATCAACGGATGCGATAACATGTTTCATCCTTGTCAATCTCTCGCGGATATCATGACGATCGCACTCGATGACCCGGAACGTCCCCTCAATCAAACGAAACTAACCTACATCGGAGTTCATAACAATGTGGTCAATTCCCTTATCGGAATCACCGCCGCACTCGGAATCCATCTGACTCTCGTAACGCCGATCGCGGAAAAGGAAAACATTCACCCCCAGACAGTGGAAAGAGCCAAGTCGAAAGGAACTCTTACTTGGGAACAAAATCTGGAAAAGTCGGTAAAAGATGCGGACTACGTCTACACAGACACTTGGCTAGATATGGAATTTTTCAACGATCCTTCTTACGCGGATAAGAAAAAACAAAGAATGGAACTCATGATGCCGTACCAGATCAATTCTTCTTTGATGGAAAAAACGAATGCAAAAGTAATGCATGATATGCCAATCCATGCGGGTTATGAAATCACCAGAGAAGTCGTCCTCAGTCACCGATCCATTATCTTCCAACAAGCCGAGAATCGTTTGGATGCCCAGAAAGCAGTCATTCTCAAACTCCTGGAAGCTTGATACTTCGGAAAATCGGTTTACAGAGGCCCGCACTTTCGAAACCTGTATTTAGAGCCTTTTCACCCTCACTTGCAGGCTCGAAACCAGAATTAAAGGTATCTCTATGTCTAAATTGACTCATCCAAGAGAGGCGCTCTTCGAAGGAGAAAAGCCTTTCCCTATCATTCCTGCTTGTGAACATTTTGCAGGTTCCGAAAAGCTGATTGCAAAAGCGCTCGAACTCCAAAATAAACTCGGCGGTCTTTTCGACATCACAATGGACTGCGAAGACGGAGCACAAACCGGAAAAGAAAAAGAACACGCGGAACTGATTGTCCGTCTTCAAAACAGCGAACTGAACAAACACAAAATGAGCGGCGTCAGAATCCACGACTATACAAACGCATTCTGGAAACAAGACGTAGACATCATTGTTCCGGGCGCGGGAGAAAAAATCGCATACATCACCATTCCAAAACCTACCCGCGCGGCTCAGGTAGAGGAAATGATCACTTACATTCAAAAGTCCGTTCAGAAGGCGGGAATCAAAAGGGAAATTCCAATTCACGTATTGATCGAAACCAACGGTGCCCTTCAAGAAGTCGAAAAAATCGCGGCTCTTCCTTGGTTACAAGTTCTTGACTTTGGTTTAATGGACTTTATCTCCGGACATCACGGAGCAATTCCCGCTTCTTGTATGAAAAGCCCTGGGCAATTCGAACACGAACTTTTGAGAAGAGGAAAAGCGAACCTAGTCGCCGCGGCTCTTGCAAACGGCGTAATCCCGGCGCACAACGTAACTCTTGACCTTAAAAATCAATACCAAACGTACAAAGATGCAAAACGTGCCCACGACGATTTTGGTTTCCTGCGAATGTGGTCGATCTATCCGACTCAGATCCAAGCGATCCTCGACGCAATGGCTCCGGATTACAGCGAGGTTCAAACTGCAGCTGAAATTCTCATCCAAGCGCAAAATGCGGAATGGGGACCGATTCAGTACGCGGGAGATCTTCACGACCGTGCGACTTACAGATATTTTTGGGAAATTCTTCAAAAAGCAAAACTTACCGGAATTTCCGTCCCCGAAGAAGCAAATAAAAGATTTTTCAACTGATTTCGAATTGAATCCGTAGAAATAAAAAAAGCCGCAATTGTATGCGGCTTTTTTTATATTCCATTTCCGGATGAAGTTATCAAACAGTTCTTCAGACTCGAACCTAAAATCCCACCCTCAATCAAGATTTAACTTTAGATTCAGTATTTACTTAACAAATTTCTCCAGAAGTTTGGAAATCAATTCGTTTAAGCTCCTCTCGACATGATCCCAAGACTTTTTATTCATCGGTTCCAGAGGCATTTTTTTATTCAGTTGTTTGTATCGATCAAAACTTTCTCTCGCATAATCCAAGTACTTTTTCGGATCAACTCCGAGCTTATCCAATTGAATCTCGTTTTTGATATAAATCGCGGCTATTTTTTCCTTATATTCGTCCTCTAAAAAATAATATCGAATATCCAGTTTGACCTCGTCCATGGTCTTATAAATTTTCGATCCTTGAGTCTCTTTTTTGTCCGTAGAGGATTTTTCGGAAACGTTCTCGGAAGTGGGGGTTTGAAGCTTTTCGTTGGGAACAGAAGGATCCTTCTTCCTCATCTTCTCAAGCTTTTCGCGTTTTAAAATATCGAATAAAGCGCTTTTCTTATTCTGAGTCACAATCACACCCTATCTCTATCTTTAAATTCATTCATCTAATTATCTTATCGGAAAATATAGTTCTCTCTCCACCAATAATAGTTTATAAGACGAATTTTCCAGGAAAAAAATTATCTTTCGATTGGAGCTCGAAAATCGCACTCCGACCGTGTTAAAAATTCATTCCTAATGTTCCTGACAACCATCCGAGAAAAATTATCTGGAAGGAAAAACTTTAAATTTGAATGAGATAGATTCAGACAGATCGTTTTTTCCTACTTTCATCAAGCGTATCCTTCCCGATTTTGTAGTAAACTTTAAAAATCACGAAAGAAAATTCCCTTCCAAAAGAATACCGAATTTCCATTCCTGCAAATGGTAGAACGAAAAATTTTAGGGAATCAAATTTTCCCGAAATCAGGCTCTTGATCCGTCTTTAGCTTTCTTAGAGCGCAGTTCGGAAGCCATTCACAGCGCAGACAAAAAGGATCTTGCGGTTGGAAAGTAGGCGGAGGACATAAATTCACGTTCGTTTGCTGCAAAGGAGTCAAAATTTTTTTCTTCTCGGAATAGGTAATACTTTGCGTAAGCTCATTTAGCAATTCCTGATTCTTTTTCGTTTGAGAATCCAAATTCTCCTCCAAAGAGAGAACCTTCGGTTTGGAAGGAGAATTTTTTTGAGCCGTTTTTTTAAGAAAGATTTTCCCGGAGTTAAGGAAACCGTCCTTCAAAATCCAAGGAGCAGCAAGAGTCGCACCGATCGCTCCTCCCAAATGACAGGAATTGCTTACCACAAAGGGAGAATGAAAGTAATACACGGAAACGATGTCCGCAACAAAACCGCCTCCCACGAAAATCCAAGCCGCATAACGTGCTTTCATTCTAAAGAAGATGAGAAACACCTCCGTTTCGGGAAATAAAATTCCAAACAAAACGAGAATTCCGGTAACTCCCCCACTCGCGCCGAGTGTCGTTGTATGAAAGAGATCCATAGGATAGTGAATTCCTAATATTTGAACGAACACAGGTGCGAGTATGACAGAAATTCCTCCCATTAAGATCGCCGCCACATAGATAAACGTAAACTTCCAAGCGGGAATGTATTTACAGATCAATCCTCCGAACATCACAAATACGTACATATTGAAGAACAAATGCGCAAAAGGAATACCGTATGCCTCATGTAAAAATCCGTATGAAAAAATCTGCCAATAGTATCCCTGAAAAACCCTAGAAGGAGTTAACGCAAAGTAATATTCTAAAATTCCAGTTCCACCGGCAAGAAGCTGAACTATATAAACAAAAACGTTCGCGATCAATAACAGGTTGATCGGATGAAAAATGGAATAACCGAAAAGAGATATTCCGTTTCGGTATTTTCTTTTTGCCATATTGGATAGAATATGAATTGTGGTTAGAGAGTCAAGCAGGCTAAGCCGGGGCAATAAACCGCCCCGGGTTTCCTACATTCTCCGGGAGTAAGGAGAATGATTTTTCAATCACATTCTTTAAATCGAAAAATCGGACCTCAACCTTTAGAGTCGGGAAGAAAAAAATGCAGGAATCAGGATTAAAACCTATTCTTTGGACAAACAAAGAACTGATCCTTTTGGATCAAAGGGTCCTGCCCGGAACCACTTCCTATTTGACGGCAAAAACATTGGAAGATTGTATTTTTGCAATTCGGGAAATGGTCGTTCGGGGGGCTCCCGCAATTGCAATTACCGGCGCCTTTGGAATCGCATTGTATTTAAATGGCCTATCCTCCAAACCGACCTTTTCCGAACTCAAAATAAAACTCGACGAACTCTTAGAATCCAGACCGACCGCAGTCAACCTTAGACTTGTGATAGAGGAATTCGTTTCCCGTTTTCCGGAAACGGATTATTCCTCCGCTAATTTAAAAAAGATGCAAAAGAGCGCGGAAGAATTTGCGCTCTTTATGCTCGAAGAAGATTTAGAGAATAACTTAACCCTTTCTAAAAACGCTCTTTCACTCTTTCCCAAGTCTCCTTCTTCCTTGAATATCATCACTCACTGTAACACGGGCGCACTCGCCACCGCAGGACACGGGACTGCGTTAGGTGTTATACGGTCTCTCCGCGACGCGGGACACTCTCTCACTGTTTTTGCGAATGAAACCAGACCGTATCTTCAAGGGGCGCGCTTAACCGCCTGGGAATTGAAAGAGGAAGGAATTCCGTCATATCTTATCACGGACAATATGGCCGGCTGGGTGATGTTTTCCAGAAAGATTCACGCGGTCATCGTAGGCGCGGATCGAATTGCTTCCAACGGAGACACCGCCAATAAGATCGGAACGTATCCTTTAGCCATCATCGCCAAACACCACGGAGTTCCTTTTTACGTGGCTGCAACCTCTAAAAGTATGGATTTTAGAATTCCCGACGGAAGTCATATTCCTATCGAAATGAGAAAAGAAGACGAAGTCACTTCGTTCGGATTTTTGAAAGATGAAAAAGGAAAACCTCTTTTGAGCGAAGGTGTGATCGCACCCAACGGAACGAGGGCTCTCAATCCTTCCTTCGACGTGACACCAGCCTCTCTCATTACGGGAATCATCACCGAAAAAGGAATCGTCTCTCCCGTAACAGAAGAAAATCTCAGAAAGACCTTTCTATAAAATCCCACAACGACGAAAGAATATTAGAAAATCTTAAATTTCCCACAAAACCTTAACTTAACGTGAGTTCGGCCTAATTTTTTCGCAAATAATCTGTGGGAACTCTTGCGTTTATTACAAACTTACTGAATGATTGCAACTGATTTCTTTTAAGGTTTTGAGACAAACTCTGATTCAAATTTCTTTTCTAGGAAATTTCGATTGAACTACTTCGTATGCAGCGCAACCATCACGGCTTTCTCCTGTCCCGGTTCGAATACCATCATAAAAGAAGATTGGAACTTCGTGATTTTCTCGACTTGTCTTCTGTAGTGAATCACCGCTCCGGGAAACGCACCCTTTTGAACGGCAAGTCTTACGGCATTGGAATTAAAGCGCGCACTTTTTAAACTGTCCTGTTTGAATTTCAGAAGATTCAAAATCTTTAATTTTTTGTTATAGTCTTCAAATATTGTTTTAAAAGCGGTCTTTTTGTCTTCCGGAAGATTTCCCCGGGAACGTTGAACCATATGTTTGATCTGTTGGATCTTAGGCAGAATCTTCTCCATCTCCTTCTCACCCATCTGAATCTTTTTGCTGATCTCTTGAAAAGAGCGATCGTTCTTAAAATGAAATCCAAGCTCCACCGTTACGTCCAATTCGGCACTCGATCCCAAAGAAATAACGGAAATTCCTTCGTTGGTTCTGATCTTACTCGCAACTAAGTTTCCATTCGATCCGCTTAGAACGATGGAACCCAAAGCATCAATCGTAGAATTCAGAATCGCCCCTTCTATAACGATATCCCCTTCCGTTTCAAGATGTGTATTTTCGATAAACTTCGCCTGAATCCTTCCCGTAACTCGAATGATTTCCGTACCGGAACCTTTGATCCCCCCATGAACGATCAAATCCCGTCCTACCTTCACCCCATTGCTTTCTAAGTTTCCATAAACGATAAGAGATCCGGTACATTCCACAACGGAACTAGGCTCTATATCTCCTCGGACGATTACGTTTCCATCAAACTGGATGTTTCCGGTGGATAGTCCCACATTTCCGGCAATTTGAAGTTCGGGAGATACCGTAATCGATACTTCCGTAACAAAAATCACTCCGTTGCAGGAAGCGAAATATTCCTGAAGTTCTTTTCCTTCTTCAAAACTCGCCCTTTCATCGATGTTATTACCGATCACAAGTTTGGGTTTTTTAATCGCAGACGCCGGTATGATATTGCCAAATACGTCAAAGCCGGGAGTTCCCGGAGTTCCCTCAAATTTCGAGGCAAGTTTTTCCCCTACTTTGACATTGATATAACGATCGATATTTCTGAAATCGGCCCTGCCATCTTCGAGCAGCTTGACTCGTTTTGCCATAGGATGATAAAAGCGGACCCAGCCGTTTTCTCCCGGAATCGGAGCCACTCCCTTTGCAATTTCTACTTTAATCGGAGTGAAATCTTTTTTTTTGCCCGCTTCATCGAGCAACGCCAAAACTCTTCTAACCTCATCGACCAATATTCTTTCTGTGTGGATTCCCCAATCGAGAATGATATTCCAAAGTTTATCCTTAGATACGGCTTCCCCTTTCAGATTGTAAGGCCGAACCGTTATCGTTGCAGAAAGTTGATCCGGAGAGATCGAGATAGAAACCGCGGAATCAATGGAAATAGGAGAAACTTGAGATTCTGGGGTTGGCGTATTTATAGGCTTCTTGTTTGCATTCATGATATTTCAATCTTTTAGTCATAAACTCATTCCCTTCTTATCTCCTAGTTTCAACCGAGAAATAAGAAATCCAAATATAGTATATAGAAACCCCTTTGAAATAAAGCTTATTTTTTACTTATAACTTGTCAATTTCCTACCACAAAGAAGACTAAAACTGTAAAACTATTCAGCCCTTTAGAAATAGCCAAAGTAACAACGAACCATGCTATGAATGATCGGAACTACTCCCAAAATAAGCTTTAACAGCAATCATAAATAAAAGAGAACTTTATCACCGCTTAAAACAACAAACATCGGTTTCTATTTTTTCTACAATCCTACCCGAGTTTAGACATTTTCGAAAACAGATTTTTCGGAAAAAACAAAAGAACCGAAATTTAATTCGGCAACTAAGATGGGACCGTAAGGCTCTAAAAAAATCCACGTTTAAAAAGAACGGTTCGCGGAAAAAAGATATTCTCCCCAGAATTTCGCCATAGGAAAAATCTCAGTCAAACGAGAATAAAAAGGATGATGGTCCCCATGAGTCAAAAGACCGGTTTCCAAAAAGGAAACGGAAGAATCTTTGTTCTTTAAAACCAAATCCCTAAGATCCTTGGACTCTTGAGGAGAAATAACAGAATCGTCGTTTCCATGGAGCAAAAAGCAAGGTCTGAAAAAACGATCCGCAAAAAACGCGGGAGAAGTCTCTTTCGCAAAACTTTCCGGGACAATCGCTTTGATCTCAAGCGCAACTTCCTTTCGAAAATCCGAATTTTCCAAAAACTTTTCTATGAAATTTTTGTCCCCTTCATCTAAACTAGAAAAAATCTTCGGCCCCCGAATCGTATCTCTCGTTCTGGAAAGTCCGTTGTCCAAAGCCGATTCAAAAAAATATTCCTCCAAATCTTTTGATCGGGAACGAATTAAATGAATGTAATTGTACATCATCACATTTACCGCATAACTTTCGAGCTCATAATTCTCCAATACGAACGGCAAAGTTTTTCTGAAATCCGAAAACGTACCTATCAAAAGCGCTGAAGTCAATGCCTTCTGACATTCCTGATTTGCTAACGCAACAAAACCCATACCGGCCGAAAAACTTGCGGATAGATAGGATACGGAACGTTTTTCCAAAGCGTGAATCCGAAGAAACGCGGCGCGTATATTGGAGATCGTTTCAGAACGAATCAATAAGTTTTTCACTTCCGGAAGCTCCGGAAGATAAACACGAAATCCTCTATTTGCAAGATTATTTCCAAGTGCGAGAATTCTCTCGTCATCAATTCCTTTAAAACTCATTCCGTGTTGGAGATAAATTACCGGCACTTGAAAATCGTTCGGACTTTCGAACACTTTCGTCCTTAACGAAACGGTATTTGGTAGGTCCAGACTCGTTTCCGTTATGTGTGCTTGCCGGGGGGTTTTGATTCCGGAATAGTCGAGCAGGAAGGGTAATCCCCGCGATAGATTGGAAAGATACATCGGCGTTGCAGTTTTCGGATTCCGTTTAAAATCTCCACATCTTTTTTAGGCTCGTGGCGTTTTTTTGAGTTCCGTCATCTCAGATGGATCGTAAATTTCTTCCCGGTCTTAGTTTCGATTTCGGAAATCAATTTAAGAATCGTTTTTTTATCGTAAAGAATCCCAAAAGGGGAATCCGTTCTCCACGAACTCAGGAGGTTCAAGACGTCCGGTCGAACATAGTCGACGGCACCCGGCACGAAACGAAGTCCGTAATCGCGACAAAATCGAATCGTTTTCGTCTCGGAGGAAAGTTCATAAACAGCGGCATGCGTCGGCAAACGTCCCGGAAAAATCATGGGAATTATCTTCAAAGTTCGAATTTCATCCCATAAAATCGAAACTACGTTTCCTTTCACAGAAATATATTCGATCTTTTGAATGGACGTTTCGATAAATGCTCTCGCCCTTTGGAAATGTATATAAATCCCGAATCCGCAGACGCAGATCAAAAATAAAGGAGGAATCAAAGCGGCGATTCCCATGATCAAGTCCGAAATGATTCCAATCGATGCGAACCAAAATAACATTCCGAACCCACCCATCTCGCCAAGGATCAAATAAATTAGAGATATTGAATATTTTTTTGTACGATAAATCATAATGTTCCTAAAATTTTTTCATTAAAAGAATGAGATATACTCTTCCCAAATATTGTTTTGCTTTGGAGTCTTTCAAAAAATAGATAAGGATGTATTGTCTATGTGTTTCCAGATCGATCGGTATCAGTTTATGATTGAGCATTTCAGGCGGTAAAAGATCGGTCTGAAATCTTCCGAGTTTTATTTCCGAAATCAACAAACCGCAGATCTGATTTGCAAACTCCATCAGAATCGAAGGCGCATCCGTTCTTATAGTGGGATCTATGCGAAAGGATTTCGCAATCATGGGAAGTAGTTTCAATTTCGTATAGCCGTCCATCGCAAGAAATAACTTTCCTTCGATCTCTCCCTTGAATTCAACCATCGTACAATTTTCGTAACAGAGTCCCTCATTCTTGGAAGGACCGAACGCCTCCCTCACCGCGGTTACGTTTAGAGTTTTTTCCAGATATTCCGGAAAGATCTGGGAGATCGTAAGAATAAATTTTTCGTCAAGTAAAGGATCGATACTCACAGACAAATATACCGGTTCGGTCCTTCTTCGATGGATAATCCGAGCGCCTTTCTCGCGTTCATCGACCATTCTTCCCTGTTTTCTTCCAAGATGGAAACCCCCAAATTGAGGTCCACATCATGACCTTCCTTTTGCAGAGATTCCACGAGTTCCTTTAAGTTTTTACTATAGTGTTCCCATTCTTCCGGAAGGACAAAAAATGCAATCCTGTCCTTTCGTATTCTATAAAAGCGAATCTGTCTGCGAAGTATCTTAGAAGTCCAGAGAGATATCCATTTTAGAATGTAAGGAGAAGGAGAATCCGTCCGAATACTTGCAAATATTAAAATACTCTCATCAACTCGTATCTTATCCAATTCGAACGCGTGTAGATTTCCGAATCCGGTCTCCGGATCGGAGGATTCGAATTGTATGGAAACCTGCTCTTCGTATTCCTCTTTCCAGGATTGAAACTCTCTAGAATCCAAATAATTCCATTCATTCGACAATATCTTGAGATAACCGAAAGGCCGAACTCCGGTAGACAGAGGAATAAATACAGAAGTTTCGGTAAATTCAATTCTACCTTCCCCGATCTCTTTTAAACTTTTTTCGGTCAGCATATTTTCTTCCGGAGATTCCGGAATATGAAACACTTTCCCCTTGCGGGATGCCAAAAGCAACGAAACGTCACCGCTTAAAAAATAGATTTCGACCATGCCGAGACGGGAACTAAGCCGTTCTAAAAATTTTTGGTGCGCGAGTACTAATTCCGGATGCGTAGGAATTTCCCGTTTCCAAACCGCACGAATTTGATTCGGCTTTGGTATGGAAGAAGAAAGGATTCGTTCCGCATTTGTTTGCTCGGCGCCATTTCGAAACGTCGAATTTTCGATTTTCGTTTCTTCTAAACGAGTTTCCAACATTTGTGTTTGGGCCGTTTCAGTTGTAACTTGTATCGTCGAGTTCGTATTTATTCCGCGGTCTTCGTTCGAAGTGCGATGATTCGACGATGGCGATTTTTGAACGCTTCCCTTCAGAACCAAACCGAACAGAAATAAAAGCGAAACAGAGATCCCCCCAAAAACCAAGGTATCACCGGTAAATAAATTTTTGGTTACGCCCGTCTGCCTTTCCAAAACACCAAACGAACAATTAAAAAAAACGAAAATGATTCCGAAATATTGGATTTTCATAAGCGGATTGCCGTTAATATATTTAACGGGCAAATTTCAAGACCTCTAAACCAATTTTTATGAAGTTGTACAATGAACTGGCAGAATTCTATTTCGATATTGAAAAGCCCACACGTAAAATCGATTCCGAAGCCAAATTTCTAGATCGCCTTTTTCGAAAACATAGAATCATGTCCATCCTTGATATGGGCTGTGGCACGGGAGAACACGTTCGTTATTTCCAATCTCTCGGTTACAGACCCAAGGGTATCGATTCTTCCCCCAGAATGATCGACGTAGCAAAAAAAAGATATTCCCATTGCAAGTTCGACGTGTCATCGATGCAAACCTATCAGTCCGGTGCTCTTCTCGACTGTGTCATCAGTTTGTTCGGTTCGTTTAACTACCTTTTGACGAACGAAGAAATTGACTCCACTCTCAAACTCATGGAACAAAATCTGAAACCATCAGGTCTAGCGATTCTTGAAATCTGGAACGCAGAACCTCTTCGAACAATCAAAAGAAAACCGATCACTCCGGTGACTCAGATCAAATCCCAGAACACTACGATTCAAAGAAACAGAGGCTTCCGTTTGGTCAGGGCGGATACCTCCACAATGGTGGAAGTGAATTATATCTACCAAATCAACACCAGAGAAATTCGAGATAAACACGTTATGCGCGTTTTTTATCTTCCCGAAATCGAAAGAATGATTCTCAGACATAAATTTGAAATCATGCATATCTATTCCGGATTCAACGAAGCTAAATTCAAAAACTCCGCGGGAAGAATACTCCTCGTCCTGAAAAAAAAGAGTTCTTAGTTGATAGAAATTTATTTTTTGGGGAATTCTTCAGTTCTTTTTTGCCGAAGCGCTTCAACACAAACCAAGGTCACCGTCAGATTAATCAACGCGAAAACGACCGCGCGGTAACAAGTGCGTGCTTTACCCGTTTTATTATCTGTGACATCCATTTTTATCAAGAGTTCTTTGAAATTTTAAAAATTGATTCTAAGAATGTTGGGGCCGAATGGATCGTAAAGAAAATACGAATCTTGTCGAGAACGATATTCGTCCCTTTGTTGTCGGTAGAAAAAATTGGCTCTTCTCCAGTTGTCCGCAAGGCGCAACTGCGAGTGCTGAATTCTATTCTTTAGAGCGTGTCCCAAAACCTATCTCCGAGACATCCTAAATAAAATAAGAGCGGATACGAGTTGAAATAATGCGATGTAATTTTGGAGTTTGAATTCCCAACAAGTTTTTTATTCCCCTAAAAGCATTAAACCAAGCAAAAGTGCGTTCGACAGTCCATCTAAAAGGTTTTAAGGGAGTAATCTTTTCTGGTTTTTTAGCGTTCTTCTTATTTGGAATTCGATACTTAATTTTATCCTTTTTTAACTTACTCTTAATCGTGTTAGTTGAATAAGCTTTATCTAATGAAATAATCTGCGGCTTCAAGACCTTGTAATTCCGCAATATTCTAAATTTTACTAAATTAGGAAATAATAATTTAACGTGAGTTTCAGCAGAAGCGATTACAAAGGCTACAATTGTGCTCCACGCCTATCGACGAGAATATGCCTTTTACTGATCCCTCTTTTGCCGCAATCCGTCGGAAATTAAACGAAAATAAAGATACTCCGCTTCTCTTCGTTCCAATTTTATGGAATGAATTTTGAATTCAGTAGTTCGGCAACTTGAAAAAAGAAAGAATGAGGTTGCAAAAATCAAAACTACGATCACAACAACTTTCTGTTTTTTTGAATAGAATCACTTTTCAATCGATTCTCCCTTTCGCGTTTACTATTCATTTGAATTTAAAATAACAAGTGAATCGTTAGAGATGACAGTTTTTATAGTGAACACATCATCCCCAAACAATAATTCCTATTTCTCCGAAAAAACGGACTCTTTTTTGTCTAAAATTTTTAGGAACGTTTATTTGATTTCAAAAAATTCTTGCCCAACCTTGATAAAAACCTATCCATAACTCCGGAGAATTTTATGCCAGAATCTTACGATCTCACTGTTATCGGAGCGGGCCCAGGGGGCTATGTCGCCGCAATCCGAGGCGCTCAATTAGGAATGAACGTATGTATCGTCGAAAAAGAAAGACCCGGCGGAATCTGTTTGAATTGGGGTTGTATTCCGACAAAGTCTCTCTTGGAATCGGCCCATCTTTTAGATAAGGTATATTCCGCTAAAGAATACGGAATTGAACTTTCAAATGCCAAACCCGATTTTCCCGCGATCATTCGACGTTCCAGAAGCGTCGCAGACAGTATGGCTTCCGGCGTGGAATTTCTTTTAAACAAAAATAAGATCACCCGTAAAAAAGGAAGCGCAGTATTCAAAGATTCGAATACGATTTGGCTTCCAGATACTTCCAAAGAAGAAATCACTTCCAAACATTTTATCCTCGCTACCGGAGCAAGAGCCAGAGAACTTCCCGGCTTACCTTTTGACGGAACCGCGGTTCTTTCCTCAAAAACCGCGATGATTCAGGAAAAAATTCCGGAATCTCTTTTGATCATAGGCGCGGGCGCGATTGGGGTCGAGTTCGCGGACTTTTACTCTACGATGGGAACAAAAGTCACGTTAGTCGAAATGATGGATCAAATTCTTCCCATAGAAGATAAGGAAATCTCCGCATTTTTAGAAAAATCTTTCGTTAAAAGAGGAATCCGAGTTCTCACCGGAGTTGGAGTTTCCAACCCCGCTATCGAAAGCGGAAAAGTAAAGGTTCTTCTCAAAGGAAAAAATCTTCCGGAAAGCGGGGAAATATTGGAGACTGAGAAAATTTTGGTTTCCATCGGACTCGTTCCGAACACGGACTCGATGAACTTGGAAGAGATCGGCGTCTTTTTACAAAAAGGTTTCGTAAAGACGGACACTCAATACAAAACGAGCGTTCCTAATATCTATGCAATCGGAGATTGTAACGGTCCTCCCCTTCTCGCACACGTCGCTTCTATGGAAGGCATTAAGGCCGCAGAAGCGATCTCGATTCTCTCGGGAAATCCACATCTTCTCAACTATCTTCCGATCAACTACGATGCGATTCCGGGTTGTACGTATTGCCATCCCGAAGTCGCTTCCATCGGATTCACCGAAAAAAAGCGATCGATATGGGTTACACGATCAGCGTCGGAAAATTTCCTTTTATCGCAAGCGGTAGGGCCAAAGCGATGGGAGACACGGGAGGTTTTACGAAAGTGGTCGTGGATAAATCTTCCGGAGAAATTTTAGGAGCGCATCTCATTGGTCCCGGAGTTACGGAACTTTTACCCGCAATCGCCCTCGGTATCACTCAGGAGCTAACCGCGAAAGAAATCGCATCCACGATCTTTGCACATCCCACACTTTCAGAAACTGTGATGGAATCCTTCGGCGCGGCTTTAGGAGAAGCAATCAATCTCTAAAAAAATCAGTGAATCAGATTCCCAGTCAGCAAGATATCCGTTTTGCTGACCTGAAACTCCGCGGGAAGTTGGGAGCTGAGTGAAAGTAAAGAAGGATCTATATCGTGAAATTTTCCGTTTTTCACATCGAAGAAATGATAGTGGTCCACGATATTACTATCATAGACCGATTTTCCCAAACAGGAAAATTTGAATTCCCTCAAAAGGCTGGCTGAAACGAGGATATTGAGCGTATTATAAACCGTTGCAAGACTCATCTTGAAAGAACGGCTATCAACCCATTCTTTGACTTCTTCGGCGGTGGGATGATCGGCTTCGCAAAGAACATACTGACAAATCGAAATTCTCTGCATGGTAGGTTGGATCGAAACGGACTTCAATCTCTGTTCGATTTCCATCGGGGTAAGACATACTTTTTTAGCGAATAACGCTTCCATTCTTCTTAAAATCCCGTTTCGGGAACCCTCTTCCCATAAGACATCCACAAAGCGCCTTTTCGCACAATTTTATTCGCATTTCGTTAAACACAAATTCCAAAAATGTGGGATATTACCAGGAAATAGTTTTTTTGTGTCTAAAGGCGGAGTTGTCCTAAAATTTAAGAATTATACTAGAAGCTATCTCAAAAATATTTTAGAATGATTGGAATGGACATTTTAAGCAAAGATAAAGTATTTTTAAGACAGCTTCTACAAAGTTTTAAGGTCAACGTCCGATAGGCAAGTTCATACGAACGTGAAATACACTCTCCTGCTTGAATCCCAAAAGGGTGCAAAATAGAAAAAGAATCCGCCGAAAAAAAAGAGAAAGACAGTCTTTTTACTTTAACTCTTTCTTCCAAATCCTGAGAATGTCTAAAAATTCTTCAGATGATACGAACAATGAAACAAAAACTTACATCCGTCCTTCTGGCGATCCTTCTCACCCTACCCACGGCGGCACTTTTAGCAGACGAGCCGGTTGGGAACTCACAAAATACAGTCCAGACCTCCGAGACCCAGGAGCCTTCTCATACGCAAGAAAATTCTTCCGGCAATCATGAAGAGGGAGAAGACCTTCCGTATTGGAGCGTAATTCCTTTCGTTCTTATACTTTTGTGTATCGCACTTTTACCGATCGTTTCGCAAACTACCTCTCATTGGTGGGAAAGCAATACGAACAAACTGATCCTCGCGCTTGCTTTGGCGGCGGTTTCGTTTATCATCCTGGTTTTGCACGGATGGTTCGGTAAAATCGTTCATACTCTTGTGTTCGAATATGTTCCGTTTATCATTCTTCTCGGAACGCTCTTTTACATTTCCGGTGGAATCCGTTTGAAAGGGGATATCGAAGCCACACCTTTGAACAACACGATCTTTTTGATCATCGGAACCTTTCTCGCGTCCTTTATCGGAACCACAGGAGCTTCCATGCTTCTGATTCGCCCGATTTTGAAAACAAACTCGGAAAGAAAACACGTGGTTCATACCGTTGTCTTCTTTATCTTTTTGGTTTCGAACATCGGAGGTTCCTTAACTCCTCTGGGAGATCCTCCGTTGTTCTTAGGTTATCTGATCGGAGTTCCGTTCACTTGGACGTTTAAACTTTTACCGGAACTACTCATTGCGAGTATTCTTCTTCTGATCCTTTATTTTATCTGGGATACGATCGTTTACAAAAAAGAAAGCGTTAAAGATCTTAAGAAAGACCACGTTCATAAAGAAAAGATCAGCCTGGAAGGTCAGGTAAATTTCATCTGGCTACTCGGAGTCGTTTTGTCGGTTGCATATTTGAATCAAAATTACATTCCTGCGATCAACGAAAATCCGTACATCGCATTTATCAGAGAAGGAGTTTTGATCGGTTTGATCTTCGCTTCCAAATTTACGACCAAAGGCCACGTTAGAGAGCACAACAAGTTCACTCTTCATCCGATCCAAGAAGTCGCTTATCTATTTATCGGAATTTTTATCACGATGATTCCGGCCCTCATCCTTTTGGAACATCATGGAAAAGAACTAGGGGTAACCGAAACCTGGCAGTTCTTCTGGGTGACCGGTCTTTTCTCGGGAGTTTTGGATAATGCGCCGACTTATCTTACCTTCTTATCTTTGGCGAAAGGAACTCTAGGTATGACCAACGTGGCTCAGATCCTCGCGGATCCTCACGCGGAAAGCATTTTAAAAGCGATTTCGGTCGGAGCCGTGTTTATGGGAGCGCTCACTTATATCGGAAACGCTCCTAACTTTATGGTAAAGTCCGTCGCAGAGGAGAACAAAGTAAAGATGCCGAGTTTCGGTGGATACATACTTTATTCTATTGGAATATTGATTCCCACTTTTCTGCTTCTCACATTCATCTTCTTCCGCTAAAAAAACACTTCCGAGCCCTCTCTCTCCGAGAGGGACTCGGAATCCACTACTGATCCCTACATAAATAACGTGAGTTCGGTATAAGAAAGTTTGGGCGAATAAGAAACTAAAGTGCAACGACTCCCTGCCGAATGATCCCTAGAGAATGAGGCATCTCAATTGATCACTTTTTGAACTCAGTGAAACGCTTTCTATGGATTGAGTTTCAGGTCGTCGTCGCAGCTCGCAAACTTCATAGCGGACTGGCCTCGCGCGATCACGCTTTTCGCTCCAATTCCTTCGGAATTGAACTCAATGTTTCTCCCTAAACTCAGTGAAACATAGAATCGCTTTCGTATTTGTTATGCCGAACTCACGTTAAAGAAGTACCGTTTAGTTTTTCTTTCAGTCTTCCGGAGGGAAAAAAATCACCGAATCGATTCGTTTTCCCTTTTCGGACTCGATATAATTCACCTCGATTTTTCTTTCCGTAGCAGGTTTATATAGAATGAGAGCCGATATCATATCATAAACGGTTAAAGAATAATCAATCGCAGTAACAACTGCTTGAAACACTAAAAATCTGGATTTGGCCACAGGTTTCACTTCCCTTTCTTTTCCCGCCGCCATCCATTTGTAGATTCGAGTGGAACGATTTACATTTTTGAGATATTCCAAATCAATCTTCGCTTCCGGAAGGACCGCTTCGATTTGACGAAAGGCGACCCGAATTGGGATTCTCTTTTCCCTGGATTCTCTCAAAGCCCCGGAAAGTTGTAAATCAAACGTGTCATCGTCCAAATATTCTATTTCGTTACAGTTCGCAAAAACCGTGTTACAGATATCTCCATATTTACGATGAACAAAATATACGAGAAAGACATTTAACGTTTCTGGATGATACAAAACCTTTGCGTGATAGTCTGAGGTATTTCTATAATAGATTTTCCTATAAATTCTTTTAAAAACGTTCCAACCTACAAGACCTACGTCTTTGAGAAAAGGAGGATCGGGAAGTTGAAACGAACGAATCGTGATATGCAGTTTTTCGATCGCAACCTTACCGTCTCGTTTGGAAATTTCTTCCAGAACGGTTCGAATATCCTCCAAATCTTCGGAATCAATCTTTCGAGGAAAATCGGACGTATCGATCAAAATCTTCCCTGCGTTTTCGGACATAAAACCTACGATCTTAGATCGAACACCTTCGGAAAGAAGTTCCTCCAATTTGAGGGAAATACAATCGTTCGGATGACAGGATATCTGTTCCGTATAAATCGAATCGGATTTCGAAACCTGAAGACTTTCCGAATATAAAAACGAAAAGGAGGAAAAAACAAACGTAAGGAAAGAAAAAAGGATCATCGGAGGAAAACGATTTAACATTCTTTTTAAAAATCCTACAAGAAATTGTTGGTGGATTTTCCACTTCAGATCAGAAACGGTAAGAACCATTTTGCGGATTTAATTGATTTCGTCTCTATAATCCATAACCAGATACATAAGAGTTTCCTGATCCGTTGGGTTGGAATATTCGTGAGGAATATCGGCTCTGAAAAAAACGGAATCTTTCGGTTCCAGTTCCACAACTTTTTCGCCGACTCGAAGACGAAGTTTGCCGGAAACGACAACAATATTTTCAGTGGTACCGGACGAGTGGGGTTCTGCGACTTCGATTCCACCCGGTTTTAAAATGAGTTCGTAAAATTCGGTTTTGCGGTTTCCATTAAACGGAAAAAGAGCGCGGCTGGAAAAAACTTTCGAACTGGAAAACAAAACCTTGGTGTTCTCCGCCTTCATCACGATCACACCTTCTGCGCCTTTTTCCTTGAGAAGTTCACTAAAAGGAACATTAAGACCGTTTGCGATCTTCCAAAGAACGGAAATTGTCGGAACACTTTTGCCTTGCTCGATCTGTGAAAGCATGGCTCGGCTCACTCCACAACGGGAAGCCAGTTTATCCAAGGAGAATCCTTTTGTATGGCGAATCAGTTTGAGATTCTCCTTGACAACTTCGGTGATATGTTCACTAGAGGGAGACTCTTTATCTGTTTCCAATTCTTCCATAGTTGGGTTCATTTCCCCCTTTTTATCTAATATAGCAGAATTTCGTCAATCTAAAACTACTTCTTGGAAAAATAGACTTATATAATAATCGCGATTATTATAAATTAGATTAGAATTATTAAAAAGGAAGAATATGAAACGCATACAACACGAAGAAATCACCCAAGCCGACGCGGCTAAACTTTGGAAACTCTACCAAGACGTATCGAATTGGAAACGCTGGAATCATGAAATAGAAGAATCCTTTTTAGAGGGAGAATTCAAAACGGGAAGCAAAGGGATGCTCAAACCGAAAGGCGGTCCGAAGACCTGGTTTCGTCTAATGGAAGTTCGCGAGAATAAATTCTTTTCCGATCTTACCCGGCTTCCTTTTTGCAAATTGGAATTCAGACATGAACTCATTCCAGTTTCCCCGGGCACGAGATCATACATATCGTAACGTTTAGAGGCTCGCTTTCCTTTCTATTTTCCAGAGTAATCGGAAATAAAATTCGGAAAGAATTACCGGGCGCAATGAAAAATCTCGCGAAGCTCGCAGAAGACCGCTGACTTACTTGGAAACGACTTCCTTGACCGCTTGCAAAGATTCTGACTTAAGGAGAATTGTAAGCGGCTGCGAGCAGATTCTTTCCGGAACAACCCGAGACAATGCTTCCGTTAGACGAAACTAGGAGAATAGAAATCGGACTTTTTTCGTGACCGTCTCTTTATGATAAATCTATTTCCGATTATTTTTTCAGAAAAAAATTATAAACCGAAAAACGCGAACAAGTTTCAAAGAATCTTAGATAAATTCTAACATAAAGAATCGGGATTTTACGGAACATTCCAACTTTACAATCGGGAATAAAAAAATAGAATGAAACTTTAGTCCCCGAGAAAAAGGCCATGAAACCGAAATCTATATTCGCAGAATTACAGGCTGAAGAAAGCACAGGATTCCTTTTTTGGCAGATCACGAACCTTTGGCAAAAAAGGATTCGCGAAAACCTTTTGGTCCTAGATCTGACGCACGTTCAATTCGTGCTTTTGGCGAGTTTGGCTTGGTTCGAAGAAACCTCCCAAAAGGCGACCCAAGTCCGTCTCGCCGAACACGCAAAAACGGACGTCATGATGACCTCGAAGGTTTTAAGAAGTCTCGAATCCAAAAAGCTTCTTACGAGACAACCCGATCCCGAGGATTCGAGGGCAAACTGCCTGTTTCTTACTCCCAAAGGAAAGGAACTCGCGGGTAAGGCGGTTCATATCGTGGAATCCACGGACAAACTCTTCTTTTCCATTCTCAAGGACGAAAAAAACTTTAGAAGCTCTCTTTTGGATCTAAGACAGCAAAATGCCTGAAACACATTCGAATATTAGAATATTCTACGAAAATGAATCCTTTCTTTTTGCCGAAAAACCTTCCGGAATCCCGGTTCACGCAACCAAGGATTCCACACGCGAGAACTTTGCCGACAAACTCCAAAAACAACTTTCCCTCGAATATCTCAGAACCGTAAATCGATTGGATTTGGATACGAGCGGTCTCGTATTTCTTTGTAAAAATCCAAATAAAAACAAAGAAGCCGATCGGATCTTAAAATCTTCCTCGAAAATTTATCTCTGCGTCTCTTCCGGAGTTATCGCGGAAGAACACTTTCTAGAAACCTGTTATATCAAGGACGGGAACAAAGAGGTCCGTAAAGTATTTTCAGGAGGAGACAAAGCCGTTACGGAATTTTTAACTTTAAAAAGAAATCCGAAAGAACATTATTCGGTACTACTCGCAAAACTTCATACGGGAAGAAGACACCAGATTCGACTTCACTTGAGCGAAAAAGGGTTTCCGATCGTAGGTGACTTCGTTTACGGTAAATCACTCAATTTGAATTCCACGACAACAAAGAAACCAAGGGGGACTTCCGATAATAGGAATATTTCTAATCTACAAAAACGAAATTCTCTTAACAAAGAAACAAGCGGGGTCCCTATCCGAACCGAACAGCAAGTTCCTTTTGCAAAACGTACGCTCTTACATGCGATAGGAGTTTCCTTCAAAAATGAGGACGGTTATGAAGAAAAAATTTTTTGTCCTCCTCCTACTGACTTTCAAAAGTTTTTGGAAGGAATTTTTTTGGACTCTTCTATTTTTTCCAAATTCACTTCAAATTACTGATCCCTATAAAAATAGAATACCGTTAATTTAAGCATAAATTCGGCGTTTAGGCGCAGAATTTTGGACACTCTATTATGTAGAGACGAGTAACGCTCGCGGACATCTTAAAAATTACATATATACTTATAATTTATAATATTATAATTCGATCAGGCCGCAATCATTCATTTCTTGAAGCGTTTAAAAGAAGGTTTTTTATCGCCCTTTGAAAAAGACCTTTGATTCCGTTGTTCCTTTCTTTGAGAAAGCACGACAACGGGATTTCCTTTGGGAAGAGTGTCCAAAATTTTTAAGAGTTCGCCTAACTTTCCTCGAAACTGAAATTCGGAATCCAAGGTCAGATCCAAACAGAAAAAAATCGTTCTATCCTCTCCCGTCTCTATCAAAACGGAATCTAAGTCGCGAAGAACGGCCTTATATCTGTAAGGTGTTTCATAAAACACGATCGTATGTCCCGGCTTCAAATAGCGACTTAATTCCATTTTCCGTTCCGAAGAATCCCTGGACAAAAAACCGCAGAAAGTAAATGGGGAAGTCTTAAAACCGGAAATACTTAAAGCCGCTCCGAACGCAGTCGGACCGGGAGCGCTACGCACGTTCCCTCCTCTTCTTAAGACCTCCCCAACGAGTTCTCTTCCCGGATCTTCGATTCCGGGAGTTCCCGCATCGGAAATCAAAACGGTCAAACCGGAATCCACCACGGTTTGACCGAAACTGCGAATTTCTTCGAGAGTCGTATGCTCATTGCAGAGAAGAAATTGTTTGGAGATCGAAAGGGATTTAAGTAGAGTGGAGGTAGTTCTGTGCTCCTCTCCGATAAGTACATCACAATATTCTAATAATCTTTTAGCCCTTGCTGTCAAATCGCCCGAATTTCCCAAAGAAACAGAAACTAGAACGAGAGTTCCTTGTAATTTTTCCTTCATATTTTACAAATTTTCTCAAACCTAGAATTTTCATTCATAATGCTTTCCGAATATTCGCGCGCCTCAAATTGATTCATACAAAAGGGACTTTTATTAGGAATTTACATTCAATTCAAAAAACGAAAAAACCTACGCGACAACTTCCTGCAAAACGTTCCAACTTGAAACAGTCTGAACCTTCGTAAGAAGAGGAGGAACAACCCCCTTTCCTCTATCCAAAAAGATTCCCGCCTGTGTGGCAGAATCAAGCAATGCAAAGTCGTTGACAGAATCTCCGAAAGCAAGATCCACAAAACCGCCCGTTGCAACTTTCAATCTTTCCACCTTCCCTTTACCATACGTGAACGGTTCCAATATCTCCGAAGAATGGAGTCCGTTCTCGAGAGATAATTGCATTCCTAAAACCCTTTCGACCGGAATTCCGAAGAGCGGAGAAACGGATTGAATAATTTCCTGGGGAGAAGCGGTCACAATCCATACCTCCCATCGATTTTCAAGAAGATGATCGACGAGTTCTTTCATCGGTTCGTATATTTTGACGGAATGTAAGCTTGAATCAAACGCGTGTTTGTTCCATACCTTTCTAGAAATCTCTTTCAATTCTTCCGGAGAATGTCCGGAAAAAATCCAAGAACTCCATCGATAAGATGCCTCAAGCCCGAATTTGGATTGGATGGATTCGTATTCGGAAAGAACGAGGGAACGAAACAAAACCGGATCCTGAAATCGAGCGGAAAGAACCCTGTCTACATTCTCCTTTAAAAAAGGAGAAATGTTTTTTTTGTAAGCGGGAACTCCTTGCGAAAGAAAAAGCTCCATCACGGCTTCCCCAAAATCGTTCCTTACAAGAGTATTATCAAAATCGAATGCTGCCTTACCGGGCGGCGTTCGAAAAAGAATTTCATAAACTTCGGGATTCCAAAAATCCCGCGTGATGGGCACTTAATCTTCTATCGTCTCCCGGGCGATCGCCACACGAGCCTCGGAAGAAGATTGAAAGACCGGAAGATAGTGTTCCGGATTTAATACGACATTCTGATAACGCACTTCGAAGTGCAAGTGAGGACCGGTCGTATGCCCCGTATTTCCGGAAAGAGCGATAATCTGCCCTTTTTTCACTTTATCTCCTTCTTTCACATAAAGAAGGGAATTGTGAGCGTAAAGAGTATTGATTCCGTTGATTCCGGGATGAGAAAGCAGAATCTTATTTCCATAACCGCCGTCTTTTTTGGATTCCAAAACAATCCCATCCGCCGCCGCAATCACAATCGATCCAGTTGGACAGGCGATATCCACCCCGGAATGCATTGCATTCCATCTTTTTCCCAATCGAGAAGTAACAAAAGAATGTTTAAAACTGATTGGCCAGATGAATTCTCTCTGATCAGTACGAAAAATCTCCCGGCCTTTATCTTCCAAAAGAAGGCTTCTGATAAAATTTTCATTATAAGGAAAGAAGATAGGTTCAGTTACGGAAATTCTTTCGTTGTCAGGAATCCCGTTAATCTTTTTGATTTCATGTTCCGTCGTTCCAAAATTGTGAATCAAATCTTCGACGGATTCTTTGACTCGATTGGGTACGATCCAAATCCCCTCCAGCCCTCTGTAAGTCTGGAGATATTGATTATCCAGTTTGATTTCCTCAAGATTCGTATCGGCAAAGGATTTTATGCTGAAAAATAGACCGAGTACAAGTAACCCCGCCAGAATACAGCCAGTTTTTCTTTTCATATCATTTCTTCCAAAATATGTCGCCAAACAAAACCTCGGAAAACCGAGACCTAAATTGAACGTCGGCAACGGAAAATAATTTCTGAAGTCACTCTTATTGCTCCAAAATTCCATTCAAGGATTTTTTCCTTCAATTTCTAAGGTAAAAATCAAAGATATTAAATGATTTTATCTATAAAGCATTTATTTTCTTTTCTAAATGCAGTTTTTTGGCTTTTTTAGAAGAATTTTAACTATATGATTGGGTTATTGAGAATCGTTTCTTACGATGTAGGAGTTCCCCCATTTTGAAAAAGAAAAATAAAATTTAAATCTTAAACTGAATCAAACAGCCAAGCTCTTTATCAATTGAAAGAATCAATCGAAACCGAGTTATTAAAAATTCGAATTTTGATTCAAAATGAACCGTTACCGAAGCTTTTCGAAAATATAAAAAACCAAATCCGCTTTAATCTTCTAAAAACCTGGATTTTAAATTCGGATCGGGCATTCTGCACGCGTCCAACCTCCCGAACCATCGATACCGATTCCTTGCAATCCAATCGTAAACAAAATCCCGAATGGAACTGGGAATCCATCGAAACAAGGAAAAAAGATTCCAAGGAAAAGTTAAATGCGCACAAATTTTTATAATTGCGGTCGATTTCTGATAGAGAATCCCTTTTTCCAAAAATAAAACCGAGGACGGAGAATCTTTCAATTCCGTCTTTTTCCCGAGAATTTTTTCCGCGATAGACGACTGTAAACTCGCAAACCTTAAATTTTCTTTTTGATTCCAGTCCAGAAAGAATAAAACGGAAGCGTTACAAAGATTACACACTCCGTCAAAAAATACGATCGGACGTTCTAATGAGTCATCGAAAACTTCGGATTCCATTCTTTTATTTAGACCCTTTTTAAAATCTCTATCAAACGAATTACAAATTTGATGATATTCTCGTAATTTCGAATGGAAATTGCATCGAATCAATCGTTAGTTCCGGTTTCTCTTTACAACAATTTTAGACCACATGGGTCGCTTCTTTTTAAGACCCAGCTCATTCGAAAATAAATTTACTAAAAATAGGAGAAACACGGGTCAAAAACCAAAATCCCTTCATTTCGATTTTAGAAATACACACACTCAAAAATTTGTTCAGCTTTCTTTTCCCTTTTCGGCATTGAAGCTTCCATAATTTCTACAGAAAAATTCTACAGTTCCAACGACGTAGTTTTTTCGTTCTTATCTTTTACGAGATATTCTTCTTTGACGGCTCCTTTTACATGATCTTTTATCGTTAAAACGAATTCCAATATCCTAATACACAACGTACGTTCGACGTAGGAAAAATTGGGCGAATAAGAAACTAAAGTGTTGCTGCCTGCGGTCGCAACATAATGCGAAAATTCCTTTCGATAAGTTCGTAATAAAACGTATTAGTTCCCACAGATTACCGTTCCTGGGGTGTTTATAGCGTTTGAACAAATTTTATTGCTGCTAAATTCTCGCAGAAGCAGCTCCCACATTCTAAGGTTTTGGGACAGACTCTAGGTATCTTGAACGGAACCTTTATAATTTACGGTCCGAGCCACCGACTCTTGGCGCAGCAGCCCCACCGGTTCCCGTTTGCCCATATACTGAGACGGCTTGCTTCGGAAGGCTAGACCTTCTCCACTCAAACCAGGAACCTTGGTATGTATGAACGTCCAAGTAACCGACTTCGCGTAACATTAAAGCCAAAAGAGAAGATCTTGCTCCGTTGTAATCGTAGATCACCGTGGTTCTTTCCGGCATGAACGGAAAAGATCTGAGCTTTTTATTGAACTGATTTTTTTCGATCAGGTTTCCTTGACCGTCATATAAAATTCTCCAATCCCAAAGAAACGCACCGGGCAAACGACCGCATAACGTGCCAGGTTCCGGTGCGGTAAGTCTTGGAAGTTTTCCTTCGTATTCTTCCTGAGTCCTTGTGTCAAAAATCTGAAGCCTTGTTAAATTCTTTTCGAGAAATGCTTTATCCACTATACCTTCAAGTTTTCTCGGGCTATCGCCGGGACCGAGTTCCATTTCTCTACAACCTTTTTCTTGGTCGACTCCGGATATAGGCCAACGGCTTCCGTATAAAAACGTATTCTGAAAACCGGCCGCTCTCAAAAGATATACCATTCTCGAAGCGAACATCCCCATTCCCTCGTCGAAGACGATCACTCGAGTTGCGCCTTCTTTTTGTATGAAATTTAAAATTTCTTCCAAGGGACCGGTCATCTTCTTCTGCGATTCCGGATCTGAGGCAAATGCCTTTTTGATAAAAGGAAAACTGTAAGCTCCCTTGAGAGTAGATTCTTGATACCCTGACGCGGAGCGACAATCGATCAAAAAATCTTTATCATTCAATTCAGTTTTTATAAAATTCCAGCTGGACAAGCAAACCCACCCTTATCGACGAAACGAGTCTTTCTTTGAATTTAACCATTATTTTTTGCCCGAAAATTCTGATGTACTTTTTTTTAAAAAACATTGCAAATTTGAGACATAAGACTTTATAAAAAAGAAAGATCGGATCCTCCTAAAGAAGTGAAATAGTAAATAACCCGAAGTCTTTCTTTGTGTGTGAGAATTTAACATCCGGGGTGTAAAAGACCGATATTCTAAATAATGATACGAAAGTTCAGGAAAAGCCGTTCTTACCCTCGAATTTTTCCGGAAAATCCGAGGAAAAGACGAATCGTACTCATTCAAATTCTCTCTCTTCTTTTTTTATTTGCGGGAAACATAGATTCCGAATCCGACAAAACAGTATCGTTTCAGGAAAATTTTCAGTCCTTCATCCAAGAATTTCACAAACATCCTTCCGAATCCCTCGTTCGATCGTTTCGAGCCAGATATTCTTCATTCGATCCGAAACCTTGCAGCTTTGAAGAATCAGAACGTTTTGAAAAGATAATCTATCTTTCTTACAAATGTAAAGATCGTAAATGGCCCGGTTTTATCTATCTCGGCGGAAGTTCGGAATTTTGGAAAAATCATTCCACGAAGATCTCTTTGGGAGAAGTTCTAAGAATCGGCAAAAAGATTTATCTCGAAGTGAAACCTTCTTACGAAGACGAACTTACAGAAAATTCTTTTTGGAAGTTTAAAAACTTCAGTACAAAAGATAACTCCCCCTTCAAACCGCAGACTCCAAAAGAATACAGGGACAACTTCGGACTTCAATATTACCTTAGTATCTCAAAACATCCCGCAAAAAGAGATTTTAAAGGCGAAAAAGAAATATTCTTCGACTCCACGTGCCCTTTGATCTTTTTAAAGAAAGATTCCGATTTCTATTGGGAGAAAGCGGTATATTATTCCTTCCAGGCGAGTTGTATTCCTTCTTCGCCTTATTCTTATATCCGAATCCGCTCCGACTTTTTGGGAAAGATTCGAATAGACGGCAAGGATACGGATCAAATTCAGGAAGGCGCTAAATACCTCGGCAAATTGAAAATTCATTCCATAGAAGCGGAAAAAATCCTCTGGCAACAGGATGCGGAAATCTACAATGAATAACAAAATATTTTTGAATATTCTAATATTCTTATTCGTTCTATTCAGTTCCACACTCCCCGCTCAAAACGGGAACTCCACGGATCTGAAAGCTCTTTTGGATGGCGTAGTCATCATTCAAAGTAGTACTTTTTCAGGAAAGGAAGACGGATATTCCGAAAAGTCAATCCATCGGGACGCCGGAACCGGAATCATTATTTCCGGAAACCGGATTTTGACGAACGCGCACGTGATTTCCAATTCCAGTTATCTCAAAGTAAAACATTTCAATTCGAGCAAATTTTACAAGGCGGACGTTCAATTTCTAGGTTTCGACTGCGATCTCGCAATTCTCAAAGTGGAAGAGGAGGAATTTTTCAACGGAATCGAACCTCTGGAAATTTCTGAATCCTCGCCCGCTCTCGGCAGCAATCTTCTCATACTCGGTTATCCTGGCGGGGACGAAAATATCACATTAGAAAACGGGAATGTTTCCCGAGTCGAAAGGGTCCGCTATTCCTTTACCGGCTTGGATTATAGAAAAGCGATCCGAGTAAACGCGAACATCATTCCCGGTTATTCTGGGGGGCCAGCAATTCAAAACGGAAAAGTCGCCGGAATCGCTTTCCAAATCAGTCAATCCCAAGGCAACGTCGCCTACTTAATTCCTCCGGAGATCATCATCCATTTCTTGAAGGACATTGAGGACGGAACGTATCACGGTTTTCCGTTCCCAGGTTTTAGCTTTCAAAGCGGCCATTCCGCTTCCTTAAAGTCCTATTTGAAAATCCCGGAAGGTCTAAACGGAATTTTGATCAATACGGTTTATCCAGATTCCTCCTTTTCGGACCTCTTACAACCGGAAGACTTCGTCTATAAAATCGACCAATCCTATCTTAACAGAGAAGGTGAAATCATGGACACGATCGGCGGTTTTATCGCAGATCTGATCGAGGAAAAATTCATCGGTGATCCTGTTAAGATTTTCTTTTACAGAAACGGAAAAAACCACAAAATTGAAGGTACTCTCAAACGGATCCCCACCTTGGATCTTTATAGACAACAGAATAAAAGTTCCAGTTTTTTATCAGGAGGATTTTTATTCCAACCAGTCAACCGCGCACTTGTAGGCGGAGATTCCCGACTGGAAAGTTCCCTTCGTTATCACTATAGTTATTACATTCAGGACGAATTGTATCGCTTTACGGATAGGGATATTCTTCTTTCCGGAATTTATCCCGATCCCCTCAATTCCAAATACTCCGGTTATCGTTATAAGATCCTAGAATCGATCAACGATCGTACTCCTTCCGACTTAGAGGATTTGAAATCTTTATGGAAAAAATTTTACGGAGGCACGATCAGCCTGAAATTCAGAGGAGTCAATCTTCCAATCGTACTCGACCAGGATACGATCGATAAGATCAACATTCGTATTAAAAAGCGCTTCGATGCGGAGGCAGACGAATGAAACGGATTTTCTCAAAACCCGCGTTCCTATTTTTCCAAGTTTGTCTTTCTGTTCTATGGAGTTTAACGATCTCCGGTCCTTTAGAAGCCGAGACGATCCTAGTTCACTTTCGAAAATTCTCTCATCAAAATCCTTGGCAGAAAGGTCTCTACTATGAAAGAAAGGTTCCAGCGATCATAACAGATCAGGATTTTTTACTCGCCCTTCTTTCTCCGGGAGAACTTCCTTTATTTTCGGAAACGAATCCGGAAACAAAACCGGGAACTCGCTTATATCTTTTCAAACACGATCCAGAAACGGGTCTTGCGCTTTTTTCTCATAGAGGCAAATTTTCCACCAAAAGAAAACCTCGTCTCGGCAATTCCAGACATTATCCCTGTTCCAAATTTTTCCCGAAACCGGAATGGGAAAGTCCTGACCTTTCCAACTCTATTATGAAAATAAACAGATCGTCCGAAGTAGAAGGGAGTGAAAGAAAATTCTTATATTCCAAAAATATGATTTGTGGTTACACGGACGGACATTGGAACGTTCCGGCGGAATATCTTTTCTTGTTTTTACGCGCCTCTTCGAGCAATCCAATCGTTCATCCGGGGTTTTCCTTCGACTACGCTCTTACAATTCCGGAAAGAAAATTCTATTTTCCCGATTCTTACTACGGAGTTGTGGTTTCGGAAGTCTATCCGGGAGTAGGACCGGTCCATAATTTATTTCCGGGTGATGCGATCTACAGTATCAATGGAGAAAATTTCACCCATCCTCCGGACAAACAGGAGGTTTTTTCCAGAATCCTTACGAAAAATCAGCATTTGATCCTTCCAGGAAGCGTTGTGACCCTTGGCGTCTTTAGAGCCGGAAAAAGAAAAGAGATCACGTATTCGTTAAAAAACTACTCGGAGGATTCTTTTTTCATCCCTTCCAATTCGGGAACAAAACCTCCTTCGTATTTAATCAGCGGCGGACTCTTTTTTACGGAATTGACCGGTTCATACCTTAAAGAATCCGGAGACCAATACAGGGAAAACTCGGATAAAAAACTTCTCTATCTCTACGAATCCTTCAATAAGAAGATACATCCCGAAAAAAATCGTCTCGTGTTCATCAGCAGAGTTTTTCCGGACTCCGCAAACCAAGGATTCCACGATTTCCAAGATCAAATTTTAGAATCCGTGAACAATAAAACCGTTCGTTCCCTACCCGATCTCAAAGAAATTCTAAATGAGAATCAGGACGAATATATTGTTTTTCGTTTTTCCGGAAATCGAATTGCGGCATTTTCCAAAGAACAACTCCGGAGCTTAAATTCTAAAATTCTTTCAAATTATAACCTGGATAAATTAGACAATTTACCTTGATAATATCTTGACGGATCTATTCCGGAAATGTAATGTTTGAAAACGGAAGATCCTATGCGAATTCTTTTTTTAGACGACGAGGAAATGATCCGAGACCTGTTCCAGGAGATATTCGGAATCGTTCATGACCTCACCTTGGCGGGAACTGCGGAAGAAGCTCTAGAAATGTGTAAGGACAAAAGCTTCGATCTGATCATAACGGACGTCCGTCTACCTAAAATGAGCGGGATCGATTTCGTTTCCAAACTCCGAGACAGGGAAGTCAACACTCCTTTTATCGTGATTACGGGCAACCAGGATATAGATATTTCTATTCGAGCGCTCCGGCTCGGTGCCGTGGATTTTTTCATCAAACCCTTTCGAATGGATGCAATCCGTCATTCTCTGCAAAAATTCGAGAATTTATTCATTTGTAGTCAGGAACTGATCGGCAAAAACCACTTTCAACTAACCGAGTCCAAACAACATTTTTCGATCAAACCCAGTCTTAAAAATTTAAATCAATACGTAAATCTTGTGATGCGTTCAATTTCCCTAATTCCCGGAATTCATACGGACGATATTCTTTCAATCAAACTCGCTTTGTATGAATTGCTTGGAAATTCGATCGAACACGGGTTCGCGGGAATTAGTTACGAAAACAAATCGAAATTACTCTCCTCCGATGTGGATTATTTCGATCATGTGGACCGGATCTGCGATACCTTGAACGAATTCGTTCATCTTGAAGTCGGTTTCGAAAATCAAAAGGTTCACGTTTCTCTAAAGGACCCTGGAATGGGTTTCGATCCTACCAAAGTTCCCGACCCGGTCACCGATCCAAACGCAAGTCATCTCTCCGGCCGCGGAATCTTTCTTGTGAAAATGAACGTGGATGAACTCGTCTACAACGACATCGGAAACGAAGTCAGATTCAGTAGAACCTTAAAAAAGGCTCTTCCTACACCTTCAAAAGTAAACGCCGGCTGAAAAATAAATCCGGGAATATTCCCGGATCGACTCCTTAGTCTTCCATTCCTCGACAAAAATCTTCTTTTCCCTCTGAGGATCCACATGCGCATAAGATAAGCTAATTAAAATATAAGAATATTCCGACTGATAACCCGCCGTTGCGATTCCTTCCCAGCCCTTCCCCATAGGAGAGGAAGATGTAAGAATCATTCCCTGAGTCTTCCATTTCTGATTCCAACTCTTTTTGATTCCGAATTGTAGGAGTTGCATTCCCTTGTTTTCAAAATTTGGCTTTGTTACGGTCCCATCCTCTTGAAACACATTACCTCCCTGCATCAGCAAACTTTCCATCAACAAAAAGGATGTTTTCCCTCCGTAACCTCTAGGGTCGGTTCTGATTCCCGCGTAACCATCCGAATTTCGGTCGATTCGCAAATCGGAATCCCTGGAAGTATAAAGCCCTCCCAGAAAATACTCGGCCTCCGGTCTTTCCAAAACAAATCGAGATCCGATCAACCTCCCGTTTGTAAACTGTGGAGTCGGAAATGTGCCGAGCCCGTATTGCCTAAACCCGACGACTTGAATCGCGTCCGCGTCGATCCTGAATCCAAATAATTTTGCGGATGAGAATTCGATTCCGTAATACTGAAACTCTCCATACGGACGAAACGGCTCCTCCCTTTCGTACAATCCTCCTTTGACGGCCTCCTGCTTCGATTCTTTATACAAATAATAGAATATTCTAAAATTCTGGAAGATACGATTCTCAAGTATTTGCGCACTCCCTCCGACTATTCTCTGAGGGGATTCGCTTCTGTCTCGCGTGGTATACAATGGAGCATTCCGCATCTGCGCTCCGATCGCCGTTACGGAAACCCCAAGCGGTTTCCAATGTATTTGAAACTCTCCGTAATTTAAAAATCCAACAAATAAAAATCCGTTTCGATCGAGCCTTTGATACCCACGCCCTACTTCCATCCCCACCCGTAAGGTCGGAGACGCCCAACCGGCGATCCACAATAACTCTCCGTCGGCGCCCCGAGTCATTGTTTTTGTTCCTATGATAGTTTCTTCGTATTGCAAGAACGGAGATATTAGAATTTTATGATACATCCTCTCTCCCTTATCCGCCCAGCCGACTTCAGGACTGAATATTCCTCGGGAAAAACTTCGCTTGGCTTCCTCCTCCCGGGTTCCGCCCTTTTGCGTCAATCCTCTGTAAAGCGCGGTTGCGTTCCCGTAAAACTTAGAAGTCCAACTTTGCATTCGGTTATCTTGTTTTTTTACGGTATCATCCCGATCTTTGCCATTCGCAGGTTCTTTTTCCTTCGGCTCTTCCTCTTTCTGTGAATTATAAAACCGCCCTCTTCCGGTTAATTCCTTTTTCCCGTCCTCTAACAACAAAAGATCGTCGAGCCGATATTCCGAATAAG
Source organism: Leptospira alexanderi serovar Manhao 3 str. L 60 (assembly GCF_000243815.2). GTDB lineage: Bacteria > Spirochaetota > Leptospiria > Leptospirales > Leptospiraceae > Leptospira > Leptospira alexanderi. The sequence goes on along the minus strand of NZ_AHMT02000027.1, from coordinate 108,560 downwards.
ACTCCGCCAATATCGGTTGATATATTACGAATATACAAAAAAATGTTAGTATTATCCCGGGTCTTTGCGGTAGGTTTCGAAGAAACTCAATCCCACGACCCGCTGCAGAGGAATAGGTCAATAAATTTCCGATCCGTTTTTTTTCTTCAATTTGAATGTTCCGAAATTTATTGACCGTAGCCGAGAGCCCGGTCCGCGCTGCGAAACCGCCCGTTTTTTTCGGACAGTCTTCGCACATTCATCTTCGAAAGAAAGCGAGGAAGTATCCGATCAAAATGAGCCAGGATACGATTTGTCCTAAGAAGTACGAAAACGCCGCACCGTTGGGTCCGTATTCCGGTATGAGTAGATTCGCTAAGACCAAACCGCTCACCAACCGTAACAACGCCAAAAACGCAAGTATTCTCGGTTGACCTAAGGCGAATAACGCGATTCCGAGCGGCGAAAACACCAACTGCATCATATAGTTCGGATATAGAATTTGAAATACCCCGGTCGAGTCCGCGTATTTTCCTCGGAATAATAGATTTAGAATCCATTCCGCCATAAAAAATCCGGGTGATAATAGTACCGCCATTCCAACCGACAACATCACGGACTTCCATAGAAACTTCGGAAATTCCTCGGAGTCCACTAAACGGGATAACTTCGGATATATGAGAGAATTGAGTACCGAAAATAAAATCACGAATCCACTGAACAATTGCAAGGCGGTGCCGTATACGGCCGCGGATTCCTGCGAATGATACCATTTCAAAAAGAAAATTTCCATTCTGTCGGAAATCATCGCAAAGATGGACGCTAAAAACGCATATCCGTTAAACGAAGTCAGCTTCGAGGTCATCTCCATAATTCCGCTTTTTTCTCCGCTCCAATACAATTGCCTTCTTGGAAACACGAAAAAAAACAAAACCAATACGAACAACGGGGACACTGTAAAGATCGCAAGTATATCCAAATGTCCGAGCGCCCTTTCTGTGAGCTGATCCGCGGAATACAACACCACAAGCCGGATCAGATTCGTCAGAGGATTCCAAAACGAGAGAGAGATATAATTTCCGAAGCAGATAAAAATACTTTCAAAGAAAGTATTGAATGAGAGTATAAAACTTCCCAATACGAGAAGCGCGACCACAATCGAACTTTCCTTTAAAAGAACTGCCCCCACAAAACTGATACAGGTCAAGGCTCCGAGCGCTCCCAATTTGATGATCATGGAAGAAGACAAAAGGATTCCGATCTTTCGTTTATCTCCGGTGATGGGAGCTAAAAATTTTACGAGCGCCGCGGGTAATCCAAACTCCGCGATCGCAAGAAGCACCGGAAGAAATCCCGCATAGTATTGAAAAAGTCCGTTCTCGCTTTTTGTGAGAATGTTTACGGAATAGACCATAAACACGAGATTGAGCAGCGAAGAAACCGCCTTGGAAACGCTGACGAAAAGGGAAGATTTGAACATTCCGGATTTACGGAACTGAAACCAAAGGTCCGAAATTTTTTGCATCTTCCCCGAGAACTTCGACATTCTATTTTTTATCAGCCTTTTCCTTTTATCTTAGCCAATATGTATGCCGAGAAAAAGGCGATATAACTACTAACGATCCCGTACCGGAGGTATCTTGCAACCGGATTTTCTGGAAAGAGCTTTTGGACTATGATGCCGGGTAATATGTAAAAAAGCAGAACTCCCAATATTAAAACCGCCGCTCTGCGGATTGTCTCCGATACGGAATCCACCTTCTCCCAATCCAAAGTATAAAATTTGGAAAGAAGTATCCCAATCGTAAACCCTCCCAAAGCGCCGCTTGCAGATATCACTTGTTCGTACGACTTTATTTTCGCAAGCGAATCCAAATTCGAATGTAAAAGTACAGAAGGCAAAGTCAATACGACTACGACCAAAGCAAATGTTTTCGTTTTGGAGAGAGTTTGACCCTCGTAAGGTGTTGGAAATTCAAACTCTGGAAAAACTCGGAATATAACCTCTATCAAAACGATTATAATAAGCCCCAAAATAAAACCGCCCAACGTATCCCCCGGATAATGTACTCCGGCATACATTCTTGAAAAGGGCATTAGTAATATTATAAAAAGTGAAAGTACCTGGATCGTTTTATTTTTTACGTGGAAAAGAACGAGCCCCCATATGACGACGGATATTTGTACGTGGCCCGAAGGAAATCCGTACGAAGTTTCTCTGAGGGTTCCGGGGCCAATCCAAGAAAGGGAAGGTCTTGGACTTTCAAACAAAGCCTTCGTCACTCCGTTGACGATTCCCGCCGTCATAAATCCTGTTCCAAGTCGGATTCCTAATTTTCGATTGATAAAAACATATACGACGGAAAGAAAAATCATATTGAATGTACTTCCGCCCAGATAGTGAAAAAGCAAAGTAACAACACCTAGAACCGGATCCAAAGCAGACCCGCGGAGAGTTTGTAAAAACCCCTCCCCAAACCAAAATGAATCTTGAAACCATCCTATATTCCCACTCATCCTTCGGCATCTCCTATCTCATTCTTAGAAACATCGATTTTATCCCGCGCGACGACCCGATTCAAAGCGCGATTTAGTTCTTAGAAAGTTGAATTCGTTTCTAAAAATCCAACTTGATGAATTCGATTCCATTCGGTACAATGAACTCTAAATCCAATATTTATTGAACGTTCGTTCGAAAAGTAGACCTTGCATGGAAACCCGCACTGAATCCGACTCTCTTGACAGCCTTTTTCTAATTCCGAGAGAACCAGTAAAACAATTCTTAAAAGCCCTTCTTCACCTCGTCTATTCTGTGGAAGTTACCGGTCTTGAAAACGTTCCTGAATCGGGAGGCGCCGTTCTAATTTCCAATCACACGGACAATCTGGATGTAATCGTACAGGGAACCTCTGTTTTGAGAAAAGTGATTTATCTCGGAAAATACGAATTGTTTCATCCTCAAGAAACCGTTTTGGACATTCTCAACAACCCGGATTCTCCCTTGAACAAGTTTCCCTTAAGTCTGGTAAAACAATCCTTGATAACCACCTTGAACACTCTTGGAAATCTGCAGGGAAAACAACTTATACACTGGGGAGGTTATCCGATCTTAAGGGCGCACAATGTGAAAGACGCAAAATCCGCCGCGGCCTACTACGAAGATCTCGAAAATTACATGGCCGAACTCATCCAAAAGGGTGAACTCATCTCGATCTATCCTCAAGGGACTAGAACGGAAGTTGTCATTCCCGGTTCGTTCAAAGCACTTGCGGCAAAACTCGCGATTCGCACCGGAGTTCCGATCATTCCAAGCGGGATCAAAGGGGCTTGGAGAATGTTGAAACCTGAAGCGTTTTTGTCCGGCAAGGCATTCGGCACTAAGATTACGTATAACATCGGTAAGCCGATCTATCCCCACGAGTTCCCCAATGTTCCTCTTAAAAAAGCCGCAAAAATCGTCACGGAAGAATTGGAAAATCGTGTGAGAATTCTCATCGATTCTCCGGAAAGCTAAATTCAAATTTTTTAATTTTAGAATAGAAGTACTCTTATGGAAACGCAAATTTACACTCCAAAACACAAAGTTCGTTTTATCACGGCCGCTTCCCTTTTCGACGGCCACGACGCTTCAATCAATATCATGAGGAGAATTCTTCAGGCCTCCGGTGTGGAAGTGATCCATCTTGGTCACAACCGCTCCGTGAAAGAAATCGTGGAATGTGCGATCCAAGAAGACGCTCAAGGGATCGCCATCACGAGTTATCAAGGCGGTCACGTGGAATATTTCAAATACATGATCGACCTCTTGAAAGAAAAAGGCGCAGGTCATATTAAAGTATTCGGCGGCGGTGGCGGCACAATTCTTCCTTCCGAAATCAAAGAGTTGGAAACCTACGGCGTCACTCGAATCTATTCTCCGGACGACGGTAGAGAACTCGGTCTGCAGGGGATGATCAACGATCTCATCCGCAGGTCGGACTTCATTCCCCCTCTTACGTTCAACGGCACTCTTCACTCTTCCTTAAGAGACAAAAACCCTCTGGCAATCGCACAATCGATCACTCTCGTGGAAAACACCTTCGAAAGACAGGAACTCGAAAAATCGTCGTTAACCGAAAAACTAAATTTTCCTCCGGAATTAAAAGCCGTTCCGATCCTCGGGATCACCGGAACCGGAGGTGCGGGCAAATCCTCTCTGACCGACGAACTCGTCCGTAGATTTCTAATAGACTTTCCGGATAAATCGATCGCAATCCTTTCCGTGGATCCTTCCAAAAGGAAAACCGGAGGCGCGCTCCTCGGCGATCGGATTCGAATGAACTCTATCTTTCACAAAAGGGTTTACATGAGATCCTTTGCGACAAGAGAAGCCAATATTGCGCTTAACAAAAACGTTAAGCGAAGTATAGACGTCTTAAAATGCGCGGGGTTCGATCTGATCATCGTCGAAACCGCGGGGATCGGTCAGAGCGATTCCGAAATCACCGAAGTCGCAGACGTGGCTTTGTATGTTATGACTCCTGAATACGGAGCCTCGACTCAATTGGAAAAAATCGACATGATCGACTACGCCGATCTGATCGCCATCAACAAATTCGACAAACGGGGAGCGCTCGACGCCCTGAGAGACGTTAAAAAACAATTCCAAAGATCCAGACAATTATTCGATCGTAACTTGGATACGATGCCGGTCTTTGGTACGATCGCTTCCCAGTTCAACGATCCGGGAACTAACCTTCTTTACGGCAGCGTAATTCGTTCCATCTCCGAAAAACTGAACTTAGATTGGTCTTCTTCCTACGGTAAAGAGTTCGGAATGAGTGAAAAAATTTTTATCATTCCTCCGGACCGAGTCCGTTATCTCGCGGAAATTCGGGAAGAATGTCGTCGTTACGATCAGTTTACGGAAGAGGAATCCGACAAAGCCAGAAAACTCTTTCAACTTTTTGGAGCGATCGAAGTTCTAAAATCGTCCGGACTGGATACAAATATTCTAAAATCAGAATATTCTAAAATTGAAAATTCCCTCTCCCCCGAAACCAAAAAGATTCTTTCCGGTTGGGAGGAAAAATTGAGGAATTACCAGGGTGAAAACTTTACATATCAGGTTCGTGACAAAGTGATTCAGGTTTCCAACACGTCCACCTCCTTGAGCAATCTGAAAATCCCGAAAGTTGCCGTCCCCAAATTCAAAGACTGGGGGGAAATCGTTCGTTGGTCATTTCAGGAAAATTTTCCCGGGGAATTCCCTTTTACCGCGGGAGTTTTTCCCTTCAAAAGAACCGGAGAAGATCCGACCCGTATGTTTGCGGGAGAAGGAGGCCCGGAAAGAACCAACGCCCGTTTTCACTACGTGAGTTTCGGAATGCCCGCGCAACGTTTGTCCACCGCCTTCGATTCGGTCACGTTATACGGAGAAGATCCGGGGGAAAGGCCGGACATATACGGCAAGATTGGTAACTCGGGCGTCAGCATAGCAACCCTCGACGACGCCAAAAAACTTTATTCCGGTTTCGATCTCTGTAATCCCACGACATCCGTCTCAATGACTATCAACGGTCCCGCTCCGATGGTTCTTGCGTTTTTTATGAACACAGCGATCGATCAAGCCTGCGAAAAACACATCAAGTCAACAGGAATCGAAAAGGAAGTTCGACAAAAAATCGAATCCATCTACAAAGTAAAAAATCTTCCCGTTCCAAAATACAACGCATCCATCCCGCAAGGAAACGACGGTTTGGGCCTGATGCTTTTAGGAGTCACCGGCGACGAGGTTTTGGAAAGAGAAGTTTATGAAAAGATAAAACAGGAAACCTTAAAGGTCGTTCGGGGAACTGTGCAAGCGGATATTCTCAAAGAAGATCAGGCTCAAAACACCTGTATCTTTTCCACCGAATTCGCCCTCAAGATGATGGGTGATATTCAGGAATTCTTCATCACCAATCAAGTTCGTAACTTTTATTCGGTTTCCATTTCCGGTTATCATATCGCGGAGGCGGGCGCCAATCCGATCACTCAGGTCGCATTCACTCTCGCAAACGGTTTGACCTATGTGGAATATTTCTTAAGCAGAGGAATGAAGATAGACGACTTCGCTCCGAATCTTTCCTTCTTCTTTTCGAACGGGATCGATCCGGAATACGCAGTAATCGGTAGAGTAGCGAGAAAAATTTGGGCAAAAACGGTGAGACACAAATACGGAGCTAATGACCGTTCTGCGATGCTCAAGTACCATATTCAAACCTCGGGAAGATCTTTGCACGCACAAGAGATTGCGTTCAACGACATTAGAACCACTCTTCAGGCCCTTTATGCGATTTACGACAATTGCAATTCCTTACATACGAACGCGTACGACGAAGCGATCACTACTCCTACGGAAGAATCCGTCCGTCGCGCGATGGCGATCCAACTCATTATCAACCGCGAATTAGGTCTTGCTAAAAACGAAAACCCGGGTCAGGGTTCGTTTATCATCGAGGAACTGACCGACTTGGTGGAACAAGCGATCCTGCAGGAGTTTTATAGAATCTCCGAAAGAGGTGGTGTTCTCGGCGCCATGGAAATGATGTATCAGAGAAATAAAATCCAGGAAGAATCCTTATATTACGAATCTCTAAAACATAGCGGCGAATTTCCCGTGATCGGAGTGAATACTTTCCTTAGTAAGGAAGGTTCTCCTACGATTATTCCGGAAGAAGTGATCCGCTCCACCGATTCGGAAAAACAAGCTCAAATCGGAGCCCTAAGAGAATTTCACAAACGTAACGAAAAAGATCTTGAAGATCGTCTGAGAAGATTAAAATCCGTTAGCCTTTCGAACGGGAACATATTCGGGGAGCTGATGGAAACGTCCAAAAAAGTTTCCTTAGGTCAGATGACCCACTCTCTCTACGAAGTGGGAGGGCAATACCGTAGAAGTATGTGAGGGGCGTTACAAGGGCTGCTTGCACACGGAGGACACGGAGGGGTGGTTAGGTGAATATAAGAACGTCGTATCGATAGTTATCTGCAATGCCGCGCCCCTCATTTAGGGGCTGACCGTTCTTGGTTGGTTAAGTAAATTAACTTATTCAATAGAATTGTTGAAAAATTCCATAGTTCAGATTAACAAAACCGCTTCAACTGCCCATTTCAATGAAACAGAAATAGATGGGGAATTAATTTTTCAACAACTCTAATATAAAATCTAACAATTTAGCTTAATAACGAATTGAAGAATGACGAGAAGTATAAACTTTTGTTAGATGAGCTACTTAAAGCTGGAAAAAGCTCTGAGAACATTGAGGATGTCTTAAGTTTCATCCGTGGTCTTTTAGAAGTTGCAAAAGGAGGAAATGTTAGGGGGTTTAATGATATCGACCTATTGGAGTTAGAAAAGGAAATATGTAATCTCATAGTTTCTAAAATTAATGTTTATCTTCCAAATAATGAAACGCCTTATCATAAACTTGTAAAGTGGATAAGTTCTATAGATAGAAAAATTCCAATAGAAATATTTACAACTAATTATGATATTTTAATGGAGCAAGCGTTAGAAGATTTGGAGGTTCCATATTTCGATGGTTTTGTAGGCGCGAGAAGGCCATTTTTTGATTTACGCTCTGTTGCAGATAATCTAATCCCAAGTCATTGGACAAGAATTTGGAAGATTCATGGGTCTATTAATTGGTATCAAGAAACAATAAATAATGAAAAGAAGGTATATCGATCCTCGGAAATAAAAAGCGACGCTTCTCACATTATTTACCCATCTCATTTGAAATATGAAGAAAGTAGGAAAATGCCTTATCTGGCATTAATCGATCAATTGAATACGTTTATTAGACAAAAATCTTCTCTATTGATTATTGTCGGCTATTCGTTTGGCGACGAGCACTTGAATGATACGATCGTCAATGCTTTGAAATCTAATCCAACAGCTATGGTTTTATCATTGATGTTTAATACATATCTTGATGATGCGAAAGGTTCAGAAAGATATTCAAAGGCTTACAAGATAGCTTTTGACAGACATAATCTAAATGTTTGGTCCTTTGATAAAGCAATTATTGGAACTAACCTCGGACCTTGGGTAAGATCTAAGCAAACTTCAGATCCAGGGATAAATAGTTTTATCGAAAGCATAAAAGTGAAAGATGATCCAGAAGAATTTGAAACATGGGTTAAATTAGGTGATTTTGCTATCTTTTCAAATTTTCTTAAAAATCTTATTGGTGAAGAATTAGAGAATAAAGATGAGAGATAGGAAAACATATTTGGGAACTGTTCAAGATGTAAATGGAACTACAGTTAGCATTTTGCTTACTGAAGAATCATTAACAGATTTTATTTATATTGATGGGCAAGGATATCGAATCGGGCAAATTGGGAGTTTTGTGCGGATACCTATAGGCTTTATTGACTTATTTGGAATTATTAGCCAAGTCGGTGCGAGTTCCATTCCTGGGAGCCAAGGTGAAGTTCAATCCCATGGTAGTCGCTGGATGACAATTCAACTTATTGGAGAAAGTCAAAGGAATGGAATTTTTCAACGTGGGATTTCTCAATATCCAACGCTAGGCGATGAAATTCATTTAGTATCGGAAAAAGAACTATACCGTATTTACGGACAACCCAATAAACCATTTTTTGTCAAGCTTGGTCATATATCAAATGCAGAATCTATTCCAGCATTGGTTGATATTAATAAATTAATTACGCGACATTCCGCTATTGTGGGAACGACCGGATCAGGTAAATCAACTACTGTTGCAAGTATTATAACTGCTTTATCGAATCAAATGCTTTATTCATCGGCTAGAATTCTTATTTTGGATATACACGGAGAATACGGTAATGCCCTTTTTGACAGAGCCAATATTTACAAAATTAATGCAAGCAGCAATGCTAAGTTCAAGGAGAATGAACTTCAAATACCATTTTGGGCATTAAATTTTGATGAACTTTGTGAAATCTGCTTTGGAGAGTTTAACGATGAAAAATCTCGCAATATAGTTTTAGAAAGGATTCAAAGTGCAAAAGCAAATTCTTTGACAAAAAATTCAATAAAAGGAGTCACATTAGACACGTTAAGTGTTGATTCACCGATTCCTTTTAATATTCATTATTTATGGTATCAGTTATATGTGGAAACTTTCGGAACATATTATAGCAAAGGTCATGCTGGTAGACCAATTGATAATTTAGCTTATGAATTGGATTCATTAGGGCAACCTCAGAAAGGAAATCCAATGGAAGGGATTCCACCTATTTTCAAAAACGTTAAAAATGATAAGGATGATGACGAAAAAATTAATTATATTCCCACTTCACATAACTTTGGTAAACAATTGTCATTGCTTGGTTCAAAGTTAAGAATTCCTAGATATAATTTTATTTTCAAGCCTAAAGATTGGTTACCGGATGAGGATGGAAAAGTTACTAAAGATTTAGATTCTCTATTGAGAAATTGGATCGGTAGTGAAAAACCAGTTACGATTCTTGATTTATCCGGCGTTCCATCAGATATTCTTCATACTACAATAGGTATTCTTCTAAGACTTTTATATGAGGCTCTCTTTTGGGCCCGTGACTTGTCTCAAGGTGGACGGCATCGACCACTATTGCTTGTAATGGAAGAGGCACATATTTACTTAAGTGAAAATTCAAAAGGAATGGCTTCAAAAGTAGTTCAAAGGATAGTGAAGGAAGGACGAAAGTATGGAATAGGAGCCATGATCGTGAGTCAGAGACCCTCAGAAGTTAATGCGACGATTCTTTCTCAATGTGGGACATTTTTTGCGATGAGATTAGCTAATTCTCAAGATAGAAACCAAATAACTGGAACAATTTCGGATAATCTTGAAGGCTTAACGAATATGTTACCAATATTGAAAACAGGTGAGGCGATTATTTTAGGCGAGGCAGTCAAGTTACCTATGAGAACACAAGTTGAGCCTCCGCCTCAGAATCGAAGACCTGATAGTCAAGATCCGATTGTCTACGACGAAATATTAGAGCCAAATTCCCAAGCACCAGGGGGCTGGGGAGTTAAAATGGAAGAAGATCCAAAGTTTGAAGAGATAGTAGAGGCATGGAGATCGCAAAATCACAGGATAAGTAGAATAAAATAGGAGAGTAAAATAATGAAAAGAGACAGCGTTTCTTCGTCGAATATCAGATCGATAGGCTACGACGCCGAGAGTCAAACTTTAGAGATTGAATTTTTAAATGGTGGAATATATCAATATTTTGACGTACCTAATTCTATTTTTGACGGATTAATGGGTGCGCCCTCTCATGGGGAGTATCTGGCAGCAAACGTTAAAGGTACATATCGATATTCCAAAGTATAATTTTAACTTAGATAAGATGGCGCCCTCTTCAAAAACGTGGGTTAGATGCAAGCATTTACCACAAAACAAGAAAACCAACAGAATTTTCTAGAAGCCTATTTCAAAAATATTTTATCTTTGCTTAAAGCGCAGATTCCAATGATTCTAAGATATTTTTGAGATAGCTTCTAATTCTTTTTAGAAATAAACAAATTATACGGAAGAATTCGATTTTAATTCGAAAAAATCCGTTCACATCGGTTTTGACATTCCAAAAAGAAATTTGGAAAACTACAAATTTCCAGACCAAATGAGCGAACTAATTCACCTAACTTTTATTAAGTGAATTAGTTCCAAATTGTGAAAATTCTATCCTACCGCCTTACCTCATTGACAGTTTGGAAGAGCCCATGGATAACCGCAGATATTTGCGAGTTGGTCCATTCCCACGGCGCGATATAAGTTGTTTACTTCATCCTTCGAGATGAGTCCCTTTTGCACGAGTCTCCATCCGAGAGACTGAGGAGAAAACGGACTTTTGATGGAAAGATACGCATCCGTAAACCCGGGACTTCCATTTTGTGGAAGAGGAGAACCGTTATACATCTCGCCTAAAGTAACCAGAAGATCTTTCAAACTCACGCGAGAATTCTTAGGATGAACCACGTCTCCATACGTAACCCACTTGAAATTGATCGGTCCTCCGTCCAAAATTTCTCCCAACAACTTCATTTGATCGTATCGGTATTCCACCTGATACAGATAAGGTGCAACTACCCCGGTAGCGGAGTAACTGTCTACGTGATACGGATAGGGTTGGGTTTCAGAATGAAATATTTTGTCTAAATCAAAATTGCAAACTGGCTTTAAAAGATGCTGACCTGCGCCTAACCTCGCTCCATTTCGGAATTGCTAAACTTCGGACTAAAGCCACATTGCTCGCTCAAAGGACTAACTCCGGAGCAATATTTAAGAAAACCTGCATAAACGGATTTTCACACTTTCAACATGGATCTAAAAATGGGGCATCATCACAATCAATGTGCGACTCTTCTTAATTCTCCCACTCCGCAAGAACTTTCAAACAAAGTTCAAAGTCCCTTTCAATGAACAACCGTCCGACTTTTCGATCGAATATTCCAAGAACAGATTCAGACAATTTCCGAAGTCGCTTAACAAATATCCGTCCTTGCCGATCGCATAACCGGAATCGTACGGAAAAACCGGAATGTTTCTTTTTACGATTTCGGTCAAAGAAAGAACTACCTTCGTGCAACCCTAGATTTTTTTACCGAGAGAAAAATCGAAACGAAAGTAGAACCAATCGATTTTCTATCTTGCAGAACGAAAATCGAATTCACGTCAAAAATGTTTCCGGTTTCGCACCGTTTTCAAAGCAGATTTGTAATCGCACCGTTCGTCGCCGATTGAACCAATTTCGCGTATTTGGCAAGAACACCGGATTTGTACCTCGGTTCTATCGGTTTCCAATTTTTCAGACGTTTTTGAATTTCTTCCTGAGAAATTTCGACTTGGAGCAAATTTTTGCTGGAATCGATAGTAACCGTATCCCCATTTTGAACGATCGCGATCGGACCTCCATCAAAAGCTTCGGGTGAAATATGGCCGACCACAAGACCGTGAGTCCCGCCGCTAAATCGACCGTCCGTCATTAAGCCGACATCTTCTCCCAAACCTTTTCCGACAAGTGCGGAAGTAACCGCGAGCATCTCTCTCATCCCGGGACCGCCTTTGGGACCTTCGTAACGAATGATAATCACGTCGCCCGATTTGATTTGATCCGTCATGATCGCGTTGAAACAATCGTCTTCGGATTCGAACACTTTTGCGGGACCGGTGATGGAAATTTTTTTCAAACCGGAAATTTTAGCAACCGCGCCTTCCGGGGCAAGGTTTCCTTTCAAGATCACAAGAGGACCGGAAGGATGGAGCGCCTCCGATTTTTTACGAACGATCGTCTGGTTTGGAACGAGATCAGGCATATCCATTAGATTTTCTGCAATTGTTTTTCCGGTAACCGTAAGACAATCGCCATGAAGCATTCCTTCTTTTAAAAGATACTTCATCACACCGTGAACACCGCCCACTTTGTCGAGATCGGTCATGGCGTATCTACCACCCGGTTTTAGATCCGCAAGGTGAGGAGTTTTTTTACTGATTCGATCAAAGTCTTCGAGAGTCAGATCCACACCGATTTCTTTCGCGATCGCAATCAAATGAAGGACCGCATTGGTGGAACCGCCTAACACAAGAACTACGGTGATCGCGTTCTCGAATGCTTTTTTGGTAAGAATCTGCTTCGGAGTGATTCCCTTGCGGATGAGATTGATGAGAGCTTTTCCGGCCTCGTAACAATCCTCCGATTTTCTGGAACTCACAGCGGGCATGGAAGCCGAGCCCGGAAGACTCATCCCAAGAGCTTCTATCGCGGAGGACATCGTGTTTGCGGTATACATCCCTCCGCAACTTCCCGCGCCCGGACACGCATTCTGCTCAATTCGGATGAATTCTTCTCTTGAAATTTTACCTGCATTGAATTTACCGACGGCTTCAAAGATGGAGACGATATCCACGTCTTGACCGTCGCAATGTCCCGGAAGAATGGTTCCTCCGTAAACGAAAATAGAAGGAGCATCGATTCTGCAAAGAGCCATGAGACATCCGGGCATATTCTTATCACAACCTCCGATCGCGATCACTCCGTCGTGTCTCATCGCGTTGGAAACGATTTCAATTGAATCCGCAATCACTTCTCTGGAAGGAAGAGAAAAATGCATCCCTTCGTGACCCATCGTAATTCCGTCGGAAACCGTGATAGTTCCGTAAATTTGAGGAACTCCTCCCGCCGTACGAACGCCCTCTTTGACTTTTTCGGCCAGCTTATTGATATGAATATTACAAGGTGTCACTTCGCTCCAAGTGGACGCGATTCCGATCATCGGTTTGTGAAAGTCTTCGTCCGTAAAACCGACGGCGCGAAGCATCGCACGATTGGGTGCGCGATTATCTCCGTCCGTAGTCATCGAACTTCTTTTTTTTAGGTTATCGCTCATAGGTGCCTCTATCTGAGTCGTTCCGAAAACCTTCGTCTCGGACGAGTTATAGAAGTACAGTTTTGCGAACTCTTCTCGCGGTCAAATGGAAAAAGCGGGACTACTTTCCAAACACCAAAACGGCGCGACTTTCGACGCGAGTGTTTGTCGATTACGAAACCCTTTTTGAACGAACAAGATGATAGTTACGCAATCTAAGACGGCTCCTTCTATGTAAAACCGCACTTCGACATTCGACTGAAATAAATCCCTTGACCGTAATACCGATCTGTGATACATCTGCCCTATGATTAGTTTGCGATTACCGCCCGAGTTAGAAAGAAAATTAGCTTCATTCGCTAAGTCCGAGGGGAAAAGTCGTTCGGAAATCGTTAAAGACTCTATCGTAGAATATATTAAAAATCATGAAAATACCCAAACACCCTTTGAATTAGGCCGGGACTTATTCGGCAAACATTCCGCGTATGTTTCCGATCTGGCTCAAAACCGCAAAAAATATCTACATCAATCTATGAAAGTGAAAAATGCAAAACGTAGCTCTCATTGATTCCGGTCCGATCGTCGCATTATTCAATTCTAAAGATAAATTTCATAAATCGACTTACAAATTCATCAAATCCTACAAGGGTTCTTTAGTTTCGACTTGGCTGGTCGTAACCGAAGTCGTCTATCTTCTATCGTTTTCCATAGAGGCTCAATCTGATTTTTTGGAATGGATGGAAAGGGGCAGCATCCGAATCTTAGATCTTACCTTGGAAGATATTCGCTATATAAAAAATCGAATGAAAAAGTACTCGAATCTACCGATGGATTTAGCGGACGCTTCCTTAATGTGTATTGCGGAAAAGGAGGAAATCAATCGAATCATCAGTATCGATTCGGACTTTTCCATATATAAAACGTTAAAGGGAAAATTTTTACAAAATTTATGGAAAGAGTAGAAACGACCGAAACACCTAACTACTGTTTCTTTCTCTTCGTTCCTGCTTGCCTAACGTTGACGGTTTTCCGAAGCTGATTTCCTCCGAGGAATAACGATGCCCACCATCATGACTCATACCGCGGTTCCGATCTCGTTTTGGATCGCGTTTGGAAATAGATTCATTCCGGTTCGACTTCTTTGGGTCGGAATTCTTTTTTCGATTCTTCCCGCCGCGGACGTAATCGCATTCAAATTCGGAATTCCCTATGAAAATGATTTAGGACATCGAGGATTCAGTCATTCGATTTTGTTTGCATTCTCCCTTTCCGTTTTGGCCTGCGTGTCGGTTCGATGGCTTCGCGCGAGAATAGAAGCCGTGTTTTTCTTTTTGTTTCTTTCGATCCTTTCCCACGGAATCTTGGACGCGATGACAAGCGGAGGACTCGGAGTGGGATTTTCATTCCGTATTCTTCCGAAAGATTCTTTTTCCCTTTACTGATCTCTACATAAAGAAGTACCGCCAATTTTAGCGCAAATCCCCGTTTAGACGTAGAATTTTGGATACTCTATTATGTAGGGATGAGTAAGACCCATTCGAGTTTCTCCGATCAAAAACTTTTTGACCGCGTGCGGTTTGGTTGTGTTACAGTCCGAACTTTTATCCGTTTGGTTTCCGCTTTTGCCGATCGCAGTTTCGATTTTTTTAATACGAACTCGGAGGATCGATGCGCGCACCAAGGATTAAAAAATCGGAATCGCCTTTACTTTGAGTTTCTACAAACACGAGTAAAGAGCAAACGATTCATTGAAAAATCAATATTCCTCCCTTGTAAGCCTCCACAGATTAAATCTCTTCGGCGGTTTTTAAGTTTTTTGAGTGATTTTTCTCATCGTTTAAAAACGTAGAGTTCCCACATTGGACAATTTTGGGACAAACTTTTAACTCCGAAAAAATCCAAAAACCGTTTCAAGGAACCGATGATGTATTTCCAATCCGTAAGCATTCGTTTTAAAAAAAGATTCATAATACCCCTTTTGATCTGTTTTTTTGCAAACTCCAAGCACAACCGAACGAAGAGCAAACATATCGTAATTTAAAAAAGGCTCTTGAAAATCCTAAGGATGTTCGAGTTCTGAATTTGAATGGGAACCAACTCACAACTCTTCCCAAAGAAATCAAACAACTACAAAACTTAACAAGAGTTATATTTGCATAAGAATCCGAAAGCTACTTCCCAAATGTAATATTTATTTTTGAATGAAAATCAAATCAGAGAATTGTAATGAAACTGAATTTAATACGACCTTGTTTCCAAAAAGCGAGAATTTTCCTCTGCGACCTAACCCTAGAATAGAACCTGAATCCATAATTTGTTTTTATAAAACTCACATATACGGTAAACCTCCGAACGGGCTTCGGATAAATTCCAAAATTCAACACGGTATTCTATCAAATTTGAGTTTGAAAGAAATGAACATCTTCTATTTTAGGATTTTAGAATGAAACAATTTATAGTAGTACTTCGATATCTCGTTCCGATCGAAACCGTGGACGAGTATGTAACCGCACACAGAGAATATTTGTCCAAAGGATACGAGCAGAAACTGCTACTCGCATCCGGACCTCAGGAACCTAGAACCGGCGGAATCTTTATTGCGAGAGCGGAGTCCCGCAAAGAAATAGAATCCTTTTGCCACCAAGATCCTTTTTATAAAAACGGAGTCGCTGAATATCAAATTTTGGAGTGGAACCCGGTGAAATATCAAAAAGAATTTGAATTCTGGATTTAAAACTCATCAACGTCTACGGATTGTTCTCTACCTTGACTTTGTCCTTCTCATGAACGGCGGCACATCGCGGAAAAGAAGCTCAAATCCAATTCTTATTCTCAAGCAAGAATTGCCGAATACGGATTCCGGAGGAAGAAGTCACTCCGTCTTTCATAACGGAGTGCAAAAGAAAATCCAACTCTTCGCTCCAAGAGTTCCTTTTTATTTTCCCTTGCCTTAAAATTTTCCATTTTATAGAGAGAATTTTTTCAGCGCAATTCCGTTGTTCTTCGTTTAATAAATTAGAATTTAATAATTTTATAATAGAATAAATTCGAAAACGGTCCATAGCCGGATACCGAACGGAAAGCTGATCCTTATGTCCTCCGTATCGGACGAGTAAAAACTCATTCAAAAGAACGACCGGGGTTTTAGAGGTGATTCTCAACCAAAGGTCGTAATCTTCACAGGCGGGAAGTCCCTCGTCCATTCCGCCTTGTTTTTCGTAGAGATCCTTTTTCAAAAGAACCGAAGAAGGAGTAACGCTACAAAACTCAAGGCTTTGTTCGAAGATCCATCCGTTTTTTTTCGAGAGATGAACGGGAGGATTAACTCGTCTTCCATTTCGAATCCAAATCTCTTGAGATTGAAGAATTTTTGTTTCCGGATGTTTTTCACAATATTTCCATTGACGTTCTAATTTTTCGGGCAGCCATTCGTCGTCAGAATCCAAAAATGCGATCCAATCCTCCGAGGCTTTTTCTACTCCCCGATTTCTAGCGTAACTGACTCCTTTATGTTCTAAAGAAAGAATTCGAATTCCATCGAAAGAATTCGGAAAAGTTTCCCCAATTTTGAAAATCGTCGAATCCGTCGATCCGTCGTCGACTATGATGATTTCTTTTGGCCGAAAAGTCTGTGCCAAAACGGAAGAAATCGCTTTGATAATTTTGTCTTCCCGATTGAAAGTCGGAATTACGACCGAAATCGGAACCGTATTCATGATCTTTTTTTAAAACGTTTTCTTAGGACTTTCTTTGCAGATGAATGGATTTTTTTTCGAATCCGTATTTGAGAACAGATCTTTCTAGGCTCTGGATCCAAGGGCCTTTGACTCCAAAAGTTCAAAGTTCGAAGCGGATCCGTATTTTGGTGTAAGATACATTCCGTTTTTAGGATATTCTTGCCCTTGACAGTTCGAAAAGCCATGTATTCTCCCTTGAATCCCTTGATTGTACGCGGATAGATCTTTCGATATCCGCCTGAGATGGAAATCGACAGCTTACTTCGACGATCCATTTCCCGGTTCTGCGTTACGAAATACAACTCCGGTCGAGACGCCAAGGTCATTTTACCGCTTCCTTCCAAAATCCAGGCCTTGTATTCGCTTTTTCCCGGAGGAAAGTAAACACCCGATCGAAACATTTTTGTAGGGAAAAAAAACCAGGAACTAAACAGTAAAACCAAAACCAAACATAAAGAAATTATAATATTTCTGCGATTAAAACACGAATACCGTTTCGCAACGAACGTAGAAACCTTTGTTTCCGTAAAAAATGGGAACAAAGCGATCCATTGAAAATAAACGGCTCTCAAATAGAACCATTCTTGAAAGAAGGAATACACAAATACGGCCGCAACGGAAGAGAAAAAAACAGAGGAAACCAGAATGGATCGATCGCTTTTTCTGAACTTCAACAACTCATAAAAAAGAAAAAACCATAACAAAGAATAAAATACCACTCCTGTTATTCCGAGACCGGAAAAAATCTGCAAGAACTGATTGTGAGTCGTATGATACAAAGACGATCTTGCTTCGAGGTTTAAACAACATTCGTTGTACCACCCGTAACTCTCAAAACCTCCGCCTAACAAAGGCTTTCCAATCCCAAGCGTCAGCCCCGCTAAAAAATGAGAAAACCTTTCCGGATCTACCGAACCCGCACGCATCCAAATTACGGAAAGCGGAAATAAAATTCCTCCGACAACGAAATGAGAAGCCAAAACCGCCGCAAAAGTACGGGACGTATTTCGATTTTTAACAAGAAAGAAAGGGAGAATAAAAACGGAAAGAACACAAAACGTCAAAAAAGAAAACATACCTCCTCTGGCCCCAATCCAAAAAAACGTCACTCCTAAAACTAAAAGAACAGCCGACAAGAAAAGCCACTTTCCCAATCCGGGCGATAATCCGCCATTTTTCAAAATTTGCATTTTTTTTAATATTCCGGTTTTAGAATATTTCGATCTTGCAAAAACCCAATAAAACAAAAAAGGAAGGCCCGAAATCAAATAGATCGAAAACCAACTCCGGTTCCAAAACAAGGACTGAATTCCAAATTTCGGTAAAAATCGTTTCAAGGAAGGAATTAGAGAATGAGACAAGGCGAAGAGTTTATATCCGTCCAACCAATAATGATAAAAATTTAATATTGATTTTACGGTCTGCGAAAAATATTCCAACCAACCGACGGCTATCGATACGATCATACCGGCGACTACTCCCAACGCAAAAACACGATAAACCGGGTTCGTAGCAGAAAAAGCAGGAACACTTCCCAACCAATTCTTACGAGCAATCAATCCGAATAAAAATAATATTCCCAAAAACAAAAGTTTAATCGGGTAAGCGGGTTCCAATTCGGTAGAATGTAAAAACCAAAACCAACCCTTTTGATAAAAGCGAAAATCCAAAAACAAATCCGGATTCGCGATAAGACTCAAAGCCCCCGCGCCGAAGAACAAAAGTAATAGAATTCCGATCGGATGTTTCCAAAACGTATCCGTAAAAATCTTATTTCCCCGAAAGTAGTTTTCTACGATTCCGCGAACACACCAGAAAATCCAAAGACAATCCTGCAATTCCAGAAATCTTCCTCCGGGATGATTTCCGAAAAAGACCCCCGAAGCCGCGAGAAAAAAAGTCGCAACCAACGGAAACAAAACGTCCAAGACGGCAAAACATACAAAAAGAAAAACAAAAACGATTCTAAATTTCCAAGGATAGAAAGAGAATAAAGGGAGAATTAATAGAATTCCAAAGACAGCCCAGAAAAAGAATTTGAAGCCAAGAGACAAAGACGCCGCAAGAAATGGACTTCGAATCCAACTTTTCATAGGGATACAAAAGTTCGAAAGGTGTTTTTACGAAACGACAAAACCAAATCGAAGTTCGGTTCCTTCCGACAAAAAATACGGGGATTTTTTTGTTTCCAGAAAAAACTATTTCCTGATAGTAGTAACTGCGTTTTATTTTATGCAGCAGTTGGAAGAGTCCACAATCTACCCTAATAAAAATTCCTTTCGAGTCGAATTTCGCAGGAATATTTGTTCCGTAGAAACCGATGAAATTCAGGAAATTCTTTCTCAAATCCGGGAAATCCGTCCGGATAATGTTATTTTAGATATGACTCCCGTGGTGGCGATTCCCTCCATGGTTCTCAATCGCATTTTAAAATTTATTTCCGAATTGAAAAAAGATCAAATTCAAGTTTCGGAAGTGAAACTGAGCGAAGGCTTACAACTTGTGTTTTCCAGACTCAAGATTGATTTAGGATGAAATTTTCCCTTTCCATCCTTTTATCCGCTTCCATCTTATTCCAAACAATTGTTTTTTCCAGCGGTCTCTTCGGTTGTATTCTCGCAGAAAAGGCCAAAATCTGCGAATGCAACCACAGAAGCAAAATGCAGAAACACTCGAACGAAGAAGACAAAAGTTTCTCTAAAAAGGTCCTCTCAGGAAATCGATCGGTCGTTTCCAAGAAACTCCCGAATTGTCATTCCGCAAAATCGGGAGAAGTTCACGTTTGTTCCTGCAAAAAGACGGAAAATAAACTCTCTCAGCTGAGCGCATTTTACTCGACCCTTTTTTCTCCGAAACAAGGAGCCAATATCGAGCATAACCCCGACTTCATTCAAATCATTATTTTAGAATATTCTAATTCTGGAATTCTGTCTTTTTTCTCCCCGCTAAAACCCCCTCGATTCTCTTAACATTTCCACTTTCCAAAAGTCCTCTCAGGAAATCGACCTACAACGTTTCGGTCCGTTGATCGTAATTTTTTTCGGCGCGCGTTTTAGGAAGAAACTTAAATATTAGGAGATTTATTTTTATGACTAAAAAAGTTTTAGTCTTTGGGTTCATTGTTTCAGCTTGTCTTTCTTTCGTTTATTGTCCTTGGGATAAAAAAAAGGACGATTCCAATCTGATGTCCGTCGCGGCCCTGCTCTCCCTTGGAAATCAGGGAATTCAATTTTCCGCTTACGCCGGAACACAAAAATTAGAATGCGGCCAAACGCTCCGAGGTCATGCAAGAAGCTCGGAATATCTTCCTTTCATTCCCATCGCGCACATAGCCGAAAGTACGACGTTTCAACTACACGATTTTCGTCTTTTTGTTCACGGAGTTACCTTGATTCAAAACTCGGGAGAAGAAATTCCTCTCTCTCTAAATCAGGACGGAAAATTCCAATCCGGAGATGTCGCCCTTTTGGATTTCGAAAACAAAACCGGCAAGTGTAACGGAACTTCCGAAACCAACCATCTCGTTTCGGCTTTCATACCTCCGGACACCTACAAAGGAATCAAGTTCATCGTAGGATTGCCTGAAAACAAAAACCATTTGGATGCCGACAACCAACTCCCTCCTCTCAACAACTCTGGAATGTACTGGGGGTGGACGAGCGGTTATAAATTCCTAAAATTGGATTTTGAAACCGCCGAAACCTTAGAAGCCTCAGTCCATATCGGATCGGCAAACTGCGTGGGAGCGGGAAGTTCCAGCACTTGCGCGAGGGCAAATCGGATTCCGGTTACATTAACTCCCGACGGCGGTTTCAACCCTTCCACTCAAGAAATCAAGATTAACGTTCAGGCATTATTGCAAGGAATCGATCTCCAGGCAAATGCGAACGCTGCGATGTGTATGTCCGGAATTATCGGTGCGACGAGTATCGGTTGCCCGATCATCTTTTCGAACATCGGTTTGGATTTGAACGCGGGCACTCCGATCACACCGGCTCGAACCGTTTTTTCGATCAAAGCTAAAAATTAATTCGAAAATGCCCGAGTTCGTTTCGGGCATTTTGAGGAAGCAAATATATGAAGTTTTTATTATATTCTATTTCTTTGCTATTCTTGATTCAGTGCGGATCTGGAATTCTTCCTTTCGCTCCTTTCGACAAGAAGAAATCGGATCTTAACGAAGCTCTTCTGCTTCTATTGATTCCGCAAAACTCGTACGTTTGGAATCTACCTCCCGGATTTCCGGTTCCGGTCGTTCCGGCTTCCAATCCGATGACTCAAGAGAAGGTGGACCTCGGCAGATTCTTATTTTATGATAAAAAGCTTTCGGGTAACCAAACTCAGTCTTGCGCGTCTTGTCACAAACAATCGATCGCGTTTACGGACGGCTTAACGACCGCCGTCGGTTCCACGGGAGGCGTTCATCCCAGAAACACACAGGGAATCATCAATGTTGCGTATAACGCCCGTCAAACATGGGTCAATCCGACTCTAAAAGACCTGGAAGACCAGATGCTCGTTCCGATGTTCGGCGAACATCCCGTGGAACTAGGCCTTGCCAATCGGGAAAACGAAATGCTTGATCGTTTGAGAGCGGAGAATCGGTACCAAACTTTGTTTCGAAAAGCCTTTCCGTTCGAAGATCCTTTTTCCGTTTCCAACGTGGTAAAAGCGATCGCCTGTTTTGAAAGAACTCTCATATCGGGGCGCTCTCCTTATGATAAATTTTTATACGACGGAAACGTTGCGGCACTCGGTAACCAAAGAGCTTCCGTCATTCGTGGAGCTCAGATTTTCTTTTCGGAAAAGGGAGAATGTTTTCATTGCCACGGAGGTTTTAACTTCGCCGAAACGAGCGTGCATGTCGGAGCCGTTACCGCGGAAGTCACTTTTCATAACAACGGCCTTTACAACATCGGCGGAACCAGAGACTATCCTCCCGACAATCAGGGTTTGTACGAGTTTACGGGATTGATCTCCGATAAAGGCAAATTCCGGGCGCCCTCTATTAGAAATATTGAATTGACCGCCCCTTACATGCACGACGGTTCGATCGACACTCTGGAGAACGTAGTGGAACACTACAACGCAGGGGGAAGAAACGTTATTGGCGGACCCCATGCCGGAGACGGGAGAGCCAATCCGAACAAAAACGGTTTTGTGTTCGCGATCGGCCTTACTGCCGGGGAAAAAGCGGACCTCGTGAATTTCTTGAAAAGTTTAACGGATACGGAATTCGTAAATGACCCGAAACATAGCGACCCTTTTTAAACTTATCTTTTTCTGCATCTTCTTGAGAAACTGCACCTTCGGTTCCGTAGGAGACTCTAGAAAAGAAGACGCAAAGATGTTACAGAGGCTTTTGATTCTTTTCAACGAAAGACCAGCCTCGTTCAAAACCCTTCTGTATTATACAGACGATCAACAAGATTCTAATATAGGAAATTTTGATGTAGTTTCCGCAGCAACCGTTTATAATCTTCAGTTACAACCGGGCTCCAAGATTCTCTGGGACGGAGTTTCCATTCGAGTCAATCCTAATCCAGTATCTACAGTTCCCAGGCAAACAAGAACTTTCGACGCGGGAGATCATTCCGCCAAGTCCCACACCCCGTATACGGTTCCTTTGGATTTACCCGTCGCTTCTCCTTACGGACAAGAATATGGAACACCTTCGTTTAACGATTCGAATTTAGAAATTACCACGGAAACGATTCTCATGGGAGACGTTCATACTTCTTCGGTTCCTCTAATATCAGGAATTCCCTCCGGTTATCTTGCTTCCGTGAAGTATAAAATCAACTCCATCAATTTAACTTTCCAGATCGTCGCTCCCGCGGCAAAAACAGTAAGGCTACAAATACCCTCCTTTACGCTGGAACTCTTTCCAAGATGTAGGTTTGATATAACGCCCGAAAAACCGGGAAGCTTTCCGGTAATCTGGAGATCCAACGGAATCCTTCAGGATCAGAGTTCCGTTTCAATTTTAAATTCGATTTCCGCACTCCCGAATCCCGTGGATATCAATCCTTATCAAAACTCGAATCTATACGATCTGATTTTGGCAAACTTCCGACAGCAAGATCGAGTTGTATACCAAATAGGTTGTAATCTATTTTAATGAAACAAAATATTCTTATATTCTACTTTTTAATTTTTTTCCTGCGTATATTTTCGCTCGAAGCGCATCACACTGGAATGGGAGGTAGCGAACAATCATCCACCCGTTTCGTGGACCCGTTCACCGGCAAAAGGGAAAAGCCTGCAAACTATGTGGTCTTCACCCAGGACTTCTTCAAACAAACGAACGAAAATAGCAATATTCACACGACCACCTTTTTCGGAGAGATGAACCTTAAAAACGGAATGTTCGCTCTGAATCTAAGTACCCCTTACACGTATTACGAGCAGAAAAATCGCTCCGACGCCGCAAGAATCGGCAAAACATACGTGGGCGTAAAATATCTACCTTTGGTCGATTTTCAAAAAACTATTTCATTGTTCTCAGTGCGAATGTCGGTTTTCCGTCCGGTCCAGATACGGATAAATTTACGGGGGGAAATTATTATTCCGGCATTCCCGGTCTTACCTTGGGCTATCTTTTAGGTAAGTTTAGTTTTGTAGGAAGAATCAGCGGTATATTTCCACTTTCAAAATCACAACCCACCAATCTTCAGGACAACGACGGCATTATTTATTGGCTCAGAAACCCATCTTCTTCGCCGCCAGAAGAAACGTACCTTCTTAAAAAAACGAGTCTCTTTTCCGGATACGTTACGTATCTTTGGAAGCCGGGCCTTTCTTTCTTTACGGGTTTTTTATATAGAACTCCGTACGAAGGTGTCGATCTCAAAAGAACGAATCAGGGTAAAGTTCCGGCAATTTTTAGAGAAGTCAGTTTCGGATTCTCCGCGAACATTTCCGAAAAACTAAACTTCAATCTTTCGTATCGTCATCCGCTCTATCGCGGAGACGATTATCGGTTGTACGACTACGCGATTACGGCCGCAGTCTCGATCGAAATCTCGGAATTGGAAAATTCCAAATAGGTATTTAAACGTGAGCAGGGTCGTAAGAAAGTTTGGGCGAATAAGAAACTAAAGTGCAACGACTCCCTATGGGTCGAAACATATAATCGCTTTCGCATTTTGTTATATCGAATTCACGTTAGGATAGGCTTGTTTCAAAAAAAATAGAATATGGGATCTTTTTCAAAAAAACAACAATTTCGAATTAGTCGCAATTCTTGAGAACTTCCGTCTCTTTGCAAAATTACCCGTTACTTTTTGGCACCATTTTTATGCGTCCCGGTAGTAAATCTCAATTGGGTACGAGTTACCAATTGTTTTTTACTATCGAATTGGGCTACACGAAAACTTGGAAGGCAAATCATTCGATCATTTTTTAACTTACATTTTTTATAAATCTGACGATACAATAAGATGAAATTGAATGTTTTTATTTTTTATCCGTCATTCAGAGAATTTTAGGAAACGTTTTAAAAAACTTTTCCAAACCAAAACCTACGTTTATTAATTTCAATCTTAATAATATTATCTTCCCCAGAGGTTTTCGGAAAATCCGTTTCCATGGCGGATCGAAAAATTCTTTCCGCTGCAATCAGCGGCAATCTACGACTCGCACAAAAAGCTCTGGATCAAGGCACGTCCGTTCACGCAAGAGATCCTAGACAATATTTTTTAGGAGAAACACCCCTTCACAAGGTCGCCTTTCACAACGACGTATCCTTTCTAAGATTCCTTTTGAAGAATGGCGCCGATCCGAACCTTTTCGACGATCGAGGAGAAACTCCGTTAATCACCGCGATTTACGATCTAAGTTGGGAATCCGTATCGGTTTTGTTAGAAGCAAAAGCGGACCCGTATTTAGAAACAAAATCGGGAATCAGCCCGGCGGTTTTAGCGGCGGATCTTTTTAAATCTTGGGAAACGGAGCCGAGGACACTTGCTTGGAAGGATTTACCCCAATTCAGAGAACCTGTGTTCCATTAGGCGCTTACTTTCAATATTCCTAAAGTAGATTTTGTTCTTTGAATCAATTGGCTAAGATTCTCTGAACAAAAATTAGCCATATAGTTTTTCTTCCAACGACACCAGATATATTCTTGCGGATTTAACTCCGGAGCATAAGGAGGCAAAAATTCTACTCGAAGCCTTTCCTCGTTTGCTTTTAAAAATTCATTCATTGTTTTGCTTTTACGAGCAGATAAATTATCCCAAACTATTAAAATCTTTTTACGATTTTCCTTTAAAAGTATCTTTAAAAAATAAATCAGATCCTGGCTTTTAACAGAGCCTGTTATGATCTGAACGTGAAAATCTTTTTGAGAAATAGCGCCTATTACTGATAACTTTTTCCAAGGCATCTTGTGACGGAAGTTAAAAAGATTAGAAACTATCTCAAAAATACTTTATCTTTGTTTAAAACGCCGATTTCAATCATTCTAAGATATTTTTGAGATAGCTTCTAGTAAGTTCTGCTTAATGATCGGCGTCTTACCTATTAAGTCCTTACCGTATACGGATTCTGACTGATTCCGCTTTCATCTAAAAATATGACCTTAAACCCTTCATTCTCTGCTTTTTTTTATACCGGGCCAAGTTTTCGTTTTCCAAGTTTCAATTGCCTTTTCATCTCTTTCCAACGCTCTTCTTTTAGGTTTTTGATACGAAAATCCTAATTGATGTAAGAGAATTCCTACGTAATCTTGATGATACGTTACTCCGAATTTTTTTCGTATGATTTCTGATACACGATACGTTGACCAAAGTTCATTCGGATAACCGTTACTGATCGGACCTTTCAAGATGATTCTTTTTAATTCTTTCTTCTCTGAAATGGTCAATTTGGTCGGTCGACCTCGTCGACCATTCCATTTTACTCCTTCGATTCCTTCCGATTCATATCTTTCTCGCCAACGCATTACCGATTGCTTACTGACTCCAAGCTTTTTTGATACTCCGTAGCACGTGTAGCCTTTCTTCAAGAGAGCAATTCCCTTCAACCTACGTTTTTCCAAACGTTTTAACTTTTCCCTTTCTAAATTTTGCATTATGACAATGGGATATTATTGTTATATTTTTGGTACTCTTTTTTGTAGGGATCAGTAGTAAGAAAAGAATTTTCGTAGAAAATACTTTTACCGGTATTCAAAGATTTAGAATTACCTCGGACGTTATTAGAAGTTTTAGAAAAGATTTTAAACATCTCGTTTTTGTTTTAGCCGCAGGACTTCGTCTATTTATTGTTAAATGTATTATTGGTAATTTTTTAACAACTCTATTTTAGAAAACATTAAAAATTAAATGTTTTTAGAGATTTTTCCACGATAGACATCGAATTCATCTTGGATCGATTTCTATTTCATTCAAACGAATGATAGAAGTTTTCAACAACTCCATTCGCAATCGATTCAGAGACATTTTAATTCGACTTCTAATTAACCCTTTTGGATTATAATGCGATATTTAACTTTATAGGTTGTGTCGCATTTCTATCGTATTGAGAATGATTCTAACGTTACCTGAGAACATCAGGCTCTCATTCCTGCGAAATTCTTATTTTCACGTCTTCGATTGATAAGGAATTACAATAATTTTTTATAAACTTTATTTTCCGTTCAAAATGAAAACATCCGCCTGTTGCAATGAGGACAAAGATTCATATTCCATAAAGAATGGGAATCTTAAGGAAAATAAAATGAAACAAATTTTTTCAATGTGCCTGGCAGCTTTTCTGTTATTTGCGGGATGTGCGGGAGCAAACGATGGAAACGAAAATTCTTCGCTCCTTCTTTTTGGAATCTCCGACAAATCGCTGTTAGATATTGCGGCAAATCCTCAGAGATCCTTAGTAAATTTAGTACCGACACCCAACGTTCATTACGTGGATGCTCTTTCGGGAAAGGATTCCAACCCCGGAACGTCACTCGCTCCTTACAAAACCATTACGTATGCGTTGTCGCAACCTGGGAATACGATCTATGTAGCACCCGGAATTTACAATGAAGCGCTGGGAGAAACGTTTCCCATAAAGATACCCGCGGGTATAAATTTAATCGGAAATGAATCCGGTAAAGGTATAGATAGTAAAGGAAAAGGGGGAAATTCCGGTTATACCGGCACCGGGATCATTCCTAATGAAGGACCTACTTTGATTTTGGGAGTGGGACTGGTTTACATAGGCGATTACGCTACTTTGGTTTTAGAAAGCGACAGTACGGTTGCCGGATTTACAATTACCAATCCTAAACCTTACTCTGGTGACATTACCATTTCTGCCATTCAAGTTTCTGGAGATCCTTTCGGCATTATTTCCGGAATCACAATTCGAAACAACTCATTGACCGGAAGCATTGGAGGAGCGGGGGTTTATATCGGACCTTCCAATCAGGCTGGAACTGGAAATATCATTTCCGGTAATACCATCGTCTCAAATTATTATGGGATCCGAAATAGTTTCTCAAGCACGGTGATCAAAGTAGAAAATAATTTGATTTCTCGAAATCGATGGGGAATCATCATCAACCCTAATACCGACAATACCAACGTGGACTTGGGAGGAGGAAGCACTGGAAGCGTGGGAAACAATACCATTTCCTGCAATACGTATCATGATTTATCCATATCGCTTTCGAATACGGTCACTTTGTATGCTAAAAACAATCATTGGGATCATATTCCGCCTACTGTAACGACGACAGGCGGAAATGCGGATATAATGAGTTCCTCAAGTTCTTTCATTTTCACTTCGGGTATGAGTCTCGCGGCCGCGCCTTGTAACCCGTAACATTCATTTCTCACCGCTTTCGAACGTAGGAAAAGCGGTGGGATCGTTTGTAAAGTCTTAAACATATAAAATCAATCCGAGAAATTTCAGTAAGAATATTGGTAGAAACAAAAGGTGTATTCAAAAAAGACAATATAGTTTCTGAAGGAATTCGCGTTATGCGAAATAATATGATCCCGGACAATATCGTTGAGATAGTTGATTGAAAAGACAGGATGAGTCAGCCCGAGGGTATCAGTTCGAACGTGTAAATGATTTGTTACTACTTGGACGCATGAAAAGAATACTGTAATAAGTTTGTTTCAAAAGTTAGAATGTTAGATCTTCTTCAAAAAAAGCCAACAATTCTGGATTCCGCACAATTTTGTGAGAATTTCTATATCTTTGCAAAAATCACCCGTTAATTTTTGGTACAATCTTCATGCGTCTTATGTAAAAAAACAGGGGAGGACTTGACACAAAATACATAGGAAAGAACGAAATGCGGCTTTAATTTCTTTCGTGGCCGATTTAGATTCATGTACGAGTCGTTCGATAAAATGCCGTTTAGGGCGCAATTTAGATCGCTCGATACGTTTT
This sequence comes from Leptospira alexanderi serovar Manhao 3 str. L 60, assembly GCF_000243815.2. Taxonomy (GTDB): domain Bacteria; phylum Spirochaetota; class Leptospiria; order Leptospirales; family Leptospiraceae; genus Leptospira; species Leptospira alexanderi. The sequence continues at coordinate 80,087 of NZ_AHMT02000027.1, read as the reverse complement.
GGGAAATTTGAAAGAAGGCGTCGTAAATCAATTTCAATTTGAACTCGGAATCGTATGGGGGATTCTCAGAAAATTTTCCGATTTTTCACCAAAATCCGGCACACTTTTTCGTTCGATTTCGTAGTTTTATTAGAGGTTTTTATATGATGAAACAGAACAAAAGTAAATTGTGCGAAATCAAATTGATCTCGTTTGTCACGATCAGTTTGTTTGTAAGTTGCAAGAATCACAACGCAAATAAGGACGATTTGTTGTTAGCCGCAATCTTACTCAACTCGGGTGGAAAGGCAGAGTTTCGTATTTCCAATACGGGTGCGCTCGCGGCGGCCCGCATCCAAGCCGGTTCCTCTCAATTCAAAGTAGGTTCCCATACGTCCGGATTTTTAACCGATCTCGCCGGAGATAACCCGCAAAACTATGGAGACGGTGCGGGAGACGGATTCAACGATCATTTCATCACACCGGCGGCAGTTTCTATCGGTATCTGCCAAGTTCTCGCTTACAAATCGGTCGCCAAAGGAGGGCCGGAAAAGGGAAAAGAAACATTAGAAAATGCAAATTTTGTAATGTTCAAAGTGCCCGGAGCTCCAATTCCCGGTTCTAAAGTATGTGAAACCGGTTTTATGCGAATCGGATTGCAAACCGAAGGCACTTCTTCGAGTTCCGCTTTTCTACCGATCTCTCCCATTCCGGCTGAAGAGAAACAGGACTACGATCGAGTGGGAATCATCGCAAGGGATTTTACCTATTACTTTGATCCGAAAGACGTCCCTGAAAACACATACCGTTACGTGGATCTGGTGCTAAACAATCCGACTTCCAATTCTGCCCCGATCGATACCGTCGGAAGAGGTGATGTAAGCCCTAAACTTTTTAGTAAGGACTGTCCCGTTTCCTTTATCAATTCTCCAAGTTTTATCTTTTCCAAACTATTAAAACCTGAAGAAATGGGAGGAGTTTGTAAAATGGGTGAATTAGCGATCGATTCTAGTTCGGGTGGCATACTGCAGCTTGGAGGAGGTTCGGATGATTATAATGCTTTCACAAAACCCGACCGCACCCTCAATCCGCCTTCGATTGCCAGTGTCCCATGGAATTCCAACGCACAAAAACTTAAATTCAAAGTCCCCCCTTCCGTCAACAATTTGGACGTGAAAGATCCGTACATATTGATTGTAAATCTGGATTCTTTTGTAAAGGATTCTTCCAAAAAAAAGGGAGATCTGTTGTTTAACGTTTCCATAGACAACACTCTTTTTTGGGATTCGAATGAGGCAGATAACGTATTTTCTCCCCAACTCAACGTTGCCGACAGACCGAATGCTACGAGCGGAGAAGACAATCTGGTCACAAGCACCCGAAAAAATTTGATCTTTCATTTACCTACGATCCTCGACGGAACAGAATGAAATACTTTGTCGATTCCGATAAGACGAAATGATTTCATAGAGTTCGAAGGAAATCAATTCTTTCCATTCAAACTGAATCACATAAAAAGGAGCTGTTGGCTCCTTTTTATGTTCGCATTTTCTCACAAGGGAATGTCGAGCGAAACTTCTTTTATCTAAATAATCGTCTTCGAAAACATAAAATATTAGTAAATTATATTTTAAAAATATTCTTAAAACTGAAAATACTTACATCATCAATCGTAAATTCAGATAATGTTTTTAAACTCCCGGGTATGGTTTCTGAAAACAAGGTCAAACGTCTCCTATACTTTATCCAAAGCATTCCCGCAAAAACAAATCGAAAGGACGGATAATTTACCGATTTCTACGGAATCGAGTATTATGAATTTTGAAACGAATTTCGGTTTAAAGGTAGAATTTCGGATGCTCCTATTCTATAGTTCTTGAGTAGAACTTCAAATCTCAAAAAGCTTTTTAAACCAGGTTCTACCCTATAATAAGAGATTTTATATCTAAAAATCGCATCTATTGCCGTCGATTAAAACCTTTCAAACAACTAAAAAGTTCTTGAGATAAAACCAATCGGTTGCTAGAAAAAAATACCCGTCTTTTTCCAAAAAACTTTCTCATTCTATCCTGTAGATCTTAGGGGAGCAAAATCTTATCCGAAAGTTTTTCATAAGAGAATCAACTTTCAAGACGAACTAAAGTTTACCACACATGCCGAATCGATAGACTGGTCGATAATGCCCGATAAAAACACAAATTTCACCCATAAAGGTACAGTTGAATTTGTGAATTCCAAATTCCGCGGAGTTAGTATTGTAAATAACACTCCGATCGAGATCCCTTATTCTCTACCCGGAGATATTTATAACGTCGTTTTTTTAAAAAAGAAACGACGCAAACTCGCCGCCAAACTGGATTTAATTTCTCAAACTCCAAGAACCGTAATTCCGCCTTGTCCCGCATTCACGAGATGTGGAGGTTGTTCCGCACAACATATTCCTTATGAGGAACAATGGAATTATAAAACCTCGGCTCTTTTGGAAAGTTATAAAAAAGACTTCGGAATAGAACCTATCTTATATCCGGCTCTAAAAAAACTTCATTATAGAAATCGAATGGACTTTGCCGTGTTTCCCGGACCGATTATCGGACAAAGGAAAGCGGGTTCCTTCAGGCATATCGTTGATTTAGAATCCTGTTTTATTCAAAGCGAAGAATCAAATGCGGAATTGAAAAGATTCCGAAGTCTGATCTCCGAATTTCCCGACCTTCCTTATAACCGAAAATCGGATTCAGGATTTCTAAAGTATGTCACTCTGCGAAAGGCAAAAAACTCATCCGAATTGATGACGATTTTAACCTTTGTGGAAGAATTTAAAAACTCGGAGGAAGAGGAGAAATTCGCGAAAGTCTGTTTAAAATATCTGGAAGCGGATCATATTCTATTTTGTTTCAATCGAAGAAAGGGGGAAATTTCAGCGATCGGAGAAGTAAAAGTTCTCAAAGGAAAAGAATCTTATCTGGAATTCGTTTCGGGAAAAGAATTTCGAGTTCCTTTCGATTCTTTTTTTCAACCCAATCCGGAAGGGTTTCAACCGATTTTGGATTTCATCGAAAAAGAAATTCCAAAATCATCCGATCATCTCATCGATCTATTTTGCGGTTCCGGTTTTTTTAGTAGAATTTTCGCCCATAAATTTAGGAAAATTACTGGAATCGACTCCATCAAAAGCTCTTTGGAAATCGCCCGCAAACAAATGTCTTTCGATTTTCCGGAAATCGAATTCTCCTATTTGAGAGAAGATCTTTTCTCAAAAAAGTCATCTTCCCAACTGAACGTATTGCTTCAATCTCGGGAAAAGAACATTCTAATCGCGGATCCTCCACGTGCCGGACTTGGCGAATTTGTTACGGAAGCATTGAAGAATTCAAAGATTTCCTCTTTTTTTTACGTTTCCTGCAATCCTACCTCCCAAAAAGGAGATCTCTGGAAATTGAAGGATTTCTTTCGGATAGAAAAAATTCTCATCACGGATCCGTATCCTCAAACTCCTCACCTGGAATCCGTTGCGTTCCTAAGTTCCAAAAATCTACCCATTTGATCCGGTTGAATTCCGACCTATCGACATAAGATTCATATTTCGTCCCTCGCGAACGTTATACAAATTTAGAACTCCTAAGAACCGACAAGCCAAAACGCCATTAACGTTCATATAATTATATTTTTATTATATTCTTTAATTATTGAATATGTTTTTATCTCGCCCTATAATTTGGATCGAAACGTAATTTTAGGTTAAATACCCTCTTCCCACAAGAAAAGACCGATCTCTTATCGTAACTTTTTTTGTGCTCACAATCACCGAATTTCGATTTACAAAACTTTCAGGACAATTGGGATTTTTCCGTTTTTTCAGGGAATGATCCGTTGAAATTTTCAGAGTTACGGATCCCGCCCAAAACTTTCAATCTTGGCTCAAATGAACGCAAACGATTATAATTATCGTTAAAAATTTCCTCTTTTGCCCTTTCTTCAATTATGATTGTATACGTCCATTTCCGAAAAAGTCGGTCTCACGTTTTCCAAAGTCAAAAGCCCTTTTCAACTTCCCGTAAAACTCAAAAATTCCTATAGAGATTTCGGCTTCTCATCGATATTCAAGAAGAGAGACAGACGTATCTCCGGGATACTTTTTATGATCAAAAAACTAACTTTGTTTTTCATTCTCACAATCATTCTTTTTCAAGTGGGTTGTAGCACCGTCATCATTCGTCCTTGGACCCCTCCCTATAAAAGCCGTTCGGTTCACGAAATCAGAGTACTCCTTGGAAAAGCCGAAGGTGATCTCCAAATTAGAGGGGAAGGAATCATTTCCGTCTATGACGCAAACGATCTTTTGATTAAAAAAGGAATCGATATTATTTCTTTGGACGCTTCACGTTTAAAAGCTCCGATTCGTTTTGTAAGCCAAAACATGAGCCTTGGATATAAATCTCTCAAAGTGCGAGGAGCAATTCATCTGATCCCCCAAAACCAAGGTTCCACTCTTGTGGTTAATGTACTTCCTTTGGAAGAATATCTCTTGGCGGTTGTTCCCTCCGAAGTTCCTTATAGCTGGCCGATGGAAGCGTTAAAGGCCCAGGCAATCTGCGCAAGAACTTATGCCGTTCGTGAAATATTAAATAAAAAGAATGCTTTTTACGACGTGGAAGCCACGACAAATTCCCAAGTATACGGAGGCCTTGAAAAGGAACATCCATTGACTACGAAAGCAGTTCAAGATACAACCGGAGTAATGGCCGTCTTCGAAGAGAATCCGATTCAGGCCTTCTTTCATTCCAATAGCGGCGGAAAAACAGAAACTCCCGAAAACATTTGGGGAGGTAAAAAAGTCCCCTACCTTTCCATCGTGGCTTCCGAGTTCGACAGCGCCGGAGACAATTTTTATTGGAAAGAAACGATCTCTCAAGAACTCATCAATTCTAAATTTTCGAACTTAAAACTCGGCGAAATTCAATCGATTCAGGTTTTATCCAGAACAGCATCCGGAAGAGTCGATCTTATAGAGCTCAGTGGAACGGACGGTTCTTCCAGAATCCGAGGTAAAGACTTTAGGCAAACTCTCGGCACTCCCGTTCGCTCTTTGCGTTTCGGAATTCAAAAAGAAGGGAACGGCTTCCTTATCAAAGGAATGGGTTCTGGTCATGGCGTAGGTTTAAGCCAATGGGGAAGTTTCGGAATGGCGAAAGAAAATTATAACTATGTCGAAATTTTGAGACACTACTACCCCGGAACCGATCTCGCAAGAATTACGCGTTAAAACGAATCTATTAAACTTGGAATATTCCTATTTTTGAATTCGTATTACAATTTTCCAAAACTATAACCAGGGTTTGCAAACTTGACAAATTCGTTTCGCGAATTTTAGACAAAAGCCCGTATTGAGTGAAAAAATCAATATTTATTTGAAGTTTGTCCGAAGCTAACTCAATCTTTCGCGTAAATCGTCCGTGAGAATCTAAAGTCCGGTTTTAAGAATTTTTTCACTTTCCACAAATTTCATTCCGAATTCTACTGTTCTCTCAAAGAAATGACAAGCCCTAACATAGCGGATCCCAAAAGAATCCGGATTTCAAATCTCCGTAAGTCGTATCAAAGCGGAAAACTTCAAACGGAAGTCCTCAAAGGATTGGAGTTGGACATTCCAAGTTCTTCCGTCATCACGCTCATGGGGCCTTCGGGTTCCGGTAAATCAACTTTTTTGAATATACTTTCCGGCATAGACAAACCGGATTCCGGAGAGGTTTTTGTAAACGGAAAGTCTCTACATTTAATGAACGAAAAAGAACTGACAAAATACAGAAGAGAAGAAACCGGAATCGTATTTCAATTTTTTCATTTACTTCCTTACTTAAACGCGCTTGAAAACGTGGCCGTTCCTCTTTACATTTCCGGAATCGGAAAGAAACAGGCCCGAAACACGGCGGAAGAAGCGCTCGAAAAAGTAGGACTTTCTTCGAGAAAATTTCATAAACCGGACGAACTTTCCGGAGGAGAACAACAAAGAGTAGCAATTGCAAGAGCCCTCTGCAAACGACCTTCTCTCATTCTTGCGGATGAACCCACCGGAAATTTAGACACGAAAAATGCGGAAAATGTAATACAACTTCTCATAGACCTGCAAAAACAATACGGGTTCACGCTTTTTATCGTAACTCACGATCAAAAGCTCGGCTCTTTAGGGGAATTTCGTTTGAAGATGACGGACGGAACTTTGGCGGATTAAAACCTCGTGTCTTTTCGGATTTATACGCTATTCTTATTCGAATACTTTCGAAGCCATAAGCTCGGTGCGTTTTTTGCGTTAGCCGGAATATCTTTGGGCGTAGGACTTTTCATCTCGACCAGCGCAAACGGAATGAAGGCGGAAAAAAGCCTAACCGACTTCTCTCTGGGATACTTCCAAGGAAAATATAAGATCAAAATTTCTTCCTCTTTAGGAGATCAAAACCTTCCGGTCTCGCTTATCCACGATCTATCGAAAGACCCTTCCCTAACCTGGATCGTAAAAATCGCTCCTCGGTTTCAAAAGGAAGTCATCTTAAATGATTCGGTTCGAGGCGTATTTATCGGCTTGGATTTTTTAAAAGAATCCGACGAGTTTCTTTACAAATCAGAAATCCAAAATTCCGGTACACAAAACACAAGAGACAAACTTTCTTCCGTTTTTATCAGTCGCTCCCTTTCCCAAAGGATCGGAGTTTCCAAAGTAGATATACGCACGAACTCGAAGAACTTCTCCGTTACGGAGTTGATTGTATTTGATACGGAAGGCGGCAGTATTCTTATGGAAGACATAGAATCCGCAATGGAAAGATTCGAGACGGCGGGACACGTTAGTTTTCTTTTGATCCAACCGGACGAGTTCCGATCGGAACAAAAACGGATTCTTGAACAGAAATTAGGTCCGGACTACAGAGTCGAAACAGTGGAAGACATCCGGGAAAAATCTGGGAACGCGTTACGCTCCTTTCAGCTCAATCTTTTGGTGATCTCTTTCATTTCTCTTATAATCGCACTCTTTATGGTTTCTAACACGATGTCCGGTTTATACGTCAGCCGCGAAAAAGAATTAGGAATCTTAAAAACGATGGGACTGAGTGCGGGTCACACATTTTCCCTCTTCGTATCCCAGGCTTTGTTTTTGGGGATTTTAGGAAGTTTGATAGGACTGGGGCTTGGTTTTCTTTTTTCGAAACTTGATTTTTTTAGCCCGGAAGCGACTTCTGTGGATCTTTCCTATCTTAGAACCTACAATACCGTTCCTATTTCCACTTGGCTACTGGGATTAGGAATCGGAATCGTCGGATCCTTTTTATCCGCCGCGGTTCCGTCCTTTAGAGCGGGAAAAATTTCTCCGGTTTCCATTTTGAGAGAATCCTCTTCGGGAACGTACCGAACGAACGAATTCCGTCTATTATCGATCGGACTTTTACTTCTCTTCATCTTTACTTGTATTGCGTTCTTTCCGTTTCGCTGGAAATTTCCGATCTTCGGACTTCTGGGAATCGGCGGAATCGTAGTCGGTTTTACTCTTTGTTTTCCTTGGGTATTTAAAATTTTTGTGATATTCTTTTTTAAACTCTTAGAAAGATCGGATCGGTCTTTTGTTTTTATGAAAGTAGGTTTGGAAGAAATGAAAAACCAAACCCTGCGAAATACACTCACATCCGCGACTCTGATGCTCGCCACTTCCCTTGTGCTCTGCCTTTCGATTTTAGCGGACAGTTATCGAAGATCCTTGAACGATTGGGCCGAAGCAGAATTCCCCGCCGAGTTTACGATCATCAATACAGCAAACTTAGCAGCGGGAATTCAAGGAGGAGTTCCCATACGTTTGTTAAACGAACTCTCTCAAATTCCAGAAGTGAAATCCCTCGACGGTTTTTGTGTGAATACGAGAGTCGAAACGGACCGGGGAAACTTTACGATTCACGCATATACGTTCGCAACGCACGACCGGGAGGATTCTCCGGAACGCCTAATAGAAACGGAAAACGAAATTCTAATCTCCTCCAATATGGCTTACCTGCAAAATTTCAACGTAGGAGACTCGATCCTGATCGAAACGAAATTCGGAAAAAAAGAATTCAAGGTTCGAGGCATTAAGGAACATTTTTTTTCGGAGCGTGGAACGATCATGATGGATATTCGAAACTACGAAAGGTTTTTCGGACTTAACGGATACAATTCGATTAAGATCTTTTTAAAGAAAGACACGGACCAAAAACAATCGGAAGAATCGATCTCTAAAATTTTAGCAAAAAATTCCTCCCTAAAATTGTTAAACGTAAAAGAATTGCGAGAGCTTTATACGAAAGGAGTGGATAAAGTTTTCGGAGTCTTAGAAACACTAAAAACGACCGCTTTTATCATCGCCATGCTTTCTTTAATTTCCTCTTTGTTTCATAATCTCATTTCGAAAAAAAACACTTTGGGAATTCTCAAATATCTGGGGGCGGACTTTAGACAACTCGGAAAAATTTTGCTGACCGAAAGTGTATTCATCACAACCGTCTCCATTTGTTTTGGGATTCTTCTGGCGTCTTTTCTTTCCCCCATAGTTCTATACGTCGTCAACAAGAACGCATTCGGATGGACCTTAAAATTCACCGTTTCTCCGGAAGTGCCGATCTTTTTTCTAATCCTATCGCCGGTTTTAGGAATTCTCTCCTGCTCGGTTCCGTTATATACTTTACAAAAATTGAGTTTTCGAATCAGCCAAGAATGAAGACGCTTTCTTTCGCTTTTCAGGATGAAAACCAACTTGATTCGAAACCTTCTTTCCAATAGGATGCCTTAATTCTTATGAGCGCATTAAGTGAAGTAGCGTTACAAATCGCTTCCGAAATTCGGAAAGTGAATCTTCGAGAAGACCAAAAAATTCCAACTTCGGATGCCTTCATTAAGGAAATGATGTCGCTTTATTCACGACAACCGGACGATCTTCGAAACATTCTCGAAGCTCTTCGGGCGGCCAAAATCATATTCATCATTAAAATCGTTTTGCCGGAAGAAAAGATGGGTAAGATGAGCGATCCGGGCGTCGACGCGTACGCCTATGCGGATCTCAAAATTCTTAACGACTTGAAATACTATTCAGAAAAAAAATTAGAACGTCTTTATGAAGCAACTTACTACAAAAAGAAATCCCCTTCCCTAATCACAAGAGAACTTTTTCCGAAAATCCGAGAATTGAACAACACTCCGATCGGAAGAATGGTCAATATCGTCGTGATGCTCGAAGAGTTCATCCGGATGATGAACAACAATCCCAACGATTTCGAAGAAGGATCTCGCTCTCAGGCCATGGAAGACATTCTCGTAGCCAAAGGCGATAACCCCGCAGAAGAAAATAGTATCTCTGACGAATCCTCTAAATTGACGCCTTTATCGAATTCTTTCGGGCCGACTCTTTCTCAAAGAGCTACAGATCGTATGGGAGCTCAAGAGGCCAATTTCAACCCGAACAGCCCTTGGGGAAGAATGGCCTCTAAATTTTCAATCGAGTTCTTACTGAGAGTACATCTCAGAAAATGCGAGTTTGAAACGGTTCGTAAATTGATCACCTCGGGAAAGGTCACCGATGAAGTGAATCTTCGTTTGATCCGAGACAGCCTTTTGAAAATGGAAAAAAACATCAACGTGGACAAGGTTCTCGCCTCTTATCTGGAAGAAATGATCGAACTCAGAAGACTCGCTCAGAGAAAGCTAAATGCGATCTCTAAACCAAAAATGTTTTAGATGTCAGGGCTTTAGGAATCAGTGGATAGGGTTTAGTGTAGCGTGTAGCATCCTAGAAAAAGCTGTCGGAAAGGGATGAGGTTATTTTATTCTTCATTGCGCTTCTTGAATCCTGATTTTAGAACTTTACATGCAATCGTATATTTGAATATTATAGAATTTTTAAGTAAATTAAACACTGCGCTATCAATAGGGCCCCCAAAAGGAAAATCCATCTCCGTTTTGCGGAATACGCAAGTTTTACCTTATCTTCCGGAAAATAGACCGCCACGAGAAGGGCATTTATATTAGCGATCAGATAAAAAGACTCCATTTTCAAATGAAAAGGTTCGTAAAAAACGGCGCCGAACATAATCAAAGAAGGAATAAAATACAAAAGAGTTTTCGGATGTAAAAAACCGGGTCTGCTTTCTTGAACGATCACCTTCTTTCCGGAATTTTTTTCCAGCTCGGATTGAAATAGATCCGGTTCTAAAAGATTCAAAACCGGAATCAGGTCTTCCTTTGTTGCAATCAAAAAACGAACGTAAGAACGGAACATGTCCCTTTCGATCGATACGACGGACTTGAATTTCGTTTCAAAAGATTGACCTTTGGAATTGAAGAGCCTCAAAGAATTGGAAGTCAATTCCACTTTGGCTCCTTTTAAAATTTTCAACTGCCTGGAAAAATTTCTATAAAGCAGAAATCCGAGAACCACGGAAAGAAGACCGAAGATCTTCACGAAATCGGTTCGATTTTCTTCCGGGACCTTAAGAAAATTCCAGACAATAAACACGAGATAAAGAAGAACCACGGCAATCGAACGAAAAATCAGATTCCTTCGAAATTTATCGAAATCGTACGGAAATTCACTCATGTTCCAAATTCCCAAAATCACTTTTTTTGAATATAGAAAACATTTGAACCCCTTCCGCAAGGATCGCATCCTTTCCGCCTTCCTGGCGATCCAAAATGCAGATTCCTTGAGTGACCTCAATTCCAGAATCACGCATGCTACGGATCGCCTGAATCGTGGATCCTCCAGTCGTAATTACGTCGTCTACGATCACGCAGCTTTTCACCGCGTGCACCGCACCTTCCACCAATTTTTTCGTTCCGTGGTCCTTGGAAAATTTGCGAACAATCAGAGGATATACGATCTTATCTTGTTTTCTAAATTCCAAACTGATCCCGTAACAGATTGGATCGGCTCCCATTGTAAGACCTCCGAAAGCCTGCGGTTTTAAAATCCCCGATTCGTCTAAATGCCGTTCTACGATAAATCTACAGAGAAGTTCCAAACGATCCGGAACGAGCGTAATTTCCTTACAGTTAAAATAATGTCTGGACTTTTTTCCGGAAGCGAGGGTAAAAGATTGTTCCGAATAACGGTATGCGTGAGTCCGAATGAGTTCTAAAAGTTTCTGTTTCATCGAAATTCTTTCTTACACGTTTTTAACCAGTGAATTTTCAGGAAAGAATCCGAAAACCCGTTTTCAATTTCGGGAAAAATCGAAAGCCCATTTCAAAAACAGATTCTATCGCATGGACTCGCGTATTTTCCGGCTTTACAAACAATCCTCGTCCTCCCAATATCTGGCTCTTCCAAAACCGTACTCAACCAAAAGAACGCAGACTCGAATTCTACCCAACCTGCCCTAATCCTATTTCCAAGAAATTTCAAGTCTCACAAACAAGATCGTTTATCAAAATAAGTTCCAATAAAAAAACACTTTCAAAACAAATTTCAACCTGGATCTTGTAAAACATGCAACCCGTGAGGCTTACGTCCGTTTCCCTTAAAACGAGAGTATTCGATTTTGCAGGAAACTTAAAAAAAATCAAAAGAGTTCTCGAACAGGAAAAGAACTCGGATCTGATCTTATTTCCGGAACTTTGTATTTCAGGTTATGGATGCGAGGATTCTTTTTTCTTTCCCCGAATCTGGAAAAAATCCTGGAATTCTTTGACCGAACTTCTTCCTCTTACCGAAAATAAGATCGTAGTCGTTGGTTTACCTATATTCCAAAATCCTTATCTATTCAATTGTGCGGCCGTACTTTGCAACGGAGTCGTAGCGGGAATCGTTCCCAAATCCAATCTTGCTTCCACGGGAGTGCACTACGAAAACAGATGGTTTACAAGAGGAGAAGAAACCCGGAAAAATTTTACCGCTCCGGACGGTTCTGTAATTCCTTTCGGTTCCCTCATTTTTGAAACCGATCGATTTTCTTTCGGAGTGGAAATCTGCGAAGATTCCTGGGTCCTACAGAAGCCTTCGATTCCACTCGCAAAAGCCGGAACCGATCTCATCCTTTCTCCGGGAGCGTCTCACTTCGCGTTTGGAAAACAGAGAATCCGCAGACAGATCTTTCAGGAAAATTCCAGAAGAGAATCGAACGTATATTTATTTTCCAATCTCTGCGGAAACGAGTCCGGAAGGTTGATATTCGAAGGCGGCTCGATGATCGTTCAAAACGGAAAGTTAATTTCGCAATCGCAACGTCTGTTTTTCGGCGATTTCAATCTTTGTTCCAGTGAAATAGACTTTGAAACTTCCAGAGCCGATCGCGTAAAAAACTTTCGTCCTTCCGGAAACCGTTTCAGCCCAAAAGAATCCTTCGCAGAAAATCGGATCCGTCTCAGTCTTAAATTTCCCAAAAGGACCCCAAGGATCAATCATCCGCTTCCGGAACCTTCCATTTCCCAAGAAGAAGAATCGTATCTGGATTTCACAAGAGCAGTAGCGTTAGGACTTTTTGATTATCTAATATACTCCAAAACAAAGGGTTACACACTTTCTCTTTCCGGCGGAGCGGACAGTTCCGTCTGTGCCCTTCTTGTGACCGCCATGAAAAAAATTGCCAAACAAGAACTCGGCGAAAAATTTTTCAGCTCCCAAGGAATAGAAGAAGACTCCATTCTTTCCACTCTCTACCAAGCGACCATAAACAATTCGGACCGGACTAGATCTCTTGCAAAAGCATTGGCCGAAGACGTCAAGTCCGTTCACGGAGAGCTTACAATCGACACCGAAGTTCAAAATATCTCCCAGAAAATTTCCGAGATCACGGGGATTACTTTAAACTGGAACGAGCACAATCTAACTCTGCAGAACATACAGGCGAGAATCCGTTCTCCGATCATTTGGATGCTCGCAAATTTAAACGGACATCTTCTTCTTTCCACCGGAAACAGAAGCGAAGCAAGCGTCGGTTATACCACGATGGACGGGGATTCTTCCGGATCGGTCGCTCCTCTTACAGGAGTTAGTAAAGAATTTATTTTGAAATGGCTGCGCTTTGTCGCGGAAGGAAAAGATTCGATCCTTCCCGCATATCCTTCGGTGAAAGAGATTGTACTTTCTCCTCCAAGCGCAGAACTGAAACCTCTGAAAGACAAACAAGAGGACGAAAAGGATCTAATGCCTTATCCTCTTTTACAAAAAATCGAAGAGTTATTCACGGTACGAGGCGCCGATTTTTCCGAAATCGTTCAACTTCTTTCAAAAGATCCGGAAATACAAAAATCAGCCTCCGGAGAATTGGAAGAATCTGTGCGAAAATACATCACTCTCTTTCACAGAAATCAGTGGAAACGGGAAAGGCTTCCGCCTTCGTTTCATCTGGACGATTACGGACTAGACCCTAAATCCAGTTTTCGGTTTCCGATCCTTTCCGAAGAAAGTGGATCAGAAGTTTAGAATATTCTAAACTGTTAGCGCATTCCGATTATCCCATTGTATAATGTAGTGTCTGTCAAAAAGAAATCTAAACGATTACTGATCCATATAAAATAGAGTACCGTTAATTTGGGCGCAAATCCCACGCCGCTTAGGCGCAGAATTTCAGATAAATGAAAGGGGAGAAAAAATGAAGGAAAAGTGAGTGAAAAATCGGCTGTTTTTTTCCTCACTTTTTTAGCCCAATTTCTTCCAATTCTCTTAGTGGAGGTTCCTACAATCCGGCTTGTTGAAAGGCGTTTTCCTTATCCTTTTGAACCTGTTGGAGTTGGTTTTTGATAGAATCCTGAATGTTCTGTAGTTTTTTTTCGGTCTCGTCATCTCCGGAACCTTTTTGTAAATCCACAAGATAATTGATGATATCCATTCTATCCAGAGTTTGTTTTTCCATATGATTGTAATACAAACGGATTTGAGCCGGAGAAGCAGTTCTTGCGTAAACATTTCTTGCCGCTTCCGCAACCTGATTGTCTTCCTGTTTTTTCGCTTCCTTTTCCGCAGGGCTTAACTTTTTCGGAACGAGGGAATTGTTTGGAAAACGTTCCCGAAGTTGGCTGAAACGTTCCATCTCCTCATTGGTATAAGGTTTATTCGTTTGAGGATTGATAGGGTTATCGGCATCAGCCGCATTCGGATCGGCTTCTTTTTGTTCTCCTTTTTCAGCCTCAATGTATTCGCCCTTTCCGGCCTTATAAAAGGAAGAATCGAAAATGGATTCGCTCGTTCTACTGCCAGAAGATCCGGAAGAAGACGATGAACTTCCTCCTCCGCCTAATAGAAGAGCAACACTATCAGCTTCTTTACTCTTTTTTTCTTTCTCACTTAAATCTTCCGAAGAAAAAAGAATCCAAACGAGTACAATAAGCACGATTGAAATCCCAGAATAAAGAACTAATTTACGAATGCTAACCACTAAATGCTCCGAAGAAATTCGAGAAATTTTGATTGTAAGACCGCCGATCTAGGAAATTCTATCCTGAATAACGGAATTCGTCTCTAATTTTTGAGAAACCAAATCCTACGCAAGATAAAAATGGCTTTTCAGATTCTTCGTCCAACGTTTCTTCCAATTCTTTCCTTGATTTGGATTTTCTTAGGTTGTGGTAGAAACACAGATGTGGCACAATCTCCCTTTATATTTATTTCTCCAGTAGGGGTTCCTCAATTTTTAAGTATCGTCGCGGTAAACGAGGGAATCACGAACACTATTTCAAAAGACGTAGACTTTCTGTCCGAGCCGAACAACTATAAACCGGAATTTTTAATTCGCTATTATGTGACCAATGCGGAACCACAATTCGTAGGCTATAATCTCTACATCACAACGACAGCTCCTTCGGTTGCGGAAACCCTCGCCGCTGGAGGCGTGTATTTAGAAAACGGTGTACAACCTTCCTTTCCTCATCTTTCTTCCGAAGCATCTACAAATTCTTCTAAATTACAAACCCACAGGATCCTCAATCAGATTCCTCCGCCGGGAGTATTTCCGTTTATTAAGTGTGAGATTTATACGTTCACGATGAGAGCCCTTTTGAACAGCGGAATCTTCTCCAATCCTTCCACCCCCGTGAAGATGTGTTCTTCTTCCAGGCCCTACCTATGTCCGGTCGGTTCCAGTTGCAATCCCTCGGAATGTAATAACGCTTCCTGCACAACCGCGGTAAAACAAAATTGTCCCGTCGGAACACTTTGTAATCCTTGCACGATCACAGGCGCGGAAGAGACTGGTTGTGTTTGTCCTTCCGGAGTTTCTCCTCCGGGTTGTAATCTATGAGTTTAGGGGAAGAATCCTCTCCCGAATCATTTGCGGAAATTCCTCTCGAACCGAGAACTCTTTATGTAGTCTCCACTCCGATCGGAAATCTAGAAGATCTCACCTTTCGAGCGCTTAGAATCTTAAAGAATACGGATCGAATTCTCTGCGAAAATGCGGAACACTCTAGAAAACTGTTCCGATCTTATTCTATCTCGACACCCGCTTCCACCCTCTACAGAGATCAATCGGAAACTCCATATTCCGGTATATTAGAAGAATTGAAAGTGGGAAAAACCTTCGCACTCGTTTCGGATGCAGGAACTCCGGGGGTTTCGGATCCGGGTTCTCATTTGATTCGAGTGGTTCGAGAGGCAGGATTTAAAATCACTCCCGTTCCGGGTGCAAGTGCCCTCACGGCATTGCTTGGAATTTCCGGCTGGCAAGCAAATCCGTT
Source organism: Leptospira alexanderi serovar Manhao 3 str. L 60 (assembly GCF_000243815.2). GTDB lineage: Bacteria > Spirochaetota > Leptospiria > Leptospirales > Leptospiraceae > Leptospira > Leptospira alexanderi. Next base: position 64,427 of record NZ_AHMT02000027.1, on the reverse strand, counting down.
TTTGTTCCTTGGATTCTTATCCGAAAAGAAAAATAAAAAAAGAAATCAACTTACCGAATGGAAAAAATTCGAAGGACTTGTTATGCTTTTCGAATCCGTTCATAGAATCGGGGATACCTTGGATGCGGTAGAAGAAGTTTTTCCAGATTCCGAATTTCTTGTTGGTAGGGAAATGACAAAAATTCACGAAGAAATCCTATATTTCTCTCCTTTTCTCTCTGAAAACCCGAAGAAATTTGTCCATAAGGGTGAATTTGTGGTTTTAATCAATACGAATCGGAAAAAAATGCTTAAAGGCTCTTCTAGATCGGCCGATAGAATTCAGTAGAGGTAACAAATCATGACTATCGATAAAATCGGTGGGATCGGTGGAAGCGGATACGAACCGAAAAGAACAACTCCGGTTAAAAAAGCTGAATCAAAAGAAACTTTCGATAACGTTTCTATTTCCGATACCGCAAAACAAAAAGCATCCGAAGCGCGACTTCAAACGGAAATTCAAACTATAACTCGCAAAATTCTTTCTACTCCGGACGATAGCGATCGTTCCGTTAAGCTCAAAGAAATTAAGGAAAAGTTGAAAAACGGAGATTACGACAACCTGAGTTCCGACGTTTTGAATACAATCGCGGACAGAATCTCAGAAACTATGTTGGGTCAATAAAAACCGTACGAATAAACTGATTTTTACCTCTATCTAAATTAGAAATATTCCGAGTCGCTAGGTTAGCTCCGGGAGACGACAACGATGCCGATACTCCCTGATTGGGTTCATTACACATTTCCTCCAAAAATCCACTTTGAAGCCGATTGCGGGTACAAAGTGGGTAACTTCGTCAAAAATATCGGTTCAAGAACCGTGATATTTTCCACTCAACAAGAGTTGGAGAATATGGACGAACTTTCCATGATCAAAACGAGTTTAGAGAAACATATCGACGGAGTCATCCTCTATGACGACATCGTCAAAGAACCTACCTCGGAAGAATTAGATACGGCCGCTTATTTCGCGAAGATCGCAAACGCCGATTGTATTATCGGCTACGGCTCTTACGAATCAATCAGCATGGCAAAACTCATTGCCCTGCTTGTCACAAACGATATCTTCGCGAAAGACATGATAAACGACAAGAAGGCAAAGCTTAAAAAACCGATTCCTCTGATTTTAATTCCGACTCATCCTATTTTCGGTTTGGAATGTTCTCCCATCTCGACGCTTCTTCTAGGAGATGAAAAAATTACGAAGTATTTCTCTCACGAGTTCTTATTTCCCGAACTAATCATTGCCGACCCTAAGATTTCCTCGTTTATGAGTTCCTCAGACATTTCCAAAATAGGTGTAGGAATTCTGGCTGCGGCCGTGGATACGATTCTTTCCAAGTTTTCCACGGAACTTACGATCTCTTCCGCGCTCCGAGCCATCGAACTTTTACAAAAAAACCTGATTCCTTCGATCAGAGATCCGAAAAATTTAAACTATAAAAACGGTCTTTACGCGGCGAGTCTTTTGACAGGGATCGCTCAATCCTCGAGTTCGCTCGGACTTTGTTTCGCTCTTTCATTAGCAAGTGCGAATATTACAAACTTAGATATCTTTCAGTCCATGTCCATTCTACTCCCCCATGTTATGGAATACAATCTGACCTCCTCCGCAGGTAAGTATGTGATGATCGCGAGAGCCTTAGACGAGGATATCACTAATATTTCCGTGATTGAAGCGGCGATTAAGGCCGTGGAAGGTATTCGTAAAATTTTTATCGAACTAAAAATTCCCCAGAGGCTTTCAGAATACGAGGTGAGAAAGATCGATCTTCCATCGATCGCAAACCTTGCGGCTTCGTTTCCGTTTTTGGATTCCCTTCCGAGAGAACTTCCCAAGAATGAAATCGAAACGATCCTCGTTGCGGCATTTTAAGACCCACACAAG
>NZ_AHMT02000027.1:37500-55000 GCF_000243815.2 Leptospira alexanderi serovar Manhao 3 str. L 60 | reverse complement strand
GACACAGCAAACATAGTAAAGTTTGATCCGAATGGTAACCCGGTTGATAATTTCAAAGGTTCCTTAGGTCGGAATTTATCGGGTCCCTTATTTTTCTCATTGAGAGGGAATTCAATTTTTGTAACCGATTTTAAGGCTGATAAGATTTATGAGTTCAATACAAAAGGTGAATACCGCAACCGATTCGGAAATTCAGGAAAAGGGAACGGGGAATTTCATGGGCCAACCGGGATATTCTTCACAAAAAATGGATATCTTTATGTCTCTGATTCCGGAAATAATCGGCTTCAAAAGTTAAAAGCAGACGGTACTTTCATTCAAGAAATCGGGGTCGGAATTCTACGCAATCCGTCCGGACTCAAAGTAAATTCCCAAGGGGAAATTTATGTGGCCGATCGCGGAAATTCTAGAATCGCCGTATTTGATTCGGAAGGAAATTTTCTCAGAGAAATTACGAATCCAAATATCCTATTGTCTCCCCGCAATCTAACAATTCGAAAAAACGAAATTTATATCTCAGACGAAAAGTCGGGACTCATCATTTACAATACCGTTGACAATACTTGGAGATTATTAGATTCCTTTCGAGATTCAAAAAACGTAGTACGAAAACTAAACCAACCTTTCTCTTCAACCTTTGATTATACCGGGACACAATTCATCGCGGACTTCAATCGACACCGAGTGGAAATTTTTAGCCCCTCTAATCAATTGTCTTCCAATATGGATATCGTTTTGGAAAAAGTTTTAAATCAAGAATATCCGGATATTTCCGTTTTTCTCCGCATAAGAGATCGATCAGGTCGAGATATCAAGGCAATACCAAGAAACTCCTTTAAAGTTTATGAATATGGTAATCTTTCCCCATTGATCGGACTTGCAGATATGCAACAGTTTAACAATCGGATCTCAGTTTCCCTCGTTTACGAAAATACTCCCGAAGTTAAATCGGCTTATCCAATATTCGAAAAATCCCTGAGACCTCTTCTAACTTCGCTTCGACAATACGACGGAATAGAGGTTCTTCGCTCCGGTACGGAATTGATCAAAACTTACGATTTCAACCATTCAATGTATGAGATTTTTAGAATATTAAGAACATCTCCTAGTGACTCGAACTCTAAGACTGGGAAAGCGATTTACAGAGGAATATCCGATTTACTTAGTCGTCTTGGCCCGAGAATCGTTTTGGTTTTAATCTCAGGGAATTCTTATCCGGATTCGTTTACCCAGATTTCACCGGAAAAAATTATCCGCTATTCCAAAGCACATTCGATTCCCATATATTTCTTATCGCTTTCGGATACCGGACCTGCAGTTGAAACATATAAGACGATTGCGGCTTCTACCGGTGGAAAATTCATCTTAATTCCGGGCGAAGGATTTGAAAAGAACCTTTACAACTCCTTTTTATCTCATAAGGACAGGCGCTATATCGTATCCTTCAAAAGTAGAGTCGACGCGGATAAAAAAGATTTTTATATTCCCTTGATCATAGAAGCGAATTTTAGAAACACATCCGGCAAGGCTGAAGCGGGATTCTTTACAAAATGATTCTAAGTTTTTTACAAAGACGCTCCCTTGGCATCTTAGTCCTATTCTTATTCATCGGACCGATTTCTTCCGAAAATACAATTCAAAAAATTCAGGAAGGAGAATCCTTTCTCAAAGTTCGCAATTACACCGCAGCCTACCAATCCTTTTCCGATGCGTCCCGTTCTAATCCCATGTCGACTCGTTCTTTACTTGGACTCGCGGACGCGGCAAAACATCTTCATAGAGATATAGAAGCCTTCGAAGCATATAACAAGGTTCTCGCACTCGAACCAGAAAACAAAACCGCAATCAAAGGAGCCGCCTTAGCCTACGCTCGTAATAAAGAATATCAAAATTCCCTAAATCTCTTAAAACCTTCTTTGGAAATCGACCCATTCGATCCAGTTTTAGCCCCGATTCAAATTCAAATTCTTTTGGAAATGGGAAACTACGAATCCGCTCTCAAAAAACTGGAAGTTTCCAGATCCAAATTTCAAAACTCAAAAGAAATTCAAATTTTAGAAGCGAAAGTAAACGGTAAAACCGGTAACTTTTCCAAAGCTTATCATCTTTGGAACACGGTTCTCTCGTCCTCTTCAGATGATCCTGACTTATTTTTCAACATGGCTTCGTTATTGATCGATTGGTCCCAAAATAGTTCCGATCAAGAGAAAAGACAAAAATTGGAAATGGCGTCGGAAAAATTAGAAAGAGCAATTTCCTTATACCCCGATTTCGAAGAAGCGATAGACTCGCTTGTAAGAATTAAAATCTGGCAAGGAGACTTTTCATCCGCGGCTTCACTCTCCCGCAAACTCGTTTCTCTTTTCCCTCAAAACCCTTTGTATCTCTATTTGAAAGCGTTTACCGAAGAAAAAGGAATGGACAAAGATTTCTCCGCAAAGGACGCGTTAACCGAAATATTAAAATTAGACGACTTAGATTCGATATCAAGGCAAAAAGCGGAGTCTGTCGCACTGAGCCATTTTCCGGAAAATCATTCTTTCCGAAGAAAACTCGGTGAGTATAGAATGCAACGCTTTCATTCCTCTAAAAATTCTCTTTTATACGATATGGCTTCTCATCACCTCGCTTCCGCAAGAGAACTGATCCCCGGTCAACCGGAAGTTCAATTTCAAACCTTATCCGAATACAAAAGAACCAATTTTTTTCCGCGTTATCTCAATCTCCTTTTATTTTTGAGAAAGAAATATCCGGAAAATCAAAAATATCAGTTCGAAATTGAAAATCTTCTGAACTCGATGAAACAATCAATCGCCTATAAAGAAGGATTGCTCGAAATCACAGGCGACAATCTTGTGGAGAACTACGGAAGAACCCCGCCTGTTCTCTTATTGTTCGATCTTTCCGATAAATCTTATTTGGGCGATTATCCGGATCTCGCACTTTTAGTTTCTTCTTCCGTGCGTAGAAATCTTTCTTTAAATCCTACCGTCTCTCTTTCGGAGGTTTTAGAATCCGTTCGGAAGAATCCGGCTTCCTTCGATATAAAAGCCGATCCTTATACGGAAATCTTGCCCTACACGGAATCCGCCTTTCTCAAAATCAAGGACTCCGCTAAAAATGGGATGAAACCTAGATTTCTAGTTTATGGTTCCTTAAAATACGAAAATCATTCATTGTATATAGACTGGACGATTAAAGATTCCAAACACGAAAAGATTCTTTCCGCATTTAGAGTATTCTCTAAAGGGAGGGATTTTATTCCGGAAGCGGTAGCAAGATCCATCTCTAAAATTTCAGCGGCGATCCCTCCTAGCGGCTCCGTCTTAAAAGTAAAAGACGAAGACATTATCATCAATGTCGGAATTCTGGATGGTTTAAAAAAAGGTAATAAGATTCAGATCTTCAATACCTCCGGAAAATCCGGAGAAGCTACGATTGAAGAAATCGATTACTTTCTTTCCAGAGCCGTTCCGGATAACGGAAACAAAGGCTTAAAATCAATTTCCGAAGGTGATCGAGTATTCTGGAAACGTTAATCATTGCGGACCGGAAAGTCACTTAAATAATCCAATATCTCGTCCGCAATCGAACTTTCAATCTTCAGGATTTCTTCCCGTTCATGGCGATCGGCCAAAGCCAAAATCCAAATTCTCCCCTGGATTTTTATTTTAGAAATTTCTAATTTCCGAGCCCTCAAAGGTAGCCAATTCGGGAACTCGGAAGTATCCCTATAAATCCTAGCTTTATCATTTCTAAATACATTCCGATTGACACGTATCTTAAATCTATTTAGAATATTCTGATATTCTATATCCAAATCCACGTCCGGATAAATGCAAAATTCCTGTTTTTCCGATTTCCAATCGATCCGAGAACCTTCCAGACAAATCTCATCCTCTTCGGTGATTTCTATCATTATCGGATACGTATGTATGGTATTCAGGTTTTTCTTTCGATCATATCCTACTTGGACGTTGGCATGTCCGCCCTTTCTCTCAATTCTTAAATGAAACGAGGATTCGGGTCTATTTGCAAGATGTGCTCGTATCACCGCAACTGCCTCTTCCGAGAATTGCAATGGAAGAATCGTATTTCTATGAGTCTTATTATTCCGATTCAATCTCATATTGACAGATTATTATATTAACGTGAGTTCGATATAGGAAAGTTTGGGCGAATAAGAAACTAAAGTGCAACGACTCCCTGAACTCAAGCGCAGAGCTTTCCTAAACTCAAATCTCGCTCCCGAAGGGTCGCGAGATAGATCGCTGCGGATCGTCGTCGCAGCTCGCGAGTTTCATAGATAAAATGGCTCGCGACCGCGCTTTAACTCAATATTGCTGCCTAAACTCAGCAAAGCGCTCTCTATCATAACCTTACCCACAAGTAATGGGATCTCAAGATCAATTTGTCGGAATTACGACAAAATCCCCCGTGATACTTAGTTCCCACCCTTATTTTTGGGTGGGGGTGGAGGTGGAAAGGTTCGGGAAATTTTTCTCTATCAGAAAATCATACTCCTTGCAAGTAAAAAGTCTCATTCTTGTCGGAACACTTGAAAAATATCAGCTTTTGATCCTTATTATCCCAAACTTCTTAACTTGTGGGGTTGGTGATGCCTCTCTATGGATCGGCATTAATTAACGTGAGCAGGGTCGTAAGGGAGGAAAAAAGGGAAAGATCTTGTACTCAAAACGCCAGATCACATATTGAACCGTACTTTCAGCAAAAAAGGGGTTAAATATGGATCTGACAGAGATATTTTGTGCCATAGACGATTATTGTACACAACAAAAAATAAACTGGAACGTGAAAATACTTTTGTCCGGTGGTTCGAAAAAGAAACCGAAAATTTCAGTTAAGCCTGAGTGAAGTAGCAACGATTGTTGTCTATTTTCATCTTTCTCATTATAGAGAATTTAAAAATTATTATCTGATAGAAATAAAAAAGAATCTGAAATCCGAATTTCCAAAAGCTGTAAGTTACAATCGTTTTGTTGAGCTGATGCCTAACGCGTTATCTGGCATAGCTTCCTTTCTATCAAATTCTTGTCTGGGAAAATGTTCCGGAATATCGTTCATTGATTCTACGACTCTTTGGAGTATGCGACAACAGAAGAATCCATTCTCATAAGAACCTGTCCAGTCTCGATTTTTTCTTACGGAAAAAACCGGAACTGAACAGAACCTTGCAGCTTGATCTTTGGTAAAATAAAATGAAGTTTTGGGATGCGCTGTAAACTTTTCGGAGATAGAGGTTATATCAGTCAATCTTTGTTTGAAAGTCTTTATGAAAAGGGAATTCAACTCATTACAAAACTTAAAAAAAATATGAAAGATAAATGAATGCCTTGAGTTGATAAAATTCTTTTAAGAAAAAGAGCTATCATTGAATCCGTAAATGATGAACTCAAAAATATTTGTCAGATTCAACATACTATACATCGAAGCTTTTTCAATTGGGCTGTTAATCTATTAAGCGGTTTAGTTGCATTTTCATTTTTTCCAAAAAAACCTTCTTTGAATTTGAGATCCAAAGACAATTTACAACTTTTACTCTCTCCTTACACCGTACTCACGTTAAATTAGAGTAAAAAATAATTTCGTAAACTGAATTGCCCCTTTGGTATTTTTTTAATAAAGCAGAAACCACATCGGAAATATCGTCACCTTAGAAACATTTTTGTTGTTAATTCGTTTTCAAATAACCCGAAATGAACGAACTCATCCGCATTTTTATCTGGATAGTTCCTATAATATTCCAGTTTTCCGTCAGAGATTCAAAATTGTTCCTTATTCTCCTTAGCTCAAATTGTAGAGCCTAACTCCTCTTTGAGCTTTCTGGCCTCTTCGAAATCGGGTTTGATCAATATCGCACGATGTAAATACTGAAGGGATCTTTCGGGACGATTCCAAATTTTATACAGAGTGGCAAGATTGTAGAGTGAAATGTGAGGCGCATCGTTCAATTCACAGCGTAAGGATTTTTTAAGCCAGTAAACCGCCTCGTTTTCCTTTCCCGCTCTTAAAAGTATGATTCCGATTTCGTTGCAGGGATTTCCGTAATCCGGATTCAATTCCACAGATTTATAAAAGTGTGTGAGCCCTTTTGCCGAATTTCCCCTCTGATTTTCAAGAAGCCCTAAATAGAAATAAGCCTCGTGACTCTCCTCGCTCTCCAAAGTAAGCCTGAACAAATACTCTGCCCTGTCGCCATCGCCTTTCTTATAAAAATATTTCGCCGCTTCTAAAAAGTCCGAAGGAGTAATGTTTTTCAATTCCTTAACCCGTTTTTATTTTTATTTTCGGTTTGGAATGGTTACGGCTTGATTAAGTTTTTTTTCAATACATCCGCTACGTGTTCTGCGATTGATGTTCCATCCAACCTATACGTTTGGATAATTTCTTTCCTTTCTCCGTGATGAATCGGCTCCGGCGGAAACCCGAACGTTTTGACGTATTTCGATAAATTTTCAGGTAGAATCCGATTGAGTAAATACCCGGAAGCTCCCGCGTCTACATAACTTTCGTCTAGTATCACAAAACGTCTCACTCCAGACAATTCTTCGTTGAGTGCTTCCACTCCAAGTGGTCGTAACCATATGAGATCGATGAGCGTTACGCTGAAACCCGCACTTTCCAAAATTTCGGTCGCTTTTTTGGCTTCGTCGATCATGGATCCAATCGATAATAACGCGAGGTCCGTTCCTTTTTTGAGAACTCGTAATGTTCCAGGTTTTAGTTCCGTTTTTTTGTAAAAATCCAAGGTCTTCAAGTCCACGCTCGCCTTCGGAAATCGAATTGCAATCGGAGCCTTGTCGTATGTTTCCATCCATCGAAGTGAATCGATCATGTCCTGTCCGTTAGACGGAACAAATACATCCATGTTCGGTAGACCGAGCAGATATCCTAAATCGAAAAGCCCTTGGTGCGTTTCCCCGTCTGGGCCCACACATCCCGCACGATCAATCACGAACCGTACAGGTAGATTCATCAATGATACATCCTGGACGAGCTGGTCTATCGCCCTCGTTAAAAACGTCGAGTAGATGCACATATAAGGAATGATATTTCCGTTCGTCATTGCTCCGGCAAACGCTATGGAATGTTGCTCTGCTATTCCCACATCAAAAAGGTGGTCAGGATATTTTTCGGCGTATTCTTTAAGCCCACTTCCTTCGATCATCGCCGGCGTGATCGCCGCAATTTTAGGATTTGTTTCCGTCAGAATTGACAACATTCTTCCTACAATCTTGCTGTATGCGATCTTAGAAGTATCTCCACTGTCCATCGCTCCGTCTTCTTTTCGAAACGGAGTTACTCCGTGATACTTGATCGGGTCCCTTTCCGCAGGATCATATCCTTTCCCCTTTTGCGTGATTAAATGAAGCAATATAGGCCCCTTCATTTTTTTCACTTTCTCGAGCATGTTCACGAGTCGAATCACGTCATGCCCGTCTTCAGGCCCGATATATCCGAATCCTAAATCCTCAAAAAGCCCTCCGGGCGTTAAGACATCTTTGAATCCCTTCTCCACTCTTTTGAAAAATCTCTCGGTCGCGGGCCCGATGATAGGCAACCACTTTAAGAAAGTGTAAAATACTCTCTTCCAGTGATTGTAAAAATGAGACGTTATGATGTTGTTGAGATAATTAGAAATGGAACCCACATTCTTCGAGATTGACATGTAATTATCGTTTAAGATTACGATCATGTCCTTCTTTAAATGACCGGCGTGATTCATCGCTTCGAGTGCCATTCCAGTCGCAATCGACGCGTCTCCGATTATGGCAACTACACTGTAATCCTCTCCCTTTGTTAGATCCCGAGCCGCGGCTTCTCCGAGCGCTTGCGATATCGAAGTTCCCGCATGCCCCGTGTTATAGAGATCGTAAGGAGATTCCTCCCTTTTCGGAAACCCGGAAAGCCCGTTGAACTTTCGTACGGTTTTGAGTCTATCCTTTCTTCCGGTGAGAATTTTATGCGGATACGTCTGGTGACCCACGTCCCAGATCAATCGATCCTTCGGCGTTTCGAATACGTAGTGTAACGCTACCGTGAGTTCCACAACTCCCAGATTACTCGCAAAATGCCCGCCTACCCCTGATAGAGTATCAATGATGTAATTTCGAACCTCTTTACAAACCTGCGGAAGTTTTTCCAACGGTATGTTTCTGAGGTCGGCCGGATAGTCAATCCCATCCAGCAGAGTTGATTCCTGTTGCATGAAAACTTTCTATTATTTTATTAATTTTTCAATTCACCTGCAAAGGTTTTCTTAATAGCTTCAGGTCTTCCTCGTTCACTAAATCCAATAATTCGTAGATTCGTACGGGTTGAGTTTTCCCTTTTACTTTAATCAAGTCCAGTTCTCTTGCGATGACCCTGTCCTTTACCTTCTCATAAGTGTACTCGGAGATAATAATATGGGTTCCGTATTCCTTATTCGTTCCTTCCAATCTGGATCCTAAATTGATCGTATCTCCCATACAAGTATAATCCATCCTGTGAGAACTTCCCATGTTTCCTACAACTGCTGGTCCGGAATTGAGTCCGATTCCGATATCCATTTGAGGCAGATCCAAACTCTTCCATTCTTCCTTCAAAGTGGCGAGTCTTCTCATCTGAGCAAGCCCGGCCGCACATCCATAGTAAGCATGATCTTCTAACGGCACAGGCGCCCCCCAAAATGCCATGATCGCATCCCCCATGTATTTATCAATCGTTCCCTTAAATTCAATGATGATCTCCGTCATCTCGGAAAGATATTGATTCAAAAATTGAACCAGTTCTTCCGGCCCCATTTTTTCCGACATTGTCGTAAATCCCCGAATATCGGAGAAAAAAATCGTGATGTCTCGTTTGGATCCTCCCAGATTCAAGTTGTCCGGATTTTTGAGTAACTCATCCACGATATCCTTGGATACGAACTTGGAGAACGTACTTCGTATGTATTTCACGTTTTCCTCTTCCGTTAAAATCCTAAATCCGATCAGTCCGATAAAAATAAATAACTGCTCCAATATCACAGTCGGATACAAATGTACCAAGTTGAGCTCGGAAAAATTTACAAGCGTTCCAATCGAATAGATAAGCGCTGTCACCAAGAAAAACAGAAACGCCAACCAAGTTTTTAATCGAGGTTGTACAAGGCCCCCTAATATTCCCACAAGGATTAAGATTAGAAATTCTCCCCATAACGGAAGCTCAAAGAGAAAATCTTGATTGAGAATCGTGTTGATCGAGGCCGCGTGGTGTTCGATCCCGGACATATCCCCAAATGGTGATAGATGCGTATCTTTTGCCGCTCCCGCTCCAGTCGCGTAATACATCGCTACGAGAAAAATCGTGTTTTGAAATTGAGACGTAGTTTCCTCGTTCCACTCCGTCGCCGCTTCGAAAATTTCATGCGCTCGAAACGAATAAAGCCCTCCCGGAAAATTAATCTGCATCTGTCCGTCTTTGTCTATCGGAATTATGATCTCACGCTCTTCGTTCGGTCGATTCATAATGTCCTTAGTTTCCATCTTCAAAGTTTTACGGTTGAAACTCGTCAAGGTCTTTTGTGGGATATTCTTGATCTTGACGTATTTGCCCATCACAACTTCTACATCCCTCTTCACATCCACGCCGAGGTAATTACACGCTATGATTAAGTCAATGGACGGATAATACTCCGTTTCTCTTAAAGGCCCCGCATTCAACAATTTCGCGACAAGTGGCATTCTTCGATTGAGCCCGCTTTCGTCTTTTTTTATATTCGCAAATCCTAATCCGGATGCTTTTTCCGCCACAGGCTCTATCGGAGGCTGTGGAAATTTCAGCCAAGATGTTCCGACATCCCCCGGATCTTCCACGTTTTCTAATTTGAACTTTCTTAGCACATCGATCCGTTTTTCCAAATTCAAGATGGAACTCTTGGATTCTAGACTTGTTTCCATCGGATAGTCAAACATGACCTGCGAATTTTTCGCCAAGGCTTCGGCCATTTCTTCCGTTTGTCCCGACTTATAATCCACGAAGAAAATATCGAACATCAACTGATTGGACGTGTTCTTAAATATGTCTATGATGTTTGCATAATATTTCCAAGGCAAAGGCCATCTTCCTTGTAACTTTTCCAAGGAAGTGGTCGTGATTCCGATGATTTGTATATCCTGCCTTGCTCCGGGCGGCGGATTGTATCGCGTGTACTCGATCGTTCCCTCTTCGGATTCTTTTTCGCTCTTGTTCACCCCGGATCTGAGCAATGTAAATCTCCAAGACACAGAGGATTCTTCCAACTCGGAGAGTGGCGTAAATACCTGATATAGGAAAAACATAGAAAACGAGACTACCATCGAGAGCCAAATACTTCCGGACTTTTGTTTATCTGAAGTGTTGACCTCTATAAACTTATAGATCGGATACGAACTGATCAAAAGCAACACAAACCCTCCAAGCAAGAATTCTGTGTTGTGTGAAAAGCTCGGAAAAAATGCAGTAAATGTTATGAAAACAATCCCCATTCCCCCCAGTATTATCGAAATAATGTGGAATGGAGTGATTTTAAATTTGATTTCGCTCATGCGTCCCTCCGACCTTGATCGGGGATCAGTATCCCATCCGTCAGAGTTTCGTCAATATTTTCCAGACTTTATCGCCCGTTCTAGCTTTGTTTTCATTTTTTACTCTGCTTCACGCTCCACACTCATTCATCCCAAAACCGTTCCGGTTATGAAGAATTCTTCTTTTAAATCCGGGTTTACGTTTTGTTCAATTCGTAAATCCGGTAACCTTTGCTCATTTTTAATTCCGGAAAACCTGGTCCGAACCAACCGGCTTCAACCGAAAATTCTCCGAAAAACCTTACACTTTCTTTTATCGCATTGGGACGAAACCTTGATTCGGAAACGTTTTTTGGGGAAGAGACTGGTATATGCGAGATATCAGGAGAAAAATCTGAATCTACAAAAGATGAACTTTCGTCCTTTCGAAGAGGATTGGTGCAAACTGGGAATCCTTGCTTGGGGACTGGGAGTTTCTCGATGTCTGTTATTTTCTCTGTTGTTAGAATGGTCAATAGAAAGGACCCCCAGAAAAAGAAAATTCTGTGGAGTTCCAACAATTTTGAAGATTACCAGAGAAATTCGCTTTTCACAAAAACTTCTACAAAGTCAAATTCAGCAGGGAAGGGCACATCCAATTTAAAAGCCCTTTCCCTTCTCCAATTCACAGACACAAAAAACACCTCAGGGAAACGCACATAGCTTCTTATTTCATAGAAGCACGAATTTCCGATGCATACGTAAAAAGTTTACTTATACAAACCTCTCGATTGGAGCCGTTTTCTTCGATGATTTTTTGAACGGCAGAACCAATAATCACCCCGTTCGCGTAAGTCGAAATTTCCTTAGCCTGATCCGCAGTGGAAATTCCGAACCCTGCACAAACCGGAAGACCAACCTTACTACGCACCATTCGGATTCTTTCTTCCAAACCGTCCGCGAGAGCATGTCGTTCCCCGGTCACACCGTAGGAAGTCACATAGTAGATAAAACCTGACGCAAGAGATTTCATAGATTGAATCCGATCGCTTGTAGTTGCAGGCGTCACAAGATGAATGAAATCGATCTTTTTTCGTTCAAGTAGAGAAAAGAACTCTTCCGCTTCCGGGGTGTCAAACGGAAGATCTGGAATGATCAAACCTTGGATCCCCGAGTTTTTAGCACTCTCCGTAAAAGATTCCAAACCCATAGAATAAAGTGGATTAAAATACGTTAAATATACGAGAGGAGTTTGTGGATGTAATTTATGAATTTCTGCGGTGATCTCTAAAATTTTTTTCATGGAGAAAGGATGAGTCAACGCTCGTTTGAAGGCTTTTTGAATCACCGGACCATCCGCGACCGGATCGGTAAATGGAATTCCCAATTCTAAAATTCCAGCACCACCTCGAATCAGAGCATCCGCCCAAGAAATACAGGATTCGTAATCCGGATCTCCCAAAGATATATAAGGAATGAAAACGCTTTTATCGGAGGAAAAAACGGAAGAGATGGCGCTCAAGAAAATTCTCCTTTTCTAAGTCTTGCGACCTCGGCAACGTCCTTGTCCCCTCTTCCGGAAAGGCAGATGAGAATGTCTTCTTTTTTCCCCATTGATTTTGCCAGGTCTTTTGCAAAACGAAACGCATGAGCAGTTTCTAATGCAGGAATGATCCCTTCGATCTGACATACCTCGAGAAAAGCATCTAAAGCACCTTCATCATCCACGTTCACGTAAGTCACTCTCCCGCTTTTGTGAAAATAAGCATGCTCCGGACCGACCCCAGGATAATCCAAACCTGCAGACACGGAATGTGCCGGAACGATTTGCCCGAATTCATCTTGGATCACCAACGTTTTGGTTCCGTGTAAAAACCCGGTTCTACCAAACTGAATCGTCGCAGAATGATACCCAGGTTCGGTAGAATAACCTCCGGCTTCCACCCCGTAAAGCTTTACCTTTCTATCTTTTAAAAAGCCGTAAAACATACCGATAGCGTTCGAACCGCCACCGACACAAGCGATCACAGCGTTTGGAAGTTTACCGTTCGCTTTTTTAAATTGTTTTCTAGATTCGATACCGATTACCGATTGAAAGTCTCTCACGATGGTAGGAAACGGATGCGGACCGATGGAAGAACCAACGATGTAATGTGTATTAGAAACATTTAATGCCCAATCTCGCATCGCCTCGCTGGTCGCGTCTTTGAGAGTCGCGGTGCCGCTGGAAACTCCTACAACTTTGGCACCCATCATTCTCATCCGGATCGCGTTGAGTTCCTGACGACGAAGATCCTCTTCTCCCATATAAACGACTGTTTCCATCTGAAACATGGCACCAACTGTCGCCGTCGCCACTCCATGTTGCCCCGCTCCGGTTTCCGCAATGATTCGAGTTTTCCCCATCGCCTTTGCGATCAACACTTGCCCGATCGTATTGTTGATCTTATGCGCACCTGTATGATTTAAGTCTTCCCGTTTGAGCCAAATCCTAGCCCCGTTCCAGACCTTTGACAAACGTTCGGCATAAGTAAGAGGAGAAGGACGACCGATATAATTCTTGCGATAATATTCGAGTTCTTTATGAAAACGTTTGTTCTTCCGAAGCTTTTTGTACATAGCTTCAAGTTCCACAAGCGCATCGTGAAGAATTTCGGGAGAATAACGACCGCCGAATTCTCCGAAGTAACCCACTTTTGGGGAATGACGTTCTTTACCCATAGCTACTCCAATTCTGCGAAGAGTTCCTGACGCAGAGATTCTACCCTTGCAATTAAATTCTCAAATCCGGCAAAGACAAAGGATTCTTCCTTATCTTTTTTACGATTGTAGATCGAAAGTTCTCCGTTTTCGAAGAATTTTTTACCGATTGTGATTCGAATCGGAAAACCGATCAGTTCGGAATCCTTGAGTTTAAAACCAGGACCCACATCCCGGTCGTCCCAGAAAATTTCAATTCCTTCGTTCTTTAGAACATTATAAAATTCTTCTGCTTTGGAATATTGTTCCTCGCCTTTTGTGATGCTCACAAGCGTAACTTCGAACGGAGCGATGCTGATCGGCCAGAAAATCCCTTTTTCGTCGTTGCACTGCTCGATGACGGTGGCCATGGTTCTGTTAACACCGATTCCGTAACAACCCATAGTAAGAATCCTGGATTTTCCGTTTTGATCCAAAACCTGAATTCCGAAAGCCTTTGTGTATTTTTCTCCTAGTTTGAATATATGGCCGACCTCAATCCCTTTCTCGGCTTTTAAAGGAGAATTACAGTTCGGACAAAGATCTCCCTCTCTTGCTAATGCGACATCGGTAAATTCCGGAAGACCGGAAATTTCCTTTTCCAAAATAAAACCTTGGGTATGAAAATCTTCCTTAGACGAACCGACTACATAAGGAAAATCTTTTTGAAGGGAACGATCGTATAACACCTTTATCTTGTCGTTCGCAGAAATCGGAGAAATAAAACCCGGGACCAACCCAAGTTCACGAACTTCCACATCGGTCATCGGCTCCGAGTCCGTAATTCGGAGAAGAGAATGTAGTTTGTGAAGATTGAGTTCCAAATCACCGCGTAAAAACACAAGAATCTTTTTCTTATCCGATTTGAGCGCAATCGCTTTGATTGTTTGGGCCTCGGGAATTCCCAAAAAAACGCTGACCTCGGCAATCGCCTTTTTTCCCGGCGTGGAAATTTCTTTCCTTTCGGAAAGTTTTGCAGGCACATTTTCTTTTTTTAAAACAAGAGGGGTCTTCTCGCTGTTGGAACTATAACCGCAGGAATTACACAACAATAACGTTTCTTCTCCAATCGGAGAAACCACCATAAATTCTTCCGACGCAGAACCTCCCATACTTCCGGAATCAGCCTGCACGGGAATTGTCTTGAGACCGCAGCGATCGAAAATCTTTCTGTAAGCAACCCGCATCGCCTGATATGTTTCGTCGAGAGAAGCATCGTCGATATGAAAGGAATATGCATCTTTCATAATAAACTCTCTGGAACGGATCACGCCGAAACGAGGACGAATTTCGTCCCGGAACTTAGTTTGGATTTGATAGACGTTGATCGGAAGATCCTTATACGATTTCAAAAGAGGTTTTAATAAAAAACTGAAGGATTCCTCGTGTGTGGGACCGAGGGCATAAGAAAGATCGTGTCTGTCTTTGATACGGAACATTTCTTTCCCCATCGCGGTCCACCGACCGCTTTGTTCCCAAAAATCAGAAGGAGTTAAAATCGGAAGATCGAACTCCAAAGCTCCCGTTTTGTTCATTTCTTCGCGAACGATCTGTTTGATCTTTTGGAGAATTTTGAGGCCGAGCGGAAGATAAAAGTAAAGACCTGCGGAGGACTTGCGTGCAAGACCCGCGCGAATCATAAGACGATGGGATGCGACCACCGCATCCGCGGGATTTTCCTTTTCTGTGGGAAGAATATATTTCGATGCTTTCATGCGTTTAGAAAATTCGCATTACATCGTTGAAGGTGACGTAGAGTCCGAGTCCGAGTAAAAACAAAAATCCGATTCGGAAAATGGACTCGATTACTCTACCGGGAAGAGGTCTTCCTGTGATCGCTTCATACGCATACAATACGATATGCCCACCGTCCGCCATCGGAATGGGAAGTAAATTCATAATCATCAGAGCGATCGAGATCCTGGCAACGAATTCCAAATACGTTTCCCAACCGATCTCCAAGCTGATTCCCGCATACGATACAATCCCCACAGGCCCGGAAAGACTATCCTTTACGGAAAGAATCCCAGAAAACAACATCCCGATTCCTTTGAGAGTGATTTCCACATTTTCATAAACGTCTTTTCCCGCAACGATGAAAGACTCCAAAAAGCCTAGTTCTCTCTGCATCGGTTCCGGATTGAATTTCATGTTGGGCCTAAACCCGAGAAGTCCGATTGGACGAACTTTCGGCTCGGCTTCCAACTTAAGATTCCCTATATCGACCGTAACGGATTTTCCATTCTTCGTTTTAATATAAGCGAGAAGTTCCTCAAAACTAGGAAACGTTTTTCCGTCCACTGCCAGATTGAGGAGTTTATGACCGAGTTCGGGATCGTAACTCGCAAACTGGTAAGATTCCAAATTCAACTCGGGAAATTTCTGATCCCGAATATTCTTAAATTCTAATATATTGGCCCCTAAAACCGGAATCTCCACGGAAACAATTTCCGTGGACCAAGGATTTACGAGAGGATATGTTTTCCGATCCGCAACGATCGTCACGGTTCGGTTTTGATATTCCCCTAGAATCTTTTGAAGTTCCCCCACAGTGGAAACTGCCTTGCCGTTCACGGTCCGAATCACGTCTCCGTCGTTCAGATAGTTCAACGCTCTAGAACGGAGCAGATTTTCTTTCTCCTCTCTTTTTTTTCGAGCAGAACTTCGGCGGGAATGTCCCTTCCCTCGACAGCCTTTTTCAAACGTTCCTGGTAGTAATTTTCCGCTTCGTGAGATCTATCCAAACGAGAAGATAACCAATGCTGAAACTGTTCCGGATAACTAAACGTCGCAACGACCCTTCTTTCTCCGAAAGGCTCCACACCAATAGTCGGAATTCCGGAAGAACGTTTCGGGTTATAAACGATCCGGGGGATCACATTCCATTCCATCTTTTGTCCCTCGCGCTCACCCAAAATTTTGAGAGCATTTCCGGAAGACAATCCCACGTTAGTCACTATGTCTTCGAACTTTTCGGTTTTGTTGCCGTCTATGTTTAGGATACGATCTCCCGTTCTGAGGCCCGATTGGTATGCGGCGGAAAATTCCTGGTCGGCCGGATCGATAAAAATCCGGTTTCCCGGAGGATTGTGACCTAGAAAATTCAAAATTAATAATATTCCAAATCCCAAAAATAAGTTAAAAAGAGGGCCTCCGAGTACCGGAATCATTCTCTTCAAAGGAGGAGTGGAAAGAAGTTCACCTGGTTCTCCCTTTACTTCTCCGCCGTAGTCGTCTCCTTTGAATAAAACGTATCCTCCGACGGGAATCGCGGTGATCTGATACGTGGTCTCGCCCACCTTTTTCTTCCAGATCCCTCTTCCGTAACCGATCGAAAAAATTCTCGCCTTAACTCCCACGAGCATTCCACAAAGAAGATGACCCAACTCGTGAATAAAAATAGAAATGGCCAGCATAAACACTGCGCCTAATATCATAATTAACATGCGGACACCGCCTTTTTTCCTTTCAGATTTTGAACGGTTTCACGGGCAACCCGGTCCGCTTCTTCGTAACCTTCCAAAGTCGTCGGATACGTAATTGCAATTACATCTAACGTTTCGGAAATACAATTTGGAATTTCCACGAAACGGATCTCATCCTTCAAAAACAATCCCACAGCCGCCTCGTTGGCCGCGTTAAAAATACAGGGAGCCGTTCCCCCCGCCTTACCCGCCTCAAACGCTAATCTGAGTCCGGGATATCGTTCCAAATCGGGCTCCCGAAATTCCAGTTTTCCCCAATCCTTAGCGGAATAGGACCGCAACGGTTTAGGAACCGGTTCCGGATGAAAGAGGGAATGTGCAATCGGAAAAATCATATCCGGGTAAGAAGCATAAACGAACGAAGCGCCGTCTTTTAATTCTACGATACCGTGCGCGATACTCTGAGGATGAACCACAACTCCGATGCGTTCGTAAGGAACCCCGAACAAAAAATGAGCTTCGATGACTTCGAGTCCTTTGTTAATCATCCCGTTGGAATCCACGGTGATCTTAGGTCCCATGTTCCAAGTAGGATGATGAAGTGCTTGCGCCTTCGTGACGGAAGATAGTTGTTCGATCGGCAAATCGCGAAAAGCTCCACCCGACGCGGTGAGAATGATTTTTTCGACCGCGTTAGGATTGAGAGATTCTAATAGTTGAAAGAGAGCGTTATGCTCCGAATCGACCGGAATCACTTTGGTTTTGTGCTTTACGATCAGAGAATTTATGAGCGGACCGGATGTGACT
>NZ_AHMT02000027.1:0-30000 GCF_000243815.2 Leptospira alexanderi serovar Manhao 3 str. L 60 | reverse complement strand
TTTCTTTCAGACTGTTTTCGCGCACGATCGCGATGAGAGATCCGGTTTTATTCTTTGCCATGATCTTGACCGCTTCGGTGATTTCTTCCAAATCGGTCATCTGTTTGAGTAGAAAGGGCTGAAAAATCTTCATCTTGGAAAGGTCCGCGGTGATCTTTCTCAGTTCGGGTTGTAGTAATACGATGATCGCAAATACCAAGGCGGGACGGATACTTTCTATGATCCAATCCAGTAGTTCCAGTTCGAAATAACTCGCAAAAATTCCCAAGAACCATATAACCGCGACCCCGAGTAAAAGTTGGATTCCTCTGGTTCTTCGGATGGTCGTATAAAACTGATAGATGAAAAATCCTACGATCAATATATCGATCACGATGACGAACGGATTTTTTCCGAGCGGGAAAAGAGATATATTCTTTAAGAAAAACAATCCGTAATCCCCGACTTACAATCCTAAAACCGCAAACATATCGTACAATCCGGGTTTACGTCCCACTAAAAACTCCGCCGCGTGAATCGATCCTACCGCAAAGGTTTTCCGATCCTGGGCTTTGTGTGTGATTTCGATCCTTTCTTCGGGCGTAAAGAAATAAACCGTGTGATCTCCGATCACTTCTCCGGCGCGGATTGTGTGAATTCCGATTTCCTTGGGGTCCCTTTCTTTTAGTATCCCGTGTCTTCCGTGGATCACGTTCTTGGATGTTCTGCCTAACGTTTCGAGAAGGATGTTCTTCAGCTTTTCCGCCGTTCCGGACGGTGCGTCCTTTTTATGTCGGTGATGGATGTCTTGGATTTCTATGTCCGAGTGTTCTCCCATCACCTTGGCCGCAATTTCGGTTAACTTGAATAGTAAATTGACTCCGATGGACATGTTCGGCGAATATACAATCCCGATTTCTTTCGAGGCCACTTTGAGTGCGTCCTTTTGGAGTTCGGTCAATCCCGTGGTTCCGATCACTACCGGCTTTCGATGTTGGAGACACGCTTTCAATGTCGCATCTATATTTTGATGTGTGCTAAAATCAATGACGCAGTCCGCTCCTCTTACCGCCGCTTCTATATCGGAGGAAAAATTTATCCCGTTTTGTTTGATTCCGGAATGAAGTCCCGAATCCATTCCCAAAAATACCGAACTTCCGCTTACCACGGAAGTAGAAAGCGTCGATTTGGCGGAGGTAGAAAGTACCGTGATGATGGCGCGTCCCATTCTCCCGGAACCTCCGATAAGCGCTATTTGAAACTTTGAATCGGACATTCTCACTCGTATCCTTTTTCTTTCAGTGTTTCGAGCGCCTTTTTGTATTTTACGCTTGTTTCATTTTGGGAAAGTCGGGTCAAAGGCAGCCGGATCTCCGGTCCGCAGTGACCGAACCAAGCCATTGCCGCCTTGATCGGAATCGGATTGGTTTCCATAAACGCTAGCGCAAAGACTTCTATAAAATCGTAATGTATCTTTCTGGCTTCGGTAATCTTTCCATCCTGAAAGTTCTTTACCATCTGTACGATTGCTTTCGGAAAGAGATTCGACACGACGGAAACTACCCCCACCCCTCCGATCGCAAGCAACGGTAACGTGAGATTATCGTCTCCGGAAAGTACGGTCATTTTATTTCCTACCAGAGAAATCAGTTTTCCCATCTGTCCCAGATCTCCCGTCGCCTCTTTCATGGAACGAATGTGTTTCACTTCGCTCAAACGAAGTACAGTTTCCGGTTGTAGATTTACGGAGGTTCTGCCGGGTATATTGTAGAGCATTACGGGCACGGAAGAATGTTCCGCGATCGCCTTAAAATGTTGGAAGAGTCCTTCTTGAGTAGGTTTGTTATAATAAGGATTTACGGTAAGAATTCCGTCCACGCCGTCCTTACAAGCGGCTTGCGTGAGTTCAATTGCCTCTCGGGTGGAATTGGAACCGGTTCCGGCTACGACTTGGATTTTTCCCTGTACGGCTTTGACGGTTTCCCGGATCAATTCCGCGTGTTCGGTGTGGGAAAGGGTCGGCGATTCTCCCGTTGTTCCACAAGGCACAACTCCGCTCACTCCCGCCTTGATTTGTTTTTCCAGTAGTTTGTTATAGCTCTCGTAATCGATTTTATCGTTTTTGAATGGTGTGATGATCGCCGTATAAACGCCCTGGAACATAAGGTTAGATTCTTTCCTTTAGCTTGATTTGGCAATCAAAATCGTTTCGATTTCTGATTGCAGTGAGACTTCTTCCTTCTAGGCTGGATCGCTAGTGAAACAGTTTTCTTTTTTCTGGAACCCCGGACTTTTGTGTGTTCTCGTTTTTTTAGTCACGTCCTTTTTCTCCTGGATCTATCTCCATTCCAAACGGTTCGGTATCTCGGACATTTCGAACGAAAGAAGTATGCATGTCGGCACTACGAAAAAATCGGGAGGAATTTGGATCTTTCTTCCGGTTTTTTGTTTGGCCGTGATTTGGTTCGGAGGTTTTGAAATTCCGGATCGGAAAATTTTTCTTTTTTTGCGGGTCTGTTGTTCTTTTTTTCGATCGGTTTGGCGGACGATCTGTTTTCTCTCGGTTCGGGTGTCCGTCTCGTTTTGGAATTTTTTTTCCTGTTCGCTTTTTTTCTCCTGGAACCGATTCGATTTTCGTTTTTGGGTTTTGACACCGGATACGTTCCGGGACTTTCCACGTTGTTTTTGATCGTCTACGTTTTGTTCGTCGTCAACGTTTGTAATTTTATGGACGGTCTTGATTCGTATCTTTCCTCTCATTTTCTTCTTTCTGTCTTTGCGTTCCCGTTTTTATTTCAATCCCAACTTCCTTCGGTTTTTTTTTGGATCTGCGCGGGCGTCTTCGGTTTTTTGGGTTTCAATTTACCCAAAGCGAAACTTTTTTTAGGAGATGCGGGTTCGCTTCCTCTCGGTTATTCCATTGCGGTTCTTCCTTTACTTTTTATCGATGTTTTTCATTGGGCTCGTTTTGAAATCTCTTCGGCTTTCTTTTTGCTTCCCGTTTTTTTTGTGGACGGTGTTATCACCATCCTACTTCGGCTTAAGGATCGGGAAAATATCTTCAAAGCTCATCGTAGACATCTCTATCAACTAGTCGCCGTTAGTTCGGCTAACAAAGGCTTGGTGGCATTTCTTTTTACGGCCGCCAACCTTCCGGCAATGTTTCTGTTTGCCATTCATCGTAACGCGGGTATTCCGGGTAGTATCGTATTTTGGTTTTGCTTAGCGGGTTATGCCGGGTTGTACTTTTTTCTGTTTCGTTGGTTCGGTTTTTCCTCCAAGCGTCCTTGATACAGTTCGTCCAATCTGTAAAGTCCTATCCACCGATTCCTAACATCTGATCCCTAAAACCCCGCATCCACCCATGTTTTCCATGAAAATATCCTATTTTGGTATATTCTATTTCAGAATGTAGAATTTCCCCGTTTTGTTCAAATCCATCCATTCACGCGAAGCGAAAATTTTTTGCAAAAATCTAATCGCCGCCAGAAAAGACGCCGACCTTACTCAGTTTGAGGTTGCTATGCGTTTGGGCCAACCTCAATCTTATATTTCCAAAATTGAATCCGGTGAAAGGCGTCTTGACGTTATCGAATTCTGGAAAATCTATAAAATCCTTGGCAAATCCTTTGAATTTTTCTTTCATTTTGACGAAAAGCCGGTTGGTTCCGAGAAAAGATCCAAAACTCTCAAAGCGGCTAGCAGTAAACGTAAAAAAAAGGGTTTTAAGTCTTAATTCTAGTTTTCGATCCTTTTGTTTGTTATCCACTTTTAATTCCGCCCCAAATCGCGGATGTTGGAACTCCTAAGTCTGCTAGTATTTCTATAACTTTTCTATGTGTCGTTATCCGTAGGAACTTGCGTTTTGTTTCGATCTTACCGATGTGATTTCGTTTTAGTTTTTGAGAACTCTTATTTGTCTTTTATTGCTTTGGTCAATTTTTTTCTTGCGATTTCCCAGGTTTGAATTTGACCGCTGCTATTTGTTACTCGACCGGGGTTCGATGTATTTCCCGCTTGCGTTCCAGGCGTATATTGTAAGGTATTTATAATCCCTGTATCCGCTAGAATGATTACGTCAGCGCCCTGTTCTCTCGCTTTTTCTTTCACGTATTCGACACAATGTTTCAAATGAATCGAAAAGGTTTTTGAAATTCTCAAAGAAACTTTTTTTTTTATATATAACGTCCGAGAGACCGATCCAGAAGCGATTCTCCTAAAACTTTTGACCGGGACTCAAAGCAGCACTACTTTTTACGAATCGTAGTGTTAGGTTTTTGGAACAAACTCCATAAACGAAACATCGAGTCGAATTCGAAATTGTCAGCTTTTTTGAAGAAGATTCACATTCTAATTTTTGAAACTAACGTATTACGGCATTCTTTTCATACGTCCGAATAGTAATTCAATAGTTTTAGTATCCCGTTCTAAATGACCTCAAACTACAAACATTCGATTTTTCAGCATTCTTTATTATAAGATGAGTTTAAATAAGAATAAAAAAATGTAAAAATCAGATCCGTTTTCAAAAAATCTAATTCAAAACGATCTCTTTATCAATAACGAACGTTTGGCGATACGGATAATTCTTACTCAAATTGAGTCAAAAATTTGATACATTTTTAGTAATAACATCACAAAAAAGAACATTTTTTCGGTTTTCTGTAGCCACGACAGACTTCGTTTTTTTCATAGCTAATATGAAACTTTTGTAATTTGAACGTATCTTGTCTTTTCCATCGGAAGCAATCGTATAACAATCGTAATGCGCTTTGGCTAACAATTGTATTTCGGGTGGGAACGTTAAAGTTCAAAAGCGTAAAACAAAGAGGTGAAAAATGTCGAAGATTCGTCGGATGTCGTATTTCCGTTTCTTATCATTATTATTCCTATCGCTTTTTGCGTCCTGTAGTTGGTTGGAGAAGGATCATAATACGATGGATAACGTGGATCTTGCGGGCGCAATTTGGTTGGCCGCGGAGCCTGTAAAAACCCAAGTGAACAACGAAGGTGTTCCGGTAAGACCGGGTAACGGAGGTTCAGGGGGATCCGGTTCAAATCCGGTAACACCTGTGGACGCAATTTTCAACCTTCCTCCGGGAAGATTAGTAAATTCGAATGCACTGATGGGAACGATCGATCCTACGGGTACCAATATCGTGAACGACTTTGACGGAGACGGAATTTTAAATCAGAATGAAACTCTGACGAACGTTTGGGTTGCGGACTATCCGCAAATCGAAACTACGATCGCGCCTCCCGTTACTTTAAAGATACAGATCCTAAAAAATTCGAGCAACCAAAGCGATCAGATCGTAAGCGAGATCAACTCGAACGACTTTGAAGCTTCCAAAAACGAAGGTTCCGAAAAAATTCATCAAAACGAGTTAAACGAAAGAACCGTTCAATTCCAGGATTCGTTTAGTTCCGAAACGGATCTAGGTCAGTCACACGAAAGATCCATATCCGCGGGTATGAATTCCGGGTTTGGGATGGGTCTTGTTTCCGTGGGTATGAACTACAGCAATAGTACTAGAGATAGTTGGAATGCTAAAAACGCCACATCCGCCACCACTACAAAATGGGCGGATCGTCCTTTTAAAAACAACATCGATCGGGACGCTTGGAATTTAAAATCCGATTCTTCCACGAACAAAGCGAGAAAGTATCGTTCCGATAAATCTTCTAAGATCAACGAAACTTCCACAGTTGAACCAAACTCGGGCGCGGTTCGCGCCGCTCTCTATATCAAAAATTTATCGGTCAACATGCCGGTTAAAATTTCAAACATTCTTTGTTCTTTGATGTTTGAAACTCCCGGCGGGGAACTCGTTCCTATGTCCTCCTTTCGTTTGAGAAACGACGATTATAGTCTTTTTGAAGTGGAAGTCTACGGCGGCTCGGACTTCGGTCCTTACGTTGTTGAATTAACAAATTTGAATACTGCGGAAGTGGAAAAGGCGATCGCGGCGGGTTATACTCCGAAGATCATGATCGTGGACTATACCATGACCCACGTCGCGGATTCCAATTACAAATCGAGTTTGCTCAGTTTTACGGGTAACAATCTTAAAATCATAGAAGAAAACGCAAAAGGTAGAACCGCTCTTTTGAAGGTTTACGGCCCCGGTGTGAGAGAAATGTTTCGTGTGACCGCGTTTGATACTCCTAACGTTTCGAATCCGTGTAACACTAAGTCTACGGACGTTTTTTCTCCGGGGATCAGTTTGAAAAAAGCTTTGGAAAGAATTTCCTGTTCGGGGGACAATATTACATTTAAGGATTATGTTATCGACTTGTCCGAATCGGCTCCTACTCTTGCGGAATCCAGAGTGTATTTTAAAGGTATTCAGTCCTTCGGTGGTATTAGCACAAGCCTTCCTTGTACGGACGAAACAAGCACCGGTTCGGACGGTGTGACTAGAACCGCTTGCGTTCAAAAACCGTATAGCCAATGGTCGGAATCCGAAAAGACGAACTCGGGTGTTTGGGCGATCTATTCCAAGGGGAAGTTTTATTCTCCCACCGAGTATTGGACCGACTCAGGGAATGTTCGTAAATTTGATCCTTGGAGAGGTGCGGTTGCCGCTCCGATTTTAAAGGGAGTGGATTCCATCATCTGGGCGGGTGACAACTACGACTTAGTTTACATTTCTTTTAAGGACTTTATCAAAGTGGAACAGAAGTTTGGAACCAATCCTTTAGAAACCGGAAACGGTTATCCCTTAAATACAAAATGGGATCTAAAAACCTTGGGAAATCATCCTTATTATCCGGATACGAATTCTCTTTATTTGGGTGAGGTCGGTTTTGGTGAAAAGGTCGAATTAAAGATCAAATTGGATAAAACGAAATATCTTTCGCCTAACTTCGGTTCTGCGGTGGATACGGGTCCGTATCAGTATTTTACAAATTTCTCTTACAATCCTCAGGTTTCTTCGGATCGTTACAATATCAATCAGGCCGCCGATTTTGAAATCAGTCTGGGTTTTGGCGGGAATAGGACGGATTGGTTTCATGTCGTTAAAGACTTAAGTTCCAACGATCCTTACAAATTGAAAAACTGCGGCACGACCCTGGACTTTATCGGCCAGACGTATACCCTTTGTGTTCAACTTCCCACGCTCAGTACTACTGTCGATCCAGCGATTAGTTTAGTAAAATTGTATATTCGACCCGCTTTAAATACCGCGTATCGTAAGACAATCTGGCCTTTGCATTTCTCTCAGGTTCGCAAACTGAAAGGAGAAGCGGGAGTTCCGATCGTTAAAGGTACGAGTCTTGTCAAAGTGGCGAACTCATACGGATCGGTGAACGTCGGAGATGATTTTTTTATCCAAGGAGATTCCACGAACTACAAAGTGGTTCAGGTTTTACCCGCGGCACAGGACGGTTCTTTTGACGTTCAACTAGATCGTCTGATTCAAATAGACGCTCAGAAGACTACTTCTGTGTATGTTCCGGGAACTTTAACTTCTCCGGATGTCAGACTTTCGGTTGATACCGGGTTTACCGCCGATTGGAATACTTTTGTGAATTCTTCCTTTAACTCCACGGCGTTCGATCAGATTCAATTCAAACCGTTTTTGTTAAACGGTAACGTGAGTTGTTCCTCAAGTCCGTTCCATCCAGGTTCTTGTTTGGGTTTTTCTCCCGAGTTGAACTCTCTCAACTGGATGGGGATTTACAACGAAGGTGTGGCCCTTTGGAATTCCTGGGCGGACGGCGGGGACTTTAGCAATTTCTTATATTCCGGACTGGTTCGTTTGACCGCGGCTACGGGCAAATCCTATCGTCTGGAAAGTACCAACACGGACTTTACCGTCAGTGCGGATGTGAACGCTCAAGATTTAGCATATGCAGCTGTAGCGAACCACGGGGACGTTGCCTTGACGGTTTGGAGACAGGGAACTACTTTGATTGGAAGATACAATCAGATTAGTACGGGACAAGCTTTGGGAAATCCGTTTAACATCAATTCGACGGCTTCCACCGGGAATTATATCGTAAAGGCGAAGAACGGAAAAGCGGTGATTGCTTGGGAAAGTGGATACAATATTTACGCGAGTGTCAAAGATTTGAATACACTGGCTTCAGTAGGAAGTGAAGTTTTGGTTGTAACTCGATTTGTTCCATCGTCCTTAATGCCGAGTCCTGGAGCTAATTTTTCTTTTGCTATAGACGCTGCAATTGGAAGTGACAAGGCGGCGATTGTTTGGAACGAATTTTCAATGTCATCGGTACTTTCTACAGATTATTCAATTCCATTTGGTTGGGACATTAATTTCTATTGTGGAATGAACTACAGTAATTGCTATTTTTTGGAGTCCAGAGTATATCGAAATTATACTAGAACGATTCGTTTAGATACGGGAGCCCTCTTAGCAGCAACAATTCCTGTAGCAAGCTTTTCGGAAACTAGATCAGTCAATCCAATAATGGGGATGTATTTTGCTTATTACATTCCATACTATCAAATGGATTTTGCAGCAGAGGCAAATAGTAACAATCAGGTTGTAATCGCTTCTCATTTGAAAAAATTAGGCTTCGAAGATCATACAGTCTACGGTTCCGTTTACGATATGGCTACGGGCACAAAGATCGGAACAGACAAAACCCTTTTGAGTGAAGCCACAAGACCCGTGGATTCTTTGCAAGTGGGAGCTACTGTAGGAAGGGGAATGGTTCTTTGGAGAAGAAACGACGGAGTAATTTTAGGAAGAGGGATTGACACTTCGAATTCCAATTTATTAGGAACTTCTAATATAGAAGCGGAGTCTGGAAATGTGGATTCTCTCAAGCTGACTTCTTTTGGAGATCGGGGGATTTTGACGTATAGAAAGAACGGTAAAGATGCTCTTTTAAGGATTTTGGATCTGCAAGCGGGGCAATTTTTGTATCCAAACGCTTTGTCTTTGGCTCAGATGAGTGCGGATTCTAGAAATCTCTTCTTAACCGGCTCTATTGTATCAGGAAATAAAATTCTAACTACTTGGGACCAAATCAACGGGACAAGACGAACCATCTGGGGAAGAGTCAGCGACCTATCCACATTTACAGTAGACGGTCCAAAAGAATTTCAGATCAGTACTACAAACGAAGGAGTTCAATACCGAGGAACTGCCGTTGTAAACAATGGTCTCGGGCTTGTAATGTGGCTTTCTCAAGACAAAACACAACAAAGAATACGAGGAGCCAAAGTGGATCTTGCAAACCCGGGCGCTTTGAAATACGGCCTGAACAATTTCTTTGTGTCTCCTTTGATCGACAGGGACTTTACGATCCGAGCTAAGATCAAGTATTAGTTCTAGTGGTTAGGTTTTAGGTTTTAGGGGTTAGGGACTTTACAAGTTACATTTTAGTACGAAAAGAATCAGGCTCTGATAAAGTACGATTTTTTTACTCTGTAAAGTTCCTATCCACTAAAATGGGGGCCTTCCTTCGGAAGGCTTTGTGGAAGTGAGTTCGATCTGTCGATTGACGCAAAATAGAAACTATTAGAATGGAATATACTAAGATTATGATATTCAAAAGTGTTTTTTCGAGTGGTCTAGATGTTTTTGAAAGCCACTCGGATTTGTATATAAAATCGTCGGAAGTACGACAATCCTCTGTGAAACGATCGGCCCCACCCGCGTTTGGGTGGAGGTGGAGAGGTGGCGGGAAAACTCGGGAGACTTTTCAGTATCAGAAAATCAACCTTTTTGCAAGTAAAAAGTGGGGTTCCTGTCGGAACACTTGCGTTTTAGTAAATAGATTTTATCAGAATATACTACTCATCTCATGTATTTTGTTACTTTCCGCAAGCTGCGGGCTCTTGCCGGGCAAACACGGAAACAAAAACAATTGGTGGATGGCGCTTGCGGGACTCGTGCCCGGAACAAGCTTTCCGTCTTCGGGAAGCGGAGTGGGAAGCGGCCCCGGATCCGGAAACGGATCACCCGGAAGTGCTCCCGCACCCGAAGGAAGCGACCTTTTTTCCATATCGACTAACTATAGCCAGGCGATCGACGATCCGGAAACAAAAGCGGATCCGCTTGCGGGAGCTGGATTCATAGCACCACCTGAAATGGGTCACTACGGAAACGTAAGTCTTACGTATCCGATTCAAACGCCCGCGGGAAGGTCCGGTGTTGAACCTAAGCTGAGCATAACGTATTCTTCCACGGGAGGAGACGGTTGGTTGGGAGTGGGATGGAGCTTAGGGCTTGGATCCATCACAAGAACACCGGAATACGGAGCCCTCTGGTATGACGCAAGGGATACGTTTACCTGGAACGGACAAAAACTCGTAAAAGTATCGGGTTCGACTACAAACGAAAACGGAATCTACAGACCGGAAATCACGAATGAAGAACTCGTAATATTAAGACTAATTAATATAGAAAGCGGTGGGGTTTGGGAAGTATTCGATTCGTCCGGAACCAAAACGGTATTCGGAGAAACAAACGCAAGCAGAATCTTCAACCCACAGGCTCCAAATCAAACCTACAGCTGGTATTTTTCCAAAAACGAAGACAAAAACGGAAACTATCTCCAAGTCCATTACGACAATTCGGAATATTCAAAAAACAGAAATTTATATTTAAAAGAAATCAGATATACAGGAAATTCTAAAAGTGGTGTTTCCGCACGCCAATACGTAAAGTTTTTTACCAAACAAAGAGAAGACTTTTACGTCTCGAACGCGCCTGGTTTCCTCATGAAGATGGACAGACTGCTTGAAAGAATCGAAGTCGGTTGGGACAACGGCGGTAAACTCTGGGAATATATTCCCATCTATGAAACCTCTTCCGATTCCGCAAGACCACGACTGAAAAACATACAATCGAGTCGACATACTACAAGTCCTGAGTTTTATTATCAATCTTCGAGCAGATTGCTGACTTGGCAAACGATAGCCAACCAAACGTCATCCGAAACAGAAGAGGATCCGAATTCTACACAATACTTTGAAGGAGACTATAACGGTGACGGGATCAGCGACATCCTCTTTTTTAATCCGAAATCAGGAAACTGGAAAGCCGCGGAAGGAAGAAAAGAAGGAGGATACAACTTCAAACTGTATGCAAACCGGTATCAAGGATACGATACGTTAGAAAAGATCCGATTTTTTAAAGGGAATATGAGCGGTGATTTTAACGGAGACGGAAAGAGTGACATCGCTTTTTACTTACCTGCTACGAGAGACTTTATCGTAGCGGAACACGACGGACGCGTGTTTCAATTTAAAAGTTACGGAAGACTCATGTACGGCATCCCGGACATCTTTCGGATGGAATGGTTTGCAGGCGACTATGACGGAAACGGACTGAGTGATAGTGTTCTTTTTGACGAACCTACCGGTCAATGGACTTTGATGCTCAACAAGGGTGGAAGTTTTGAATTTCTTAGGTTTTCTAAAAAATTTCAAAACGTATTCAGAAACGATTATACTCCAGATTCTAATTTAGATAGTTCGAACACAAACGATACTTCTAAACCCGGCAAAGATCACGACAAGGTGAACTTTCTCGTAGGAGACTACAACGGAGACGGAAGAACGGATATCTCCTTGTATGATTCCAGATCGGGTAAGTGGTTTGTAGGCGAAAATCACCGCAATCCAAACAAGAACGATTCCGTTTATTTCCAAATGCAATGGAAACTTTACAAAGTGTTCACCGCACCCGAACAGGCGTTATTCGGACACGACAGATTTAGCGGAGACTTTAACGGGGATGGTCTTTCGGATTTTCTACTATTCGATCGTAGTAACGGAGAATGGACGTTAGGTGAAACAGGAGACGGGACAATCAATTTCAAGATTTGGTCCAGAACTCCTCAGTTCAAAACCGTAACTCGTTGGATCCAAGGGGACTTTAACGGAGATGGAAGAACAGACATCGGATTTTACTCTGCAAGCGACGGAAAGTTTTGGATTGGAGAAGCCACACAAAACGGATTTCGGTACAAAATCTACAGTGACATGAGCTACGGACCTGACCAGGACAGAATCCTAAAAACTCCTCTTCCCAAGGATGAGGTGAAAATAGAATCGGATAAAACAAGTTTTGCAGCATCGAGCAATACAAAAACGATTTTACTCAGTTACAAATATGACGGAAATCTAAACTTTCAAAAAGGAGAACTCGTATTTCCGGGATGTTTTACTCAGGACGACTGTTCTGCTTCTCCCGAACTTTTGATCTTTGACAGAAAAGCAAACGTATGGGACCTTAAGACCGGAAATACTTTTACAGAAAGGGTCAATACAAACTTCAACCCGGAAGCTTCCGGAATTACTACCCTCTTTGGCGGAAAACCGGACAGATACACAAACAACACAAAAGACGAAGTTCTCTTTTACAAAAAACAAGGAAATACGAATCAGTTTTTTGTAATTAAACATACAAACGGAACCACATTCGATGTTTTGAATGTAGCAACGTTCACCGATACGGACGTTACAAAGTTTGATCCGTTCCATAGCGGAATTGTAGTGGATCATTTTGAGAACAATAATTCTCAGTCGGTTCTCATTTTGGATGATCAGACTGCAAGCGGAAATGCAAGGTTTGTTCTTTCCGGTTTGGGTGGAACTAAGGTTTTAACTCCAAGTGGAGATTTGACTGCTACCGACTTAAACGATTTTTTCCAAGCAGGAACTACAAGCGAGAATAGACAAAGAAGAAAAGAATTCAGTTTGTTTTCGGGAAAGTTTACAACCACACAAGCACAACTTGTGATCGTGGATCGAAGAAATCCGGTTTCCAAATGGTATTTGGGAACGATTAATGGAAGCCAAATTCAATTTAAAAAATTAACGGGAGAGTTTACACTTCCGATCACAACATCCGATTACAATTCAAAAAGCCCAGCGGGTATTGTATATGCTCTCACTTCCGACGGCTCAATTGTGTTTGGGAAAACAGAGGACAACGGTACAACATTCACCAAAGTTAAAATCAATTCTACGAATATTACAAAAAATTCATACAATGCGGGAACCGTCGGGTTTACCGACCGGTTTGACAATGGAGGAAATCCGATTGTAATCTCCGGTGGAGAAGACAAGCTGTATGACTTAGCACAGAGTAAAATCCTTTCTCTTCCGGGTAACGTCGTCACAAAATCTTTGGATCGTCCCGACCTTGTTTCACAAGTCTATGTTTTCCAGTGGATCCAAGGGGATTACAACGGAGATGGTTTAACAGACATCGGAATCTTTCATTTGAAAGAACCCTACTGGTATTTTGCACTTTCGACAGGGACGGTGCCCGACATCATTGAAAAAGTCAAAAACGGGATTGGGGGCATTTATGATTTCGAATATTCCAATTCCACGAAGTTTGACAACACAGGGGAAGACGAGATTCCAGACCTCCCCACAAGTTACAGAGTTTGCACCAAAGTCACGATCGACGACGGGTTTTCAAACATCATTGCAAAAAACTA
The DNA here is from genome assembly GCF_000243815.2 of Leptospira alexanderi serovar Manhao 3 str. L 60. Taxonomy (GTDB): domain Bacteria; phylum Spirochaetota; class Leptospiria; order Leptospirales; family Leptospiraceae; genus Leptospira; species Leptospira alexanderi. The sequence goes on along the minus strand of NZ_AHMT02000027.1, from coordinate 16,584 downwards.
CGAATACAAGAATGGATTTGCATTCTCTTCGTTTATCAACGAAAAAAAAGAAACCGACTATTTTGGGTTCAGTGAGTTTACCGTTCACGAAGCATATGGAGAAAGAACGACTCACAAATACCATACGACTCCCTATTCCGATTTCCTAATGAATCGTGCATTGGCCGGTGCGGAGAAAGAAACTCGTATCATCGGAAATGACAACAACGATTACGGTACGATTCAGACTTCGTATGAGATCAAGCAAATTGCAATTGCACCGGGTGTGACCAGTTATCTCCCCGTTACGACTAAGATTGAAAAGTTTTTGAGTGGCTCAAGAACCACAACACAAAGTTCCGACATCGTTTTGAATGGAACCAAACTCAGTCGGAAGACCGACACAACCACGGATCACTTTACCGACACAGTTCACGGTGTTACGACCACAACGAGTGTTACGGATTTTGAAACCGATGATACAACCAATCAAAGACGGGCGACTCGTTCTGTGACATTCAGTGGGAGTTCTCACGAGATTACGTCACTACTTTCTTACGACAGTCGCGGAAATCTCACAAAACGCACAAGCTCGTACACAGGAAGCGGACTAGAGGCTGTAGGAACTCATACAATCGAGTATGAAACCGACAATCACGGGAACCAAATTACAGAAAAAGATACAAGCGCAAGTCCGGCCCGTGGAACATCCTACTCGTACGACAAGGAACTGAATCAGTTTGTTATCCAAAAAGTCAATTTCGGTGGAAGTATTTCTTTTACGACCACACATCAGATCAACTACGAAAGCGCGTTCGGAGCTCCGACCACAATCACAGATCCAAACGGAAACAAAATCTATTTTGAATATGACAACTTTGGAAGATTAACAAGAAACAGCGCAGACACTGATGACGGAACTCGTACTGTGGCAACTCACTCGTATGATTCCAGTTTTCCACTTTCCGCAAAGACAATTCTACCATCCGGAACGGGAGACCCTGACTTTGCAAGTAGGACCTACTCCGACGGAATGGGTCGGAACATCTACACAGTCAAAAGTGCGTCGAACGGAAACTATGCGATCACCGGAAGACTTGTGTATGACGGAACTGGAAAGATAGTTCGAAAAGGACAATCCAACTGGGCAACTTCTGGAGAAATCGACCGGTTTGTTCTACACTTAGAAGAAAAAAATCCGACATCTTTTGAATATGATCCGATCGGTCGGGTCAAAAAAACAATTCTACCGACAGCCCAAGGGGAAACTTCTCCTACAACCATTACAACCACATACAACTCTGCTTTTGAAACGACTGAGAATCACAGTTCTGGCACAAGCAAACGAATCGTAAAGGACGCTAAAGGAGAAATCCTGTACGTCGAAGACTTTGCAAGTGACGGGACACAGGCAAAGATCGGGTTTTGTTACGACATTGCTGGAAACAGAACTAAGAAAAGTGATCTCAATGACTCAAGTTTGATGAGTTGTCCAAATCCAAGCGCGGGTATTCCCGACTCCGTCGAGAGCCAACGCCAACGCTCCCCATGGGTCGCTCAATATCCCACAAAAGACGTCAGTGGAAGAAACCAGACCTACTGGAGTTACGACGCATTTGGGAAACTGCGTGCGGAAAGTGATCCTGACTTGGGTGTGAGTTCCTACAATTACAACGCATTTGGAGATTTAACAAGTAGTACAAACGCGAAAGGTGTTACGACAAACTTGTCGTATGATTCCATCGGTCGGATTAGTATCAAAAATATCCCAGAAGGGAATATTCAATATTCGTATGATTCTTTTCCGGGAGCAGAAAACTCTGTCGGAAAACTGGTCCGAATCGAAGATTCCAATCAAAACAAAACCTTTAGTTACGACAAACTCGGGAGAGTCAAAAAAGAAACTCGCACAATCCTCACAAATCCCCTAACCCCTAACTCCTCGTTCCTAACATCTGTTTTGTATATTACGGAAACTAAATATGATCTACTTGGTCGTGTGACTCGTATTGATTACCCGGAACATCCGATTTCACACGGGAGAATGCGTGCCTGTTATGAATATGGAACAGCCGGGTATATCAGCGAAATTTCCGTTCAAGTCAATACAAATGGAATTTTACCCGGATATTGTAACAAAGACATCGTAGAAAAAATCACATACAACGAGTTTGGTCAGACTGCAAGTTTAACTCTGGGGAACGGGATTTCTACGAACTATTCGTATGATGTGAAAGGGAGAATGATTCGTCTCAACTCTTCCGGGGATGTGGACGGAAGTAACAAAGTTTTACAAGACGCTGTCTATTCTTTCAATCCAAACAACAATATTACGAATATTGTTAATAATTCTTCTGACTTTAACACTCAGTTTGTTTATGGCTATGACGGTCTGGGTCGTTTAACAAACGCGACTGGTAACTATTTTGAATCTTCCAATTCTAATTTTTCTAAACGCTTTCAGCAATCTTTTTCGTATGCAAAGAATGGAAACTTAACTTCCAAACGGTTTCATGATCCTGCAAGTGGTGCGATCTCTGACGAGTGGAGTTACCAATACACAAACCATCAAGTGACGAACATTGATTCGAGTAAATCCGGGAACGATGCCTTTGTCATGCAATACGACGCCAATGGGAATTTGACTCGTCAAAGAGACAATGCAAAAGACTTAACCAAACGAATCAGTGTGGATTCGCAAGACAGAATTGTTCAGATTCAAGATGGAAACAATGCAATTCTTGGAAGTTATTGGTATGACGAAGGTGGATTTCGGATTCGCAAATCTTCTCTCGAACCCAAAAACAATGTTTTTGCAAACGTTGAGATCTTGTATCCAAGCAAGTTCTTTGGTTTGGAGTTTATCGAGTCCGAAAATGTTATCACTTCGGTTAACAATGTTTATTTGAACGGGGTTCGTATTGCCGCGTTAAACGAAGTCGGCGCGCTTGCCTACTTCCTAACGGATCAAGTTGATTCCGTCTCTCTCGTGTTAGACGACGAGGGGAAGACTCTTTCGAAGATGCAGTATCTTCCGTACGGGGAAACGTTTGTTCAACGGGGCGATTCGAACTTTGCTCCGAAATACAACTCGCAAGAACTCGATCGGGAATCTGGGTTTTATTTTTACAATGCAAGGTTCTACGACCCGGGGATTGCGAGATTTACAAGTGCGGATTCTATTATTGATGGTGAGTTTGATACGCAAGGTTGGAACCGATTCTCGTATGTGAAGGGAAATCCGATTGGGGCGAAAGATCCTACGGGGCATTACGTCCAACTCATTCCAGTAGTAGCACGCGTCTTACAAGGTTTAGCCGCAACGGGAATGGCTCTTTGTTCTTCTGGAACAATAAACTGTGGGGATGTAGTTAATCCGAATAAGGCGAACAAACCTAGAGACACTTCCGTTTCTCCAAGTGATGCGAAACAGATGGAGAAGACCGGTCTTGATCCATTGAATGCAAAAAAAGGATCTCAAAAAAGTATTGGCGGTGATGGTAAAAATGGATCTAATGATGGTGAAAAGTCAGGCGTTACAAATAAAGGGAACAATACTGGGAATGGTGCCGGTAAATCCGATCTTGGGTCAACTCGATCCTCAAATAAACTTGCACCTTACAAAGATAATCCAGGTGATAAAATAAAAGCATCAGCAGTCGGCGATCATACATCTTTCAAGAGAGATAAAGATGGAAATATTTTCAAATATGAAACGTATGAGAAAACGAAAACAGGTCACTTTGATCCTAAAGTCAGATTTGATGGTGGACAACCGGATGGTTCAAGAGGGCGAACACATACAAATTCAATAACAAAAGAAGACCATGGAACCCCGCATGTCCAAGGAAAGAATATTTCTGGTGGCGTGAGAGACCCAAGTTCTAATGAGCTGCCTAATAATCCGAGGTTTCAAAAATGAAACAAGAAGATATCTTCAATTGGTTGATTCAATGGTATTCTAACCAATGCGATGGGATTTGGGAACGAGAGAACCAAATTAATATATATACGGTCAGCAATCCCGGTTGGACATTTAAAGTCGGTTTAAAATCCACAGAATTAGAAAACTATGAAATAGAATCTGATTTATTTGAAACGGAAGAAACGGATTGGTATTTTTATTTTATTAGAGATTCAGTTTATAAAGCAAGTGGAGATACTTCTAAACTTCCAATTTTAGTAGAGGCGTTTCGATCCATTTGGGAAAATAAAGAATTTGTTTTTAGTTCTGAATCCGAAACCATGTTTTCTTGGTTAATGAAATGGTACGAGTCTCAATGTGATGGAGATTGGGAACACGAATACGGAATTGATATTAATACCAAACAGGATCGGGGTTGGCAGGTAAAAATTGAAGTTAATTTCACCGAGTTAGACGGCGTTGCGATTGATCACTCTCTCATTCAGAAAGGAGCCGGTGACTGGTATTCTTTTTCACTGAAAGACGGAAAATTCTTGGCGGAAGGAGACCCAAAGAAATTACGAACTATTCTGGAAAAATTCAAGGAGATTTGGATGACATATGTTGATCCTGAACCTCGCAAAAACTAAAATAGCAGAGGGTAAAACTAACATAACGGAAGAAAACACAAACCAGAACGAGTTCGAGAATAAAAAAACAAAGAAATAAAATAACTTACGAAATCATGAATATAACGAATTTCAGAGATGATTTGGTTTCAGAACGCCACGCCGGTGCGAAAAAAGAAAACGTCTCAATTTTTACTGCAATTATAACCAAAATAATTATTATAAATCCAATTGCTTTTCTACTTTATTGCTGGTTTCGATATTTAACTGAATATAATTTTTAAGATCACGCGGGGATTTCCCGGTAAACTTAATACAAGCCCTGTGAAACGAAGAAGCGGAATTGAAACCGCATTCGAGAGCGATATTTAAAAGATTGAAATTAGATTTATTTTTCATCATAATCATAACTTCGTTTATTCTATGAAAATTCAGAAAATCATTATAACTCTTACTCAGATATTTGTTTAAGTAGTAAGAAGCTTGGTGAGTGGAAAGACCTAAGTCACTGGCAAAATCCGGAAGTCTAAGTTCCTCGTCTATAAAACCTTTGGAAGTTATAAATTGACTCAGTTTAATTTTAACTTTTTCTAAATCAGTACCCTCTAACAAATCTCTAGGCGGGTATTTATATTTTTTTGTTTCTTTGACTTCTGGAGTTGGAATGGTTTCGGACTCAATTTCTTTGTCTATGTTCGCGCCTGAGACTTTAACCTTACCAAATAAAAAAGGAAAAAAACGTTCTAAAATAACCGAGTAACATATCACAGATCCGGAAATCAATTCCGCAATAAAAAAGAATTCATTTTTACCGAAAATTACACCAAGAAAATTTGAAACAAAACAAATAGAAATCAAGAAGGAGATCAAAGGAAGGTTAAAAAAAGAAATTGGGTTTTGAGTTATTAATAATTTTCTAAAAGCCCAGATAGTAGTAAATAAAGAAATTCCGAAACCAAGAATATCAATAATGGATACAAAATAGAAATTGGGAATAAAATAAGAAAAAAAAATCGTAATGGGAATAATCCATAAAAGGCGTTTATAATAATTCCAGGGGTTGTCTAAATTTCCTAAGATAAAATTAAAACAGACTAATGTCGCTCCACAGGAATAAAGAAAAACACCATAATAAAATCCGAAAGTATTCATATCAAACATTGGAAGGACTTGGGCGCCATTGATTTGTGTTATCTAACTTGCTTCTACTCGTTGCTTCTCAAATTGATTGAGAGAAAATATTCCATAGACTTACTCTTTAATTTTCTTCTGATTGTTAAAACTTTGCGAAAACCCTAATATCCTAAAGTTCTATTCTTCCTTGATAAGAAGTGATCGAGAATCAGGTCGCGACAGTCTGGAAATTGTGTTAAATTCTTGCTCTTTAGAAGGGGTCATTTCAACTCCACATAGCTTTTTGCCGAGATAGAATCTACTGAATTATAAATTAATCTAAGCAATTTGTCAATTTAAAAAATTAACTCAAGCAATAAAATGACTGATCCTGAAGTAATAAAACGTTTAAAAATCGTTTTTGATTATCTGAAAAAGGAATTGAATCTGAATCAAAAGAATGTGGCTTCGAAATTTGGAGTAACGGACAGTGCAATTACTCGCATTTTAAAGGGTCAGAATGCGCTTACGAATAGGGTTTTGACACAATTTGAATCCATATTTGGAATTTCGAAAATGTGGATCGTCGCAGGACAAGGCGAAATGCTACTTCCAGATCGGGATTCTAATATGGACGAAGATCAGATATTATTAAGAAGCATCAACAGGCGATCCGGTTTTCGAGGTTTAATAAAGATTCTCCTGAAACTTTCAGATAAGAACTTGGCCGCAATTAAAGCTTTAGCTGAAAAATTAGATCCGGAATAAATCGCTTATTTCTAATTTTGATTTTGAAATAATAAAAGTTTATTTGAGTTTTTTTCATTATGTGACATAATTAGGCCCACTATGTCAAATCTTACATTACCTAATCCGAAGCGAACAGAGATAACCGTGCAGATCATGCACTGTAATGATCTGCAAAGCGGACTATTGAACAAAATTAAAAATTTTGTGAATAAAATTTATTCCGAAGCTGGTTACTCTACTTCGGAATGGAAAAATCACAATTTTGATCCATGGTCGACTTGGTTCTGGGTAGAAGAACAGGATGGGCGAATTATTGCTGCGATGCGACTGACTGAAAAACGTCCGAACAACTTCATTCCAACCGAAATAGGTATAGTTTTCGGAATAAATCCAAAGCTGCGTTATGCCATTGTTGAGCCTAACGTTGCTGATTGGGGTGCGGTCGCATTTGAATTAAATCGCAGCGGCCTTGTGGCTGCAAAAGAGACATTTCGAACAGTCGCAAGAATTTGTCTTATACGTGGATATGAACGTGTGTATGGTTTCTATAATCCTGCTCTTAAAGGCATTGAAAAGTTATACCTTTCTTCTGGCGTTGAGTTTTCGCAACGCTACTCAGCTCCAATCTATTTTCCTGAATTTTGTTTGGACAGCAATCGCTATTTAGCGTAATTGAGTGATAAATATTGTTTACATGGAATTCTTCGGAATCATAGTTTCGAGTATATAGATGGGGGCAAGTCCATTGCATGAGTGCGGCAAATATATATAATATTTTGGTGGCTATTTTTTTATTAAGCATTGGTTTTTATGTTCAACGAGCGGGCAATGGTAAGGGGGCTCAGAAACAATTTTTCTTGTTATGCACGGCATTGGCAGTTTGGATGTTTTGCCACGGTTTTCGCGTTCTGCTTCCTGAAGAACTTCGAGAAATTGCGCTGAATTGGACGTTGATTCCGATCCTATTTGTTCCAAGAATCTTACATAAAATTGTGAATTTGATGTTTGACTCTTCCAAAAATCGAAAGGAATTCCAGCCATTTCATTGGGTTGTGCTAGTATATTTATTGTCATGTGCATTTTTTTGTAATGCAATTTCGATCATAGATACGAGTAAATTTACTTATGTGTATAACTATAGTTATCATTTAATCAATGCCTACGCGCTACTGTATATTTCATATTCGTGTTATTTAATGTTTCGATCTATTTTTCGCAGCAAGGGGGATCTTAGAATACGCGCGTTTCTTTTTTCCTGCGGATCAATTATAGCGTTGGTCTTTACGATTGCATGCACATGGATTCTGCCTTATTACGGTCTATATTGGGCATCAAAGTCCGTTTTTGGATTTCTTCCTTTTGCACTCTTTTGGTCCATAGCGATCTTACATTCAGATGAGAAAGATCCTCATTGGAAATCTTACGACGCTTTTAAAATTAGAGAATATATTCTTGATGGAAAAAAATTGCCGTTTCTAAATAGGATCTCCTCATTTTTTGTTTTAGGTTTGTTCAAGATTTTGGATCCAAACGAGTATTCTATGAGGCTTCTGATTAGTAAGGCGAATGTCGTTTTAAATGTTGCATCTAAAAATCACGAACTTGCAATGCAAATGGATTTAGAAAAATTCGAGCGTGCTGAAATAGTCGCCGGAATCTTTCAGAATCGTATAAAATAATAGTTATTTATTCTTTCTGAAATGGTAACACTATGCTTAAAAAGCGAGGGGATAAAAGGATTCGTTCTTTTTTGATGCTTTCAGGAATCTTGATCGCATTATTAACCATTATATAACTCGCAGGAGATATACAGAGAGTCTCGGAGTTCTACTTTTATAACGCTCGTTATTACGACCCGGAAATTGCGAGGCTTACAAGTGCCGATATGGTCATTGACGGGGAATTTAATACGCAAGGTTGTAACCGGCTCTCGCTGATGCAAACCATGTTACGTTCGTAAAGAGCAAAATTGAATCCAATTCCAAGTGGAGCCTTTTTTTCAAAAGAGAAGATTTGGAATCATAAAATTAGAATTAAGAAATTCAAAAATGATTGTAAAAGATTAGAATCCCTTCATATTTTACTCATTGGTCTGAAATCTCGGAGTTTTTTCGAGAACCAAGCTCGACTGCACCGGCGGTGCGAAGAGATCAAAAGCATGTTCTTTGAAAACGATTTTCTTTGAGTAAGAGAGATCTGAAAGAAGAAAAGAAATAACATAGACCCACAACGCGGGATAATTTAGTGTGGCGTGTGTTCACTGGAATAAAGGAACGATCTTTCTCTACAAACGAAATTAATTCAGTGCCCGACTCTGAATTCAACAGATTCCATGGGTCGCACTCTGGAATCTCACTTGAACCACAGTGAAACATAGACCCACGAAGCGGCATGGGATCGAAGCGGAAATACTGCAATGCAACATGCGATGAATGGAATAGCATTTCTATTAACGATAATACTCCATGTTGCTTTGCAGATTGAAGCGAAGAGCCCGGTTTCGGAGAAACAAGAACAAAAGAGTAAAGTCGAATATACAAAAATACTCAAATACAAAGAACCCTTTCTCCGAAAGCCGCCCTATCCACTAATTCCTAAACCCTATCCACTAAAACGGACTTTAGGTTCTTCTTAAAAAGCAACTGAGAAATACAATGATTCTTGAATGAACCGTACTGTAACTTTAAAGTTTTATTACGATTCTTTCAATTTCTTGATAAACATAGTTAAGACACATGCGCTTTCTAAAGAGAATTGACAACCACTGCCGAGGAAATCGAATAGGAACATATGACTGAAGTCAATAACCCACACGACAGACTGATTCGGGAGACGTTACAGGACAAAATCGAAGCTATTTCTTTTTTTAGAAGAACACTTCCGCCGGAAGTAGTAGAGTTACTCGACTTGGAAAAGTTGGAATTATCGGAATCCAGTTTCGTATCCGAAGAACTCAAATCAGAACAGACTGATTTGTTGTTTCGAATCCCCTTAAGATCAGGAAATCAAGCCAACATATATATTCTATTCGAACACAAAAGTTACTTAGACAACGCCATCTATATTCAACTCTTAGGATACCTTGCCGAAATCTATCGCAGTCAACAAAGAAACGCTGAAAAGTTATCAGTCGTAATTCCATTCGTATTCTATCACGGAGAAAAAGAATGGCAACTCGGAGAAAATTTTTTAAATCAATTCAAAATTACGAAAGAGGAAACCATACACCTCCGTGACTTTATACCTGATTTCAAGATCGCCTTGTTTGATTTGTCGGGAATGGCAATACAAGAAAAACTGGAGAGTATCACGCTTCAGGTGATCTTTGGAGTAGTGCAAAGAATCCGAGAAGGTGAAGAGAGGTTTCAAAAGTCTCTTCCCGCACTTTTTTCACTAGTCCTTGAAATTGCAGAGGAGCCAAAAAGAGTTGCCCTCTTAAACAAACTGTTGTTGTATATATATAATGTAAGAGATTCAAAACCGTCCGTCCTGAAGAAAGTGCTTCATTTATCGAGACTGGAAAGATACGAGGAGTTGGCCATGACCACAGCGGAAAAATTGATTCAAGAGGGAAAGATTGAGGGAAAGATTGAAGGAAAGATTGAAGATGCCCGCAAGATGTTTGCAAAAGGGATCGATCTAAATACAATTCTGGAAATCACCGATCTAACCGAGAAAGATCTCCGTGACAACGGTTTGATCTGAACTTTACAAATATGAAATTGAGAAAGAGAGAAATCTCGTAAAACAAACGTTAGTTCCTTCTTGGATATACAATGTGTTTCGAATGAAATACATTCGAAACTTTAAAGTCTTATTACGATTCCTTGTATTTTCTTGACAAACATTGTTAAGAGAAGGTGTCATCTCGATTGTGTAAATGACTTGTGAAAAAAGAAAAAGTAACAAGGATAAAAACAACATGAGCAAACCGAAGAATCGAGCAGAAGAACTACTTGATGAATTAATCAAAGGTAAAACCCCCGAAGAGCTGATCGGAAACGAAGGCCTCTTAAAACAACTCACCAAATCACTTGTTGAACGAGCGATGCAAGGAGAGATGACGCATCATCTTGGGTATGAGAAAAATTCCTCGACTGGAAATAACACAGGCAATTCAAGAAATGGAAAAAGTAGCAAAAAGCTCAAAGGAGACTTTGGGACAATTGACTTGGAAGTTCCTCGAGATAGAAACGGAAGCTTTGAACCTCAGATAATCCGGAAAGGACAGACACGCTTTACCGGCTTCGATGAAAAGATCATCTCGATGTATTCACGCGGAATGACAACTCGAGAAATATCTCAACACCTGAAAGAAATTTATCAAGTCGAAGTCTCGGCGGATTTGATTTCTCAAGTAACGGATTCCGTCATGGAAACGGTAATCGAATGGCAGAATCGCCCCTTGGATAAAGTGTATCCGATTCTCATCATGGACGCGCTGATCGTGAAGGTAAGAGACGGCAACCACGTCGTGAACAAAGCCTTCTATTTGGCTTTAGGAATCAATCTACAGGGCACAAAAGAGATTCTTGGGATTTGGGTAGAAAGAACCGAAGGGGCAAAGTTCTGGCTTCAGATTTTAACCGATTTAAAAAATCGAGGCGTTGAAGATATCTTAATTGCTTGTGTCGACGGATTGAAAGGATTTCCGGATACAATCATATCAGTTTTTCCTAATGCACAAGTTCAACTTTGTATCGTTCCTATGGTTAGGAATTCTTTGAAATGGGTTTCTTACAAACAGAGGAAAGAGTTGGTAGTCGACCTAAAGGCCATCTACAAATCTCCATCGGAAGAAATTGCTAAGAAAAGACCTTGATGATTTTTCAACCAAATGGGACAGTCAATATCCGATGATCAGCAAGTCTTGGAGAAGTAATTGGGATTCGGTGATTCCTTTTTTGGCCTATCCACCTAACATTCGTAAGGCGATATACACTACAAATGCTATCGAATCTATGAATATGGGCTTAAGAAAGATTATCAAGAATCGGGGTTCGTTTCCGAACGATGAGGCGGCAATCAAGCTTCTCTATTTAGCTTTGAATAATATGTCTAAAAAATGGACCATGCCGATTCAAGATTGGGATGACGAGCGATCCTTAGAGAGCCGAGTCGCTGAGTTCAAGCGATGAATCAGTTTTCGATTCTTTTCGGAGATCGATTGAAATTGGATTCGTTTTAAGAAAGTTATTTACACAGGATTCCTGACACTACCTAAATTACTGAAATATCCAAAGTAGCACCACAAAACAATTCTCAATAATCCCATTTATAACAAATTCCGTCCTCCCTATAACAGCCTTCTTTGGTATTTAATTCCAAACATTCATTTTTTCCTTGAAAGTTTTCCAGCCCTAGACCAATCCTGAGAGACCTCGCAAACCGCATCTGAACCGGCGCTATCAGTTGGCAACTGGGAGCGTTCTGACTAAGTGGTACACATCCAGCGGTATCTTGTCGAATCGAACAAAATAAACTTCTTCCGTTGGAATAAACAATTGTTGTCTGCTTCTTATTAAAAACATTCCCATAATCTTCAAAGTTCGATGTAGAAAAAACGGAAGAAAAGCCCGTAGAAGATTTGGAATCTTTTGAAACACAGGAAAGTCTCATTATTTTACCCTTACTTCTGACCTCGGTTGCACAAAGAGAATTGTCATTTTCACTCATAAGGTTTTTGGCTTCGATAAGTCGAGTTGCATAATTGAATTGAGACGACGAATAATATAAATGCTCGTTCGGAAAATTATAACATACAACGGAACTGTTTTGCCGATACTCTGGAATAAAACAAAGATCCGGTATTCTAGAATTCACGATATTTGCCGCAGCAACTACACCCTTAGTTTTTATATTATTTCTAAAGATTACCTTTTTGGAAAATTGATTTCCATTCTCCGACCACCAACATTCCGAATAAATTTCGGAATCTGCTGCTTTATAACTGACTTTACACCAGTCAGGAATACCGTCTTGGTTACTATCTGTAAAAATACCCTCTTGCCTAACCAAAGCGGAATAATAATATGATCCATTAGTTTTTCTAGTTTTTCCCTGAGTAAAAGTGACAACACCACTGCCACTATCATTTTTTCGGACTAACTCTGTACAAGCTATCTCATACCCATTTACAATACGGCAAAAATAAGCTTTTCCAAAAATACCTTTCACAATCACACGTTTATCTGCGGCCCCTCGTGACGCCCAACCGCCGTCTAAAGCGCCGAAATTTACTTCATTAGGAAACCTTCCATTACCATCTCCAAGATTACATTTTAATAATGTAAGGTTATTCCTACCTGCCACTAAACGACAAAAATCATTCTTCTGATCGTTATTGATATCACCAAACATGTAAGAATCTTCATAACCTGTATCGCTTATCGTGTTTTCTTTAATGGAACTAAGTTTTCCATTATTCAATATAGATCTGCATTCAATTTTAGTTTTTGAAGTAACATAACAAAGACCGGATAGGTAGTTGGATAAACTTATATACACTCCTTTACTGGACGCAACTTTGGAGATTGGAGTTTCAAATATTGGAAGACTCGGTATCTTGCTTCTCTTGTAACTCTTATCGTAAATTTTCTGGTCGGTATCGCGCTTATCCTCCCTTAAATAACACCTTCCATTACTTGAACGTAAAGAATTATCACACCTCGCAATGTTCGCAAAAAATCGATTTCCCCACCGCGGATCACCTTGAGGAAACCCAGCTAACTCCGGATATCCTGGGGAAGATGTAGTATTCCCATACCTCCCTCTGTCAAACATAGGATTGTGCACGAATTCCCCCCGGACGCCAAAGCTAACACGGTACCAGCCATAAACCTGCCCCCATGTGATTCGAAATAACGCGACAACGTCTCCTCTCGCATGCGATGGAGTGTAAGGCCCAAGTGATCTTTGCACATCAAAAATATTAGGCGCTCCCGCGATTTGATAAATGTAATAATCCTGAGGAATATTCGAATTCCCGAAAATATGAGCGTCGCTTAGAGCTCTAGTCGCGCTAATATACGCAGAACGCCCAGTATGAGCACCAAGAGTAACATGATTGAAAAGGGAACGATCCGAATTACCGGGAGATGTCGACATTCCGGCCGACCAAAATCCATCCGAACCTCTAAGCTGTTCCGGATCCAACATATCGGCCCGATAAAAGGACTCCACAGGTGGATTAGAAACCTGATTTTGATAAGGCACCTCAACAATGTCGACCGGATTTTCAATTACTCTCCCTCGACGTGCGTAAAGATTTTCTATGGTTCCTAATAAAAAGAAACCGATCAGAATCATTAAAATTTTTTTCATAATTTTCACCTTGTCGCTCTTTTCATTTCTTATTAAAATAAATAAGTATCTTGACCAAGGAATGTTATCGAAGAAAGACTAGAACCAATTTATATTTGATCTACAAACGTATTATTTTTTAAATTAAGTAGTAATTTTTTCGCAAATATTATTTCTTTAGCATTAAGTCTTTATAAGATTTTTGTGAACTATCCTAAATTTGAACAAGCTGACTTACTGAGAACTATATACGGCGCGCTCTAAGGAACGCTCGATAAAACTAAAGCACCTCTCTACTCCTATGTTTCTTGTGTCAAGCCCTCCCGCTATTTTTTTACATAAGACCATATTGAGCTAATTTTCGATTCCATACTTCTTCAGGCATAGAATCAAAAAGATCTCCCGTTCGAATCATTGAATAAAGAACTTCGATCATTTTGCGTGAAGTAGCGATGATCGATTTTTTAGCTCCTTTTTTAAGGTATAACCTTTGATAGAATTCTTTTATCTTTCCACCATGCTGACATCGAACCAGACTCCAGGCCGCTTGAACAATTACTCTTCGGATTGCATGACAACCACGGGAAACAATTCTACCGTATCGAACCGTATCTCCCGAAATATCAACACTCGGAACTAAGCCCACAAAGTAAGCGGCTTGTTTAGCCGAAGAGAATCGTTTACAATCACCCATATAACTCATGATCGCCAAAGAAGTAATCATACCGATCCCAGGCATGGACATGATCGTTTGAACGTAACTCTGATTTTTTTTCAGAGCCTCTTTAATTTCTTCTTCTATTAGTTTTAGATTTAGTTCGACTAAATCTAAAACTTTTAAGATTCGTTCTGCTTCTCTTTTGTATCGATCAGGAAGTAGAGTTACGGAAGCTTCTCTGGATGCTTTTATTCGCAAATGCTTTTTGGTAATTTCAGTCAAACCGGCTTGAGTGAATAAACTATGAAGTCGATTTTTGCCTTGCGTTAGTTGTCTTGTCCAATTCTCATGTTCCGTGCAAAGTCTTCGATTGTCTTCCTCTTCGTCAGTTGGAATTGGAACAACCGGTAACTCTTCTATTGGAAAACGTTGAATGAGCCTGGCTATTTTTAAACTGTCTTCTTTATCGGTCTTTTTAAGGATTGATAGATTGTTGCTAAGTCTCCGGGATTCAGGACTAATTACTTGAATCCCTTTGTTTAATATTGATTTTGCTATTCTAAAGATTGAGAGCCAATCGAGCGATCCATGGAGAGCGAAATTGCTAAAAGCCAGCGAAGCGTTGGTGTTAGCTTTCAGCGTAGCTGAAAAACCCAGGCCGACTATATCATTCAAGGTTAACCATTTTAGTAAATTGTTAATACCACTTTCTGTTGTACTAAACTGTCGACGTTCGAGCGAGTTCTCCGAATTGATTCGAACAACCTCTAAAGTTTTCTTTCCACAATCAATTCCTACATATTTGCCATCTTGACTTTTCATTTCATTTCTCCTAAAATGACAGAGGGCGGAAGGTCTTAACAAAGCCGGGTGATAAACCAGCACTCCTATCGAACGACCTAAACACCGACCCATAGGAAGGCATCACCTTACCCACAAGTAATGGGATCTCAAGATCAATTTGTCGGAATTACGACAAAATCCCCCGTGAAACTAAGAGCCGGTCTCAAAACTGCTTGTACTGAGAAAGCATAATAATATCAATGTGAAATGGACAAATATTATTCAGAGATACCTGATGCCCTTTGGCAAAAAAATCGCATCTTTTATCCCTAAAGAAAAGGTCAATCCCCAAGGAGGGCGCAATCGTGTACCTGCAAGAGTGGTAATGGCAGGGATTATCTATCGAATGAAAACGGGATGTCAGTGGCGTGCAATTCCGAATGACTTTGGGTCCGGTCAAACTTGTCATAGAAGATTTCAAGAATGGGAACGAGCGGGAGTATTTAAAAAGATCTATAAATCTATTTTAAAATATTATGATGTGAAGAATAAGATAGCATGGGACTGGGCTTCGATGGATTCCGCAATGGTTAAAGCTCCCAAAGGGGGAGCTTAACCGGAAAGAACCCTACAGACCGTGCCAAATTAGGGGTTAAACGGCATATTCTTACGGATGGAAATGGTATTCCTTTGGCAATTACGTTGACTGGAGCTAACGTTCATGACAAACGCGGTGTAAAAGATACGTTGAATTCAATCTTAGTTTTTTCCGGAAGAAAAGAAAAAACCGAAGCATCTTTGTTTAGATAAAGGTTATGACTTCAAAGATATAGAAGCATTCATCAAGAAAAGAAACATTCGAGCTCATATTCGGAAAAAAGGTGAGAAGCCTCTCATCGGCAAATATAAAGGAAAACCGAGGCGTTGGGTCGTTGAAAGAACAAACAGTTGGCACAATCGATTCAGAGCTATTCTAATTCGCTGGAATAGAAAAGCGGAAAATTATCTGGCATCTCTTTATCTCGCAAGCTCCATCATTGTCTTTTAACTTTTTTAATAGGTAGTTCTGAGACCGGCTCTAAGATGGAAACGCTTATTTTTGGGTGGGGGTGGAGGTGGAAAGGTTCGGGAGATTTTTCTCTATCAGAAAATTATACTTTTTGCAAGTAAAAAGTCTCATTCTCGTCGGAACACTTGCATTTTATTGTGCATAAAGTTCTATCCACTAAAATCTAACCCCTAATCACTAACACGTCGGAACACTTGCGTTTTATTGTACATAAAGTTCTATCCACTAAAATCTAACCCCTAATCACTAACACGTCGGAACACTTGCATTTTATTGTGCATAAAGTTCTATCCACTAAAATCTAACCCCCTAATCACTAACACGTCGGAACACTTGAAAAATATCAGTTTTTGATCCTATTATCCCAAAAGCCTTCTTAATTTGTGGGGTTGGTTAT
>NZ_AHMT02000028.1 GCF_000243815.2 Leptospira alexanderi serovar Manhao 3 str. L 60 | reverse complement strand
ATTCCTCTCCGAAGACCGGGCACACAACAAGAGATTGCAAACGCTGTGAAATTCTTTTTAAGCGATCAATCCAATTATATTACAGGAACATATTTGAGAGTGGACGGAGGTGCCGCAATCGGAATGTGATTTGGAAAATTCTTGCGTCCAGTGCAGAACCCACACCAAAGGAAGAAAGCGGGCTCCGGAAAACCGGAATGCTGCTTGAAAAGGAGAAATGATAAGATGACACCTTCACGGAGATCGAATAAAAAAAAGAGACACCGACTAATTGAAGTTAGCCGGTGCTTGAATGTGAAAAACAGATATCTGCTATATCTTTTTTGGAATAGTAGATTGATCAGAGCAAGGATCACAAAGATTTTGTTTGTTGACT
>NZ_AHMT02000029.1:40000-74236 GCF_000243815.2 Leptospira alexanderi serovar Manhao 3 str. L 60 | reverse complement strand
CTAATCACTGACACGTCGGAACACTTGCGTTTTATTGTATGTAAAGTTCTATCCACTAAAATCTAAACCCTAATCACTAATACGTCTGAACACTTGCATTTTATTATACATAAAGTTCTATCCACTAAAACCTAACCCCTAATCACTAACACGTCGGAACACTTGCGTTTTATTGTATGTAAAGTCCTAACTCCTAAACCCTATCCACTAACCCCTTGAAAAATATCAGCTTTTGATCCTTATGATCCCAAAAGCCTTCTTAATTTGTGGGTAAGGTTATGGCTATGACAGATAACGCGTTAGGCATCAGTTCAACAAAACGATTGTAACTTACAGCTTTTGGAAATTCCGATTTTAAATTCTTTTTTATTTCTATCAGATAATAATTTTTAAATTCTCTATAATGAGAAAGATGAAAATAGACAACAATCGTTGCTATTTCACTCAGGCTTAACTGAAATTTTCGGTTTCTTTTTCGAACCACCGGACAAAAGTATTTTCACGTTCCAGTTTATTTTTTGTTGTGTACAATAATCGTCTATCGCACAAAATATCTCTGTCAGATCCATATTTAACCCTTTTTTTGCTGAAAGTACGGTTCAATATGTGATCTGGCGCTTTTCTGTACAAGATTTTTCTCTTTTTTCCTCCTTACGACCCTGCTCACGTTAAAAGAAGGGCCCGGGAGGGAATGCAAAAAAAAATCTGCCTCAAGAAAAAAACATTGCAATCATTTGTATAGCAGTCATATAAAGGCTATAATTTGTTTAGTATTTTGAGGTAAATATGCTGAGAACCCTGAATATAAGAGACTTCGCTCTAATTGAAGAGGCTTGCATCGATTTTCAAAAAGGAATGACTGTGATTACCGGAGAGACGGGGGCGGGGAAGTCTCTTATTTTGGATGCCATTTCTTCTTTGTTAGGCGGGAAAAGTAGTCCGATGGAAATTCGAACGGGTGCTCCCCGTTATGTGTTAGAAGGTGTGTTCGATCTCTCTAAAAACCCTGTTGCCCTTGAATGGTTGAAAGAGAAGGGATTCTCCTTCGATTCGCAGGAATTGACTCTTCATCGAGAATGTAGCCGGGACGGAAAGTCTCGGATTTTGATCAATCAATCCCTTGCTTCTTCAACTACTCTTCGAGGTTTGGGTGAATTGCTCGCCGAAGTTCACAATCAGAACGATCAGATTCTTCTTTTGGATCGGGGAGAACAACTGGACATCATCGATCTTTACGCAGGTCTCGTTCCCCTTCGAAATGAAGTGAAAGAATGTTTTCTTACCTACAAGAGTCTAAAAAAACGCCTTGAAGAATTGCGTAAGAATGAGGAAGAAAAATCCAAACGAATCGAGTTTCTTACCTTTCAAATCAGAGAAATTAAAGAGGCTGGTCTTAAGGAAGGCGAGGAAGAGGGATTGATCCAAGAGGAAAATCTTTTGGCTCATGGAGAACTTCTTGCAGAGAATTATGAAATTCTATCTTCGTATCTTGCGGACAGTGAATCCGCCATTCTTCCTTCTTTTCCGAGATTTCTGAATGCGGCAGAAAAGATCAAATCGATTCAACCCGATTTCTCAAAGACCTTGGATTCTTTGCAGGAAATTTATATTCAACTCAAAGAGATCAACTCATCCGTTTTGGACGAAAAGGAAGAGATTTTCTTTTCTCCAGATAGGCTTCAATTCGTTCAGTCTCGTTTGGATTTGATTTCTAAAATGAAAAAAAAATATGGTTCCGATTTGGCTGCGATTCTGGATTGCAAAAGCAAAGCAGAACAGGAATTGGAAGCGATGGAAGAAAATTCGAAGAATAAGGAATCGATGCAAGTCGAAATCGAGAAGGTGACTTCTAGACTTGCTTCTCTTTCGATTCAACTTTCCAAAGCGAGAAGGGAATCTCTCATTCGTTTTGAGTCTTCCCTCAAGTCCGAATTGGAACAGCTCGGAATGCCAGGGGCCGCGGTTCAAGTCGTACTTCGCTGGGAACCGAGTCCGGAAGGAGAAGTATCGGCTTCGGGTAAAAGTTATATCGTAAACGAGTCGGGACTTGATCAGCTCGAATTTTATTTCAGTCCGAATCCGGGCGAAAAGCCGAGACCGCTTCGTAAGATCGCCTCAGGCGGGGAGGTGTCTCGAGTAATGCTTGCAATTCGCTCTATTTTGGGTAGACAGGCCAATTTACGGGTTTTGATCTTCGATGAGATCGATTCCGGTTTAGGCGGAGAAATTGCAATGGATGTGGCTCGAAAACTCAGAAATCTGGCGGAAAATCACCAATTGATTTTGATCACACACTTACAACAGATCGCGTCCGCAGCAAACGATCATCTGAAAGTTACGAAGTCGGTAGAAGGAGGACGTACGTTTTCAAAGACGGAGTTTTTGAGTTTAGAAGAGAGAACTTTGGAACTTGCAAGAATGATCTCAGGTCAGAAAGTGTCAAAAGGCGCTCTAGAACACGCTAAAGAACTGTTGAAGAAACAGGCGGTTTAGGATACAGATTTCCCAATTTCGAATCCCTACAAAAAGGAGGTACGCGAATTAGAAAACTGTTTGGCAGCTACAGGAGAGTTTTAAACTCTACTCATGGGAGAATTTTACTGAAATGTTTTTAGCCAAATCCGATTCTCTAATTTCTGCAATTCCTCCGGAGTCTGTACCGATTGTTATTGTCTTAGTTTCCATCATCGGTTTTACGATCATTATTGAAAGACTGATCTATTTTTCCAAGTGGAAACCGATTGCTCTCGATGACTGGCGTTCTCTCAAAGAATTATTTCGTCAGAAAAATTGGAATACAGCGATCGATTATCTCAAAGGCATGAACAACGGGCCCTCTGTTCTTGTTCTTCAAGCAGGCATCGAATCTTCGCTTAAAAATTTAGAAGCGGCGGAAGAGGAAATGCTCTCTGCAGGTTTTGCACAGATTCTCAAAATGGAAAGATTTCTTTCTGGACTCGGGACTATCGCGACAATTTCTCCTCTTCTTGGTGTTCTTGGGACAGTACTTGGGATCATTCGTTCCTTCGAAGAAGGTTCGGGAACAAGAGGAGCTGAAGTAGGGATCAGCGAAGCTTTGATTACGACCGCAATGGGACTTGCGATTGCGATTCCTGCCTACGTTGCCTATAACTACTTTCAAAAGAAAAAAGAAGATACGATTGCCGAAATGGAAAATCTTTCCGGCCAAGCTCTTAAATATCTGAAATAAATATGAAGTTCAGAAAGTTTCGATCTTCCGCAAGCAGAACAGGGCAAATCGAATTAGCTCCTTTGATAGATGTGATTTCTTTTATCGTTATTTATTTTTTGATGAATGCGACTTTGGAAAAATCAACGGTCATGAAAATCGAACTTCCTCGGTCTTCTTCAACCGCCCAAGAAAAGAAAAAAGACGAACTTGTAATTACAGTCAATAAAGACGGTAAGATTTTCTTAGATAAGGATACCGATCCGGTTCCATTGGAAAAGCTGACGGAAAAAATCAATGTCTTCCTTGGTCCTTTGGAGAAAAGGGAGCCGGGAAAAAATCGGGTTATCATCCGAGGAGACGGAACTGCAAGTTATCAAACCGTGATTAAGGTAATCGATAAGGTAAATGAGGCAGGAGTAAGTAAGTTTAACCTAGCGATGGTAAGACAAACTGGTTCCGGAGAAAAATAAATTCCGATTTTGGATGGTTTTGGTTCTAGTTGCAAATATCTAGGTGGCTTTAGTTTTTACTTTGAAACGAATATTATCCCCAACTTTAAAAGGATCTGTGCTTGTGATTCTTTTAGGACTTTTATTCTATTCAGGTGAACTGACTCAAATTCTTTCCAAACGAAACGACTTTTTGGGGAAAGTCATCAAAGAAGTTAAATTCAAAGGAAATAAAAATACTCCCGATAGTGATCTCGAATCGATGATCGAGATAAAAATCGGTAAAATTCTTACCAAAAAAATTCTGGATCGGGATCTAAAGAATCTTTTCAACTCCGGCTTTTTTTATTTCGTCGATATTCAAGCAGAAGAAGTTTCGGACGGAATCCGTATCATCTTTGATCTCAAAGAAAGACCGCGAGTAAAAGAAATAGAGTTTGTTGGCGCGGATGAAGTTTTTCCCGCAGATCTGAGAGATAAACTTCCTCTCAAAGATAACGAAGTGATCACACCCCAAAAGATCACTAAGTCGAGAGATTTGATTCTTCAGAAATACAGAGACGAAGGATTTTTTCTCGCTTATGTAAAAGTGGAATTGGGAAAACCAGATTCGAAGACGAATCTGGTTCGGGTTCGTTTTGTCATCGACGAAGGGGAAGAAATCCCCGTCTCCAAAATCAACGTTTACGGTAATGAATCCATCGAGACTTCGGAGATTCTTTCTGTTATAGAAATGAAAGAGGAAGGGGTTTTCGAAGGTGGTAATTTCAAGGAATCTTCCTTTGAAAAAGATAAGGATACCATTGTCGCTTATCTCAAAAGTAAAGGTTATCTTGACGCCGAATTGATTCGGGAAGGAACTAATTGGGAGATCCATTGGGAAAACCCGGAAAAAAAAGACAGAAGAGTTATCATCGTAAACATAAAAATTTCCGAAGGTCAAATTTATTTCTTCAACGGCTATACTGTAAACCATGATACGTCTTTGGATGGAGAAGGAAGACCCCTCTTTTTGAATAAAGAGAAGAATCCTCCGGAAACTGCAAAGGACGAGTTGAAGCCTCTTTTTTCTCCCAAAGAAATCGAAAAAAGTTTGGACTACAGCGACGGGGACGTAGGAGCAATTTTTGATGAAACTCGTTTTATGCGGGACCGGGGAACTGTGAACGAAATGTACAGTTCGAAAGGTTATCTCTTCGCACAGGTGATTCCTCGTAGAAAGGTGATTTCTCTCGATCGTGAAAATTTAGAATATTATGAAAATTGTTACAGCCGTAAATCCGAGGAAGAAAGAAAAATCTGTGAAAACGAATATTCCCAGCTTCATATCAAACGATTGAGACAACTCTACAATACCAAACCTGAGTTACATGGTAAAAAATTCGTTCACGTGGATTTTAATATTCGAGAAAACAACCTCGCTTATGTGGAAAACGTTATCATCAAAGGAAATAAGAAAACCCAGGATCGTGTAATTCGAAGGGAACTTCTTTTCAAACAGGGGGATCTGTTCAACTCCATTCTAGTCAATCGTTCCCGAGAAAGGATTTATAACCTGGGTTACTTCAAAGAAGTTAACTTTAACATGAGGCCGGGTTCGGACCAGACGAAAATGAATCTGATCATCGAAGTTCTTGAACAACCTACGGGAACGGTTTCTATGGGTGGCGGTTACGGTACAATCACCGGATTCTCCATCTTTACTGAGGTCGGTGAAAATAACCTAAATGGAACAGGTCAAAAAATTTCTGGACGTCTCGAATTCGGTCCGTTCCGAAGACTTTTTCAGATAACTTGGACGGAACCTTGGCTTTATAATAAACCTTGGTCTCTTTCTCTTTCTCTTTTTTATTCTTCTAGAATTTATAACGTAGGTGCCGTCTCAATTACGGAGAATAACAACCAACAGTCAATTAAGGAACAGGCTATTTATTCTAGGGACGGGGTAGGTTTTACCGTCGGGATCGGTCACAGGATTTTTATCAACTGGACTCATTTTCACAGATATTCCCCAAGTATCTACGCTTCCACAAATCCGTCTTCTCTCGTATCAGACCAAGTTCTTGCAGAAGTTCGTAGAGGTTGGCAATTCCGTTCTCAGATTTCGAATGGAATCGCGTATGACATTCGAGATAACGTTTTTAACCCTACACAAGGTTATGACTTGCTTTTTCAGATGGACAACGTTGGGCAGGCATTAGGTGGTCAATCCCATTTCGATCAATATAGGGTTCTTGCGGAATACTATCATACTTGGTTTGATTATAGTTTTTTCGGACTTTTTAGAAACAACGCACTCAAACGATGGAGAGTCGTACAAGAATTTAGGAGTTCCTCTCTTTTTACATACCAAAGGGTTCCGTATTACGGTAAACAGGATCCGATTCAAAGGCCATACATTCAGTTGCAAGACTTGCAGTTCTTAGGCGGTTACGAGTCTCTTCGCGGTTGGTTTTATAACGACGCAAAATATCCTACCGAATGGAGGGACGGGGCTGCGACCAGGATGCTTTTTAGTTCCGAACTTCGTTTTCCGATCGAACCCACCTTACTCTGGTTAGTTGCTTTTTTCGACGCAGGAGCCTTGTATGAGGAAGTCAATCGAGCGACCGGGGTAAGAAGGGATCTCTTTACAACCTACGACCAAAGAATCAGAGAAGCTCAGTTAAAGGATCCCATAGGATATGCTCTTTCAAATCATTACAATCTGAACGCCCTTCGAAAAGCAGATTATACTTACGAAGAACTCAACAATCCTGCCAACCTGGTGCTTTCCGGAAACAATATTGCTTTGGATAAATTCCGATTTTCCTGGGGAATCGGTCTCAGGATTCAGATTCCGGTTCTTCCTCTTCGAATTTATTTTGCTCAGAAATTGAAATATTCGGGAGTTCCGGATCATCCCTTTACGAAATTTGAATCCGACAATGCATTTCAGTTTGTGTTTGGAATCGGAGATTATAGATTTTGACCTCTTCTTTCCTTACAGGTCTGAACGAAGAACAAAAAAAAGCCGTTTTACAGACAGCCGGCCCAGTACTCATTTTGGCAGGCGCAGGCTCGGGTAAAACTAGGGTCATCACGCATAGAATCGCAAATCTTCTCGTCAATCATGGAATTGATCGAATCTGCGCGTTGACCTTCACTAATAAGGCCGCCGCGGAGATGGTCGAACGAGTAAAAAACTTAGTCCCTTTCCTTCCAGCGAATCTTCAGATTAAAACATTCCATTCTCTTTGTCTTTATATCCTCAGAAGAGAAGCGGCTTTTTTTGGATTCGACAATGCGTTTACCGTTTACGATACGACCCTTCAAGAGTCCCTTCTCAAACAAGTCGTAAAAGATCTTTCCTTGGATCCTAAATTCTACAAACCTTCTATGCTGGGAAATTATATTAGCAGTTTGAAAGATAAGATGTTGTCTCCTGAGGCTTATCTGGAAAAGGAAGGACGCACCGATTTTTCCAAGACCGTATCCGCAATTTACAAAGAATACGAAAAGAGAAAAGACGCGAACCGTGCTTTCGATTTCGGAGATCTCATCTGGAAAACGGTACAACTCTTTCAAAAATCCCCGGATGCAATCGCCAAATACCGTCATAAATGGGAATACGTGATGGTAGACGAATATCAGGATACAAACAAAGTACAATACCAGTTGGTACTTCTTCTCGCGGGCGAAAAAAGAAATCTTTGTGTTGTTGGTGACGACGATCAATCCATTTATTCCTGGAGAGGAGCCGATATCGGAAACATTCTGAATTTCGAAAAGGACTTCCCTGAATCCACGGTCATCAAACTAGAGGAGAATTATCGTTCTTCGTCGAACATCATTCTTGCGGCTTCAAAAGTGATTTCGAACAACACTCAGAGAAAACAAAAAGAAATATTCACAAATAATCCCGAAGGCTCTCCGATCGTGTTGAACGAATTTGAAAACGAATCCGAGGAAGCTCACGGAGTAATTACGAGAATCCGTTCCGCATACTCCTATGGAACAGAATATAAGAATATTGCAATATTCTATAGAACAAATTCTCAGTCCAGATATTTTGAGGAAGCGCTTCGGAATCTGGGAATCCCGTATAAAATTTTCGGGGGTTTCCGATTTTTTGACAGGGCGGAGATCAAGGATTTTATTGCTTATCTGAGTGTGGTTTCCAATCCTCTAGACAGCGTTTCACTTCTTCGAATCGTCAACTATCCTCCGAGAGGAATCGGCGATTCCGGAATCGATAAAATCCGTGAATTTTCTTTGGAAAAAGGAATTTCTCTTTTGGAAGCCTTGGGCCAAGAAGATATTCCTCTCAAAAAAGCGGCGAAATCCAAAGGGAGGGAACTCTATAGTTTATTCAGCGATCTGATCGAAAAGGCTGAAAAGAACTCTTCTCCTTCCGAAATCGCATTAGAACTTTTGAATCGTTCTGGTCTCATGTCCCATTTAAGGGACGAAGGTACGGAAGAATCAATCGCCCGTTTAGAAAACCTTCAGGAACTTGTTAATTCGATCGAGGAATACGAAAAAAATTCTGATTCCCCCTCCTTGGAAGAATATTTGAATCAGATCAGCTTAATTACAAGCGAGGAAGAATCGAAAGAGCTTGCCGATTATGTGAATCTCATGACGGTACATAATGCAAAAGGTCTGGAATTTAAGATCGTCTTTCTTTCGGGTTTGGAAGAAGGTACATTTCCTCACAGTATGAGCTTGGAAGATTCTCACTTTGGAGACGAGGAAGAAAGAAGACTTTTTTACGTCGCTCTTACGCGCGCTCGGGAACAATTGTTTCTAAGTTATTGTAGGACTTCCAGAAAGTTTGGTAAGGTAGAGGACAGAATCCCTTCTCGATTTTTATCGGAAGTTCCAAGAGAATGTTTCGGAGAACGCGTAAGTCGGGAACGTACTGCAAGAAGACCTCAGGGACCGCCCTTGGCTTCTAAGACTCGGCCGGTTGAAGAAAAATTTAATACGGGCTTTTCATCCACACCGGATCCTGCTAATCTCTATTTAAAACCGGGAGACCGGGTAAAACACAAACAATTCGGAATCGGGACGATTCAGACAGTTTCGGGAAAAGAAAA
The DNA here is from genome assembly GCF_000243815.2 of Leptospira alexanderi serovar Manhao 3 str. L 60. Classification (GTDB taxonomy): domain Bacteria; phylum Spirochaetota; class Leptospiria; order Leptospirales; family Leptospiraceae; genus Leptospira; species Leptospira alexanderi. The sequence continues at coordinate 65,513 of NZ_AHMT02000029.1, read as the reverse complement.
AAATACGAAAGTTTCTATTCGCTTCGGAAACGTTGAGAAGAACTTTTTTGTTGCCTATACCCCGCTTGAGAAATTATAAGAAAGGGGCTAAGTTTGCCCGTTCTAAAATCCGATATTAATATCGGAAATAGGAAACCAGATGAAGAAAATACTCACAATCTCTCTTTTACTTCTCATAGCTTTTGTCGGCCTTCAAGCGGGAAAATCGCAAGGTGTTGTGGAAGAATTCAACAAAGTAGAAGAATTTAATAAGAACGTGAAACTTTCGGACGCAACGAAAAAAGCGACTCTGGAAAAGAATCTTCTTTCTGCAGTAAAATATACGCTCCACCATAGATATCTTGAATACAAAGAAATCACGAAAGATCTGAATGCGGATACGATGCTTTATGAACCTCAAAAAGGAACGTATACGGTTTACGTAAAATTCAAAAAATATCTTTTCTTTTACAGCTTCAAAATGGATCCCGAAATCTATCTCCAAACCCCTGAAAACGAAGTGTTTTATCTTCGTCCCGAAAATTTAGACGACCCTCATAAGGAAACCACCGCTAATCCAGGCGGAAAGTGATTTTCTTTTTTGGATTCGATTCAGTATCTTCAGCCCGCCGTAAACTCCGTTCTGGAAGCGGGCAAAATCGTATTAGAAATCTATCATTCGGATTTTAAGGTTAAAGATAAGGGGAAAAACGATCCCGTCACCGAGGCAGATCTAAAAGCCGGGGCTCATATTTCCAGAAATTTACATTTTTCGAATATTCCGATTCTTTCTGAAGAAGATTCGGAAAAAAAAGATATCTCCAAATTTGTCGCGGCTTGGATTTTGGATCCGATCGACGGGACCCGCGAATTCGTGCATAAAAATCCAGAGTTTGCGATCAGTTTGGGACTTTCTGTCAGAGGCAGAGCGACCCTCGGAATCATTTTCAATCCAATTACCCGCGAATTGATCTATGGAGTGGAGAATTTAGGTGTCGTTTATCAAAAGTTGGAAGAGATACCCAATTCGTTTTCTATTGAATCTCAGAATTTTACAAAAACATTAAGTAATTTTAAACCTACAAACAAGATTCTCATTTCTAGAACCGAAGAAAAAGAAGGACTTTTCCTTTCTTCTATGGTTCCTGTCGGTTGGGAGTTTTCAGCGATTGGTTCGATCGCGTATAAGCTCGGTTTGGTGGCGGCGGGAAAAGCGTCCCTTTCGATTTCTCTAAAGCCGAAAAATGATTGGGATATCTGCGCGGGAATCGCTCTCGTAAATGCGTCGGGAGGTTCTGACTTGGAAATTCGATCCGGTAAACCCTATAAATTTCAGACAGTGGGCGGAAGAGGGGATGGGCTTATAGCTGGACATACTCCGTCTCTCATACAGATTTGGGAAAGTTCGAAATCGTATTTTCAATCGGGTCTAAGAGACTATGATTGATTTCTTTTTTTAGCGGAATTATGAAAAAAAAAGAATATTCAAAAAGCATAATTCATCCAATTAGAATTGGTGTAGATGCCAGACCTTTTTCTACTCCCGTTTCCGGTGTGGGCAAGATGATTCACAGCGTTTTGTTTGACTTGGGGAAGGATACGAGCTTTGAGTTCTATCTTTTCTCTCACAAAGATATTCATCCGAGTTACGCAAATCTTTTGGATCTTCCCGGAATTCGTTTTGTCAAAGGAGAAGGTTTTTTTTCCAAAAAGGGAGGACTTTACTTTGCGATTGCTCTTCCGTTACAATTGAGAAAAATGCGACTCGATCTTTTCTGGGGAACCCAACAGGTATTTCCCCCTTTTCTTTCTAGAAAGACCGCAACCGTTCTGACGTACAACGATCTGGTCGCGTATCGTTTTCCAAATACGATGAGAACTCTCGCGAGAATTCAACAAAAGTTTTATCTTGCCCGTTCCATCAAACGTGCGGATAAACTACTTCCTATTTCTGAATCCACACGAAACGAAGTAGCTGAATTCTTTCATGTTCCTTTTGAAAAGATGCAAGTCGTTTATCCCGGAATCGAACTTTCTGAATTCAAAGGTCTGCTCAAAAAAAAGCCGGGCGACAGAGTAGATTCTCTTCCTAAGAAATTTTTCCTTTCGGTTTCTACCATCGAACCCAGAAAGAATTATCAATTTTTGTATAATTCTTATATTGAATATTCAAAATCCGTAAAATTTAATCAAAGGTTCTCCTGGGTAATCGGCGGAAAGGCCGGCTGGGAAGATCCTAAATTTATCGAAACTCTTCGAAGTCCGGAAAGCAGGGCTTTGGGCATCATTTGGATTGAAAGTCCGACCGATGTGGAGCTTGCTCACATGTACGAGAAATGTGCTTTGTTCTTATTTTCTTCTTTGTATGAAGGATTCGGGATTCCACTTTTGGAGGCATTGAGTCTTCAAAAACCTGCGATCGTCACGGATCTTTCGGTCTTTCGAGAAATCGGTGGGGATAAAATTCAATATTTAAAACTCGAAGAAAAACTTTGGACTTTGGCACTTTTGAATTTTTCTAAAAAGCCGTATTTGGGTAAGAAAGTGGATATTCGAAAATTCTATCGAAGCACAGCAGCAAAAACGGTCTCGGATCAAATTCGAAAAGTTTTGAAATCAAAAAATCCGGTTTAAACTGATTTTACAATAAACCTAAAAACCATTTTTTCCAGCCGTCAAGCCGGGTAAGAGTTCCTGAAAATTCCAAACCAATTTTAGAATCGATCTGGAGATGGATTCTTTTTCGATCTAAAGGCTGAAGTTTTACGGAAAATCCTTCTTCTCCATTCTCAAAGTGGAGATAATCCGGGAAAAACTCAAGCTTACGCCTTTCTTTTGAATTTGTTTCGATTGGGTTTATTGAAAAAGATTTCGAATTTTTTTTTCCTTCGAGTAGAATCAATAGTCGACCTTGTTTAAATTCCAATTTTGCCTTTCGATCTGTTTCTGAAAAGTACGGCTCCTTTTGTGCAGGTGTGGAAATCAATCCCGAGCCGCAAAATCGATCGTTCTTCAGATAAGAAAGAAATTCTTCAGGACCTGAGAAATAATTGTAAAAGATTGGATTCACTGGAGTGATCCTAATTTGAAGTGAACGATTGTATTGGAAAGATTTTTTCCTTTTACTTGAGTCAGGTTTTTTTAATAGGATGGGGGATCATGTGGAATTTTCGTCTGATTTTATTGTTCCTTTTCTTTCTGGGATTCTCCTGTAATTTTACCAAGGAAGAATCAATTCTCTATCAACTTTCCCTATACGACTTGGACGGACGCCCGTCCTCCCTTAAGGAATACAAAGGAAAAGTTTTACTTTTAGATGTTTGGGCTTCTTGGTGTGAGCCTTGTAAGGACGCGGTTCCGGTTTTAGAAAAACTTTCGAAAGATCTACAAGGAAAGAATGGTGTTCTTTTGGGAATCAACACCGAGCCGGAACTTTCCAAAGAGGAACACTTGAAAGCCGCAAAGGAATTCGGAATGACCTACCCGTTCTTTGTGGATCGGAATTTTACTTTCATCAATCAGTATAAAGTGGAAGGGCAACCCGCCTTGATTGTTTTTAGTTCATCGGGAACTCTCTTGAAAATTCAGTACGGCATCCGAGAAAAAGATTATCCGAAACTCAGAGCAAATTTTTCGAATTGGTTCTCCGCACCATAAGCATTACATAACAAAGTAAATAAAATAGAATCCCTCGGGGAACATTTTGAAAAAAAGGTTTCTTTCTTAGGTTCCCTATTTACTCTTGAATCCTTGTCAACAGGATCTTTGTCGGAATTCCTAAGTTGTAATAACGAAAGATACCAGGAGTTAATTTAGTTTGATGACGGAAAATTTAGCGCAACTGTTTCGCGAATCCTCGGAAAAATATCGGGATCTACCGGCTTTTTTTTCCAAGGATTCTAAAAAGAATTACTATCCAATGACGTATTCTCAATTGTACGAGCAAGGAATTCAACTTGCGGAAGCTTTGATTGAATTAGGTGTTCAGCAAAGACAAAGAGTAGGTTTGTTTGCTGACAATCGGATCGAATGGATCATAGCGGATTACGGCGTGATTCTTACGGGTGCGGCGGATGTTCCGCGTGGAACCGACATTACTGATTCTGAAATTGTTTATATTCTCAATCATTCGGAAGTGGAAGTTGTTTTTATCGAAAACGATAAGATGCTCGAAAAATTCAACAGAAATAAGTCTCAGCTGACTAACGTAAAAACTTTGATCATGATGGATCCAATGAGCACTTCTCCCGGCGTATTGAAGATGCAGGATCTAATTGAAAAAGGTAAAAAACTTCGGGCAGGCGGATCCCAAAAGGCGGAAGAGAGAATTTCCGCAATCGATTCGGAAGACCTTTTCACGTTGATTTATACGTCCGGAACTACCGGACTTCCCAAAGGTGTAATGTTGAAACATTCCAACATGATGCATCAAATAAAATACGTAAGTCCTATGTTGGATATCAATTCGGAAGCCCGTCTCCTTTCCATTCTTCCGATTTGGCACGTGTTCGAAAGGGTTGTAGAGTATGTTTGTATCGGACTCGGAGCCGCTACGTATTATACGAATGTAAGGGACCTTCGTCAGGATTTGGCTACCGTAAAGCCTACGTTTATGGGTTCCGCTCCCAGACTCTGGGAAAACATCTACAACGGAATTTATACCCGGATCAACGATCCGGCTCAGACTCCCGCCTTTCGCAGAGGTCTTTTTAGACTCGCGTATTTCTTTTCCAGAAAGAAAAATCAAGCGCTCCGTTTTTTGAAAGGAATCGAAGTGGATTATACAGGAAGAAATCCAATCGGGTCTTTCTTTTACGGAATTCTAATGTTTGTCCAGTTTCTCTTAACGGGACCATTTACTCTCACCGTTTTTGCAGGTGCGTTAGGCATTTATCTCGCGGGAACTGAGTTGTATTATCTGACTTCTTTTCTCTACGTCATAGCAAGTTTGGCGCTTCTTCTAAACAGCTTTACGTTGGACAAAATCGTTCTTGCTAAGATTAGAGCAGCTACGGGCGGCCAATTAAAAGCGTCCATATCCGGAGGGGGGGCCCTTCCCAGACACGTGGATGAATTTTTCGGTAACATTGGAATCAACGTTTTAGAAGGTTACGGTATGACCGAAACTTCTCCCGTGATTTCCGTAAGGACTTTTGAAAAACTCATCATCGGTTCCGTGGGTGTGATCGCTCCCAAAACGAAACTTCAGATCCGTAACGATAACAATGCGGTGTTGACCGAGATGGACGAAAACGGAAAAATTACTCAGGGAAAACTCGGATTGAAAGGGGTTGTTTTCGTCAAAGGACCTCAAGTCATGAAAGGTTATTTCAAAAACGAGGAAGCTACTTCTAAAGCGATAACCGATGGTTGGATGAATACTGGAGATATGGGAATGATCAACTTCAAGAAAACCCTGACTCTCACCGGTCGCGCGAAGGATACGGTAGTTCTTCTTGGAGGGGAAAATGTGGAACCGGTGCCGATCGAAAATAAACTACAGGAGTCCACTTACATCAGTCAATGTATGGTGATCGGACAGGATCAGAAAAATTTAGGCGCAATCGTGGTTCCGGATTTTGAAAAACTCCAGGAATGGGCACAAGAAAATGGAATCAACGAAACGAACAAGGATAAATTGATCGAAAATCCGAAGGTCTACGATCTATACAGAAAAGAGATTAAAGCCTTGAACAACACCAAAAACGGATTTAAATCATTCGAGCAGGTGACTCCTTTTATACTGATCTCTAAACCTTTCGAAGTTGGCGACGAACTCAACAATATGATGAAGATGAAACGTCATGTGATCACTGAAAAATACGGCGACAAGATCAAGAAAATTTATTCTACAAATCAGGATTAGAATTTTCTAATTTTTTGTTAGATTTCGAAAGCCGACCTTAAAAGGTCGGCTTTTTTATTTCTTCGGAGAATTTGACGTCGTACCGATAGAATTTGTATGACTGGCACTCCGAAACAAATCCAGAAATTCTCCGTATTTTCTCCTTCGGGACAAGGAGATATATATGCTCTCGACAATCTCTATCTTTCGCCGCTTAGAAAAAACGAGGTTTGGAATTTTTCCAAAGTGGGGGAATTTTCTCCGCTTAATCTCGGCTTTCTATGTATGAGATCTATTCTTGCCGATCGTTGTGAAGGTATGATCACTGTACAAGGGCTTAATCCTGGATTTGTCTTAGGGCTTTCCAAAATCAACGGATTTGAAAACTGGAATCTTTTCAAGACCAAAGGATTTATCCCGAAAGTGTTCAGAAAAGAATTTCCGATAAAGATGAGTTCCAAAATTCATGAGATTTTAAACCCAGTCCTTGTCACGTATGAAAAGGAATTGTTCGAAGAATGGAGTCCGAAAGCAGTTGCTATTGAAGGAAGTTTTGAAAACCGGGAAATTTTGATCGCGGGAGTCGCTCTTCCGGGAGACGACAAAAATCTTCCAAAACTTCTAAAGGACCTCATCCAAACACTTTCCGGGAATTGTGGAAAATTTTATTTGAGAACGGAAAAACATTCTTATCTTTGTCTGAAGAAAGAAAAAGAAAATATAGGACCTGTTTTCTTTCAAGAGAAAGAAAACGTATGGGATTCTTTCGTATTTTTGATTTTGGAAATTGAAAATTCTTAACTTAACGTGAGCAGGATCGTAAGAAAAAGAGAAAGAATTTTCTAAAAGTAGGAGTCCCTATTTTTAGAATTTGTTCGTAAAATCGCGATTTGTTGTAGTTCCCACATTTTAAGAATAGATTTACAAAGTTCAAATTTCAACTTCCTACAGAAAAATGAATCATGGATTCTTACGACCCTGCTCACGTTATTTTAGATGCTTACTGAAAAGGAAGGCTTCGATACTCTCATAATTTTCTCCCTCGGAAAGTTCTAAGATCTTTCTTACTAAAATTCCTGCTTGGTGTAAGGAAATTGATCGGACGATTTTTCGAATCGGGTTTAAAAATGGGATCGAAACCGATAGTTCTCTAATTCCAATTCCGATTAAAAAGATCGTAAAATCTGTATCCGATGCGAGCTCTCCGCAGAGGCTAAGGGGTTTGTCGTAATCTCTTGAAACTTCCACGATTTTGATCAAAGCTCTCAAAAAAGCGATATGATACGGATTGTACAAAGAAGAAACGTGGATGTTGTTTCTGTCCACCGCCATTATGTATTGAAGTAGATCATTTGTTCCCACTGAAAAAAAGTCCGCTTCTCGTGCGATCAGATCTAAAGCGGCAACCGCAGCGGGAGTTTCAATCATCGCACCGATCTTGATTTTTTTATTGTATTTTTCCTTTTTAGTGCTTAATTTGCGTTTGCATTCCTCCAAAAGTTCGCGAGTACGAACGATTTCCCCGGGACCGGTAATCATCGGCAACAAAATACTAACATTTCCGAAAGCGGAGGCTCGTAAAATCGCTGTTAGTTGTTCGACGAACCATTCCGGATGGGAAAGCGAATACCGTATGCCTCGGTTTCCTAAAAATGGATTTTCTTCGAGTTCTCCCGTTGAAAATTTATCGGCTCCAATGTCGAAGGTACGAATGATTACCGGTTTGTCCTGCATCCCTTCTGCGATTGTTTTATAAGCGAGGAACTGTTCTTCGCCAGAAACATTTCTGTCTTGGTATTTTAAAAATAAAGATTCACTTCTAAAAAGTCCCACACCTTCGGCTCCAAATTTGATTGCCTGTTCGCAATCAAGTTCGGTTTCAAGATTACACTTGATTCGAACACGGATCCCATCTTTGCTTACGGCTCTAACTTTTTTGGTTCCGCTTTCCTCCATGGGATAAGAAGAGGAAAATCCGTAATACTTCACTTCTTCCAAAGTCGGAAAACGAACTACATTTCCCAATTCTGCATCTAAAAAGATGAATTCGTTGTCTTTGACATGTGTGGAAAAATCCTTCAATCCTACGATAGTAGGAATCCCGTAGTTTCTCGCCAGGATTGCCATATGTCCCGTTTTTCCACCTAGGTCAGTCGCAATTCCGCGGATGCGGGTCTTATCCATAAGGATCATTTGAGAAGGAGTAAGTTCTCTTGCGACTAAGATCAAATCCTCTTTTAAACCGGAAAGAAAGGAATCCTCTTCCTTTTTACCCGCAAGAAATTCGATCAATCGATTTGAGACATCTTGAAAATGATCCACTCTTTCCCGGAAAAATTCATTCTCCATAGCTTTGAATTTTTCAGAAATTTCGTGAGTTACGTTTTGTACGGCAAGAATCGCATTCTCTCCGAATTCTGAGATTCTTTTTCGAACCGAGGTTGCAAGACTCGGATCGGAGCAAATCATAGCCTGTGTTTCTAAAATCTCTTGGATTTCTTTCTGATCCGGTCCGGAAGTTTCAAGAGAGGCAATCAAAATCCGCAAACTTTGAAGGCTTTCTTCCAACGCGATAGAGAATTTTTGTATTTCTTCTTCTTTTTCGGATTCGTGAATGTAAGTTCCGGTGAGAATTGTATTTCGTTTTTTTCCGGTTTTTAAGACCTTACCGTATAGCTTTCCCGGAAAGGCCGTAATTCCTGGAAAAACTATACGTTTGGAGGGGATCATTCTAAAACGAATTCCGAGTTTCAACTCAACTACAGAATTCCCCAAAAGAAGAATCTGACAATTCTTTTCTAGGTAAGAAATATAACAGGTAAAATTCCGGTTTTTATATCGACATCGACCGAAACGAAAATATCGGAAAGTTTAGACAACTGCCGCTTTTCTTTTGAAAAGAGGAATTCTCCGGCTTTTGTATTTGCTGATTTCATCTCCGGTAACACTGCTCATCACGAGTTTGGCCATGGAAATATCCAGCGCATGCCCCGCTTTAGACGCAAGATAATGTCCAATAATCGGTCGACCCGCGATAGATATGTCTCCAAAAAGATCCAAAATTTTATGACGAACACACTCGTTTTCAAAACGAAGTTGTTGGTTCAGATATCCGTCTTGGGTTAAAACGATTGCATTGTCCAAAGAACCGCCCATCGCAAGACCTTTTGCTTGGAGGGCTTCTACATCTTTTAAGAAACCGAAGGTTCTTGCTGGAAGAATCTCTTGTTTGATCGTTTCTCTATCTAGGGAAATCGTAATATTTTGTCCTTTCAGAAGAGGGTGATTGAAGTCGATTGTGTAGGTTACTTTGAGTTCATCGCTGGGAAGTAAAACCAGATACTTATCTCCGTCCACAACCCAAAGAGGACTTTGAACGTAAATCGGCTCTATAACTTCCGGATATTTTACAATTCCTGCCGATTCAAGTGCTTGTAAGAAAGGAAGCGAGGAGCCGTCCATAATCGGGACTTCCACAGCATCGATTTCCAAAATCAAATCCGTAAGACCAAGCGCGTAAATTGCCGCCAACAGATGTTCCACAGTTTGAATCCTATGAAGACCATCTCCCAGGGTAGTTGCATTACTGGTATCAACCACATTGCTGAGTTCAACGGAAATCGATGCCTTTTCTAAGCCTTTTCGATATTCAAAAACGATTCCTGTACCAGATGGGGCAGGATGAGCTGTTAAATTTACTTCCTTTCCGGAATGAAGCCCAATCCCTTTGATTCTAACTCTATCTTGTATGGATTTTCTATATAGGATTTCTTTCATAGTTTTGAGTATTCGATTTTTATTGACCCTCAACCAAAAAGACGGTCGTTATGGGCTCGAAGTTCGCTTTCAGATTTATTAAGAGACAAAATCCAAATTCTTTCCTAGTTTGAAATCTCATCTCTCTTTGTAATCAAGCAAACTTTATGCCAAAAGATCTATTAAAATCGGTTTTTTCTGACTCCCAAACCAGGATTCACAGCCAAATCCGACATAATTTGGAATCAATTTCATTCCTATTGTCTCTTTTCTGCAACTGTGTACCCCAAGGACCACGGTTATGTTTCATTGCTTTTACCAGGGAAGCTCTTCTCCGTTTTGATGAAAAAACTTTCCTGAGTTGTTTAAATTCAAAGATTCGATTCGTTCTATAAGGCCTCGCGCACTTTCAATGGTAGGAATCCCTTGACCTCCGGTCATTTGAGTCGCTACCATTCCCGGATGGAAAATTCCGACGGAGATTCCCTTGGGACTTAAATCCCGAGCCAAACTCACAGCGATTGCGTTTAAAGCGGCTTTGGAAGCTCTGTAACCATAGTACGCTCCAGAATTGTTGTCACCGACCGATCCCATTCGACTCGTTAAGAAGACGAGCTTTGCATTCGTGTTCAAAGACGGTAAAAGCGCCTTCACCATTTTGAGAGGACCCAAAGCGTTGACTAAGAATTGAGTGAAAACATTTTCTTCTTCCAAACTTTGCAAATTGTCAGGAATCAGAATTCCAGCATTGTTAATGAGAATATCGATTTTCGTATCGAGCAGTTTGGTTGATAAGTCTCGGATCGAATTCGAATCCAATACATCCACACCTTCTAAGATACGAGTCGGTTTTATGAGAACCAAATCTGAAGAAGACTTTCTGCATAAAGCAAAAACTTGATCTCCCTTAGTGAGAAATTGTTTGGTAAGTTCCAAACCGATTCCTCGGTTAGATCCCGTAATCAAAATTTTTCTTTGAACCATATCTTACTTCCAAACTAAAAATACAGATCTGTTCTGAAAGCACTTTTCCGATTGACGTTCTTGATCAACTTTTTTACATTACTGCTTCTATGAATTACGAGATCATTCACAAACCTTCGTATTCTTTTCTGAAAGTAAAATTGTCACCGGGACAAACGATCAAAGCAGAAGCGGGCGCCATGGTTTATATGACTCCCGGTGTCGATGTGGAAACAAAAATGGGAAGCGGGTTTCTTTCTGCAATTTCCAGAAGATTTTTCGGAGGAGAGTCTTTCTTTTTCAACATATTTAAGGCTCCTTCCGGGGGCGCAGAGCTCGGATTTGCTCCCGAGCTTCCGGGTGATGTAGTAGGAGTCGATCTTACAGATACGGGACTTATCGTAGAAGCGGGTGCTTATCTCGCATCTGATGAAACCATCACGATGAAGTCCAAGTTTGGAGGACTACGTTCTTTTTTCGGAGGAGAAGGGATTTTTCTTTTGGAAGTATTGGGAAACGGAAAATTATTTTTAAATGCATACGGTGGAATTCTTCCGATTGATGTTCAAGGATCTTATACAATTGATACGGGACATGTGGTTGCATTCGATAAAAGTCTTCAATATAAAATTACAAAAGCCGGCGGAAGTTGGAAATCTACTCTTTTTGGAGGAGAAGGGCTGGCTATGGAGTTTACGGGTCATGGAAAGGTTTTGATCCAAACGAGAGTGCCTTCGGGCTTTTTGTCCTGGCTCACTGGCCTTCTCCCTGGATAATAAAAAAGGAATATTATGAATATTGAAATTCTCAGCAAACCGTCATATAGCTTCGCGAAGATTCTCCTGAACGCAGGGGAATCTATCAAGGCGGAATCCGGTTCCATGATGTCCATGAGTTCCGGAATCACAATCCAAACTCATAAAGCGCAGCAAGGGGGATTTTTGAAAAGTTTAAAGGCTGCGTTTCTCGGCGGGGAATCTTTCTGGATGAACACGTTTACCGCTTCTTCCGGAAACGGAGAGATACTCCTTGCTCCTACCCTTCCGGGAGACGTAGACAAGATCGAATTATCCGGGACAGTTTACGTTCAATCGAGTTCTTTTCTTGCTTCCTCACCAAACATCGAAATGGATACGAAGTTTCAAGGGCTCAAAGGATTTATTAGCGGTGAATCCTTGTTCTTCCTGAAACTTTCCGGAAGTGGTCCCCTTCTGATTTCAAGTTATGGAGGAATCGACGTACTAAACGTGGACGGTGAAATGATTGTTGATACGGGTCATATCGTAGCTTTTGAAGAGGGCTTGCATTACGAGATGACTAAGTTCGGCGGTTGGAAGTCTTTCTTTCTTGGTGGAGAAGGATTTGTAGCTCGCTTTAAAGGGAAAGGAAAGGTTTGGATTCAATCCAGAAACGTTCCTTCTTTGGGTAGTTGGTTCAGAGACCAATTACCTCCGATCAAAAGATAAGGAAGAATGAATCGTGAAACACGAAATATTATTAAAACCTGATTTTCCAATCATTCAAGTTCAATTAGAAGATGGAGAGTCCATCCGAGCCGAATCCGGTGCGATGGTCGCGATGAGCCCTGCTATAAAGATGGTTACAAAAGCAGAGGGTGGAATTTGGGCTTCTGCAAAACGTGCTCTCTTGAGTGGAGAATCTTTTTTCCAAAATACGTTCAAAGCGGAAAGTGGAAAGGGAATGATTTTCCTAACGAGCGCCACTCAAGGCGATATAGAATACCGCAAGATGAACGGAGAGGATCTGATTCTTAGTCGAGGAGCGTATGTTGCCGGCTCCGAATCCCTTTTGATCGACAGCAAATGGGGAGGATTCAAAGGTTTTTTTCTGGCGAAGGTTTGTTCTTCTTAAAGGTAAGTGGAATTGGGGATCTTTTCTTTTCGAGTTTTGGTGCAATTCATACGATTGACGTTAATGGCCAGTATATCGTGGACACGGGTCATATTGTCGGTTTTGAAGGATCATTAAATTATACGATTCAAAAGGTAGGAGGGCTTAAATCCCTTTTCCTCAGCGGGGAAGGTTTGGTGGCGGTATTTTCCGGAACCGGAAAGTTATACATCCAATCCAGAAATCAAAACTCGTTTGCGGCGTGGGCTAATCAGTGGAGAAGGGTGGAAAAATCCTCTTCTTCAAGTTGATCTTAACATGAGTTCGATCTTAATCTTAATTAACGTGAGCAGGGTCGTAAGAAAGTTTGGGCGAATAAAAAACTAAAGTGCAACGACTCCCTGAACTCAGGCGCAGAGCTTTCCTGAACTCAGCAAACACCTTCCTATCATAACCTTACCCACAAGTACTTGGATCCGAAGATAAATCTGTCGGAATTACGACAAAATCCCCCGTGAAACTTAGTTCCCACCCTTATTTTTGGGTGGGGGTGGAGGTGGAAAGGTTCGGGAAATTTTTCTCTATCAGAAAATCATACTCCTTGCAAGTAAAAAGTCTCATTCTTGTCGGAACACTTGAAAAATATCAGCTTTTGATCCTCATTATCCCAAACTTCTTAACTTGTGGGTAAGGTGATGCCTTCCTATAGGTCAGTGTTTAGGTCGCTCTGCGGGTCGTCGCAGCTCGCGAATTTCATAGATAAAAATGGCTCGCGAACACGCTTTAACTCAATGTTGCTGCCTACGATCGCAACATAATGCTCCAATTCCTTCGGAATTTAACTCAATGTTTCTCCCTACGGGTCGAAACATATAATCGCTTTCGCATTTTGTTATATCGAACTCACGTTAATTAAACGTGAGTTCGGCCTAAGGAGAGAGTAAAAGTTGTAAATTGTCTTTGGATCTCAAATTCAAAGAAGGTTTTTTATGGCAAAAATGAAAATGCAACTAACCCACTTAATAGATTAACAGCCCAATTGAAAAAGCTTCGATGTCTAGTATGTTGAATCTGACAGATATTTTTGAGTTCATCATTTACGGATTCAATGATAGCTCTTTTTCTTAAAAGAATTTTATCAACTAAGGGCATTCATTTATTTTTCATATTCTTTTTAAGTTTTGTAATGAGTTGAATTCCTTTTTCATAAAGACTTTCAAACAAAGATTGACTGATATAACCTTTATCTCCGAAAAGTTTATCGTGAATATTCTTAACAAGTGGAAAAATCACTTTTGAATTCCTGTCGTCGACGTTTCCAGGAGTAATCATAAATGATAATATTTCACCTTGATCATTTACGATTAAATGCAATTTAAAGCCATAAAACCAGCCTGTGCTCGATTTCCCTCGTTGTGCAGTATCTTTAAATACTTTATGAGAATGGATTCTTCTGTTGTCGCATACTTTGAGAATCGTAGAATCAATGAACGATATTCCGGAACATTTTCCCAGACAAGAATTTGATAGAAATGAAGCTATGACAGATAACGCGTTAGGCATCAGTTCAACAAAACGATTGTAACTTACCGCTTTTGGAAATTCCGATTTTAAATTCTTTTTTATTTCTATCAGATAATAATTTTTAAATTCTCTATAATGAGAAAGATGAAAACAGACAACAATCGTTGCTACTTCACTCAGGCTTAACTGAAATTTTCGGTTTCTTTTTCGAACCACCGGACTCAATATTTTCATGTTCCAGTTTATTTTTTGTTGTGTACAATAATCGTCTATCGCACAAAATATCTCTGTCAGATCCATATTTAACCCCTTTCTTGCTGGAAATTTAGTTCAATATGTGATCTGGCGCTTTTCTGTACAAGATTTTTCTCTTTTTTCCTCCTTAGGCCGAACTCACGTTAATTAGGAGTTTGCGTATAAAAAACCGCTAGCGTGGTTTCCTTACAAGATAAGATCAAGAAACAACTTGAAAATCGACTTTAGATTTAAGAAACTCCATTGATAGGTCTACTTCCTTCGGAGGACAATCTACGAATGTTTGCATGCTGGTGAGAAGACCATTCCAACATTTGTTTCCAAACAAAACGCCGGGTGCCGGATCAAAAAAGGACGAATTGAAAATTCACAATTCACAGGAGATCAGTCTTGTAATTCTTTCAATTGCTTGCATCGACTCTTTCGGATAGTCCATTCCAAGTATTTCATCCCAAAAAGATCGTAAGAAAAATCTCCTTTCCCGCAAAAAATTTCTCAAATGAATCCGTAATTTTAAGCAAGGATCCCAAAGTTTTTGGAAAAGGTTTTGGCAAAGTTGCTGCTAAAATCTCTCCGATCCTTCGAATCCTTTGTTTGAGTTCGAGCTTTTCCCAATCTTTTTGTTTGAATTTTCGAATCCATTCTTTCTGAGAAATTGTAGGAAGTTCTTTCGAGAAGGAAATCGCAATTTTTTCTAATACACTTTTTGAATATAAATCTTTGAGTAATTCTGGCATATACGAGATTTCAAAATTTTTCCCTTTGGATTAACAAGATTTCTTTTTTCCATAAACGCAATCGTTTTGTTTTAGGAAATTGTCTTATTAGAGAAATTTCCCGCGAGTGATTTTCGTTAAATTCGATAAATCTATATTTATAGATAAAGTGTCTAATCTTTGAGGAGTGGTTTTATGAAAACGAACGCAAAATTCTTTTTCTATTTGGGAGCGGGGTGTCTTTTATCTCTGGGCTGTTATTCCGGACCATATAGATATACTACGAAGACTGTCGCACTATAAACACAACATATTCTCAACATTGTGATCAATATAACAAGAATTACGGTTATCAAAATCAATCAAGGTATTATCCATATCGAAACAATCCTTACTACTACGAAAATGGGGGATATAAACACAATCGTTTGCTAAATTTTGAGACTATCTCTTCCGATCGACCGATATCAAAAAAACGTTAAAGAAGGAACGGTAAAATGTACATAGATAAAAATGAAAGCAAATATCGTTTTAACTTCTTTGTTGGTAACCAATCACGTCCATAAAAGCGGAAACGGAAAAAACGGCTTTACCCGGACCTGGTTTACCGTAACCGGGAGGAACCGGTAGATTATATTTTTCGAATGTAGCTTTCCATACAGTCAAGAGTTCACAGAAATATTCCAGAGGAGGACCCGCTTGTGTCCCGAGAGTTGTATAAGGTTCAGGGCACCAGGCAGTAAATCGTGGCATGATTCCTTTTGACATAAAAAAATCCAGACCTTCTGCTGTGGAAGCGATCGCTTCCCTAACGGTTGCAAATCCGTACGGTTTGGAAAGTTCCACTCCGCCCACAAAATTTGGAATTACATGAGAAGGTCCGAACACTTCCGCGGAATCCACAACTCTTCGAATCCAGTTGTCTCTTCCAATGTAAGCTTCTTTACCGGGACAGATTTTTTGAAATAAATTCTTATCCCAAACTTCATAATTCGGATGATAAACCTGAATGCCCGCATTTCTGAATTTCTGACAATCTTCGATTTCCCAAGCCTGAGAGACGATCTTACCCATCCATCTTCCCGGAAATTTAGATTCGATCGCCCGCGCGTAATCCAAATAAAAATCAATTTCATTTTTTTTCTTTAAGGATGTGATTACACTTCCGCCGGTAATCGTATAAACCTTTGCGGTTCGATCTTCCGCATCGATCCAAGATAAAACTTCCAAAATGTCTTCGATGTCTTTGATACCAGTGTAGGGACGTCCTGCATTTTTCTGTTGGCGATAGTTATGATTGATATCACAATATGCACATTCCTCTTCTTTTCCAAAATACTGACAGTTTCTAAAAACGGTAAGATAGATCAAATATCCCCATTCGATTACGGGTGCAATCTCACCGGGAAGTTTTCCGTTTTTTGTTTTGTGACGATACCAAGCGGGAAGAGGTGGAAACTCAACATCCCCCAAAAACGTTTCACCAAGATAGAGAGACGGTTTTCCATCCGGAGACTTTTTAACTTTATAGGGAGAGTTCGGATTGTTCCGTGTGGAAATTACGGTAGGAAGAAGATTGAAATGACCACCAGAAACTTTGATTTCTTCAGGAGCTTTGACGTCTGCGCCTTCTCCTAATTCTGAAAGTGGAATATGATCAAAGGAGAATATGAAATAATCTTTAGTTTTGTATTTTCCTGTTACATCAAAGGCTTCTTTAAGAAAATGGATTCCTTGTCTGAGGATATCTTGTTTGACGATGGCTTCCATAGGAATGGATTTGTATTTCCTTTCCATTTCTTCCAGAAGCGGAATGGTAGAATTTTGGCGGATTGAATCTGTGGCTTCCATCTTTGATAAAGACAATGTCTCCAAAGGAACTGAAATGACACGCAGTTTTTTTCGGAAAACGAATCCGATTTTAAGAAGAAATTAAAAAAAGAAATAATCTCTTTAAAAATATGAGAAACCAAATCTTTTACAGTTTTTGGATAAACTCAAATGACCGGCTCGAAGAAATACGAGAGTCTGTCCCCAAAAACCTTAAAAAAACGTGAGTTCGGCGTAAGAAAGTTTGGGCGAATCGCTCGCGAATTTCATAGATAAAATGGCTCGCGACCGCGCTTTTCGCTCCAATTCCTTCGGAATTTAACTCAATGTTTCTCCCTACGGGTCGAAACATATAATCGCTTTCGCATTTTGTTATACCGGACTCACGTTAAAAAAAATCGGTTATAATCATTCGGTAAGTTCGTGATAAAACGTAGGAACTCCCACAGAAAACCGTCCCTACAGACTTTATTGTTGGAACACTCTCGTGGGAGTTCCAACAATCTGAGGTTTTCAAACAGATTCTTGTCCTATTCTGATTGTATTGTTTATTCGATTCGGAATTGTTTTTGGACACAGATTTCCTCTTGAATGGAGTCACATAAATTCCACTTCGGATTTTCGACAAATTCGTTCTTTAAATTTGACTCAACGAAATGATTCCGATTATATTTACAT
The DNA here is from genome assembly GCF_000243815.2 of Leptospira alexanderi serovar Manhao 3 str. L 60. Taxonomy (GTDB): domain Bacteria; phylum Spirochaetota; class Leptospiria; order Leptospirales; family Leptospiraceae; genus Leptospira; species Leptospira alexanderi. The sequence continues at coordinate 48,116 of NZ_AHMT02000029.1, read as the reverse complement.
TTCCGTAAGGGGTTCTCTATCATCCCGAAACCAATACAAATCTAACCGACTAGGATGAATCCGAAAAGATCAATCTGATTGAAAAGGAAATACTACGGTTGAAATATAAAAAGAGGAATTTCATCGTTTTAAAAAGGATTCTGGGTGGGGGATTTCTGATCGCCTCCAAAAAATCGATTCATGAATACTCTAAGGGCCCCGAAGGACAGTTTATTGACATGGCAATGTGTGTGGAGAGAAGAAAAACCGCCTAAATCAGTAGATCTGTATGTATGGGGAAAATTTTAGTAACAAATAAAATCTGGATTTAAGGCAGGAAACCAGTAAAAAAATCTCGAATTGAGCTACTCACACGAGTTTCGTTTCAAATGAATTAGCATTTTGGTTAGGATACAGATGGAGTAGTTTATTTTGCCAATTTTGGTTTAGAAATGTTTTCGTTTAGCAAAAAAAAATTGAAAGATTTGAAAAAAAAGATTCTATTGTCTGTTGAGAAATAATAGATAGAGGCTGTCTACCACCCGCAGTCCTGTTATCAATTCAATCTTAAGGAAAATGGTATGAAGAAGCTCTTAATCGTTTCCTCAATCGTATTGGCCGCCGGAGTTTTGGTGTTCAACGCTTGTAAGAAACCTGAAAGTTCCAAGGCAGCCGCTATTGGTAAAGAAAACAGTCCATCAGCTGTTGTTGTGTTCAGTGTAGGAGAAGCTAAAATTCTTCACACTGATTTAACGGAAGAGAGAGCCACATTGGGCGCTAGTCTGAAAACCGGAGATAAAGTCAGTACGAAAAATAAATCCAAAGTCGATATTCAATTTGCAGACGGGTCCGCCGTTCGAATTTCCGAAAATTCTGTAATTGACTTTGATGCTCTTACAATAAATTCGAAGGGTAATTCCGACACAAGGCTCGCACTTGTTTCCGGGAAAGTCTTTGCGAAAGTCAACAAGGCTTCCAAAGAAGATCAATTTTCCGTGGTCACTCCAACCGCAATCGCCGGTGTGCGAGGAACTTCCTTTATCGTAGACAGATCTACATCTTCTGACAAAGCGGTCGTAAAAGTTTTAGACGGCGCAGTTGCAGTAGCTCCTCGAGTTGCTATTCTGGAAGGTTTGAGCGAAGAGGAAATCGCGAAGAATGAAAATCTGAAAAAGATCCAACAAAGCGTTGCATCTTCGGAAGTTATTCTGGAGAAAAATCAAGCTTCCGTTTTGAAGGCTGACGATAAGTCTCTGGACGTAAAAGATTCCTCTAAAATCAGTGAAAAGAATATTGCCGGTGTTGTGAAAAAATTGGATAGTTCCGGAATCTCTAAAAAAGAAGAAGAGGAGATTCGAACAATTGTAACCGTAGACAAAGAGACTACGGAAAAAATGGTTCGTATTAATGAGGAATCGTCCGGAAAAGTTGACGAGCAGAAAGCCGCTTCTCTGGAAGCTGAGAGAAAAAAACTGGAAAGTGAAATAGCAGTTCGTCAGGAAGAAGAAGTTAAGAAATTCAAACAAATCCTAGTTTCCGCTCCCAAAGAACTGAAATCCAGTAAGGATATCGTAAACTACTACGAAAGAATCGAAAAGATTATCATGACCGACGGGTCTTCTATGATCGGCGCAATTGTGGATCAACAAGGATCTACGATGATCGTTCATACTGAGCAAGGGATTAAGAAGATCAATCAAGCGGACGTTCAGGAAGTGATTTACGACTTCCAAACGAAAGCTAAATTTTGATAACAGAGACTGAACCTGAAATCAGGTGGAAAAAACCCAGGGGAAAATTCTCCTGGGTTTTTTATTTTATTACAATGTTCGGCTTCATTAGATGTCAGGGTTTTATGTAAAGTCCTAAAATCAGGTTTACAGAAATCAGGCCGCTTGATGAACAAAATCAGGAGTTAAAAAACCTAAATGCTAATGCCTATCCACTAACATCTATCAGGCGAGTAGAATCGAAAAAGGAACTCATTTCAAAAATCGAATCTTTGGTTCCAGAGCGAATAAATCGATTCCAAAATTTCTTCCATGTCGATGAGCATGATCCGCCCTTTCCAGTGAAGAATCATCTTATTCTTACCGAATCGATTGATTTCTGCCCAGTGTGCGTCTAAGTTCGGGATCAAGTTGATCGTTTTTTCCAAAAGGTTTTTAACTTCAAATTTACTGACGGGACCTTCTTGATTGGAAAGAAATTGAATAATAGAGTGATAGATAAGTTTTTTAATCTCTTCAGAAGAAGGACCAAAGTTTTCTAGGGATTCCATGAGACTTGTTCATCTGCGTGATAGGAACTTCTGACTAGAGGACCCGAAAAAACTCCTTTGAATCCGATGGACTTACCGTAGATTCTCAATTCTTGAAACACCTCTGGGAGAACATAGTTTTTAACGGGAAGATGAGTTGGTGTCGGTTGAAGGTATTGTCCGAGTGTCAGCAAGGAAACTCCGACCCCAATTAAATCTCTCATACACCCTTTCACTTCTTCGACTGTTTCACCCATCCCTAAAATCAATCCGCTCTTCGTAAGAAATCCTTTTTCGGAGGCGATTTTTAGAACGTCGAGAGAACGTTCATATTTTTTCTGAGGGGCGACTTCGGGAAACAAACGTTTTACGGTTTCCACGTTGTGATTGAAAATATCTGGTTTACACTGAAAAATAATTTCCAAAGATTTCCGCCGAACCTTAAGATCCGGAACTAACAGCTCGATCTTACAATCCGGAAGTCCTTCTCGTACCGCTTCCACTGTTTCCGCAAAATGAGCTGCACCACCATCTTCCAAATCGTCTCGATTCACAGAGGTAATTACTACGTGTTTTAAGCCAAGAGCGATTGCCGATTCGGCCACTCGTTTGGGTTCGTCCCGATCCAAAGCGGAGGGTCTACCGGAAGCAACATCACAATAAGAGCAACGTCTCGTACAAATATCTCCTCCCAGCATATAGGTCGCCGTCTTTCTGGACCAGCAGTGGTTTAGATTCGGGCAAGAAGCACTTTCGCAGACTGTGTTGAGTTTTTTTCTCTCCAGAGAATCTCGAACTATGGCAACCGGATTGTTTTTTGGGTCGGGAAAGGTAAGCTTTACTTTGAGCCAATTCGGTTTTTCAGGAGCTTCTTGGAGAAAATGAGTGCGAGGTTTCTTTTTAAGCGGATTTATCATATGTTTCGAATGAATACAAAGTTTCTGCTTCTATCCTCGTATGAGAGAGAGTTCGGGTCAACGAAAGTTTTGGATAGAAGATTTTTTGAGTCTTTTCGAAATGGAAGAATCCATGCAGTCCAAGAATGATTCAAACGCCCGAAACGAAATTCGACTGAATCGATTTCTCGCGGATTGCGGTTTAGGTTCTCGTAGAAAAACAGAAGAACTGATTCTCAAAGGCGAAATTACAATCAACGGCAAACGAGTGACTGATTTGGGAACCAAGATCAAACCTGAGACCGACGTGGTTTCTTATTTAGGAAATGTCGTAGAACCGACAGGAAAACCCAAAAGAATCCTGATTTTAAATAAACCGATCGGATATCTTTGTTCTCACGGAGATCGTTTTCACGAGAAGACGGTTTTTTCTCTTCTTCCTTCGGCTTATAAAAACTTTAAAATTGCCGGACGACTCGATCTCAATTCAAGAGGACTCCTCATTTTGACGAACGATGGTGAATTAGCTCAAAAAATTTCACACCCTTCCAACGGTTCCGAAAAGGAATATCTCGTAACCTTAAACCATGATCCGGGAGAAAAATGGATTCAGGCCGCTTTTCAAAAAGGGATTTTGGATGCAGGAGAAATTCTGCGTGCAAAAATGGTTAAACTCGTTCCGGATAAAAATTGTGTGTATCGCATTACTCTTGGGGAAGGAAAAAAAAGACAACTTAGAAGGATGTTTCACGCATCTGGAGCAAGTGTGATCGATCTGCAAAGAATCCGCATCGGTTCTATACAACTGGAAAAACTGGACTTGGAAGAAGGTAAATTTCTTCTAACTGAGACGGGAATTTGGAAATGAATTTTATAAGTATTGAGTTTCTTTTATTTTTTTTGGTATTCTATCTGATTTACTGGAACGTTCCGGGAAAGAGCAGAAAGTATCTCTTGATCTTAGGGTCCGCGTTTTTTTATTCCGTATTCGGCCTTAATTTTTTATTTCATCTCATTTTGGTCGTTTTTGCCAACTGGTTCTTATACCGATATCTGTACGAAAAAACTTGGTATGTGAAAGCTGTCGTCATTCTCAATATTCTTAATTTGGGTTTATTCAAATATTTTTATTTACTCATGGAGTTTATTGGTTTTGTATTTTCGATTCCAGTTCTTCAAGAAAAGACATCGCTTGACGCGAAGTTTTCGGCTCTCTTTCATTTAGGGGGATTTGAAGTCGTCCTTCCCGCTACGATCAGCTATTATACGTTCCAATTGATCTCTTTTGCGGTGGATTCAAAACGAGAAGGTTTTAATAAGAACGTCAGTCCTACTGGATTTTTCTCTTTTATCTTTTTCTTTCCTGTGATGATTGCGGGACCGATCTTACGATTCGATCAGGTTCGGAATCAATTTGAAAATCCAACAATGACCCCTTCCAAATTGATCGACGGTCTTTGGCTTTTTCTCCGGGGTATCGTTAAAAAGGGATTATTATCTGCGGCCGTTCTTCCATTGATCGCGCCCGTGTTCCTATCTCCGAAAGATTATTCCGGAATCGCACTTTTACTGACTTGTTTTCTCTTTGCGGCCAATCTTTATTTCGACTTTTCTGGACTTACGGATATGGCGAGAGGGATTGGAAAGTTAATGGGATTCGATCTGCCAGAGAATTTTAAGGCTCCGTTTTTCTTCCAGAACTTCGGGGATCTTTGGCGTCGATGGCACTTAACGTTTTCTTTTTGGATTCGAGACTATATTTATATTCCATTAGGCGGATCGAAAAAGGGAGAATTTAGAACAGCCATTAATCTTATCGTAACCTTTATGTTAGGCGGACTTTGGCACGGAGCAAGTTTGAACTTTCTTATTTGGGGTCTGCTCACAGGCATTTATTTGTCTTTGGAAAGATTATTCGAAGTGCGAAGTTGGAAGGTTTTTCCTGAAATTCCTTATGTAAAAGCGGTTATACGTTATGTTTTCGTACTTGTTGTATACTCGATTTCTTGGACTTTCTTTTTTACACCAAATTTTAATTCTGCGACTTCTTCCATTGTAAGAATTTTGACGTTTCAAAACGGACAACCTTTGGTAGGACTCGAAACGGGAATGTATATGCTTCTTTTCGTATTTTTATTTCATATATCAGAAGAATGGCCTGAGAAATATTCGGTTCCCGAAATCTGGAGAGCGAGATTTTTGCCAATCTTAGGTCTAATTATTCTTTTTATCATGATTGGAATGAATGCAGGAAACGCGGACTTTTTCTACTCAAGGTTTTAACGGGTCTTTATCGATGAAGAAAATTTATATCTATTATCCGATTCTATTTCTTGTATTCATATTTTGTTTGGATAAAATATTTACTCTCGAATATTTTCAAAAGAATTTTATTCAAGCCGGCAATACGGTCTATTATACCCAAAGAAAATCCCTATTTGAAAAATTGATTCATGATAAGAACTTAAAAGAACGTTCTTTGGCGCTTGCTTTTGGAGATTCCAGAGCTTATCCGTATTCTGCGATGGGAATCGACAAAAAGCTGCAAAAGGATTGGGTATTATACAATTTCTCCGGCCCCCAAGCGGTTCCGGCTTACGGTTTCTATTGGTTTGAAAAAATCATCAACCAAGGATTAAAACCTAAATTTGTATTTTATGTCGTAAGCCCGGAAGGCTTCGACGATACCAAAGGAATTTTTTACGATCCGTTTTTAAAATACGGAGCGGACGACGAATTTCTACTTAAGTATGCGGATCAGATTTCGTTCGAAGATCGCAAGAAACTGCTTCTAGATCGCCTTTTTGCTGTTAGACGAGTTAATCCAGATTTAAAATTATTCTTCAAAAGACTTCAGGAAAAAAAATTAACCGAATACAATCCGGCATTAAACACGGAATATATGGTTCTCAATTTGAACCATGGAGAACAATTCGCATATACCACCTTCTTAAACGATCCGGATCGGTTGGAAAAGGATGCAGCGCGAATCCGAAATTTGTATCTTTCTACGTTCACTCTTGGACCGACTCAGTTCTTTTTTGTAGAGCGATTTTTGAAGTTAGCGAAAGAAAACGATGTAAAAGTTTATCTCATTTGGCCGAAAGTTTACGAAACATATCGAAAACGTTATTACGAATTGGAAATGGAAAAAACTTGGTGGCCAAAAATTCAAGATCTTGCAAAGCGATATTCTGCGGTTTCGGTCGATTTGAATACTCAGACTTCCTGTGAACTATTCTATGACGCTTCTCACCAATCAATTATGTGTTTTTTGGAATCGATGAAATTGATGATCGACGATTATTACGGTTTTAAAAAGATTTCGATACCTTAAAAAAAACGATACCTTAGAAAAGACTTTGGGATGAAATCGATTTTGAACTTGTCCCAAAATCTGAAAATGTGAGATTCAAAGAGATTATAATTCCCGTTTTTTAAAATAGAGTCCTCTATCGTTTGCATTTGCGAAGAGGTAAGTCGAATGGAAGCACTATATTCAATACCCATGGATTAGTCGTAGCCGTTGGATTTTGAGCGGATTTGTCTTATCTTAGGAGGGTAGATCTTTTTTGTATATGATCCTTTCCACAAAGGACATTTTGCAACTTGGGTGATCTATGTTTGATTAGGCGATTACGATTTAATGTAAAACAAAAGCCCTCTTTTAAGAGGGCTTGCTATTGGTTTTTCTTTTTAGAATTCTAAGAGTTTGTACTAAAATTTTCACAATCCGAAAATTTTCGCATCGCATCGGTACAGAAAGAAAAAGATTTTAGGACAAATTCTAAATTCGTTTTTTAAAAAAGTTACCACTTTAACTTTTTGGAATCTTCCAAAAACTTTTCAAGCCCAATATCGGTTAATGGATGTTTGAAAAGTTGCAAAAATGCGGAATGAGGCATAGTCGCGCAGTCGGCTCCTCTCAAAGCGGATTCCTTTAGATGCATAGGCCCGCGAATGGAAGCTGCTAGAATTCTCGTATCATAGCCGTAATTGTCATAAATTTCTCTGATTTCGGAGATCAGTTCCATTCCGTCCCAGCTTGTATCGTCGACTCTTCCGATAAACGGAGAAATATAAGTGGCTCCTGCTTTCGCGGCTAGAAGAGCTTGAGAAGAGGAAAAACAAAGAGTTACATTTGTAGGAATATTTCTTTTGGTGAGCTCTACAACAGTTTTAAGACCCTCCGGGATCAAAGGCACTTTGATAACTACGTTTTCGGCAATCTCTACAAGCTCTAGGGCTTCTTTCATCATTCCATCGAACTTTGTAGAAAGAACTTCCGCACTCACAGGACCGGAAACTATGGAACAAATTTCTTTGATGACTTCTCTAAAATTTCTTCCCGACTTAGCGATGATCGAAGGATTAGTAGTCACTCCGTCGACAAGACCGTAGGATGCGATCTCTTTAATTTCATCTATGTTTGCAGTATCCAGGTATAATTCCACCTACATGCTCCATAAAAAAGGATGCTTAGAGCATGTAGGAAGAGATAGGTGCAGGTCAATAGAATTTTGAGGGAATTCTTTTCTTTTATGGAATCAAATCGCGAAGAGTTTTAATTTCTTCCGCGCTGAAAAATTCTTTGTATTCCTTTTCGATCTGAAATCGGATCGCGGAACTGAAGTAGTCCACTCTTCTTGTGAAAGGCATTTTTTTATAGGCTTCTTTCCACTGAACCACGTAACCCCCCTTGGGAGGAGATTGTTTCTCATCCGTTTTTTCCCAAAGAATCGCTCCCCCAATTTTGTTTTCGGCTAAGGATTCTTTCTTAGGTTTTCCATATTTCTGTTCTAGTTTTTGTTGCACGTCTTTTCCGGGAAGATATCGGAATAAAACTCCCACAGAAAATAAAATTCCAGGAGCGGAATGATTTTCCTCTTCCATTTCCGATTTATCATTTGGAGGAGAGACTTGATTCTTAGGTCTGGAATCAGTCACAATTTTAGGAGTGGAATAAAAACGATACGAATAG
>NZ_AHMT02000029.1:17500-35000 GCF_000243815.2 Leptospira alexanderi serovar Manhao 3 str. L 60 | reverse complement strand
ATCCGCAGGAAATCTGGAATCATTTTCCGTATTTGCCACATACAACCGATACCCACTGAAAAGAAGTTCGGGGTTTCCCGCTCTCAATCTAAGTTCGTAGCCGCTTGCAATCGGAACGATACTGACCAAAGTAGGCGGGGTAGATATCAGACGTGTTGTGGAATAGTGGGGACAACCGAATAAAAGTGAAAATACTGGAAGTAAAAGCGAAATATAAAAACGTTTCAAAAAGAAATATACTCCCGCCAACCGAACTTTTCAGCCTGCTGATCCGATATTGAGTAGAGTGGAAATCGTAACTTGGGTGTCACTCGATTTTCTTCCGGTAAGTTCCACTTCAATTCGGTGAGAAGTTTATTTCCTTTTCGAGTGTTACAATGTCTGCATGCGGCAACCAGATTTTCCCAAGAGTTGAATTCCTTCGGCCTTTCCTTTTTGGGAACGTGTTCCCACCGACTCCGTGGAATTACGTGGTCGAGAGTGAGCTTTGTACTTGGGAATTTTTTTCTACAATAGACGCAGTGATAGTTATCTCTTTGAAAAATATTTTCCCTGGAAACTCGATCTCTTCTGGGAGGAACTCTGTAATAGTCTCGGAGAAGTATGATTCTAGGCGCGGTGAATTTGAGTTTTTCGGAGCGGATTAAAAAGTTTTTATCATCCTTGATGAGTTGTGCTTTTTCAAGAATGATCAGAATCAGGGCATCTTTGACCGACCGAATCCCGATGGGAACGTAACCGGCATTCAGTACGAGCACTGGCTGCGCAAGAATGTCCATAAACTGGTCAAAAAATAACCGATGGCTGGAAGATGTAAAGAAATTCTCTAGGCTAAGAACGTTTCTTTCGAATCCAATAGACGACTCCGAACAATAAAAATACCGTTCCCAAAACTCCGAAAATCAGAAGTTGCCCATTGTGAACCCAATGCATCAGAGTATCAAAATTATATGCTCCGAAGTATCCCAAATAAACCCAAACCGGGACCGAAATGATTGCGGCGAGAAAATCAAGGGTTACAAAACGATAGAATGAAATTCGATCCGAGGTTCCGGCCGTGAGATAAATCGGCATTCTGAGACCCGGCATAAAACGAGCCATGAAAGTGACCCAGTTTCCGTAGCGAGAAATTTTATCCTGAACCTTTGTAAAACGTTCGGGAGTAACGATTCTTGAAATCATTGGAATCTGAAGAACTCGCACTCCGTAAATTCTCCCGATTAAAAAAACGGAACTGTCTCCGATGAGAACCCCAGCCATTCCGATGAGAAACATAAAATGCGGGTCTGCTTTGCCGAATCCTGCGATTACTCCTCCGGAAACCAAGGAAATGTCTTCGGGAACCGGAAGTCCGAAACCGCAAAGAATGAGCGCTAAAAAGACGGCAATGTATCCGTATTCCGAGAAAATATTAACCAGAATATTTAAAAATTCCATTTCTTCAGTAAATGCCTTGTGAATTTAGGATTTCAGGACAGTAAAAAACGTCTCGTTTAAAATAGCAGTAAACAAAACAAAAAAAGTGGGCGGACTTTTAGGTAAAGTTCCAAAATTCTGTAAAACGTGTATTTTTCCAGAAATGATTTGATCCAAAAAGAAATTGTGGGACTTGCTCCTTACGCGATTTCCAGTACAAACAATGGAGGAAGATTTTACGAAGAAGAAGAACATTCCTACCGTCTTCCGTTTCAAAGGGACAGAGACAGGATTCTGCATTCCAGTGCGTTCAAACGTCTTCAATATAAAACTCAAGTGTTTATCTTTTCCGTCGGAGAGAACTATCGAAATCGAATGACACATACTCTCGAAGTTGCCGGTCTTTCCAGGACGATCGCAAGTGCGCTTGGACTGAATTCTCATCTTTCCGAATCTATCGCTTTGGCTCACGATTTAGGTCACACTCCTTTCGGTCATGCAGGTCAAGAAATTTTATCTAGTCTTATGAAAGATCATGGCGGTTTTGAACACAACAAACAATCTCTTCGAATTGTAACTTCAATCGAAAAGAAATATCCGAACTTTCCAGGATTGAACTTATGTAGGGAAACTTTGAAAGGTTTGATGAAACACGGTACCGATTATGATCCTTCCATGATGCTTTTGGAAAGAAAAGAAAGCGGTCCTTCTTTAGAAGGAATGATAGCGGACCTTTCGGATGAAATCGCCTACACGAATCACGATATTGAAGATGGTTGGGAGATGGGTTACCTGCATCTCGGTGATTTATCCGAAAATCCCTTTTGGAAAGAAGTCTACGAAGAATGCAAGGAACAATACAAGGATGTAGGCGAAAAAATTCTGGTTCGAACCGCAATTCGAACTCTCACCAATTCCATGGTTTCCGATCTGATTCAGAATATTTCCCTTCAACTGGAAACGAATCAAGTAAAATCCACGGAAGATCTGATTCGTCTATGGAAACAGGGAATTCGAATCGCTTCTTTTTCGAAAGAAGTCGACTCCAAATTCAGGGAACTCAAATTCTTTTTGTACGAAAAACTTTATCGTCACGAGGATTTGGTTCGTATGAGCGATTATGGAAAAAAAATCATAGAATCCTTATTCGATTATTTTTTAAAACATCCTGAAAAAGTTCCGGATACTTACAAAGAAAGAATCGAAGAGGAATCTTTATACCGCGTGATCAGTGATTATGTGGCGGGTATGACGGATCGTTATGCGGAAAAAATCTATCAGTCGTTACCATGAGATTCAAAAGATGGAATATAATATTTTAACAATGTCAATTGAATCGAGGTGAATCTTATTTTTATGATATTTGGGCCGTTGACTTACTACTGACCTCTATAAAATTGAGTACCGTTAATTTTTATCGCAAAACACTGTTTCAATGCAAAGAATAGCACTCGCAAAACTCCACTTCTTTTTTATTTTTGTCATTTCCTTTGCAATATTCGCAGAAGGAGATATTTTAACGGCCACTCGTAATAGAGATACCTGTTACTGTAAAAAGGCTAATCAAAGAGGGCTCTGATGTGAATATTACCTTTCCCAGTGAAGGTCATATTTACAACCCACTGACCTTGGCTATTGAAAATCAAAATCTGGAGTTGATAAAAATTTTGGTGGAGGGGGCCGCAGATGTTGACACTATTCATGCTCCTTTTTCCGACGTTGAGCTCAGTCCAATCCGAAATGCAATCCATAGTGGGAACCAGGATATTGTCGAATATCTTCTCAATCGAAAGCTTTCCCAAAGGCAGATCAATTCGGCGTTCTTTGAATCGGCTTGCCAGGGAAATATGAAATGGATGAATCGATTCGCAAATCGAGTCCAAGTGTTGACGTCAACCAAAGCATCTTTTATTTTAATTCTCCCCTGACAATTGCAGTGGATTACAAAAATAGTGAATTTGTAAAAACTTTACTGAAAAAAGGAGCCATTTGTAATACCGAATGTCTTTTCCGAAGCACTACTCATCCCGAAGATATTGGAATACAGATCGACGAATTGATCGTGACAGAATCGAAGAACGAAGAATCGCTTTATAATGAAAAATCACACGAACCAAAGTATAACCAAGACGGAACAGAAGCACATAACGTAACTATAAGAAAAACTACTTATTATCGATGGGATGGATCCAAACTTCACAAAGTAAAAACTATAAAAGGAAAAATTCCTCAACAACCCACTGTGATAAAGTAGATTCAGCTTCGGAACATACTGTAAAATATAAATTTTAAGAGTTAAAACGGGCCTAGTTGCCAACAATAATTTAAACCGATCATTACGGAAGGAAAACCATACTCACAGAAGCTCAGGATTCCGATTAGAAAGTTGCCTTCTTCGCCGGTATTGATCGCTCAAACCAATTCCTCTCGGGCTGCTGTTCAAAAGTCCTATCTTCACGCCCTTGCCTCCATAGTTGTGCTTTCAACCTTATTCACTGCTCCGATTTGGATCGTGAACCCTCCTTCGGATTGATTGAAGAGACCGATTTGTGCTGCATAAGCTTTGCCGTCCACAACGTTTACACCTCCAATCTGAAAACCAACCAGATTTTCTTTGATATAGTTTAGAAGTCCTACATTGATTCCGTAGAGGTTCTTGGATGCTCCGTAAAGCAGATTGAGTCTAAAAATTTCTGTTTCCGTTTTGGGAGAAATTTTAATCGTCCTTTCCGAAGTCAACGCAACCCCGCAGTTAGACGCAAAGGCAACACTTACTGATTCTTATAAAATAGAGTACTGTTAATTTGAGCACAAATCCCACGTTTAGACGCAGAATTTTAGACACTCTATTATGTAGAGATGAGTAAAAATAGAAGTGAGATTGTAAGTTTTAAATGGATCTTCATTGTTTGCCTTAAAACGAGTAAGGAAACGCTGGTGGAAAAGAAGGGAATGGCAACCGCGTTTTATCATTCTTTAAACCGCAAAGAAATATCTTATTGTTAAGAATGTTTTTACATCGTATGTCGATTGAATTTCAACAATCCGATGAAAAAGATTTGATTTGGAATTCTCTTGATCTTTGCGTTTGCGTTTGCGGTTTTTGGGAAGGGTGTTTTCGGATTTTAGAGGTCATCCAATAAAGCTTTCAAAACTTTTTGGATATGAACACAAAGTTCGTCCACCTCTTCTTGGGTCGTAAACCAACCCGTGGAAATTCGAATGGCGCGTAATGCTTCTTCCTTCGAAAAACCCATGGACAAAAGGGACGGAGCCGGTTCTCTGGATCTGGACTTACAAGAAGATCCGGTGGAAACCACAAAACCCGCTTCTTCCATTCCCATCATAAAAAAATCCACGTCTTCAGTCGGAAGAATACAAAAAGAGGTCGTAGGAATTCGAGACACTTCTTTTCCGATCAGTTTGCAACCACATTCTTCCAAGACAGTTTCGATTTGGGTCTGAAAACTTTTTAGGGTTTTGTTTTTTTGTTTTTGTTCCGGAAGCCTATGTTTTAGTACTTCAGAAAGTGCTAATATAGAAGGGGAGTTTTCTGTTCCGGCCCTATGATTGTTTTCCTGGTTTCCTCCACGAAAGATAGCAAATTCCTTATCGGAAACCAAGTCGGAGCGGATCCAAGTTCCCGCAGCTCCCATCCCCGCTCCGATTTTATGGCCGGAAAAGGTAAATCCGTCCAGAAGCGGAAAAGGAACTTTCCATTTGCCGAAGGACTGCATGAGGTCCGAAAAAAGCGAAACGGAATATTTCCGAGAAAGTTCGGAAACTTTTTCGATGGGCTGAATCACTCCGGATTCGTTCGCGACGTGAAGTATAAAAACGGAAGCGGGTTGTTCTTTTAAAAGTTCCTCAAGATGATTTAGATCGATCTCACCGTTTTTTAAGGAACGGATTTTTCGAAAATCAAAACCCGCGAACTCAAGAGCAGAATACATGGAAGAATGTTCCAAAGAAGATACAATCGCGGAACCGGAAAATTTTCCTCGAATTGCGTGTGCGAGTAGGTGATTCGCTTCGGTTCCTGTGGAAGAAAAAACGAATTCCTTTGCAGGTTTACCCGCGTATTCCTCCAGAGTTTTTCGAGCGGATTCTATCTTCCCTTGTCTAGCCAACGAAAATCGGGTAGCGCCCGACGGATTATAAAAGTCGGAAAGATAATCCTTTTGAACTTCTAAGAGAACCTCTTGAAATGGAGGATGGGTCGCGTTATAATCAAAATAACGAATCTTCTTCGACATAAAGTTCGTCCGCTTCTTCGTATCTTCCTTTTTTTCTAAGAACGTACCTGAGAAGTTTTTTACGATCCTCCACAAGATCGTTTCTTCCACTGCCCGTGACTCGATAGGCCTTATCAATTGTATACAGTGTCGTTTCGAGTTGTTGTAATTCCGACAAAGCGCCGTCGAGTTGTCCCCTGCGAATCTCTGCGCGCGCAATCATCAGTCCGGATTCAAAAACGGGACCTTTTTCTAAGAGGTTCGATTTGGAAACCTCGCTAAAATAAAAGATCGCTTTGTTCAAAAAAGAAGGATCTCTTTTTCCGAGTTGATAATTGAGCATTCCTCTCTTCATTAGTAATTCGTCATACTCGACCGTACCGGGATCGGAAAAAAAGAGCAACTTTTCTAAAATCCCATCCGCTTCCAAAGGAGAGATCGAATTAAGTCCCGTTTTATAGATCCCGAATGCGAGAAGATTGAGAGCCTTTTTAAAATCATTTGCGCTGACTTTGAAATTTCTTTCCGGATCGATCACAAAAGAATTGGATTTGATCTGAGACCAAACTCTCATCTGATTTTGCTTTTCAGTGAGTAGGTTGGGTTGATTTTCGACTTGATTGCATGAGAAAAACGATTTTGATTTTTTCGTATTTTCCATCCTAAGCCGAACCGTCTCTTCGGTATTTCGAATATAGTCTGCGTATGCAAGAAGAACTTCTTCAGAGCGACAAACGGCTAAGGCGGCTTTTTCGATTTTTTTAGGAACGCTCAAGTCGGGGCCTGAAAAATTCAAAGCCCTTTTGTAATAGTCCAACGCTTCGAGTACGTTCGGAGAAACCGCCTTCCAATACTCTCCCGGATTAAAACTTCCCGTAATCGGATTTCTGGATTTAGTTTTGGAAGAAAGTTTTTTCCCATCGGATTCTTCATCCATTCCGGCATCTTTGAATCTCCAAATCGACATGGAGTCCGTCCAAGCGGGTCTGTATAAAACACGATCCCTTTCACTCAAAGAATAATAATAAAGACAGGCTTCCCGCATTATTTCCAAATCGGGAATTCTTTCTCCTAAATCTTGATAAGCGACTTTTTGTTGCAAAATCGAGTCTCCCTTTTCGATAAATTCTCCCGCAATTTTGGGATCATAGCCGGGAGGTTGAATCACCAGGGCAAGTTTACTCAGTAGCTTGTATCGATTGGGAAGAATCCATGCGGCCGCGATCACCCAGACAAAAAGTAGGAACAGGACGTACCTCCGATTTTCTCGAATGTAAGTTAACAAAGTTTCAAACTCTCCGGCATTGGAAAATTGATTCGACTCCTGAATGGATTGACTACAAAATGAAATTCCGGACCTATGAACGGAATGATTCCTAACAAACGGAACATTCTTTTCAAATCTGTCTCGTTACCTGAATGAATCAAGCAAATAATAAAACCATACAGAGTCGACTTTCTTGTTTCTATTCCGTTTTCCCTTGGTATTTGACTTTCCTATTCTTCTTTTTTCCGATTTCGATTTTTTCTCAATCCGAATGCGAGTATTCGGGATCGTTAGTCGCTCCGGAGTTTTTTCTTTCTCTTGCGTTTGAACGGCAAGCGGAAGCCGCGAAAATTCCTTCTCAAGAAAAATCTAGAAAAGTTTACGAAGAGTCCGTGGAATATTACGATCGATATATTCATTGTTCAATAGCTCTCAAAAGACAAGTTTCTCCCGTGTCCAGAGCGGCCAAAGCGAGCGTCCATTTTTTTCTGGGACAATTCGAAAAAGCGGAGAAAGAAGCGGATGCGGTCATTTTTTCCGATCCCAGTTTCAGAGACGGTTATCTTTTAAAGGTCAGAATTCTCATTCGTTCGGGAGAATTCCAAAAGGCGAGTGACTATCTGGAAACAAATCTGAGTCGTTTTTCGGACGATTCCGATTTTCTTTATCTCTTGGGCTCTCTCAATCAAGAACTTAAAAACTATCCGAGAGCGATTTTGTATCTAACATCACTCAGCGATTCGATTCGAAATCGGGAAGGAAATCCGAAATACAGATCGTTTGTAGATAAGTCTTTGGGTGAAATGTATTTCGCGAACGGCCAATTTAAAAAAGCGCTTTATTTTTTAAGTTCTTATCTTCATCGAAATCCAGGCGATATTCCCGCAAGGTTGACTCTCGCCAAAACCTGGAATCAGCTAGGTAAATTCTCCTCTGCGAGAAAGGAACTGAACAAAATTATAAAAACGAAAAAAAACCTTTCTTCCTCGGTGGAACACCTCCTGGCGGAAATGTATTTCATCGAGAGTAGGGTGGCGGCATTCGAATATTTTAATATTCTCAATCAGAATTCCAAAATTCCGAAAGAAAGCGTTTTGGAAGGTCTTTATCTCGTTTTTCTTGGGAAATACTCGGAAGCGAAGAAATTGCTTCTTCCTATAAAAGAAAAATTTCCGGGTCGCTTAGCGGTTCGTTTGGCGATGTTGGATGTGTATGAAAAAGAAAAAAATGCTTCCTTGTATCTAAGAGAACTTAGAGAAGTTTCGGAACTCGTGTTCGGAATGCAACAGTTCGAACTCGCGGAAAGAACTGCACAAAGAGCGTTAGCGATTCCGGACAAAACTTCCGAATGGAGCGACGCAGAGATTTATGATTTTCTCGCGTCCTGTCACGAACAATCCGGTTATGTATATCGCGCAATCTTGATGTCCAGAAAAGCGGTTGAAAACGCGCACAAAGAGGAAGAAAAACTCAAATTTCAGTTGCATCTTGCGTATCTACTCAGGGCAAATCCTCCCGGAAAGCAAGAGGAAGCCGAGGCTATCATTCGGAACGTTCTTCAAGCTCATCCGGAAATGGCCTATGCGAGATATTTGCTTGGAATCGTTTTGGCTTCCCGCGAAAAGTACAAAGAAGCATTAGAAGAATTGAATACTGCAATCGAGACCGATCCCGGAAACGGCGCCTATTACTTCTATAGGGCTTCCGTTCATGAAAAACTAGAACAACAGGAATCCATGGAGAAGGATCTGAAAAAATTCATCGAGATCGATCCGGGAAATCCGATCGCTTATAACTATTTGGGGTATTATCTTTCCGAAAAAGGAATCCGTTTGAACGAATCTCTCTTGCTCGTTCAGAGAGCCGTTGAGCTCGCACCGGATAACGAAGCGTATCAGGACAGTCTGGGATGGATTTTTTTCAAACTGGGAAATCATGACGAAGCGCTCCTGCATCTACAGCTTGCGTACCAGATTCTAAAAGATAAGGGAGAAGAAGACCCGGTCATTTTAGAACATATCGGAGACGTTTATAAGGAAAAGAACCAATTCGCAAACGCTGTCGCCTATTGGGAAAAAAGTCTCAAACTTTTCAAGAAGAAGGAAGACATTTCCAGAATCCAAAAAAAATTACCAACTGGTTCTCCCGAAAGTTCGGGAAAATCGAAACAATAAATAAGAAGAGAAAATTCGATCGGTCATGAAATTCAAATTACATTCTAATATTCTAATATCTCTTTTGATTCTTGGCAAATGTACCACGGCTCAAATCGAAGAGATTTCCTTTCCGGACAAAGGAAATCTGAAATTCCTTTCTTCTAAAAGCCCAGAAGCCGCCCGCGTTTTAAAATCCGTCCGAGATTTAGAAACGAAAAATTCTTCTTACTCGGGCGAATTTTCTATGCGGATCGAAAACTTTATTCCGAAAAAGGAAAGTTTTTCCGCAAATGGAAAAATCCTTTACGATAAACTTTCCGGAAAAATGTACATCGAACTTTCCGATCCTTTCTTCGGAATGATCGTTTCCAAAGTATATACGGATGGAAACTCGATTCATATCAAAACGGCAAACAGCGAGACTCAGATTTTTCCGATGGGGGATATTCTTTTTAAAGATCCGAGCGGTAAAAAACAATCCACGATTCCATTTCCCGTTTTATATTCTCTTTTATCCAACAACAGTTCCGGCCTTGCGGGAACCGATCCGACTTTTGTGAATCTTTCCGAAAGGGCGATCCTCGTTAAAAAACCGGGAGAAGATATCACATTCTGGATGACGGATTTTGGAATCAGCTCCGTGGAACTTCTCTCCAAAAAAAGCAATCTCAAAGCAATCACGAAAGTTCAAGGAACGGTTTCTTTTCCGCCGAAAATCACGATTACAAGAATCGTTGAACCGAAAACAAATCTGGATCAGAATAAGATAGAAATTAAAATGAAAAAAATCGTTCTTTCCGAAACGATTCCGGATTCTAAATTTCAGTTTTAAATGACAAAGATCACGGTTTACAACATTCTTTCATCCATCAATTTGGAAGAATCCAGGATCGAACCATTGAATTCTTTTTTTTCAGAACTCGGGAAAGAATTCGAATTCAATTGAAAACAATAGGAGTAAAGATGCTTTCCGAAATTAGAAATAATCATATTCTTGAACTATACATTGAAACCAACGAAGTAAATTCATTAAATGGGGATTTTTTCAAAACGATTTCCGCAAAGTTAGACGCTATTAACAAGGATCCGACGATCAAAGCAGTCATCTTGACTTCTAAAAACGAAAAGTTTTTCTCGAACGGTTTTAATCCGGAAATTTTTGTCGGAAAAACCTCGGAACAAATTCAAGAAGTTCTGCATCTTGCCTTGGATACGGCTTCTAAATATCTATTCTTAGAAAGACCCGTGATTTGTGCTATGAATGGGCATGCTATGGGATTGGGAGCGGTACTTGCGATTTTTTCCGATTATAGAATCATGGTTGAAAAAAAAGGAAGGATCGGTTTTCCAGAATCTCAGATCGGAATCAACTTTCCCGCGGTTCCAGGTTTTATGCTCAAAGAAATCGTAGGGATCACAAAAGCTCGGGATCTTTTATATTCAGGAAAAGGATTAAAAGCGGAGGAAGCATTGGAGATCGGTCTCATCGACGCAATCTCTTCTTCCTCGGAAGACTTGATGGTGCGTGCACGCAAATACTGCGATCCGTTTAAGGACATGGCGATCGGTTCTGTGATTGGAATTAAGGTATCCTTGCGCGATCCGATTCGATTTTTTGCGGAACACAATTCGGAAAGAGACGTCAAACTTATTTCGGAAGCGGTATTTTCCAAAAACGGTCAAGAAGGTATGAGGTCCATCTTGGAAAGAAGACGGCCTATATTTCTGTAGATTAGAATATCTGTCTCAAAACCAAGATCGTAACAAGATTCTAATCTCAAAAAATGGGCTTATTTTTCTCTTTTTAATTCATTAGTATATTTTAATATTAGATACGCCAATGAATTTATTTTGCTCTTTTTGAATTTTAAGATCTCAGTGAAACACCTTTCCCGGATTCAAAATTTCCTTTTTATCGATTTCCTTTTTGAAGGCTCTCAGTCCGAGTAAGGCCGGTTTGGAAGTCGCCTTTTCATACCAAGTTTTATGATCGAAACCGACACCGTGGTGGTGAGAGATCGGAGCCCCGTTTTGAAAGAATGTTTCCGAAACCATTCGCTTCATTTTGAACCACTGGTCTGCGGGCTTTTTCTCATCCATCGGAAAGATGATCGTGTAGTAGAGACAAGCGCCTTCGTGATAGCTATGAGAAATATGACACATCGCGATTGAACCAGGAATCGATTTTTCCAGAGAAGCGATTCCTTCCTGATGAAGACGCAAAACACGATCATAGGTCGTGGAAGTTTCCATCGTATCCACCCCAATTCCGTTTTCCATCAAGTGATTGCGTAAGAACGGCATATTGTATCTAGAATGGATCCATTGTTCTCCCAAACGAGTTCCCGCATAAAGACCGCGATATTTACGAATGATCGGTTTGATCTTGGAGAAATTTTGAGAAACGTCTTCCTTAGTTCCGTCGAGACCAAGAAGAATCACACACTTGTCTTCCCCTAGAGATTTCCATTGTAAGATCTGATTTTGAATTCGATTTTTGACCCAACGGACCGGAGTGTTCTTTTTACCGAGACTACCTAACGTTTGATAAAGACGGGTTTCGTTTTTATCGGAAAGACGGATCATGGAAGTAGGGATTTCTCTGTGATTGACTTCCCGAATAAAGTCGACTCCAATCGAAAAATTTTGAAATACGATTCCGAAATACTTTCTCGTTTCCGGAAGTCTGTGGACCTTGATCGTTGCTTCGGTAATGATTCCAAGCAAACCTTCGCTTCCCGCAAAGATCCGATTCAACTCCGGACCGGTGGAAGAAGCCGGATCTCTCAATGTTTCCACGGTACCCATAGGAGTGATCAACTTTAAACTTGTGAGAATTTCTTCGATCTTTCCATAACGATTGGATTGTTGTCCAGCACTTCGTGCGGCGATCCAACCGCCTAACGTAGAATATTCGAAAGACTGGGGAAAATGACCGAGAGTAAATCCTTTGTCGTTTAAAGATTCTTCGAGTTTTGGCCCATAAATTCCCGCTTGGAACGTAGCAAGATGACTTTCTTCGTCGAGAGATAAAAAAGAATTCATCCGAGTCATATCCAAGGAAAGTGCGCTTTTTTGTCCCTTACCTTTGACAACTTCCAATCCTCCCACAACGGAGGAACCGCCTCCGTATGGAATTACGGTGATATTGTTTTTAGAACAATATTCTAAAATTTTAAAAACTTCGGACTCCTTACTTGGATAGATGACTCCGTCTACGAAGTTTTTGAGAGTGTTGAACGAAAGCCTTAGAACGTCGTAATAACTTCTACCCGCGGAATGGAAAATTCTTTCTCTTCTTTCTACAGAGAAATGTTTGACCCCGCTAATCTTACTCAATTCTCGAATCTGAGTCTGAGTAAAGGAGGATTTCGGAAGCGTAATTTCTTCCAAAGAAGTCGGAGGAGTCTTTCGAATTTCGGAGATACGAAGTTCATCTGAGAGAAACGCAAGAATTTCCTGCATCTGTCCCACTCTGAAAAAGTCCTGGCCATAAGCACCCCAGGCGTTCCATCTGAGCCCATCCCTTGAATAATCAATTTTAGAATTGAGTTCCGTATAAAACATAGTTCTAAAGTCTCCGAATGATCATAAATAAAAAGTCTTTCGATGCACAAGAATGAGAACTCAATCCGATTTCGCAACAGAATATCTAAAATCCGTCCTTAAAAACTGATCCTTAATCCCACCTTTGATGAAATTCGAAAAAACGATGCTGTTCGTTCTTTCTAAGCTTCGAAATTCTATCGATGTCTAACACGATTCAAACGAAAATACCGAATCAATTGAAATCGTCTCTGGTCGATTAAAAAAATAAGATTTCAAATCATAAAATCATTAATCTTATTACACTCCATCTAAAAGCGATTGACCCTAACTATTTTTTAGAAATCAATATCTTTATGTCCAAGAATAAAAAATTTCCTTCCAACATTCGATCAGCCAAACCTCCAAGCTCGTTCGTATATGATTTGTTAGTGATCGGAGGAGGAATCACGGGAGCACACGTTCTTTGGGATTCTACTTTGAGAGGAATGAAATCTATTCTTTTGGAAAAAAACGATTACGCTTCAGGAACAAGTCAAGCCACATCGAAAATGATTCACGGAGGTTTGCGATATTTAAAGAATTTTGAATTGGGACTTGTGAGAGAATCTCTTCGTGAAAGGGCAATTCTTGCAAGAATTACTCCGCAAGCAGTTCAAACAATGGGGTTTTTGGTTCCGATTTATTCCAATATCGAAAGATTCGTTTTGAAAGTGGGAATGGAGATGTATAACGCACTTTCCTACGATCGAAATGTGAACATTTCCAAAGATCGATTGATTCCAAAATATAGCTTTCTTTCCAAAGAACAGACTACCATGGAATCTCCCACGATCAAACGAGACAAATTGAAGGGTTCTTATTTATATTACGATTATCTGAATATCAATCCGGAAAGGCATACCTGCGAGTTTATTTTCTCTGCGAGAGAAAGAGGAGCCGAGGCAAAAAATTATACCGAAGTAACTTCCATTACCCGTTCCACCGATTCCTTATATACGATAATCGCAAAAGACAAAATTTCCGGAAAAGAAATCTCGTTTCAGACCAAGTCTGTTGTAAACGCCGCCGGGCCTTGGGCAGACATTGTTGAATCCCTTGCCGGCGTTGAGATCGACAAACATCTTGTGAGATCCAAGGGAATTCACATAGTTACGAGAAAAATCTGCGGAGATAAAACTTTGGTGACGAAAAAAAAAGACGGTACACATCTTTTTATCATTCCGTGGAGAAATAAAACAATCATCGGAACTACCGACACAGAGTATATAGATAGTCCGGACAGGTTTCGAGTTACAAAAAAAGATATCGAAGAATTATTAAGCGAAATCAACTATTCTTTTGGGTACACGGACCTGACCTTGAACGACGTAGATTTTTATTACGGCGGTTTAAGACCGCTTGTAGAAGATCCGGGAGAGACAAAATCCACCTACAACGCATCCAGGAAGACGGAAATTTTCGATCATAAGGAATCCGGTTTTCCCGGATTTTTTACGGCGATGGGAGGTAAATACACGACAAGCCGCAGCGTGGGAGAAGCGGTAGTGAATAAAGTCGCCGATTATCTTCCCGGAAATTTTAGCGCTTGCGAAACTTCAGTGACTCCTCCTTCCACGGGAAATTATTCAGATCTACTTTCTTTTACAAAGGAACTCGCAAAAAGATTTCCAAAATTAAGCGGAGAATCAATCGAGACGATAGCGTTTCGCTACGGTTTGCAGGCGTATCAAATTCTTGAGAAGTGCTCTTCCAAAGAAGAATTTTATACACTCCAAAACGGAGAAAAGTTCTTTGAAAGCGAAGTTCGATTCATTGCAAATAGAGAAGATATCCGTTTTGCGACAGATTTTTTCTTTCGCAGATCCGGTGTGGGTGTTCCAGGTTTGCCGGAAGAGAAAGAAACAACTAAACTCGTTCGTTCCTTGGCAAAATATCTACGTTGGAATCAAAACCGAATTTCCAAAGAGATCAAAGCGGTGAAAGAACGCTACAGAATCTACTAAAGACGTCAAAATGTGAACGAGTTGGAAAGAAGGATCGACAGGAAGTCTTTTATGATTTCGGAACTATCAGAAAGGTTAATCCCATCTTCGTCCACGATTCTTTGAATTACGGTCCCTAAAATTACACTGATTAGAATCCGATTCAAAGCGGGATTTGTAATACCGAAATGTTTCGAAATGATATCTGCGTATTCTTTCATCGCATCCGCGATCAATGATTTCTCTTCTTCGTGATTTTTCAATCGAGAAGCGTCGCAGATAATATAAAGAAGATTTTGGAAGTAGGCTTCTCTATCTTGAATCATTTGGAAAAGAGATTCAACTTTGGATTCAAGAGCTTGTCCTAGATTTCCTTTGGAGTAGAGTTGAATTTCTTCGATATCCTTGTTCAGAAGAAACTTTACCAATTCTTTAAATATATCCTCTTTTGTCGCAAAGTAATGATATAAAGTCCCTGTTGAAACTTCGAGTTCGGTCGCAATTTCTCTCATTGAAACCGCAGAATATCCTTTTCTCGCGAGAATATCCACACACTTGGATAGAATTTCCGTTTTGTATTTTTCATGATTCACTATCTTTGGCATTGGATTTCCTTGGGCATTTTCTTTTTGGTAACTCCGAATTTTCCGATGTTTGAGACCACATTTGCAGTCGATCCGAAAAGTCGGCTTTCTACGGTCGGGTCTCGAACAAGGAAGAAAAAAATCAATAAGCGATTTTTAATTTTTGATAAATAAATCCAAGCAACCAAATCGGGCCGATCAGTAAAAACTGAAGATCTTTAAAGAAAGAAGGTTTTTTACCTTCGATCTTATGTCCGATAAATTGCCCGATCCAAGCTAAAATAAAAATCGTAATCGAAAGTTCCAAAATGCCATAAGAATAAGTTCCGAATATTATCGGGAAAACAGTTCCTTGAAGAAGAACAATCAGATAAATCATCAAAGAACTTAAAATCAGCATTCCCAGAGCCAACATAGGCGAAAGTTGTACGTAAAATGCAAGCGATAGAACAAGCGCGATCGTCGCAAAATTTAAGTAAGGGACAGACTGAAACAAAGAAGGTACCGGGATCGACCAAAAAAGGCCGATGACAGTAAAGTAAATCAACGGAACACAGATCCAGTGTATGTTTTTATTGACGGGATTTTGATGGCTTTCTGAGTATTCGCTAAACCAGGTTTCTACGGATTTCATAACAACTCCTTTCTGTTAAAAAATTTTAAATGTTCGAAATAGAATCGCAAGTGTTTTTTATAAAACCCTATGAGTAAAAAATCTAAAATTAGATGTTTTACTCGGATTCGGTCAAAACCATTTTGAGCGATTTGGGCCTACTTCAAAATAGCCGAATTGTATCTGAAATAACTTTTCAACTATATTTTAAAATTAATTCGGAAAAGGTTTTTCTTCGGAAACAGCCTCCGGCTCTTCTTCTTTGAATTCATTTTCCAATTGCGGTTCGACTGCAGGTTCCACTTCTAATGGCCTTGTGATTCTTTCGATCGGTAATTTTTTTACGTGGTTTGCCATTTCTTTCAAAATAGCTTCCGTAATCTGCTTCATGATTTCTCCGGTAACTTGGTTTTCCAAAATTTCGGTAATCATCAAACTGATATCTTCTCCAAGTCGTTTGGAAATCTCTCCCATAAAAGGAATTCTAGAGAGTTCGCCTAACAAAAACTTAGATTTAAGTGCCTCGTTGACTTTTATGTTGAATTGGTCTTGATGAAGTTCAAAAGCCTTTTTAGCCAGTTGGCTATAATCCAAGCGAACCATCACTTCTTTCACTCTTTCCAAAGAATGCAGAAATACGGCGTCTGCAATTGTGTCCACAATCACATCTCTAAATCGGAACGTAATTTCTCTGGTAACGATGTCGCTTAGGTTTTGTCCGGACTGACCTAACTTATAAAATGCGATCAGAATTTTCATTCCTCTCAAAAGTAAAAAAGGACGAAGAAAATAAAACGGAATCACTCCTACGATTTCATACCAATTCATCGAGAAAAATGTTCCTGGCTCTTTAGATTTTCTGAACTTAGAGATGAGCTCCATTACCCAAACTACTAAGACAAAAAAATCAAATCCGATCACATAGACATACAGTTCTCTCGGAAGAATTTCATTATACGAATTATAGGTCAAAAGTAGAAAAACATCCAAAGCCGCGATAGGCAGAAGGAATAAATCTCTTCCCGAACCTGGCAACGCTCGAAACCAAAGATAGAAATGCCAAATGTTAAATTTGTTGACCCGGACCGAATGATGTTCGGAATCAGCCATTTTACTCATAACCTCCTTGGAAAGGTTGGTTTACAGTATTTACGAGAATAGAATTCTGGTCACTACAATTCCATGTCTTCTCAAGTGGCAATTGACGGTTTCAATCTGATCTATAAATTCCCCGATTTGGAAGAATGTATGGTTCGAAATCGGCTTTTAGAAGCCAGACAAGGACTTTTGGAACTGATCGAGTCATACTCCCAAAAAAAGAAGGAGCAAACCTTTCACGTTTTCTTCGACGGAAAAAAAGAAGTCGGTAGCGAAATCTTTCAGGAAACTTTTGGAAAACTAAATGTGTATTTTAGTCATGACAGAAAGGCGGACGATGTGATTAAGGAATTTGTTCGAACAAATATTCGCCCTTTTGAAATCGAAGTGGTCAGTTCGGATAAAGAGATTTTTTTTCACGCAAAAAAATGGGGAGCCAATCCGATCACTTCCGAGGATTTCGCCACAATTGTCATCGCGAAGATTTCTCCTTCCAAACTTGATGCCGAAGAATTCGAAGATAGAATTTTGAATTCCGATGAAGTAGAACATTGGAAAAACTTATTTAGGAAAGACGAATAACAGTGCTGTTCAATTCGG
>NZ_AHMT02000029.1:0-15000 GCF_000243815.2 Leptospira alexanderi serovar Manhao 3 str. L 60 | reverse complement strand
TTGTTTTAACGATTACGCAGATTTTATCTTTCAAAGACTTCCAAAATGAATTCAGTACGATTTCATACAGCCGGTAATTTTCAAAATTAAAAACCGTACATTGATTTGAATTGAGAACCGTTGGGATTCTGAAATTTCAAACTAGAGGTGAATGTATTCACGGAGAGTTCATAATCGTTTAGGAGACTTTTAAAAGTTCATAGAATGTAATCTTTTATTGAATGAAAGAATTAAATCGACTCTTCCGTGTTTTAAATCACGCTACGATTTCCGAAATCAACTCAGGAAGAATTTCTCCCGTTTTTCCTTGAACAAAAAGATCTACGGAAGAAGAGAAAGAAGAACGTTCCGGATTGACTTCAATAAGAATGGAGCCTGAACGTTTTGCGACCTGAGTCAGATACACCGGCATGCTAACAAGACCGGAGGTTCCGAGAATCAGTAATAGGTCCGTATTTTCCATTCTTTGAATTGAAAAATTCAGTTTCTCTTGGTCGTAACTTTCACCGAACCAAACTACACCCGGTCTTAAAAAATTCCCGCAGAATTCACATTTAGGTGGAAGCAAGTTTTCCTCATTGAGGATTTTTTCGTTGGATTCTTGACCGCAGGATATACAACGATTGATAAAAATATTTCCATGCATTTCGACCAACTTCTTGGAGCCCGCACGGATATGAAGCCCGTCCACATTTTGCGTGACTAGAAAAAAATCGGTATGCATTTCCTCCAACTCTGCAAGTGCCAGATGTCCACGATTCGGTTGTTTGGTGTCGATAACGTTTCTTCTCCAAAGATACCATTCCCAAACTAACTGGGGATCCTTTTGAAAGGCTTGTGGAGTTGCTAAATCTTCGACTCGAAAATTTTTCCAAAGGCCGCCGCTTCCCCGAAACGTGGGAATTCCACTTTCGGCGGAAACGCCAGCTCCGGAAATCGCGGTGATTCTCTGAAATTTACCCTTATGTTTCGATATGAATTCTTTCATAAAGCAAGTTGAAGAGCGGATTTCACTTTCAACATAGATTCTTTCCCGCATAGGATTTTTACGAGTTCTAAAGAAAATTCGAAGGCAGAACCGGGACCGATGCTTGTAACGATCTTTCCGGAAATTTCCAACCGGGAACCAGTATAACCCGGCGTATCATCAGATACGATTCCCGGAAAGGCGGTAAAACGATCCTCAGTAGTTAGTATATTTTGATGTACTAATATACTAGGTGCAGCACAAATAGCACCGATCCATTTGTTCTCTTTTTTCGCTTCTTGGAGAAAATCGGCGATTTTGCGATCCGCTCCGAGAACCTTGGTTCCTCCGCCTCCGCCTGGAAGTACGATCATATCGAAGTTTTTTAAATTTACTGCATCTAAAGTTGTATCGGCTAAAAAACAAACTCCTCTGGAAGCCTTTATCGGTCCTTCCTTTAGGGAAGCACTCGTAACTTCCACCCCAGCTCTGCGGAGAATATCTACGATGATAACCGCTTCCATTTCTTCCATTCCTTCTGCGAACGGGACCAAAACCTTAGGCATATGCTTCTCCTTTAGAACAAAATATCGATCTCTGGATTACGTTCAAGTTTCAGAGGCAATTTGTAATAGAGTTGTTGAAAAATTCCATAGCTCGGATTCACAAAACTGCTTCAATCGTCCATTTCAATGAAATGGAAACAGACTCAAGAATTAATTTTTCAACAACTCTAATCATCTCCATTAAAATAACAAATATATAACGTAGGATCAATAATAGAAAATTCCCCAGGCTAAATAACAGATCAAAAGCAACCGAGCACTTCTAAGGAAAAAAGAGAATTTATCCAAACAAATTTCTATCAAAGAGATTCTGTGCCGGATCTTCCTTCTTTCATCGCAAATTCAATCATTTCTTCCGCTTCTTTGCCTAAATACCAATTGATACAACGATGCGCACCGTAAATCAGAGGAGTAATCGCAATCGCAACCCCACATTTATATATGAAGTTGTTCGTGGAGATCTGATTCAATTCTTGAAAACTGAGTTTGCCTCCGCCAAGCGCAATATAAATCACTACGAAAGAATCCACAAGCTGAGAAACGATCGTGGAACCAGTAGCTCGTAACCAAATATACTTGTTCTCGGTTTTAATTCTGAGAAAGTGAAAGATCTGGATATCAATCAATTGCCCGATCAAATACGCTACAATGGAACCGACGATGACCTTTCCCGAGTTTGAGAAGACTACATTGAAAGAATGGTTGTCCACCGGAGAATTGGGGGCCGCCGGAATCGACATGTCCAACATCAAAAGGAAGTAAGCCAGGAAGATCATCACCATTCCCAAAAGTGTGGTAAATCGAACTCCCTTTCTTCCATAGTATTCGTTGAGAAGATCGGTCACAATAAATGTAACCGGAAATGGTATTACACCCATCGTAAGAGTAAAACCAAAAGAAACAAAAAGTTTGGAACCTGTCACTTCGGCAAGGATCAAGAACGTCAAAAAGAAAGCATTTAGGATGATGAATAATTTCTGTGACTTAGAAAGAGGCATAAGCGGTTTTTTCCCTTTATCGCACGAATTCGTCAACTTGTAAAAAGAACCGTTTGACAACCCTCAATCCAATAAATCTCTGGAAGTGAATTTCAAATTCATCAACTTTAGGAAACTTCTTTATTTTCTTAGATTTCGATTCGATAATGAAATTGTAACACCGATGGCACACGAACAAGAAGACAAATACGATATTCCCGAAGACTTGATAAAACCGCTTTCCTTTCAAAAAGATTCAGAACCTAAGCATAAGATCTTACTTTACTCCTTTACTTGGTTTTTATTGTCCTCACTTTCCTTTTCCTTAGGGATTCATCTTCTCAAAAAGGGTGATTCCTCTTTTCCAGGGGAAAACGTTCGCGTGGGTTCTGTCGGAATCATAGACGAAATTCGAAATCTCTTCCCGATCCATAAAACAATAGATTCTTCCGAAACGGAAGATTCGTCTTCAAAATCGGAATCCAATTCGAGTTTCTTCTCATTTGGAAAAGACAATGATGCATCCGGGACTGAAGAAACTCTATTGTCAAAAGCGGATGAGAATTCTAATTTCCGCGCTTCCACTTGGTTTTCGGATTACGAAGCTATGAAGAAGACCGTACATCTTTACAATGAAATCCACCCGTTTATTTACGGAATGAAAGGTCGTGAAACAAACAACGGGGATCTTTATTCCAGTTGGGGAAGTTCTCAAAAACACGAACGTGTCGCAGAGTTACGTAAACTCAATCCGAACGTCAAGATCATTCCTACCATCTTTCGCTGGGAAAATAAGTACGAAAAAATTTCCGAAAACATCGGAATGAAGGGCCGCAACGATATTCGTGATAAACACCTCGCCAATATTCTTTACGAGCTGGATACATATGGTTACGACGGGATCGATATCGATTACGAAGGAATGAGTTGCGAGAAAAAAGAAAAATTCGAAGAATTCATTGTAATTCTTTCTCAGGAAATCCATAAACGTGGAAAAATTCTCTCCGTTGCTGTTCATCCGAAAACTCCGGCCAAAAGAGAATCCATGAAAGTCTGCAAAGGTCTAAAAGATAAAATCAAAATGGATTATGCGGAAAATTGGAGAGGACCTATGACTCATGATTATGCCTTCCTTGCTAAATACGCAGATCGCATTAAGATTATGGCATACGAATTGCATCCTAGAAAATATAGAAACCCGGGTCCGGGTCCGCAAGCACCAAACACCTGGATCAAAAGTATTATCGAATATGCGAAAGCAAGAGTTCCGTCTCGTCAGTTGTATATGGCCATTCCTACTTATGGATACGATTGGGCTTTAAATTGCAACTCGAAGATCAAATCGGTTTATTATCAGGATGCCGTTCGCAAAAGAGGACTGGGAATTCATAGACAACCGACTAATATCGATCAGATTCTCGCAAACACTAAGAATTCCGGTTCCTGGACAAATCTTTCCAAATTTTCCTGGGTTCATACTGGAAAAACTTATGAGGATCCAAGTATCTGGTATAAATCAGAAGGTTGTGATCGTGTCGCGTTTTACATGAACCGTAAAGCGTTCGAAGACAAGATGAATCTTTTAAGACAGTACGATTTGGGCGGATTCTCTTTCTGGCAATTGATCAGCGACAACGATCCCGGAATCAACGATTATCTAGAATTATTGGTTTCTAATAAACTTCCTCCTGTGGAAAAAGTGAAAGATCCCGTACAAGATCCGACTGCACCCGCCGCAGAACAAACCGTTCCGGAAGAAGCAAAAATGGATCGTCAGCATCATTCGGAGAAATTTGTCAGAAAACAAGGTTGATACTCTGATTACATACTCTCCTTTCGAAGCGGCAAAAATCCTGCTTGAAGGAGGGATCGTCGTTTTTCCCACAGAAACGGTTTACGGAATCGGAGCATCCGCGTTTGACTTCAAAGCCTGCAAGAAGATCTATGAAGTTAAAAACAGACCTTCTGATAATCCTCTCATCCTTCACGTAGAAAATCTTTCCTCCTTAAAAGCTTGCGGAAACGTCAGTGAGAAGGCCGACCTTGTATTTCAAAATTTTTCTCCCGGGCCTATCACCGGCATTTTTCCAAAGAGAAATCAAGATCTTTTTACCGCTGGTTTGAATACGGTTGCCCTACGAATTCCCTCCAATCCAACGGCACAGTTTTTTTTGAGTTTCTGCGGTATTCCAGTCGCCGCTCCCTCTGCGAATCTTTCCGGAAAACCATCCTTAACAAAAATTGAATATATTTTAGAAGAGTTTTCCGGTAAGGTAGACTGCATTTTAAGAGGAGAAGAACCAAAAATAGGAATCGAATCGACCGTAATCGACTTCAGCTCCGAACCTCCGGTTCTTCTTCGTCCTGGTTTTGTGGATCGAAACGATCTTCTGAAAATATTATTGGATCTTAAAGGAATCGAATTGTTTAATGAACTGAGAGAAGCGCCCAGAAGTCCGGGTCTTAAATATAGACATTATGCTCCCGCTTGCAAAGTCGTATTAAAAGATTCATTAAAGGGAATTTCGAGAGATTTTGCACAAATCGGTTTTCGCTTCGAATCGGAATCAATGTTTCAGATTTTGGTTTCTTCCAATGAAGAATATATGAAGTCCATTTACTCCTTTTTTGTGGAATGCGATCGTAAGGGAATTAAGGAAGCATGGTGTGAAATTCCCAAAGATGGAAATGGTAAAGAAGCATTAATCAATCGAATTTCAAAAGCCGCTTCGAAGTAGGCACTTGTTTCGGGAGTTTCGTAATGAAACGCAGTAGTTCCCACAGTTTACGTCGCCTTGTGTGGGTTATGTGCTTTGGGTCGGTCTTTTGCGTTATTCAATTCCGATAAAGTTCCTAATATATTAAAGGATTACACTCTTGCCAAATCAAACGAAAACCCTGAGATTATTTAACGTGAGCAGGGTCGTTAAGAAATTCAAGATTTATTTTTTTTGTAGGAAGTTTGAATTTGAACTTTGCAAATCTATTCTTAAAATGTGGGAACTATAACAAATCGCGATTTTAGGAACAAATTCTAAAAGTAGGGACTCCTACTTTTAGAAAATTCTTTCTCATTTGCTTACGACCCTGCTCACGTTATTTATGGTATAGAACTCAACCTTGATTCCAAAACGCGGATTGTAACAAGAACTCCACTTCCGTGCATTGAAATTTTCTTCTCAAGGGATCTATCATCTTGATGGAAGTAGATTGCAAAACTTCCGGGAAAAAAGAAGTGAAATTTCCACCCAATCGATTTACTAAAAATCCAGGCTTTAAAGATCTCAGAAAATTTTGAAATGTGAAAAGGGTAGGTAAATATCGAATCTCCAACCGTTGTGTTTTCAATTCTTGTTTAATATCTTCTAATAAACCCAAAAAGTCCGTGATGGAATCGATCATCTTTTCCTTTAAAAATTGGCTAGATGTGAAAACTCTTCCCTGACCGAATCGTTTATCCAAAGTCGAGATCGGAATTTTTCTCGCATCGGCGACTCGCTTATAAAAAAGTCCTTCGGATTCCTTGATTTCTTGCCTCATTAGTTTCCTGGATTCCGGACGAATCGGTCCATACTCGGAAAGAAGATCTCTGTATTTGTAAAAGCCGACTCTGTCCTTCGTCACTCCCAATTTGGAGTAAAAGTTTTTCAGATCCAAACGAAGAGAAAGGCTACCGATACTTCCAACAATTCCATACGGAGAAGAGTAAATTTTTGAAGCCCCGCAGGAAAGATAATAACCCCCACTTGCCGAAACGTTTTGTACATATGCGTAAACCGGTTTCTTCTTTTGTAATTTTAGAATTTCTTGATAGAGAAGTTCTGAAACAAAGGCCGAACCTCCGGGAGAATCCACCTCCAGAACGACCGCTTTTACGGAGGATTCGTCTCTCAGTTCCTTAAGCGCATTTCGAACTGCGTAATACGAAATTCCATCTGTTTTACCTTCCCCCTTGCCGATCGTATCGTGATGAATCGTTCCTTTGAGTGGAAGAACCGCTACGATCGGAGCCCTCTTCGGAAGTAGTTTAAAATTTCTTAATTTAGAAAAACGATATAAAGAAGAAAGAGTCAATTCTTTTGCGAGTGGTTTTTGATCTTCTTTTTCGTTTTCGTAGTTTAAATAAAGAAAATTTTCCTTAAAATCCTCTTCGTTTAGAAATCCGGTGACGAATTTTCTTTCCTTGAGCGTTTTTGCGGATAGAAAAGGTTCAGAAAAAGTTTTGAGTGCAAAGCCAGTATAACGTTTAAAAAGAGATTCCAAATCGTCCGTCATCTGTTTTAAGAGGAAGTTTAGATTCTCGCGCGCTTTCGGTGAGAATTTATCCCTTTGAAAGGATTCTCCGAAGGATTTATACGGCCCGCTTTGGAAAGTTTCCACTTTTACCCCCCATTTTTTGCCGGCATTTCCGAAAAAAAATGATTCTGTAGAAGGTAAAACGGGAAAGAATTCCGACGATTCCGAACTGAATCTTTCATTACAGATTCCTAAAAGAAACAAGGATTTGAGTCCGCCGGTAAGTGCAAATCCATCCAGAGTGACTCCGGATTCTTTCAGAATTAGTAATCTTTCCGCTATGCTTAAGACTTCACCGAATCCGTATTCCGGTTGCCGAATCAAAACCGAAACTTTTTTCAACCCGGGAACTTGAGAGAGTAGTTTGAGCTCTAACAGAAAATCCGTGAAAAAAGAATTTTCCTCTTTGGAGGAAAGTAATCTCATCAAAAAAGATTTACGATAGTTTGTAAATTCGGATGGAATTTCCAAAAAGTAGTGACGATTCGATAAGAATCGAAATCGAATCCAACGGATCAGTTGAAAAATGAGTCGGAACGGAATCAACACGATTTGGAGAAAATTTAGAAACATGACGCCAGTTTGAAAATTAGATTCCTCCTGAAAAAGAAGAATTTCTTTTAGGAAAGGAGTTTTCAGATTTTAGTACACCGTAAATTCTAAAAAGAGAGAGGGTATTTCATTGCAGGAAATTCGGATTCGCGGAGCAAGAGAACACAACCTTAAAAATATTAACGTGGATATTCCCAGAGATAAGCTTGTAGTTATTACGGGTTTATCCGGTTCCGGAAAATCTTCTCTCGCTTTTGACACGATCTATGCGGAAGGCCAGAGAAGATACGTAGAAAGTTTGTCTGCATATGCCAGACAATTTCTGGGCCAAATGGAAAAACCGGATCTAGATCTGATAGAAGGTCTTTCTCCCGCAATCTCCATCGAACAAAAAACCACTCACAGAAACCCAAGATCCACTGTCGGAACAGTTACAGAAATCTACGATTATCTCAGACTTTTATATGCAAGAGTGGGAAAACCTCATTGTCCAGAATGTGGAACTCCGATTCAATCCATGTCCGTCGATCAGATCACTGCACGGGTTCTTGCGTTTCCACAAGGAAGTAAACTACAGATTCTCGCACCTATCGTTGCGGGTAAAAAAGGAGAACACAAGGACGTCCTAGAAAAAATCCGTAAAGACGGCTTTAATCGGGTAAGAATCAACGGAGAGATACGAACTCTCGACGAGGAAATCGTACTCAAGAAAAATTTTAAGACCTCGATCGAAATCGTAGTCGACCGAATCGTGATGAAAGACGGAATCCGAAGTCGCCTGGCCGATTCGGTGGAAACCGCACTCAAACAATCCGAAGGACTCGTGATCTTGGACGATGGTTCTAAGGATCATATCCTTTCTCAGAAGATGGCTTGTCCGAACGGACATGATATCGGTTTTACCGAACTTTCTCCTCGAATGTTTTCCTTCAATTCTCCTTACGGAGCTTGTGAGACCTGCGACGGTTTGGGAAGTTTATTGGAATTTGACGAGGATCTTTTGGTCAATGATCCGGAACTTTCCTTGGTCGACGGTTGCATCGAGGCTTGGGCCGGTTCCAAGAGCAACGGCTTTTGGTTTATGGCGACTCTTAAGTCCTTATCCGATTCCTTAAAATTTAAGATGAACACTCCGTGGAAAGATCTTCCCGAAAAAACGAGACAAACCATTCTCTACGGAGATAAGAAGATTAAAATCGAATACGATTTTCGGGGAGCCAATTCCCATTATGAATTCACGAAAGAATACGAGGGTGTAATTCCCAATCTACAAAGAAGATACAAGGATACAAAATCGGATTCGATGCGGCAGTGGTTCGAATCCTATATGACCAACCATCCTTGTCCTTCCTGCAAAGGGAAACGTCTAAAACGGGAAAGCCTTTCCGTAAAGGTGCATAACGTTCCCGTGGATGAATTCACTTCTTATTCGATCGAAAAAGCTTTGCGCTTCGTCGAAAGCCTGAAAGTCACCGGAGCCGAAGAAGTGATCGCAAAACCGATTCTGAAGGAAATTCATCAGAGACTTTCCTTCTTAAACGACGTCGGAGTCGGTTATTTAACCCTGGAAAGAAGCGCTGGGTCCTTGTCGGGAGGAGAAGCGCAGCGTATCCGACTTGCGACTCAGATCGGTTCGAGACTGATGGGTGTTCTTTATATTCTGGACGAACCTTCCATCGGTCTGCATCAAAGAGACAATACAAAACTCATCTCCACTCTCAAAAATTTAAGAGATCTAGGAAACACGGTTCTTGTAGTCGAACACGATCACGAAACGATGGAAGAATCGGATTGGTTGATCGATATGGGACCGGGGGCAGGGGTTCATGGTGGTCAGATCGTTTGTGCGGGAACTCCCACGGACGTGGCCAAACACAAGGATTCGCTTACCGGTAAATATCTTTCCGGAAGAAGAAACGTTCCGATTCCGGCAAAACTCCGGGAAGGAAACGGAAACCAGCTTCAAATCATCGGAGCCAAAGAAAACAATCTCAAGAATATAGACGTAAACATTCCTTTAGGTAAGTTAGTCGTCATTACGGGTGTTTCCGGTTCCGGAAAGTCGACTCTCATCAACGATATTCTTTACAACGCCGCCGCTCACAAGGTAATGAAGATGAAAACCTTGGCGGGAAAACACAAGACGATCAAGGGTTTCGAAAATATCGACAAGATCATAAACATAGATCAATCTCCGATCGGAAGAACTCCCCGTTCCAATCCCGCGACATATACGGGACTTTTTACACCGATTCGGGAAATGTTTTCCAATCTCGAAGAAGCAAAACTGAGAGGTTACGGTCCGGGAAGATTCAGCTTCAACGTAAGCGGAGGACGCTGTGAAACTTGCGAAGGCGATGGGATTCTGAAAATAGAAATGCACTTTTTACCAGACGTATATGTGACCTGCGAAGTTTGCAAAGGAAAACGATACAATCAAGAAACATTAGAAGTTCGTTATAAAGGGAAGAATATATTCGACGTCCTTGAAATGACTGTAGAGGACGCGAATCAATTCTTCGAAAACATTCCCATCGTAAAAAGAAAATTGGAAACCCTTTTGGAAGTGGGATTAGGTTACATCCGGCTCGGGCAACCCGCGACCACGTTTTCAGGCGGAGAAGCCCAGAGAATCAAACTTGCCACGGAACTTTCCAAAAGACCTACAGGAAAAACCCTATACATTTTGGACGAACCGACAACAGGACTTCACTTTGAAGACGTTAGACATCTTTCCGAAGTCCTCCATACTCTCGTAGATCGAGGAAATTCCATGATCGTAATAGAACACAATCTAGATGTGATTAAACAAGCTGACTGGATTGTGGACATGGGACCCGAAGGAGGGGATGGGGGAGGGCTTGTCATAGCGGAAGGGATTCCGAAAGACGTGGCAAAAGTAAAAAATTCCTATACAGGTCAATATCTTAAGAAAGTCTTTGCATCCGAAAACGGTAAATCCCCTGTATCGAGCGGCCCTTCGAGTAAAAACGGAATACAGAAAAAAAACGCTCGGGAAACAAAACATAAAGTGAATCGTTAAAATATCCAACGAGGCATTATGAATCTGAAAGAATTCTTATCTTCTATTCCATCCGATGAATATAAAACCGTTTTTAGGGACGCACTTCCATACTTAGTGGAGGAAGGATACTTTGAAGCAATCGCTGGAGGTTCCTTTGAAACGTTTCACAAAAAAATCTATCAATTAGGCTCTTATCCGAGAGGAATTGGACTCGGAATCGCGATGATGGCGCAAACCAATGTAGCGGGAAGAGTTTTAAAATTTGTTTCAGACGGTTTTTTAAACGAAAACGGAACGACCCGAGTTTTTCAGAGAGAAGAAACAATCTCAATTGGCGCCAGACTCTTAAAGGAGATAAGTTCTGGGAAAGATATTATTTCCATGGGAGTCAGCGAATCAGGATGGAAAGGAAGAATTTCTAATATCGCCACTAAATATCGGATCGAAAATAATCGAATTATCCTGAGTCTATCCAAGTCTTTTCTAACGAATGGTGCAAACTGTAGCGGATTTTTGATCGTAGCGAAGTCACCTTCCGAAACATTCGACGTGATTTATATAGCCCGTGATTCTTACGGTCTTGAATTGGAAGTATTCGATCTAGAATACGCCAAAGAAGCAACTCACTGTAGGCTTAAAGGGAACAATTTGTCTCTTCCTTTGAAAAATTTATTCTTTTTTAACTATCAAAACTTTGCACCCGAAATCCATCTCTCAGAAATGTTATCTGCTTCAGCGCTTTTTTGCGGCTACGTGGATTTTATTCTAAAAACTCTTTTGAAAGAGAAAAAAGACGTAGACCCAAGAATCGCCGGGAAAATCATAGACATTCAACAATTATTATATTCAAAAGTTATTGATATATCCAAAAAAAAGGATCAAGATCCGAATTTTAAAATGGAGGGGATTCATCCTTACGGTTATGAAACGGCTTTGGATTTGATTTATTCCTGGCTTACGGATTTGGTAAGCGGAGTGGAATTATCCAACATGTTTCCGGACATAGGACTTTTTTATTCCATTCACCCAGGGAAAACCCCGATCTATCAAAAGAACATTCTAAAAAAGATAAGATCCTTACGTTAAAACAAGTTTTACTAACGGCAAGTGAAGAAAAGAATTAATTTTTCCTAAATTTTCAAGTTGAAACGCTTTTAAAACACAAAGCTCTAAACGAACCTTAAAAAAAATTGAAATCTTAAAACAGACAACTTTGAAAGTTGTTTGAGACAGACTTGGCGGAAGATAGGTTGATCAAAGTCCATCTTGGAACTCAAATCCGCATCTTATCGGATCTTCAAGTCGAAGTTCTTCCAATTGAAAGAAGTTTCTCCAAAATATCTTATGAGAATCATGATACATTTAAACCAACTTACCTGACATAGTTATCGCAGTGTCTTTTTAAACTGAAACACTGGCCCGACCACGAGAAATAGGCATCTTCAAATGAATTTTTGGTAATTTGCAGTCCTTACTACTCGGACGCATAAAAAGAATACTGTAATAAGTTTGTTTCAAAAGTTAGAATGTTAGATCTTCTTTAAAAAAGCCAACAATTCTGGATTCGGCGCAATTTTGTGAGGACTTCTATATCTCTGCAAAAATCGCTCGTTAATTGTACCATTTTCATACGTCCGAGTAGTAATTACCAGCTTCCTAAAAAGAATGTTTTAATTTTTTAATCAAAAAGATTTTCTTAGATAATCTTCCGAGGGAAATCCGTTGATTACAAAAATAATCAAAGCCTTCAAAGAATATTAAAATACATATTATTATTTTAATATTCTATTACTTAAGAAGCATAATACATATGTAATCTATTTTTAAATTTTACTTGTAATAAATTTAAAATTTTCAAAAATTTCACAAGGAAAAATGAATTCTATGAAAACAATCAATCATATAAAATTAGCGGTTTTGGCCATAATCATTTTATTAGGAAATTCAAATGTTTATGCCTGGGGACATCAGGGACACAGGGCAATTGGAATTATTGCGCAACATCTATTGGCTAATTCCAAAACATTTGAAGAAATCAATAACATTCTAGGAGGTTTAACTTTAGAAGAAATATCAACATGCCCTGATGAACTTAGAGTATTCCAATCTGCAAAGAAACCGATGAGCCCAGTTTGTAATCAAATTTTTACTAATCCCGAGCCGCCTACAAATACCGGTTCGTGGCATTTTATAGACACTCCCATTTCACAGTCCAATCCTACGCATGAAGATATAGTAAAGGCTTGCAAATCCGCTTGCGTACTCACTGAGATAGATAGATGGAGTAATATATTAGCAGATACTACTCAAACTAATGCAAAAAGATTACAGGCTCTTTCATTTGTTGTGCATTTTATTGGAGATATACACCAACCTTTGCATGTCGCGGAAAGGAATCATGATTTTGGCGGCAATAAAGTAAAAGTGAGGATCGGGAGATATCAGACTAACTTACACAGTTTCTGGGATACAAATTTAGTAAATTATATCAGTACAAATCCCATCTCAACGACTATCCTTCTAAAATCAGATATAGCCTTTGCACAAACTGAAGCACAAACAACTCCGGAAACCTGGGCGCTTCAAGGTTTTCAATTTGCTCGTAATGTCGCTTATGACGGAATTCCCATCGATTATTCTTCTGTCGTAAGGATTTCAAATACATATATCCAAAACGCTATGCCAGTAGTGAAACATCAGCTGGCAAGTGCAGGAGTCAGATTATCACAGCATCTCACTAAGATATTTTCAAGTCCCAGCAAGTAACATGAAAATGAAATATAAAAGAAACTTTAAATTTAATTCTAATATTTTTGGAAAAAAGAAGAAAAAAACAAAAAAAAGTTCTTCTTATTAAATAATAAAAGATTATGACTTCAAAGATATAGAAGTATTAATCAAAAGAAGAAACATTCGGTTCCATATTCGAAAAAAAGGTGAAACCTCTGTGAATGGGTATTAAAAAAATATTATACGTTTTGTGGGGTTAAAAGAACCACAAGTTGGCGCAAGTCGAGCCGGAACTATTCTAATCCATCCCGTTGGGAAAGGGAATCCGAAAATTATCTTGCATCTATTTATCTCATAAACTCAATCATTGAAAAAGAGGCATCCTCTTTTTCAATGATTACTAAAAACAAAAGAGATAAAATACCTTTTATTAACAAATTCTACGGAATTAAAATATGTAAGAATTAACCCCGGGAGTAGGAGGAGTTCCGGAAACGCGTTATGTGATTTTTCGGGAGACTACTCCAAATTCGAGTTTGATCTTATACATGAAAACTGTGGATAGGAATTTATTGGGGGCAGTTACGATCGTACAAGATTTAAACGAGGATTTACCCGGAACAACGATTATGGTTATGGGGGATTTTAATGCAAAATCTTCAAGTGACGAAACAAGAACCTTAATCTTGTCGGAGCTTCTACCTTATACAAAAACACTCTTTCCGTATGGCGCCGGGAGGTGATACACCGCATTTTTTTATGAATTACGAATCTCTTTACAAACAAGGTAAATTTCCAAAAACACAAAAGTTACTAAATACGATAGCACTAGCCGCTAAGGCATCATGGACACATAACGTATTATCCGCAAAACCTTCTTAGTGGGGTAAAATGGCAATGTCGAATAAGTCGGGCGGGGGTGGCGGAATATTAATCAAAGAAATCCCGGGAGGTTACAGAGTTTTTCATCCGAACAAAGGTAGATATAACTATATGACTGTGATCGAAAAAGGAAGACCAAGATATGATATGAGACCGGCTTTACTTAGAGGGAGTAGAGCTCGTATGGGAAAAAATGGACCCTATGTAATCGTCCCAATCACAAAAAACGAAGACGGAACTCCTCTATCTTTTGAAAAGAATACGATCAACTCAGTAATCATAAAAACGGGAAGTTTTAAGGAAGAAAACGCACACGGGCAATTAGTCACAAGAAACAAATACAAGTATAGACAAGATTCTTTAATGACAGGGAAAGGAGATATTTTTGTACGAGAACAAATCTACAAAAACGGACATGTACAAAGATCCCTTGTTAAATTTGTAGTAGTCAACGAAAGAAGCAGGGATTTTTTTCACCCTGTTATACCGGCGCAAAAGGTATTTAGTGGAGTCAAAGAAGACGTCAAAAAAGCACTTAAGTCCAAACTGTTAAAAAATGCGGTCGCTTTGGATGCTAAGGATTTAATCAAAGAACTAATTCGTAAAAAAAGAAAATGAATCTTTACAAATAGAAGAGTTGTATCCTTTATTTAAAATTACATGTCTGATATGACAAACCCTCATGATCGTTTAATCCGTGAAACTTTGCAGGATAAAGAGGATGCGATTTCATTTTTTAAAAATAGTTTGCCCGAAACCGTAATTGAACTTTTAGATTTAAACGGATTACTGATCCCTATAAAAATGAGTACCTAAATACCAGCTTGTCTCCAATAACTATCGAAACTGATTGTATTTGATTTCAATATACCTAAAGTAGATTTAGTTCTTTGAATCAATTGGCTAAGATTCTCCGGACAAAAATTAGCCATATAGTTTTCTTCCAA
This sequence comes from Leptospira alexanderi serovar Manhao 3 str. L 60, assembly GCF_000243815.2. Classification (GTDB taxonomy): domain Bacteria; phylum Spirochaetota; class Leptospiria; order Leptospirales; family Leptospiraceae; genus Leptospira; species Leptospira alexanderi. The sequence continues at coordinate 58 of NZ_AHMT02000029.1, read as the reverse complement.
CGACACCAGATATATTCTTGAGGATTTAACTCCGGAGCATAAGGAGGCAAAAATTCTA
>NZ_AHMT02000030.1:145000-167953 GCF_000243815.2 Leptospira alexanderi serovar Manhao 3 str. L 60 | reverse complement strand
GATTTCCCGATTTGACTTAATTTTTGAGAACCGTTGTACTTTTGCAAAACCGACCGTTTATTTTCGAGTATCATTTTCATGCGTCCGAGTAGTAAGTCTCCAATATCGTCAGGATTTGCGTTCGCTTTGATCTTCGTTCCGTCGATGGAAATCGTTTCAAAGCCGATAAAACCACTTTAAGATAGATCAACTCGGCTCTGAGTTTCGATAACCTACACAGTTCTCTCATCGAGAGATTTCCGATTAATATCGAATAGAAAAGTGCTGAAATTACTTTCTTAGGTGATATTGCAGGTCGACCTGTTTCATCGTTTTGGTAATTCTTTTCAAAATTCTCAAAATCTAAACGATCTATAACTTTCTTAAATCCGTGGATCGGATGTCCCTCTCCGATCAATTCCTGAAAATCTAAAAATGCATCCTAAGTTGATTCGGGTCCGTGTTCTTGAACTTTGCCATTACGCAAATCTAGCAGCTTCACAAATTTTGCATCTCTTTTTCAACAGGCTCCTCCGAGCCAAACACGGGGAAACTCAGGCACAACGCTTCCTAAATTGCGATCCGTAGAGAGCAATTTATTGAATTCCGATTATTGTTTATCGGAATAATAATGTCTCAACTCCCTATGGGTCGCTCGAAGAAAACTCAGCAAACACCTTCCTATGGGTCGGTGTTTAGGGCGCGTTGTGGGGCGTAAGTTTCACAGAGGATTTGTCGTAATTCCGACAGATTTATCTTGAGATCCAAGTACTTGTGGGTAAGGTTATGCTATAAAATAGAGTACCGTTCATTTGAGCGCAAATCCCGCGTTTAGACGCAGAATTTTAGACACTCTATTATGTAGAAATCAGCAATACTCCTTCGTTTGATCGAAAGTCATTTTAAATTCGATCTTTAAGCGGTACAGGAAATTCTTACTTGTGAGTAATTGTAAGTCCATTGGGCGATTACTTTTTAGCAATCGCTGTATTGAATAGTACACCGCCCGCAAAAATCACATTACTGACAAACACAAAAATGATGACATTGGTGTGCAACGGACGAATGCGCCCAAACGTTGTGTATCAAAGTTAAAGATCGAATCAATGAGCTGAATGACTGCAGTAAGACCAACCAACATACCAACAAGTCCGAATACAACGGTGACGATCATGAACGCTTTCATGATTGTGTTATCGTAACTGAATTTTTCTACCTCCACAATACGCAGGGTTAAACTGACTGACTTCTGAGTATAAAAATAGATTGCCGCTGAGACGTAATAGTGATGGTTTTTAGCCGAAATCCCGATTTTTGTCAGAAATTATTAGCCGATTGAAATTGTACGAAAAAATAGTTTTAGTTCCACATTTGATAAAACTACATTACCAGAATGGAAACATTTATAAGCGATCTTTCAAAAAAAGAATTTCCAAAAAGTGAAAAGATATCTGCCCAAACAATTCGGCCTTCAGTTTTAGCAGTGATAAAAAAGGAGTATCCGGAATTTAGCGCTGACAAGAGCTGTTCACTAACAGAGTTAAACATCTATCGGCAACACTACATCAGTGAATACCTGGTCAACGAGGTTGGAGAGCTGTCTGAACTGGAGGACACCGTGCTCGATTCACTTAAAAATAGAAACACGCTTGTCGACAAAATTGAAGATGTTAATACTAGCGCAACCATCGGCCAACGTCTGGCCGATCGTGTAGCCACCTTTGGTGGAAGCTGGACGTTCATACTATCGTTCACCAGTTTTCTTTTAATCTGGATTGCCCTGAACGTTTTCTTCCTCTCGGCCAAACCGTTTGATCCTTATCCATTCATTTTACTGAATCTGCTTCTCTCCACCCTTGCGGCACTGCAAGCTCCCATTATCATGATGAGCCAAAACCGCCAGGAGGAAAAAGACCGTGATCGCGCGAAGAAAGACTATATGATCAACTTAAAATCAGAATTAGAGATCAGAATGCTGCACGAAAAAATCGATCACCTGATCATCCATCAACAACATGAGTTGATCGAAATTCAAAAAGTACAAATCGACATGATGAATGATATTGCAAAAAAAATAAAATAGCCCATACCCTACTACTTGATCCCTATAAAATAGAGTCTCCCTGAATTCTGGTAAATCCTTCCAAGCGGCTCCTTTTCCCAAGATTTACCAGAACAGTATTTGATTAGCCGGTTACCGTTATTCTTTGCTCATATAACGTTTTTTCTGATTGCCAGGCCATCGAGTGAAGCTAGACTTTCGCCCTAAATGATGATAGAACCAGCCACGGAGCTGCGCGTACGGGTGTCGTTACGTCCGCTGACGATGACAAAAACTCCGGGCGGCATCCGCGTACTGCGCAAGTTATCGGAATATGTCGGTCTACAAACTAGTAGGGAGGTCTCGCATGAATGGCAAGCCTGAACGCGATATTTTAGTGGTTGGCGCCACAGGGAATCAGGGTGGCGCCGTGGCTCGTAAGCTACGCGAATGCGGTTATAAGGTGCGCGCTCTTTGCCGCGATCTGGAAAGTCCCGCCGCACGTGCTCTGGCCAGCATAGGAATTAATTTGCATCTCGGTGATCTTGAGGAGCGAGCTTCGATCGACAGCGCAGTCGAAGGAGCCTACGGCGTATTTGGCATTCAGAACTTCTGGCAGGGCTTTCCGGCGACAAAACTCGGTACCGAGGGTGAGATCCGGCAAGGTAAGAATCTCCTCGACGCAGCCCGGAAGGCCGGCGTCCAGCACTTCATCCAATCAACCGGTGGTGGGGTCACGGTGGCTCCGGAACTCGCGGTCAATCAGGGCAAGTTCGCGGTCGAGCAATACGCTCGTAAGATCGGCATCCCTCTTACTGTCATGCGGCCGGTATTCTTCATGGAGAACTTCGACAATCCAGCGTGGGGCATGCCCCAGTCGTTGCAGAGCGGCCGACTCGATCTGCCGTTCCACCCGGACACTCGGCTAATGATGTGCGCGGTCGCGGATCTGGCTGCGTTCGTGGCCATAGCCTTCGATCAGCCGGATAAATTCATCGGATGCAGCTTCGATGTGGCCAGTGACGAGATGACCATGCGCGATATCGCGAGCACGTTCGCACGTGTGATGGGTCGTCCGGTGACTTTCACCGGAGACCCGGCGGGCCTCGACGCGCTGGCCGAAATGGACGCGGATCTCGCAGGTATCTTCCGATTCGAGATCTTCGAGCGAGGGTTTCGTGCCTTCCTACCCGGTCTGCGCGCCTTACATCCCGGCCTGTCGCGACTCGAGGAATACCTCCGCCAGAAAGGTTGGGCCAATCGCTGAAAACGATCTCATGACTACCGGCGGCTGAAATTTCGCCGCGCACGAAAGAGAGCTCGTTCGGAATTGCAAAAGCGCCTCTGCTATACCCAAATCGGTTATAAATGGAGCGAATCGGAAATTTGCAAATTAAGTATGCGTAAGCTACCGGAGAATGCGGTCATCCCGATGGCGTCCGAACGTTTGCGCGAAAAGTTGGCGCACGCAAGAGAGGCGGGAGCGCTCGTACTCAGTTTGTTGAACACTCCCAACGCGATCAATTCTCGAACCTTTGATCGAAACGGAGAAAAACGACGACGTTTGAAATATCGCATTGAATGTTCTTCGAAAAACGCCTGTGGAACTTTCTCTCAAAGACGAGAAGCGAAGAATCTCCATCGCAAAAACATTAGAAAAACTGAATAAACCTTTGGCGAAGTGGCTGGATGAATCCGAATTGCCCGCCGTTTTGTGGAACGACAAAAAGGCTCTGACCGCGTAAGAAATGCGTTATCTGTTTTACAGACAAAAGACCGTTTCCGCAGTCGAAGATGGTGAACGGAGAGATTCGAACAACTGAAAGAGTTTCATCGGAAGTCCCTTCACAATGTTTGCAAGCATACTTAGGACGAACATGAACTTCAACCTGGATCTTCGCAGGAATGATGTCTAACTTCTCCGACTTTTCTTCTCCGATTCGAGTCAGCCCATGACCACAAGAACAAGTTTTCTCAGACTCGGGAATGTCGTGTAACATTGTAATTCTGGGAAAATACTCAGGAAACGGTTTTCTTCCCGTCTTTTTTCTCGTATGGCTTTTGACAGGCGTAAAAAAACTTGTTCCTTCGGGTTTCGGAGAATCTTCTTGCAAGGAACTTCTATTTCGTTAAATAACGTGAGTTCGGCCTAAGGAGGAAAACAGAGAAAGATCTTGTACAGAAAAGCGCCAGATCACATATTGAACCAAATTTCCAGCAAGAAAAGGATTAAATATGGATCTGACAGAGATATTTTGTGCGATAGACGATTATTGTACACAACAAAAAATAAACTGGAACGAGAAAATACTTTTGTCCGGTGGTTCGAAAAAGAAACCGAAAATTTCAGTTAAGCCTGAGTGAAGTAGCAACGATTGTTGTCTGTTTTCATCTTTCTCATTATAGAGAATTTAAAAATTATTATCTGATAGAAATAAAAAAGAATTTAAAATCGGAATTTCCAAAAGCTGTAAGTTACAATCGTTTTGTTGAACTGATGCCTAACGCGTTATCTGTCATAGCTTCCTTTCTATCAAATTCTTGTCTGGGAAAATGTTCCGGAATATCGTTCATTGATTCTACGATTCTTTGGAGTATGCGACAACAGAAGAATCCATTCTCATAAAGTATTTAAAGATACTGCACAACGAGGGAAATCAAGCACAGGCTGGTTTTATGGCTTTAAATTGCATTTAATCGTAAATGATCAAGGTGAAATATTATCATTTATGATTACTCCTGGAAACGTCGACGACAGGAATTCGAAAGTGATTTTTCCACTTGTTAAGAATATTCACGATAAACTTTTCGGAGATAGAGGTTATATCAGTCAATCTTTGTTTGAAAGTCTTTATGAAAAAGGAATTCAACTCATTACAAAGCTTAAAAAGAATATGAAAAATAAATGAATGCCCTTAGTTGATAAAATTCTTTTAAGAAAAAGAGCTATCATTGAATCCGTAAATGATGAACTTAAAAATATTTGTCAGATTCAACATACTAGACATCGAAGCTTTTTCAATTGGGTTGTTAATCTATTAAGCGGGTTAGTTGCATTTTCTTTTTTTCCAAAAAAAACTTCTTTGAATTTGAGATCCAAAGACAATTTACAACTTTTACTCTCTCCTTAGGCCGAACTCACGTTAAATAGAATCCCTTGGTCTTTCTCGATTTGGCTCCATTTCTCCGTTTTTCTTCCGAATAGCTGGATCTTTAACCTCTCGATTTGGTCGAGGTGGTCGGCCTCTTTTAAACGTCGGAGTCGTAATTCTTCCCGATACTCGACTTCCTTCTGTTTTTGATGCTTTAATTCTTTTTGATAGTATATTATTATTATATAATATAAATATATTATTGAGTTCATCTACGTCATCCGGTAGCGAGTTCATATCCAAAGACATGGCGTCTTACTTTTCGTCTGATTCCGAAATTAGTCAATCCTTTCAGCTTACTTTCTGATATTTTAGTTTCTTGTGTTCCTTGAAAAAATCAATCCCGTTCAATAACCAATGAAATCTTTCTACCGGGATTTTCAGAACTTCTTCTTCCGTGTTCGACTATGGGAATTTACTTTCTTCCAATCTCTTCTGCCAAAGACAAAATCCGCTTTTGTCCCAGTAGAGCATTTTCAGTTTGTCTTTCTTACGATTACAGAATAAAAAGAGACTCTCTGAATAGGGATCTTTTTTCATTTTACCTTCTACGATGATCGCAAGTGTATGGATCGACTTTCTTAAATCTGTGACTCCAGGTCGCAAATACACTTTTCTATTTCCCGGACTTAGCTCCATACGCCGAGACTAAACCGAAGATTCATTGGAAGATGTGCCTTGCCCGAAGAATCTTTTTTTAGAGTCAAAAATTCAGACCCGGAAGGAGAGCTAACGTTTACAACAGAATTAGGAACTTCCATTTAGCCGTCTTTCTTTGCAATACTGAGACTGAGAAAGTCCGCTTTTGGAAAAGTCATCAAACTCTTTTGGCCAGTCGATAGTCGGTTTTTTCATCAAAAGGAGTTTAACAGATTTTTACGGTTGTGGAAGGTGGGGTTCATTGGGTGGTTACGTTTGTTTTTGAATAATCTTATCTTTTTTAATACGATAATATTACGTTTAATCAAATCGAAACTTTAGTCCGTGTGTTAAGATCGGAAACGATGATGTCACACGCATCTATAAACAACCTATAATCCGGAATCTTCCAGTTTTTAGATTGAAGACTGTGAGACTTGTTTCGTAACGGCAACGTCAGTAAATCCGTTTTATCCTTTGTTCTTAAGCAATAAAATAGTCATATCGTCGCTCTGAACCTTTTCAAAATCGGTTACCTTTGAAAAAATTTCAGTTCCGAGTTGTCTAAGGGGGAGTTTCGCGTTTGACTCAAGCAATTTGATCAGTCTTTCTTCTCCGAACAGCTCATCGGATTGATTGCGGGCTTCCGTGATTCCGTCCGTATACAAAAGTACAATATCTCCAACGGACATAGGAACCCTATGGTCTTCCAAAACGTCTCCTAAGTTGTCGACGATCCCAAGCCAAGAACCGGTCGTGGGAATCATTTCCACTTTCTTTTCTTGGGCGCGATAGATCATCAGATCCATGTGTTTTCCGGACACGACTAAATAATTGTCTTCCAGTCGAAAGAGCATCATCGTCATATAACGATCCGTCCCCAAACGCGCGATATTCTCCTTAATGACTCGATTGGCCTCATTCAATACTTCGGAAGGATTGAGCATTTTCTTTTGTTGAACGATTGCTTGGATCGCGGTTTGAGCCATCATCATAATCAATCCGGATTCCACTCCGTGACCGGAAACGTCTCCGATTCCCACCCACTTTTCTCCGTTAGGCGCATCGATGATGTCGTAATAATCTCCTCCCACCGAATCTGTGGGAACCATAAGAGCCGCCACCTCGTAACGTCCTATGCTTGTCTTACGTGGAAGAAGAGCCGTTTGTATCATTTTGGCTAACTGCATCTCACCCCAGAGAGCGTCTCTGGCTCGAAGCACTTCCGCGCGAGAGTTATCCAAATTTTGATTGGTCCCCACGAGTTCGGCTCTCAAAAGATATTCGGATCGAACGAGTTTGAATCTCACCCAAGAGATCGCGGCGGTGATGATGATGGTGGATCCGAGAAAGAAAAGATTGTTTACGATGATTCTCGGATCGAAGGGTTGATCCTCTACGATATTAAAACCGAGATAAATGGACAACACAAGAAATCCGTTGACCACGGAATGGATCGGACGCCAGGAAAGAAGAATGTTCACCGCCATAAGCACGAGCATCAGACCGGCATAGTAACTCGAATTAAACCCTCCCAAATCCACGGTCATTAAAACGATCATCAGACTGATCATGGAGGAAATGATATATCCGTGCATAGGATAGGAACGATTGGGATGTGTAAAACGAATCAAAAGATATTCGATGATGACGAGAACCGTCGTCGCACCTCTATAAATCGCGAATCGAAGATGCAAATGCGGAGGTTGTGTATAATAATCCAAAAGTAGAAAGAATGGAATGAGAATCATACAAAGTAGCGTAAGTACCTGCATCCATTCGCGGACGATTCCCTGAAGGTATATTTCAAAATCATCATTTACCTTCGGATCCATAATTACTTTGTCTTTGAGTGTGAACTGCATACTTTTAAACCGTTTTACCGTTAGGCGCCCGCAATTCCAGAAACATCTGGCATCCGGTTTTTTCGAAAAAGATGCGACTATGTCCCGGAAGAGTGGAAGCCAATTCTAACATTTCTTCTTCCGTTCTATGATACAGAACCCAGTCCAACCAATACTCCATAAACGCTTTATCAGGATTACTGACATGAAAGTTTCCTACAATTAACTTACCGCCTGGCCTGAGCATCTCGAAAAGTCTCGCGAGTACCGCCCTTGCAACTGGAGGAGTTAGATAATCGAAAAGTCCCATCGAATAGATAAAGTCAAATCTTCCCCAAGCTCCGGGAAGATCTCGGATACGAAGCATAGAACGTACGGAATCGTTGATGTATCTAACGTGAATCGAAATTCCTTTTTCAAGTTCGAGCTGATTCACCGTATTCATCGCAACTCGAAGCGCTTCCATATCCTGATCAAGTAAGGTAAAGTGAATTTTTTTCAACTCGACCATATCGCTGAAAGCCTCTCCGATTTCATCCGCAGGACCGCAAGCGACGGACATAGCTCGAAAATCGGCATTGCCGTGATTTTCTACGGCCTCCCGAATTTGATTCGCGATCATCCTGCGCCGATTACGTACCGCATTTGCGGCCGGAATTTGTAGAGGATAACTGTGCAACAACCTTGCGAAAAGAGATTTACCCATGATTTCATTTTCATAAATCATCTTCATCATTTCGTAGTCTCCCGCATATCCGCGAGGTTTTAAATTCGTCCGCAACATAAAAGCGGAATGAAGAATAAAATCCCAGACTTGTTTTCTGAAAAAAAATCCGTGCGCTTCGTTTTCGTCCTTTGAGAAATTTTTTGTTTGTTCTTGGAGTTCCAATACTTTGGATTCGAAAAACTCCATAAACGCCTGGCCTTCCCGCTCCAGAATCATCTGATGCAAATGTTCCTGAACCGGTCCCGGTTCTTTTAAAAATTTCCGATCCAAATCGTCGAAGAATTGTTTATATACGTTCAATTCGAACGTGAGGTTGGCGCTGTATTCTTTAAAACGTTGATTCACTTTTTCTTTTTGATTGAGTATCAATTGCAAATTAAAAAGTCCGGTGTCATATACGGTGAATCTCTTTTTGCCGATCAGATCGGCCACGTCTACGGTATCGTCGAGAAGCAATACCAAATACTGAGGAAGAGCGGTGGAAGTAGCCGCATGTTTAACGGGAAGCATTCTACATCTACCGAGTTCGATTCTTTTTCCATCCAACTCGATGGTAAACCCGTCGGCGTTAAATGGAACGATGTATGGCGGCGCCTTTGGAAGCCGAATTTGAAAAGAATAGCGCGAATGTCCGCAAACTTCTACATTCGTAATGTTCCCATTCGTTTGGAGCAAACCGACGATGGTATGTTCGACGATCATATAAACTATTGTCCTATGACCTGAATTCTTCCGTCTTTCGTCTCGAAGATACGTAGAGCGGAAAAACTTAAGTCCTGCCATTTCTTTGTCTTGTTGTAGATGAGTTTTACCTTGCCGTTTCCTTTTTTAATCATTTCCAAAGTTTTAATCACGGGAGTGATCGTAGAAGAATTCATATATTCAAGTTCTCTAAAGTCCCAGATTACCGCTTTGTGTTGATTACTACCTCGTTTCATTACGTCTGACAACGTTGGTATGATGAACTGACTCGGGTTTCTCTGCACACTTTTTCCGAGCCAACGAATTAGAATCTCGTCGCCATCCACAACTTCTAGTTGAAGTTGGTCTTCCGAAAAAATCTGATTGTTCAAGCTCATGTTAAACCACCTGCTCTCTATCTATTTTCGGTTGTAGGGCCGATACATAGAGAATATCATCTTCGTTTACATAAAAATCAAGAATTGCTTCACCTTCATAAGCGATACGAATGAGCCCTAGCCCGCTTTCATTGTCTTCCAAGGGTTGTCCTGCAACAAGTTTCAGTCTTTCTAAATAAGCTTGAAACGGAGATTGAAAACTTCGAATCCATTGAATGATAGAATCGAGGCGGCGTAGATTTTCTACGATTCCCGCGGAAGGAAGAGGACTCCAGGCTTGCACAAGCATTCCATCCTTACCGGATTCTAATTTAAAAGTAAACTCTTGGCTTTCACTTGTGAAGTGGCCGTATTTGATCGCGTTTTCAAGAATCTCGGATGCGATCATACAAAGCGCGTCCCTGGTTTCGTCCGATGAACCCAGCTCTTCCAAAAAATTACGACACTCTTCTCTTGCCCGTTCTATCTCCGCCCAAATAGGACGAAGTCTCATTTCAAGCAATTTGCCTTCGTTGCTATTTTGCATCCGCACCCTCCGCCCTGTTAGGCCGACAACATCTCTCACCAGCGTTGGACGAAGCGTGGCGATCTTTCATAACATACCAACCGGGAAGAATATTTCTTGCGGTTCCTTTTTACCTCGTAGTAAAAATGTACCGACTGCTTCGACGTTGATTTCATGACGAATAAAATCGGAAGTAAAAGAATCCAAAAGTATATCATGACCCGTCGTTTTCGTAAGAGCTTCCAGTCTGCTCGCAGTATTGACCGCATCGCCTAACACGGTGTATTCCATGTGTCGAGGAGAACCTATGTTTCCTGCGAATACGTTCCCCGTCGAAATCCCGATTCCCATCGCCACGGGTCTGACAATTTTTGGATTTCGATTATCATTGAACGCGCGTAGATACTCTCGAATTTGCAGAGCCAATCGAACGCAATTGATTGTATCCTCTTCTTCCGGGAAAGGACAGCCAAAAGTAATCAAAAGTCCGTCTCCGAGTAATTTATTTACCGAGCCTCCGTTCGCGTAAGTAATATCCATAAGCCCCGTAAACAACTCGCTCAAAAAAGCCGCGAACTCGTCCGGATTCAACATTTCGGCAATCCCCGTGGAATTTCGAACGTCGCAGAATAACATCGTAGCTTGAACATTCTTCCCTTCAAGTTCCGTTTGCCGTTTTTCATCGACGAGGTAGTCCACCAAGTTTTCAGGAAAATATTTCTCCAACAGACGTTTTGCCTGTTCCACGTCCTCCATTCGTTTGCTGAGTTCTTGCGATTTAGCATACAGTTCGCTTATATCCCGTAAGGTGAAAACACAACCGTGAGAAGTTCCGTTCGTATCATGAATCGGAGCTACCGTACAGATAACGGGAGTACTTCGTCCATTGGAGCCGGAAAGAATCACGTGTTCAAAAACGGCGGGCGACTGATTGATCGTAGCATAAGAAACTAAATTTTGAATGATTGCACCTTTCGTGTCTCTCAAATGCATTACATCATCCACTATCCTACCTCGAACCGCTTTTTCGTTCATTCCCAAAAGGGCTTCCGCAACTGGGTTTAAAAACTTAACTCTGGAAATCGAATCGGTAGCGATCACTCCGTCTCCTATCGAACTCAAAGTGGTAGTCAACCAGCTTGCATCCTCACGAAAACGTTTCTCCATCTTATGCCGATAGAGGCACATCTCAACCGTGATCTCAAGTTCTCGAACATTCACCGGTTTGAGAATATACCCAAACGGTTCCGTTACACGCGCTCTTTTTAGAGTGGCCTCGTCGCTGTCTGTGGTCACATAGATCACCGGAACATCCAGTATCTCTTTTAACTTGACGACAGTTTCAACTCCGTCTATAAATCCGGTGCCGAGAACAATGTCGATCAACACAAGATCCGGGCGAATTTCCCGTGCCATCTGAATCGCCTTTTCTCCGTTAGTCGCAAGACCAATCGAAGTGTAACCGAATTTCTGTAAAATCTCTTGAATATCACGCGCTACGATCCTTTCGTCCTCGACGACAAGAATCCGTGAAGCCTGTGACGCTCTATTCGCAAATTCTAACATCTTAGCACCGATACAAAGTAAGAATCGATTTAAAATAAAGATTCTTACTCAGGCTTTGACGATAGATAAAATGAAATTGTCGCTTGAACGTTTTCGATCCTGTTCTGTTACGCATAATCAAAACCTAAGTGTTCGTTCGTTAAAAACTGAAGATGTTTATTTATGTTTTTAAAATCATCTCAGTCGCCTGGAACCCCGTATTGGCAGTTTTGATACGAAAGGCTCGGATGGCCTCTTTTATATAGGAATTGACGGTGACCCGCTCCGACTAAATTTACAGCGCGTCCCAAAACTCTATTATACTTTATCAGAAAGATCAAGCTGCAAGAACCTGTTCCCATCGAACGCCCCTTAGGAAGTGAAATTCTTGAGTTTCTTTTGAGACGGGTTCTTATAATTAGAACGAGTTCGGGCTTAGATATCGCTCTACAGAAGAGCCTATCTAAAAACTTCTGATTGAGATCGGCTACTTCCGAACTAATTTTGTGAGAAGTGAACATAGTACTCCTTTCACCGTAATTTTCACGCGTCGAACCGTTTTGAAACGGATTTCGATCTGGGTACTTCCTAAGGCCCCATTGATTGTTGCGGTAAATTGTCAGTACGGACTAACAGATTTTTTGACTTTAGTCAACTAGTTATTTCCGACATTCAAAAAACGGAAAGCAGTTCAAAGAATCGATCGAATCTCTGCGTTTTACGAGCGCGAAAATTCGAATATTCATAGAGGCGCGCACATATTAGCTGCCGCTTATGAAGCGGTAAGAGAAAAAACCGCGCGATTTTTAAACGCTTCTTCCACAAAAGAAATCGTATTCGTCCGCCTCTTGTCTCTAAAACCTGGGGGACATAGGCAAGGAGACGAGATCATAATCACTTGGCTTGAACACCACGCTAATATCGTATTTTGGCAAATGTTCTGTGCGGAAAAAGGGGCGAGATTAAAAGTCGTTCCGGGACGAACTCGGTCAAATGATCTCAAGCGAATACGAAAGACTTCTCAGTCCAAAAACCAACTCGTATTAATTACACAAGTGTCCACACTTGTTAGGTACCTGTTGTACCGACGACCGAACGACCGAATCAATTTGGACCAAAGGTTTTTGAGGACGGGGATCGGCCCCACCTTTTTTCTCATCAACTTCCCCAGCAAGCTCTCACAGATCACATCCAAGCCAAACACATGAGCATTCTTCAGAAAGGAGAACTCATTCAAGTAACGAGTAGAATTCTCAGGACGAATGTAACAGTAAAAGGATGAATAAGAATACAAGATCTACCGGACTCGGAACCTACTTGTTTATCGTATAAAAAAAATTTAGGTATGAATCAATCCTTGTTTGAGAAATAACACACTCTACAAGAAGTAATCGCATCCAAGTATTTCACATACCCAAAACGAGAGTTCCACAATAAAACAATCGGCTCCAGTTTAAACTACGTTCACTTTTCCCTGTTTATAATCCACAGTCACTTTTTGTCCGTCCGAAAATTTACCATTTAAAATGTAACGACTGAGAGCGTTGCCAACCTCTCTTTGGATCAAACGTTTCAGAGGCCTAGCTCCGTATTCGGCATCGAAACCGGCTCTAGAAACATAGTCCTTCAATTCGTCCGTAAACTGAACATCCAAACCGTTCTCCTTCGCCTTTTGTTTCAACGCTTCCAACTGAATGTCCGCAATCTTGTGAATCACGGAATTTGAAATTGAATGAAATAGAATCACTTCGTCAATTCGGTTTAAAAATTCTGGTTTGAATTGTTTTTTCAGACGTTCTTCAACTAATCTTTCTTTTTCTTCGGTGCTATATTCGAAAGAACCCAAAATGTCCGATCCGATATTGGAAGTGAGAATGATCACTGTATTCTTGAAATCAACGTTACGCCCCTTTCCATCGGTCAATCTCCCTTCATCTAAAATTTGAAGAAAGATGTTGAATACATCCGGGTTCGCTTTTTCAACTTCGTCGAATAGAATCAGAGAATATGGTCTTCTTCTCACCGCTTCGGTGAGTTGTCCTCCTTCGTCGTATCCCACGTAACCGGGCGGCGCTCCAATAAGTCGTGCGACAGAATGCGCTTCCATATACTCGCTCATATCGATTCGATGCATCGCATTTACATCGTCGAACAAGAATTCGGCGAGAGCCTTTGCGGTTTCCGTCTTTCCAACTCCCGTAGGTCCCAGGAATAAGAAAGTTCCAATCGGTCGATTCGGATCCGCAATCCCAGCCCTTGATCTTTGTACCGCTTCGGATACGAGTTTGAGAGCGTGATCCTGGCCGATAACCCTTGTCTTCAAAGCGTCTTCCATCAAAAGAAGTTTTGCCCTTTCTCCTTGAAGCATCTTGGATACGGGAATCCCGGTCCAACGAGAGACAATGTTCGCAATGTCTTCTTCGGAGACTTCTTCTTTCAAAAGCCGAGAGGCTCCTTCTTGTTTTTTTAATTCTTCGTTTGCGGCTTCGAATTCTTTTTGCAGATCAACTAATTTTCCATAACGGATTTCGGCGACTCGATTGATTTCCCCTTTTCTTTCCGCGTCCGCTTCTAAGTTTTTATACTTTTCGATCTCTTCCTTAATTTGTTTCAATCGCAAGATTTTGGATTTTTCCAAATCCCATCTCGCCTTCAAGGTTTGAAAATTCTGCTCTTGTTCCGCAAGATCCTTTTCGAGTGATTTCAATCTTTCTTTCGAAGCGGGATCCTGCTCTTTTTTCAACGCCTCTCTTTCGATTTTTAAGGATTGAATCCGTTTACTCGCGCGATCCAATTCTTCTGGCATGGAGTCGATCTCGATTCTCATCTTAGAAGACGCTTCGTCGATCAAATCCACCGCTTTATCGGGGAGGAAACGATCCGCGATATATCGATTGGAAAGGGTAGCCGCCGCAATCAACGCGGAATCAAGGATTCGAATTCCATGATGGAGTTCGTAACGTCCTTTGAGTCCTCTTAAGATCGTAACCGTTTCCTCGACGGAAGGTTCTTTTACGTAAACGGGTTGAAACCTTCTTTCCAAAGCGGCATCCTTTTCGATGTATTTCTGATATTCTTTCAGAGTGGTCGCACCAATACATCGGAGTTCTCCTCTGGCAAGCATTGGCTTCAGCATATTAGAAGCGTCTAATGCACCTTCCGTTGCCCCGGCGCCTACAAGAGTATGAATCTCGTCTATGAATAAAATGACCTCTCCGTCCGAGGCCTTAACTTCGTCGAGAAGGGCTTTCAATCTGTCTTCAAACTCCCCTCTGTACTTGGCTCCCGCAATCATTGAACCAAGATCCAGGGTATAAAGGGTTTTATTCCTGATTCCTTCCGGAACCTCTCCTTGAACGATCTTGTTCGCAAGTCCTTCTACGATCGCGGTCTTACCTACTCCGGGTTCTCCGATAAGAACCGGGTTATTTTTCGTCCTTCTGGAGAGGACTTGAATCGTCCTTCTTATCTCTTCGTCCCTTCCGATAACCGGATCGAGTTTTCCCTGTTTGGCGAGTTCGTTTAGATTTTTTGCATACTTCGCAAGAGCGTCTGTTTTTCCTTCCGGTGAATCGTCCATGATCGTCTTTCCCTTTCTATTTTCCAAAGTAATATTAAGTAATTTAGAATATTCTAATCCTAATTTTAAAAATTCCTCCTTCAATGGTCCGGTTCCGTTTTTCATAAGCCCGAGAAGAACATGATCTGTGGATAAATATTCGTCTTTCAGTTCCCTACGAATTTCGTCCGCGGCTTTCAAAAGAGAAACCGCGGAACGTGAAAATCCTACGTCAGAAGTTCCTCCGACTTTCGGAAGCCGCCTCAGTGCATCTTCGGTTTTTCCGAGAAAGGATTTCGGATTTAGATTGAGTTTTGAAATCAAAAGTGGAACAAGTCCGTCGGTCTGGACCAAAACTTCTCTGAGAATGTGTTCTTCGCTGATTTCCGGATTTCCCGACTTTTCGGCGGAAATTTGTGCGTTATGCAACGCTTCATTTAATTTTGCAGTGAGTTTATCTAGTTTCATTTCCTAATTCTCCAAAGGAAGATTTACTTTCTCATTTAGAATTTAGACTCTCTGATTCTAAAAAAATCTCAATTTTCTGCCATATTGACATCCCCATTTTAATAGGCAACCTATATTCATTTCTAGAATGTGGGAACAACCGCAGGAATAAATTCGAGATTAGGTATCATTTTCACATCGCTATGTCAAACTCCGAATCTTGAACCGACATTCCATAAGTAGGAAATTGTAAATCGGAAGGAAGGCCCAATCGAGTCATCCTAAGCTCTAAGATCGAATCAATAGTATCTCACCCATTTTATGTCCCGTTTTTTGTAAAACCATCTACTTTTCCTTTGACAGTGAGGGGTTTAACGTGCGTTTTACAAAAAAACATCATGAGTAAAGAACCCCCAAAAGAAAGCTGGAAATCCAGAACTGGACTCATCCTCACCGTGGCAAGTGGAGCGATCGGCCTCGGAAATTTCATCCGATTTCCCGGACAAGCGGTGGCAAACGGCGGAGGAGCCTTCATGGTTCCCTACATCATCAGCTTCATTCTTGTCGGAATTCCAGTCTGCGTCACGGAATGGATTATGGGAAGAATGGGAGGTCGCACCGGTCATAGCGCCCCTTTTTTGTTCAAAAGTTTCTTATCCGGCTTTCCCCTCCGAATCGTGGGAGCCATCGGAATTACGATCCCCATTCTCATATACATATATTACATTTTCATTGAAGCCTGGTGTCTTGCTTATTCTTTTGAATTTTTAACCGGACAGATTCAGTTCAACACGAACGGGCACGCCCCTCAATCCCAAATCATTCAAGCCGCGGGAAATTACTATTTGGATCTGACCGGAGCCAGACAAAATGGGGACGCAATTTCCGGTAAAATCTTTTACGCCACGATCACTTGTTTTATTCTCAACTTCGCTCTAGTCTATCGCGGAATTTCCAAAGGAATCGAAACTTTCGCCAAGATCGCAGTTCCTTTAATGTTGATCTCTTCCGCGATCATTCTCGTTCGAGTACTTACGTTAGACAACATAGAGATTGGTCTCGGAAAAATGTGGAATCCGGATTGGCCCTCTCTTTTAAAATCCGAGGTCTGGATCGCCGCGGCGGGTCAGATTTTTTTCACTTTGTCTGCTGGTTTCGGAATCGCACTTGTCTTCTCAAGTTATCTCAAACGAGAAAACGACGTAGTTCTTTCCTCTCTTTCCGCCGCCTCCTTAAACGAATTCGTAGAAGTTGCAATCGGCGGTATGATTACGATCCCGGTCGCCTTTCTTTTCTTAGGCTCTTCGATCAACGACTTCGGCACGTTCGGTATGGGATTTATCGCGCTTCCGTCCGTTTTTTCTTTGATGCCCGGCGGAGAATGGTTCGGCGCAATTTGGTTCTTCGTTCTCTTTCTCGCGGCAATCACATCTTCGGTTACGATGTTACAACCTGGAATCATATTTTTGGAAGAATCCTTCGGACTTAGAAGACGGACTTCCTGTCTGATTTTGTTCCTGTTTACCGCGAGTCTTTGTTTTCCGATTCTATACTTCAATCAAAACTTTCAGGCTCTCGAACTCGCCGACTTTTGGGTCGGGACCATTCTGATCTTCATACTTGCAAGTATTCAAATTTTCTTATTTGGTTGGAAAATCGGAGCCAAAAAAGGTATCGAAGACGGAAACGAAGGTTCTCATTTTGAACTTCCTAAATTCTTTTGGTTCGTGATTCAATACATAACTCCAGCGTTTTTACTCGTCGTATTTATCGCCTTTCTCATCCAAAATCTTCCCGGCCATTTTGAAAGAATGAGCGTGGATACTATGATCTCACAGGCAATCGCTCAGGGAACTTCCGTAGAAACGGCCCGTATGAAAGCGCTCATCTCAAGATCCGTTTTTTTCGGAATTCTGATCGTCTTCAGTTTGATTGTGCTTCTCGTACACTACGCCCTGAAATATAAAGAAAATAGAGTAAATTCAAAATGATATTCTTAGCGCAAGAAGGCCTGACTTGGCAGGGTGTTTCGATCATGACTCTTTCCCTGTTTTTGGTGAGTAGCCTTGCCGTATTCTGCATTTTTAAACTTTTTAAAACCAGAAACCATTGAATCGTTCTTTAGAATACTTTGATAAACTTTCCACAATCTGGGACGATTTCGAACCCAGAAAAGGCCAGATTCAACTTTCCCAAAAGATAGAAGATTCTCTCTTTAACGGAACTCATTTGATCGCAGAGGCAGGAACGGGAGTCGGTAAGTCTCTCGCGTATTTGATCCCCGCGGCGCTTGCTTCGATCGAAAAAGAAGAACCAGTCGTCATTTCCACCGAAACTAAATCCCTTCAACAGCAGCTCCTTTTAAAAGATATTCCGATGGTTTCCAAAATTTTAGGAACGGATCTAAAAGCGGAAGTCGCAATGGGCGCATCCAACTATGTGTGCAAAAGAAAGACAAATCACGTGTTGCGAGACGGAACCTTCGGCCCGGAGATGATTCCTCATCTGAATTCTTTCAACCAATGGATTAAAACCACCGAGTCCGGAAGAAAACAAGAGTTTACAGGAACGGCTTCCCACGATTTTTGGAGCAGAGTCACAAGAGAGGCGGATAATTGCCTCGGAAGAAATTGTCCCAACTTTTCTCATTCTTATTATTTTTTAGAAAGGGAGAAATGGAAACGCTGTAACATTCTAATCGTAAACCATCACCTTTTGGCGGCGCATATCGCGAGTGATTTCAATATTCTTCCCGAATTCAATCGAGTGATTTTGGACGAAGCGCATAACTTTCCAGATATCATCGGTTCTTCTTTTCGCCAGGAAATTCGTTCTCAGGAAATCCAAAAACTTCTGCAACAGATTTGGCTTCCGAATAAAAACACGGGAGTTGCGGTTTCGATTTCCTCGAACCTTCTCAAGGATTTAGTCACAAAGGCGGGCGAAACTCTAACCGTTTTTTTCAACGCGCTTTCTGGAGAAGTCCCTCTGAATTTTTATAGCCCTCAAAGAATCAAAAAACCTTTGAAGTTGGATCGAGGCGCATTTGCCGCGGTACTTGCCGAGATCGCCGAAATCCTCCAGAAACATCTTTCCAAATTGTCCAAGGATAGCGAAGACATCTCGGAAAAAGAATCCGCCCTCGCCTTAGAGATGTTAGTCGGAAGGATCAACGAAATTGCAACCGGTCTCGAAACTTTTCGTCAAGTGGACGATCCGAATCTTGTGTATTGGATCGAGCCTCCCGATCAGAGTTCAAAAGAAATCTATTATAAAATTTGTATGGAACCTTTGAGTCCGGACGAGATCATCCGCGACTTATTCGCCTCTCGAATGGAGTCGATCGTGTTTACATCGGCAACCCTTTCCACATCCGGAAACGATTTTAAATACTTTCAAAAAAAGATCGGAAACTTACAGGCTTCCAATCTTACAGTTCCTTCTCCTTTTCCGTATCAAAAGAACGCTCTTTTGTATGTTCCGAAAGAAATTCGGGATCCGGTAGGAGATCCGGACGGTTATCATGCCGATCTTGCAAAACAAATCCTTTGGCTCATCGAACTGACTCATGGAAACACATTCGTTCTGTTTACTTCTTTTAAGTCCTTGAAGCTGGTTTACGAAGCGATTTCTCCCCATACCGATCTTCCGCTATTTTCCCAATCCGATCTGGGGCCGGACGGAGCCAAACAAATGTATCTCGAAACCCCCAACAGCGTACTTTTCGGAGTTTCTACGTTTTGGCAGGGAATCGATATCCGTGGAGACAAACTCAAATCGGTCATCATCGCCAAACTTCCGTTTCAGGTTCCGAACAATCCGGTCTTGGAAACCAAAAGCGAACAGTTAAAAGAATCCGGCGGAAATCCTTTTGCGGAGTTACAACTTCCATACGCTTGCACGGTTCTCAAACAAGGATTCGGGCGTTTGATCCGTTCCGGTACGGACACGGGGATTGTTTCTATTTTGGATCCGAGAATGTTCACAAAATCTTATGGAAAGGATCTTTTGAAGTCCCTTCCTCCCGCCAAATTGGTTCAGAATCGGGAAGATTTAAAGAGAGAATTCTCTAATCTGCCGAAATAAGTAGAAGACGTACTTCTACTTTTTGAGAACCCAGATGAATTCCACAGTTCGATTTTTTCTACTTCTTCTTTTTTGGATTCCGATTCAAACACCATTTTCCTTTGAGAGTAGAGATTATACGGATACAGTGATTGACTGGAAAAAGGGGGAGATTCAAAAAATTCTTTCCTTCAAACTTCCGAAACTGACCTATTCCGTAGAAGATCCGGATTGGAGTGCAGAAAACACCGCAAAAAACCTGACCGAAGCAAGAAAAAAAGCTTCTTTAAACGCGGAGGAAGAGCTTAAAAAATTTCTTTTTCGAAAAATAGATACTCTGAAATTAGATTCGGAATTTACTCTTCGAGAAAAGATCAAAGAAGATTCCTTATTTCGAGAAATCTTCAACCAAATCTTCGAGATCGAACCGATGTTTACAACGGTCAACTTTGTGGAAAATCGGACGATCGCAAAAGGCCTCATTCAATTCAAAGGAAAACGAGGTATTCTGAATTACGTTTTTCTTCCTTACAATACGGAAAGTTTTCCGGAATATCCGGCTCCTACGTTGGCCGCGGAATTCACTTC
The DNA here is from genome assembly GCF_000243815.2 of Leptospira alexanderi serovar Manhao 3 str. L 60. Lineage (GTDB taxonomy): Bacteria > Spirochaetota > Leptospiria > Leptospirales > Leptospiraceae > Leptospira > Leptospira alexanderi. The sequence goes on along the minus strand of NZ_AHMT02000030.1, from coordinate 147,783 downwards.
TCTCATCGTGGACGCCAGACACCTGGAGTTGGATACCGCTTTATTTCCGGAAATTCTTTCGGAAGAAGGAAACAGCCTTTATTCTCCCTATTTCGTTTCCAAGGAAAACGCGGTTCAAAACGGTTATGTAAGTTATATGAAAACTCCGGAGGAAGCGTTCCGTTCCCGAATTGCCGGTATCAAACCCTACTACGTAACTGCGTTAAGTGTCACAGGTCATTATCCCGTGAACCCGGTGATCGCGGCAGAAGACGCAAGGAAACTGCTCGCCTCCCCTAAAACTAGATCGGCTCTGAAGAATTGTAAGGTCATTATTCTGAAAGATAAATGATTTTGTAGGAATTACGACGAGTTAGCCTCCTGTCAAACGCAGTCGCTTATTTAGAACTTCGAAAGAATGATTTTCTCCAAATCTACAAGAGCCTGATCCAGATCGTCGTTTACGATCTTATAATCGAATTCGTTTTGACGTTCCAACTCGGACTTACCGTTTCGGATTCTTTTCAAAATACTTTCTTCCGAATCAGTTCCCCTAGTTCGAAGACGCCTTTCCCATTCCTTTTCGTTCGGAGGAAGAATAAAAATCGTCACGATCCTTCCCGGAAGCTTTTCTTTGATGATTTTGGCTCCCTGAACGTCTATATCCATAATCACGGAAGAACCTTTTTGAAAGGCCTCTTCGATAAATTTCAAAGGAGTGCCATAGTATTGATCGTGAACGAGAGCCCATTCTAAAAACATGGAATCCTCAATTCCCTTCTTAAACTCTTCCTTTGTTAGAAAGAAATACGTAACTCCCTCCTTGTCTCCCGGGCGAGGAGCTCGGGTAGTACACGAAATCGAGAAAAGAATATCGGGATGTTTTTCTCTGAGCTTTTGAATGAGTGTGGATTTCCCCCCTCCCGCAACGGAAGAAAGAACAAAAAGTTTGGAAGAATTCAGTCTAGATCTTCCTCTTCGGAAGCGATCGAGTTATCGCTGGATTCGATTCTTTTGGCAAGAGATTCCACTCTTAGGTTGGAAAGAATGAGATGATTGCTGTCGGTCACAATGATCGAACGAGTTTTTTTGCCTTGAGTCGCATCGATCAAACTGCTGTTGCTCTTAGCCTCGTTCCGAATCCTTTTGGCGGACGCCGAATCCGAATGAATGATACTAACGATCTTAGAAACCAGAACGATATTCCCGAATCCTACGTTGAGTACGCTAAACTGGGACATCAGAACCTCCTATTTCTGTCCAACCTAAATCTTTCAATGATATCCACCTCGCCGAGCGCCAGATCTAAAACTTCCGAAATTTCTTCATGAGTATATTTTCTTTTTAAAAGGAAAACAACTTTCTCTATTTTTGTGGAATCTTCTCCGATCTCAAGCAGCGCCGCTTCCGCTGAAATTCGAGTGGAATCGGGTTTGAGAGGTTTGTAACCGGTTATATTTTCCTGGAGAATTCTACCGAAATCCGCGGGTTTGAGATTATCCTTAAAAACCGGAGTGTTACTTAACGTGGAATCCTGAACAGGAGAAAAAGGATCTTCATCCAGGGAAATATCCAAAGTGGAATTTCGAGTTCCCGGAAAAAAATCGTTCGCGGAAGAATCCTCTTTGGGGATCGTTCTGATTTCCTGAATTCCGAAAAATTTACGAACTCCCCTGCCGATCGTCTCCAAAACGAAATTGGAAGTAGAACCTTCGGAAATGGTTTCGGACTTAATTTGCGGCCTAGAATTTTTTTGCGCATTAGGTTTTTGGATATAAGAATTTTGTGCCGTGTTCTTTTGGACAACGGAAGCAAAATCGATCCGTACAGTCGGCGCCTCGCCCTCTTCTCTTACAAGATCCAAATTTTCCTTATAGATATGACCGATTCCTTGTTGAATGGAACCGGGAACCTTAGTAACGTTTGGGCTTTTTAAAGACTTCTTGTCTTCTTTTATTAAATCGGAAGCTAACGAATAAAAATCCTGACCGGAGGAGGGGTTTGGAGATTCCGTTTGAATCTGAATCTTATCCAAAATATCCGGAGTGGTAGCCTGTTCGATCCTTTTGACAAGCTCCTCCACCTTGGAAGTCATCTCTTTAAAAGTGAGAATCCTAGAACCAATTAAATCCACTTGTCTGAGTGACTCCGTTTCCAATTCGTCCACGAAATCTCGAATTTCTTCGTTGATCCGTTGAAGCATATGAGTACGAATTTTCTCGGTCACTTTCGAAGTGATCGTATAATATAAAACTACGGAAATGAACGCGTTGATCGCTAAAACAGCAAATAATTCCATGCCTTTTTCTCCCGGTACCGTCTCCAACAACATTCCTTCGGAAAAAGTTTAGGCGAAAAATTCGATTTTACCTCGATTGGTCGGTGCGTTAGACTCCTTTTGGCCGTCGGCGGAATAAGTCACCGAATCGCTCCCATCTCCTGAGGTCGGCTTGTATGTTTTTAACCGGTCCTTAATTTGGTCTATTTTTTGATTTCTGGCAAAGGCCATTCTTTCCCTGGATTCGGGAGAAAGAGAAAAAACGTCGGAATACAACTCGACCGCATACTTTCGGGTATCATTGTATTCCTTAACCATCCGAGCGGTTTCGGAAATCATATGAGGCATGGTGAAAGGATTTTCCACCTGTTGTCTCCGGATCATATCCGGAGCCTGACCATAGCCTAAAAAAGTATCGCTCAGTCTCATCTAAGGTTTAATTACTACGATTTCGTTTTTTTCTCCAGTCTTTTTTATCCGGCTCCGGATCCTCGTAAGGGACCTGTCGGATCATTCCATTCTCTTC
>NZ_AHMT02000030.1:120000-140000 GCF_000243815.2 Leptospira alexanderi serovar Manhao 3 str. L 60 | reverse complement strand
CCCTTTCGGAAACAGCGTGATTACGTCCTTGATCGATCGGAGAAAGTCTTTCTTCGATCTTGGAAAGAATTTCTTCCACATAACCTTGGCTCATTCCTTCCCGAACGAATCTTTCTCCCAATCTGCTCAAGGGAGAATCTTTTTTCCCCCGAACAGTAAAAGTCTCTTTTCGGCTCGGAGAATTTCTTTCAAAAAGTTCCTTCTCGAAGGAAAGACCGACTCTTTCCGGTTCAGTCATGACTTCTTCAAGTTCCCAAGAATTCTCAACGGCAGTAGTAGTTTCCTTTTCTTCTAAAGCTCTGGAAAGAGGCTTTAAAGTTTGGAGTGTTTTCTTTTTCTCCGGAGCAGCGTAAGACTTTTGTTTTAAAAGATCCTTTAGATCCTGAAGTTTACGTTCTATTTTTTCACGAGAAGCCTGTTTTTCCGGAATCCCGATTTGAATTTCGATCATCTTCTTAGCGAGAAGCCCCGTTCCCATCACTCCGCCTTCGGTAACTACGGTTTGAGAAATTACAGTCGCTTCCGAACCGTACTTCATTTTCATTTCCATTAAACAGTCTTGGTAACTTTTACCGCGAATTTTAGCGAATTCCATATTTAACTCCCTGATCCTTTCCCTTTAGAAAGATCGAATATTCCAATAACTTCATGCTTCCTCCTCTACTCCCGCGGTCGCGGTTTGTGTTTGAGGAAGTTTGAGCTCGGCCTCTATAACCGAATCCACGGAAGAATGTATTTCTTCATACGCAAGGACTCCAAAATTGCGAGGAGGAAACTCCTTTGCGAGTAGATACGAAAACGGTAAACGTACTTCCCGGTTTACTACGAAAATCGGAAACTTTCCTTCGATTCGAAAATTTCGATAGAGTTCGGCAACGCTATCAATCAATTTTCTGTAAAAATCGGGGGCTAGAGAAAGAATGTCTCTGTTTTCGATTCTGTCCTGAGTGATCGATTTATTGAGCCGATCGAGGATTCTACTTTCAAGAGTAATCACCCGAAGTTTACCGTCCATGGAAAGATAATCCTTCACCACGGTTCTTGCAACGGACTGCCGCACCAATTCCGTGAGTATATACGGATTCTGATACTTGGATAAATTGTTTGCAATCGATTCAAGTATAGGCACGAGGTTTCTGATTCCAAGACCTTCTCTGAGAAGATTCTGTAACACTTGTTGGATGATTCCCAGGTTACCCGGTTTGTCTGCGTCCAATTCTCCGATGAGTGTCGGATAACTCGCTTTGTAATGATCCAGAAGTTTTTTGACTTCTTCTCTTCCGAGCAAGGTAGATGCGTGTGTCGCCAAAAGTTCTTTTAAATGTGTAACAACCACAGTAGATGCGTCGACCACAGTGTAACCTTTCGCTTCGGCCTCCGACTTATCTTCGGAGGAAATCCACTTCGCCTTTTGACCGAAAGAAGGCTCCAAGAAATCCTCTCCTTGAATCGATTCCGCCGCTCCCGGGCTTGTGTTGAGAGCCATCAACTTGTCCGGCTTTACCGTGGAAGTTCCCACCTCAGTTCCGTTAATCTTGATCGAATACGTATCCGGATTCAGATCCAAGTTGTCTAAAATTCTCACGGGAGGAATTACAACTCCGTTGTCTTGAGCAAACTTTTTTCTGAGATTGCTGATTTGGTCCAGTAACGCTCCGCCTTGGGAAGTATCGACTAACGGAATTAAATGATAACCGACTTCGATTTCGATCGGATCGGTTCTGAGTTCTTCGTAAAAATCTTTCGGTTTACGATCCTGACCGGATTCTTTCTCTTTTTTCTCGATTGATTCGAGTTGCTCCTTAACGGTTTGTTCAAGCGAATATCCCAAGTAAGCAATTCCCGCCGAAAGAAGAACCAGAGGAATAAACGGTAGTCCCGGAATAAATGCGGAAAATCCCAAACTTCCCGCAACCACATAAAGAACTTTGGAATTGCTGAAGAGCTGGCTTTTGAACTGAGTAGCAAGATCCGATTCGGAACCGGAACGAGTGACGATGATACCAGTTGCGACCGTTGTTAACAGCGCGGGAATCTGAGATACGAGTCCGTCTCCTATGGTAAACTTTCCGTAGGTTTCGATGGCCTGGGTGAAAGATTCTCCTCGAATCGAAGAACCTATGATCACTCCGCCTAACAGATTAATGGCGGTGATGATAAGTCCGGCTCGTACATCTCCTTGAACAAATTTACTCGCTCCGTCCATGGAACCGTAAAAGTCCACTTCGGCTTCTATCCTCTTTCTTCTTTTTTTGGCTTCCTCCTCGTTGATATTTCCGGAAGAAAGTTCCATATCGATCGCCATCTGCTTACCCGGTAAGGCATCCAAAGTAAAACGAGCCGCAACTTCCGAAATCCGAGTCGCACCCTTTGTGATCACCAAAATTTGGACAAGAACGAGAATGATGAATATGATAAACCCCACCACATATTTAGAAAGCCCGGACTCGCTTCCTATGATAAAAGATCCGAAAGCATCAATGACGTGGCTGTTCATCGCGGGACCTTTGGAAAGAATTTGTCTCGTAGTCGATACGTTGAGCGCAAGTCGATACAACGTAGTAATGAGAAGTAAACTCGGAAAGATCGAAAAATCAGCAGGTTCGTTGACCGAAAGCGAAGTCAGAAGAACCAAAAGCCCAACTGCCAAGCTAACAATAATCAAAATATCTAATATAAGCCCGGGAAGAGGAATAACGAGCATTGCGACGATCGCAACGGCTCCGACTCCTAAAATCACGTCAGATTGATTCCACCATTTCTTTTCCATAATTTCCTCTTATACGGCTTTCCGGAAAGATTCCAAACGAGAGAGAATGGTTGCGATCGCACGATAGAATTGCTGCGGAACTTCCGCCCCAAGTTCTACTTCCTCATAAAGTCCTCGTGCTTGAATACGATCTTCCACGGTGGGAACTCCGTTTTCTCTTGCGATTCGAATGATAAGAAGCGCAAAGTCGTCCACACCCTTTGCAATTACGATCGGCGCTTTGTGAATTCCGGGTTTGTATTCCAAAGCCACTGCAAAGTGAGTCGGGTTTGTGATGACAACGTCCGCTTCCGGAACCTTCGCGAGCATCTTTCGCTTATTCATCATATCACGAGCGAGCTGTCTTCTTCTTGCTTGAAGGGAGCGGTCTCCGTCGGATTCTTTGGCTTCTCTCTTTGCTTCGGAAGGAGTCATCTTTAAAGACTCTTCGTATTCGTATCTTTGATATAAATAGTCTACGATGCTGATCGCGAAAAGAATAATCCCTACGACCAAAAAGATCTTAAAAGAGCTACTCATCACGAGAGCAACCGCCTGTTCAAGTCCCATCTCTCCGGAAATAAGGATCGGAAAAAAATCCTTACTGATGATTATGTAAGAAACCCACGCAATCAATCCTACCTTTGCGAGGGATTTTCCCAAGTTAAAGAGTGTCTGACGTGTCGGAAGGACTTTCTTAAAGTTGGGTCTGATCCTACTGAAATTAAAACTCAAAGCGCGGGGCGTGAAGATAAATCCTACCTGTGCGACATTTCCAATCACAGCGCCGACTAACGTAATTCCGAGCAAAGGCCAGAGGAGAGTGAATAAATCCGTGGAAGCGTTCTTCAAAAGTTCGGTCACGGACTCGGAACTGATATCGGTTTTAAGTCCTACTCCGTGGATATATTTACGGAGAATATAAAACGTTCTCATGAAGAAATATTCTCCCATGAGATATATGAGGATTACTCCAGCGAGTAATACAACCGCCGCTGGAAGTTCGGGAGATTTGGGAACATTCCCTTTTTCTCGCTCTTCTCTTCTTCTTCGCTCGGACCCAGGCTCGGTTCGGCCTTCGTCTTCCGCTGCGAATAGTTGTAGATGGATTTTGAAATCGGCGGCGCGCGCGGTCACATAAACGGTGTTTGTCGGAGTTCCTAGAAATCGAGCGATCCCTAGAGAGCGAGATTGCCAACGAGCAGCAAATGCAAAATTACAGAAGACGTCGGAAGTACTACAAAATTTCCGAACGACTATACGAATATCCCTCCTAACTTCAAGAGCTCCTTTTTTCCAGAAAGTCATCTTCATTGTTTCGGCCATCCTTGAAGCATCAGATTGACTTTATCAAAGGACAAATCGAAAGCCGCCCCCATCTGTGAAATCAGATAAGGAGTAATAAAAATCATCACGATCAAGCCGATCGTAACTTTAATCGGAAAGGATAGCTGCAAGATATTAAGCTGTGGAGCGGCCTTCCCCATCAAAGCTTCGGAAACAGTCACGAGCAGAATGATTCCAAGAACGGGAAGGGATAACTTAAACGCGACGAGAAACATCGCTCCGACCGCGTCTTCCATCGCCCTGTAAATTCCGTTTTGAATCTCGGGAACAAATCTTAAAACCTGAATCTTCTCGAAGGAATATGCAAGACTTTCAAACATGATTCGATAGGCGCCGAGAGTCAAAAAGAGAAGCATTCCCAGAAGATTTTTAAGAGTACTGATCACAGGCAAACTAGTCTGGGTCACAGGATCCAAAATCTCCGCGTAACCGAAACCCAATTGAACGTTAAAAAATTCTCCGGCCATTTGAAATGCCGCAAAGATCAAACTAATCAAAAAACCGAGAAGCATTCCGATCAGAGCTTCCGCGATAACCACAAGTCCGTAGCTTCCCATATCCCCGGGAACGGGAGGCAAAAAACCGGCGGTCACCGGAAATAAAATCACGGAAACCAAAAACGAAAAAATCATCTTCTGAGGAATGCTGATGGAAGGATAGGAGAATACGGGCGCAACGGACAATAATCCCATCAATCTCGCAAGAATCAGCAGAAACGTTTGAAAATGATTGATAAAGTATTCCATAATATTCTAAAACTTCTCGATCATCAAAAATAAATTCCGAGTATAATCCGTCATCGTCTGAATCATCCAAGAGGAAAAGATCACGATCACGACAAAAACAGCCACGAGTTTGGGAACGAAAGCGATCGTAGGTTCCTGGATCGAGGTGGTAGTCTGTAAAATCCCGATGATCAAACCCACAACCAGAGCGGTAAGAAGAATCGGAGACGAAATTTTCAGAGTGATATAAAGCGAATCCCGTATGAGAGTCATTGCGTCGAGTTCCGTCATTTATAACTCCGGACCAATTCGTAAACAATCAGGTTCCAACCGTCCACAAGAACAAACAGAATCAACTTAAACGGAAGGCTAACCATCACAGGAGGTAACATCATGAGGCCCATAGAAAGAAGCGCCGATGCGACCACGAGGTCGATCACGATGAACGGAATGAAAATGATGATTCCAATCCAAAAAGCCTTTTTGATTTCGCTTAACATAAATGCCGGAATCAAAACGTAGGAAGGAACGTCGTCGAAGGATTCCACTTCTTCCACTTTTCCAATTTTTAAAAATAGAGCCACGTCTTTGGCGCCGGAGGTTCCGATTTGACGCATCATGAACTCACGAATAGGAACCATTCCTTTTTCAAAGAAAGAGTTCGTATCGATTTTACCTTCCAAATACGGAGTCAAAGCTCTTTCATTGACCGTATTCAATGTAGGAGCCATGATAAAAAAAGTCATAAAAAGAGCGAGGCCCATCATCACCTGATTCGGCGGAAGATTCTGAATCGAAAGAGCCCTTCTCACAAAATCAAGAACGATCACTATCTTTGTAAAGGAAGTCAGGGACATCACGATCGCAGGAGCCAGGGAAAGAATCGTAACCAGAAACAGAACCATCAAAGAAAGGCTCGTTTCTCTTGGGCTCTTCGCCTCGTTTACGTTGATGTTCAAATTAGGAATTGGAATTCGAGTTCCGGAAGATTGAGCCCCCAAAGTGAAAAAAGAAGAACCTAGGAACAAACTCGCCACAAGCAAGAATATCCACATTATGTTCTTGATAAGTTTTTTATGTCTCATTTTCACCTGAAGAATCTTTCCCTAAATTTCCGACTCTTTTACGTCATTTCAAATCGAAAAGCCCGCTTTCAAGCGAGCTTGTTTTCTCTTTGAGTTCATCCAATTTCTTACGGGCCTGCCTTCGTTTCTCTTCCCGGGCGGCTTTCACCTTTTCGTTCGAATCGACCAATCCCTCTCCGGAAATCCGAGAATTCAAATCCTTGATCTGTTCGAGAACCGTAACTAAAAACCCTCCTTCGGGGGGCTGAAAGTTTTCTTTCTTTTGCAGAATCCTATGTTTGACTTCCGTATCCGTAATCTCCGTAATCAAGTTGATTCCGTTGTCCGCAACTCCGAGGACCAATAACTTTCCGGAAACGTCCACGATCTGAAGTTGTTTGTTCGGTCCGAGCATCATACTCGAAAGGAGGCTCATCTCACCTCGGACCGGAAGGCGACCTTCTCGATTCTTAGATACATATTTTAGAATATAATAAAGTGCTACACAAAGCAACCCAAGAATAAAAACGACTCGAAACAAAGTCCCGGCGATTCCGGGCCCTTCGTCCTGAGTCTTATAACGTTCCGCGACCGGATTTGTCTCCGTTTCGGCAGAATTATTTGGAGAAGACTTTACTCCGGTGGAAGGAGTTTCCGTTTTGGAAGAGTCGGTTTTTTTTACATCGGAATTTGTCTCTAAATTCTTATTTTCATCTTTGGCAGAAGAGCGACCCAACTCTTTTTTGAGAGCCTCATCCATAAGCTCCCTTTCGGATTGAGCGGCTAAAGAAACAACAGTAAAATTGAATATAACTAAAACTGCAAGGATGGGAAAGGCGCTCCTTCCATCCATCTCAAAGATGCCTAAGAACCTCACTTGCCCTCCGGCTTGATCCGATCGGTAGGACTTACGATATCCGTTACGCGCACTCCAAAGTTTTCGTCGATAACAACAACCTCGCCTTTTGCGATCAGTTTTCCGTTTACCAAAAGATCCACAGGTTCGCCCGCGAGTTTATCCAACTCGATAATGGAACCCTCGCCCAAACCTAAGATATCTTTGATATACATCTTGGTTCTTCCTAACTCCACCGTTACGCTCATCTGAACGTCCATGAGAAGATTTAGATTCGGAGTGTTCGACGCACCGCTCGCGGTTCCTAAATTCGGAAACGCAACCGACTTTACCGACATGGAACCCGGGGAGATTCCCATCCCCATCCCACCCATTCCCATCCCGCCAATATCGCCGCCGGCACTTCCAGAACGGCGATAAAGATTCAACAAATCCGAAGCTGTGGATAGAGAAAGTAAGAATTGAACTCGAAAGGAAGGAATACTTTCGATGGTAAGATTAAAAAAGACACGCACCATAGTTTCTCCGTCCGGTAGAACCAGTGCAGCGGGAGAAGTTACATTTCTAGTTTCAGAGGGAGAGCCATTCACCCCGCCCCCGGTTTTCGTGCTAATTTGAGAAATTAAGGCCCCCATTACGGGAGTAAGAGAATCTCGAAGTGTCTGTATTTGGGCTTCGTCCAATTCTCCCGACTCAAAACCGCCCATCATAGAATTTGCGATTTTCACCGCATTTTCTGCAGACATCGCAAGAACGATTCTCCCGTTTACACTTCCAGACAGAGTCGAATATAAAAGAAAAGATCCGGATTTAAGTTCGGATTCCACATCCTTTCGAGATTTGGTTTCCACATTCGGATTCAAAAACGCGGAAGAGCGAGAAAGAACAGCACCTAATGTATTTCCAGCGACTTGAAAACAGGAAGAAAGAAGATCCGACAGAATATCCCGATCCACGGGAGACATCCCTGGAACTTCTTTTTGTGTGGCACTAGATGCCACCGCACCCGAATCAAATGAATCACTTGCTCCGGCGAGTAATGCGTCAATCTCTTCCTGTGAAAGGGAACCTTCACCCATTTTGGGAACTCTCCCGGGAATTTTAGTTTATGGGACATAAGAAAAGGATTTTTGTCACCCCTTTTTTTCTTCCCAGTCTGATTCCATCTAATTTTCGGGCGAAAACAACCTTTTTTCGGGAAAACAACCGGGAACCTATCCTATCTTCTTTCTACCGAGTATGAGTTCCCACAAATTCTATCTCTGGATAAAATTTTACATGTCTCTTTTCGAGTTCAGCCTTCCTTCACAAGCTCCCCTCCCAAACCATCCGCAAACATTCTCAAAGAATCATAAGAATAAATCCCCGTTTGATGATTGTCGCTCCAGATTGGATTGATCGCGTATCTTCCGACTTTGTTGATGGAATAAAGCCGAATCGACTGGATCGCACCGGTAGTAGTTCCTACTTTTCCTCCGTGTCCCCCTTTACAAACGACACAAGGACAACGTTTTCTAAGATCCAACAAATCGAAGACCGAAGTCACTCCGTCTTTCCAGGTGATCTTCAAATAATTCTCATCAAAATCAATCCGATCGGGTGTGGTCGCTTTTAAACTCAGCTGCATCATTTTTATCCATAATTACACTTTTTCCATCGGAATGGTTCATACGAGTAATTTCAAAATCGCATTTGGCATTTTCTAATCGTTCTATATCATTTCAGTATAAGATCGTTTTCCAAAAATAAAATCCTAACTTCAGATCCACCAATCCTTACGACCTATCATACATTATCCTAAAATGATTCTTTTCTTGTTTTACAGACGACGATCTTTCAAAATCGAGTGGAAAGTTTTTGAAATAACTTCTAACTACTTAGGAAGTTTACACTTTTTCTCTCCGAATCTTCCGATCGTGGTTCCATAAGTAATTTTCTCATTCACGGTAAGCGCATCGAACTGAAACGTATCTTTTTCCATAAGAAGAATCACCGTTGATCCCATTTCGAATCGCCCTAGTTCGGCTCCCTTGCCGATCATGATCGAAACTTCCTTATATTCTACGGTTCTCGCAGTTCGAATGAGACTGTTCGTCACGATCTTATTGTCGTAAGTTACTCGAATTCTTCCCACATTCGAAGCACCCACCTTGATGACAGCCACCTTTCCGTACTCGGTCTGTAGATAGGTGATCAATCTTTCGTTCTTCGGAAAAAGCCCTCGAATACCAAAAACCGCAAGCTCGTTTACCGGAAATAACTTTCCGGGCTCATAGTAATAACCCAAAATTTTTCCATACGCAGGAGAATGAATCCTATGATAGTCCTGGGGTGAAAGATAAAATGTGATGTATTTTCCGTTTGTAAAATCGTCTATATACTTCGACCCGCCTCCCCCTAAAAGCTCCTTCAGGTTATAATCAACTCCCTTGGCTTGAATGATAATCCTTTGATTGATATCCCCGTAACCGGTAATCCTTGCGTCCACGGGAGATACCATTTCGTTGTCTGCGGAATCTATGATCCTAGCACCCGCCTTTAAGGCTCTCGTGAAAAATGCGTTGAGAGAATTATATTCCCGGATTTCGAATTCCGCCTCATCAACGTTGATTTTATACGCTCTTGCAAATGCCTTCAAAATCGGGATCAAAAGAAAACGCGGAAGCCTGAAAGAAGCAAGAAGTCCGAATAAGAGAGAAAGTAAATTCTTAGGAACGATGGACAATATTAGAAGATAAAAATCCTTCAAAACTTCGTATCGCGCTCCGCTTTCCGCCAAGAATCGTTTTAATTCCATTCTCGCGATTTTCTCAAGCAAAACCAAAGAAATCAAAACCGGAACGGCGGTAATGATCGAAAGAGAATACCCCAAACCGAAAACTTCAAAAAGAATCCAATCTCCATTCTTCACATAGAGATAAGCGGCCGAAAGAATCGTAACCAGAAAGAGCATTCTAAAAAAGTTCGCAAACCTTTCCCCAAACATATAGAGCGCATTCTGCTCTCCCGTGTAAAACCAACCAGTGATCGAAACGACCCCGAATAGTAAAAAAGAACCGAAAAAAGCGAGATTTACGGGACTGGCATGTCCTTGAAACAAAGCGTTTAAAAATACAACTTGCTCTTCTGCCTTAAACGCGCCATAAGAAGAAAGCACGTAGATCACGAGTGTGGAAATGATAAAACCTTCAAAAAAGGTAGCAAGCATACTTACGAGACCTTGTTTCGCTGGATAATCCGTTCTTACGACTCCGGATAACCCAGCGCTTTTGCCGATCCCGGTTTCCGTGGAAACGAAAAACATTCCAGAAGCCATACCGAAAATTCTCGCAAGAACAAAACTTCCTCCCGTAATCGCAGCCGCAGGTTGAAACGCTTCTTGAAACGACAAACGGAGAAAATCTTCGAAGTTCATCAGGGAATTTTTAAACAAAAAGAAACATCCGAAAAAAAACAAAAGAATCCCAATCGGAGCCAGATACGCCGAAACTTTTCCGACCCTTCTTACCCCGCCTAATACAATAAATACGAGAATCACGGACAACAAAAACGGAACCGTCATTCCCGTTATCTCGAAAGCTCGATTTGTGATATGAGTCACATACAACATAGGTACCGCTCCGCCCATCACAAGTACCGTCAAAAGCCCTACGGTCGCAAAACTCATAGCGAGCCATTTCGCTTTCAACGCTCTTTCAATGAAATACATCGGGCCGGAAAGATATCTTCCGGATGCGGTTTTGGTTCTAAAGCGAATCGCGAGAGTGGAAGAGACAAATCGAAGAGGCATGATGAAAAAGGAAGAAATCCAAATCCAAAATAAAACTCCCGGCCCACCGATCATCAAAGCCAGAGCAGAGCCGATCACCGAGCCCGGAACGAGGGAAGACGCAGTTCCAGAAAAGAACGCTTGTGAGTGAACCAACCTTCCTCGAGAACCCTTATGGTCCATATTGCCCGAGAAAATTTTTACGGCGAGAAAGAAGAACCGGAGTTGTGGGAAGCGGAGTCTGAACGTTAGGAAGATCCCGATAAAGCTCAAGAAGTAGAAAAAGAATCTAACTAAGTCCCAATCGAAAAACTGAAAAAAATGAAATTGCAACATGGTCCTACCCGATAGGAAGAAAATCCGCTTTGTATGGAAGTCCTTGCTAGAAATCCTGTAATTATGAGGGCTACCAGCAAAATTTTCGGGATCTTCTTGAGTGTCTTATTTTTTTTCCTCTTTCCTAAATCCATTTTAAAGGCGGAAGGCGAATTTCCCAAAACAAAAACTCATTCTTCCAAACCCGCATTGGAACTACCAAGCCTAGAGGAACATTACTGGGAACTCGGGCTTAGGGCAGGAATCGGATATAAAGGAGAAGATAGACTCAATTCTTTCTTGAGAGGTTTTACCGACACCTACGATCCTAGAATCGCTTCCAAAACCGTACTCGATCCTCCAAACCGAATTGCTCAGGGAGAATTATTCCTTCGTAAAAAGATCTCTTCCGAAAGTTGGGTCGGACTCATCGGCGGTTACAGAGAATGGCAAAAGTTCGGATTGAAACAATTTTCTTCGGAACCTTTTTACACGGATTTAAGTTTTAAACTTTCGAATCCCTACTTTCTTCTAATGTATTGGCACGAATGGAATTATAAGCGCTGGATCTTTCAAAGCGGTCTTGGAATCGGAATGTCTCAAGTATATTGGGATTCCAAAGGATACGCAACTTCGGCAAAAGAAACCTTTCGCCAGGAAGGTTCTTTGACCGGAACCGGAATCGAATTCCGTTTGGAAGGAGCCATCAGCAGAAAGATCACCGAATTCACAAGCCTTCAACTGGGCATCGCACTTTCCTGGATCAACATTCCTTCCTTATCCGGAACCTTTAACGGGGAATCTGCGAGTTTTTATCTGAGTGAAAACGGAAATGTGACTCTTCTTACCGAATCCACAAACCAAACCGCTATGTTAGTGACCCGCCAATTTTCTCGCAAATTGGAATTTCAAGTTTTGACAACTACCCTTTTCTTAGGAGTCTCTCAGAAATTTTAATCTTTATTTTTTGAATATACTCTTTATAAATCAATCATCCAATTACCACCGTCAATCGCAAATCGACATCCGCGAACTAGTCACAAATCTACAAAAGACGAAACCCGATTCCAACTTCAAAAATTTAGAATGTTTTTCGGACAACTTCCACGAAAACTTTTTCATATCAAAAAACACAAACTCGGAAATTGTTTTTCAAAACCTACTATACATGAAAATTTCACAAATAGGCTTATCCGAAACAAACGATTAAAAGGTTTAAGTACTCTCGCATTTTCGCTTAAACGTTAAAAGACGTTTTTTCCCGTTTGTAACGAAGCGGTTTTTTAAGATACTTGATCAAAAGAACCCGATTTCCTTTTTCATTAAACCGAACAATATCGAAAACGGACCGGGTCATTAGAATTCCACGACCGTGCGTCAAACTTGTTTCGTTCAACTTCTCGATGTCTAAATTTAGAATTTTCTTATAATCGAAACCTTCTCCCTCGTCGCCGATTAGAAAGCCGATTCTACGAGCGTTCAAAGAATACGAGACTTTGACCGTTCTACGGTTGTAGAACGGTTCTTTCTGACGTCCCTGAATGAGTTCAAGATAACGTCCCTCATCCAATGCCTCCGTTTTTTCGTCAAAACTGATCGCAAGATTTCCGTGTTCGATCGAATTAATAATGATTTCTCGGATACAAGTCCGAATCGCAATCACAACTTCCGTTCCTACAAAACGGGCAAGATTTACTGTCAAAAAACGACTCAAAAGATCTGCGTTCCTAAGATAATTATTTAAGGTGAAATGCATGGATTCGCTTACGATGAATCTAGCAAAAACATCCTCGTTTAGTTCATAAGCTTTTCCTAAAATACACTTCTCACTCCCGAGATCCAAAAGCTGAAGTCGAACCCGAATCTGACGCGGTTCCAATACGAATTTCTGCCTGAATTCCGCGGTGAATTCCGAACTTTTTCCCGTCGTCAAAAGTTCTTCGATTTTATCTCGAGCTAAAACTTTGGCATAAGAAGCATTTTTAACTCCGGATACAAAGATCAGGTCCAAAAAATCCCAACCAATCACTTCTTCCGAATCAAATCCCAAAAGCCTTCCGAGGGCTTTATTCGCATTGCGGATTTTTCCGTTCGTATCCATCGTAAAAAGAAATTCTTCCGATTCCTCAAAAAGGTTTTTAAAACGTTTTTCGGAACGTTCCGCGACTCGTTTTGCAAAACGAAGCTCTCTGATTTTCACAGATAAAGTTCTGGATAATATCTTTACACGATCGGCAAGACCGAGCCCCATAAGAACCACATGAAGCAAAGAAGAGATTTCTATCACCCAAAACCGCAAAGAAAAATTTTTGAACCAACCGCTTTCTAGAAATAAAAACAAAATCACGCCGGAAAATAAAACTCCCCAGGCAAAAAGAAAATAGGAAACACTTCCCTGAGTGAAACTTCGAATTCCGTTGATAAAAAGAAGAACCATACAACCGAGAGTCATAAACAATCCGATCCAAATCCCGAATCGTTCCGGAACAAACGGAGAACACAGAGCGAAAAGCAAAAGTAAAACTTGAGAATATCGAAATAAACGAAACGATGTCTTGGATCGATTTTCCAGATCCAGATAAACGTTCACGAATAAACACATCAAAAAAAGAGAAATCAGAAAAAAGAACGGAACACTCGAATTTGTCCAAAATACGGCGTCGGGCCAAAGGACTTGAAACCCAAATCCTTCCAAAACGAACTGGAAAAAAGAAAACCCGGAGATATACGCGGCAAAATAGAAATAACTTTTTTCCTTTGTATAAAAATATAAAAGAAGGTAATAAAACGCCAGTATCAGCATGGAGCCGAAAAAAAGTCCGAATAAGAACTGTTCGAAGATTACTTTTTTGTAAAATGTGTCAGCCGAGTAGTAGCGAAAAGAAAGCTGAATCCTGGAATCCGACTTGATTCTTAAAAAAACGAACTTATTCGTTTTAGGAAGAGCTACGGAAAAAAAGACGGGATTTCGGTACTGAACCGGGCGAAGCGCAAATGGAATTCCATCCCCAGCTCGATAAAAAGGAGATTCTCCCATCTTGAAATCGTAATATTCTATAAGATCCACGTCGGGAAACTGATATTCGAGAATCCAACGAATTGACCGATCCGAAGAATTCCTGACGTTCAACCGAATCCAAATTACAGAATTCGTATATCCTAATGAACTTATATTACCGGAATTGAATTTTCCTTCCTCCGCCAAAGACCTAATCTGGGAAAAACGCAAACTCCCAGAAGAGTCTTCGAAATATTCAAAAGTATCCTCCAATCCGAAGGGAGAATCGTCGAGATGAGCGAAATCAATCCCGAACAAAGGATACGAAACAAAGTAAACGCAAATAAGGAATGCGGGGATTGTTGTTTTTCGCATAGATACAACCTACCATTTTTAGGTCATAATTTCAAATTGGACCTTTGTTCCAACTCGGAACTCAAACGAAAAACAAAACCCAGGAAAGAACAATTCCCCCCAAAAGAAGAAAAACGATTCGAAACCTTCCTCTGGAACTTCCGTTTAACACAGACCCAGTATGTTTAAATCCGTAAAAGACATATACGATTACGGGAAAAATTTTCCAGAGAGCCAAATTCCCGGATTTGAAAAATTTCAGTAATAGCAAGGAAAGAACGGTCCAAAAAAGAAATTCCAAAACTCCTAAAACGGTCTTTTGCTCGGATACAATCGGATCGAATTTTTCATATCGGCTTCGATCGATTTCTTGAGGGAGAATGGAAGGCCCGAGACTCGTCGGTCTCCATCCGGGCGGTTTGAGAAGAATGAGAACTTTCTCCTTGAAACTCTTCGTCTTTTGTACCAAAGAAAAAATCTCTTCGTAAACGTGAAGGTTCGTGTACACAGGATCGAATGTAGTCACCGGCTTTGTAAGCCCGTATATCGGCTCTTCTTCCTCTCTCGCAAAAGAACCAAAAATTCGATCCCAAAAAATCAAAATTCCTCCGTGATTCTTGTCGATGTATTTGGGATCCCTTCCATGATGAACCCGATGATGCGCCGGAGTAACCAAAATTTCCTCCAAAAATCCGAGCTTTCCGATCAATCTCGTATGCACCCAAAATTGGTAGATCTTTAAAATCCCGTGAGCCAATAAAAATGCCTGCCAAGGAACTCCGCAAAACGCAATCAAAAGATTAAAGGTATATTCGAAAACCCTCTGAAAACTAGACTGTCGCAAAGCGACGGCAAGATTGAATTCTTCGCTGGAATGATGCGTTACGTGACAAGCCCAGAGAAAGTTAATTTCATGCGTAGCCCTGTGAAACCAATAGTAAACGAAATCCACCATTAAAAATACGAAAATCCAGCCAGTCAAATTTCGAAATCGGATTTGAATACTTCCATTCTCCAATAAAAACGGTGACCCCAAAGGGATTTCCGAAATCCCGAACAGAACTTGCAAAGAACAAAATATTCTAAACTTCTCATAAACCCAAAGGGAAACGACCGTTACAAGGATCCCTGTCAAAGAAAATAAAATGCCCGTGCTTAAATCGGCAACCGTATCGTTCCACCGATATACTTTCTTTCCGACTACCCGGGAATAAAAAACCTCCAATCCGATCAAAACCAGAAAAAAGGGAACCGCCAAATCTAGAATCGATCCTTGCATCTTTGTTCAATTGTTTTTATTCAAAAATTTCGCAATCTTACGGATAATGAATCGGGGTGTGATCCTTACACTTTGGGCCAATATTTTGTTCAAAGTTCCCGATATTACGACCGGCTTTCCTCTCTTCAGAGCGTCGTATCCGATTTCAGCGACCTCTTTCGCGTTCATAATCGGAGCAATTGGGTTATTCAAAAATTTCGACTTGGTTATCTCCGCTCTTTCAAAAAATTCGGTTTTCGTAGGTCCGGGACAAAGGGCGGTTATCGTTACCCCATCCTTATAAACGTCTTCGTAGACTGCTTCCGAAAAAGACAGCACATAGGCTTTCGTCGCATAATAATTCGCCATGTTCGGCCCGGGTTGAAACGCCGCAGTGGACGCTACATTCAAAATTTTCCCATTTTTACGCTCCACCATATCCCGTAAAAAAAGATGTGTCAACTCGACTAAAGAAGCCACGTTCACTTGGATCATCTGAAGTTCTTTCTGCAATTCCATTCGATCGAATCTTCCGTTCGTTCCAAAACCCGCGTTGTTCACAAGAATTTCCACAACTGCTTTCGATTTTTTCGCGAAGTCAAAAATCTTTTTGGAAGCCTTCGGATCCGCAAGATCAATGGAAAGAGTATCCACCTTTACCTTAGCTGACGTTTCGATTTCTTTCTTTACCTTTTTTAAAGTTTTTTCGTTTCTCGCTACGAGAATCAGATCGTAACCATCCGCCGCGATAAGCTTACTGAGTTCATAGCCGATTCCGACTGTACCACCCGTAATGATTGCCGTTTTTGCCATTTATAGATTTCCTCTTGCGGTCGAAATTAATCGCAGGAAAAAAGAGAGAAAGACTTTTTTTGGAAAGTATCAAAGACGAAGATTCAAGCGATTCGGTGTTAGCTTGTTAGGAATTTAAAAACTTTCCAATCATGAATATTTGGGCTTTAAGACAAACCGCAAAATCACTCGGAAAAAGTGTTTGCCAACGAACATCGATTCTTATTTTTCCTTTCTATGCTCAAACTGTACGGCTCAAACATCAGTAACTATGTAAACAAAGTAAAGCTGGGACTTTTGGAAAAAGGATTAGATTACGAACAAATCAGGGTTTCTCCTTCTCAAGACGAAGAATTTTTAAAGATCAGCCCGATGGGAAAAATTCCGGTTCTGGAACTAGACGGAAAATTCATATCCGAGTCCGGAGCTATTTTAGAATTCTTAGATACGATTTTTCCCAAAACACCAAAACTAATCCCGGAAGATCCCTGGGAAGCCGCAAGGGTCAGAGAAATTACGACGATGATAGAAATGTATTTGGACATTCCCGCGAGAAGAATCTATCTTCTGAGCATGAAAGGAAAAGCCGTTTCTCCCGAATTGATCGAAGAAGTTCATCCGATTCTGGTCAAAGGAGTAAAAGCGCTTCAAAGAGTGGCTCGATTTTCTCCTTATATCGCGGGAAACGTTTTTACGATGGCAGACTGCTCTGGTTTTGCAAACCTCTCTATGATCGACGAAGAACTACGCCCTTTTTACCCGAACAATCATCCCTTGGATTTGTTAAACGATTGGAAAGGATACCTTACATTTATGAAAACAAAACAGGGCCCGGCGCTCGTGGAGAAAGAAAAACAGACTCTTAAAAAAATCATTGCAAGAGCCAAGGCAAGAATCGAATGAACGCCGAAATTCTGAGCAGTCGTTTAAAATTGATTTGACTCTCTCAGTACGCAAAATAGCCTACTGTGGTTTCTATGGAACCAGAAAAAGTAATTTCGATCCCGATCCGAGAACTTTCTCATCTCAAAGTTCTTTTGGCAGGTTGGTATAATTTCCTAAAGGAAAACTACGATCAAAAACAGATCGACCAGAATGAATTCAAAGACGCACTTCGTAGTAATGTCGTTTATAACATCGATCAGGATCAGGTCGAAGTTCTTTTAGCAGGAAAGGAAACTCTCCTCCAAAATTTCAGGAAAAGTCTTTCCTAATAACTTTCTTTTAATTCGTAAAGTTTGAGAAGAGATCCGACTTCCGGATCTCTTCCTAATAGTCGTTTGAAAAGAACCATCGCGTTTTCGCTTCCTCCCTTTTCCAAGATTTCCGTAAAATATGCGTTACAAAGTTCCGGATCAAAGATTCCTTTGTCGACAAACGCGAAAAAGGCGTCCGCACTCATCACTTCGGCCCATTTATAACTATAATATCCCGCGGCATAACCTCCGGAGAAGATATGGGAAAATCCGTTTTGAAAACGATTGTATTCAGGTGGAATCACTACCGCAACTTCTTTGCGAACATTCTGAAGAATGGAATGTACTTCTTCTTCGGTATAATTTTTTTCGTGAATGAGAATGTCGAAAAGAGAGAATTCGAGTTGTCTTACAATTCCCATTGCGGAAAGAAAGTTTTTAGTCTCCTTAAGTTTTACGATCATAGAATCCGGAATCGTTTCTCCGGTTTTATGATGTCTTCCGAATATCTTTAGAACTCCCGCTTCAGTCGCGAAATTCTCCAAAAACTGGGAAGGAAATTCCACCGCATCCCACTCGACACCGTTGATTCCACTGACCGGAGGTTCTTCGATTTTCGTACAAAGATGATGTAGCGCGTGCCCCATCTCGTGGAAAAAAGTGACCACGTCCCTGTGTTTTAATAGAGAAGGAGAATCTTTCGTAGAAACCGGAAAATTACAAACTACGAACGCCGTCGGAAGAATTTCCTCATTCACGATTCGATTTTTAGAATGCCAATTGTGCATCCAAGCCCCGCCTTGTTTGTCTTTGCGGGATTCCAAATCCAAATACAGCCGGGAGAGAAGTTTCCCTGACCGATAAAGGTCGTATACCTGAACTTTTTCTTCCCAAACCTGAGCGGACGTTTTACGAAATTCCAACCCGAAAAGTTTATTCAAAAATTGGAATGTTCCGAAAACGACGCTTTCTTTCTCAAAATAAGGACGGGTTTCCTCTTCGTCGAAATCGAATCTGGATTTCATCAATTTCTCACTCGCAAACGCAGTATCGTAAGCCTGAAGAGAATCTATCCCCAAGGTCTTCGCAAAATTCGAAAGATCGACAAATTCCCTTTCCGCGATCGACTTCACTTGTTTTGCAAGATCCCTCAAAAATTTCAAAACCGTCTTCCCGGAATCGGCTACCTTGGTCGCCAAAGAAAGTTCCACGTAATGGCGATAACCAAGCAGTTTTGCAAGTTCGTTTCTTAACAAGAGTATGTCCTCAATCAGTTTTCCGTTCTGAGGTGCCCTCGTAGTATAAGCCTTATATAAGGATTCTCGAATAGATCGATTCGGACCGTGGGTCATATACGCCATGTAACTAGGCATATGAAGTGTGAAACGATATTTTCCGTCCTCCGTTTTAGCCGCGTTCAAATCCGATTCGGGAATTCCTTCCACGTCCTCAAGGCGATCCAAAACGAGTTCGAAGGAATTAGTCGCATCAAGCAGATTCTGAGAGAACCGATTGCCCAGATCGGAAAGACGAACCTGAATCTCCTGAATTCTTTTTTTAATTTCCGGTGGAAGCCCGATTCCACTCAACTTAAACTGCGTGATGGCATCTTGCAGTACCTTTTTTTGGGGAACGTTCAAGGTATCGTTTTCATTCTTTAAAATTTCCTGATATACGAGATTCAATTCCTCGTTCTGGCCCAAGTCGGAATAAAAAGTAGTGATCTCGGGAAGTACCTCGGTATAAAGAGCCTGGATTTGCTCGGAATTTTTTACACTGTTGAGATGGGCAAGAACTGTGAACTCAATCTGCATCTCTTGCACAAGATCATTCAAAGGACGAATGACGCGATCGTAAGTTCTTTCCTTTTTTCTAAGGAGAATCGGAAGTTCCTCCCGAATTTTTTTGATCTTTTTTAAGATCGAATTTTTAGTTCCTTCAGGATCATCTGTTTTGAATTCCGGTAACATCTCCGCCAATTTCCCTCCGCCCTTCGAAACTTCATCCATTTTTTCAGGTTTGACTAGAAACCTACCAATTGTAAAACACGAATCTATGTTTGCAAATCGACTTTTGCGATTCGGATTTTCCGTTTTCTTTTCAGTCGGATGTTCTTATACAAAGAACAAACTTCCCACCTTTTCTCCAAACTTGGAATGTTCACAAAAAGAACTTCCTCTCTTTATCCAACCGATCCGCGATATCGAAAACGGGAATAGATTGGAAATTATTTATTGCAGTCGAAGAGAAACCCCTTCCGGAAAAAGAATCGAACTGAATCTAGTCTTTCAAGACGAACGACATCCTTCCGTTTGGAAAGATAGAATTTATAGGATCTACAGAAGTTTCAAATACGGCAGATATAAAGACATTGAAACAATTCGTCTTCAATTTTCAAAATCGGGAGAACTATCGACGGTTCATCTCAAAAATGTCTATTCGGGAAAACAAAAATTCGCCGAAGACCCGGTGTATCATTTTGATTCCGTTTTGAAACCAGAGCAACTCATGAGAGAAAATCAAAAAACCATTCTGTTTATCAACACCTGGAATCATATGCTTTCGGAAAAGGATTCG
>NZ_AHMT02000030.1:112500-115000 GCF_000243815.2 Leptospira alexanderi serovar Manhao 3 str. L 60 | reverse complement strand
AAAATAAAGTAGAAATTTTCCTTTTTTTACAAACCGGCTCCTTTCGTGCAAAAGAGAAGAACCGCTTTGGATATGGACATTCTTTTGCTTTCTTCCCAAAAAAAGATTCTATCCGCTTTGAACGAAGGCGAGATCGGCTCGGATTCCCTTTTGATTCCGATGTGTTATTGGAACCAATTGAACGAGTTACAAAAAAAGGCTCTCTCCAAAAAACTTCCCTTCTTGCTCAAGAGATACGCTAAATACATCGCTTCCTCCGATAGACTTCACTGGAAAGCTGGGAAGATCAAATACAACCGGGGGGTCGGAGATCTGAAAAAGATGACGATCCATGTCAATACGGGAGTTTGGGCGATTTTGGGTGCTTTGGCGGCCGCGCACGGGGTTTCCAGGTGTTTTCTTTTTAACTACCTGCTTTGGCTGGAAGATTCTGGAATTGGGGATTCTATTGTGGATACAATGAACCGAGGAGTTCCTCAGTTTCATGGCACTTACAAAATGAGCTGGACCTTAAATCTACAGAAAAACCAAATTTCTAGGGCATTATTCTTCAAACCAAACCCAATCACCAGCAAACATTCGTTCTCCTTACCAAAGCCAGATCTCTAAAAAATCGCCTCACACACATTAGACGACATCCTCAGAACATACGAGTTCAAAAACCTACTAAGAACTCTTGGAATTCATAACCTAATCAAAAACCAAAGATTTCCAAATCGTATTCAGAAGAAAATGGAAGATAATAAATTGTGTCTTTCTCTGATCTTATTTTTCTAGAGTAGCGCTCATGGAACCTTTAGAGTTGGACATCCTCGGATCGGCCCCATAGGTGAGAATTCTCTCTTGAACATGTTCCGCGTGTTCGAATTCTCCGGAAAAAACGACCGTACGTTTTTCTTGATCAACTTGAACTGCGTGTAAGAACGCCTTTTCGACGGTCATCATACAAATTTCCACGAGCATTTCGATAACATATTCGTAGGTATGCTCGTTATCGTCCCAAAGAACCACTCTCCAGGGGCCTCCCGTAGACTTTGTGGAGGTAAACTCATCTAAGTCAGGAGTTTGTGTGCTCGCCATCTCGTCAATTTTACCAAGAAAATAAAAGTAAAAGAATTTCTCTCTAAAAGAACCTTCACGAAATTCTTCCCTCTTTCAAAAAGAGAAAAGAATATGTGGAATTTTTTTAAATTATCAATAATTTTATTTTTTGAGAACAATCGCTTTTTTTGCAGTTTCTATGATAGTTTTGGAACGAAGCCCAAAATAATCCAAAAGTTCTTTCCAAGTTCCCGATTTTCCAAACTGGTCTTTCATTCCTACTTTCAAAACGCGAATCGGATACTCTTCGGATAGAAACTCGCTGACCGCAGAACCGAGTCCGCCGATTACATTGTGCTCTTCACAAGTCACTACAGCACCGCATTTCTTCGCATATTTTAAAATTGTTTCTTTATCAATCGGTTTGATCGTTGCCATGTTCAAAAGTGTCGCGTTAATCCCTTCTTTGGAAAGTTCCTCCACAGCTTTCATAGCTTCACTAACAAGAACCCCGTTCGCAATGATGAGAATGTCTTCGCCTTCTCTCATCACTTCGGCTTTACCGATCTGAAACTTGTAATTCTCTCTTTCGATCACAGGGATATTGGGACGACCCACTCGAACATAAACCGGGCCCTTATAATCCGCAATCGCGTGAATAACCTGCTTACATTCGTTGTAATCGGAAGGACAAATCACCGTCATTTCCGGAATGGCTCTCATGATCGCAAAGTCTTCGATACATTGATGGGAGGCCCCATCTTCTCCGACAGTCACTCCACCATGAGAAGCCACGAGCTTCACGTTCAAAAACGGATAAACCACGCTATTACGAACAATTTCCCAGGCTCTTCCGGAAAGAAACATCGCAAAGGAAGAAGCAAACGGAACGAGTCCGGAAAGTGCAAGTCCCGCGGCATGACCGACTAAATTCTGTTCGGCGACACCCACATTGAAAAAACGATCCGGATAGCTTTTTGCAAACTTATTGGTTTTTGTGGAACCGGAAAGATCCGCGTCCAAGACAACTACATCCTGGCGGAAAACTCCCAGTTCATGCAGCGCATCTCCATAACCGTCACGAGTCGCTTTTTCTATCGCAGTCGATGTGCTTGGAGCTCCCATTTTTTCTTATCCTTTTAAAGCCGCCGCTTTATCGGTTTCTTCCCAAGTGAATGTGGAACCTTTTCTTCCAAAATGTCCGTAAGATGCGGTCTCTCTATACTTTCTTCCTTTTTCGAGAAGCTTTAGAGATTCGATGATTCCTCTCGGAGTCAGTTTGAAATTTGCACGAATTCTTTTTACCAATTCTCCTTCGGAAATTTTTCCGGTTCCGAACGTGTCCACGTGAACGGAAACGGGCTCCGCAACCCCGATCGCATACGCAAGTTGCACTTCGCATTTGTCTGCAAGACCAGATGCTACTACGTTCTTTGCGATATAGCGTCCCATATAAGCG
>NZ_AHMT02000030.1:102500-105000 GCF_000243815.2 Leptospira alexanderi serovar Manhao 3 str. L 60 | reverse complement strand
CTACGAAGGAGACGTGATTGACGAAGTTGAATTTTTGGTTCGTTCTACGCAAACACCTTACATAGAAGATATTCCTTCTCCATCGGACAATGATATCGAAAAGGCGATGAAGTAAAAAACAAATTCGCGAACTATCGTGATTCGTATTTCGATTTGTTGCCTTAAAAAACGTGAGCAGGGTCGTAAGAATCTTTCTGAAACAAGTTGGAATCTGAACTTTGTAAATCTATTCTCAAAATGTGGGAACTACCACAAATCACGATTTTACGAACAATTCTAAAATTGTAGGAACTCCTACTTTTAGAGAATTCTTTCTCATTTTCTTATATCGAACTCACGTTAAACCTACAAGAAAAGAACAATGCTTTCGATTCAAGTCGGGGTGTTTTACGGACAGACGTATTTCAAAACGGTTCTCTTTTGATTCCGTCTTCCAAGATTTTATTGATTCTATCTATGTTCATTAATGAAAGATTAATCTCGATCGGATTTCCGATCTTCACAATGTCTTCATAGATTTTTCTCGCGGAAAGGAAGTCTTTTTCTTCTTCGAGAAGAATCGATAACTTTTTCATTGCCAAAGTCACAGGTGTAGAATTCAATTTGGTTCTAACGACTCCGAGGCGACTCGTAGATTCCTGAAAATCCAAGTCCTTCAGACGATACTGGGCCATGATCGAATCGTCCGTTTTTTCCAAAAGATTTCTTTTGATCGCAAGCGTTTCTTTTTTTAAAGTTGCGTTTCTGTTTTCTTCTACTTTATAAATTTCCTTTAAACGTTCGTATGAACGGATCGCCGCTTTTAAAGCGTCCTTTTCTTCCCGACGTTTTCTACGATACGAGTGCAATTTCGAAATTCCGAACTCCGCCAGAAATTCCTGGCGATGAAGTTCACAGATGTCCGCAAAAGGAAGATTCTCGGTTTCCGGACTTATATGATTTTTGAGCCAAACTCCATAATAAAGAGCGGCCCGTTCCAAATCACCGGTTCTATTTTCAAAAAAGGAACCGAGTTCGTATGCGAATGAACTTTTCTTTTTGGGATTGATTTCCGCTTTGTAATACAGTTCGTAAAAGGAAGAAGCCAAAACGTTCTGTTTCAATTCGGTATAAAGAGAAGCGATCGCAAAATAAATCTCCGCAAGCTTGTTTTCTTCGGTTCGTTCCGCAAGAGAAAGCTCCAGATATCTTTTATAAAAATCGACCGCTTTTGCCTTTTTACCCGAAGCCTTGAGTTCTTTCGCAAGATCTAAAACAGGTTCCTTCATAGTAGGGTCGAGTTTGGTCGCGAGTTCCCAAAGAGCGGCGGTTGCATAAAAGTCCGTGTTTCGCTTGTAATCGAATAAAACGAAAATCCCGGTTCCCGCAGCTCCAAATTGATTCACTACTTTTAGTCTCTCTTTATTTTCGCTTTCGGCTTGTTTTACAAGCCCCGCTAAATAATAAACGACATCCGCATCCTCTCTGGACTTCTTCTTTCGAAAGTTCTCGTAGAAACCGGACTTGGAATCGTTATATTCCTTTTCCTTATTTTTGAGATCGCTTTCGGACTGAGCGATTTTTTCTTTAAAGGCGGGAAGTTCGCTTGCGGCTAACGTTCTTTCGAAAGTTCTTCCGCTTGAATCTCGTTCCGTGATTTTTGTTTCCTTCCCTCGCATCAAATTGGCTTCGAAAAGATGAAAGAAATCCTTAGAATCTTTAAGATCCTTTTTGGACTTCTCCAAATTTTCTAGGGACCTGCTATGGGAAAGAGCCGCTTGTTTTTCGACAGGATCAAAAATTTCGGCCAACCTTCTTTCATCTAAGAATTCCTTTTCTGTATGACTGAAGTCTCTATAACGAATCGCAGCAAGCGCGGATTCGATCGCCTTTGCGTTTTGCTTCTTCTTTTCATATTCTTTCGAAAGAAGCATGTGAAGTTCAAATAAAATCGGAGAATCCCTCATCATTCCGGAAGGAGTGAGTTTGGCAAACATGCCGAGAATTAAAAGACGGATCGTATTTCGGTTCGTCTTCTCGTCGAAGATTTTTCCGAGGCGTTTTTCCTCCTCTATCCTTCTCGAATCGATAAACTGAGAATAATACTGATCGAGTACTTTTTGAATTTCAGAAACCGCATCCTTAGAAGGGTCTTGAATCGTCTGACGAAGATTGTCGAGGTCTTGTTCCGTGATCCTTACGAAAGGAGGATCGTATAAGTTTTTAGAATCATAGCGTCTATCTTGTTCATCCGGATAAACAGAAAATGTCCCCAAAAATCCAAGACAGATCAGAAGAAAAACCGCTGTTTTTTGAAAAGTTTGAATGTTTAGAAAATCGAAACGGCTTCGGTTTCGAAAATTTCTTTTTTCATCCGGCATTGCTTCCCGATTCGGTCAATTCTTCCGCTCCCAAAATCTTTTCCACATCTATGATGATGATAAATCGATCGTCCTTTTTTCCGACTCCGGTGATGTATCTTCCGGAGATTCCTTTGACGGAAGGCGGAGGAGGATTGATG
>NZ_AHMT02000030.1:85000-97500 GCF_000243815.2 Leptospira alexanderi serovar Manhao 3 str. L 60 | reverse complement strand
GATTTCCAGAAAAGCCGAAAATTTTCTCTTAGTGAAAAGTCCATTCGGGAGTCGAGTTTTTGAAAGTCAAACTGAGCGTAAATATTAACAAAATCGCCACCCTCCGAAATTCGAGAGGCGGAAACATTCCGGATCTTTTGTATTTCGCGGATTTGGTTCTTCAAGCGGGAGCCCAAGGAATTACGGTTCATCCCAGAGAAGACGAAAGGCATATCCGAAAAGACGACGTGTTTTCCTTAAAAGAATTCATCGATTCCTACAATTATAAGAACAACACAAAAATTGAATACAACATAGAAGGGGAACCCTCTCCTCGTTTTTTAGATTTGCTCCTCAATACAAGACCCGATCAGGCGACCCTTGTTCCTGTAACTCCCGGAGAAATCACCTCCGATCACGGATTCGACTTTAAAAAGGATCTAGCAATCCTTCAAGAATATTCTAAAATTCTAAAGAAAGAAAAAATCCGCACTTCCCTTTTTGTGGAAACCGATCTCGAAAACCTTAAACTAGTCTCTCTTACCGGAGCCGACCGTGTGGAATTTTATACGGGCCCTTTTGCGGATAAATTCGATCGTTCTCCCCAAACCGGACAAGAATGTTTCGAATCCTTATACATCCCTGCCGCGAAGGTCGTCCTGGACCAAAAAATGGGAATCAATGCGGGTCACGATTTGGACCATAACAATCTGAAAGTTTTTTCTCGCCTTCCGGGACTTCGGGAAGTTTCCATCGGTCACAGACTGATTTCCAGAGCTTTGGAAACCGGGATCGATCAAAGTGTTAAGGATTATCTTCAAGCTCTTTCGTGAGATGTCGAAACCCTTCAAAGCTCGGATCCCCTTGGATCAGATAAAACGCGGCTTTTTTTAGATGCAGCGCCAATTTTTTTGCGTTCTGATTTTTTTGTGAGATTATTTCCAGACTTTCCCTGAACTTCTTCAAATGCTCCGTAGCTTGAATTTTGTTTTTGGATTTTACAGACTGACGAAATTCCTTCCACGCTCTCGTAACTTCCTGATTCGGAGATTGCATTTTTTCCAAGGTTTGTTTACGCACCACTCCACTTACGTCCCAAACTTCCCGATACGGATGGGAGTTCTCCAGAAATTTATAATATTCTTTCATATAATTCACTTCATTGGGCCTTATGTGGATGAGTACGTCCGATTCCCCCACACATTCCGAAAAAATTCCCTTTTTCAAGGACTCGCTCCCGATTTCCTTTAAAGCTACGAGTACGATCAGGTCCGCAAGAGTTTCGTTCTTTTTTCCGTCCTTGCAATTTTTGATGGCTCTAAAGTATCTTTTTTCCACCTCGTCGGCGGAAATTGCTTCCCCTTGCTCAAGTTCCAAATGATACGCGACTTGAAAAACCTGATCCCGATAAAGACTATCCCAAGGATCCGCATTTCTCGCTCGAAGCGCGTATTCCAATGCCTCGGGATAATTTTTTGAGGAAGATAAAAGTACGGAAAGATTGTAACAGGATAAGGCCCGGCCGGGATGCAAAGACCGACAACTCGATTTGAGAAGTTTCACGGAAGATTCCCTTTCTTCGGGAGTTCCGTAAAATTCCAAAATCGCCTGTTCTTGGAGCATTTCGAGCGCAAATCTTCCCGAACCGGGCATGGAAACCGTTGAGCAATAGAACCCGAAAATCAAGAGAACGAAGACAAAACTTACGCCCCAAAGAGATTGACACTTTGAGATTTGAATAGAGAATGAACTGAAAATTTCCCGAAGGAACACGAGTTTGAAAAAAGGATCCGCTACGCTTTCGTCGTTACTTTCCACTCTTTTGACCATTTTTATCCTATACTGCGAGCCCACATCCGGCAAGTCCCCGGCCAAGGCAGACTTTACCCTCAAAGATTTTGATAACGTAATTAGCACAGTTTCGCGTTATTATATCGATAAGAATATCGATAAAAATCGCGCTTATCGCGAAGCCGCAATCTACGCCCTCTTATCGCTTCCTCATTCCATTTATCTCTATCCCGAAAGTTATTTCAAGGAAAGAGAAAAATACGAGGAAAAAGACGAAATTTTTCCCGGAAAAACATTCAAGATCTCAACCGACGATTCCTTTATTCTTTTTGATCCAGATTATACGGAAGTGGAGAAAATCAGAGACCGAAAGTTGAAAGAGGATGCGAACAGATCCAAAGTCAACGACGAGGAAGTAAAAAAGATTGTCGAAAGGGAAAAAGTCCGTAAGAACGTCCTTTCGTCCAAATGGGAGCGAACCGGTTTTAGCAAAAAGGATTTTGATCGAGTTCTCGCATTCATAGAAACCAATCTGGACAAATACAAGGATTCTCCTCTGAAAGATCCTTTCGGAGAATCCGAGGAAAAATCCAAAGAACCGTTTACAATGAACGACGTTATGCTCGCTGCGGCGAACGGTTATCTTTCTTCTCTCGATCCTCATAGCAACGTATTTCTAAGATCCGCTTGGGAAGAATCAATGGCCAAAATCCAAGACGGAAGTTTTGAAGGAATCGGAGCCATTCTCTCAGGTGGAGGAAACAGAGAAGTCGTCGTGGAAAATCCACTCGAAGGAAGGCCCGCTGTGAACGCAGGCATACGTTCCGGAGACGTAATTCTTGCAGTAGACGGAAAATCGATCAAAGGAATCCTTTTGGATAAGGTCGTGGAAAAAATCAAAGGGAAAAAAGGTTCCAAGGTCGCGCTTACCATTCAGAGAAAAGGAGTTCCGGGAACTTTACACATCGAAGTCGTAAGAGATACGATCGAAATCAAAAATCTGAGCAGTAAACTGATCGAAGGCCACGAACATATCGGCTATATCAAACTTACCGGTTTTGTGAAGTCGGAAGACGGACCTTCCGTAGACCGAGAACTGGTGGATAAGTATAAAGAACTCGAAAAAGAAGCGCAAGGAAAAGGTACCAGACTCAAAGCGGTGATCCTCGATTTGAGAAACAACGCGGGCGGCTACTTGGATCTTGCGATTGATATCGCGGATATGTTCATTGAAAAGGGTTTGATCGTTTCCACCAAAAGCCCGAACCGCAGTCCAGAAGACGCTTATGCTAAAAATAAGGACATCACCAATTTACCGTTAGCCGTTTTAATCAATGCGAAATCCGCTTCCGCTTCCGAAATCGTCGCAAGTGCGATCAAACATCACGGAAGAGGTTTGGTCCTCGGAGAAAGGACTTTCGGAAAAGCTACGGTACAAAAATTGATGCCTCTCGGAAACGACTATCTGATTAAACTCACACAAGCTCGCTATTATTCTCCTTCGGGAAACACGATTCAGGTCGTAGGGGTAAAACCGGACATCGAAATTTCTTCCGAAGAAGACGGATCCTTTCCGTTCCGATTTAGGGAGGAGAACATGTGGAACCACCTTGCCGAACTCCCGCCCGCCGCCGAGGAAAAGAGTTCTTTCGACGTTAAGAGTTTAGAAGCCTGGGTTCAAAAGAACGGAAAAGCTTCCGAATTCATCGCGGCTCATAAAAACGATCCGATCAAACCGGATTATCAATTGATTCGCTCTTTGGATTATATCGAAGCTCTGATAAACACACAAAAAAAGAAATAACATGCCCCGTATCAAAACGGACTTTTTAGTCTTAGGGAGCGGAATCACTGGCCTCTTTGCGGCCTTAAAATTAGCTCCCTATGGTTCCGTTATCATCATCACGAAAAAATCGGATTACGAATCCAACACGAATTACGCGCAAGGCGGAATTGCCTCCGTCTTTGCGGAAAGCGATAAACTCGAGGATCACGTCAGGGACACTCTGGAAGCGGGAGCCTGGCTCTGCGATCCGGCGGCCGTTCAGGTTCTCGTGGAAGAAGGCCCTCCCCTCGTCAAAGAACTGCTCGACTACGGGGTTCCGTTTAATTTGGAACCCTCTGGAAAATTCGATCTTTCCAGAGAAGGTGGGCACGGAAAGAATCGAATCGTTCACGCACACGACAGAACGGGGAGGGAAATCGAAAAGACCCTTCTAAACGTGGTCAAACAAAATTCAAACATCCAAATATTAGAATATCATACTTTGGTAGACCTCATTACGCCTCACCAATTAAAACGTAAAGGACTTATCTGCTACGGCGCCTACGTCCTTTCCAATCATACGGGGGAAGTTTTTCCGATTTTGGCGAGAGAAACGATTCTTGCGACCGGAGGAGCTGGACAAGTCTACTCCCATACGACCAATCCCAAGATAGCAACCGGAGACGGTGTCGCTTCCGCATACAGGGCCGGAGCGCTCATCAAAAATATGGAATTTTACCAATTCCAC
Source organism: Leptospira alexanderi serovar Manhao 3 str. L 60 (assembly GCF_000243815.2). Taxonomy (GTDB): domain Bacteria; phylum Spirochaetota; class Leptospiria; order Leptospirales; family Leptospiraceae; genus Leptospira; species Leptospira alexanderi. The sequence goes on along the minus strand of NZ_AHMT02000030.1, from coordinate 93,217 downwards.
CCGACCGCACTTTATCACGAGGACGGAGATTCTTTTTTGATTTCCGAAGCAGTTCGAGGAAAAGGTGCGATTCTACTGAATAAAGACGGTGAACCGTTTATGAAACGGTATCATTCGATGGGAGACCTGGCTCCGAGAGACGTGGTCGCAAGGGCCATAGACTCTGAGATGAAAAAAAGAGGGGAGCCGCATGTTTGGCTGGACGTCACTCATCTTTCTTCGTCTCAGATCAAAGAATCCTTTCCTTCCATTTACGAGAAGTGTAAAGAGCTCGGAATCGACATCACTACGGATCGAATACCGGTCGTTCCAGTCGCACATTTTCTTTGCGGCGGTGTGTCTTCCGATTTAGAAGGAAGAACAACGATTCCGAATCTTTCTACGGCGGGTGAAACCGCATGCACGGGAGTTCACGGAGGAAATCGCCTTGCATCCAATAGCCTCTTGGAGTGTCTTGTTTTCTCCAATCGAATCGCTAAAAGAATCGCAAAGGAAAAGCCTGACTTCACAAAGGCGCACGACGAAATCCCTTCTTGGAATAAGGAAGGAATGGTCAATACGGAAGAATGGGTTTTGATCTCTCACGATTTAAACGAAATTAAAAATACGATGAGCAACTACGTGGGAATCGTCCGTTCCAATTTACGTCTAGAGCGTGCTAAACGTAGAATGGATCTGATCTACGACGAAGTAAAGGATTATTACAACAGAACAATTATCACCAATCCTTTAATCGAACTAAGAAATTTGGTGATTGTAGCGAAACTCATCATTCGGTCCGCGTTGTTCAGAAAAGAAAGCCGAGGGCTTCATTTTTCCACAGACTATCCGGAAAACAGAAGTCCTTCCCGTGTCGACACGGAAATCCGCAACGATAAAATCCGATTTTAAGGGAAAAAATATTTTAAATTATTAGAATATTTTACTTTTAGAATGCGTGATTGAAATTGACGAAAAGTTGTTTATCCTCTCTGGAAACCGCGTAGTCGATCATGATGATCGTTGCCTGATTCCAAGCGATTCTAAGACCTAAACCTTGAGAATATTTGTAATTCGATAAACCAACCTTATGTTCGTCGTTCCATACCCGACCGAAATCCCAGAACGGAACTATATTTAACGCGAAGTATTCTCCTCCAACCGAAAAATCGTAGAATTTCCAGCGAACTTCCACAGTTCCGAAACCCATCGCACGTCCTACGAATCGATCCTGTTTATAACCCCGAAGCGTTCTTAGGCCTCCGAGCCCCGTGACAGTATTTTCCGTTCCCCAAAGATTTCTATATTCAAAAAACGGCACGTCTCCGTCTGAAACTCCGAAACCGAACCGGGACGCAAGAACCAATTTTTCAAATGTCTTCGGAAAAGGACTATAAAAGAATTTTGCATGTCCGAAATATTTCTGAAAATCAAAATCGGAAGCGATCACTTTGGAAGCCTTTTCGTAAGTTGCCTCTAAAAAAACTCCCGAATTCGGATCGGGCTCGAAATCCCTTGTATCATACACGAGGCCGATCTTGACAGTATTCACAAATCCTCCGTGGTAGCCCAGAATCTTTCCAGCCTCTGCATCTTCCGTAAGTCTTGTCTTTGCGTTCGGAACCTTTCCCGAACTGCTGAGAGGGGTTTCGTCAAAGATCGGATCGACCGATTTTACAAACTTTCCGTCGTTCGCCTTTACGATGTTATTCGAAAAACGAAAACCGGTCACAAGTCTCAAAGTTCCGTGCAAAAAGGATCTTTCCGAACTGAAGTTCAACTGAGGAGTTTGGATCGTATAACGATTATACATACGATCGGTCACCTTAAAACCCTCGCTCGCCGGAACTCCGGAATAAACTCTTCCTCCGAATTCTATGGGATCGATGGGGCCTCCGGGTCTCTGATATAGAAATGTGGATTCTTGAGAATTGTATTCTGCGTTTGTGACCTGGGTTCCGCCGGGCTGATTTCGTTCCTGGTATGCGAGAGGTTTTAAAGTAGATTCTCCCACACCGAAATACAAAGTAGTCGGAGTAATCGTAAGAAGCGCGTCGGTGCGAAGTCTCCAACGAGTGTTTGCTACGTAGGGCATATCCAAACTGAGCTGATGATACTGCGCATTTTTTGTCGTATTAAAATATTGAGCGAAAAAGCGAAGTCGGTACGGAGTATATTCGAACAATGGATCACTTTTTTTTCCATTGTTGTATCCGTAAACTCTAGCTCCGTACCCAATCCCCTCATTCGGATCGGAATTGACCAATGGAAGCCCGGTAGGATACCAACCTTCTTTTTTGTTGTTTAAATCCTTTTTACACATCTGTTTGACCCGATCGATCGGAAAAGGAAGATCCTTTCTCGCTTCAGGTTTATCGCAGTCTGTAAAATTTTCTTGAGCGAAAATTTTTAAGTACGGAACAAATACACATACGAAAAAGATCAGAATCAAAAGAACGGATTTACAAAATCCTCTAAAACCCCATTTCCTTCTTCTGTAAAAAAGAGAAACGAAAAAAGTTTGTAACTTAAAAATCGGATTCTTATTTTCATCTTTCGGAATCAAAAGCTTACGAAGTACCGCCGTAGAGATCAATGTTTTCAAATCGTACATAACATTTTTCTCATATTTCGGAAAGTAGCTCTAAAAATTCTCTCATCGTCCCCCATTTGCCAAAGTTCCGCCCTAATCTCTTTCGTGAATTGCAGGAAGAAGCCAACCGAAAAAGCCAATCCCGACTATCTAATTCCTTTTCCCGAACCACAAATGATATATAATACGAAATATCTTTCCCACAAAAGTGGGAAGAAGGAGAACTTTCACCTCCATGGCTTTATGTAAACTCGGATTTATTAAGGAAGATTTCTGACACAACGAACGAAGTACCGGCTCGTTTTCGTGAAAAAAGTATTTTCCCCAAAATGAGTAGCTTCAAAATTTACGACACGAGCCATATCCACCGTTCCTTCCTGTGCCCAAGAAGTCCAGTAATAGTCTTCCACCGTATTCGGAAATTTTATGAGAAACGCATTCAAGCTTCCAGAACCAGTTAGAACCTTTAACTCCGGAAAGGTGGGAAGCCTCCAATCGGAATGTTGTCCGGTACGATCCTGACTACAAGAATTATAAGCTTCACTCATTCCTGAAAATCCGGGTGTTTGTCCGACCAAAACCGGCGGTAGAGAAATCGTATTACAGTCGTTTAAATTGAGAGAACAATACTGAAAAAGAGAGGCCCCGTATCTTCCGATGATCGTAGAAGCATCGTTGATTCCTTCACAATCGTACTGTCCGTTTTGCCCAACTCTAAGAATCTGACCCTGGGTACAAATTTTCCACATAAGTCCGCTCGTGAAATCCGTGATCGTTCCGGAAGCCACATCCGTCGAATAAGAGTTGAAAATCAACATTCCCGCAAGTAAAACCTTTGTGTCCTCGTTGATAAATCCCAGAGTCGTATCGTCTGGCTTTTCCTCACAGTTCGTATAAAGAAATAGTGCGATAATGAATATTATAATATTTTTATATTTTTCCATGAGTTCCTCAAAAAATGTGGTTAAAATTCATAAATATCTGTTTGTCTTCCTTGGAAACGGCGTAGTCCAACATCAAAATCGTACTCTGATTCCAAGCGATTCTAAATCCTAAACCTCGGGAATATTTATAATCTTTTAGCCCCACATTATGCTCATCGTCCCACACCCGACCGAAGTCCACAAAAGGCACAAGATTTAAAGCGAAATGTTGTCCGGCTACGTTAAAATCGAAAAATTTCCAACGCAGTTCAATGTTTCCCCATCCCATCGCTTTCCCGGTAAAACGGTCCTGTTTATAACCACGTAAAGTTCTTAGGCCTCCGAGTCCAGTAATTCCTCCTTCCGTAGACCAGAGATTTCTGTACTCGAAAAAAGGCGCTTCTCCCTCCGTCAAACCAAACGCTCCTCGACCGGCAATCACTAGTTTATCAAAGACTTTCGGAAACGGACTGTAGAATAATTTGATCTGAGTAAAATACTTGGAATATTGAAAATCGGACCCGAAAGATTTAGCGATTTTCTCATAAGTCGCTTCTAAAAATACTCCTCGATTCGGATCGGGTTCCAAATCCCGAGTATCCAAAACCAACCCGAATCGCATCGAATTTACGTTACCTCCGTTGGCCCCGATAATTTTTCCCGCTTCGGCGTCCTCGGTAACTTTCGTTTTTCCATTCGGAGCCATACCCGAATTACTAAAAGGAGTTCCTTCCGTCAATGGGTCCCTACTTTTCACAAACTGACCGTCAAAAGTCTTGACGATATTTTGGGAAACCCTAAGTCCCGCAACCATTCGAACCAATCCCCCGAAGAAGATATGTTCCCCACTGAGATTGAATTGTGGGGAACGGATATCGTAACGATTATACATTCTATCGGTGACTCGAAACGCATCGTTCGTAGGAAAACCGGAATAGTTGGCTCCCTGAAAATCGACCGGATCTCCGGGACCTCCGGGCCTCGTAAAATAAATATTCTTTTCTCGTTCATGATACGTCGAGTTTCTCGCAATTTCTCCACCGGGTTGATTTCGCTCTTGATAGGAAAGACTCTGCAACGACCTTTCTCCGACTCCGTAATACAACGTATTCGGATTCGTATCGTAAATCAAATCTCCTCGAAGTCGCCACTTAGTATCGAAAATATAAGGAGCATCGAAACTGATGTCCTGATACTGTCTGTTCTTGGTCGTATTAAAATACTGAGCAAACATTCGAAAACGGTAAGGCGTATATTCAAAAAACGGATCCGTCTTTTTTCCGTTGTTGATTAAGAATACACGAACTCCGTATCCCACACCCACATTCGGATCGGAGTTTAAAAGAGGAAGACCGGTGGGAAACCAACCTTCTTTCTTTTTACAGATATCTTCCGGCCTCAGGCGTCTCATTTCTGAAATCTGAAAAGGTAAATCCGTCCTTGGCTTCCTTGAAACATCGTCCATAAAAGCCAGTTTTGAACAATCCTCTTGTGCATACGCCGCTCCTGCGGTTAGAAAAAACAAACCCGCTACAACACCTATGATTTTCAGAAATCTTTTCATGAAATTTCTCGCTTCTTTATTTCAGAACCAAACGGAAACGGTTCAGGCATATACTGTCAATTGGATTTTTCAAAGAATTCGGAAATACGCTTCGAAATCTCGGACGTAACTTCTTTTATCCATAACATTTGGTATGATATCCGAGCAAATTTATTTTCGAATGAGTTGGGTATAGTGTCCTAGAAAAATTGTCATAAAAAGGAAGGTGAAAATGACAACGATCAGAAGTTACAGCGAAGCGTTTTCAAGAGTCCAGGAAATAAACGATGGCAAATAACGTGAATTCGCGGAGAAAGCGAGAAAATTAATTTATGAATTTTGAATCAAAGATTCACACTTCTTTAAGTCGTTGGGTTTTATCGGTTATCGCTACGAATCAGGCTTTTGTTTTTTAGTTTTCGATGGTCGCGAATGAACTCTTTCGGATTGAGATAACCCAAAGAATTTCCGCTGTAGCCCGGTCCCATTCGATTTGCCTTTGACTAGGGGGAAATCAAATCCGTCGGAAGAAAAAAATCATTCCGCATTTCAAAGTGAAGATGCGGTCCGTAACGCCGGTTTGCGTCTCCGATTCTTCCGATCTTCTTTCCTTTTTTGATCTTATCACCTTTGGAAACGCCAATTTTGGAAAGATGTGCATAATACGACTCCGTGTGAAACCGCATAAACCGGATCTCCATAGTTGTTTCGATTGATCGTGTTCCAATGGAAAATCAAAGAAACGTTATACGAAACTTCTCTCCGAAAGAACAATCAAGCGCAAGATAGTTTTTTTTTCTTGAATCACTTTTCTCTTAAACACTTTCTTCCCGGCAATGCAAATGTTCTCGTTGGACTCGTCTTTTAACAAGAACAACTTTTATAGGACGGCCTACTTGCCCATGACCTTACCCACAAATTAAGAAGGCTTTTGGGATCATAAGGATCAAAAACTGATATTTTTCAAGGAGTTAGTGGATAGGGTTTAGGAGTTAGGACTTTACATACAATAAAACGCAAGTGTTCCGACGTGTCAGTGATTAGGGATTAGATTTTAGTGGATAGAACATTACATACAATAAAACGCAAGTGTTCCGACGTGTCAGTGATTAGGGATTAGATTTTAGTGGATAGAACATTACATACAATAAAATGCAAGTGTTCCGACGCGTCAGTGATTAGGGATTAGATTTTAGTGGATAGAACATTACATACAATAAAATGCAAGTGTTCCGACGTGTCAGTGATTAGGGATTAGATTTTAGTGGATAGAACTTTACATACAATAAAACGCAAGTGTTCCGACAAGAATGAGGCTTTTTACTTGCAAAAAGTATGATTTTCTGATAGAGAAAAGTCTCCCGAGCCTTTCCACCTATTTCGCGACCCGTAGAGAGCGAAATAGAGTTATTCTCCCCCCACCCAAAAATAAGGGGAAACTCAGGCACAACGCTTCCTAAGGGGCGCGTTGTGGGAACTAAGTTTCACGGGGGATTTTGTCGTAATTCCGACAAATTGATCTTGAGATCCCATTACTTGTGGGGTTGGTTATGTACTTGCCGCTCGCGTTAGGATCGCGCCTAAAAGACGGATTTGTACTAAAATTCACGTTCAACTCATGCAGGGCTTAGTAACTTAATATCAGCCCAGGTTCAACTTTAAAATCACGTCGTCTTGGGAAACCATGTTTCCTTCACTTGCTAAAACCTGCTCTACGGTCCCGGTTCCCGGAGAAAGAATATTGTTTTCCATTTTCATCGCTTCTACAATTGCAAGTATAGTTCCTTTTCTAACGGAGTCCCCTTCGGAAACTCCAATACGAATCACCTTACCAGGCATCGGGCTTTTGATCAAACCTCCGCTTCCTTCTTCCAAATGAATTTCTCGATTCGAAAGAACTACCTTCGTGTTCCAACCTTTGTGGTGAATAAAAATCCGATTTCCTTTCCTGAGAATTCTCCAGTTGTGCCCTGAAAAAAGGCCGCCTTCGCTTTGAAAATTTCCGGAGATCCGAAAGTCGTGAACGACTCCGCCTAATACAATCGATACGGATATATCTCCGGGTGAACTAGAACAAACTCGAACTGGAATTTCTTCTTCCCCGTGTCTAAATCGAAAATTTTCTTCGATCACCAAAAGCCTCCCGGACCAACCGCTTCCCAAATTCCCTGGGATCTTTTCTTTTCGGAAAGTGCGGCCGCCGCAAAAGAAAACGCATCGGCTTGTACTTCTCTTTCGGGAGCGAAAAGAATCGTTTGTTCTTCCAGAAAATGAGTATGAATACGTCCTTTTTTAAATTCCTCATGGGAAAGAATTCCGGAAAGAAAAAACGTATTCGTCACCGGCCCAAAAATCACCGTGGAATCGATGGATTCTTTTAGGCGAGCCACACATTCTTCTCTATCCTTTCCCCAAGAGATCATCTTTGCAATCATCGGATCGTAATATACCGTGATTTCCGAACCTGTTTCAACTCCCGTATCCACCCGCAAAAAGTCACGATTTGGAAATTCAATATATTCTAATATACCTGTGGAAGGTAAGAAGTTATTTTCGGGATCTTCCGCGTAAATACGCGCTTCGATTGCGTGTCCGTTCTGAGTAATCGTTTTTTCGCCGGTGAGTTCGGAAAGTTTTTTTCCTTCCGCCACTCGAATCTGCCATTCCACAAGATCCTGGCCCGTGATGTATTCGGTCACAGGATGTTCCACCTGAAGTCTTGTGTTCATCTCCAAGAAATAAAACTTTCCGTCTTTTCCCAAAATGAACTCTACGGTTCCAGCCCCCACATAACCGATAGACTGCGCCGCTTTGACAGCCACTTGACAAATTTCATCCCGTATTGCGGGGGACAAGTTTGGAGCCGGAGATTCTTCGATCACCTTTTGATGTCTTCTTTGGATCGAACATTCCCGTTCGAAAAGATGCATAACGTTTCCGTGTTTATCCCCGAAAACCTGCACTTCGATATGCCTAGGCATCTCTATGTATTTTTCCAGAAATACGGTGCCGTCTCCGAAAGCTTTTTGCGCTTCCCTTTGAGCCGATTCGAGCGAGGTGAGAAATTCTTCTGGTTCATAAACCCGTTTCATTCCTTTTCCTCCTCCTCCCGCGGTTGCCTTAATCATCAAAGGATACCCGATTCTTTCGGCTTCCTTTTGAAGAACGTTAGGATTTTG
>NZ_AHMT02000030.1:42500-80000 GCF_000243815.2 Leptospira alexanderi serovar Manhao 3 str. L 60 | reverse complement strand
GGGGTTTAACCACGATTCCGGTCTACCTCGCCTTGGGTTATAAACTTCCGATCGATCTTCCTATTTCATTCATTCTTCGTGCCGGTGGCGGAGAGGCTTTCGTAGTCGCAAGACCTTCCAACACTTCCCGTTGGGATCCTATGATAATAATGGGTTTAGAAGCGAGTTTTGTAGCCGGAAAAAAAATCAGAATCGGGATTCGGATCGATTACAATAGGATCTACGAATCACGATTGGATGCTCCTGCAGAAACGAAATATTATTATTCCAGTCCTTACAACGACCCCAGACTGAGTAATCCGAATTATTATCGGGTTGTGGATACAGAATTTTTCCAGTTCGGTTTGATGGTGAGCGTATTTTTATGAAACGATCCTATTTCTCATTCCTTCCTATACTTTCCGTTTTTTTAATGTTCTTTTGTAAAGTCGGCGACTGGCACGGAAAAGGTTCCAAATATCCGGTAATCAGTACTCTCTTCAACCAGAGAATGCTGCTGCTCGTTAAAGGAACTTATGCCACCGATAACCCGATCGGATTCGAAGCCTATTCCGGCGGAACCGGGCAACTGTACCAAGACACAAACGGAGAAGAGGGCTCTGATCCTGCCTTCGGTTTAGCCGGAGTTCCCTTAGCCCAAAACCTACCGATCTTTATAGACATCGGAGAAATCCGCATGTCGACGAAATATCAAGAAGGCACTTTCGATCTGAGTTTGATTAAAAACGTAAAAGACACAAAGAAATTTTGGGACGAGATCGCTCCGAACCGACAGGTTTTTTGCACGATTCCATACACTACCAATTCGAATTCCTGTCGTTTAAACGACGGAGAAATCAAAGCGATTCAATTTTTCAATGGAGAAGGAGTTGCCTACCCGTCAAACGATCCAACTTCCGCTACAGACTGGGGCGCATTTGGAAACGGTCCGGTTCAATTCTATTATACAGGTTTGTATCTAAGATCTTTGGTGACCGCTTGGGCGACGGAACCCGGACTTACGTTTTCCAACCTCACTCTATTCGACAACTACAGAGTTCCCGGAATCAATATCGTTCCTAGATTGAGTTACAAACCGGGAGTTGATTCCACAACGAAAACGATGTATCCGCCTCTGGTGTTTCCAATACTCTACAAAGTGGAGAATGGAGACCAGGATATGCTCGTGTATCCCGGCTTCGATCCTTATATCCTAGAAGTAAGAATGAATCTGAAAGAAAACCTGATGATACATTCTTACGTTTCGAGCATAGGAGGCGTAAGAACCTTAGTGGGTATCAGTGATTGGAAACCCGACAGCAACCATAAAGGAGAATCCGATATGGGAGGTAACCTTCTGATTCGTTCACGCATTATTCGCCCCGAAATCGCCTCCAGCTTGACGGTGTTAGGCGGAACAGCTTCCACAACCCACTACTACGGGGTATATCGTCTTGCCGAAACGGACATCAATACAAGGCTCCCTCTGATCGCTTCTCCCGTCCAAGGCGCCTCTACAAAGATGAAGTACATTCATCCCGGAGAATATAGACTTCTTTGTATTGGGGATCTTGCCAGAGTGGACGGCTATCCGGAAACCGTGGTGAGAGAAACCGTCTTTACAGTGCCGGAAAACGCGCCTCGTTCCGAAGTTCAAGTCAACCTGAGTTGTCCATAACAAAACAATTCGTTAAGCCGTAACCTTATTCTTCCACAAATCGCCGTTAAGATCTCTTTGATATTGTCGTAACTTATACAGAATACGACATTCTATAGAGTTTTATGCTTTCAAAAAATTTTATCTCTTGAAAACAAAATTCTTACTTTGTAGAAGAAGTGGAAATCGTTTCTAAAAAAGTGTTGTACTCCACACATTCTGGAATTTGATAGGTTACGATAGAACCGCAATCCGCACGTTCCACACTTTTAATACAAAGTTCCGCCTCTAACTTCAGGCTATCGCTGAGTTTTTTCAAAACGATCGGTTCGGACTTATCGTAATCGTAATTAAAATCGCTGTAACATTGCGCATTATCAGGGTAAGTTAAAGCGGCGTCCTTTCTGAGTTTTCCTTCAAGAGAGGAAAGATAGGGTTCTTTACAACGGCTCATCTGAGAGCAATACGCTTCGGCAACTCTTTTGTACGTTTCTGCGGAAACGGACGGAGAAGGGCTTTTTTTTTCGCACTGAACCATAAGGAATCCTGTAAGAATGATTCCCAATATTCCCTTAAAAATGCCGCGCATATAGAAAGAATAAAGACTGAACCCTCAATGGCAAGTTTTTTCCGAACCTCAACATGAAATTGAAATCTAAGTTTTAGTCCCAAAAAAATCCCAATTTTCGAATTCGCCTTAAATCGAAATCTAAAAAAGTTCTACTCCGTTTCCAGGAAGAACGTTTCTTTTTATCCCATAAGAAAGAAAAAAACTCAAAAGATCGCGGACCAAATGATCGTTCCCATAGGAAATATTCGAAAAAACCGAAACGAATCCACATCGAATAATGTTCTATAGAATATTTAAAATATATAATATTGACATAAAGACCAAAAAAAGCGCGACCCCGAATAAATCACAAGAGAGACTTTTTTTCCTACGAGCATAGTTCGAAATCATAAAACATAAAATTCGATCAGGAGACAAAAAGATAATAACCGCCTTCTGATCGAAATATCAACGAGGCAATCGATTTAGAATATCTTGATATTCTTTTGCCATTCCCAAAATCAATTCCTTGGCGGGAATTAAACCTTCGATCTGAGCGACTCCGTGTCCAGCAGACCAAATATCCCTCCAACGTTTGTATTCCTGATCTAAATTTTGAGACTGTCCGCTATGCGAAAGATCGCCCGCCTTCTCCACCGATTTCTTGAGCCAGTTGGCCGGAATTCCAGAAATTTTTTCGGTATACACGATTTCTTCCGGGCCAGATTCGATGAGCATTCGCTTATAATCCTCGGAGGCCATCGCTTCCGGAGTGGCAATCAATCTCGTCCCTACATAAACAGCATCTGCGTCTAACGCAAAAGCGGCGAGCATCTGAGCCCCGCTTGAAATGGCACCCGCCGCAATCAGAGGAAGGCCGGTTTCTTTTTTGAGATAAGGGTAAAGGCTGAAAGGAGAAATATTTCCAGCGTGACCGCCGGCCCCTTGTGCAACCGCAATCAAGGCATCGGCACCCGCCTTCGCAACAATATTGGCATGTTTGAGCGTAGTCACATCGCAGAATACTTTCGAACCTATACTTTTGGCTTCGTTGACTACCGTACGCGGACTTCCTAAACTTGTGATCAAAAGTTCCACCTTTGCATCCAAGATCACTTCCAATTGTTTGGGCCAATTCGGATTGTGCGACTTATGGAGAATCAAGTTTACGCCGATCGGTTTTTTCGTTCTAGAACGGATTTCCTGAAGGCCTTCTTTCAGTTGTTCCGGAGAACGATAATTGAGAGAAGGGAAACAACCGATCCCGCCTGCTTCGGATACCGCCACGACCAAATCCGGATACGAGACTAAAAACATAGGTGCTCCGATAATTGGTAAATCGATTCCTAACATCTCCGTTATTTTAGTGTTCAATTTCATTTTGAAAACTCTTGGAATCACTGTCGTTTTGAGCAAGGAGGATTTTTCTTCCCAAAAGGAAAGCATTCGTAAATTCTGAACTTATGATCGTAATCGTATCCTCTTATAAAGTTTTAGACGAAAAGATCGAAGAGTTCAAAAAAATCAGCTACGATATGGCAAAAGAATCTCTTGATACGGAAGAAGGAATCCTTAGGCTCGACGTACTTCAAGGCGACGGAGATCCGGGAAGATTCTTATTTATGGAAGTATATAAGAACGAGACAGCGAGAAAGAAACATCTCGAAACTCCCCAATTTATCTCTTGGAGAAGGGCTGTTCCGGAATGGTTCAGTCAGGGAAGCACTTCAATTCAGTATCTTCCCGTTCATATCGATCTTCCTTGTTAATCAACTCGCCCATCAAGAAATAAGTCGATACGACTCCCTTTCCCTTGATGTCCACCTCCCCTCTTTTTTCCAATTGAAAGAGAGGAGAAGCGGCAAGATAGAATTCTTCCGTTACGTGAATCTTTCCCGGAACGCCGTGGGATTCCATACGAGAAGCAAGATTGACCGCATCTCCCCACAGATCATAAATGAATTTTTTTCTTCCGATCACTCCGGCAACGACTGGCCCGGAATGGATTCCGATTCGAATATTTAAATCCTCCCGGACCAATTCCTCATTCGTATTCACTTCTTCTAATATATCCAAGGCAAGATTCGCAATTCTTTGAATATGATTCTCGCAGGGGATCGGAATTCCCGCCGCAACCATATACGCATCCCCAATCGTTTTAATCTTTTCCACCCCTCTACGCTCCGCAAGTTCGTCGAGTCTCGAAAAAAATCGGTCCAGAAGTCCCGCTAGTTCTTTCGGCGTTTTACGGGCCGCAAGAAGGGTAAAACCAACGATGTCCGCAAATAAAATAGAACATTCGGAAAAGTATTCGGAGATTTGGGACTTTTCGTTCTTCAATCGATTTGCAATCTCGTCGGGAAAAATGTTTCGCAAAAGAAGATCCGATTTTTCCTTCTCCTTTTCCAAATCTTTTGTCTGTGTGTCGATTGTTTTTGCCTGCAAAAACAATTTGCGCGTAGTCAGCTCCAAAGTGTAACCCGCAATAACCGCGAAAAACTCGGAAAACCATATTAGAAAACTGTAAATTGCCTTGTTCTGGGAATCCAAACTTTCGTCCATAAGAAGCACATATTGATACGCGGCTAGATAGGTAGAAGTTCCGATGAACGCGAGCAAAGTTCGGATTCTCAGAACCAAAAACGCATAATACGAGATGATGATCAGAATGGTGAGTAAGATCGCATGTTGATTCCGAATGAAGGCAAAGCCGACGTAAACCGCGACTAAACCAGCAATCGTATTGACTATGATGGAAAGAGGAACCATAGTCGACCGGAATCTTTTCAAAGTAGAAAGGGAAAGTCCTAGCCCGAAAGTCACGCTTCCTTCCAGGATCCAAAGAACCCGATGATCCCGAATGAGAAGAATATCGTAAAAGAGTAAAAAGACAGCAATGTATCCGATCACCGCCGATATCGCTCCGATTCTGACGAATACTGCGACATGGTCTCTGAGAAAGGATCTAAATTCCTTTTCCAACTTAGGATCTAAAAATCGAAGAAGATAATTCTGAAACATCGCCGCATCGTTCCTATTCAAAGAATCCGAGGCAAGTATTTTTTGGAAACAAGCTTTGACTTGACACGGATTCTTATTTTCTATATTCTGTAACCAGAAGTTTTACAGATATGACAAGCCGATTTACAGTCGCTATCCATATTCTTTCCCTTCTTTCTCTCGGAGAAGGTAAAACGAAAACTTCCGAAGAACTTGCGGAAAGCGTAAATACGAATCCCGTTGTGATCCGTAAAATTTTATCTCTCCTTAAAAACCGGGGAATCGTGCGTAATCAAATGGGACCGAATGGAGGTTACGTTCTTGCAAAAACTCCTTCGGCCATTAACTTGAAGGAAATCTACGAAGCCATAGACGAAAAGATTTTCCAGATGCACTCTAAATCCCCGAATAAGAAATGTATCTGCGGCCACGCAATCCAACCGATCCTTTCCAAGGTTTATGAAAAAGCTCAGAGAGTTTTGGAAGATGAACTTGGTTCTACAAATCTGGATTTGATTGCTCGAGAAATTCTCAGCTTTTCCAAAAAATAAAGTGAAATCAAAGTCGACTTAACGAATTTTATGCTAATTAGAAGTAAAATAAAAACGAAAGACTAGTATCAAAACAAATTCTTATTTCTCAACTTATACATTCTTTTAAATCGATCCCAATATCGAATCTGCCAGTCTTGAATTTCTTTCTCGACTGGAACGGAATCGGTAAATGCGTTCTCCCATTTTCCGCTAAAAGCCGCCGTAATCAAATATCCTATTTTAAAATCTTTCTTCCCTTTTTTGAAATAACTCGGCTGAAAAAGATCGACGTTTATCGAAACCCGTATCCATCTAAATATCATTTTTATCACAACAAAACTTAAAATCACGGGTAAACGGATGAGCAAAACAAACACATTACCGAATGAAACTCATTACTACTCGGACGTATGAAAATGGTACCAAGAATTAACGGGCGTTTTTTGCAGAGATATAGAAGTCCTCACAAAATTGCACCGAATCCAGAATTGTTGACTTTTTTAAAGAAGATCTAACATTCTAACTTTTGAAACAAACTTATTACAGTATTCTTTTTATGCGTCCGAGTAGTAAAATATTCCTTAAAATTCAAAGACGACCAATCGATTCGAACGTTATTTATCGATATCCTCCCATAAATCATCAATGTCGTCTCCGTACAGCCTCAAATCATAATTTAAAGAAGTTGTCATCTTAAGTTTATCAAGATCCGCCGCTTCTGTTTCTAACAACGCATATTAAAATTTTCTTAGCTAGTTTGATGGTTCTCGCGCGTTCCGGATCGTTTGAGCTCGTAGTGATCATAGGAAAATCCCCATTTTCTTGTAATAGAGTTGTTGAAAAATTAATTCTTCGTCAGTTTCTGTTTCATAGAAATTGGCAATTGAAGCGGTGTTATCAATCTGAACTACGGAATTTTCAAGCAACTCTAATATTAGCGATTTCTACAGAATAGAATACCATGAATTTCGAAACGAATCCCCGTTTTAAAGACGGAATTCCGGATACTGTTTCATACGGTTCCGAGTAAGATTCATAAAAACAATTCGGAGCGATCCATTACAAAAAAATAGTTATCAAGGTAGCATTACTCTTTTTAAGTATTCAAATATCATTATAATCTTTTATTCTTATTTTCTTTTACCCGATACTTAACTATTTTTGCAATCAATTTAAGAGGCAAAGGTCGATCGACCGGAAACTGTACGGCGCCTTTCGAGGTTTTGTATTTCGTTAATTCGGATTGAAACGCTCGAATCCCGCTCGAAGTCGGATAAAATCCGATATGTTTTTTATACGCGGCAAAATAGACTAAATTGCCATGAAACACAAACGCTGGTATTTGATAGCTGATTTTCTCTTCAGCTTTAGGCGCCGATTTTCTAATAACGGATCGCAATCCTTCTAAAATTTTCTGTATATTTTCGGGAAAACGACTGATGTAATCGTCTACATCCTTAAAATTTATTTTTTTTGAATCCATATCCGTAGAGATTGAATCGGATCGTTTGAAAATTCAAAGCGCAATTTTAAGTTATTTTTATACGAAATAGTTTTTCAAAACAAGAAAAATTAAATTCTATCCGATGGAATTTTCATTTTATTACAACATGCAGTTTTTGAATGAATTTGTTCTAGATTCCCCTGAAAAAAGGGCTCGATTTTCCTCTCGAAACTCAAACTGACTAAGACACTCCAAAATTGAGTGTCTACCTACTTCATTTCTTTCTAATATTTTTCAGTGAAAATAAAATTAGAAACTTATAACATAGAGAAAAATCGCAATTACGCAAAGACCTACTTGCATATCATCAAATAAAACAATTTTAGAATCTACCTTCATACAATTCAGTTTTATGGAATTCTAATTTCTAATATTTAGAAGGTTTCTCACACGAACAATATCCACTGGTTTCGCTTTAGAGTTTTCAAAGAAATAATCCAATTGCCATTTCTGAGTCCGTTGTGCCTGTTTATTAGTTGGAAAATCCCATAAAGGATAAATTCTAAAACCTCTCTTACCTTCTTTTTTATCAGAGATTATACCTCTATCGCATAAAACTTGCTTTGGAAAAATAAACTGACCGGAAAGATTTTTATCTTTCGCCCCAATAATAACGTAATCCGTTAAATTATGAATATCAAAAGGTTGAATATGTCCTTTACCATTTCGTTTCCATAGTGTGACAAACTGACCAATTTTAGTAGGAGTTATTTTCGCCAGTCGGAAAGTAATCTTTAAATTTCCAATATCAAAGGTGCAAGCCCCATATTCCGAACTTTCATTTTCCATTTGAAGATTTACGATTCGTATATTACATAAATCGAAAACATAATCTTTAATATCCTGTAAAATCCCGGGCAATGCAGCAATATTTCGAATCTTCTTTTTCATTTATTGATTATAGTATTTGCATACAATAGAGTTGTTGAAAAATTAATTCTCTATCCGTTTCTGCCCTATTGAAATGGACGTTTGAAGCAGTTTTACTAATCTGAATCATGGAATTTTTCAACAACTCTAATGTATTTCAAACTGCACTTCATATATATGAGCATTCCCTACTACGTTCAAAGTTTTCTAAAAACTTTCCCATAACACTTAGAATTTCAATTCCAAAAAAAGAATTTTACGAGCCCGGTGACACTTCCTAAAAAAAATCCCAAAATACTTCCATTAATCCGAATCGTTTCTAAGACATTCCGGGTTTTCCATTCCAAATTCTTTCTCAGATCCTTAGGATCCAAACTCTGCAGTCTGTTGGTGATCTGTTTTCCGATATAACCGGAAACTCCCTCATCTATACGTTTTTCTACAAACTCAAAAATGGAACGGAGAGGAGCGTATTCGTGTAAGGTTTTAATCTCTCCGATTTCTTGAAGATGTTTTTGGACGAGAGTTCCCAAAAGTCGACTAGCCTGATCCTTTAAAAATCCCATCAAGGATCTTACCGCCTTCTCTCTCTGATCCAGATTCAATTCGTTCCAAGATGAAATATATGTTTCCGCGGAAGCGGCCATAAGATTGACCAATTTTTCAATGGTTTTTTCGTCTTTGGATTCGATTATCAATCCTTGTTTGACGTGATTTCCATATTCTTTCAACTTTTTCGGGAAATCGACGACTAAATTTAAAACGACCTGGGCCACCAAATGCATTTTACCTAATATTTCTTTAAGAAGGGATTTGAATTCCTCGGTATCGGCGACTTTGATCATGGATTCTCCGATCAGAAGTTTAATCGTGTCTATGATCTCCTTTTGTCGGTTTAATTCCTTCAATATTTCGACATCGGTCCCGGAAAACTGATAATGAACTACGTATTGAACGATTTCCTCTTCCACTTTAGAAAAAAGTCGGTTTAATACCTCGTTCGTTTTTTCTTCGTCTCCGAAAGTCTCCAGTAAAACCTCATGAACCTCGTCCCGAGTTGAAGGATCTTCCAAAACCATTTTTATTCTGGAACGAATTACTTCGTGATGCAAAAGATCGTCTGCCACCCAGTTTCCGATTTCGGAGGATAGTTTGGAGCTGTCTTCTTCGATCGCTTTGTAGGTCTTCCATACGGCGAACCAATCACAGAGTCCTCCGATTAAACCTCCTTCCAAAGCAGAAAGAACAACTTTTACGATCGAAGTTTCCGAATCTCCAAAAAACAAAACGAAAAGTATGGCGATCGAAAATCCGATTAGAAGCGAATTGGAAAAAAACTTCCTTTTTCTGAAAGGAGCTTTTCGTGAATCGGACAGGAAGGATATCAATTGGATATTTTCCTGTACGTTAAAAACGTGGCCCCAAAAAACGAAAGCGGAAGCAGAAATTGAATGAGAGTAATCAAATACGTGCGAATATCATAAAATACGAATTTATTTTGTTTCTCCATAGAACAGAAGTAAAATTGACCTTCCAAAGTCCGATATACTTTTTCCCCGGATACAAGTTTCCAAATAGGAAAAAAACCGGAGCGGATAAGTATAGGAAAACAAACATCCGATTCGGTTTCTTTCGAAAGCTCCCATTTGATTTCGGAGTCGTTCCAAACAAGAGGATCGATTTCAGACGACAAAAGAACCGACGCATTTTTCTCTCTCCTTGTGTCGGGTTTCTTTTCGTTTTTCTTGTCCATATCCTCTTCGACTCTTTTTTGAAAGTAAGAACGAAGTTGAGAGACCTCATAAGCTCCTGAAAAGAAAATCTCATTCGATTCAAACTCCTCCTTGGACAGAGGAACCAAAGAAACGTTCCATTGAAACTTAAAATCCAGAATCGGCTCTGGCAGATTTTCCAATCCAAATTCCGATTTTTTTTGAAGAGAATCTCCTTCCATAAGGAGCGCAATCGGTTTCCGAGAAAGCAATTCCATAAAAGGCCGAGAAGAATTCAATTTCCATAAAGTCCATTTTCCTTTTTTATAGATCATCGAGAACCATTGTGGCGACACAGCCACGATTCGATTCAACGCATCCGATCTAAGTAGAACATACGAAACGCCTCTTTCGGAAAGGAGATTTAAAAATAATTCAGAAAGTTTTTCTTCTGTCCGAATCGAATGTAGGTTTTCTCTTTTTTCTTCATTGTGTAGAGAAGACTTAAATCCTTGTCTAGGAAACAATCGAATGATTTCTTCCGCGGAAGAAAAGAACGAATGTTCGAAACGATTCTGCAAAGTGATATTTCGTCTAACTGCTTGGCGGATCAACACGGAAACCCAACGAGAATCCCGCGAACCGTATTCTTCGATCATTTCTTCCGACGCAATCAAGGCCCCGTAGGCAGTTTTTTCAAAGACCCGAATCCATTCTTCTTTTTGCCTCCACACGGGGGAAGGATTTATGGAAAGACTTTCGATTCCAGTGGATGGTCCGGGAATCGTGATGATAAATCTATATAACCCCAGGATGAATAAAATCAAACCGGTCCAAAGTTTCCATTTTCCAGGCGGGAGATTCTTCAAAAAAAATCTCGCGGTCACAAGGGCGGAAAAAGTCAAGAAAACGAGGGATACGTTGAGAGCCGTATACCACTTAACGTGCAACCACGGAAAAATCAAAGACAACGAAGAATCCGTCGCCATCCAATAAAAAAAAAGGGTTCCGAAAATCAGAAATCTGGAAATCGGAGGCAATAATTTTCTGATAAAGAGCAATCGAATTCCGATCACAAATAAAATCGGAAACAATAGATGAATCCAGTACTGATCAATCAAAATCCGTTTGATTATATCCACAAACTTTTCCGGACTTGTATTGGAAAATTCTTCCCCAAAAAGAGATAAAAGTCCGTTGATTGGAAAAGAAATCGGCGGGTTTTGTTGAAACGAAACATACGCAAAATAATTCCATAATATGGGGGAAGCGCACAGTAACGGAAACAAAAGGATCAGCAAAATCTCAAAGATCGTAAACTCGTCTTTGTAAAAGAGAAAGTAAAGTCCCAACGTAATCACATAGAACAAGGACATTTCGTAGTGTGCGTAAAATACGAGAGACCCCGTAATCAGATTCTTAAAAAAAGAAGAAACCTTTCCCGTATAACGAAACTTTTCCAGATAATAAATCGAAAGCAATGCAAACGCAAACCCAACGACAAAGGAAATCGAATTTTGAAAAACACCCACAATTCCCGCACCAACGATACGATCTCCGGGATATAAGAAGTAGAACATAAGTCCGGTCATCGTAATGAGAGCATTTCCCGGCCTAAGACTAGTTTCCGTGAGAAATAAAAATCCCAATTTCAAAAACGCGTATGAAAACAAAAACAGTATGAGTAGAATCCCTAAATTGAAAGAAACACCAAAAGGAAAAAAAAATAAAATGAACGTATGAAGAAATGAAACGAGGAAAAAGAAAAAAGGAGCTTGAAAGTAAAACGTGGGACTTCCTCCCTGCAAAGAACGATCGTACCCCGAAGAGAGAAAATTCTTAAATAGAACCCGATAGTCCTGTGCAATGAGATATTGGTTCTGTAAGGAGACGGAATCAGGAACCTGATCTGAAAATAAAAATCGAAACTGTATGGATAAGAATAAAAAGACTAAAAAAAATACGAATGGTTTTCTTGCCGCGTGAGGAATTTTCCATTTCCCCTGTATGATTTGCATGGGATGATTCTTACGAAACCCGATTTCCTGACAAGCAAAACGAATATTCAAAATTTCCTTTCGATTCCGTTCCAAGGAAAACGCTTCGTAATTTGTAGTATGATTCTTCCTCCCTACTCTCCTTAAACACACTTTTCAAAGCCAGTTTTGGAATTGCATCCGCCTGGGAGTAGACAATAAAAGACGATCCATCCTCTAAATTTTGCTCAGCCGATTTTATAAGCCGGAAAAATAATTCAAAGCTCGCCTTATAATCAGTAACAATCCGAAGTTTTTTCGATAAGTCTTTGGAAAATTCTTTGTAGGTAAAATTCGAAATCATTTCTAAACGAAATCCGATCGAATCAAGATTTCTGTTTTCAATGTATAAAAGAAGGTCTTTTTACGCCATATATTATATTTTTATAATATTAAAAGCCCGAGACCAGTTGGAAAAAACGGACCAACCTTTCCTCTCGGACCAAATCTTTTTGAAAACTCAGGAATTTTTCCCTCAATCGGATGGAGCATATAAAAAATCTGCAATTAACGTCTTGGTTTCTTAAAATGTATCTTCGAGACCAAACTTTAATACTTCCAAAATCTTAGAAAATCCTTCCTTTGCCGAAATAAAATGGCACCATTCTTGTTTCGATTTTCTAAATTTTAAAACGAACTCTAAAGAGCCGTTTTTTTCAATGGAAACCTCCAACAATGTTTTCCAGCTCCAAACTCTAGAACGAGGAAACTTTTTATTTTTGCAAGAGAATCAAAAGAAATCGAAAGATCCTTTTTTAGAATTTGGCACCCTTCCTTTTCCATCTTTTATTCAAAATTGACTACAATCAAACACCTTTGTTCAATTATTAAACATATTAATTTATAATAAGAAACATTTGACTCACTCTAAGAATCTGTTTGTACTTTAGAAAAGACACTTTTCACCTATCAAATAAAACGGAATTCCAACTCTTTTAGAAGAATATTCTCCATAAATACGAATATTTTTCTTAAATATAAGAAATATTTCTAATATGATGAATTTCATATTGACTGTAGAGATTCAAACCTTCTTTCTGGTAAAAATTTCCAAGCGGAGAATTTAGATGAAACATACTAAAATTAAAATGACGGCAGGAATTCTTTTCCTCTGTGCTATTCCATTGAGCTTATTTTCGCAGGACATTGTAAAAGAGAAAAAGTCTACACCCGGCCCAGTTCTCAATTTAGATCCGCCTTCCAATATAAAATACGAAGAACAAGCAAACGATGGAAAAGGAATTCCTGAAATCCAACAGGAACTCGCCAAAGAAGAGCCTTATAAAAGTCCATACAAAGGAAAACTCCCCGGAGAATTTATGAAGTCCATGCTTCTTTCTCCGGAACACCAAGACGCGGTGAGAAAAACGGATCGACTCTGGTTCGGAGATATTTTCCGCGCGGGTTTCCAAGTTCGTCCCCGTTTCGATTACAGTCACAACGCTGATTTTGATAAACGAACTCAGGACGATAGAAACTTTGCGACTCAGAACTCCCAGGTTTTCTTTGCCATAGATCCGAACCCTTACGTTGCCGCAAAAGTCACAATCCAAGACGTTCGCGTCTTCGGTGGCGAACAATCTCGTAAGGACGGTCAACTCGGCTATCTGGGACTTTCCAATTCGGCCGGTGCCGAATTAAGCACCGCACCAACCGCCACAAATTCCGTGAGCATCAAAAACAACACAGACCTAAGAGAAGGTTTTGTACAATTAAAAAACTTTGCGGAAGGTTTCGAAGTTTTCATCGGAAGGCAAATCTTCGGTTTCGGAGATAATAGATATGTCGGCGGTAGAAATGACGGTCAGACAGGAAACTCTTTCGACGGTGCTCGTGTAAAATACAACTCCAAGTATTTCAACTCAGAAGCATTCACTTCCATCATAGCGGAAGACTCAAACGCGGGTAGCGGTAACAACACCGCAAACGGAGTCAAACGTGGCACCGTCAACGACACTTACCTTTCCGGTTTATACAATACGGTAAAATTCGAAGACTTCCTCGTGGATTTCTATTATTTCAATATCGACAAAAAATGGGAACAAGGTCCGAACCCTACCACGAGTTTGGATAGAACCAGACAAAGAGACGACTTGAACACCGTCGGATTTCGTTTAACAAATAGAACGGAGAACAACCGTTTACCCAAGACGAAAGCCTGGGACTGGACCTTGGAAGCCTCCTGGCAATACGGTCACAACGGTCAAAAGATCAACGCGGGTTGGGACACTCTCAAACAAACCGTGGATGGAAATCCGAAGTCTCAAAGAATCTATACCCAAAACGTGGAATACGATTCCAAATTTTTCATCGCTCAAACGGGATATACTTTCTTCGATCGATTTCGCGTAGGTATTCAATATTCGATCGGTTCGGGAGATCCCAATCGAACCGATAACAAGGTCGCTACCTACGACGCTTCTTTTGCAACAAGATCCGGAGGTTTCCCTTACTTCGATTCGGGAAACGGAATCGTAAACGCTACTTTCTGGTCGAATACAAGAACCAAATCCGTTCACCTGATGTATAACTCCGCAAACTACGGTAGATTTATCTTCGTCGCTTACGATATTCAAAAAGCTTCTGAAAATGACGCATGGTATTCTTCGGGTGGCACCCCGAATACCGGACTTACTACGGAAAACACGACCGGTTCCGCATTCGGCGGTTATAAGCTGGGTGAAAGAGGCGGAAAACGTCTTTTCTACGAATTCGATTTAATCTACCAATTCTATCTCAAAGATTACGTCTCGATTTGGACGGGCGGATCTTATTTACTCGCAGGAGATTCGGTAAGAAACGCAAGAGTCAATCCTTGGGCCCCGAACGTTAATGACAGATACACGCTAGACCATAAGTCCTACAGCTTCTTCCTGTTCGTTCAATTTGCAATGTAATTCAAAAAATCAAAAATAGGGAATCAATATGAAAACAAAAATTCTTAAATCAATTGTAATCGCTCTCCTCATGACGAACGCGAGCGCCGGACTTTTCTCAAAGGACGTAAACCTGCTCAACGTATCTTACGATCCTACGAGAGAGCTCTACGCAGAGTATAACAAGCTTTTTGCAAGTTATTGGAAATCTAAAACGGGAGACGAGGTAAGAGTCAATCAATCCCACGGCGGAAGCGGTAAACAAGCTAGGTCTGTGATCGACGGACTCGAAGCAGATATCGTTACCCTCGCACTCTCCTACGATATCGACATCATAGCTTCGAAAGGCCTGATCTCCAGGGATTGGTTAAAAAGCCTTCCGAACAATAGCACTCCTTATACTTCCACGATCGTATTTGTGGTCAGAAAAGGAAATCCCAAGAATATAAAAGACTGGGACGATCTAGTTCGATCCAAAGTCGGCGTCATAACACCGAATCCCAAAACGAGCGGAGGAGCGCGCTGGAATTATCTCGCCGCTTGGGCTTTCGCTCAGAAAAAGTTCAATAACGATACGAATAAGGTTCAAGATTTTATAAAAACCTTATATAAGAACGTTCCCGTTCTCGACTCGGGAGCCAGAGGTTCCAGCAACACTTTCGCTCAAAACGGTATCGGAGATGTATTGATCGCCTGGGAAAACGAATCTTTTCTTATCCTAGAAGAATTTGGAAAGGATAAATACGAAGTCGTTATTCCGTCGTTGAGTATTCTCGCAGAACCGCCCGTCGCGATCGTAGAAAAGAACGCGGAAAAACACGGCACCTTAGAAACGGCAAAGGCGTATCTCAAGTCTCTCTATTCAGATGCGGCACAAGAAATCATCGCAAAACACGGATATCGTCCGAGAAACCAAGCTATTCTGAAAAAGCACGAAGGAAAATTTCCAAAATTGGACCTGATCACTGTGGACGGACATTTCGGCGGATGGCATAAAGCACAAAAAGATCATTTTGCAGACGGAGCTTCTTTCGATCAACTCTACGTAAAATAAAAACGAAGGATGTTTCCTAAAAGAAAATGAAAACCTCATGCCATTTTTCTATTGGAAAATAAAAATGATTCACTCAGTCGCAAAAAGCGGCTGGGTAAATTATTTTTTTCCAAAACAAAATACGCCCTTCTTTCCGCTACCGCTGCGATTTCGCAACATCAATTCTTACGGAAGTGATGATTTCACAACTACGTTATGAGCAAATCGCTACGCTACCGCTGCGATTTCGCAACATCAATTCTTACGGAAGTGATGATTTCACAACTACGTTATGAGCAAATCGCTACGCTACCGCTGCGATTTCGCAACATCAATTCTTACGGAAGTGATGATTTCACAACTACGTTATGAGCAAATCGCTACGCTACCGCTGCGATTTCGCAACATCAATTCTTACGGAAGTGATGATTTCACAACTACGTTATGAGCAAATCGCTACGCTACCGCTGCGATTTCGCAACATCAATTCTTACGGAAGTGATGTTGGTTCGAAAAAGGCGAGGTTCTCTGGACCTTCGTGAATGACAATTTTATCCACTCTTCCCCCGGCAGAATGTACACTCTCTTTGAGATAATGGTAAAACCAACGCGCAATGTTTTCGGAAGTTGGATTGATCTTTTTAAATTCTTCCAACTCGTTAATCAGTATATGATCCAACTTTCCTACGAGTTCCTTAAGTTTCTGTTTGGAAGTCAGAAAATCAAAACTGATTCCGTCCTCACCGATATTTTTTTTCCGGAAAGATAGAGTTCCACTTTCCAAGAATGTCCGTGTATAGGTTCGTCCGAACCGTCCGGGAAATATTTGTAGAGGAAATGTGAGGATTCAAAACGCTCCTCGATTCGAATATAAAATCTTCCTGATTCTTCAAAAAACATAGCTCTTGACTTTCTTCCCCATGTCTATATATTGGAAGTAACCGCAAATTTAAGACGGTTCTATAGTTTACGAGACGAACCTCAGTGTTCTTCGCAGTTTGCAGAAACAAGGTATCCCGTAAAATTTCTTTTCAATACGTTTATTTTAATGATAGGAGATATTCAATGACAGAAGTGGTCAAGCCAAGATTTTATAAGGAAATGACGGTAGGTGAGGCTATGGCCGTTCACTCCGAGGCAGGGCTTGTTTTTTCAAGTTACCATTTAGGAGGTTGCTCCCACTGTTCTATCAACGAGCTCGAAACGATCGAACAGGTTTGTATGGGTTACGGTGTAGAAGTGGATGTTCTGATTGAAAGTCTGAACAATCTTCTCGAAGATTCTCAAGACTAAAAAACTTTCTCCGGAGGAAAATCCTTTCTCCGGATCCTTCTTTCTGTTACTTTTAAATTCCCTAATTTTAAAATCATCTAAAGAAATCGTTCCCAATCAACCAACTGTCCAAAAACGATTGGGGAAAGTTCCTTAAATCTTCAGCGCCCCTCGTGCAAATTCCACGGGATCAAACAGGAATAAAATCTTATTTAAAATTTCCAATAGAGCGGTAAACTACCGTCGATTTGACGTTATCAGCATGTCAATCCAAGTTGGTTGTAGATATACGATCCGATTTGAGAATACTTATTGTATATTTTTTGATAGACCCATCATAAACAAATTTCACAATACAAAAGATGTCCCGATCCCGCATTTTTTCTTGGACCCTTGTATTCTTCGCATTCTTTTCCATAGATGCAACTCAGATAGAAGTGTTTGTTCCTTTGTGCGACGGGGCGCAACTCGCCTGCGGGAAAGGAAAAGCGGGAGACCCTCGTTCGCTGGTAGCAAATCTTTACTGGGGAGCCGCTTTCGGGGTGGAATCTTTTTTCAAAAGGGCCTCCGGTTATCAAATTGTAGATCGTAAGGAAGGCCAACCCGACTCTTCTATTCTGAGACAACTTACAGTGGAAAGAATTCCCCAAAAGGGAGAACAGAAAGTTTTCATTTTATTTTACGCATACGCGGGAGACAAAATCGACAACGCGTTAGTCGACTTCTTAAACGCGACCGCAGGAAAAAATAATGCGGACCTTTTAGTCTGGGCGGGTCACAATCGTTTGATGGATCGGTTGCCTCCAAGTTTGAAAAATTCGCCTCGCTCTTCCAAATCGGTCGCAGTCCTTGCTTGCGAAAGTGAAAAATACTTCGGACCCGTTTTACGTTCGGTTGGTGCGAAACCTATTGCGATGACACGAACTTTTATGGCACCGGAAGCGTATCTTTTGGAAGCGTTAGCTTCTACGGTGGCAAAGTCCGGCTTGAAGGATAAAAGGGCGATTCGTTCTTCTCTCGTGGCAGCGTATGCAAAATATCAAAGAATCTCGATCTCGGCGGCAGGAACCGTATTCTCTAAACTGGATTGAATTTTTAGGAATGAAATCAAGACCGATTCCAAAGTCGAAAAACGAAAATCGAAATAATATTCAAAAATTCTAAACTTTTTCTGTTGGAATATAATAATAACGAACTCCCGCTTTTCGGAAGTAGTTTTGGATTCGATTGTCCTGGCCTTGAACTTCAAAACCTTTCATCGACTTGAGTCCCTTTAAGAACGTTCCTTCGTTGATCTGTAATATTTCACATAACGTATCGAAACGATAAAACTCGAAACCGGATTTCCTTTTAAGCACCAACAAATTCATGGTAAGGAAGTTTTCGTTCCTGTATTCTTCCTCGGAAAGACCGTAAACGAAAGAATTCGGAAAAATTCTATAAACCTTCCCTTTGTACTCGATGGTGTTCTTTCTTCGATCCAAATTCTTAAGAATGGTATAAGAAGAACGATCGGTGATAAAATAAATCGTTCCACAGCGGAACGTAATATACTGTTTTCCTTTTTGATTCGTCGCGGAAGGAAGTACAACTCCGGAAGAAACCATATCCCCGGAAGAATAATGATTTTCTGCGATCCTTCCGAGACGGTTTCTAAGGGACTCGTCCAAAAATTCTACGGAATCTGTCCGTTTCATCTTGCCGAGCTGATGAAAGATTTTATCGAATTCGTTTTTTTCGTAGCCTTTATTTTTTACGAACGTATCGAGTTGTTTTTTGAGGTTTTTGAGACGGATTTGAAAATAGGGAGAATCGTTTTTTCCTGCGAGATTGAACATCCCTTCCCAAAGGGTTTCCAATTCCCGAATCTCATCCTTTTGGTCGAAGGTCCTTTTTTCAACCTCTTCCAATATGACTTCGAATTTACGTTTTAAATCGAAAAAGAATCTGGAATCTCTGACAGGGTCCATAGGCGCATTCTTAGTATCGGTCGTTTTTGAGATTTTTTATACGATCGATTTTGTTTAAAAAGCGGTCTTTTACAATTCCTCGTTCGCAGGGAAATGAAAACGTTCTTACAGATTTAAGCGACTTTCAGACCATAAGACAATGAAACTAACGCGAGAGCATCAACGGAATCTATGAAAAAAAAGGCGGCGGACCATCCTTTTTCATTTTTGTATATGCTTCGTGGACAGCCGGGAGAAGATCCATCCTTTCATTTAAGAAACGGTCGATAATCTTTTGAGCAGCGTTTGAGCCGGAGAAACACAACGCGTATTCCACTTGATCGCCTATGCTAAATGCGGGAAGATCCTTGGTTGCAAGTTGTGTAATTAACGTTTGAGCGTTTTGAAATTTCGCAAAGTATGGAAGTACGATCTCGCGGATATCCTGCTCAATTTCGAATAACATACCCGCTCTAGTTTCGGGGGCTGCAATATTCCGCCATAATGAGGAGGTTGTATTTTCTGTAAGCAAATGAAACAGTCCTCCCGCAACCGAACCGTCCGAACGGTAGGGTCTTTTTTGGAGCTTACGCCAATCTTTCAGTTCAGTATCCTGAACTTTTGCACTAGCATACAACAAGGACATATTTACCTTTGATATTATATGAACTACTATGGAAGGAAACGATATACTTCACGTTTTTTTCCCTCTTGGTCATGCTTTTCATGGACTTCGCATATGAAAAACCCAGATCCACAAATCGGGCAGCGATCTCAGCGCAAGAATTAGCATACACATCTTTGGAAGATTCCGTTAGGATGGATGAAGTACCGCGACTTTTGGTCCTATTGAACTTTAAAAGAGCGATGTCTTTGATGAGATCGATAATCGAATTGTAAGTTTTCTTAAACATTGATTAATATGTAAATGATTGACGATTCTGAACTCGCAATTATGCCTAACGAAAATTTACCAGGATATCATTACTTTGCGAAAAAGTAAAATAGAGTTAATAGATAGTTGCACCGAGAGATCAGTTCGCGTGTTTTCTGCTTTTAATCGAAAGTATAATTCCGACCGCAGTCATGGACATGATCAAATGCGATCCTCCGTAACTCATAAACGACAACGGAATCCCGGTCACGGGCATAAGCCCGATCACGATACCAATGTTAATCGCCATGTGATAAAAAAGCAACGCGACGATTCCGGATGCAAGTAAAGATCCAAATCTATCCTTACTTTCGTAACTGATCTGCAATCCTCTGAGCGGAATCGAAAATAAAAAGAATAATAAAAATACGGATCCTAAAAACCCAGTCTGCTCGGCCCAAGAAGCAAAAATAAAGTCAGTGCTCGATTCGGGAACATGTGGAATTCTTCCTTCCGTCATCTCCGCATTCATCAAACCCTTTCCGAAAAATCTACCAGATCCGACCGCGGGTTTCGAAGCTCTGAGTTGGTATCCCGCTCCTTGTTTGAATTCCTCAGGATTCAAAAACGCAGTCAACCGAACCACCTGGTTCTCTCGAAAGGGAACGATTTTCATCACTACGACCGCGGAGATCAAACTGATCCCCAAGATTCCCAAAGGTATATAATATTGTCTTAATGTTCTGCTTCCTCTGGCAATCCGGATTCCCACCATCACAAGACTGGCAATCAAAAAGATTGCCCCAAAAGTCAAAAGCAGAGTTTGATTGGAGAAAATCTTAAAGAGAAATCCTCCCTCCATTTCGACAACCTGATCCACCGCTTCCCGCAATGAGTTTAACGTTTTCGGCGTAAGATTGGCCGTCTTTACGTCTTTTCCGTCAAGTGCGAGCCATATCTTTCCCCCCAGTCGATTAACCACGGATAAAAGGTCCGTTTTTCCGGTTCTTTGTAAGAAGTCAGCAATGTCGTTTATCAAAGTTAGTCTAGAATATTCCACGAACATGGGAACCATGAGCGTAATTCCTCCGAACGCCAATAAAGATCCTATGTGAAGGATATCCGCTCCTCCGAAAAAGAGCATCGTAAACAAAATCGGTAGAAAAGAAACCGCGGTTCCGAAATCAGGTTGTAGCAGAATAAACACCATCGGAACGATCACGATTACGAACGGAATCGAAAGAACAACTAAGTTCTTCATATCCTTTTCCTTTAAGACCATAAATTGACCCAGTAAAATCACCGAGGACAACTTTGCAAACTCCGAAGCTTGAATTCCGATAGGTCCAATCTTGAGCCAAGAACGGGCCCCTCTTCCAGAAGGTAAGTATCCGATTCCGGGAATTAACGTAATTATCAGTAAGAAAATCGTGAACACATAGATCACAAGCGCATAAGCACCTAACAACTGATAGTTGACCCTCGACACGAAATACATGATTACAAGTCCGATGAAAAAATAAAACAGCTGACGATACCATTTTCCGGGCCCGTCTTCGAAATTGACCTCCTGACTGTATAAGGTCGTCACGCTACAAAGAACGACGATCACTACCGAAATCACTAAAAAGTAATCGATCTTTTCTATGGACTTATCTGGCTTCAAGTGTTCCCTCCTGTCCCGTCGAAGAAGGCAACGTTATATCTTGCGATTTCTTGAACGTTCCCGGAGGAAATGCCGCATGAAACATTTCTCTCGCCACAGGAGCGGCCCCCGCCGCTCCCCCGACCCCGTATTCTACAAACACTACGATTAATACCTGCTCGCTGACAGGTGCGTTTGCGGGAGCGTATCCTACAAACCATGCATGGTTGGATCCGGAAGCCCCTCTTCTTCTCGTCTGAGCTGTTCCCGTTTTTCCTGCGATATCCGGCAAGAACGGCTTGTTCAAGACGTATGACGCAGTCCCACTTTTGATCACGAGTTTTAACCCTTCTTTAATCGCTTCCGCGGAAGACTGATTGATCGGAATATCTCTGAGTATTTGAGGAGTAGTTCTATTGATGATGGAGTTATCCACAGGATCTCGAATCTCACTCACCAGATATGGCTGATAGATTTGTCCACGATTGAGAAGTCCCATATAAAATAATGCCATTCCCATCGGTGTCGTTGAGATAAATCCCTGTCCGATCGATAAGTTGATCGTATCCCCGTCAAACCACTTGGTTCCGTACGTTCTTTTTTTCCACGCAGAGGATGGGACAAAACCCGTAATTTCTCCCGGAAGATCCACTTTGGATTTGTTTTCTAATCCGAAGAGCCTGGAATAGTTTAAAATCGCGTCGGAACCGAGTTTGTATCCAAGATTGTAAAAATATACCGAACAGGATTTCTGCAACGCATGCGCAAGATCATTTGTTCCGTGACCTCCCTTTTCCCAACATAGAAACACCTGATCCGGTACCCCTGCAAACGTGGATTTCAACACAAAACTTCCATTGCAGGAAAACGTCGTCTCCGGAGTGTACCCTATCTTGTGCTGACTTTCCAATGCCGCAAGTGCAACTAACGTTTTATAAGTAGAAGCCGGAGGAAACTTGGATTGGATCGCAAGATTTAAAAATCCTCCATTGTCTTTAACTCGTTTGAAATGCAGGGTTCGATCCGCCTTATTTTTTCCGGAAAGTATATTCGGATCGTAACTAGGATTGGAGACCATCGCCAAAATTTCTCCCGTGGAAACTTTGATTGCGATCGCGGTTCCCCTACTTCCCTTGAGCGCTTTGTGAGCGGCGATCTGAATGTCCTTGTCGATCGTTAAAATCAAATTATTTCCGGGTGAAGAATGTTCCACAACGCGCTCTTCTTCTATGTTTCCTTCGGAGCTTCGCTTTTGAATTCTAAATCCGTCGACGCCTCGAAGTTCGGAATCGTATTCGAGTTCGAGTCCGTTTTTACCGAGATACTGATACGATTTGATCTCCCCGGAAAGAAGATCCCTCTGCGTCGGTTTCCCGATATAACCGGTCACGTGAGCGAGGGCCGGGCCCATTTTGTAGATTCTTCTAGGAGAAGGCAGGAGAATAATGTATTTAGATATATTATCAAACACTGATATTCTTTCCTGCTGAGCGGGAGTAATTCCCTCCAAAAGAACGATCGGCTTTTTGGCCTTTAGGTTTCTCGAAAAACGAGGCTCGATCAGTTCGTTTTCGTAATAAGAGATCGGAATCGAAAGTGTTCGCGCAAATTCCTGAATAAACGCTTTTACGGAAGCGGGATCGTACTTGAACAAGGACGTGTTTAAGATTGCATCTAGGGAGGAATAATTCGAAACCAGAGCCATGGAAGTTTCCGGAGTGAGAAAATTACGATCGAACATCTGCCCTCTCGCGGCCGGCATGATCTCACTCTTTCTCACGAACTTTTCCGCTTTGAGCGCATTGTTTGTCCCGTTGAGAATCTGTAGATTGAATAATTGAAAGATAAACGAGGCGAGCGTAAACACCACAAGTCCGGAAAAGATATATAAACGAAGGCGAAAACTTTTTTCAAGTCGGTATTCCGACGCAGACTGCGCTCCGCCTAACAACTTACGCGTCCCCCATGTGATCCAATTGATAGATCCAAGTTAGGGCATAAAAGAAGGCCGGGGCTATGAGCGCATTAAAAAACGAAGTGAAGAATAAGGAATAACTCATATTCTCATGAAAAAATAAGGAGAACAAATAATACGTAGCGACTCTCGTAACAAAAGTGATTAGAAGAGAATAGATCGTAATCGAAAAATAATTCTCATGATATGCGGAGCGAGCAAATTTTCCGACAAGATACCCGATCAGACAAAAGGTCAAGGAATGAAGTCCGACCTTATACGTGACCACGTTTCCGATCGCGATTTCACCGCCGAGTCCGCTATCCGTCAAAAGACCTCCGAAAAATCCAATCCAGAGTCCATAGAGTGCCCCCTTTCTCAAAGCGAAAAAAAGTACAAGAAGAATCATAAAGTCCGGTTTGATCGCAGAGCCGATTTCGAAAAAATTCGAGCCGTTTAAAAAGTGCGCGATTAAGATGCCGACTGCGATGACGAGCTTTTCTAAGATCATTGCAAATCTTCCTCGTTCGGAACAGAAGTCGAAGGGTTCTTCGGTGTGTTCGTTTGAGACTGATTCCCGTTAGGCGGAACTGGATTCTTCGTTTGATTTTCTTTCGAACGATCTTCTCCCGGAAAATTAAGTTCTCCGAAGTAAGGATTTTCGATCCTAATATTCTGTCCTTCCGGCCAAGTTTCCAGCCATTTCTCCGGAAGTTTCAAAATGACCGTTACACTCTCAAGCATCTCGAATCGAACAAAAGGTTTAAGATAGGCGCTTTTGAAACTTCCGTTTCGTTGTCCTTCTTCCGTAATGATTCCTACCGGAATTCCAGTGGGAAATACCCCGCCACCTCCGGAAGTATATACCGATTTACCAATCTTACTCAAAGACTCCGTATATTGAATCATCTCACTTGGCCCCATCGGATATTCCCCGAACACTCTCGGGTCGATGATAATTCCGCTATCGATGTAATTCAAAAGCGCCTCGGTTCCTCTTCCTGAGTTTCCCGAAAGATTGGCCCAAAGATTGGTATCCGGCATCGATACTCCCATGTTGAAGTTCGAATTGATAAGGGGTTGAACTACGGCCGATCCCCCGGTCACAGCGATAACTTTACCAACAAGCGCTTCTATGATTGCGCCCTTTTGATCCACAGCTCTTGCGGTCACTGGCATATAAGGTTTGATTCCAGAATCGGAACCCTTGTCGATGATGATGGTTCTATAAATGGAATTTAAACGAACGGATAAAACCTCCGCTTTGAGGCTCGCATATTTTTGTCTGCTTTGAAAGCGAAGCTCTTTTCGGAGAAAATCGTTTTCCCGATTGGCTTTTTCCAAGTCCTGCGGAAGAAGTTTATAATCTTCCATGACCGCGACGCAAGAATCCCTTTCCTTACGTATGGTCTCAAAAGATTCCAACTTATTGTAAGCGCCTTTGAAAAATCCGCCGAAAGAATCGATGGAACCGGATACCACGTCTCCGACTCTTTGAAAGCTCGCGATTCCCCTGACGATTACGTTGCTTCGAAAAGTTAAGGAAAATATGGAGAACAGAATACAGAAAAGAAGAGAAAGAGTCTCTTTACTTCGACTGAGTTGAAACCATAACATCGAATCTTCCTCTGCTCCCGAATTCGTCCGAACAAATATCGTTCAAAACGTTAGCGTATTTCAACTAACTTCTTAACGTATACCAGGCTTGATATATTTCAACTCGTCTAGATACTTTCCGGTTCCAAGAACCACACAAGTAAGCGGGTTTTCCGCACGGAAAACAGGAACTCCCGTTTCCTTAGAAAGATACATTTCCAACCCTCGGAGGAGACATCCACCTCCCGTAAGTACGATCCCTCTTTCCACGATATCCGATGCAAGTTCAGGAGGAGTTCTTTCTAGAACCCGTTTGATTCCATCTAAGATTTCATCGGTTGGTTCTTTGAGAGCCTTACGGATTTCGTTGGATTCCAATTCAAGTGTTCTAGGAAGTCCGGAAATTGCATCCCGCCCGCGAACTTCCATCGTTTCCGCCTTCTTTTCAGGATACGCATTTCCGATCGTAAGTTTGATATCTTCCGCAGTTCTTTCCCCGACTACCAGGTTATATTGATTTCGAAGATACTTAATGATCGCTTCGTCAAATTCATCCCCCCCGGTGCGGATGGATTCTGCGATTACCATTCCCCCAAGAGATATCACCGCAATTTCAGTCGTGCCACCACCGATATCCACGATCATATTTCCCGCAGGTTCGTTGATCGGGATATTGGCTCCGATCGCGGCGGCAAGCGCTTCTTCAATGAGAAAAATTTCTCTCGCACCAGCCTGCTCCGCGGATTCACGAACGGCCCGTCTCTCCACCTCAGTGATTCCGGACGGAACTCCGATTACGATTCTAGGTTTTACGAAAGTGGTGCGGTTATGCACCTTTGCGATAAAATAACGGATCATTTTTTCGACGGTTTCGAAGTCCGCGATTACTCCGTCTTTCATCGGACGGATCGCCACAATTTCACCCGGTGTCCGACCCAACATCCGCTTTGCTTCCTGACCTACCGCAAGAACTTTACCGGTAGCCGCATGAACCGCGACAACGGAAGGTTCGGATAAAACGATCCCCTGTCCTTTTACATGCACCAGTGTGTTTGCCGTCCCTAGATCAATTCCCATATCGTTGGAAAACAGGGCATAGAGGTTATCAAAGATCATTTCATGTACCTTTCAACCGCGGAGGTTTTTTATCTTTATTATCTGTTTAAAGCGGAAAATTCTTCAGAACTTTCTTCATTGGACAGGTTTCAATAATTTCAACGCTAAGGTTCCCGGCAACCTCAAAACAAAAAAATCAGAAAACAAATTAAGCTGGATTCATTTCAACGGAGGAACATTCTGTTCAACCATGGTTCAGGAAAAACCTCTCGCGGCCATAGACCTCGGCACCAATTCATTCCACATGATCATCGTTCGAGTTCGGACGAACGGAACCTTCGAAGCCATAGCAAGAGAAAAAGAATCGGTTCGCTTAGGTAACAGGTTACAAGAAAACGGTCCGATCGATCCGGATTCTTTTCGAAGAGGAATCGATTGTCTCAAACGATTTAAAATTCTCGCGGAAAACTCCGGCGCAGAAATCAGAGCCGTCGCTACAAGCGCGTTACGAGAAGCTTCCAATCGAGAAGAATTCTTAGAAGTTGTATACCAAGAAACGGGCATATCCATAGACGTAGTAAGCGGTTATGAAGAAGCCCGTTTGATCTATTTCGGAATCCTTCAAGGAATTCCAGTTTTCGATCGAAAGATCATGATGATCGACATCGGTGGAGGAAGTACGGAAATACTCGTCGGTCACAGAGGAAACATTCTATTCTCTAAAAGTTTTAAATTGGGGGCAATTCGACTCACCGAAAAATTCTTTCAGGAAGAACCTCTTTCCAACTCCGGTATCCGAAAGTGCAGACTCTTCATAGAAGAAATGCTTCTTCCCTTTCGAAAGATTCTCAGAGATTTAAAACCGGATTTGGTTGTGGGTTCGTCCGGCACCATTCAAGCGATCGCCGGTATGATTCTTGCGTCAAGAGGTGAAACCGAAGAAATCTCATTAAATAACTTTTCCTTTCTGACCTCGGAATTTAAGAAAATCCGAAATCTAATTTTGGAAGCGGACACATCCAGAAAAAGAACCAAGATTCCCGGACTCGATAGCAAACGAGCCGACATCATTGTCGGAGGTACTCTTATCCTGGAAGAGATTTTTGATCTGGCAAGCGTTCCCGCTTTGACGGTTTCCGAGTTCGCGCTCCGGGAAGGAATTGTTTACGATACCATTCGCAAATGGAAACATTTCGAAAGTACGGAACATTCCAAACATCTGGACGCCATTCGACAAACTTCGGTGGATAACTTCATGCAAGCCTTTTCCAGAGACGAAGAATATTCCAAACATGTCGCCAACTTAAGTCTTCAGATCTTCGATCAACTGGCAAGTCTGCATAAACTTGGTCAAGAACAGAGAGAACTTTTGGAAGCCGCTTCTCTTCTTCACGAAATCGGTCAATCCATCTCTCATTCCGCATATCACAAACATAGTTATTATATGATTCGAAATTCGGAAATGCTCTTAGGGTTTACCTTTTTGGAAATCGAAATCATCGCTCTCACCGCACGTTATCATAGAAAAAACACCCCAAAAATCAAACACAGAGAATTTAGCAAACTCGCGGAAAAAAACCGAACCTTGGTCTCTCAACTTTCTGCGATCCTTAGAATCAGCTCCGCGTTAAACCGAAATCGAGGCGGACTTGTCCTTTCCGTAACTTGCAAGATCGAAAGGAATCTGATCCATTTCGTTTTAAAATCGGATAAGGGCTACGATCCTTCCTTGGAAATCTGGGCCGCGGAAGAACAAAAAATCGCCTTTGAAGAAACATTCGGTTATTCGGTGGAATTTGTAACGGGGAATTAAAGACAAATAAGTCGTTCTGCTTTTTTAATATTCATTTCGTTTGCATGCTCGATAAAAACGTGGAGTCTCACAAAACAAGGAACGTCCTTTTGAACGGCTCCGACTTAAGATTTTTATTTGGAAATATGCAATTTTTATGATAAAAGACTATCATTTGGACTAAAAAATCCTGAAAACGGATTTCAATCCTTCGATATATTTTCCAAAAAAGAGGATACTTACCCTTCATTACGAAATAAATAACGTGAGCAGGGTCGTAAGAAAGTTTGGGCGAATAAGAAACTAAAGTGTCGCACTTTCTAAGGGCACCACAAGTAATTGAATCCAAAGATAAATCTGTCGGAATTACGACAATCTTCTGTGAACAGGCGCGGCCCCACCCTAATTTTGGGTGGTGGGGAGAGGCGGCGGGAAAACTCCGATGGTTTTTCTCTATCAGAAAATCATACTTCTTGCAAGTAAAAAGTCTC
The DNA here is from genome assembly GCF_000243815.2 of Leptospira alexanderi serovar Manhao 3 str. L 60. Lineage (GTDB taxonomy): Bacteria > Spirochaetota > Leptospiria > Leptospirales > Leptospiraceae > Leptospira > Leptospira alexanderi. The sequence goes on along the minus strand of NZ_AHMT02000030.1, from coordinate 51,621 downwards.
ATTCTTGTCGGAACACTTGCGTTTTATTGTATGTAAAGTTCTATCCACTAAAATCTAATCCCTAATCACAACACGTCGGAACACTTGAAAAATATCAGTTTTTGATCCTTCTTATCCCAAAAACCTTCTTAATTTCGATATAAGAAAATTTGGGTGAATCACTTGCAAACTTCATAACGGATTGGCTCGCGAGTGCGCTTGAACATAATGTTCCAATTCCTTCGGAATTTAAACTCAATGTTGCTTTCTATGGACGCAACATAATAATCGCTTTTGCATTCGTTAACCGAACCCACTTAATAGATTAACAGCCCAATTGAAAAAGCTTCGATGTCTAGTATGTTGAATCTGACAGATATTTTTAAGTTCATCATTTACGGATTCAATGATAGCTCTTTTTCTTAGAAGAATTTTATCAACTCAAGGCATTCATTTATTTTTCATATTCTTTTTAAGTTTTGTAATGAGTTGAATTCCTTTTTCATAAAGACTTTCAAACAAAGATTGACTGATATAACCTCTATCTCCGAAAAGTTTATCGTGAATATTCTTAACAAGTGGAAAAATCACTTTCGAATTCCTGTCGTCGACGTTTCCAGGAGTAATCATAAATGATAATATTTCACCTTGATCATTTACGATTAAATGCAATTTTAAAGCCATAAAACCAGCCTGTGCTCGATTTCCCTCGTTGTGCAGTATCTTTAAATACTTTATGAGAATGGATTCTTCTGTTGTCGCATACTCCAAAGAATCGTAGAATCAATGAACGATATTCCGGAACATTTTCCCAGACAAGAATTTGATAGAAAGGAAGCTATGACAGATAACGCGTTAGGCATCAGTTCAACAAAACGATTGTAACTTACCGCTTTTGGAAATTCCGATTTTAAATTCTTTTTTATTTCTATCAGATAATAATTTTTAAATTCTCTATAATGAGAAAGATGAAAACAGACAACAATCGTTGCTACTTCACTCAGGCTTAACTGAAATTTTCGGTTTCTTTTTCGAACCACCGGACAAAAGTATTTTCACGTTCCAGTTTATTTTTTGTTGTGTACAATAATCGTCTATGGCACAAAATATCTCTGTCAGATCCATATTTAACCCTTTTCTTGCTGGAAATTTGGTTCAATATGTGATCTGGCGCTTTTCTGTACAAGATCTTTCTCTGTTTTCCTCCTTACGACCCTGCTCACGTTTCTTAGCGGTTTTGAGGCGATTTCCAAACGTGAAAATAACATTCAAAAAGTAGGATTTTATAATATGAATTTAGAACAAATCATGATAGAGTTGGAAAGAATGGGAACACCGACTATCAAAAAGATATTCGTCAATCACGGAGCAAAAGAACCGTTCTTTGGAGTCAAAGTAGGAGACTTAAAAAAGATTCAGAAAAAAGTTAAAAAAGACAACCGGCTTTCATTAGAACTTTATAAAACGGGAAACGCGGACGCAATGTATCTCGCAGGACTCGTAGCCGACGAAAAACAAATCCAAAAAAAAGATCTACAGTTTTGGGCCAAGAATGCAACTTCTCCGATGATCAGCGAATGCACCGTGGCATGGATCGCGGCGGAAAGCAAATACGGCTGGGAACTCGCGAGAGAATGGATCGAATCTGAAAAGGAAAGTATCGCTTCTTCCGGATGGAGCACATTTTCCAGTTTGTTATCGATCGTGCCGAACGATCAAATCGAGTCGAAAGAAATTTCCAAGTTACTCAAAAGAGTAGAATCCAAAATTCATAAATCTCAGAACCGAGTAAAATATTGTATGAATGGCTTTGTCATCTCCGTAGGAGGTTTTTATCCGGAACTTACCGAGGAAGCTATACAGACTGCAAAAAAGGTCGGCAAAGTAGAAGTGATGATGGGTAAAACGGCTTGCAAAGTTCCAGAAGCCACCGAATACATCCTAAAAATGCGTAAAATGGGAAAGATCGGAAATAAAAAAAAGATGGCTCGTTGTTAAGCGAAGAACCTTTTTTTATTAGAGTTGTTGAAAAATTAATTCTCTATCCGTTTCTGCCCTATTGAAATGGACGTTTGAAGCGGTTTTGTTAATCTGAATCACGGAATTTTTCAACAACTCTATTGATCCCTACATAATGGAATAATCATGGATTTTGGAACAAATCCCTGCGAATTCCGGACGGTTTATTATATAGTTCCGAGTAATAGAGTTGTTGAAAAATTAATTCTCTATCTGCTTCTGCCCTATTGAAATGGACGTTTGAAGCGGTTTTGTTAATCTGAATCACGGAATTTTTCAACAACTCTATTGATGAAAAACCGTTTACAAATCTTCTAAAAAATATATAATAATTTTATGATGTTTATTTTTAAGACCATATACCCTCTATTTATCGTTTTCACTCTCGTTCTTTTTGCAGAACCGTAGATCGCAAAACCGAATCAAAACCTGAAGAAACAGAATTGTCCAATCCGTATTTCGAAGACGCGGAAAATTACGATTTTCGAATCAAATCCCTATTTCGGGTAATCAAAATAGAAAGTTATGGACGATTTCAATCTATTGTTAATAACCCGAACAACCAGTATCGTCAAAAGAACGATATTCAATTTTCAGCAAACGAATTTGAAAATTCGGTTGTAGTGATTGAAAAGGAAAACCCTCATACGCCGGAAAAGTCAGTCTGAACGAGAAAGGTGGACAACTTTTTTGTAGTTTTGATTATGATCTTTTAAAAATCACAAAAACAGGAATGGGACTAAAGGGGGTATGGAAGAATTTTTAATTCCGATAGTAAGAACCCTAAAAAACCAAATCCGTCTATTTATCCCCTAGAAAAATAGACATCGGTCAAGAAGTTATCGACACTTAGTCATCTTTCCCAAAAAGACGGAAAAAACAGATTCGCTTTAAAGACTTACTGTTTCAATACCGATCGTATTGAATCTTGTTCTAAAATCTTTTCCGCTAAAACCGGAACCAACTTACGCATTCCGCAAGTATTCAAGTGAGTATAATCTCCGAAATCTCTCGGTTCGAAAAGATTCGCTTTGGCCTTCCAATAAGGAATTCTCTCTTCCATAAGAACCGATTCCCAAAGAGGCATCTGGGGAAGCGAAGAAAGTTTTTTGTCGAAATCGGGACGAAACGGCAAAGAAACGGCAAAGACAGGAACGTTATTCGTCTTTAAATAGGAAAACAACTCCCTCCAGGCTTTTAGAGAAGATTTTCGCGTTTTTTGCAAAGCGGCTTCCGCATTCCGAGGAAGGGGAATTAAATTCTCATTCGGGACGCAAACTCCGTCATAAGAAGATTGTTTTCCCCAATCTAAGTATCCATTATTTTTTGAATATTCAACTTCCAGAAACAGATTTCGATCTAAATTAGACTTCCATTTTTCGATCGGATTTCCGAGGAGCAATTTTTCCAAATTCTTTTCGGAATAACTGAATTCGTTCCCTTCGCCTATAATTTTGAAAGTAGTCGAAACGGAAGCATTGAGACGTAAAAATGGAAAAATTCTTCCCAAAAGATAATACATACCAATGGAAAAATTTTTCAAATAAAAATCTCCAAGAAAGATTTCTGTAAAAATTTCCATATGAAACGAATCATAATTCAGCACAAGACTTCGATGAGCCTGAGCAACGTCCATGTCCGAAAGAGAAAACACCGATCCGTTTACGATCACCAAAGAGGGTTTGATTCCGATTTTCCGTTCGTACTCCTTCCAACGTAAAAACATCCCCTCCGGTTGTTCGGAAGGTCTCGGTAAAAACCAAATCGGGCGACCCAATCTTTTTTCCAGTTCCTTAGGATGAATCCCGGAAAGAATCTGGCTGTCTCCTAAAAACAAAATGGGAGCGAGTTTCTGAGATCGAGAAGATTCGGATTCTGTATAAAGGGAAGAATCCATCTTGGACAAACGATCGTAAAGAAAAGAATTTTTCTCCTGAAAAGGAACCAAAAACGGAAACAAAAAAAATTGAAACGATACAAAAAGAACGAAACAAACTATCACACCCAAGATTCTATTTCTGCTGTGATTCGGAATACGTTTTAGATTTGAATGAAACTCGACGTTCAATTTTTTTAAAACACCTCACATTATATTATATTCCATTGAAATGGTTCCTGTTTGGAGTTCGTTTTAAAACTGAAAGTAGAAGAATTCCTTTTTTTCAAAAAGACCGAAAAGACAAAATAAAATTCCAATCCCAAAAGACAACGAACCCCACCGCAGCGGGCTCGAAACTATTTTCTCTAAAAATGAATCCGTTCCTCCCAAAACGATCATCCAAAATTCCACGATAATCAACGGCAACAAAAGAAAAAACAACTTGGCTCCAAACACCGGGTTCCAATAAAATCCCGCGGTCGCATTCAAAATCAATCTCCAGAGTTCGCCAGGAGAATGTACCTGGAACAAAAGCAGCCCAAGCGCAAACATCCAGAACGTAGACAAAATACCCATTAGTTTTATCAAATATTTAAATATTTGAATATTATTGGGAACTAATAATAAAACATATTTTTGCATCAAATTGTAAACGACCACCTGCAGACCACAGTAAAACCCCCATACCAAATATCCGTAGGTGGCTCCATGCCAAAGTCCTCCCAAAATCCAGACGATCATCAGATTCAAATTTTGACGAAATAAAGAAATCCGATTTCCCCCGAGAGGAATATAAAGATAATCTCTAAGCCATGTCGAAAGAGAAATGTGCCATCGTTTCCAAAATTCGGACGGGCTCGACGAAACGAATGGAAAATTAAAATTCAAAGAAAGTCTAAAACCCAATATTTTCGCAAGCCCTCGAGCGGCATCCGTATATCCGCTAAAGTCGGCATAGACTTGAAACGCAAAAGAGAAAGCGATCCAAAAAACCATGCCGGAAGGAAGTTGAATTCCAGGCTCCATCGCCTTTTCGGTAAACAACAAAAGATGATCCCCAATAAACACCTTTTTAAAAATTCCCCAAAAAAATAGGACCGCACCGGAAACAAACCCATCTTCCGCGGCTACGCGCTCCGCTTCAATTTGGGGCAACAAAGAATCCGGCCTTTCGATCGGCCCGGCAAGTAACAACGGAAAAAATAGATCATAAACTCCGAAATGAATGAAATTAGAACAGGGCCTTATTTTTCCGGATCGAATATCCGAAAGATAACTGATATTATGAAACGTATAAAACGAAATCCCAACGGGCAAAAGAATTTCAGGAAAGGTAAGAACCGAAAACGAAAACAAAGCCCCCAACGTATCGTTCCAAACACTTAATAAAAATAGAATATACTTGAAGAAGATCAGTATTCCCAGATTTAAAACGATCAAAAAGACGAAAATCCTTTTTTGACGATGCTCTGACGAACGACCGAGCCAAATTCCTCCGGCAAAATTGAAGGAAATACAAACGAGCAAAAGTAGAATCATCTCCGGCTTCCAAAATCCGTAAAAGAACAGACCTCCGAAAAATAAAAGCCGGTTCTGTCCCGTTAATCCGAGACGAAAGTAGATTAGACAAAAAGCGATAAAAAAGAGAAGGAAACTCAGAGAATTGAATAACATTCAATCGATCTAGGATTCTTCGAGAAGTTCGAGAATTCTTTCCTTTTCTTTCGTATCCGCTGGATAACAAAGAGTGTGTTGAATGACCGAAGTCTGAAAGTCTTTCGACTTACGATCCGTCTCGCTGAGACGATTTTTGATTTTACGTATGAGAACCTGAGTCTCTTCCCTATCCTTTCCGTCCAAAACAACGGCATATTTTCCCTGTCCGACCCGATAGTGAAAATCGGCTTCGGACAAATTATCCTGGATTGCCTTTCTCAATTCCTCGCTATAAGTCACGAAAAAGCCGGATCCTTTCAGTTTTACCATTCTAAATATATTCTGAACTTTGAATATAGTTAGACTGAAACAACTTTTTAGTCTAGCGGATTTAAGAATCATCTCATCGATTTTTTCTTCGACAGGACTGAACGGATCTTTAAATACCGAGTCCCGTTCCTGCACAAGCAATAAGTTGGAAAACACGGGGGCAAGCACCTCGGAGATTCCGACCGCAGTCTCCCGATCCGAATCAGTCCAAGGGACTTCCGTTTCATGGACGATCCACATTCCCACGAGCCAATGCAAATTGATAAAAGGAATCACTATAAAATCGGACATGAGCCCAAGTTCATCATTCGATAATTTCTGTACTAACTCGGGATGTTTTCTAAAATTTTCGATCCGAAATACTCCCGGAATGTTGGAAACAATTCCCACGATCGAACTCTCCAAGGGTAACCTGAAACTTCCCACATGTTCCGGAGTGAGTAAATTGGATGCAAATACCCGGAATTCGCTCTTAGAATGTCCGTCTAAAATCATAAACGTGGCGCGACGAATTTTTAACTCCTCCTGAAAGGCGGAAAATAATTTATCGTAAGCCTCATCCATACTACGTACGGAAGCGAAATCTCTCGCGAGTGAAATGATGAGTTCGTTGGTTCGAACCGCCTCTTTTAAAATCTGATTTTCCTGATGAAGCAATTCGGTATCGCAGATTCTTTTGTATACGGAACCGGCAATCTCTCCTACAATCTTTAAGAATTCAAGATCCTCAATCGTGTAATCCTCTCCGCTGATCGTCTTACTCAGACAAATGATTCCGAAAAATTCATCCACTGTTCGGATCGGAACGAGAAGTTCGGCTTCGGATTGTTCAATGATTTCCCGCTCTTTAGCCGGAAGCGTAGGTTTGAGAAGTTCTTTCGCATAAAGCACAGATCCCGCATTATGTACCGCGTGATAGATCTCCTCTTCCGAAGAGATAGTCCATTCTTGGTTGAAGTGTTCTCCCTGATAGTCTTCTAAACGGAAAAAATCCTGACTTCCATTTTTGGAAGAAAAGATACCGATCGATTCGGAACCGATCTGACCCATAATAGAAAATAATAGATTTTCAAAAAAGTTCGCAAAGTCGGTGGAAACTCCGATCTCCTTACTTATCTCGAAAACGGAAATATAATTCTCCAATTTTTTTCGGGAAGCAATTTGCAGATCAATCGGGGACGTGGTGAAATTAGAATCGTCGTCGAATAAAAATTCCGACTTTTCGGAAGTAGAGACGTTCGGATCTTTTTTAGAAGGAGTTCGATGTGCTTCCCGTTCCGCTTCCTTAACCCAATCTTCGAACGGATCCTCTTCTATAGACGTTATGCTATCATCTAAGTTCGGAACTGTTTGCGTTTTTTCCTCATCCAAATCTTTTGGGGCGATTTTTTCCGAATCCATTTCCTCCAAAGTCGTGGATTCCGCATCTGTTGCGGAATGTTCGGGACTTGTATCTTCGAAAAGATCGTTGAAGGAAATGTCATCGCCGACTTCATTCGAAGCCGCAAATTCAGCAATGGAAGTTTCATCCGTATAAATTTCTTCCGAAGCGGAAAATCCCTCCGAAAAATCTGGAAACGAGTCTTCGCTCCCGGAAATATTAGAATCGATGTCGAAATCCGAAAATTCGTTTTGAGTTTTTTTCTCGTCCGATCCGGATGTATCCCCGCCCAATTCCGGAAGAGAAAATTCTTCGGAATGGGACAGATCAGATGGAGGATTGTATTCGGAATCAACGGATTCTTCCGAAAAAGTTTGCGACTGAACGGAAGGAAACGATTGGGGCGAAGAGAAAGTTTCCCTTTCTTCGATCTCTTTTCTCATGCCAAGGGCTTTTTGTAAAAAACTCTGTTTGCGCCGAAAGGATTCTGATTTTTTAAGTAAGGATTTTTTTTCTCGGCTCGAAGAAGTCGCAGAAGATGCTCCGGACGAATCTGATCGAACTAACTTACTGACCCGTTCCAGTAATCCCATCGGTTATACACCGATCTGCTTCATTAGTTTTTTATAAAGTTCGAAATAATCGGAACGAGAGAATTCCCGAATCAAATCGTCGGGTAGATTTCCGAGCAATTCGTCCAAATACGTCATGATACGTTTCATCTCTTCCTTGGACGGAGTTCCCGAAGCGTCCTGCTTCTCCTCTTGATCCGGAGTTTTACGTAGTTCTTCGATCGGAGAGGCTTTCTCCTCGTCCGCATATTCGTCCAATACGATGATCATTTCGTCTTCGTTTAAGGTATCCTCTGTCGGAGCAACCTGAGAAGCAACTTTCTCCTTGGAAACGTCATCATCGATAGAATCAAAAGCATCCAAATCGGAAGCAGGAGGCAGCTCTCCTAAAATCTCGTTTAAATCCTCTTCCTTTACAGTAGCGGGCGCATCCTCAAATAAGTTTCCAAGTTCATCTTCGGAAAGTGCGATCGGTCCTTCATCCTCATCCGTAAGAATATGATCCAGTTCTTCGTTAGAAAGCGCGATCGGTTCGTTCGCATCTTCCGCTTCGAAAGAAGTTGTTTCCGAAGTTTGTGTTTGCAAGGTATCGAAATCGTCCGTCGAAAGTTCGAAGTTTTCGAGAGATAGGGAATCTTCTTGCGGTGATGGTATATCTCCAATACCGTCTAATTCGTGCGCAGGCAACGAAATCGAATCTTCTTCCCGCAAAGAAGTTTCATCAAATAAGGAAGAACTGGGAGTTTCCTTTTCATCGGAAGACAATAAATTTCCTAGTTCCTCTTCGGAGAGGGCAATCGGTTCTTCATCTTCTCCCTCCAATTCCATAAAAGACTCATTCGGTTCAAGATCAATGGAAGCATCCGAAGAATCTGACAGAGCCTCTTTCTCAAGGCCAAACTTATCCGGTCCACCTAAGTCTTGTTCTACGGGAAAGGAAAATGGTTCGTTCTCTTCGAACATGGATCCGGTATCTTCCGGTAATTCTCCTTCACCAAGCAGATCCTCAAATCCATCGGTTTCTGTCGAAGTTCCCGTACCCGAATCGTCGGAAAGAAGATTTCCAAGTTCATCTTCGGAAAGTGCGATCGGTCCTTCATCCTCATCCGTAAGAATATGATCCAGTTCTTCATCAGAAAGTGCGATCGGTTCGTTCGCTTCCTCATCTTCCACTTCGAAAGAAGTTGTTTCCGGTTCAAAATCAAAGGAAGAATCAATCGGTTCTTCGTTTTCAGACGAAAGTAGATTTCCCAGTTCTTCATCAGAAAGTGCGATCGGTTCGTTCGCTTCCTCATCTTCCACTTC
>NZ_AHMT02000030.1:35000-37500 GCF_000243815.2 Leptospira alexanderi serovar Manhao 3 str. L 60 | reverse complement strand
TTGATGATCGTATCGAGTGCGATGGAAGTTTTTCCGGTTCCGCGGTCACCGATGATGAGCTCTCTTTGTCCGCGTCCGATTGGGATCATCGCGTCGATTGCTTTGATTCCGGTTTGCATCGGCTCGCCGACCGGTTGTCTCATCGCGATACCGGGAGCTGGAGATTCCACGGGTCTTGTAAGTTTTGCGCTGATCGGACCTTTTCCGTCGAGGGGTTCGCCTAACGGATTTACTACGCGACCCAGAAGTTCCGGACCAACGGGAACTTCCAGGATTCGGTTCGTTCTTTTAACGGTAAATCCTTCTTGAATTTCCAAGTAGTTTCCGTAAACGACCACACCTACCGAATTTTCTTCCAGGTTAAACGCCTGTCCGAAGATTCCGTTTTGAAATTCGACCATCTCTCCGGACATTACGTTTTTGAGTCCGTACACTCTGGCGATTCCGTCTCCGATTTCTAAAACCGTTCCAACTTCATCAACACTGAGGTCTTTTTTATAATTTAAAATTTCTTGTTTGAGAACGGACGTAATTTCGTCTGTCTTAATTTTCATAGACGGCTCCAACCGGTAATTTCTTTTCCAACATGGCTTTCTTGATTTCCCCGAGCTGGGAAGCGATTGACTTTTCGATTTTTAAGTCGTTGAATTGTACTACAAATCCGCCCAGAAGAGTTTTATCTTCCGAAACTTCCAGGACGAATTCCGATTTGAATTTTTCAGAAAGGATGGATCCGAGTTTCGCGATTTGAGTAGGTTCTAAAGAAGGATAACTTTTTACCTGTGCGCGAACCCTTCCCTTTTTCTTATCTAACTCTACGGTGAACTGCTTTTGAATTTCGGGAAGGTTGATGAATCTTCCTTTGTTTAAAAGCACTCCGAGAAAGTTTAGAGTTACGTCCAAAATTTTTCCCCGGAGATTTTTTCCCAAAATATTTTCTTTCTCTTCGATCGACACAGTAGGAGAAAGAAAAAAGTTTCTGATCTTTTCCTCTTTGAAAAGAAGCCGAACCAAATCGCCGAGTTCTTGTTCCACTTCTTCCGGAGAATTTACAGCTCCTAAAAGTGCGGACGCGTATATCTTTGAAACACCGGAATCGTTCATTGATTATGCGCTCAGTTTCCCCAGTTTATTCAACTCGGTTTCGATAAAAGCCTTGTAGTCTTCCGCTTTTAATTGTTTTTCCAAAACCTTCCCTGCAATGGCAATCGTCATTTCTACGAACTGAGTCTGCAGTTGTTCCAGAGCCTTTCCTTTCGCGAGTTCGATTTCTTTCACCGCCTGATCTTTCTGAGCCTTCACTTCCTGGTTCGTTTCTTCCAGTAATTTGTTCTTCAGTTTCAAAGCATCGGATTTGGCCTCCGCGACGATTGCATGTGCTTCGTCTTTTGCAGAATCAAGCCTAGCTTCGTAATCCTTCAGAAGAGCTTCCGCCTCCGAACGAAGTTCTGAGGCCTTTTCGATGTCGTTCTGTACGGCCTGAGCTCTTTCATCGAGAGCCTTCAGAATCACATCCCAGGCAAACTTTTTCAGGACTAAGACTACGACCAGAAAGGTAATCAGAGTCCAGACTACTAGACCCGGATTTACGTCTAAGAGGCTCAATCCCTTAGCAGCTAAGAGTATCAACTTTTACTTTCCTTTTTCTTCGGTTACGACAGGTGTGGAAGCCTTTGTTTGGTTGGCAACAGTTGCTTTCAGACCTTCGTTCAAAGTTCCCGCCGCTTGGAAAGCGATCACAAGAGCGAACAATGCCGCCCCTTCGATCAACGCAGCAGCGATAATCATTGCGGTTTGAATTTTACCACCCGCTTCCGGTTGTCTTGAAATTCCTTCCGTAGCGGAACCACCGATTCTTCCAATCCCGAGAGCCGCTCCGAGAATTGCGACCCCTGCAGCGATCCCTACGCCGATATATCCTAATCCAAATTCCATATTGCCCAATTGTCTCCTTGTTGATTCAATATTCCTACAATCAATGCCTATGCATGCTTAGTCCTACGAATAAGGAAGTAAGCAAAACGAAAATATACGCCTGGAGAAACGCCACGAAAATCTCCAAGACATAGATAAGTCCCGAACCGATGATCGAAACCGGCACGATTCCCCAAGATTGAAACTGAAAGATAAAACCCATCAGAGCGAGAATGATCACGTGTCCCGCAGTCATGTTCGCTAAAAGACGCACTGTAAGCGCGAATGTTTTTGCCATCGGAGAAACGATGAACTCCAGAGGCCACATGATTAAATAAAGCGGCAGAGGAACTCCGTTTGGAACGGAATGCCAGATGAACTTAGGTCCTTGATAGACAAAACCCGCCGTATAAATGAGGAACATCGTAAGTAGTGCGAGAGTCATCGTAACGGAAATATCTCCGGTGACTGTGATTCCACTCCAGATTTTCGCGACAAAAGGGGCATCGTGCGACCCATGTCCGCCGCCGTGAGCCGCGATCAACTTCTCTGGAACCGGAGTGACGAGGCCGATCTTGGTCGCGGC
>NZ_AHMT02000030.1:5000-25000 GCF_000243815.2 Leptospira alexanderi serovar Manhao 3 str. L 60 | reverse complement strand
TTTTGAAGGCAGATCCTGGAAACTTTTTTTCATCAATGCAGGATACAACTTAATCTCTCTTCAAGTCATAGCGATGATTCTTTCGTATTGGAGATGATACCATCCACTTTGGCGTTTTGTTTCTAAAAAACCTTTTCCTATCTTTGAAGCAGAAATAAAGAAGTCGGTCTTTCATATTTAGAAGACCGGCTCCTTTTTCAATTCGGAATCGATCAGATCGCTTTTTGAGGAGCGTATTTTCTCTTATAGATCGCGTAACCGATCCCTCCTAAGAGTAAAATCAGCCAAACATACCAAAATTTAATAAGAAGAATAGTGATCGCAGTGATGATAAAAGCGACGATTCCGAGAACCACTTTGATCAATCCCCCTCCCAGATCTCCCACAAAAGGTATAAAGCTCAGAAGAGAAGTTAAAGGCCCAGCCATTAATGTGAAACTAGAAAACATTACGATAAATCCAATAAATCTTCCAACCCATTTCATCGTATTGTCGTCGGATTTAATATCCGCTATCGTTTCCGCAAAATCTCCCACACTCGCATTCAAAAACTTATTTCCTTCCGCGGAAGTGAAATGTGCCACTCTATTCCCTTTTATATCTCCGATAAAAGTCATGTCTTTTTCTGGAATCGGAGTTACGGAAACCTGTATTCTTTCACAACCTTCTTTTTCGGATTCAGCGCAGGATTTAGAACTATAAAGATACCCCTCACCGTAGACGAAACCGTTGGAGAAAATTTCGTTTTCGTTTGCGTCTCTGGAAGAAACCTGAGAAGTAAAATCCACTTCTTCAAGGTTTACGGAATAATTTTTACCGTTCGAAAAAATCGTAGCTCCGGACGCGGAATCGGACTGATCCTTTACGGACTGCCTATGATACGGTTTTGTACGACATCCGGAAAGTTTAAAGCTGGATGGATTTTCAGGTGAAGAAGTCCACTTTAACACGCAGTTTCTAACTTCTTTTTTATTACTTCCGGAACCCTCCGTCTTTACTTCCTCATCCCAAGCATAAACTTCGGAACTCACGGAATAAGAAATGTAAGGACCGCTCTTTACGAATCGTCCGCCGAGAGGATTCGCTTTGAGAATCCCCGTAACGTACGAAGGCTGATTATCCTTCGCTTGTCCCACGGGAACCGCGTTTTTCAAAGCGGCGCTCGCCTGTTCGCAAGTCTCCACATTGTAGATAATGATAAACGACACGGGTAATAAAACGATTCCTGTAAGAATACTCTTGAAGGAATTCCCCATCTGGGATAAGAAACCCACACTCTCCGTCGAGGACATTCCGTCCGGACTTTCAAACGCCATTGACTTTCTCCTTTTGTTTTCGATGGAAACTTTGCCACTTTGTTTTCCCCGTAAAAATTGGAATTCGATTTCAGGGAAATGCTGTAAGCTGTAAAAATTTCCACGAAAATCAAAAGGTTGTAAATAACTTTTTGTTTATCAATTTACAAATGCCGAAAATTTCAGTCATACAATCCAAAAGCGAACTTTCAGAGTCGCATTAAAATTGAATCTCTTCGTAAATATTTCAGAATCATTTTCGATGAAACGTGCGCGTTCAAAAGAAATGTGAACCGTTTTTTTTGGAAGAAATTAAAAATCAAAAATGAATTTTGGATAAAATCCGTATGTCGTTATCCGTCCACTTATTATTGCCCTTTTTTATATTTTATCTTCCGGTTCAATATTGGATCGGAAGCAAAGGAATCGGCGGACTCATCTTAACGGGAATCCTTCTCTGTACTCCAATTCTCTTTTGGATTCAAAAGCGATGGAAAAAAGAGCCGTTTTCACCCTTGATCGTTTCCCCCGGCATTCTCATCTCGTATTGGTCTCTGTTTGTTTTTACGGAAGGAATTTTTTACACAACTACCGCGTTAGACTCCTTTTTCTTAGGCGATTTCGACTATACGGCTCAGACGAGGATGATCGTCCCTACGATCGACGGAAAATTTTTTCAGACTCAATATTACGGTCCGAATGAGAACGCAAACTTTCTCTCTCATCACATGACGCCGGGAATCTTACTTTTGACTCCCTTTCCAATTTTGTTCGGCTCAAAACTCGGATTCGGAATCGGGATATTTTTTTTCGCTTCGATCACAATTCCCCTTTTATACTATTATTTAAGAATCTGTTCTGTCTCCGAAGAACTTTCCCTTTGTGCTTCCCTTCTTTGGTCGGGCTCATCCAGTTTTTATCGACTAAACCATTCGTTACACTTCGAAGTTTTGGTTCCACTCCTGTGTTTATGCGCGCTTATTGGAATTCAAAGACAAAAATTTTGGATTACCTCCATAAGCCTATGTTTCTTTTTAGGGATCAAAGAAGACATTTCCATCTACTTAGCGGCGCTCGCAATCGCCCTTATTCCGACCGATAAAAAAAGAAATAAAGAATGGACTTTCGTTTTTATTATATGCATTTTTTATTATTTTGCCATATTCCCAATCTTAAACAAATGGGCAGGAATATCCGCGGAAAGAAATTGGAAAGAATACTGGGGCACTGAAAACAAAAATCCTATTTCCATCTTTTTAAACTACATTCAAAATCCAGAAAATAGATCTCAATATTGGAAGGGAATCCGGGACTTAAGTCTGGAATGGGGATTCTGGAATCTGACCGGAGGTTGGATCTTATTTCCGTTTTTCGGTTTGTATTCCGTATTTCGATTATCGATTCATCCCTGGGTCAGAGATTTGTACAGTTATTACGTTTACCCTCTCATTCCGTTTTTGATTCTATTTCTAAAAACGGGAACGGTATGGATCCAAGATCGAATCGACAAATCCAAAACAAAATTTTTATCGTCCGTTTCGAAAGAAAAAAAACTCATTTTCATTTTAATCCTTACCTTTTCCGCTTCGATCTATAGAAACTCCAAAGAATCAGAATATCCGATCGTACTTTCACCTAAACCAGATCGAACGATCGAGTTAAAAGATGTTTTAAAACAAATCCCCGCCGGAAGTTCCGTTTCCGCCGGATTCCACCTTTCCCCTTTTGTCGCTTTAAAAAATCCGGTGTATCCAATCCGAGAAGATAGAGAATGGAAAGAATGGATACTTCTGGATCAAGAGTATAATTCTCCTTACTTGAGTTCAGCGAAAATTTTGGAGCGAGTCGACGCGGACGTGCTGAAAGGAAAATTGCGTTGGGTCCGAAAGACGAACCGTTTCGGTCTGTTGCGTTTGAATACAAAGTCCCCCGTGCCTTAAAAACGTATTCTAGTTCGGATTGGGCTTAAAACATAATTTCAAAAACTTATTCGATAGAACCGGTTTCACTTTTTTGAATTCTATTTGAGCAAAACATTTGATGCGTGATCAATCATTTGCAATATTCTGCCAATCGATCCTTGGCGCTCGTATATCCTAAGCCCAAAGATTTTCGAAAATCCTTACATGCCAATGGAATCTTCTTTAAGAAAACATACGCAAGACCCCTATTATGAAACGCGACCTCGTCCTTCGGATTGAGTCGCAAAACCATCGTATAACTCGCAACCGAATCCGAATATCTTCCCAAACCGTACTGAGCATAAGCCAATTCAAAGAAAGCGTAAACGTTTCTTTTATCCAGATTTACCGCTTTCCTGGCGTCTTTAAAACCTTCGTCGTAATTCTCGTCATGATTTTCACAACGTGCCTTGTGACCGTAAAGTTCTGGGTTATTCTTTTCACCGAGTTCGATCGCTTTCTGGAAATCGTCGACTGCCTGAGCGCAATTATCGAGCATTTCGTTGCCATAACCTTTATAGAGAAAGACGGAAGCCTTATTTGGATCAATCTCCGCAGCCTTTTCGAAATCTTTCACTGCCTCACCGTATTGTTTCAAAGTATATTTTGCCAAACCTCGATTATAATAACCGGAAGCGTCTCCCGGAACCAATTCCAAATACTTAGAATATTCTTTGATCGCTTTGAGATAATCGCCTTTTTCATTTGTACGATAAGCTCTGTTAAAAATCTCGTTGGGATCTTCTCCGTTATTCGTAGCCGATACGGTCGCATTCGGGTTGGAAGATTCGGAAGATTCCATACTCGTTTTGATTTCCCGAATAGCAGATAAAATTTCACTTAAGATTTCTTGAATCCGGGAAGGTTGTGCGATCGGATCGTTCTTATCCGTATCTTGAAAGTTGGAAAAGAAAATACTCAGGATACAGATCAAAATTCCTATCATTAAAAAATAACGAAGAACTCTATTAACCATCAGGCAAGAGAAACCAAATTCTTTCAAAATTCAACTTTTTATTGAATGAAAAATTTCCGAAATCCCCATTTTTTCTTTCTTTAGAAAGAAAATCCCAAACACCTACAATTATGGAGGCATACCATAGAATCTCATTCTTTAGGAAGAAATATATGGAATATAGTTTTACCGGATTCAGATTCGAGTTCAATTCTTCCTTGGTGTTTTTTTACGATCCTCCGAGAAATGTCCAAACCCAAGCCACTTCCTTCTCCCGGACCTTTTGTCGTAAAAAAAGGATCGAAAATTCTTTCCCTCACTTCCTGAGGAATCCCAGGGCCGTTATCCTCGATTGAAACCCGGACTTCGTCTTTTCGATCTTGAATCGAAATTCGGATCTTTCCTTTAAAACGCATCGCTTGCAAAGAATTGTATATTAGATTTGTCCACACTTGAACGAGATCATCCGGATACGCGGCAATCAGAGGACGAACCGGAAAATCCAACTCCACATCCACCCCACCTTTGATTTTGTTATGATAGATCGTCAAAACGGTCTCTATGTTTTCCGCAAGATCGATAATAACTTTTCCTCTGTTTTCTTCCGTATCGATATGAGCGTAAGTTTTCAAAGCGTAAACGATTTTAGACGTTCTATCCACGGCCAATCGAATCAGAAGAATATTCCTATAAGCGTGAATTTCCTCCAGTGCGAACTTAATCAAAGAATAAGATTTAGGATTCGAAAATAAGGAAGGAAATTCCTGCAACGCCGAAGGAAGTCCGTTGTCCAAAAGCCGATCCGCAATATCGTGGGCATTTTCATAACCAAACTCTGCCAATTTCGTCTTAATGGAATTCAAAACGATTCTTCTGTTTTCTCTGGAAAGAATACCTTCCTTACTGTCGATTCCTTTTCGAATCAGTTCGGAAAGATTATGAATGAATTCGGAGTCCACAGAAGCAAACTCACGACCCAACTTTTCCATCTTCTCCGCGGACGAACTCAAATAGGCCTTCAATTCTCCGCTGAACGCCGCGATGGCACCTAACGGATTATTGATTTCGTGCGCAATTCCCGCAACAAGTTGTCCGAGCGCGGCCATCTTTTCGGAAAGGATCAATTGATCCTGCGTTCTTTGTAGATTCTCAAGGGCGTACGCTAGTTCGGAAGTTCTTATTTTTACCGCCCTTTCCAATTCCTCCTTGGCTTCTTTTCTTTCCGCATTCAATAGAAGTTGTGTGACCTGCTCCGCGACGGTAACTACAAATTGTTTTTCGTATCCTTTCCATCTTCTCAGATTACCTCTATGTTCGAGACAAATAACTCCTTTGATCTTTCCTCGGAGAAAAAAAGGCGCGTCGAGTAAAGAACTGATTCCGTGCGGAACGCTGTAAGTCGCTGCAAGTTCTGCGGTTCGAGGATCGTTGATTACATCCGTCGCGTCTACGAATCTATCCCTTTGGATTGCTTCATAATAATTCGGATAAGAAGACATATCTAATTCAATTCTTCTCATATACGTTTGTTCTCTCCGATCCCAACCCGCAAAAAGAGTCCAAAGACTCGGATTCTCCTTATGAAAAATCCAAATCGACACCCGATCGCAGTTCGCCACTTCGGAAACCATCAGCGTTATTTTTTTCATACCCGATTCCAAATTTCCGGAAGCAAATTCGGAATCGGTAGCCATCTCCATAAGCGCCTGTGCATGTAAGGCAATTCTTCTCGTTTGCTCTTCTCTTTCCCTCGAAGCGAGTTTTTGTTGAGTGATATCTCGCGTGATCGCGATCACGATAGAGGAATCTCCAATCTTAACTCGTCTCGCGGAAAACAAAGTATCCACGACTTCGCCGCTTTTCCTTTTAAATTGGGCTTCGTAGTCTCGGACAATACCGTCTTCCCTTAAAATCGCAACCACTTTGGCCCTTTCTTTGTCGTCATTCCAAACTCCCAATTCCATGGGCATCTTACCAACCGCTTCTTCTTTGGAATACTGTAACATTTCCGAAAAGCGTTCGTTCACTTGAATATACTTTTCGTTTTGAAGATCGTTGATCGTGATCGTGTCCGGATTCATTTCAAAGATCATCTCGAAAAGATCCTTGCTTTCCTGCATCCTTGCAAAGTATTCGTTTCTTTCGGACTCCATAATCTTCTTGTCCGTAACATCGACAAGAAGGGAGAGAAGCATCGACTTCCCGTCCAATTGAAAGACTCTGTTTCCGGAAATTACGTGCTTGTGAATTGCATTCGAACTTTGAATCGTAACTTCAAGACTTCCGGTCCAATCTTTTTTTTCTAATTTTCCCTTGAAGTTTTCACGATCAATCGAAGATTCCCAAATTCCGAGTTCTATAGACGATTTGCCGATAAGCTGCTCTCTTGTATAGCCGACTAGATCACAATAGGATTGATTTACCTGACGATAGATCCCTGTTTCCAAGTCGGAAAGTGACACGGCGGCCGGAGTAAGTTGAAAGAGTTTTTCAAAAAGATCTTTACTGAGGCGAAGTTCTTTATCGAGTTTTCTTTTTTCTTCTTCCGACTTTTTCTTTTCACTGATATCCGTCGCAAGAGAAATAACCTGTTTTCTTCCGTTAATTTCGATGATTCTCGCCGAGTACAGGATCGGTATAATTTCTCCGTCCGAAGCGAGATAAATGGACTCATAATTTTTTACCTCTCCCGTTTTGGAAAGTGCCTCATAAACCTCTTCCCTGAAATTCCCGGACTTATCCCAGATATGAATTTCAGGAGTCGTTTTCCCGATCACTTCTTCTCGGGTACGTTTTGCCATTTCCAAGAATCTTTGGTTTACGTCGACGATCGTACGATCCTCCCAATCGGTTAGAACGAGCGCGGAAGGGACTAGTTGAAATAATTTCTGAAAGAGATCCTTGCTCTTTTCAAGTTCCTTTGCAAGATCTTGTAAATCGAGAGCGGATTCCTTTAACTCGGAAATATCGTGACCGATCGAGAGAATTTTCTTTTCTCCTTTCGATTCTATGTATCTAGAAGAAAATAGAATTGTTTTTATTTTCTTCTCGTATGTTTGAAGTTTGACCTCTAAATTTTGAACGACACCGTCCTCGTTTAATTTTTGAAGAATTTTTTCCCGATCGAACAAATTGTAATAAAGACTGAGTTCGGCAGGCGTTTTGTTTAAAACCTCTTCTCTCGTTTTGCCTAAATGTTCCAAAAAGAGATCGTTTACATCCACATACCTTCCATCATCAGCTCTTGCTAATGTGATTGCGGAAGGATTCAGACGAAAGATTTGATCGAGAATTTCCTCCTTCTCTCGGACCTCATCGAGTAACCTTTGTCGTTCTCTTTCCTCTTTGATCCTGTCGGTTATCGGGACCATGATGCTCAAAAACGCGATTTTTCCTTTGTATTCGATTTGTTGCACGGAAAAAAGTCCCCAAAACTCGGTGCCCTTAGTAGTTCGAAATGGCGTTTCTATACTATCTACAAAACCGTCACGTCTCATGATCGTGAGAATGTTTTCCCTAACCTCAGGCGAAAACCAAACTCCGAGTTCAGTCATAGTTTTTCCGATCAGTTTATCGGAATCGTATTCGATTTGTTCAGCGAACTTATGGTTCACTTCCAAAAGTTTTCCGGTATCGATTTCGGAAATCGCCATCGGAAAAGGATTCAAAGCGAAAATCCTCTGAAGTGCTTCCCAACTTTCCCTGATCTCGTCACAAAATTTTTTACGAACTTCTTCCTTTTGCTTTTGTTCCGAGATATCTCTGACAATTCCCCAAATTGCAGTCGGATTTTTAGACTCGTTTCGGATAACGTACACTTTTACGGAAATTGAGATGATTCTACCGCTTTTACAAGAGTATTCCTTTTCAAACTCCTGAGAATAACCGGAAAAGAAAAGATTCTCTTCAAAATCTTTTCTCTCGGTTACACTCCAACTTGCGGGGACCAATGACCAAAAGTTGTCTTTTCGAAGTTCTTCGAGAGAATAACCTGTTAGAATCTGAAAGGCCGAATTGGCTTCCAAAAAAGAGCCGTTCAAATTTGCAATGACAATTCCATCCCGATTGGTTTCGAAAATCTGCCGAAAGAATTCTGAGTTGAGTAGATTGGAATCCAAAGTTTTCATGAGTCGGAATCTAGTAAAGAACGGTTAAATCTTAAAGAGACCTTTGAAAAGGAAAAATCATTTTACTTTAGAATCTTAAATTTTTCGAGTCTTAACGAGAATCTATTTCAAAAAACTGATGGTTCGATCAAAATTTCGTTTCATGATAAAATATAATCTTGGGAATAATTCTATTTAAAAAATCGTTTGTGCCAGAACCTGAAGAGAGTTTCGCGAATAGTCTGTATATAAATTCAAACTTTCGAACATTCAGAAATTGTATGAGTTTTCACATTTTGTTCAGACGCTCAAGTTTTGCTCCGCAAACGGCCGTGCGACTCTCAACCTATCTCGCGACCCTTCGGGAGCGAGATTTGAGTTTAGGAAACGTTACATGAATTATTTACTTCTATGGTCGCTCGGTAATGCTATCGCTATCTACGGCTATCTCGCTTCCTAAATGCCATCCGTAGGAGGCGTTCAATGAGTTCGGCGTTCAATGAGTTCGGCGCTCAATGAGTTCGGCGCTCAATGAGTTCGGCGCTCAATGAGTTCGGCGCTCAATGAGTTCGGCGCTCAATGAGTTCGGCGCTCAATGAGTTCGGCGCTCAATGAGTTCGGCGCTCAATGAGTTCAGCGCTCATCTTTGCTACGCAAAGAGCCTTCGATCACGCTCCGCTATCTACGGCTATCTCGCTTCCTAAATGCCATCCGTAGAGACGCTCAATGAGTTCGGCGCTCATCTTTGCTACGCAAAGAGCCTTCGATCACGCTCCGCTATCTACGGCTATCTCGCTTCCCATGGGGCGCTCGATAGGATATTAGCTTACTGCGGAACTGTTGTTTTCTTGAATCACGTGGCCGTCTTCGAGAATCATACGGATCAAACGTGTCATTTCTACAGAATATTCCACATTCAAGTGTTTCGTCACACCCTCACAAAACCCGTTGATGATCAGAAGCTTTGCATCATCTTCCGACAAACCTCTGGATTGGAGATAAAAGAGTTGATCTTCGTCGATTCTGGAAACGGTAGCCTCATAATTTAAGGTTCCATTTTGGCCAGAAACGTCATTATAAGGATAGGCGTGAGACTGAGAACGATCGTCCATCATCAGACCGTCACATTTCACATGAGAATAAGAATTCTCCGATCCGGAGGTGAATTTAACAAGTCCCCTATAGGAATTGATTCCTCCGTCGAGAGAAACACCTTTTGCTAATATATTACTTCGAGTATTTTTACCGACATGAATGATTCTCGCCCCGGTATCTTGGATTTGCCCACCTCCCGCAAATGCAAGAGAAAGGACATCTCCCGTGGAATGATCCCCTTGAAGAACGATTCCCGGGTATTTGATCGTATTCGCACCGATATTCACATCAGTCCAAGTGATATGCCCTCTTTCATGGCATAATCCGCGTTTGACGGTCCAGTTGTACATATTCTTCTTCCAATTTTGGATCGTCGTATAAAAGATTTTCGCGTTTTTATGAGCGATAAGTTCCACAACCGCAGTGTGAAAGTTGGTACCTTTATCCTGAACCGAAGAACAGCCTTCGGAGTATTCGATCTCCGCACCTTCGTCCGCGATCAAAAGAGTCCTTTCATACTGACCCGAAGAAGCCGCAGTCACTTTAAAATATGCTTGAAGAGGCATCGGAGTTTTCACTCCTTTAGGAACATAAGCGAAAGAGCCACCGGAAAAAACACAACTGTTCAAAGCGGAAAACTTGTTATCTCCCACACTCACAACCGTTCCGAGATACTTCCTTACGATGTCAGGATATTCACGGATCGCGGTATCTATGTCACAGAAAAGAATCCCCAGTTCGGTTAATTCTTTTTTAACATTAGCGTAAACAGTTTCGGAATCATTCATCGCTTCGATTCCGGCCAGATACTTGCGTTCGTGTTCCGGAATTCCAAGACGTTCGAAGGATTTGAGAACCTCCGGATCCACTTCGTCCCAGGATTTTTTCTTCTGCTGATTGGAACCTATATAGTGCGTATAAGAATCGATGTCCACGTTGAAATTGGGAAAAAATCCCCAAGTAGGCATGGGCTTTTGTTCGTAGATTTCAAAGGCTTTGAGGCGAAATTCGGTGAGCCAACCGGGTTCATTTTTGATATGAGAAATAGATTCTACGACTTTGCGCGTAAGGCCTTTCGGAAAATTATCAGGACGGTAATAACGATTTTCGTGGATGGATTCTTTTTCCAGGACTTGTTCCATTTTCCATTGCCTCCGAAAATTAGACTTATCTCGCGCCCCATAGGAAGCGAGATTGAGTTCATTAAAACTTAACTCCAATCCGCTCGCGCCCCATAGGAAGCGAGATTGAGTTCATTAAAACTTAACTCCAATCCGCTCGCGCCCCATAGGAAGCGAGATTGAGTTCATTAAAACCTAACTCCAATCCGCTCGCGCCCCATAGGAAGCGAGATTGAGTTCATTAAAACCTAACTCCAATCCGCTCGCGCCCCATAGGAAGCGAGATTGAGTTCATTAAAACTTAACTCCAATCCGCTTCTATGTCATCATCCGCAGACTTACATCTGCGGACAGAAAAAAAATCAATTCACCGCCGAGAAGTAATCCTTAGATTTTTCCGGATCTGCTTTCATCGTTTTCTTTCCCTCATCCCAGTTTGCTGGGCAAACTTCGCCGTGTTTTTCAACGAATTGGAAAGCTTTGATCAATCGGATCGCTTCGTCGATATTACGTCCCACAGGAAGATCGTTGATAGTCGCCTGACGAATCAGACCGGCTGGATCGATGATAAAAGTTCCTCTTAAAGCTACTCCACCATCCGTTAAAACATTGTAATCCCTGGAAATGGATTTGGTAAGATCCGCAATCAGAGGATATTTGATGTCTCCGATTCCACCTTCTTTTTTAGGAGTATTTTTCCAAGCTAAATGAGTAAAAGCTGAATCCACGGAAACTCCCAGTATTTCCGCTCCAAGTTTTTTGAATTCCGGAAGTTTGTTATCGTATTCGATAATCTCAGTCGGACAAACGAAAGTAAAGTCAAGTGGGTAAAAGAATAACACTACCCATTTCCCTTTATAGTCTGAAAGTTTGATTTCCTTGATCTCTTTTCCAAGAACAGCTTCTGCTTTAAAATCCGGTGCTAGGGATGTAACCTGTGGCATTTTATTTCTCCTTTTTAAATTTACTTTGAAACTTAGACACTCCATGATATCCCCCAACCCCTCAGAAGCAAATATTTTTTAGAATGATTCTAATTTTTTTTTAATTCTAAAAAATGAGGTCGGAACTACGGTCAATTTCACAGTGATTTCTAAAAAAGTAGGAACCCGCCACTTTTTTTCTACTTAACGTGAGCAGGGTCATAAGAAAATGAGAAACAATTTTCTAAAAGTAGAGTCCCCGCATTTCCAAACTTATCTGTAAAATCGTGATTTGTGGTAGTTCCCACATTTTAAGAATAGATTTATAAAGTTCAAACTGAACTTCCTACAGAAAAATGAATCATGGATTTCTTGCACCGAACTCACGTTATCTAGAGTTCATTGCTCTAAACGACAGACACCGATTGAAATTGAACTCAAACAATAAGTTCTATGGCAAAGTTAAACAATACATCCAAACTTTTTTATATTAAACTTATCTAATATATTTGAATGAATCCAACCATTTTTGTAAACTTATACTCAAATTTTCAATGATTGTGGAAATCTACCAAGATAAATAAATCCCTCTTTATTTTTACCTACTTAAAAATTATCCTGAACACTACTCTTTAAATTTCCGTAACGAGCAGCTGAACATTCTAACTTACTACTCGTACATTACAACCTTCAGGAAACTGACTTACTACTCGGACGCATGAAAATGATACTCGAAAATAAGCGGTCGGTTTTGCAAAAGTACAACGGTTCTCAAAAATTAAGTCAAATCGGGAAATCTCGACTTTTTAGAGGAAGATTCCAACATTCTAATTTTCGAAATAGTTTATCATAGTATTTTATTCATGCGTCCGAGTAGTAAATCCAAACGTTTTAACTTTTCCCTTTCTAAGTTTTGCATTATGACAATGGGATATGATGGATATATTTTTGGTACTCTTTTTTGTAGGGATCAGTAAGAGCAGAAAAATCTTTGATATTTGAAGTCAAATCCGAAATGACAGCACCGATAGAACGTATTCTAAAAAATTAAGATTAGAAAGCGAAATAAAATCAACGACTATTTCCGTAATAGCAATCATATATTCATAAAATATAATGGAATTCAAAAATCGGGAAGTTCCCAGATTCGAATGGGAGAAGCGCCATCTTTTTCGGAAAGAAATACCTTAGTGTCGGAGTTAGAACCGATGTGGATAGATCCTATTGTTCATTTCATATTCATTCTTAGTTTTATTTTCTAAAAATTCATACATGGAAATTTTTCAGATCGGAAATCTGAGATAAAAATCTCAAAAATTAACCTGCATTGAAAATTTGAAGAATG
Source organism: Leptospira alexanderi serovar Manhao 3 str. L 60 (assembly GCF_000243815.2). Lineage (GTDB taxonomy): Bacteria > Spirochaetota > Leptospiria > Leptospirales > Leptospiraceae > Leptospira > Leptospira alexanderi. The sequence continues at coordinate 12,199 of NZ_AHMT02000030.1, read as the reverse complement.
GAATCATTCTTCAATTTCATCTAACAACGCGTCTCAAAATCCAATTGTACTTTATCAAAAAGATCAAACTGCAAGCACCTGTCTCATCGAATGCCTTCTTATGGGGCGGCTATTCAGGAAGTGAGATGCCTGAGTTTCTTTTGGAACAAGTTCTGATAATTTTTTTAAATCTATACGTTTAAGACTCAAAAGAAAGCAACTCTGTAAAAACGATTGATAATTCGTAGGCACAGAGTTACCAGTTCGAAACTTCCTCTAGAAAGTAGAAACGTTCAGCCTTTTAAAAAGTTCATTGTCTCTTGAAGATTCTTCGCAATCTGCAAAAGACTGATCGCACTTCCGGCAATTTCTTCGGAGTTCGCCGCACTACTTTGGACCGTAGTGGAAATATTGGAAATCGCGTTCGCCGTTTCCGTAATAGCAATCTTTTGTTCTTTAACGGAATTGCGAATGTCCTCCGACTTCGTATCGACTTGGTCGATTCCGGAGCGAATTTTTTCCTTTTTCTCCTGCTGGAGTTCCATAATGGCTACGATTTGATTGGAAGATTCCTTCAGATGTTCAAGTCCACCCAAAACTTCGGCATAAACTTTCACAGAGTGTTCAACGATCTTTCTACCGGTTTCGATTTCCGCGTTACTTGTTTTAATGAGTTCCTCGATCGTCATCGCACTAGAATCCGTCTGTTCTGCAAGTCTTGTGATCTCACTCGCCACCACGGCAAAACCTCTGCCATGTTCCCCAGCCCTCGCCGCTTCGATGGCCGCATTGAGCGCAAGTAAATTCACTTTTTCTGATATTTCTTTGATAATCGCCGTGATAGACTGCATCTCGACCGAACTGCTTTCGATCTTTTCCATACTTTCGGAAAGATCTCCCATCGTTTTCTTACCGAAATCGGTTTTAAGATACATATCCGAAATTTTTTCCAAAGAATTTTTTACGGCGTCTCCTACCTGGGTGATCATCCCTTCCAGTTCTCTCATTTCTCCATTAAAGGAAGAAATCAGGACATATTGAGACTCCGCGTTTCGATTTACGTATTCCATTCCGGAACTAATCTCTTCCACCGATGCGGAAATTTCCTCAATCGAAGCCGATTCGGATTGTGCGTTCGAAGAAAGGTGATCCGCAGAACGAGAAAGTTCCTCGGAAGCAGCAACAAGATTTTCGGAAAAGTCCATGATCGTATTGAGCATCTCTTTGAGTTTGATCTGAAACAAACGGAAAGTAATCAGTAAAAGATAAAGTTCGTCTTTTTTCTTTTCGTCTTCTTCAACTTCCACCGGATGAGAAAAATCCGCATTTTTGACCGCGCCACTTACGGTAGTAAGTCCCTTGACCAATTGAATCGAATAGACCACCGCGATCAGAACGATGTAAATCAAAGTTATACCGGAAAGGGAAATGAGTAAAATCCAACTAAAAGTGAATTGCTTTTCCGCTTTGATATATATCCTGTCCGTGATTTTCAGTTGCAACTGTATCAGATTTTCAATCTTTTCCGTTACCGGATCGATTCTAGGATACAAACGGGAATCCGCAAAAGACTCTAATTCCTGAAGGTTTTTGTTGATCATCAGGTCCCTAGCTTCGGCTACCGCGGCGTTTGAAGCCACAAAAAGAGGATTTAACTCCCGGATGATGGCTTCCTCTTCGGGAACAAGATAAGTTCCGATGTATGCGCTCCATTCCTCTTGAATTCCGGAAGTCGCCTTATCAAGATTAGCTACTCCTTCCTCCGGTGTAAACGTTCCACTTCTTACCTTGTGAACACAGTCTACGATGAAAATCGCATACAGGTCCGATATCTTCTTCAATTGTTTCAGAGGAATTACCCGATCCTCGTAGATCGTTTCAATGTCCTCGATTCTATCTTTCGTATTAATTAAGGCCAATACGACCAATATCGTGATCGGTATCAGCACAGAACCAAAGAGAAGTATCAGTTTTTTTCGTATTCCCAATCTCTGAATGAATATATATATTGTTTTCATAGAATTTAAAGCGTTTCATCATTGCCTCGATATATACTCAGTCAAGTTTTTTAAAAAGTGAATCATTTTTTAATGATGCAAGTTCACAAAGTAAGTAAACTTTTAGATAAAGCTATGTCAAATCTTTAAAACTTTAGAGAGATTCTAAAACATAAAACTTATCCTCGGCATATACAAAGGTCTATTTTCGAAGCCACTGAAAGAATATTCATTTTCGTATGACGAAATAAATTGAATGAATTACTCATTTTCCTTTATACAATTTATCCCGAAAATCTTCAGCCCATCGAAACGGCAACATCACTATCAAGCATAAGTTTTTTGAGATAAACTTTAGGAATATCGAGACCTTCAAAATGGAATTATTTCGTAAAACCTATCTCATCCGTTTTGAGAATGAATTCGAAAAATTTCTGTTAAAACTCAAACAAACCGGGACAAAAAGAGTACCGCCTAATAGAAAAAAACGATGATTTGCCTGGATCCGCCCAGTGAAAACTTAAAACCAAATTTCAAATCTTTTACCGAAAACACACTTCGCAACAAGTCAAAACAAAGTTTTCCCAAAATGGGAAATGAAACTCTGAACAAGTTTTTAAATTCGGTTGAAAAAAGAGATCGTATTTATTTTCTCCGGGATGAAAGGATTAAAACGAAAGGCTTTTCACTTCTACTGATCTCTACATAAAGGAGCCCGCCAATTTTAGCACAGATCCCCCGTTTAGACGCAGAATTTGGACACTCTATTATACAGGGATGAGTAATACCGCCTTTGAAAGTTTGGCCATTGCATTCGGATAGAATTCCCTTTAACCTTGGATCACGAACCCAATCAGTAAATTTTAAACACGACTCCGAGGATCGCGCAAATTCCCCTCCGTGGACCGTTTTGTTTTACCCGCAATTTTTCCGACGAAAACATACCGTGTCCAGTGGAATCGATTCTAAATATTCAAAAGAACAAGATTCTAATCCTCTAAAAAATGAACTTTTTTGAATATTTAAATTCTAAATTTTCCATTTTTGAAATGTAAAGTCCATTATAAGATTGAAATTCAAAACGTTATCCCCATCTATTATAAATTCATTTTTTAAAGGAAAATCTTATGAAAAAAATTTATAACCCGTTCCGGTTTGGAATCTTGGCCCTTTACCTCTGTTCTATACTATGGAACTGCCAAAGCGAAAAAAGTTCGGATAAGGAAGATTCCTTAAAACTTTTAGCTTTTCTATCGAACTCGATGACACCTTTGAAAGAACTCACAAATGCGGATTGTACCGATCCGTCCCCCACATTCTCCACCTTAAATCAAGCAGGAACAGGAAGCTGCTCCACTTGCCACAATGCAAACAACGCAAACGCCGGATTCGACGTCACTTCTTACAACTCGGTTCGAAATCGAATAACAGTAAACGATCCGAAAAACAGCCTTCTATTTCAAAAAATTAACACTGGTTCGATGAGAGTGAATAATAACGATTCTATCAATAAAGCCGTTTTCTGCTGGATTCTTAAGGGGGCCAACTCTTGATTTGTAGAAGATTCCTATATTCTATTTTTATAATCTTTTTGTTCGTACAAATTTCTCCCGTCTACGAACTTGGTTCCGAAAAGAAAATCTCCGAGGAATGGAGCATAAAGGAAACGGATATCCGTTTCTTCAGCGAGGCCCCTCAGGAGACGATTCGAGGCTCTTTGAAAAAAGCAGAAGGGAGGGCCGATCTGAAATCAAAAACGTTTTTTTTTCAAGTCGATCTTAACGACTTAAACGTTCCCAACCGGCTGATGAACCGCCACATGCACGAGAATTATTTGGAAACGGAACGTTTTCCGAATGTAATCTTTCAAGGAAACATTTCTAAATGGGACATTTCTTCCAAAACGGTGACCGTCGAAGGGGATTTCACCTTACACGGAATTACAAAAAAGTACGTTCAAGTTCAGGGAAACTTCGAGGAAAAAGGGAAAGATCTTTTGATTCGCGCGAATTTTGAAATTCTACTGAGCGATTTTAAAATCGAAATTCCTAAATTAGTAATTTTGAAACTAAGTGAAAAAATCAAAGTCGAAACATCCATCCTATGGCAATTCAAATCATGAACTTTAGAATCAACTTTTCCTTAATTCCGTTTTTGATTCTGTCGATCTCTTTTTCTTTCGTCTTATCCGCTCAGGAACGGAGAAAGTCCGCGTTCTTAGGAAGCAGTCTCATCCACATGCCGAGCACAGAAGACGTAGGTAAGAACGGTCTGGATTTCAGAATCAATCACCGTTTTGGCAGCGCTAAATCCGCTTCCTACGATTTTTTGGGCTTGGATAACGGAGCCAACACACAACTCTCTCTCGATTACGGTCTTACCGATCGAATCACGATCGGTATCGCAAGAACTTCGTTTCAAAAAACGTACGAGGCGAGAGGAAAAATTCGTCTGCTGACTCAAGACTCCGGTTTTCCGGTTACGGTGAGTTTTTTCGGAGTTTTTGGTCAAGAAACGGCAAAACAAAATACATTCTACGGTCCTTATCTTAAAATTTCGAGTGGTTATCCCACAGTTGATTTCGAAGCGAATAAAAAATTAAATACGTACGAATTGAGTTATTCGGATGGACAAAGTACTTTGGCTTCGTTTTTGATTTCGAGAAGGTTTAGCGATTTCTTTTCTCTCCAACTTTCTCCGATGTTCGTTCATAGAAACTTCGTCAAAGACCATCTTTCCAACGACCGAACCGGGTTGGACGTTTCGTTCAGAATTCATCTTTTCAAACGTCTGGACTTCACATTCGGAACGATTCTCGCTCCGAAACGGGATTATATCGGAGATTCTTACGCTGCGGAAGATAGAAAGACAAAAATCAACGGAGTCGAATATTCCGTTTCCGAGGTCAACGACCTAATCGCAAACGGAAGAACGTTAGACGCAATTGTAAATAACATTCTCCTTTCCAAACCCGTGGAATATATGTCCGTTCCCTTAAGTTTCGGCGTGGACTTCGAAACGGGGGGACACGTCTTCCAGTTGTTCGTTACGAACAGCCGATCCATCGCTCACACTCAGCTATTACGAGGCGCCGATTTCGATTATGACAAAAAAGAATGGACCTTGGGTTTTAACATCCATCGTTATTTCTCTTTGGAAAGTTCGGATAACTGAGTTTTTGTAATTCTCGCAGAAGAAATACCTCCACGAAGACAAGAGTTCCTTTGTTTAAAAACCTGGTCGGCTCGTTTCTTTTTTGGATTTAATATGGACCCGTTCGATTGCAAAAAACACGAAATTTCCTTTTTGCTACAAGACGGACAATGTTCGGAATCTATCGAAAAGAATAAACCTCGACATATGGAAGCGAGGTCTCCAACTTACAAAACCTATAACCGGAAATACATCCTTTTTCGTCGACCGGTAAGGCTGTTGTCAAAAGTCGAACGATTAGAATCTGACTCGGATCGATTTTTAAAGCGTCTTTCTCCAAAAAATCGGAAACTAGTTTTTTTTCGGAAACGTACAATATTGTTTTTTCATACATCAAGGACTGTATGTTTTTGGGAATGTTCGTATCCGTGAAAACCAAATATCTTTTATTTTCCGATCGGAAATAATCCATCATGGTTCTTACGTTTTTATCGGAAGTACGTATAAATTGGACCGCATAGAACCATTGTTTAATGGAAAACAATAACGAAATAACGACAAGAATCAACGTTCCGTAATAGGCGACAGACTTTTTAGAATCGAAAAAGGATTCTACCAGGATAAGGCCAAGCACAAAAAGTAACGGATACGTTCCGAAAAGATACCGGGGAGAGATATGATCTCCGTGATTGGGTGCGGTCGCCAATATAAGAAAGATCGAAAGTATAGAAACGCCAAGATACAACAATTCCAAAGACAAAACGTCCTTATATAATCTCTTGTATATCGCAACAAAAATGGAGAAAAAAATTATCAATGCCAAATAAGAAGATTGAAAAAAATATCCCCTTTCTTTGCCGAATAACAAATCATAAATGATATCCGATCTTGAAAGAGCAGTGGTATCCGGATTATCCATGGTAAGTATATAACGCAGACCGAGTGGATGACCGTGAATGTAAGTATTCAAAGCCAATAAGGAAGCGAGTATCACTAAAAACACGGGGGCCCAATAAAAAAATATCTGCTTTCGAATCTCCTGTCGTAATAAAAAACTCAAAGCGGACAACGGAAAAATTACAAAGATAAATTCCAAACGAAAATAAAGGGAAAGTCCGAATAAAAGAGAAGAATATATGAAGTTCGTATTTTTTTTCGTCTTTATGGATCGATGATAAAAATAAATTCCCCCGTATAAAAAAAACAAAGCGATCGAATATTCGTGAATGACCAGATTATACGTAAACACAGTCGTCCCGAACAAATACAAATAAACAAAAGAAACGCTAAGCCATCTTCTCCGGGTAAATTCGGAAAATAAAAGATACAGAAAATAAATCGAACCGGAGAAAAATAAGACTTGGATTAAATAAATTCCTAAATTCGACCCGAACAATACCCTACCCACGGAAACGACTAAAGGAAAGTAAGGTGGAAAATCTATATAGTATTGCAAATCATGAATTCCTAAAAAAGGCGCTTGAAAGGGAATCCATTCCCCTTTGGGATCAAAAGAGCTTCCGGAATAATAAAATGAGAAAGTCCGAAAATCAGATTGGATCAGATCCATTACCTGAACCCACATAAAACCGGAGTCGCCGTAGGTTACTTCAAAATCCGTCTTAATCCCGAAAAATAAAACCAAACAACTCGACAAGAACAGCAGATACAACTTCATAAATATACTAAGGCTTCTTCCATGTAAAATTGCGATTCAAAAAATAATTAGTCGCGGTAGCAAGTAGGATTCCTACAATATTTCCCATATATGTAAGCCAATAGGGTAAAAAATTCGGGTAGTAGATCTGGAAATATTTTACCAGAAAAAACCAGGTTGAAAATTGAATCAAAAAACCCAAAAGACTGATTGCATTGAATTTTAAGAATCCGATCGTATTATCCAAAAAGCCGACATTCTTACGATCAGAAAAAGTCCAAACGTTGTTCAAAAGATAATTGGTCAATACGCTCAATTCGAAACCGAAGACGATGGCACCGGAGGGAAGAGAAATCGCGGATTGAATTTGCTCCACCACGTTGATCGCCAAAACGTTGTTATATAAGAATTGT
>NZ_AHMT02000031.1:35000-38825 GCF_000243815.2 Leptospira alexanderi serovar Manhao 3 str. L 60 | reverse complement strand
AGAGATGAAAAGGCAATTGAAACTTGGAAAACGAAAACTTGGCCCGGTATAAAAAAAGCAGAGAATGAAGGGTTTAAGGTCATATTTTTAGATGAAAGCGGAATCAGCCAGAATCCATATACGATAAAAACTTGGAGCTTAATAGGTAAGACACCGATCCTTCGTCACAAGATGTCTTGGAAAAAGTTATCAGTAATCGGTGCTATTTCTAAAAAAGATTTTCACTTTCAGATCATAACAGGCTCTGTTAAAAGCCAGGACCTTTTTTAACGTGAGTTCGGCCTAAGGAGGAAAAAAGAGAAAAATCTTGTACAGAAAAGCGCCAGATCACATATTGAACTAAATTTCCAGCAAGAAAGGGGTTAAATATGGATCTGACAGAGATATTTTGTGCGATAGACGATTATTGTACACAACAAAAAATAAACTGGAACGTGAAAATACTTTTGTCCGGTGGTTCGAAAAAGAAACCGAAAATTTCAGTTAAGCCTGAGTGAAGTAGCAACGATTGTTGTCTGTTTTCATCTTTCTCATTATAGAGAATTTAAAAATTATTATCTGATAGAAATAAAAAAGAATTTAAAATCGGAATTTCCAAAAGCTGTAAGTTACAATCGTTTTGTTGAACTGATGCCTAACGCGTTATCTGTCATAGCTTCCTTTCTATCAAATTCTTGTCTGGGAAAATGTTCCGGAATATCGTTCATTGATTCTACGATTCTTTGGAGTATGCGACAACAGAAGAATCCATTCTCATAAAGTATTTAAAGATACTGCACAACGAGGGAAATCGAGCACAGGCTGGTTTTATGGCTTTAAATTGCATTTAATCGTAAATGATCAAGGTGAAATATTATCATTTATGATTACTCCTGGAAACGTCGACGACAGGAATTCGAAAGTGATTTTTCCACTTGTTAAGAATATTCACGATAAACTTTTCGGAGATAGAGGTTATATCAGTCAATCTTTGTTTGAAAGTCTTTATGAAAAAGGAATTCAACTCATTACAAAACTTAAAAAGAATATGAAAAATAAATTAATGCCCTTAGTTGATAAAATTCTTTTAAGAAAAAGAGCTATCATTGAATCCGTAAATGATGAACTTAAAAATATTTGTCAGATTCAACATACTAGACATCGAAGCTTTTTCAATTGGGCTGTTAATTTATTAAGTGGGTTAGTCGCATTTTCATTTTTTCCAAAAAAACCTTCTTTGAATTTGAGATCCAAAGACAATTTACAACTTTTACTCTCTCCTTAGGCCGAACTCACGTTATTTATTTTTTAAATATACTTCTAAAGGAAAATCGCAAAAAGATTTTAATAGTTTGGGATAATTTATCTGCTCATAAAAGCAAAGCAATGAATGAATTTTTAAAAGCAAATGAGAAAAGGCTTCGAGTAGAATTTTTGCCTCCTTATGCTCCGGAGTTAAATCCTCAAGAATATATCTGGTGTCGTTGGAAGAAAAACTATATGGCTAATTTTTGTCCGGAGAATCTTAGCCAATTGATTCAAAGAACTAAATCTACTTTAGGTATATTGAAATCAAATACAATCAGTTTTGATAGTTATTGGAAACAAGCTGGTATTTAGGTACTCATTTTTATAGAAGTGTCCTATAATGAAGAAAAAGTCCTTAAAAACAAGAATTTCAAATTTTCGGATGAAACGTAAAATCTTAACGAAACCTAAAACAAGAACTTTCGAATCTCAGGCGATTTTTAATTCCCGTTCTCTGAAAAACGAATTTTATAACTCTTGTAAATTCTTTCGTTAATCTCCGTTAATTTCGTTCTATCCAAAGCGATCTCGGTTCCATCGTCCAAAGAAATCAAAGCATAATCGGATTTACCTTGTCTGATATTTCGTTTTAAATCCCGGACCGATTTCACATTTTGGCCGTCGATTTTTTCCACGATCTTAAAACTAAGATCGTGGAAACCGTTATTGGATTCATCCGGAAGAACTTGAGAAAGAAGAACGATCTTTCCGACATCCCCCTCTTTTTCGTGAAACTTATAATAATCATAAAGATAGAGAAGTTTTCGATCCACTCTGGATCTCCAATCCTTTCCCCATTCTTCCAAAAGGGGTTCAGAAAGTTCCAGAAACACAAAGCCACCTTCCACCGCGAAATCGTTGGAAGCGGGAATATTTTTAAACGGAATTCGAACCGCCGAATAAGGGAACGGTTTCAACTTCATACTCAAACGAATCTTTTTTTTATCCCTCAGTACAAGCATAGGAATTTCTTTTCCTAATGAATATCCGAACGAATCCCCAGAGTGTGCCAAAAAGGAAAGAACTTGTTTCCCATACAAAGGATGTTCGATATATCCTTTCGAATCTACATTCTTATCCCCAAATTCGAGAATGATATCCTCAAGTTTCAGGACTCCGCTCGCCGAAGAGCCTGGAATTACATCTGCGACTAAAATTCCGGAATCGGATTTTTCCATACCGTAATATTTTTTTACAGAGTCGTCCGTAATCGGACGAAAACGAAATCCTTTATAACTGAATACGTCGGTTCCCGGAGTCTCGATAAATTTTTGAATGACAAAAGAGGGAATGATTCTCCCTGAATTTTTTCCAGAAATAAAATCATAAAGAATACCGGAAACTTTTCCACTCTCAATCGCAACTTCTCCAAAACCATTCAAACCCTCGCTGGAACTCACGTCCACAACGGGAAGTTCTACCTGACCAAGAGGCATCTGATCCATGTCCATACTCAAAAAAGTCACGCTTGTTGTTTGAATCGAACCCGAGTTATCAAGTTGGTAAACGTTGACCTGCTTCGGAAACACGACAACCGAGGAAAACGTAAGCGGGATAAGATCATCGAAGAAATTCTTTTTCTCGACTCGAAGGAGAGCCAGATTGGATTCCGGATCATGACGAAACACTACCGCTTTTATCTCGGAATAGGAAGAATATTTTTTTACTTCGATCAAAGTCGCATCCGGTAGAAGCGAATAGGGAATCAGGATTCGATTTCCTTCTGTGACTACCCCAACTCCTCTTCGAACCCTAGGATTCTTTTTCTTCCAAGGTTGATGGTATTCGGGCTCCTGAAAAGTGACTTTGATCTGAACGATACTTTTATGATAGATTTCCTGAGTGCCCGACGTTTTCGCTAAAGATACGGATTCTTTTTTCGTATCGTAATTCGTTTTTTTCGTTTTATAATGTTTTTTTTTAATGAGAATAAGATCCGATTTCTCGGCAAAAATCCCCAACGAAAAACAGATAAATATCGGCATGATCCAGATTTTTAACATTATAATTTCCTTAATTATTCCAGACCGTAAATTTTACGGATTTTTTCGTCCGCCTTTTCAGCTTCCTCGCGGTCCAAAACGAGAGGAACCTGAATATCTAAAAATTTCAAACGAAGATACTTATCCTTGGATTGCTTCAAGATCTTTCTTAGATCGCTTAATTCCGTAACAGGAATCCCGTTCACAGATTCCAAAACAAGGTTCACAAAATATTCCGCGGAAGAATTGATTGGATGAGAAAGTTTCCGGTATAAAACCACGTCGGTTTTTTTTGTACGGTTCAGTCCGTCTTCTATGAAGTAAAAAAATCTATATAAAAGCTGACTTCCTCCGGAAGTATTGCCGCCACGACCCCAACTCGTAATCAAATCTCGAGACATTTCTTGAAATAAAAGTCCACCGATCATTTCGAAATCATACTGTTTATCGTATTGATTTCTCATAAAATCGAAATCAGGCATACGACGTGCCGGAAAAGAAACAGACATTTCTTTTCCATTCCTATACAGTTTGAAAGAGATTTTGTCCCCTGCGT
>NZ_AHMT02000031.1:0-30000 GCF_000243815.2 Leptospira alexanderi serovar Manhao 3 str. L 60 | reverse complement strand
CCATTCTTTAAATTTTGATCGGAAACTCTCGTGACGGCTTCGTTCAAATAATCTCCGTGAATTCTGTATTCCGGAACCAGAGCCTTAAAAGCGAGAAAGATATCCTTATCCTTGTTAATCCTTCCTGCGGCTAAAAGTTCGTTGAATCTTGCAACAAATGTAGTCACTTCCTGATTTTCCAAGGGCGCGGCGATTTTGATCTTAGGATGATGGGTCTTTTTAATTCCCTCCAGATCCAAAAGAAGCTCTTCGAATAATTTTTCCCCCGGTCTAAGTCCGGTGAACTGAATCGGTATATCTACATGAGGTCTAAGACCGCAGAGACGAATCATCTCTTCCGCTAAGTTGAGAATTTTTACCGGCTCTCCCATCTCAAGGATAAAGATCTCTCCGCATTCTCCCATACTTCCAGCTTGGAGAACTAACTGAGTCGCTTCCGGAATTGTCATAAAATAACGGATCACGTCGGGATGTGTGACAGTAACCGGGCCACCGTTTGCAATTTGCTCCCTGAACCTTGGAATCACGGACCCGTTGGAACCGAGAACGTTTCCGAATCGAACCGTAATAAACTTGGTTTTTGTTTCTCGGGAGACATGTTGTAAATACAATTCCGCCGCACGTTTGGAAGCGCCCATGATGTTCACAGGATTGACCGCCTTATCCGTGGAGATTAAAACAAAACGCTCCACGCCCGAAAGTCTAGAAATATCGGCGACGTTTTTCGTACCCAACACATTATTCATTACCGCTTCGGTTGGATTGATTTCCATCATAGGAACGTGTTTGTAAGCGGCCGAGTGAAATACAACTTCGGGAGAATGTTTTTCAAAAATAGAACTGACTCTGGAAAGATTTTTGATATCAGCGACGATCGGAATGAGTTCTATATTTTGTCCTTGTAATTTTTTTCCAAGTTCGTATTCGATTTCGTATAACGGAGTTTCCGCCGAATCCAAAAGAAGAATTCGAGAAGGTTCGAAAACGGCAACCTGCCGACAAAGTTCGCTCCCGATCGAACCTCCCGCTCCGGTAATTAAAATCGATTTCCCTTTTAAGTAAGAACGAATGGACTCAACTTCAAGATCCACAACCGGGCGACCCAAAAGGTCTTCCACCTGCACCTCTCTGAGTTGATTTAATTTGGGAGAATCAAAAAACAAAGAGCCCAAAGAAGGAAGAATTTTAAACTTCACATCCGTACTCTCAAAAGAACGAATCAACCGACTGATAAGTTTTCCGTCGGGATTGGTGATTGCGATAATAACTTGTTTTACTCCGAAACGATTGATCATTTGTTCGGCTTGATCGATTTTAGCCAGAATCGGAACCCCTTGGATATGCGCTCCGATTTTCTGGACATTATCGTCTAAAAATCCGATCGGATTGAGTTTGAGTTCGTTGTGTCTTCGAATTTCCGAAAGCAGGGTCGCACCTATCTTCCCAGCTCCTAGAATCAGAGTCGGAAGACCTTCTTCCTTGGATTTTTTGAGAATGTACTGATCCCGGAATACTCTCCAGGAAAAACTACGAATACAAAGAAAACTGAGGAGAAGGAGCGTATCCAAAACGGGAACCATTCTGGAAAGTTGTTCGAAACGATTGTAAAATAAGAGTGCCGTGGTTGAGACCAGAGAGGAGAGAAGTGTGACCTTGATAATTTCCACAAGATCGTGAATCGAAGCGTAAACCCAAATCGATCTGTAAATATCGGAGAGAATAAAAACACCGGCTCTTACGGTAATGACAATGATCAAAGAAGTAAAAAATCTTTCCGGTGACGCGAGAAAAATAAAAGACTCAAAGCGAATCCAATGCGCCAAAAAATAGGAAATCCCCATGAATAACAGATCTAAAGGAAAGACCCACATTCTTCGATTCCACTGACCGAGCATGTAGGAAATAAAATCCGTTCGTTCCTAAAAGTCCAACCTTTTTGAAACAGACCATTTCGATTTTTAGGTAAACCGAAAAATGTGTTGCAGAAATTCTTTTCTTGCCTCACTTCCAATAAGAGTATAAATCGTTATTTCAGGACACTTTGAAAGAAATCATCATCAACCTCCAAGGAGATTTGGATTTTAAATTAGGAGAAGCTTTGCTTTCCAAATTGGAAGAGTTATCCGAATTTCCGCGTAAAATCCTTTTAGACGCTTCCGGGCTCAAATCGGCCACGCCGGAAGGCGTGTTGGTATTAAACCGACTTCCGGAACGTTTTTCCGGATCTAAGTTTGCGATTTGTTCGGTGCCTACCGGAATCGAAATCTCCGCGGAAAGTGAAAAGGAAATTCCAGTATTCAAAGATCGGGAATCTGCAAAATCGCACTTGATTGCAGTCGATTCCGTCAAACCTTCCGTTTTCCCCGAAAATGCTCCCGTGCTCATCAATTGTCCGATTTGTTTTCATCTTTTGAAAATACAAAATTTCGGGAACCACAGTTGTCCCGCTTGCAACGCCAAGTTTTTCGTGACGAAAGACTTACGGGCATCGGCATTCGAAAGATTATTATAATATTCTCACATCTCTTCGAAAAATCGAATCGTTTCCAAAACCTCCACGGGAACGTTTCCGGTCTGAAAGTAGGGGTTGTATCTCTTTTTGATTCCCGAAACAAGTCTTCTTTTTCTGGACTCGAAAGAATCCATCGATTCCTTTAGAATCGGATGTTTTTGCAATTCGGTCCGAATCTGAGGGGAAAAAGGAACATACCGATTGAGAACATCCCTCGCCACTCGGTTGAGTCTGAGTTTTCCGGACGATTCGAAAAGAATCCAATAGGAATAATCCGAAGCAAACATATCTTTTAAATTCTTTCTGTATTTGACAAGTTGTTGATCGATGCTTTTTTTCGCATCGGGAGTGAGAGCAGGGGACTTCCGATAATTCTCCAGATAAAGATAATATTCCGAAGTAAGCGAAGGTGGGGCGGAATCTTTCCACTTCCTTCCTCGAACCGTTCTTTCAATCTCCCACTTGAATTCCCCAAGGGTTCTCGTAATCGCCAAAGTCATGTTCTCGTTTAAAATCTGAGGAAATACGAGACGTCCTCTCGATACAAGTCCGGAAGTAATTTCCTGCCAAAGAACCCCTCTATTTCCGAAAACCGGAAGTATGATACAGTCTGGACAGATTTCTTTCATCGCAAGTTCCGGTTTGCCGGGAGTCTGCTCGGGCTCAAAGGAAATCTGTCTGTAAAAAAGATGTTTATCGATTTTACGAACGTGATCTACAACGGCATTTATTTTTTCATGCGTGACCAAAAACGCGTCGGTTTCTCCGTACATCTGATCTTCGGAAAGAATCGGATATGCAAGATTCGGATTGGAAGAAACGCCGATAAGTCCGTTGAATAATAAATTGCTCAATTCCCAATCGAGAAGATGCAACAAGTCCTCGATCCCGCTGTCACTCGCATACTCGTCGGTTCCCGTTTTGCGAAGTATGGAAGCACGCACTTGTTCGTATGATTGCGCTAGATGATTTCGGGAAGGAGTTTTTTTACCCGAAAGAATGAGTCCCAACCATTCCGGTAAAAAATACACCGCAAGTTTATGACTAGAAGGATCTTGTGTATAATTTCGGATTTTTTCCAGTGTTCCGTAAAGTTGAACAATTCTCGCCGGAGAAAGAAGATTCTCGTCCATATAAAAAAAATATAAAAATAGTAGAACCGGTTTTGGAACGGGAGCGATGTCCGATCTGTATTTTGCATAACAAGCGGAATAGAGTTCGATAAAAGTCTGAATTTCCTCCGGTTTGTGCTCTTTACGAACCAGACCAGGATGTTCTTTAAATGTGCGTACCCTTTTTTGAATCTCAGCCGCGGTAGAAGGACTCGTCTCAGCGTAGTTTAAAATCTGCGCAAGACTTCCTTGAAATTCGTCGGGCAAGGCGACGTCTTCTTGAATTCCTCCAACGCCTCCCATTTGAATTCCACCCCAAGTTTTCGTCTTTTCCGGATCTTTTTCGGGAACAGTTTCCACTTGAATACCCATGTCGTTCCCTTTCAGGCTGAAAATCTTCGCGTCGAAACGAATCCATTCCTTATCATCGCCCGAATACAAAACGTGAATCTTATCTCCCACCGAAACCGGAAACGCATTGTAGAGCTTTTTTGTGAATACTTTCGTGTGGAGCGACTTCTGAACGGAATCGGGTCCCGGTGGGTTAGAATACAAAAAACCGGGAAAGGCCTCTTCTCCATCGGTTAAAAATACGACCGGAGTGATTTTTCTAGGATGAGGACCAAGATCATGGACGAGATGTTGCAACCTTTTGAATATGATCGTGTCTCTCCAGGCAGGAAGTTCCCCTTGATGAGCAAGATAAAGTGCGAGTTCCGGAAGAAAAATCTCCTGAAACCAAGATTGTGACTCCGCAATTTTTTGAAGCACGGAGACCGAGGCGTGATCCAAAAAGGAATGTATCTGAATCACATCCCTTCCGTTCATGTATGTAAGAGGTAACTTTCTAAGAATCTTAGCCCGGAGCGTAGCTCGATTTTCGATCGATTTGCGAAAACGTCTTTCCAGATAATATCCGGCGGCCAATAGAAGAACCACAAAGATAGTTCCATTGATGACAGGAATCCAAGAAAATTCCGGCCAGACAAGAATTGGGCGTGCTTGGCCTAACAAAAACATGCGAAATGTATAAGTTTCTTCCTTTTGAGGTCAAGCAGGATTCTCTGAAACGATTTTAAGTTTAATAATCCTGCAATTTTAATTCCGAAACTTCCCTATCTTAGATCGGATAGGCTCCAGTTTAGCTCGAAAAAGTTGACGTGTTTTGCTTAGAAATACAAGCTGAGAAAATTAGAAAAACCTTTTGATTCTGTTCGAAAACAAATTCTACCCCCTAAGTAATCCTCAAATTCAAAACACTCAATTCCAAATTGTAAAAATTTTACGAAGGTACTCGAAAGAAAAAATCGATTTCAAATCTCGGTTAACATTACTACTCGGACGCATGAATAAAATACTATGATAAACTATTTCGAAAATTAGAATGTTGGAATCTTCCTCTAAAAAGTCGAGATTTCCCGATTTGACTTAATTTTTGAGAACCGCTGTACTTTTGCAAAACCGACCGCTTATTTTCGAGTATCATTTTCATGCGTCCGAGTAGTAATTTCGATAGGAATCCTAAAGATTCCGTATTCGAATTAAAAATTATTCTTTTCAAAAGAATCGATAAGAATATTGCTGGATTTATAATCTATTTTCATGGGATTCATCGACGTTTCACGTAGATGGGAAGACGGTTAGAATCCGTCACGGTATCCGCCGCTGTAAGAGGGACGAAAGGCATAGAAAGCCACTGGGGTTAAACCTGGGAAGGCATGCCGAGTAGATAGATCTCAAAGTCAGAATACGATCCTAGGAAAATCTTGAAGATACGTTTAAACCTCGGAAGTAAGGTGAACGTAACTTAAATAAAAAATAATATAAGATGTGTTAGATTCCAATGGAGTAGTCTATGCATTCGTTCGTTGATTGATTGGTTTTAGGTTCACTTTGAAAGGGGGAGTATTGCGTTGTGTGCCGTTTCTACGCCCGCAGGTAAGAAGGAAGTAAGTAGAAACGTTCTCGGAATTTTTATCGTCGGACACGGAAGTAGAGAACTCTCCTCCAGTACAGAATTCGAGACGTTCGTCGAAGGATACCGCAAGCTCCATCCGGAGTACGAAATCTGCATCGGGTACGTAGAACTCGCGGAACCGGCTTTTAAAACGGCGCTTTTGGAATTCGCAAAAACACGGAATCGGATTTTAATTTTCCCGCTGTTTTTGTTCGCTTCCAATCACGTCAAAAACGACATCCCTTTGATTCTTTCCGACCTAAAAGAAAAGTTCCCAAATCATCGATTCGTCTCCGCGATGCCTTTAGGAATTCATGAGAATATTATAAATTTATTATCAATTCGCTCCAAAGAAAGCAATATCTTCAAAGAAGATTCCCAATCCAAAACGGGAGTGATCGTGGTGAGTCGAGGAGCCTCCGATGCGGATTCCAACGGAAACTTCTACAAGGCTGTTCGGTTTTTCGAGGAATCCAATTCCTTTCTTTTCGTAAAACCCAGTTTTATCGGCATCACCAAACCTCTCTTACACGAAAGCATCGAAATGTCGGTAAAACTCAGGCCGGACCGTCTTTTGATTCTCCCATATTTTCTATTCAATGGAAAGTTAATACAAAAGATTTATCATATAACAAAAGAATATTCCCTAAAATATCCTTGGATCAAAATCGAAACCGCCTCTCACTTCGGACCCGATCCGATTCTATATCCGATCCTTGACGAAAGGATTTCCCAAGCTCTTTCGGGCAAGGAAGCCCTTCCTTGCGACAACTGCGAATATCGAGTTTCCATTCCGGGTTTAAAAAACAAAGTCGGAGGTCTCAATTCTCTTCTTTGGAGTATGAGACATTTGGAAACTCATACTCAAAGCGCTCCTCACGAGTTTCCCCATAGAAATTTGATTAAACACGTGTATATCTGCGAAAGTACGGATTGCGCAAACAAAGGTAGCATTTCTCTGATTCATCGATTCCGTTCTTGTATCAAAAAACACGGAAAACAAACGGACTTTCGAGTTTCCAAAAGTTCCTGTTTGGGTAGATGCGGGGAAGGACCAACTCTGGTCGTGTATCCGGACGGAATCTGGTATCAAAGAGTAAACGAAAACGACGCGGAAGAAATTGTCACCGAACATTTGTTTAACGATCGATTGGTCGCAAGACTCGTCGACAACATCATGCAGTAAAATGAGGAGAATATATGGCATGTCATGAAATAGCCGCCCTACGGTTGGGTATGATGAGTGTACTCGGAATCAAGGACGAGGCGACAATCCTACACGAACGTGCCGAAATCGGGGATGCCCTACAATCTTCGGGGCCAATTCGTTCTTTGTCGGAAGCCAAAGACTTCGAATCTTTGATCCGATTTTACGAAGCTTCTTTGTGCGATTTGGAAGAAATGATCTCCAAAACGAAGAAAGACGATCCTAAAATGGCCTATTATCGTTCCCTCCTAATCCTAACTAAGAAAGTCGAACTCGAATTGAAGAACTCCTTTTTCTCTTTTCAAAATTTCTTTCGAGACCTGGAAGAGATACACGACTTTGTCCACGAAATTTATCCGGCGTAATCGATATGACAACCCTTCCCAAAAGAGCCGAAGTCAAAAAAATCGTCAAAACGGACGGTTCCGCTACGATTACATTCGTTTCTAAAAACGGACCCCTGAACTTTTTAGGTGGCCAGTACGTGATTTTCAATTCTGGTCTGAAAACGCCCGAAGGAAAAGAAATCAAACGGGCTTATTCCATTTTTTCGTCGGACCTACAGCAGGAAGAGTTTCAAATCTGCATCCAACCGATCCAGGGCGGGCCCGCGTCCAATCATATTCCAAATCTTGCAATTGGTAGCGAACTCGAATTCTCGGGTCCCTGGGGTAAATTTATCGGAAATCCAGATTGGCCTAAAAAAGGGAAAACCCTCCTCGTAGCAACAGATACGGGAATTACGGCGATCAACGCAATTCTTCATTCTTCCCGATGGCAATTCAAACTCAAGGAAACGTCGGTATTGTGGTTCTTTTTTCCAAAGGAAAAGTCCGTTCCCGTTCAGGAAATTTTACAACGACTTCCAAAAGAATTCCATTTTTTGAATGTAATCCCCATTCCTAAAATCAATCATCCGTACCGATCGGACGAATGTATTCGTTCCTTTATCGAAGAATTGGATTCCTCCATTTTTCCCACAAGCGCGTTCTTAGCAGGAGATGGGAAATTAATCCGAACCATGAAAAACATTCTCCTAGTGAGAGGTATGAACGAAGAAGACATCGGCATGGAAACTTTCTTCAACTCCGCAAAGAAAATCGGAGAATTAACTTAACGGCCATTAGACGATTTACTATGTCTACGAAAGAATTAAGAGAAGGATTTACGACAGGGGCTTGTTCCGCCGCCGCCGCGAAGGCTGCGACCCGTCTTCTCTTAAAGAGAGAACCCGTTTTGGAAATCGAAACAACTCTTCCGAACGACAGACAAGTTCTTTTTCCCGTCAAACGCTGTCAACTCGATGGAGAAGTCGCAATCTGTAGCGTCGTCAAAGACGCCGGAGATGATCCGGATTGTACACACGGAGCGGAACTCACAGCACGAGTTCGCTTAACAAAAGAGAGCAAAATCGTTTTAAAAGGTGGAGACGGCGTCGCCACCGTCACAAAAACGGGACTCGGCATAGAAGTGGGGGAACCCGCAATCAATCCGATTCCTAGAAAAAACATCAGCGAGATGATCTTGGAGGAATTGGTAGGAAGTTCATTCAACGGCGCGGAAGTGGAAATCAGCGTTCCGGGCGGTCAAGAAATGGCAAAAAAAACGATGAACAATCGCCTAGGCCTAATCGGAGGAATTTCCATCCTAGGAACCACAGGCATCGTCAAGCCGTTTTCCACAGCCGCATTTAAAGCAAGCGTTATCCAAGCGATTCGTATGGCGAGAGAATACGAAGTTGACACCGTCATTCTCACGACGGGCGGAAAATCCGAAAAGTTTGCTATGAATCTATTTCCGAATCTGAAAGAACTTTCTTTTATTCAAGTCGGAGATTTTATCGGGACGGGTATTAAAACTTCCGTTAAGGAATTCATACGTCATGTGATCATCGTTGGTATGATTGGAAAGTTATCCAAGATGGCCGACGGCGTAATGATGACTCACAGGGGCGGTTCTTCCGTGAACACTAAAATGTTATCCGATATCGCGAGATCCGTGGGAATCCCCGAACCAATTGCGATCGACATCCAAAACGCAAATACAGCAAGACATGTATTAGAAATTTGTAAAGCGAACGGATACGAAATCATCACGACCAAAATCTGCGAAATCGTCGCGAGAAACTGCTCTAAACACGCGGGAACGAATATGTCGATTTCCTGTTATATGGTGGATTTCGACGGAACACTTTTGGGCAAATGTGAAAATTTTTCGCAAAAAATTGAAACTACGAAAGGGAATTTGATACATGAATGATATGAGACAAATGACGTCCCTCGGTAGAGAAATCGAAGACAAATCCTTTTCGATCATAGACGAAGAAGCGGGTTCACATCCTTTTTCCAAGGAAGAATGGGAAGTGGTTCGTAGAATCATCCACGCAACGGCTGACTTCGAATACAAGGATATTACCAAAATACACTACCAAGCGATCAATTCTGGAATTCAGGCCCTAAAAAAAGGATGCCCGATCGTTTGCGACGTTCAGATGATACTCGCCGGCCTTAACCAAGACAGACTCAAAGCTTACGGCTGTAAAACGTTTTGTTTTATCTCGGACGAAGACGTGATCGCAAAAGCGAAAGAAAAAAATTCCACACGAGCGATCGAAGCGATTCAAAAAGCAAAGATATCCAATCTTTTGAACGGGGCGGTAATCGTCGTCGGGAATGCCCCCACGGCATTGCTCGAAATCGAAAGATTAATCCGCTTAGAAGGCATCAAACCGGCTCTAGTCATCGGAGTTCCGGTCGGATTTGTTTCGGCAAACGAATCCAAAGAAGCCATTATAAAATTAGAATGTTCTAATGTGTTTTCGGTGCCCTACATTATCACGAAAGGACGAAAAGGAGGAAGTACAATCGCCGTTGCAATTCTTCACGCGCTTCTTCTTTTATCTTCCAAAAGAGGGAAAAAATGAAAGCGGTTACCGTGATTGGGATGGGGGACGAAGGCTGCCTTGGGTTATCAAGCATTGCGGCAAACGCCGTCTCCAAAGCGCAAGTTCTCGCGGGAGGGAAAAGGCATCTGGATTTTTTTCCCCAATTTTCAGGGGAAAAGATCGTATTCAAAGGGAACCTTACGCAAGCGATCGAAAAAATCGCCGATCTTGCCTACGAACATTCGGTATGTGTACTCGCATCCGGGGATCCTCTTTTTTTCGGAATCGGAAGCCTAATCAGTAAAAAAGTCGGATCGGAACACGTCGATTTTATTCCGGCACCGAGCACAATCCAACAAGCCTTTGCAAGAGTGGGAATCCACTGGGACGACGCCGAAATTTTATCCTTACACGGAAGACCCATCGAAGGTCTCGTCACAAAACTTCAATCCCTTCGTAAGGTAGCATTGTTCACAGACGAATTCAATTGCCCGAAAACGATCGCTTCCTATCTGCTATCTTTCGAAGAATCGGAGTGGACCGCTTTCGTATGCGAAGATCTTGGGAACAAAAAGGAAAAAGTGCGCAAATTCGATCTTAAATCGTTAAGCGAAGAAAAGGGAATTAGCCCTTTAAACGTCTTGATTCTTATTCGAAACAATACGATTTGGAGATCCCCTCCAATAGTACCTAACGTTTCCGAAGAAGATTACGCAAAACGGATTCCCAAAAACGGACTCATCACAAAAAAGGAAATCCGAATTCTTTCCATCGCATTTTTGGATATCCGCGACAACAGCGTTGTTTGGGATATAGGAGCTGGCTCCGGTTCAATAGCGATCGAAGCCGCACAACTCGCAAAAGACGGCAAGGTATACGCAATCGAAGTCGATCCGGAAGGAATTGAAATTTGCAAACAAAATGTTTATTCCAGAAAAACGGATAACGTATACGTAATCCCCGGGAAGGCTCCCGAGATTTTGGAATCCCTTCCCGACCCGGATTGCGTTTTTGTTGGAGGCTCCAAAGGAAACCTTTACGATATTATTAGAATTTCCTTAAATAGAATTGCTTCTTTGGGAAGTTTAGTCATCAACGCAGTCACTCTGGATAACGTCACGGAGGCCTATCACAGTTTTAAAAAGTTAAACCTTGTTCCAGAAGTTACGCTTCTAAACATTTCCAGAGGACAACCTCTTGCAAATTATCTTAAATACGAAGCTCTGAACCCAATTCATATTTTTAAAATCACAAAACCGGAAGGATTTTCCGCATGATTTCCGGCAAATATGGAAAACTCTACGGAGTCGGGGTCGGTCCAGGGGCCACTGACTTGATCTCTCTCAGAGCAGTGAATGTTTTGAATTCGGTCTCAGTTCTAGCCATTCCCAAAAGTAGCGAACATCTGGAACCTTTCGCATGGAGAATTTGTTCTCCGATTGTGAGAGAAAATTCTTCCCAAGAAAAATTGTTTCTTCATTTTCCTATGACGAAAGATCCGAAGATTCTTATGCCCGCTTGGGATAAAGCTTTTTCGGAAATCGGGAAACGCTTGAAAAAGAAGCATAACGTCGCTTTCATCACACAAGGTGATCCTTCCGTCTATAGCTCCTGGAATTATCTTTTAGAAGAAGTAAACGATCGTTGGCCCGGGATCGAAGTGGAAACCGTTCCAGCAGTTTCGTCCATCACCGCTATTCCCGCTATTCTTCAAACCCCTCTCGCAGATGGAAGAGAACGTTTCTGCGTGGTTCCCGGAACTTACGGATTGGAAGACCTTCCCGAACTCATACGACATTTCGATACGATCGTTCTTACAAAAGTAGGCGGAGTCATTCCGAGACTCGTTTCTATATTAAAGGAATTGAATATTCTGCAGAACGCGAGTTACGTTTCTTACGGGACGACAGATCGGCAAAAAATCGTAAAAAATATAGAAACAATTCAGAACGAAAGCTGCGATTATTTTTCGATGGTAATTCTTTCCATTCGAAAACGTAAGGGCGCATTAAAAGGACAAAATATTGAAACGGAATAGAAAACCGTATTCCGTTTTTGTAATAACCAAACACGGACTTGAAATCGCCAAAAGAATTCAATCCGTTTGGACAGGAGTAGATCTTTTCGTTTCTTCCAAGTTTATCCAGGAAGCGCCGCCAAACTCCAAACCTCTTTCCCTTCCTATGGATCAAACATTACGTGAAATCTTCCGGGAATACGATTGTCATATCTTTATCATCAGCGTGGGGGCCGTGGTCCGCATGATCGCTCCTTTATTAGAAAATAAGAAAGTAGATCCCGCAGTTCTTTGTGTAGACGATCGGGCCAATTTTTCAATCTGCGTTTTATCCGGACACGTAGGAAGGGGAAATTTTTTTACGGAAAAACTCGCACAAACCCTTTCTAATATTCCGGTGATCACGACCGCGTCTGACGTTTCCGGAACTTTAACCGTGGACATTTTAGGCAGGGAACTAGGTTGGGTTTTGGAACATCCCGATCGAAATGTGACCCGAGGATGCGCGGCGGTAGTCAACGAAGCCAGAGTTCTATTCGTTCAGGAGACGGGAGAACCGAATTGGTGGCCTTTGGACAAAAATCTTCCCAAAGGCGTAGAATATTCCGTTTCTTTAAACCAAGTTCGTTCGGAAGATTATGAGATCCTTTTAATTGCAACGGACAGAAACAATCTTCAAAAAACCCATCAAAAACATTATGAGAATTCTATATTATATCATCCTAAATCTCTAATTTTAGGCCTAGGCTGCGACAGAAACATCCCTTTGGAAACCGTAGAAAACGGGATTTACAAAGTATTAAACGAAAACGGCCTTGCGATCCAAAGTGTAAAAGCGATCGCCTCTGTGGACTTAAAAAAAGACGAGCCCGCCTTTCTTTCACTTTCTTTAAAATACGATTGGGAATTGATCACTTTTTCTTCGGAAGAATTAGATCGTGTCTCCTGGATCCAATCGCCTTCGAAAACCGTAAAAAATTTCGTGGGAACAAAATCAGTGAGTGAAGCCGCAAGCCTTCTCGCGTCCGGTGCAGACTCTCTTCTGGTCCCGAAACAGAAATATAAGGAATCGCCTAACGGTAAAAATCTCACGATTGCAATTTCCCGAATTCCATTTCCGAAACGGCCTCGCGACCCACGTTCCGATTTTTCCATAAACTCAACAAAGGAGGAAGAATGCAAATAGGCAGATTAAACATCGTCGGTATCGGCCCAGGAAACGACACTCACATAACTCCGGCAGTTTTACAGGCGATCCAGGAAGCCGATCTTGTGATCGGTTACGCCACTTATATCGGTCTCGTTAAACACCATTTAGTCGGTAAACAAGTAACCCAAACGGGAATGACGGAAGAAGTGGGTAGGGCACAAACCGCCATTGATGCGGCAAAAGAAGGAAAAATCGTTACCTTAATCTCTTCGGGAGACGCTGGTGTCTACGGAATGGCAGGACTTGTTTTTGAAGTACTGCAAAAAACCGGTTGGAAAAGGGGAGATTCTCCCGAAATCAAAATAGTTCCCGGAATAACCGCAGATAGTTCTTGCGCCTCCTTGATTGGCGCTCCTCTCGTTCACGATATGGCAAGAATTTCCCTTTCCGATCTTTTGACTCCTTGGTCCGTCATCGAAAATCGATTGGAATGCGCGGCCAAAGGGGACTTCGTTATCACCCTTTACAATCCGGCTTCGGGGCGAAGACAAAGACAGATCGTAGAAGCTACTAAAATTATTAAGCGACATCGTTCGGGAACAACTCCGGTCGCTTTAGTCAAAAGCGCTTATAGAAAACAACAAAACATCCAACTTTCGGATCTGGACAATTTTTTAGATTACGAAATTGGAATGAACACGACCGTGATCGTAGGCTCTTCAAATACGTTCGTCTATGAAGATTTCATGATCACTCCGAGAGGTTATACAAACAAATATTCTCTGGAAGACTTAAGTCTCAAAAAAGGGCAGAAAAAAGGTTTTTCTCTTCGTTCTACGGGGGATTTACAGAGCAGAGTAAATTCAGATAACGACGACCACCATTCGAACCTGAACATCACGAAAATTCACGGAGCCTTTGTCAAAAAATCCACCATGTTCATGGATTCGTCCGCAGCAAAAGCTGTGGAAACTTTAAACCTACTTTCGCAAATTCAAGGACAGAATACGAAAAAGAATTCTAAGTCCGTAGATTCCGAAAAAAACACGTTATCCTACATAGGCCGTCTGGGCGGAGGAATTCTTTTTAAGAGTTTAGAAAAATTTTATATCATTGGAAAAATCAAAATTCCGACTCGATTCGAAGACTATGGTTTTGCAGACCCGGAGGAATACGAGGATCGGTACTTCGAATTAAAAATTATAGAGTTCGAAAAGGTTCGAAATCTTCGATTCGAATTCCTAATGTTCGTTCCAAACGAAATCTCTCCCCACGAAATCTATGAGAAACTCGTTATCCATAGAAACTCCTCCGTAAGCGAACGTCTTCTTACTTACGTAAAGAATCAAAGTGAAAAAGTTTTTTTAAACGGACAAGAATATACGGACATTTCCTGGCTGGGAATCGTTCCCTCCGAAGTTTGGAATTTAGTCCGAGGGGTAATTTTAAAATGTTAGAGATTCAGGGGTTATGAAAGTTTATATCATCGGAGCCGGTCCGGGAGATCCGGAATTGATTACAGTAAAAGGGGCAAAACTTGTGGAGACTTGCCCGGTCGTCCTTTATACGGGTTCACTTGTACCAAAGGTAGTGATCGAAAGAGCAAAAAAAGACGCAATTGTATTAGATTCATCGAATATGATTCTGGACGACATCATTTCCGTAATTCTTAAAGCAAAAGAAAACGACCAGGACGTAGCCAGAGTTCATACGGGAGATCCTTCCATTTTTGGCTCCATTGCGGAACAGATAAGAAAATTAGATTCTTTGAATATAGAATATGAAATTATTCCAGGGGTCAGCTCTTTTACCGCCGCGGCGGCGGCCTTAGGCAAAGAACTGACCCTTCCCGAAGTTTCTCAAACCATCATCATCACACGTATGGAAGGAAGAACCCCAATGCCGGAAAAGGAAAGACTGGAAATTCTCGCCCAGTCCGGCGCAACTCTCGCTCTCTTTTTAAGCGTTTTACACATTCGAAAAATCGTAGAACGTCTGACTCCATACTACGGAGAGAAATGTCCGGTAGTCGTAGTTCAAAAAGCAACCTGGCCGGAACAAAAAATTCTCATAGGAACATTAAGCGACATTGCGCAGAAAGTGAAGACGGCAAAAATTTTCTCCGCCGCGATTATTTTTGTCGGCCCAGTTTTAAACTGCCACGACTTTGCAGACTCCAAACTTTACTCAGCCGATTTTTCGCACAGATTCAGAAAAGTAAAAAAGAATTTATGAACTCAGATTCGAAAAGAACGAAAGGACTCGTGATCGTTCATACCGGTGATGGGAAAGGAAAAACCACTGCCGCACTCGGAATCGTATTTCGCGCGTTAGGAAGAGGGTTGAAATGCGGAGTCGTCCAATTTTTAAAAGGAAAATGGGAAACGGGAGAAAGAATGTTCGCAAGAACCATTCCGGAACTCGACTTCCACGTTATGGGGTCTGGCTTTACCTGGGATAGCAACAATCTGGACAAAGATAAAATCGCCGCACAGTCTGCATGGTCCATCTCTTGTCAAATGATATTAAAAGGAAATTATAATATAATAATACTAGATGAAATTACTTACGCATTCCATTATGGCTGGTTAAACGCGGAAGACGTTATCCGAATTCTAGCCAAAAGACCGAAAAACGTCCACGTAGTAATCACGGGGAGAAACTGTCCGGAAACTCTGACAGACTACGCCGATTTAGTCAGCGTGACCGAAGCCAAAAAGCATCCGTATCGAAACGGAATTCCCGCGCAACAAGGAATCGATTTCTAATGAACGTTTCATACGCAGAAATCAAAATTCCAAGAATCGTAATCGCAGGCACAGGAAGCGGTGTCGGAAAAACCACAGTTGTTCTCGCGCTCACGCAAGCGTTTCAAAAAAGGGGATTTAAAGTCGCAACCTTCAAATGCGGGCCCGATTATTTGGATCCGACGTACCATTTTCGTATAACGGGAAAAACATGCCATAACTTGGACGGATGGTTGATGGGGAAACAATCCGTCTTGAATGTCTTTCATAAAGCGTGTCATAACGCGGATATTGCGATCATCGAAGGAGTAATGGGATTGTTCGACGGACACTCTCCGAACTCGGAAGCTGGCTCCACCGCCGAGATAGCAAAATGGACCGCCTCACCCGTGTTAGTGGTCGTAGACGCAAGCGGAATGGCAAGAACTATCTCCGCAATTCTAAAAGGATTGAAAACCTTCGACCCAGATCTCAACCTCGCCGGGGCTTTTACCAATTTTATCGGAAGTAAATCGCATACTCAACTTCTACGAGAAGCATCCTCGGAAGTTCCAATCCTTGGGGGTTTTTCAAAACATCCGCAACAGGCATTTCCCGAAAGACACCTCGGTTTATACTCCGCCTCAAAGGAAAACTTATCCGAAGAAAAACTTATATTTTGGGGGGAAGAAGGGGAAGAACAATTAGAAATCAATTCCGTCCTAAAAATTGCAAGCTCAGCTCCGAAGATCTCAATCCCGACTTCGAAAATAAAAACAATTTCAAGCCGTTGTAAAATCGGAATCAGTATGGATTCCGCATTCCATTTTTATTATGAAGAGAATTTAATGCTGCTACAAGAAGCCGGAGCCGAACTCGTTTTTTTTCCCCTATCGCCGACTCCCGACTCCCTCAGGTCGACGGACTTTACATCGGAGGAGGGTATCCGGAGCTTTTTGCCTCGGCCTTATCGAAAAACGAATCTTTGTTAAACGACATTCGAGAATTCTCATATAAAAAACGACCGATTTACGCCGAATGCGGCGGGCTCATGTATCTTTCAAAAAAAATCCAGCTCGTTTCGGGAGAATCCTATCCGATGGTGGGTTTGATTCCGGGAAGCACTATCATGAACGAAAAATTAAAAGCCCTCGGCTACGTGGAAGTTGTTACAAGACAAAAAACGTTTTTTGGAGAAGCGGGACTTAGGTTCAGAGGTCATCAGTTTCGTTATTCAAATTTCGAACTCGACGAACCACATTCTATCGAACTCGTTTACGGATTAAGAAAAAGAAAAGGAAACGAAGTAAGTGAAGAAGGGTATTTTCACAATTGTGTTCTTGCCTCCTATGTACACGCCCACTGGGCGTCCAATCCTATTTTACCAGAAGGATTCGTTCGATCCTGTCTACGGGCTCCAAGATGATCCACGCCCCTTTTATTACGAACGATTCCGCATCCTGGCTCACCGCAAACTTCAACGAGCCACATAACGTTCTAAGTTGGGCGGTAATTGGCGGAGGCTGGACACAACAAGTCGATTGTGTTTTATGGCATCGTGTTCGAAACGAGGATCTTACACCGGACATCGATCCTATCGATTATTTCCGTAAACGTTTATTCCAAAAAGAAGAATTCAGAAACGTAGTCGGTTTTCTCACGAGTGTTTCTCTTGAAAATTATTCGGAAGTAATCCTACAAAAAGAAGATCTACGAATTCGATCAATCGTAACCGCAGGACTTGGAAATTCGGTTCGTATAGGTGATCGGCCTTCCCAATTAAAAACATACGGAACAATCAATATCCTCGTGCAATGTTCCGCACCTATGAATCTAAGCACTTCCTTAGAAGCAGTTTCTCTGATCGCAGAAGCAAGAACACTTGCAGTATTGGAGGCAAAGATACTAAGCAAAGCTGGTCAAAATCTTGCGACCGGAACCGGAACCGATTGTATCGCGTTTGCTTCTCCCTCACGCAATTCGACAATCCATTACACGGGTAAACATACACTTTCGGGTCATCTTATCGGAAAAGCCGTCCACGAGTCTGTCAGTCAAGGAATTACAAATTGGAAAGAGAACAAATTGAAAATAAAAGCTGGGGTTTGAAAAAAACTATCCGATATGCAAAAACATTTCACTTTCTCAAACTTCAGAAAATCCATTTCGGAAATTGCAAAAAAAAGTTTTACGGAAGTGAGACAAACGCTTCTAAGTCTCAATCAATATATCATTAAAAAGGAATGTAAATGGCCGACATAACTTTGATCACCGGAGGTTGCAGAAGCGGCAAAAGCGGTTTGGCACTTAAGTTAGCAAACGAACTCCAAGGGAAAAAATACTTTGTTGCGACCTGTCCCGCTTTCGACGAGGAAACGAATCAAAGAATCCTAAAACACAAAAAAGAAAGGGAATATCTTCTATGGGAGACCATAGAAGAAGAATTCGATCTTTTGAATGTATTCAAGCCCGGGCGTTTACCAAAATCTTCCATAGTTGTAATCGATTGCCTCAGTCTCTGGATTAACAATCTTCTGTATCAGGCGGATAAAAAAAATACCGAAATCAACGAAACTACGATTAGAAAGAATTGCACGGAACTCATCCGTAGTATTCGAAATTCCGAAGTAAAACATGTGATATTCGTAAGTAGTGAAGTAGGACTCGGACTCGTTCCCGAAAGTAAAACAGGAAGGATTTACAGGGATCTTCTGGGAATATGCAACCAATCAATAGCACATAACGCGAATTTTGTATACTTCATGGTAAGCGGCATTTCACTTAAAATAAAAGAAAACAAATTCGAAATCAAGGGAACCCGAAAATAGTATGAATCAATCGGGACATGGAGGAAATCTTATCGAACTCTCGCAAAAAGCTGGATGTAAACCGAATGAAATCTTGGATTTTTCCGTCAACGTCAATCCGCTCGGGTTCCCTGAATGGTTAAGACCTTTCATCCATTCTAAAATTAGCGATCTTATCTCCTATCCGGATCCAAATTATACATCCTTAAAGAAAACAATACATTCAAAATATAGAATACCTACAGAGCAAATCGTTCTTGGAAACGGTGCGTCCGAACTCATTCTCCAAATCCCTTTTGCAGTAGACACAGATTACGCTTTGATCGTAACCCCTTGTTATAGCGGATATAAAGAAGGAATTTCGCTTAAAAACATTCCTTGCATGGAACTATCTCTCAAAGAGAAGGATTTTTTTCGTTTAGACTTTGATGAAGTCCGAAACATCTTAAAATCAAAATCGGATCAAAAAGCGCTGGTTTTCCTAGGACATCCGAATAATCCAACAGGCATCACTCTCGATAGAAACGAAACTCTAAAACTCGCCTCCGAGTTTCCGAGTTATATTTTTGTTATCGACGAATCCTTTATCGATCTTTGTCCGAAAGGAACTTCCTTTCTCAATGACAGAACCAATAATATGATTCTAATCCGATCCATGACTAAAGTTCTTGCGATTCCCGGCCTGAGAATCGGAGTCTGTTTTGCCTCTCCTCAGATTTGTTCTTCGCTTTCAAAAAGGCTTCCGACTTGGAACGTAAACACGCTCGCCGCCTCGGTTTACGAAAAGGCAATTGCAGAAGACGAGCACACAGAAAAATCAAAACAAAAAATTCTAAGTTGGAAAGAAAAACTAGAATGCGATCTTTCTAATTTAGAATTTCTTCATGTATTTCCAAGTGATACGAATTTTATCCTTATCAAAATATTAAAAGATCGGAGTGCGACAGAATTAACACAAGAACTACTTCGAAAACATAGGATCGCAGTTCGGGATTGCGGAAACTTTTCCGGACTATCCGAAAACTTCATTCGAATCGCAGTGCGTACTCCAGAAGAAAATGAAAAAATTGCAAACGCGTTTTCTGACATATTTTACAGAACAAATAAGTTTCATAAAGTTCCGAAAAAAATAACACCGGCAATCATGTTGCAAGGTACTGCATCTAACGTTGGCAAAAGCATCTTAACCGCTGCGTTCTGCCGCATTTTAGCACAAGAGGGAGTGAAAGTAGCGCCTTTCAAATCGCAGAACATGGCTCTCAATTCGTTTGTAACTTCGGACGGAAGAGAAATCGGAAGAGCACAAGCTTTACAAGCACAGGCCGCAAAAATTTCCCCCGATATAAGAATGAATCCAATCCTGCTCAAACCTTCGAGTGAAAAGGATTCGCAGGTAATCATCAACGGAAAACCCGTGGGTGCAATGGATTTCAAAGACTACACTGAATACAAATCGACCGCGTTCGAAGAAGTGAAAAAATCCTACGATTCTCTTTCATCTGAGTATAACGTAATTGTAATAGAAGGGGCCGGAAGTGCGTCCGAAGTGAATCTGAAAAAGAACGATATAGTCAATATGAGAATGGCTGAATACGCGAAGGCGAAAGTATTCCTTGTTGGCAATATAGATCACGGAGGTATCTTCGGTTCGATTTTAGGAACGATGGAAACTCTTGCGGAATGGGAAAGAAAACTCGTTTTCGGCTTTGTTATCAACCGTTTTCGAGGAGTAAAGGAACTCTTAGAAACTGGTACAAAATATATCGAAGAATTTACGGGCAAACCAGTTCTTGGAATCGTTCCGCATCTTCAGAACCTGGGTCTGCCGGAAGAGGATTCCCTCGAATTCAAATCGGGAGCGTTAGACGATACGTCTAAATTGAAAGGAAGGATAGATATTGCTTTGATCGATATCCCGAGAATTTCCAATCATACGGACATCGACGCGCTCAAATCCGAACCCGACGTTCGAGTAAGAATTGTACGGACCTGTAAAGATTTGGGAGAACCGGACGTCGTGATTCTTCCCGGAAGCAAAAATGTAATTACCGACTTGGACCATTTGCGCGATATCGGATTAGCGGATCGGATTATCGCGCTCGCGCAAAACCAGAAAACCGACATAGTAGGGATTTGTGGCGGCTATCAAATGCTCGGAAAAAACATTTTCGACCCCCATAAAATCGAAACCGATCGAGGAAGCGCGAAAGGACTTTCACTTTTACAGATAGAAAGCATATTAGAAAAAGATAAATCTCTCAAACAAACAATCGCCACTCATATTCCTACCGGATGCGAAGTCGAAGGGTACGAGATTCACCATGGGAAAACAACTTCCATCGGAGAAAATGTGCGAGTAATCTTTTTAAATGGAAAAACCGAAGAGTTGGGGCATAGCGATTTAACGGGAAAAATTTGGGGAACATACATCCACGGAATCTTTGACAAGGACGAATTTCGCAGGAAATATCTGGATCAAATCCGAATTCGGAAAGGGAAACCGCCTTTAATTAACATTCAATTTTCCTATGATTTGGAAAAATCTTTGGATAGACTTGCCGAACACGTTAGACGTTCTTTAAATATGGATTTAATCTATCAAACATTAGGACTCGGTTAAAATGCCTTGGATCATTTCCTTGTCTATTGTTCTTGATTTGATATTCGGAGACCCGAGAAACGCACCTCACCCCGTACGAGTAATCGGTAAACTTGCAAGGGTATCTGAAAAATTCTTCAGGACTCACTGTAATTCGGAAAAACTCGCAGGAATTTTGACATCCTGTTGTGTGTACATCTTTTCTTTTTCGATACCTTTTTTTCTTATCCACTTTTCGGACAAACTTCATTGGATTTTAACCTCGTTCTTTTCGATAATGACAATTTACACTACGATCGCAATTCGGGACATGATCGACCATAGTAAAGAAGTTTACGATGCTTTAGCGCAAACCGATCTCCCGCTTGCTCGTGCAAAAGTTTCTCGAATCGTCGCAAGAGACACAAAAAACTTAAACCAACCAGAAATCATCCGAGCTTGCGTGGAAAGCATCGCCGAAAGTCTTGTAGACGGCATTACAGCCCCTCTTTTTTATGCGGCTTTCGGAGGACCTTCTTGGGCGATGTTTTATCGATCAATTAACACGTTAGATTCTCTTTTCGGGTATAAAGACGATCGATATCGAAAATTTGGAAGTTTTCCAGCAAGAATGGACGATTTGGCAAATTATCTACCCGCGAGAATCACGTCTTACATACTCGTTTTTTCATCTCTGATTCTCGGTTATAACTTTAAGAATTCATTGTATATTCTCCACAGGGACGGAAAAAAACATCCAAGTCCCAATTCGGGACTTACCGAAGCCGCTGTCGCCGGAGCGTTAGAGATACAACTCGGCGGGATCAATTTTTATAACGGAATTCAGAACGTTAAGCCGAAATTGGGAGATAACAAAAAAGAATTCCGAATAGAACAAATTCTTCAAGCCAACAAGCTGGTTCTACTATCCTCCATTTTAACCGCAGGATTTTATGTGTTTATCTATTCAATCGGTGTTTGGCTTTGGGAAGAATGGAAATTTAGAAATTGAAAAACACATTTAAAAAATCAAATATACTTTATGTCTTTAGGCACGGAGAAACCGACTGGAACAAAGAAGGTCGGCTCCAAGGACATTTAGAAATTCCCATCACGGAGACAGGGGAACGTCAGGCTGAATCCATCGCCTCAATCTTAGAAAATAAAGGCGTTGAAATCTTACTAAGCAGTGATCTCAAAAGGGCTAAAAGGACGAGCGAAATCGTTTCGAAAATACTCGGTCTAAATCCGATTTTTGATTCCGATTTCAGAGAGGTGTTCCTGGGAGAAGGACAAGGGAAATTGATAAGCGAAGTTGATCTTTATTTTGGAAAATCCTTTTGGGAAAGATGGAACAATCATGATCCGGCTTACGACAAACTTCATTTTCCAAACGGAGAATCGAAACGGGAAATGGACTATCGAATCCATTCTTCCTTAATGCGTATAACAGAACTTTTCTCCGATCAAGTTGTCGCGTTGTGCACGCATGGTTTCGTTATGACGCGAATGCTGAAAATGTACAAACCAATGTTAAAACAAATTTCGAATATTCAAAACGGAGAATGTATAAAATTCCACTCCGAAGAAGTCCTGTCCAGAGAAAAGATTGTCGGTAATAAAATAACTTATTTGTAAACTTGTATTACATACAATAAAAATTCTGTCGGTAAGATACACTTTTGTAGAAAGTTCTACAACGAATAAAGCGCGACCAAATAAATATTAAAAATTTATTGGTAGTTTCGTGCGCTATTTTCTACCGATCTTCTACATAAAGGCACCGTCAATTTTAGCACAAATTCCCATTTAAAGACAGAATCTTGGGCACTCTATTATGTAGGGATCAGTAGTAATTGAGAATACTGTAATAACTTGAATAAAGATATCGTTTCTGAAAAATAAATAACGGATGAGATATTAAGTTCTACAAATATTGGATACAATCATCATCAATTTATCCGAACGTTCGAAAACAAAAAATTTTTCTGCTTAAATTCGCCAATAAGAATGCTTTTGATTCTAACAAAAACATTCGATTTTTTGGATCAATCCAGAGACGTATAAGAAAACTCTGAAATAAAAACAGTATTTATAATTTATCCAAAAAACGAAATGGAAACCCATTCGATTCGAAGTAGGGGATACCTACAACTGAAAACAAGGGCTTTTATTTTAAAGCTTAGCAGAAAGAAATTTTAAAAACAGTGCAAAAAAATCGAATTCAAAAGACCCATTTTGTTATTTATAAAATCGCTATCTACGACTCTTTTGGTTATGACATTATTTCAGGAAGGAAGCTGCTCTTTTCTTTTTTCGCTTCATCGCCGAGGTTGGTAGCGCACACCTGCCTTCTCCCCCAGAGCACTGATTCACTGATGCGCTGGTTGGGTATCCTCCTGTACCTCTTCTGTCATCCCCTTCTCCAGTGCAATTCCTGTTAGAAATTATAAAGTTAAATGCATTGTGGTCAACATCCCCTATCTGTATAGTTATGAGTACTGTCAGAGTTCTATCTGGTGCTTCCAGGTTATAAATTACCTGGAGCGGATCCGTGGTGGGCGTTAAAGCTTGCCTGTAAAGGTCAAATGCTGTCGAAAGCGAGGTTGTTTGAATTACCACCAACCCCTGAATGGTCCTAAGAATTGGAACGGCATGCCCCACTACAATTCCGTCGGAACGCTGTCGCCCTAACATCCCCAACCAAATACTCCCGGGAGGAGAATTGATGAGTGAATTAATGTGAGATATTATCTCAGGCCGGGTGGTGAATTCATCAGAGACAATCCAGTCGTACTGAGGCAACATAGTCCTAGCGGATGCTAACCCCAGTAATCTCGTTGTGCGACCGTCTATACCATATACTCTAGGCACGTCCGTCAGCAACATGTCCAATAACGGATAACGTTGTCCAAATGAGACAAAAGGGTCTCTATCACGAGCTGTATCGAAGAAGTAACCTCCACTCTGAAGAGGGCCTTGAGAATAATACTCCTGAAGTTCTGCTAACATCTGGAAGCTCTGAAGCAGACAAACGCCGCACATCCCATGTAGCTGAGCTGGAGATGCAAGCGTAGCTGAATTCGATATCTCATAAAGCCTCCGAATCCAATCATCACTTAATTGAAAGTCAGGGGGTAAGGTCCTTTTTACTCTTTTATGGGCAAGACCTTCCTTATTACCTGCTGGACAATACTGCTCTGTCTTTCCAAGATTGCCGGTTGCATAACGTATCCAATCTAGTAAATCTCCATCAACTACAAACAAAGACGTAGGACTATTGGTAGCGTCTGTTTTCAAAAAAGAGGGTTTAACTGCATAGGCAACACCCCAATTTGGCCCATACCTGGTAACTCTGAGAATATTTCCTTTATAATCCTTGATCATCCCTCCCTCTTCAGTTTGAAGATAAACGTTCCAATAAGCGGGATTATCCTTACTGGTAGGCGCATCACTACACAATGCCCATTGAATCCAATTCCATTGATAACTACCTACCTTAGAATACATGCAATAGAGACGTCCGCTAATAGGATTGTATTGAGCAAGATGTCCGCTTTCAGGATTGTAGTAGATAGACGTAGTATTTTTTTTTGAGCCTTTTGAACGAATAAAGTAGCGACTATTTCCCAAATTCCAAGCTATGGAAGTTTTGATGCTGATGTTGCCAGGAGTCGCCACAGTTTGAACCCAATCTTTCATCGAAGTATCTAAGGTATGCTTATAGCCACCCTTAGAGGTTTTTGAGATATAGGCATACCACTTCACATCTTTCAAACGATAATGCCCATCTGCAGTCCAAAACGCGTTCTCCTTTACGATCCATCTCTGCAAAGGGTCATTGATAGTACAAGGTCTTAAGTTCACATAACCCTGGTTTGTCTCTCCCTTAACTACTTTCTCAGGGGCAGTAATACATAACCACGTGTCTTGAATGTAATAAGAAATTCTTTGAAATACATCGTACCTTGCATTAGCAACATCCTGTTCCCAACATTGCTCAATCTGAATATAACTTTCACCACCGATAAAAACAGGAGCATAACAAAATCTTCCCCCATCATGTATGACGATCTTGACAGGCTTATCTTTCGGATTATCGGTTGGCTTTTGAATTATCGAACCAGGGATAGCACTCGATAAAATATGGATAAGTGCAGGGTTTATTCCGTAAGAAAAATCAACTCCGATTGAGACCAACAAAACTACTAGCAAAACTATCAAACGACTCATTTTCACATCCTCTTTTTTTGAAAAATTAAGACGTAGTCATGTAAATCCATAGGGACATGATACAAACATAGTTGCCAAGTATATTAGAGTTTTGCCATTTTTAGCCGGAGAGAAACGAAAAACACCAAGCCATTTAGCGCTAAGATGTAGAAGCAGAATGTATTTATGGAATATTCTTTTCGAAGCAAATGGATTACCTGAGCAGTGGAATCTTATCTTTATTAATTATTTTACTTCACCTTCTAGTAAATCATCTTTATCAGGACTATTGTGATTGAATCAAACTCAAAATCCGACCTTGGGATATTGTTTTGAAAAAAGAGATTACCATCACTTAAGATAGAGTTTATTGCACCTCTTTAAAATGTAGCAATGGATGATCGGATGATCCAGAACTTTCCTAAACACTTCGCATTAAAATTATATATATCTAAGGTTTAAAAGAACATAATTTAAAATATTAAAAAATTCGGTTTCCGGATATATAATCCGAAAACCTTGAATGGAGATACAGGAGATGAAACGAAGTTTATAAAATAAACTTCGTTAAGAATAGTTGGAGAAAAGTATATTTTCATACGTCATGGAAATTGAAAATAAAAATTCCGATAAAAATATTATTTTATGTTATAATATTATACGAATAAGGAAAAATTTTTAGTACCTTAGATGTAAATTCAGATATCTTTAAACGTTAGAGTTGGAATAGCTTCCAAATTCGAAATTCAAGAAAGTTATTTTAGGGCGTTGCTTCGTTTTTTAATGGGCAAGGTTACCCTTTAGAATAAGAGCGTGTCCCAAAACTTGGTTGTACCGATAGTTTAAAGAAATAAACTTGACTAATGAAAACAGAATTAGGTCATTTAGATATTCCATCCTGAGCGATGTCGCATAACGAAAGAGTCTCCTCGACGTTTGCGTTCCCGAAGCGCCTGTGCGCGAAGGGATTGACGGAGGCTTGAGCGAACCTTAGTGAGCGATCACAAGCCGAACGTCAAAGCAAATGTGTCGAAGACCGTAGTGAAGATCGCATTAGCGATTCCGAACGAAGCGAGGAGACGAAGTTATACGCCGTTTTTAAATACTTTGCGGGATTTTATCCATAACGGAGACTTTGGGAGCCGAATTCGCTTTTTCTCGTTCTGCTCGAATTTTTAGCGATTCTCTATACTCTCTTGCTTCAGCTATCTTAGTAAATTCAATATCGATTATATGTTTCTTTGCGATTTCTTCAATTTCGTTCAGCGTAATATAAAAAAATTCTTTTCTGTTGTTTACTAAGAGCCGGTCTCAAAACTGCTTGTACTGAGAAAGCATAATAATATCAATGTGAAATGGACAAATATTATTCAGAGATACCTGATGCCCTTTGGCAAAAAATCGCATCTTTTATCCCTAAAGAAAAGGTCAATCCCCAAGGGGGGCGCAATCGTGTACCTGCAAGAGTGGTAATGGCAGGGATTATCTATCGAATGAAAACGGGATGTCAGTGGCGTGCAATTCCGAATGACTTTGGGTCCGGTCAAACTTGTCATAGAAGATTTCAAGAATGGGAACGAGCGGGAGTATTTAAAAAGATCTATAAATCTATTTTAAAATATTATGATGTGAAGAATAAGATAGCAATGGGACTGGGCTTCGATGGATTCCGCAATGGTTAAAGCTCCCAAAGGGGGAGCTTAACCGGAAAGAACCCTACAGACCGTGCCAAATTAGGGGTTAAACGGCATATTCTTACGGATGGAAATGGTATTCCTTTGGCAATTACGTTGACTGGAGCTAACGTTCATGACAAACGCGGTGTAAAAGATACGTTGAATTCAATCTTAGTTTTTTCCGGAAGAAAAAGAAAAAAACCGAAAGCATCTTTGTTTAGATAAAGGTTATGACTTCAAAGATATAGAAGCATTCATCAAGAAAGAAACATTCGAGCTCATATTCGGAAAAAAGGTGAGAAGCCTCTCATCGGCAAATATAAAGGAAAACCAAGGCGTTGGGTCGTTGAAAGAACAAACAGTTGGCACAATCGATTCAGAGCTATTCTAATTCGCTGGGATAGAAAAGCGGAAAATTATCTGGCATCTCTTTATCTCGCAAGCTCCATCATTGCTTTTAACTTTTTTAATAGGTAGTTTTGAGACCGGCTCTAAGTTAACCTTTCTCAAATCGAACTCCCTATGGAACAATTTTTCAAGTTCAGGTGCATTTTCAGAATAAATAATTGCATGAACATCAAATTCAAATGGAACCGAGGCATCACCTAACTCTTTTACTCTATCCATTGGTTCAAGTCGTCGGGTCATACCAATTTTATATACGCTTTCTCCAAAAGAACCAATATTTGAAATTACATATACATGGCCTGCTTTCGTTTGTTGCGCCATCGAAAGGGCCCTTTGTTTTAGCTGTTGTGCTTCTTCTAATTCTCGCTGCAATTCAGCCATTTTCAATTGAATTTTTTGTAATTGATCACCTTGTGCTTTTTCAAGTTCTTTCTTCGCTTGCTCCAAGGCTTTTGTGTAACGCTTTTCTTCATCTTCAGAATCTTTCAACGCTTTTTCGATTTCTTTTTGAGACCGCTCCTCTTCACGAATTTGCTCTTGAATTCGTTTCTGCTCTTGCTTTTCCTGATAAATTTTATCTTGATATTCATGAGTAAGTCGTAATTCGTTCAACTTTAATTTATAATATTCATTAGTTATATGAATTGAGTGCGTTTCCCCTAATTTGTTTATAGCCTCGTAAACTTTTAGTAATCTTTCTTCCATTTTTAGAATATTATTCCAACGAACATCAGAAATCATTGCTTCACATTCGCCGTTAAAAGCACGTAGCATCAGTTTTATATAATGTTTTGTTTGCTTTTTACCTTCGGCTTTACTCCCGTTCACTGTCCAGGTTGTGCTTGAATATGCTGCTTTTTCTAATTTAATCATCTCCTTGCCGGAATCCCTAACCGCCAATAGTTTTTCTTTATATTGATCAGAAGTATCAAAATCAAAATGTGGACTGTATATTCCATAGCTAATAATTTCTGATTGTTCATTAAAGATTTCGATTTCACGGATTAGCGCTTCTAAAAGTTGTCTTTTAGCCGAATAATCCGACCTCATTTGATCTATTTGAATCTGTATTTCAGTCAGCGTTCTATTTCTTTCTGAAATCGAATCATTAGTTTCTTTAATGACGTTTGATTTATGTGCTTCTAAATCGATAATATTTTTATATTTTTCATATAACGCGTTATATGCTTTAGTTTTGTTAACTAGCAAGTATCCTAAATAGATTGCTACGAGCAGAAATATTAAAATCGTTAAAATTGTCATATGTATGTTCCTCTATGTAATTTTTAAAATGGCGCCTAACTATTAATCTCTGAATGTCGTATAAACACCTATTACTGATCCCTAACAAAAAAGAGTAACCAAAAATATAACAATAATATCCCATTGTCATAATGCAAAACTTAGAAAGGGAAAAGTTAAAACGTTTGGAAAAACGTAGGTTGAAGGGAATTGCTCTCTTGAAGAAGGGCTACACGTGTTACGGAGTATCAAAAAAGCTTGGAGTAAGTAAGCAATCGGTAATGCGTTGGCGAGAAAGATATGAAAAGGAAGGAATCGAAGGAGTAAAATGGAATGGTCGACGAGGTCGACCGACCAAATTGACCATTTCAGAGAAGAAAGAATTAAAAAGAATCATCTTGAAAGGTCCAATAGATTACGGTTATCCGAATGAACTTTGGTCAACGTATCGCGTATCGGAAATCATACGAAAAGAATTCGGAGTAACGTATCATCAAGATTACGTAGGAATTCTCTTACATCAATTAGGATTTTCGTATCAAAAACCTAAAAGAAGAGCGTTGGAAGGAGATGAAAAGGCAATTGAAACTTGGAAAACGAAAACTTGGCCCGGTATAAAAAAAAGCAGAGAATGAAGGGTTTAAGGTCATATTTTTAGATGAAAGCGGAATCAGCCAGAATCCATATACGATAAAAACTTGGAGCTTAATCGGAAAGACACCGATCCTTCGTCACAAGATGTCTTGGAAAAAGTTATCAGTAATCGGTGCTATTTCTAAAAAAGATTTTCACTTCCAGATCATAACAGGCTCTGTTAAAAGCCAGGACCTTATTTATTTTTAAAGATACTTACTAAAGGAAAATCGCAAAAAAGATTTTTAATAGTTTGGGATAATCTATCTGCTCATAAAAGCAAAACAATGAATGAATTTTTAAAAGCAAACGAGGAAAGGCTTCGAGTAGAATTTTTGCCTCCTTATGCTCCGGAGTTAAATCCTCAAGAATATATCTGGTGTCGTTGGAAGAAAAACTATATGGCTAATTTTTGTCCGGAGAATCTTAGCCAATTGATTCAAAGAACTAAATCTACTTTAGGTATATTGAAATCAAATACAATCAGTTTCGATAGTTATTGGAGACAAGCTGGTATTTAGGTACTCATTTTTATAGGGATCAGTAAAGAACTCGAATCCGGCGTATGGAGTGATGGATGCGTCTTGTCATACACTTCCTTTAACTTTCGAATCGCTACGTGGGTATAGATTTGAGTCGTACTTAGATCCGCGTGTCCAAGCATCTCTTGAACGTGCCGTATGTCCGCTCCGTTGTCCAACATCCCAGTCGCCGTCGTATGCCTGAAGATATGAACCGCTTGACGCTTGTTGACAGAAGCCGCCTCTCTAAACACCGCAAAGAGACTTGTAATACTCGAATGCTCCAGCTTCTTACCCATCTTACCCAGAAACAAATGTGGCTCTTCTGCATCTCTCAAAAATACAACTCTCGATCTTT
>NZ_AHMT02000032.1 GCF_000243815.2 Leptospira alexanderi serovar Manhao 3 str. L 60 | reverse complement strand
CATTCGTCTCGTTGCGGTATTTCCCAGTGTATTGAGAAAGTTCTTTACGGAATAATTTGCTGCGGCCTTTAGATACAGTGCGTTGTAGAGTAGTCCCAGCTCGGCTGGCCCAAGCCTCTTATCATTCAAGAAAGCGCTGTCCACGCCAAACTGTTCGTTTATTTTATCTGTGTAGTAACTTCGAATCGCCCGGAGCTTTTTCATACGGCTACCTCCAAGATACGGTTAGAATTTTTAATTCCAGGCGTTGAATCCGACAAAGATGAAATGGTTTGAAGTTTTTGAATTGTTCTCCAATTTGAATCTATATACTCAAGAACCTGCTCAAGAGATTCGTAATCCGATGTAAAGAAATACTGAGTCTTGATGATTCTGAACTGTATTTCGTTTTCGCCCCGAATCGATATTTCTAAGTTCGGTAAGAAAAGGTGGCTGTATGCTTTTGAGTGGCCAGGTCTCTTCGTCCAATGATATCGATAGAGAATTGATTCTAATCGAGCTTGTTTTGTAATTTCTATCCGAGTCATTTGTCTCGGAATTTCGTTTAAAGGTTCCAACTGATTTTTCCTAAATAAAATTATTCTGTTTTCGCATATTTCTTATTAATTTCTCTTAGAATCTGTCTTGGAGTCTGACGCTTAAATCGATATCGGTAAATTGCGAATCCGATATAGAACCCCAAAATGATTAAAATTGTGAATAAAAGTCCGTCCATTCCCCTACCCCTTTTTCATCCCCTCTTTGACTATATACCTCAAATGTTCTTCGATAACTCAATCGATACACCATACACGCGAAGAGTGGCCGTAAACTACCACATCGGTCCTAGAGTCGTAGACCTCATAATAGCTTGCGCCCTCCCCTATCGGGTTGATTTTTAAATAATTGATAGGGTCCATTGAGTCATTTTTTGTTTAATTTGGTTCCAAAACTGTCGCTTTGGGCACAATTAATTTATCTTTTCCTAATATACTTCGTTTTTGTTTGTACTAGTGTCTTTGAAAGTGGGCCCAAATTATCGATTTGGTAGTTTTGTTTTTGATTTTTTTAGCTTTAATGGACTAATGTTCTTTACGATTTCGTTTATATATTCGTTTGCTTGAATGGATAATTCACATGAGTTTTCAGTATTTGCTTCATCTTGAGGCGGCTCAATTCGATGCCGTATGTTGTTTTTCGTTCTTTTTTCGCCTAAATAGGAGGCTATTTCATTTCTTTAGTCTTTTCCTGTGGTTAGCACAGGAATGCTCTATATTTGCCATAAATGGGAATGATTCCCATTTGTATACTTAAATTCAGGATTTTTTCCCAATTATGAAACAAAAAAAAGTTAAAAATATTACTCAGAAGTTTTTACTAATGGAGGAAGAACTTGATAAAAAACCAAAGGAAATCGCTGAAATTTTAGAGGTCGATTTGAGCACTTATTACAAATCAAAACGAGGAGACATCCCACTAAGCAGTCATTTCCTTGTCAAAGTTGAACACATTCTCGGATACAGTAGAGATTGGCTAGAATTTGGGAAAGGCAATCCGAAAGTTGAGGACTCTAAACCTCTATCCGAAATTGAATCTCATCTTTCCATTTTAAACAAACTCAAAGCTTATGACCTCATCCCCATTTTAGAAATCCTTCCCCACAATCCAGTCGCGGAAGACAAAAGAGTTCTTTTGGATCTTTTAAATCTTTTTGCTCAAAAATTTAGGTAGGCAATTTTACCGCTTCAATTCAAAGCCGTTTGTAGCTTATGACTTCCGAGTTGGAGATAGGCAAAAGTTTTACAGGATTCTTCTAATCCCGCTCCCTACTTTCTTTTGGTACAGATTTTCCTTTCCGTTTCATACATTTTCACTCATTCCGTTTTCGTGTATTTATTGGGTGATTTTTTCTTTATGAGGCCTTCGTTTTTTTGCTTTGTTCTGTTCGGTTTTTATTCCCTTTTTATATTCTTGTAGGTCCGATTCCTTCTCTTGTTGTGGATGCTTCCTGAGCTAATGGAAAAAGAATTTTATTTGAAATATAAACTTCCCTTCCCCTAGGCTGGCTTATTTATTCACTATAAATAACTAAACACCCATTAAGAACAACAGGTTGCACTTTACAAAATTAATACTTTAAAAAAAATTTCTTTTCTACTTATGTCTTATATCCAAAATTGCAATATGCCACCACAATTTGTTATTACAATCACAAACCCAAAAGGCGGAACCGGCAAATCAACTACCGCATTTCATTTGACAATCTCTATCTCCAAAAATGGGAAAACCTTGGCAGCCGATGTTGATATGCAGGCCGATTTTTCCGATGCTTTTTTTCCCGATACACCCATTGAAGATTTCGACGAAGCGAATACTTTTACAGTGATAAGAGGGGAAACCACGCTTAAAAATTCTGTTAGAAGCAAACATGGAATCGATGTTTTAGTGTCGTCTTTAGAAATGGAAGATTTCGCATATCATGCGACAAAAAATCAATCACTCATTCCAAAGCTTGGTTCCATTCTTCGAAATTCAAATTATGACTATGTGATTATTGATACTCCTGGTTCCGGATCTTCGGAAACAATATCCTCTATTATGGCAGCTGATTATGTTTTAATTCCTGTTAAACC
This sequence comes from Leptospira alexanderi serovar Manhao 3 str. L 60, assembly GCF_000243815.2. Classification (GTDB taxonomy): domain Bacteria; phylum Spirochaetota; class Leptospiria; order Leptospirales; family Leptospiraceae; genus Leptospira; species Leptospira alexanderi. The sequence goes on along the minus strand of NZ_AHMT02000032.1, from coordinate 19,241 downwards.
TTCCAAGTGGGCAACAAGGACTATAAAAAGAGTATTAAAAAAAATAAACGAAGCACAACAATTTCTTAACACTATTCAATCTGGCAGAACCATTGAATCATTTATAGTTCCAGTACAATGGGGGAAGGCAAAACAACCCTCCGCGCGAGCTATTCAAATCCTAGATCAACTCCAAAATTATAATGAAATTCTTTCTCTTCTCAAAAAAAAGGAAGTTGGTTTTGATTTAGTAAAATGTCCAATGGTTACCGACCCAATACCATATATTCAAGAAATGGACGACCGAACTGAAAATGGTGAGCCCTTTAAACCAAATACTATAGGCTCAGAACATTATGACCGATTAGTTAATACAATTTTGAATTTTCACCTAAATAAATCATCTAAAAAGGACACCCAGTTGTCCTTAACATACGACAAGTAAATCTTATGGCGAAAAAACGAGAAATTTTCAGCCTTTTGTCAACAGCTACGGGTAGTAAAATAGAGCTCGAAGAAGCCGAAAAACGTCTTCCTTCAAGAGCAAATGTATTTTTACAAGACTTAGCCAATTTAAACGGTCAGAATGGGGAATTAAGAAAGATAAAAATATCTTTAATAGATTCAAAAAATAATCCACGCAAAACATTTATACAAGAATCGATCGAAGGGCTCGCAAAAAGTATAAAAGCACAAGGATTAATTCAGCCTATAGTTGTAAAAAAAGCAGGAAAAAGATTCAATTTAATAGCGGGTGAAAGACGAAAGCTCGCAATGACTCTAAATGGAGAAGAGTTTATTTTAGCCCTTGTTCACGATGTTGATTACATAGAAGACGAATTCATACCGGAATACAAATTAACAGAAAATCTACAAAGAGAGGACTTATCAGATCTAGAATCTGCATTTTCATTATCCGAAATCAAAGAGAGAAAAAACTATACAGTAACCGAGCTTATGAATCGATTTGGGAAATCAGAGTCGTGGGTTAAACAAAAATTAGCTCATGCTAAGTTAGCCGATGATCTTGTATCCAAGAATATTATTCCGTCTATAACTTTACTAAATAAAGTTCCCACTTCACTGATTATGCAATTAAAACCACACATTGAATCGAACCCAAAAGAAATTTCCAATTGGCTTATTCCGAAATTACAGTCTACCGAATTGCCTACAAGGATTGAATTCCAGGATTTTGCAAACAATCTTAAAAAAACGATTACAAAGCCAACAACTATCGATAAGACCAAAAAACAATTAGATAAAAAATATAGGATAAAGTTATTAAAACAAAAAATTCAAAAAGACCAAGATTTGATAAAAGTTATTAAAGAAAGAATAACTCAAAATCAAAAGCTCCTTGATGAACTTCAAAATAAAAAAAAGAAAGCTTAAGTTTTTTTATTTTTATTTAAAAAGTGCTGGTACTTGATTGGCAAACTATTAATGTCGTATTGAATCGAAATTCACCACGATTCACTGTTAATAGACCTGCCGAGATGTGGTAGTCGGAGCAGGTCAATTTCTCAAATTTAAATCCCAAAATAATAAATTATGTCTCTTTTTTGCTTGACATCCGTTTCATACCTGATTCTAGTCCAAAATATCTTAGGAGACATAACTAAGATTGGCCACTACCACTTAGGCCACTAACAGTGAATCGAGGATCTACCAAAAGGCCCATGCCTAAATAATAGTTCCCCGTTTTTTAAATAGAGTAGGGTAATTCAATTTTTACCGTGCTGCGCCCGCGTTATGTCCGGCACCGTAAAAAAGGGAACAAAAATTATGGGCGAAGCTTTGTCCACAAGTCGGGCTTTCACTGTATCAGACGTAATCGAATCACTACCACTAACAAGGGCTAAAAGGCAATTGTTGTCTAGAATCACTGATTTAGATATCGCTGGAAAAAAGCGAGGTCTTGGTGGTTGTATTGCAAAAAACAGAACACTCGGTAGAAAAGTCAAGCTGGCTGAAACTACAGTTTCTAAATATATCCGCGAAATGAAGAAGGCTGGATATCTGGTCGCTGGAACATTTCACGGACATTACAGAATACTCAATTCAAACTTTAGTAATGCCGTTGAAATGGAGAGATATCAATACAATCTATCAAAATTCCAAGAAAAAAATGCTAGGCTGCCTAGCATTGAAATCCTAGAGAGCGACTCCCAGGAGTACGGAGCAGCCCCGTACGAGGGTACGGAGCGTTGTTTTAGTAACCAAAGTACAAATACAACGAGTAATAAAGATAATGAAAAATCTTCTTCTGAAATTAAATGGTCAAATATCTCTGAACATGCAAAAACTATTATATTGAACGAGTTTGGTGAATATGACTCTATTCCGGAGAAAGAAAAAGAAAAAATTAAACTCTGGCAAAAACTCTGTAATGACAATCCCGAAATTTCACCAGAGTCAGTGTTAGAAACGATTCGAAAACTAATCTATATCAAAGAGAAATACAAAACGAATACTTTTTGGAATTCCATACCGGTGAATATAGCATCATCCTACTCGTACAAAGATAGGATTAAAAGTACATATAACGCGCTTTTACAAGCGAGTTCGAACACAGCGAAACAATCCACAAAAGGAGAAAACGTTTCTCAAGAACAAAACTCGAACATAGATCGGAAATACCAAGAACCCTCCTGGGAAGCCTTTTTAAACTGGTCATCGAAACGATTAACCAGATCCAGTATCGAAATTCTGAAACGAGTTCAAGTCCGGTTTAGAGATAATGGAACACTTTTGATTTTAAACACAGTGCCGGAACCCTTACAGATGCTCATTAAGAAATATTTTGCGGAAGAAGTTCAAACACCTATGCCAGTTGAATTTTTAAACGGAACCAGATTGGAGGAAAAATCTTATAGTATAAATTTAAATGCTAATGTGAATCGAAATGAAGAAACTTTTTCACACGAGGAATTTATGCAGGCACTTGCAAAAATAGCAAATGGAAAATCTTGTAATATGCAGTTAGTTTCGGCATCTTTACAAAATCAGACAAAAATGGGTCTTCCAATGAAAAGTAATTATATTCCAATTCAATCCGGAGAGATTAAAAAATCACATACAAGAATATAAAGGACAAATTCAAAACTGAAACAAGAGCAAAACTTGAAATGACCCCTATATAAATTAGATCCATTCGGGATCGGTAGGGAAGGGATCACTATTCAACAGTTTAACACAAGCAATCACCATGCCTTGCAATTGTAATAGAAGACTCTTTTTGTAGCCAGAAATATGAGTAATAAAAAAGCGAGAAAATAGATACACTCAATTTAAGACGAAGAAAGGCAAACCTTTGCGATGGAAAGAAGTTTCACCGATTGATGAAAAGTAAGAAAAAAGAATTTCGCTAAATTCATGTCATTGATTTTATAGAAGCGTCAGAGGCAAAAAATTATATGAAGCAAATTTTAAATTCCCTTAAAAAAAGATTTCAAAAATTCCCCAAAACAAAGAAACGAATTCTTCTTGGACTTGTATCCACTTTTATCTTATTTTTAATCTTTGCATTGGGATCTTTCATTATTTCAAATACTTCAAAGTGTATTGAAGGAGATTGTAAAAACGGATTCGGTACGCTCCAATTTAGAAATGGGGCGGTCTATAAAGGTCAATTTGCTCAGTCCAAGTTTCATGGTTTCGGTATTTTTACACATCCCAAAGGAGATTTTTATGAAGGTGATTGGATCTTTGGTAAAAAACATGGCAAGGGTATTTATAGGTATGCGGACAAAAGCAGATATGAAGGTGATTTTTTCGAAAACGAAAAACACGGAGTAGGGATTTTTTCCTGGCCCGGAAAAACTTCAATTCTGAAAGCGAATTTTTTTCAAGGAGAGCCGGAAGGAGTCGGCGAGCTCACCATTGCGGGAGGAATCAAACTTTTAGGGATGTATCGTAAAGGCGTCATCTACGAAGGAAGCGGTATTTATATCTATGAAGACGGTTCTAAGTATATCGGTGAATGGAAATCGGGTAAACGAAATGGAACGGGAATCCTTATGGATTCAAGAGGCACAATTCTTAAAAACGGTATATGGAAAGACGATCAAAATGTTACAGATATAAAAAGAACAGAATGATTTTTACAAACAACGTAAGAACCCGTCGAGCGCCAATGGATTAGTATGATTCTTGGACGTAAGACAGTTCCGAATGTGATATTCTTGATTCGACGGAGTCAAAAAGGCCGGTGGAGTAACTCAACATCTCACTCTTCTACGGGTCGTTCGATGGATTGATCACTTCCTGATGAACTCAATCTCTAAGGGTCGTTCTGCAAGTTTTGAGATACGCCGTAAGTAGACAGTAACACCTGCTATTGATAAAGAGCAGGTTTGAACTTTCATTCTAGGGAAGATTAGCTAAAACTAGAAATAACGACAATCGAAAGAAGTAAAAAAGGCGATAGCCAAGTTAAAATCGCACGCCCCAAATTCTGATCAAATGCTCTTTTGCACATTTTAATAAAGAAATAACTTTGTGCAAAAAGTCCGATTAATAGTAGCGCGGCGTTTAATCCTATAAAAAAGACCATTCCATAAAAATTTTCTTGGATATTTTTGGGAACGAATTGGAAGAGTACTAAGATCGGAAGTAACGCGAATAAGATATACAGACAAGACGAGTGATAAATTCCTAACAGTCTAAGAAAAGATCTAGTCGGTTCTCCTAAAATCCACATTGCTCCATAGGAAATAACAGCGCTTATGATTTGCAAAATCATAAAGAAAAACGCTAAAAAAAACACACTATAAGGAAATACGTTCATGAGATATAACGACCAGGATATTTTTCCTTGCGTATAGAAATTTTTCATTACATTGCCGTATTTAAGCAAATAGTCCAAATTGAATAGGGAAAAGATTAAATTTATTACGATGTAAAAAATTAGGAAGATAGAAGTGATCTTTAACGTTTGTTTTAAAAATTGAAACGGGGATTCCTTTACAATTTCCTCCGGATTGAGGTTGTAGTTTAGGTTCTTTTGAAACGAGATTGTAAACCAATTATTTTTTAAAAGCCGATTTAACTTAAATACCATTTTCTAATTTTCCTAATTAACGATATGTTGAATTGATTGTTATACGTTGTGAATATTTTAAAGGACTCATTTTTTCGTCGACTTGAGATTCGTCAATGTTCACCTTATAGCGATTGAAACCCGACATCTATGCGAAGCAAGTCATAAATTATGATGAATACCCTGTTTTTATTTTAACAGTTGTTTGCTCCGTTTAATTTTCATCTTCTTGAAAATCTTAAATTACGGTGATAAATTAACTTCCAAACGGAACGGATTCCATTCAAACTTATGTTCTTTAAAAATTTAATTTCTTCGGAAAATTTTCCATCTTGTATATAGTTTAAAATCCTAAGAGTGAACAGATGTGACAGAGTATATCCAAGGATCAACGTTATCTCAAGTTGTTGTAGAAAATGACCTCCTTCCACCGGATAGAATATTTGAGGCATAAAAAGAGATCCTAATAGTAGTAAATCGCGCCATCTATTTTCTGTCCTTTTCACTTCGCTGAATTTTATTTTTTGTATAATTTGGAAAGAGACGAGCGATGTAAGGAGTAACAAACCGAGATATATCGGTAGAGTTAACGAATTAAAAATAAAACTTAATAAAAAGAATGTGAGAAAAATCGGAACAAAAAATGAGATTATTACAGCAAACGGTTTTGTAAATGATTCAAAATACGAAGACAGTATCATAAATATAAATAAGAGAGATCCGATCAAAACGGCATAGATTTGATTTTCGCTTTCCAATATTTTTTCCACGTTTCTTCCGATTTCCAATTGATAGTTCGCCGGGAGTTCCTCGGATCCTATATTTTTTAATTCGGTCAGTATTTCGGAATGAGATACTTTAGAGGAACGTAATGAAAAGGAAAGCATGCGTTTTTTATTTTTTCTATACGTTTTAATCGGGGATTTTGATTCCTTGGTAAAAGCGATTTCGGTCAATGGTATATATTTGCCCGTATTGTTTTTCAGATAAAACAGATTCAGACTATCTTGAGAGTTCCTGTATTCTCTGGAAAATCGAACTCTCACGTCCATTTCTCTATTATCGTCTAAAAATTTAGTAACGACTCCTCCTTGGATCGCAATTTTCAGAAAGTTTCCGATTTCGTCGTTTGAGAGCGAGGATTCTATCGTTTTATTTTTATCCAGCAAGACTTGGAGTTCTTCCCTCGGAGATTTATAACGTAAAACTATTTCTTGGACGCCTTTGATTTTTGAAACTCTGGGGGTGATGTTATTAATTACTTTACTTAATTCTTCGTTTTGGTCTCCCAAAATGTCTACGGTGATTTCCTTAAATTGAGCGGCATCCGATTCTTTTGAAATATAACAGAATGCCGGATTTGTGTTTCCTATACCTTCTCTAATTTTCTCGATGAATTCGTCGTTTCCGATTTTGTCGTCATTCAGAGTGATTAATAAAAAAGAATGGGCCGGTTCGATCTTGCTTGTAACTTCTTTTACTCCTTGTACGGCGAGTATTTTGTTTTCTATTTTTTTGGCGGTTGAGTTCGTAAATTCGAACCCGGTGCCGGATGGCAATTCAATATAAGCCAATAACTTTTGGCTTTCAGAGGAATAAAATAATTCTTTTGGAATATTATAAAATCGGACAATAACGAATAATACAATTATTAGATAGCCCGCATATTTTGCCGCAAGAATAAAGTTTTTATATTTTTTTAAAATTTCTAACTTCGTTTGCAGCTTTGCGAGATGAGTCCGAATTGAATCAATGAATCTATTTTTTAGAATCATATTTCGTATCGTATCGAATTTGTTTTCATGTCCGATAGGGAGAGTTGTGAAATTTTTTACGTGATAGGCTATTGAATTATCTAGAAAGAATATCAACGGTGTAAACGTTATATATGAAAGTGTGAGATAGGTTACGATGGTTAATCCCAATTTTAGCGAGGGTAGTCCGGTGTTTTTGTCCAATACGTAAGGTGGGATCGTTATCGCGATTAGGATTGCAAGTAACGTGATGAATTCGGCCCTAAAACTTTTTAGGGTAAGTTTCTCCTTTTTTGCGTTTATATATTCTCCGAGATGAACTACAATGATCAACCAAAAAGAAAAACCGATTACAATCCCGCTAAAAACGACTACATCGAACGGTATTTTTAAAATGAATAAAATTAACTGAATCGTAAAGAAAACTATGACTAACTGTAAAAAGAAGATCGTTTTTATTTTAAAGTAGTGAAAAGACTTTGTTTTTTGAATTGTGAGTGCGAATAAAAGGAGGCCTAATGCTAACGTGATACAAAGATTCCAGTATGTTTTTACGATCGATTCGGTTTGATCGTAAATCATCTCAAATTCGACGTCGGCTATATTAAGTTGTCTGAGCTTATTTCGAGTTTCTTTTGAAAGTTCTAAAATATTTCCTAAGGAAGATTTGTAAATGTAGATACTGATGTTTTCATTTCCGTTTACTCTCGATGCGCTTTCTTCGTCTCGGTAGGAAAAGGAAACGTCCGCTATATCTTCTATATAGATCGTTTTGTTTCTTTCTTTTAGAAATATTGGAATCTTTTGAATTTCGTTTATACTTTTTAATCTGCCGCTGGAAATGACCTTAAATTCACGACCGACGTTCTCAATTTTTCCTATTGAAACAGGTTTGTTGTGATTTTGAATCGCTCTTTGAACTTCCAATAAATCCAGTCCGAACCCGGTTAATTTTTGCATATCACAAGAAACTAATATTTCCCTTATTTTTCCGCCTGAAACGGCGATTCGGCTGACGCCTTCCAGATTTTCGAGATATCTTTTTACTTCGAAATCCGCAATTCTCCTTAATTCGATTAGATCGTATTTTGTACTTTTTAAGGTTATTATTAAAACTGGCCTTTCGTCGGGATCATACTGATATAGGAACGGTTTATGAACTTCCTTAGGAAATTGACCGGAAAGAATGTCTATCCTTTCTCTAATTTCCAAACTTTTGAATTGCAAGTTTACATTTTTTTGGAATTCAACGTTAATATCGGTCTTTCCTCTTTCGGCAAAGGAGTGTATGACCTCGATCCCTCCGATGTTGGATATCGTTTCTTCTATGGGGACGGTAATCGTTTGTTCCACATCTTCCACATCGGCTCCGGGATATTCGACCGAAATTGTTAGAGCGGGATATGGAACCGTTGAAAATAAAGTTACCGGATTTCTTATATATGATAAAAAACCGAAAATGACGAATCCAAGAAAAATCATTCCCAGGGTCACCGGGCCGAAGTTTATAAATCCATTTTCTTTTCGGTTCATGATTTTACGGTCTGCGATTTTTAAGTAAAAAATAAAAGAGAAGCGGGATTAAGTATAAACTGAAGAAAAAGGACGCGCATAAGCCGAAAATCACGACCACCGCCATCGGAGATTGAAATTCGGTTCCTTTTTGAAGTTCCAGCATTATCGGTAAGAGCCCTAAAATCGTAGTGCTGTTGTTCATTAGGATCGGTTTTAATACGATTTTGCCGCTTTCTACGATTACCGTTTTTAACGGGGTGTTATTTTGAGATAAGATGTTTACATATTCATAATATAAAACCGCGTTGTCCACTACCACGCCTAATAATAAAACCAATCCCATAAACGAACTTACATTGAGACTTTTTCCAAATAAGAATAAGGCCGGAAACAAGCCGATAAATATGAGAGGTATCGTACATATCATAATCAGAGAATATTTTAGCGATTCGAACTGGCTTGCCAGAAGCATAAATATGAGAAGAGTGGCTAAAATAAAAGTAAACGTTAGATCGCTAAACGATTCTTCTATATTTTCTTTTTCACCCGTAAATTGTATTTTGTATCCTTCGGGAGGAGTCGTATTCCTGACGATCTCTTCCACACTCGCTATTGAATCGTTGATCCCGGACGGTTCTATGTCCGCCGTAATTTGATTGATCCTTACATTACCTGATCTTAATATAGAAGAGGGACTTGTTTTTTCTTCGATTTTTCCAATTTGTGAAATTTGTACCAATCCTCCGGTGGGAGTTCGTATTTTCATATTTAGGATTTTATCCAGAGTGTTTACGTCCTGTTTACGAAACGACATTCGGACATCCGTGTTTTTTCCGTTCAGTTTTATGCGAGTCACGACCGAACCGTGGTTGGCTAACCGTAGATAGGCGGATAGATATTCATTGTTTAAATTGGAGTTACTGTATTTTATCGAATCGAAGTTTAAGGAGAATTCTGTGGAAGTGTCGCTTATACTTTCTTTGATGTCTTTTACTCCTCTAATCTTTTCTATTTTATTTTTAATGTTTTTTCCCAGTTCGTTTAATATTTTTAAATCCTCTCCTTGAATTTCCAAAATCAATTTATTGGAATCGGAAGAGACTAACGATGAAATAATATCTCCGCTATTTTCAAACGTTACTTGTATATTTTCGTTGGAAGGAATTTTCTTTCTTATCTCTTCGATATATTCGGAAGTATCGATTTTAGAATCTTCTTTTAATAAAACTCTGATTTTGGCGGTGTTGGTTCCCGAGTTTCCTCCTTTTTTACCCGCAATTTGTTCTTCTTCGTAACCGATTCTGGAAATGATACTTTCCACTTTTTGGGTTTCTAATATCGTATTTTCGAGTTTGTTTACCCATTCAGACGTGGATTCCAATTTTGTTCCGTTCTCTAAAGTTAGTGCGATTGAAAATTCACCCGTATCCACTTTTGGAATGAATTCTTTGGGAACCACCCATAAGAATTGAAGGGAGAATACAAGTAATACGGCTATGATTATGATTAAGGGGCGGGGATTGTTTAAATATTGATTCAGTTTTTTTTCGTAACTTCGAAGTAAACGATCGTTGATTTTTTCGGAGTATTTGAATACGACTCGGTTTAAAAACGGAATTTCGATCTTTTTATCATACAAAATGGATGAAAACATCGGGATGATCGTAATCGAAGATATCAAACTTGTTATTAACGATATGGTTATAGCCAAAGCCATTTCGGAAAATACGATTCCTATGACACTTTTTAAGAAGATGATCGGAAGAAATACGATTACGGTCGTAAGCGTAGCCGAAACGACGGAACCCGCGACTTCAAGCGTTCCGTCTACGCTCGCCTTTTCTATTGTTTGTCCTTTGATCATGTTTCTTTCTATCGCGGAAAAAATTACGTTGCTCGTATCAAAGAGCATTCCGATTCCTAAGGCTAATCCGCCTAAGGACATCATGTTTAAGGAGATTTCGAATAGATAAAAGAATAAGAATGTTGTGAGTAGCGAAGCGGGTATTACGATGAGTAGAATGATGGGACTTTTTACGTTCCTTAGTAAAAAAATTAAAACTAAAAAGGCGAGTAACGCTCCCGATATCAGGGAACCGCTTACGCCCGACACGGAGTCTTTTATAAATTTGGATTCGTCATAGACGATATTTGCAGTGATCTCCTTTCCGAATTTTTCGTTGATCTGTTTTAAATGTTTATTTACTTCTTCCGAGATCTCGACCGAGTTTTTTCCGGGTTCTTTGAACAAATATACGATTACACAATCCTTACCGTTGTATCTCGCGATTCCCGTTCTTTCCCTATAACCTTCCTCTACGTCGCTGAACGAGGATAACGGTATCGATATTCCCTGTTGATTGGCGCCCACTATGGAAGTTTTTAAGTCGTCGATCGAATTGAATTCTCCCACCGTTCTTATCAGTAGGTCTTTATTTCCTACCGGTAAACTTCCAGCCGGAACGTTGATATTGGTCGCTATGATCGCTCTTTTTACGTCGAGAGGGGAAAGGCCGTAGGCGTTCATTTTTTCGGAATCGATTTTTATCCTAATTTCTTTTTTGTGTCCTCCGGAAAGTTGAACGGACGCCAATCCTTCGATTCTTTCTATGTGTATCTTGACGTTTTCCTCTATAAAACTTCTCAGCTCTTTGGGATCGAAGTCTCCTTTCGGGAAAAATACAATTTCTTGAAACGAAGCTTTGGAGGGATCAAATCTGGTTACGATGGGTCTTGTCGCGTCTTGAGGCAATATATCCCGAACTAAATCGATTCTTTCCCGTATTTCGATGATCGCGTAGTCTATTTTCGTCCGATTTGAAAATTGGACGGTTATAATGGACGAGCCTTCCGAAGATTCCGAACTTATCTTTTCGATTCCCGGTACGGTGCCTACCGCATCGGTTAACGGTTTTGTAATTAAGTTTTCGATTTCTTCCGGAGATGCGTTTTGATAAGAAGTTAGAATGCTCGCTTTAGGATATTCTAATTCGGGTAAAAGATTGATTTTAAGTTTTTGTAACGATATTAATCCGAATACACATAACGCAGACCAAATCATGGCTGTCGTTACGGGCCGATTTACGCAGAATCGAATTACTGCTTCCATGTTTCATTGAGAGTCGGTTTTACCGGAGTGCCGTCTCTCAATTGAGATAGTTTGTCCAAGGCTATAGAATCGTCCGGTTTTAATCCTTCTACAATTTGTATTTTATCGTCGTATTTATTTCCGAGTTTTACCGCAGCTTTGAAACAACGTCCGTCTTTGACGATAAATACGGAAGAATTTCCTTCTTCTCCTTGAACAACCGCCGCGCTCGGAACTAGCATCATCGGTTCCGGTTTGCCCGTTATTATTTTAGCTCTTATAAACATTCCCGGTTTTAATTTTTTATCCGGATTTTTCACTATAGCTTTTACTTCTACGGTATGCGCCTTTTGATCCACAAGAGGACTGATTAGAATGATTTTTCCGGTGAAGTTTGCCGTTTTGTATACGTCGGCTTGAAAATCCACACTCATTCCGCGGGTTAGACTGATCGATTCTCCTTCGGATACGTTGAAGAGTGTGATGATTTCATTCACACTCATCACTGTAAGAACAACTTGATTGCCTCCGGTTGAACTCGATAATACTTCCCCTTCGCTTTTGTATTTTTTCGCCACGATTCCGTTCATCGGGGAATAAGAGACAACTTCTTTGAGTAGAATCCTTGTGGATTTCACCTGAGTTTCATGCGATTTATGAATTCCGGTGGCTACTTCCAATTCAGCGGCTTCGATTTTTGTGTTGATTTCACGCAATAATTTGATCTTCGCTTCTTTGGACGCTGGAATCGAATCACTATTTTGTAATATATCTTCGTCGCTTAATCCTAAACTATGAATTTCCAGATCTTTTTGTGCGAGTGTCAAGGCGGCTTCCTTGTTTTTTAATTCCAATGCCGCAATTTCGAACTCTTCCCGACTGAGTCCGCCCACCTTGTAGATTTCCTCCTTACCCGAGAACGTTGTGCGCGCTTTTTCCAATTCGTCCTTGGTCTTTTCGTAAACCGTCAGGCTTTTTTGCTGCTCTTTTATTTTCACGTCCATACTTTGTTTCGCTTTTTTATATTTTTCACCGGCTAACTTTACTTGAGAAGCGGAGGATTCTAAAGAGGCTTCCTGTTTCATGAGCTCCAATTCGTACTGGAGGCTTTCCATCTTAAATAGCTTATCTCCCGTTTTGACTTCCTGACCTTCTTGAACGTATATTTTTTCGAGCTTTCCGGTAAGTTTGGGGAAGATATCGACTTTGTCCTTGTATTCTATGGTTCCGGACGCGCTTAAAGAAGGTGCTAAATTTACGGTTTCAATTTTTAAGACCGATACCGAGATCGGATCCGTATTTTCCCTTTCTTGTTGCTCGTCCTGTTTTTTTAACAAAAATGAGAGAGGTTTGAAAACTACATTTCCGACGCGATTTAAGGACGAGTAGGAGGGATTTTGAGATAATCTATAATAAAATGAGAATATTCCAATATAGGCTATGAAAGTGTATATGATCCATCTTACGATCCTATTCTTAAATAGTTTTTCGAATTGAAACATTTTGATTTCCTTATTTTGTAAAGCGGGTTACTTACTTACTTTTAACGATTGATATCTTTCTTTGTGATATTCCGCTTTTTGACTCAAGCCCGCCTTTTCGAATATTTCGTATAAACTTTTATGAGCTAAGGCCAACTTGTCGGATTGGTACGTGATTTGTTGGTAATTTAGGATTGCGAGATCGATTTTTCCTGTATTTTCCAGGATTTTTCCCCTGATATATAAGGCTTCTATATTGGAAGAATCCAAGGCCAGATATTTTTGGATGTTTTCCAATATCGGTTCCGGCTTTTCCTTTAATGCGAATTGGGTTTTTGCGATCCAAAGAAGTGCGCCGTAGTTTTCGGAATCTTTGTCATAGGCTTCTTGGAAGAATTTCTTTGCTTCCTCGAATTTATATTCGTAGTAATTGAGCTTTCCCAATAAGATTCGAGTTTCTTTATAATCGGGATCCGACTTGTAGATAATATGAAGGTCTTTTAACGCTTCCACTCTCTGCCCGGATTCGTATTTGCGGAGGGCGTTGAGATACCGATCATTCAATTCCTTATTTTCGTTTGAACAAAAGTATCCTGATATACAGAGTATCGTAATAATCAAGATCTGAATTTTTATTTTGTTCATATCCAGAATTTCCACCATTGTTCCTTTTCTTCTTTCGTATCTATTTTGTTTATGATTTTCGCGCATATATCTTTTAACAGATTTGCTTCCGTAAAGACCCGATCATCCACCGTGTAGTTTAAACTTCCCGTGATCTTTCCGTTTTTATCATAGATTTCGAGAAATATGATTCCGCTCTCCTTTTTGTTGATAAGTTTTCTATTGTCGTTCATGGCAACCGCGCCCTGAATGTAGTAGTCAAACTTTATGCCGTTTCCTATGTTTTTGATTTCTGCTTCTCTGAGTATCTTTGGCTCGTAGTCCAAACTAAAATACGCCTTTTCTCCCGCAATTTTTGTTACGTTTTGGAATTCGGGTGTCGTGATGGCTTGCGGACTTTTAGCCTCGGTTTGACTTTGCGTATTTGTCACACTTTGGATTAGGTTTAATTCCTGTGATTTTAGAAAATCTTCGATTTGTAATATCTCGTATCCGCTGTTGATAAATTCAAATTTTAGCATATTACTTAGGTTTTTGGCTCCGAACGGATCATAATAGGAATCTCTATTTTCTATGAATCCTATTAAGTAAGTGGCCTTTGTTTTTTCTTTTTTGGTCGCGTATCGAATTGTGCCGGTATTGATATACATACATTGAACCGTCAGGATCGAAATCGTTATGATTGAGATCAATTTTGCTATTTTCATTTTTTAATTTCCTACACGTTCTTTTAAAGTTCCTTCAAATCGATCCGCTCTATTGACTTATAAAGGAAAAAGAAAACGGTGCTGATAGTTGTTTTCCGTTGGTATCCGTTGCGGAGACTCCCACTTGAAGGGTGTATGTCGGAGAACTGCCCGTGAGAGACGCATTCGATAAATTGAAATCGCCCGTCGCTCCAAATGCTAAGACTCCGCCACATGTTGATTCCATCTCGGAAAACTGTAGACTCAATACTCTACAGCCGAACGGAAACACTCCTTGGCAGTCGCTCCAATTCCAACTAGCTAATCGTATCGAAGTGAGTGGCGGAGATACCCGCGTTAGATTTGTTGCGGATGCGGTGCTGACCGGATCCATATAATTGCTAAAGATGATCTTAAAGTCGTCCGTGTTTCTATTGACGCAAGCGCTCGCCGCCGCCGTTCCATCGTCTCCTCCTCTGAATTGATAGGAGCTTGGAGTTAGGATAGGGAGCGTATCGTCCCACCAACAGGATCCTAAAAGCCAGTTCCCGCCGATTGCGTTTCCGGTTCCGGGTAAAGCAGCGGCACATCCTTGGCTTACCAAGCCGAACGCTTGTACGTGAGGTGTTAAATTGACGGAACCCGCTACAAAACTTCCTAAGATGGGACTTCGTAATGCTACGAGATTGGAGGTTAATGCGGATGTTCCCACTGTCGCCCCGTATCTCACTCCGTAAATTAAACTTTGATCCGTCGTGTATGTGAGTACTTGATTTCCGGGGGCCCAGGTATACGATCCTGGAATTTGAGGTGAGAAGGTAATTGCCGCCTGCGTGCTGTTTCGATCCATCGCATTCGTAAAATTGAATACGATTGTATTGGTCGTAGGGTTTCCCAAACAAGCGTTCGTTACGTTGGTGGTTAATAGATCGGCGACGACTCCCACGCCCGCTTTACAAACCGCGGAAGTTCCGGTCAGGATATTGATGGAATTGATTCCTAAGGCCGCGTTATTGGAACCCACAAAAAAACTTCCGATTGCCGCCGAAGCAAGGGGAGCGCCTCCCTGATCTGTCGCTTGAGCTCCGACCAGAACGCTGTATCTTTGTCCTGCAATGAGAGGATAATCGGGTGTGATGGTGAGTACGTTCGGAGAATTCCAGGTATAATTTGCTTGGATGAGGGGAGTAGTGGATATGACGGATTGAGTCGCTCCGGAAGACATGGGTCTTGAAAAGTTGATCACGATTTGACTTCTGGACGGATTTCCCATACACGCATCGATCACGTTGGCGTTTAGGAAATCAGTTAGAGTTGCGGTTCCTGCGTTACAGTTATTTACGTTCCCGCTCAGTACATACATACTGTTTACGGTCGGATTGGTTCCTATATTCGTTGTGCTGGTTCCGATTGCGATTGATGCGCTGAAAGGATCTTCCAGGTCCTTACCTTCCGTATCTTCGCAAGATTTTGAAACGCTAAACGTATACGTTCCGGGCTTGAATGCGGCGGAAGGAGTAAAGGTCAGTAGATTGGTGTTTGCACTGTTGAAAAATCCTTGTGTTTGTGGGGATATGCTAAACGCCAACTGACAACTGTTCATGTTCATCGTCTTTGAAAATCCGATTGTGATACTTTGACTGGTGGGTAGGTTTTGTTCTCCCGCTCCCGGATTGCTAAACAGCACTTTTGGGCGATCGCTTTCTCCGAAAAAGGGACTGAATTTTTTTAGATCGTTATCGATCTTTCCGCATCCTAGTAGTTGGAAAAAAACAGTGAATACGAAGAAAAGTGTGTTTCTTGTTTTTGTAAGAATCGGTTTGAGAAAGAGGGATGCTTGTATGTTTGTTTTCATAGATTTAATCGTTTATGATCAATTCCTGATTTTCGATTTTGAAGGTTTCGTTTTGCGGAATGTTTTTTTTGTTATAGGTCAAGGCCGCTATGAGCGAATTGCCTTGTCCTTTTTTGTATTGTAGAAGTTTGGAAGTATTTAAATCGATTCTTCCTAAATAAGAAAGTTCGGTGCAATGGATCGCATAAGAGGAGAGTGCGTCGGTCAGATCCTCCTGAGCCTTTAGGAACTCAAGCTCTATGGACAACAGATCTTCCTTTTTGGCGTGACCGATTCCGTGTTTTACCGTAGCAATTTTAAGCGCCTCCCATTGGAGTAGTACTCTTGAATTTGCGATTCTGATCAAGCCCCAGGATTCGTTGATTTTGTCGTAGGATTTTCTGATTTCGGTTCCAACCTGATTTTCCAACGCTCTATAATTTAATAACGCCTCGCTTAGCTGAACTTCTCCTTCCACGATTTTTCTGGAGTAACTCAGGTTATTAAAAAATTGTACGTTCGTCGAGTTGTATCCGTTTAATCCGGATCCTACGAATTGGTTTCCGAATCCGGGATAGGTCTGGATTCCCGTTCCGTCTTTTTGTATCCCGGAACTACCCGTGGATTGCACAACATTACTACCTAACGGGAGAGTGATGTTAAAGTTGACTCCATAGATATTGTGCTGCAGGGGAAAAGTATCTCCGTTTTTTCCGGCGTATCCTCCCAGATAGAGTTTGGGCATCCAATAATTGTCCGCTATCTCCTTATCATTTTTTAGCTTTTGAACGACTATTTGAGATTTTGCGATATCATCTCTTTGTCTCCTTGCGTTATCTACGATGTTTCGAATCTCCAGATTTGGGAGGGTCATTACAAAATCGGTAAATAGATTTTCTTCGATTTCCAGCTCGCTGTCGTAGTCTATGCTTAGGATCTGCTTTAGGTCGTGTATCGACTGATTGTATTCGTTTTCGTATTTTTGAAAAATGTATTGGGACTGTCTCAGTTTGCTTACGGTTTCGAGTAATGCGATTTTTGTGATAAACCCCTGTTTGTATTCTGTTTGCGCCTTACGGGATGCTTCCTCCATTTTTTCGATGGATTTTTTTCCTATAAAAACTTTTCCTTTGGCGGCAAGAGCCTTGAAATAATTTTTTTCTATTTCGTATTTGAGTTTGTAAAAACCGATTTTGAAGTCCTTTTCGTTGAGAGCTTCGTTTAGATTTGCGGTTTCCAGATTGAGTTTTGCTTCTCCTCCGTCGTAAACAAGTTGTTGTACCGTTAATCGGACATCGTTGTAGATGTTGTCCAGCGAGTTTATGTTTACGTTTCTAAGGCCTAGATATTGGATTCCGACCTTGGGTAGAAATTCTCTCCAACGTTCGGTCACCAACATTTTGAAAATTTCTTTTCGGGCTTCCAGGGTTCTGAGTAGAATACTGTTTGTGGTTCCGATAAGGACCGCTTTTTCCAAATTGATTTTTATTTTTGCCTCTTCTACTTTCTTTTTGTTTTCGGGATTGGAGAAGAGGGTATTTGAAACAAGGACACCAATTAGGATTGTAAGAAGTAACTGCGCTTGAAATTTTCGATTGTGTTTTTTATATCCTTTTTTATTTATATAAAAAAAGTTTAATTTGAAATAGGCCATGAAAAATCTTTTTAATAGTATCGTGTTTCAAAAATTGTTTCTTAAATAAGAAGTTTCAAAAATTTATTTCTTAATCTTTTTTGAAAAATAGAGCGTTGTTTGTTTTTTATGGACCATTTTTTTGGTTTATTTGATAAGCAATCTATAGATTGATATCTTTCGAATGTTTTTCATCATCATAGTATGTGAGGCCGCATTTGTTTTTTTATAAATTCATTTCAATTCTTTCGTTTCTCGGTTGTTTTTTCTTTGTTAATTGTTCCAGTGTCGAATTTTCTGATCTGTCAAAACATAAATCCTCTCGTTCTGCACTTCGCTTAACATTTCAGTTTGAAGATAAAACTTCTTTTCCCACTGCTTTATTTTTACCGGTCCGTTTTTTTTGGCCGAATGGAAAAGAGGAAAAAATTTGGAAGACATCGGATGTTTTTACGGGAAGGGATTTGGATCGGTTGAAAGAATGGATCGGAAAAAGTTTGGAACAAGGATTCGGATCTGCGGATTCCAATCCGAATATCGGTTCCCATTTTGGTGTTTTACCTTTGAACTTGTTGATTGCGGAGGATCAGGCGATTGTAGGTGAGTTTGCGTTTTATTTTCGTAGCGAAAACGGTTCGATTTGTAAGGAACGTTTGAGTTTGTTTTTGAAAAAAGACACTTCTACGGAACAACTCAAGCGAGTATTTTCCAAAGGGGTTGCTTATTTGAGCTTTTATTTTGTGAACGGCTGTTTGGATCCAAACTCTGAGAGACCTAAATTGATTTCTGTGTCTTCTTCTTTTCTAGAACATCCTTTGGATTTTTTGACCAATTGGATCGAAGGTTCTTCGTTTGCAGTTGAGTTTTTAGATTCGATTGAACTTGCTCTGGAAAAATTACCCAGAGAAATGAAATACGAAGAATGCGTCCGTTACGGAAATACGTCGGGTAAAGTGAGGTGCATTTATTCCGAGCAGAGAACGGTTCGGGACATAGAATGGAAGTCCCATTTTAATCCGTATCCTGATTTTCGTTGGGATTGGGCATTGCCCGAAAAGACAAAAGCCGGGACGAGTCCTTTTTAGGGATCAACATATTAGGGATCAGAGATGTCAGGGTTAAAATTTTTCTGATTTTATCCATAACGAAACGGAAGAGATCCAAGTTCACCGTTCGTTTAAAAAAGTAGGAGTTTCCACGGGCCGCGTTCGAAGAAACGTAAGCGCAGAGTCTTTCTATGGGCCGCTCTGTGGGTTTTGGACAAGCTCTTCGTCTTGAGTGTGAAATAGAATTCTAAATCAAATTGACCGGTAAATCCGATATCCCAAAAATAACGGATGACCGAAGTGAACAATCCACACGATCGATTGATCCGAGAAACATTTCAGGACAAAAAAGAGGCCGCAACTTTCTTCAAAAACACACTACCGCCGGAAGTGGTAGAGCTACTTGACTTGGAAAACTTAGAATTGTCCGAATCGAGTTTTGTAAGCGAAGAATTAAAACAAGAACAGACAGATCTACTGTTCCAAATCCCGCTCAGGTCCGGAAACAAGTCCAACGTCTATTTGCTTTTCGAACACAAAAGTTATTTAGAAACAGC
>NZ_AHMT02000033.1 GCF_000243815.2 Leptospira alexanderi serovar Manhao 3 str. L 60 | reverse complement strand
GAATCAATCCATCTATTTCGGTAAACAATTCGGCAGCTTTGCCCCCTACTTCCTATTAGGCGGCGGGGCGACTTCTGTTCAATGGAAGAGCGACTCTCGTTCCTTCAACGGAACCGATCCAGAACTCTTAGGGGAAGTCGGTTGGGCTTGGGAGTTTGCAAACGGATCTCGTCTTAGACTCGGACTTAGATCTCAATGCACTTTTGAATCCGGGGATTCTTTATGCAGGTCCGGAATTCGTATCTCTTGGGGGCTTTTGTTATGATTTTATTTTTAAAAAAAAGAAAACTTCAAATGAACTTTTTACACTTAAGAACCTTTTCTTTCGTTATACCGGCGTTCTTATTAAAAATCGGGAATCTCTTTAAAATAACCCGTTTCACTTTTCTTTTCACGCTAATTTTACAATTCTCAAACTGCCTAAATTCCCCGCTTTCTCACATTCAGGACGCACAAAACGCGAAAGTGAAACTGGCTTTTGTTTCGCAAGTAGGACCGCGTTCCGCTACGATTTTCTGGGAATGTTCTTCTTCTCTTCCTGGTTCTGTTTTGTACGGCAAAGGTGCAATCGAATCCGTCGTCACGAGTTTAGAAAATTCTAAAATTCATTCTATGATTCTTCCCAATCTCGAATCCAATACCGATTATATCGCGTATGTTTCTTGTTCTTCCGACTTAAACAAACTACAAGGAGTTCCTCTTACTTTTAAAACTTGGATCAGTGATTTTCCAAACAGGACTCGTGGTCTTTGGGTTGTGGGTGGAATCGGCGCGGACGCTTCTCCCGTTGCTGAAATTGATTTTTTTGATCCTTGTAACTTCTACTTGGTATCCGGCCGCAACTTCGATTCCCACACCCCGCGCTTTTGCAAACATAGTCTCTCACAAAAATAAAATCTATATTATAGGCGGAATGGAAAAACAAGGAATCAACTACATAGCTTCTAAAAAAACTGAAGTCTATGATCCGTATACAAACCAATGGACAACTCTTGCAGATATGCCCGTCGCCAATCAAGGAGGTGTAATCGCTTCAGTCGGAGAAGAAATTTTTATCATCGCGGGAACGACAACTATAGATATGGTGACCGGTACGATTTTAAATACGGTTTCTCGTTTTGCTCCTGGAATCGGACAAAATGGTTTATGGCAAAGTTATACGTCTCTCACAGCGATTTTTTCCAGAGTAGATATGTCCGGTTGTGGTCTCAATGGAAATATCTTTTTTACCGGAGGAAGATTCACAAACGACGGAACCTCTCAAGCCACGTCCGATTCCTATTCCCCTTCGATCAATTCCACGTCTGCCGCTGGAGAACCTTCTATTACAATCGCAAGGCACGGTGCGGGTTCCGCTTGTGTTAAACCTTTAAATAGTGATCCATTCCCTACAGATCCTGAATGGATTGCAGTCATCGGAGGTTCTACAGGAGTTAGCACTCTACAACCGATCACTTCCATTACTATAACGAATAGAACCGACTTTTTTCAAAACGGAACTCTTGCCTTTGCAATCGGTCCGATTCTTCCCGTTTCCGTTTATTATCCGGGAGTCCAAGCTTCGTATGAAA
>NZ_AHMT02000034.1:77500-90227 GCF_000243815.2 Leptospira alexanderi serovar Manhao 3 str. L 60 | reverse complement strand
CTGGAAATCACAGGCCTCACGGAGCAAGATCTTCGAGATTCAGACATCCTAAGTGAAAAATAGACGCGTGTAATTAGAGTGGCAGGTATTGCCCGTATTCTTTGTAGACGAAGTTCTTTCGTTTAATTTGCTCATTACAAAAATAAATGCAAATAACGGACGGATTTTTTCAAAGATTGTAAGAGGAGTTCCCGCAATCTTTGTTTGAAAGTCTTTATGAAAAGGGAATTCAACTCATTACAAAACTTAAAAAGAATATGAAAAATAAATTAATGTCCTTAGTTGATAAAATTCTTTTAAGAAAAAGAGCTATCATTGAATCCGTAAATGATGAACTCAAAAATATCTGTCAGATTCAACATACTAGACATCGAAGCTTTTTCAATTGGGCTGTTAATCTATTAAGTGGGTTAGTCGCATTTTCTTTTTTTCAAAAAAAACCTTCTTTGAATTTGAGATCCAAAGACAATTTACAACTTTTACTCTCTCCTTAGGCCGAACTCACGTTAAATAGTAAATATCCCATCTTTACTACTCGGACGCTTGAAAATGGTACCAAAAATTAACGGGCGATTTTTGCTGAGATAGAAGCCTCACAAAATTGCACAAATCCAAGATTGTTGGCTTTTTTTGAAAAAGATCTAACATTCTAACTTTTGAAACAAACTTATCACAGTATTCTTTTTATGCGCCCGAGTAGTAAGTGTAAAAGAAAGACTCAAAACTTATTCCACATGAAATTACAAAAGACCCAAACTTCCTTTTGAAAAAACAAATCAATATTTCAAAAATCTCCTTTTGTCTATCTCACAACAAAATTGAATTCTCTTCTATTTTGTCGGAAAGTGAAATCCAAGGCGAGAACTTCCAAACCAAAACAGATAACAAAACGAAAAAAAAGCCCGCAAGCCAACGATTGTATTTTGTAGAAAAAATAAGATCCGAAGTTCCCGGACTGGAAATACTTCCGGATTTGTATCTCATTTTCGATTCGCTCGCGATCGTTTCAATACCGCTAACATGAAGCACCGGAATTCTCAATCCAAGATACGTTTTTAAAATCGAATCCGGCAGATCCATATATTCCCCTTCGGATAAAACGATTCCTTTTGGAATTTGTTTTTTTCCAAGACTGGTACCGGAAGAAACAGTTCCACCTCCGATATTGACATACAAAGAAATCGGTTTCTTTTTATATACGTTCATCCTTTTTTGAAGAGAATCCTCGAAGGAATCCGAAGACAAATACCTATAACCGTTTTTACGTATGGACATAAGAATCGAATCCCTTCCTCCTTTCCCGATTCCGATACCCAAATCAGAAACCCCTCCCATGGACATAAAAACAGTTTTTTGGAATATAATATTTTCTTTATATAAAAAATTCTCCAAATCCGGCCATAAAAATTCAGGATCATTAGCCCCGAATTGGGAAGACGCCACGCTTGCAATCGAAATCACCCGTAAGCCCATAACATCCGCTGCGACCCAAAAGGCGACGTTCAATGCCGGAAAGGAACCCGAAATACCCGCGGCGATCGTGTCCCCTCTTTTTAAACCAACTTTTTGAAACTGATCTATAAACCAAGCCGCAAAGTCTGGGTGGATCGACGCTTGTTTGGCGGAGAGTTTTCCCGCCGAGCTCGTAACCGATGAAATATACGGCCCGATCAAACCAGATTGATAGGGGTCTAATTTGGGATCGATCGGAACATTCTTAGAAAGCCTGAACTTTTTGATTTTCTGAAAAGCATTGTAGGTCTTTTCACTTGCCTCGTATTTATTCCCGACATCAGTAACAGGTTTTATGAGCGGAAAAAACTCAAGAACCGATAAAAATCCGAAACTCACAAAACTCAGGAAAAGAAACGAAATCGAAGAAGTATTTTTAAAGTATTTCCTCATAAAATCAAAGCTTCCCCTAACACAAAGATCAAAAACAATCGAACCAAAACGGAACAAACGAGAAGCGCCGAAAAGGTTTTGGAAATTCCTTGTTTTTCCGCAGAAAGAGCGACAAGTCCAGGCACAATATGTCCGATCGTCTTATATTCAAAATCGCTCATAGATCCGAAAAATATTTCGGCGAGACGATCAATAATCAAAGAAATTAGAATTGAAAGAATTAAAATAAAGACGGTCTTTCTTTGACCGAAACTCAAAAACCAAAATTCAGAAACCCGATAGATCAGAAGTGTAAGAATAGAACTCGATACAAGAGCCGCAATAAACAAAGGCTTCAGCAAAAATAGAGCCGCGTAACCCGGAACGACCCAACCTCCAGGTTGAATTCCCGTTTTTTCCCAAAGAAAAAAACCGAATAGGATCCCGACTCCGATCGACAATGTCAGGAATTCCATTTTTTCTTCTCGCTTACTACAACAGAAGCCGCTAAATCCTGTAGCCAAATCCTTCCCGGACCTTGATAATTACCCGCCCCAATCCAAAGATTAGATTTCGAAAAAACCACACCCGAATCGAGAATAAAACTTTCCCTACAAAAGATCAGTTCCGCGTCTCCCGCATATATGGACCGAAAAAGTTTTTTCCAAGGACCAAAGAAATAGATCTTTGAGAGCGCAGAAACGTCCGTCAAAAATTTCGCAAACTCGACGGTTCGAATCGGCCTTTCACGTTTGGAATTGAAAACTACAATTAACTCTTTTTCTTCTCTCATCTTTTCTTGATTGAATCTTAGAATCTTACCCCAAGAAACGATGTCGTTGGCCGCAAATGCGAACACGAATCTCTGAACTTTTCCATTGTTTTCGCTTTCCAAAATCGTAAGCGCTCCCGGATCCGGAATTGCGTTTGCGATTCCGCGCACTATGGACTTAGACGTGACGCCTAACGTTTCGCAAACTTTTATCGCAATTTCCGCATTTTCATAATGTTCCGGATAAGGTATGGATCGAAATGCGGTTTCAATTTGATTCTGCGAAAGCTTCGGCTCTGCGGCAATCACTTCCGTTTTCTTTCGAAGTGCAACTTCTTGAAAGATCGGATGAATATAATCTCCCAGGCCTTGCTCGGAAATTCTTTTCGAATTCGTATTCAAAAGCGATTTTCCGTAAACAAGAACCCCACGTTCAGGGATCGTTTTTGCAAAACCTTTCCAAGTTTTTTCTTCGGTATCCAACCATTCGCCGTGATCGGGACGAACATTCGTAATTACTACATGCGTAGCACCAATCAGTAGTTCTTCGGAATCTTTCTGATATTGAGGTCGGACCGCCATACATTCCAAAACCACCGCTTGAACATTTTTTTTTGCAAGAAAACGAAAAATGGATTTTTGTTCTTCGATAGAGATCTTATTTCGAAAAATTCGTTTTTCGCTCCGATCCGGAAATAAAAGTCTGGGCATAGAACCCGTAGTTTTACCGAAAACATTCCAACCCTCCTCCACTAAAATCGAATGGATCAAACGGGTAACGGAAGATTTTCCTCTGGTTCCATTGATGTGAACCCGGATCGGAACTTTTTTTTGCGCTTGAACGTGATTCTTTTTCTCAAGAAAAAGAATCACACAAAAAATCAAAAATAGAAAACTTAAAATCGAAATTGAAAGGAGCATTTCAAAGATCTGGAAAATCCAAAGCTATCAAAATGGCCGTAATATCATCTTGTATTCTCTGTGATCCTAAATGTTCGATCAGACTTTGTAAAATGGCCGGAATTGTTTCTTCCATAGGTTCCCAAAATTTTTTCGCGAGAATATTTTGAACAGCGAGCTCCCCAAACTGTTGTTTGTCGGAATTAAACTCCTCATAAATTCCGTCCGTTAGTAAAAATAAACGATCTCCGTATTGATAACTAAATTTAAAAACACCGTACCGATTGTTCGAATCGAGACCGAGTAAAGATCCCGTTCGATCCAACCCCAACACAAGATCTTTGGAAAGAAAAAATTGAGTAGGATGACCTCCGGAAGCATACGAGATTTTTTTGGAAATCGTATCTATGTCCGCAAGAAAACAAGAGAAGAACATTCCTATATTTCCGAAATTCTTACAATATTCGCGGTTGAATTCCGTGAGAATAGTTCCCGGATCCGTATCCTTTTTTTTGATGGATTCCAAAATTCCTTTGAGAGTCATCGTCAGAAGAGCGGCTTGGATTCCGTGTCCCGTCGCATCCGCAAGAAAAACCCGGAGAACCCCTGGACGAATTTGGAATAGATCGTAAAGATCTCCGCCCACTTCCATCATCGGAAGATACATGGAATGGATTTGAATCCCCGCAATGGAAGGAATATCCGGAAGAATTTCCGTCTGAAGTTTTTTCGCAAGATTCAATTCCTCTTTCATTCCTTTGTAATAACCTGCGAGTAGCCTGGATCTCTGCCGAACCTTCTCTTCGAGTTTTTCCAAGAGTTCTTCTTTTTCACGATCCATTTGTCTCAGACTCTCATTAGCTCGCTTTAGCTCCATTAGAATTCTATGTTTTTCTGATATATTCCGAATGATGACGTGATATTGACAATCCTCCTCGGGTCCGGTGACCGAAACAGAAATCTCCGAAATCAAAATCGTTTTATCCTTTCGAATCATACGAATCGGCCCGAAAGGTTTTTGTCTTTTTTTATCCGGAAGTCCAGCAATGTTTTTTAGAATTCTATAAAATCGCTTTCGAACCCGAAGTGAAAACAAGTGTTCGATGGAATTTCCGATTAGCTCGGAAGAAAGATATCCGAATGCTCTTTCTGTGGCCGGATTAGCCAAGATCACTCTGAAATTGTCATCTAAGGAAATGATCGCGTCGATCGCGGAATCAAACAATATGGAATAACGGGAATCGTGGCCTTTCTGTTCTGATTGTTGGGAGCCGTCCATGGCGGATTGAAGGAG
The DNA here is from genome assembly GCF_000243815.2 of Leptospira alexanderi serovar Manhao 3 str. L 60. Classification (GTDB taxonomy): domain Bacteria; phylum Spirochaetota; class Leptospiria; order Leptospirales; family Leptospiraceae; genus Leptospira; species Leptospira alexanderi. The sequence goes on along the minus strand of NZ_AHMT02000034.1, from coordinate 85,377 downwards.
AATCTAGTAGATTATCTCCCATAAAGTCAAGGATCTTTCTTTCAAAGCGATTCGGGAAGATCCAAATAAAAGCGTGTGACTCCGTTTCCACTTTCGAAAGAAATATCTCCTTTCATTTCGCGAACTAAGTTATAGGAAACCGTAAGTCCGAGACCCGTGCCTTTTCCAATGTCTTTTGTCGTATAAAAAGGATCGAAAAGTTTATGTTTGTTTTCTTCCGGAATACCAATCCCGGTATCCTCTATGATAGTGCGGACGAAATTTAGATCCCCTTTCTTTAATTTCTCCCAACGAACGGTAATAACTCTTTTTTGACTCGGATCGGAATTACTTTCAATCGCATCTTTCGCATTTGTAAGCAGATTGAAATACACCTTTCTAAGTTTTCCGGCGGAACAAGCCGCGAAGATAGGAGTCTCTAGATCGGGTACGACCGTTTCGATTTTCGATTTATCGATACAGGCTTTTATCACGCCAAACGCAGAATCGAAAACGGATTTAATATTTTGGATTTTTATTTCTTCCTTTTCGATTCGAGTGAAGGTAAGCATATCTTTGACGATTTCGGAAATTCGATTTCCTTCTCGTAGAATAATTCCTGCATATTTACGAAGAGGATTTCCATTTTCGATACCATTAAACATAATTTCCGCATAATTGATCACTCCCATCAACGGATTATTGATTTCATGTGCAACTCCCGCGGAAAGAGTTCCGATTGCGTCTAATTTTTCCTTTTGAACCCAAGAAGCGCTCGGTTTTTCCCAATCCGCCACAGAAGTTCTTTGAGAATCGAATTTTACAACAGCTCTATCAAAAATCTGAGTCTGAGGAGCTTCCAAATAGGCAAAGATTCGCAGTTCTTCACGATCGAAAGCAAAAGAAACCGAATATTCCTTTTGAACTCCGTCTTTTGTAAGAAAAAGAACAGAATAAGAAGGATTTTCATTCGACAAGTTCGTGCAAGGCCAAAGAGAAGGATCGGAAAAATGGAATGTAGTGTCTTTAAACTGACAAATTTGATTCCAGTTTTGAATTCTCTCTAGTTCTGTTTTTGAATAACCTAGAGTTCTACAAAAAGCAAAGTTTACTTTTTGGATTACAAGAGACGGCTCCAAGATACAGGCCGGCAACGGGAAGTGTTCGAAAAAATCATAAGGCATTTGGTTATAAAGCTATCGCAATCGGAAGGCTCCTCCTTTTTACGATAGATTAGAACCGGAAAGCTGACCAAATCTAATGTCAGAATCCGGTAAAATCTGTTACAAAAGAAAAAAACTCAGTACACTTTAAGCAGTTCCACTTCAAAAATGAGAGTGGAATTTGGAGGAATGGCCGCACCCGCACCTCTTGAACCATAACCTAGTTCGGGAGGGATGGTAAGTTTGCGAATCCCACCTTCTTTCATACCGCGAACCCCGCGATCCCAACCTTTGATGACTTCTCCAGCCCCCAAATTGAAAGTAAAAGGAGTTCTTCTATCTCTGGAACTGTCAAACTTCTTACCGCTAACCAACGTTCCAACATAGTGCACTGTAACGTTCGATCCGGAGAATGCTTCCTTACCAGTTCCGATACGAATATCTTTGATAACTAAATCTTCTGCAAATGTGGGAACTATAGCAACACAAAAAATTGCGAAGACGAATGTTAAACGTGTCAATTTCATTTTCCTCTTCCTCCGGTTCTTCTTACGCCAGCACCGGAAAATCCTCCGACCTTCGATTGATTCCCGTGGATCTTGCCGGAAACCCCTCCCCCTTTTATAGATTGTTTTCTCTCGAACTCTTTTCTTAGTTCCTCAGAATCGATTACCGCGATCTGTTTGCCCTGGATTTCTTTTTTATTCAATGCCACAATTGCTTTCGTTCCCGCGGAATCGTCCATCTCGACGGATCCATAAGACAAAGAACGTCCTGTAGTTTTATCTTTTTTAATATGCACTTCCTGAACGGTTCCGAATTCCGAAAAAATCTTTTTCAGTTCGTCTTCGGTCAGCTCCTGAGGTAGATTTCCTACTGATATCTTCATGATTTTTCCTTCTCGAGAATCAATTTGTAAAATCCGATTTTATTGAAAACCAAATTCCATAAAGATCGGAACAAAACGGTCGAGTTCCATCCCGACCTAATAAAAAAATTTCCAAGGAAACTGGAAATAAGAATTCTGGAATCTGTGGCCGACTTTTTTCAACTCAATCCGGGAGAAATTCTTACCTTAGCCGAAAAGGCAGGATACGAACCCTCCGGTCATTGTATGGCTCTGAACAGTTTGGAAAATCGAGTCTTCGACCTTAGGTTGGAAGACGGTTCCCATATCATTTCCAAATTCTATCGCCCGGGAAGATGGAGCAGAGAACAAATTTTAGAAGAACATCATTTTCTGCAAGATCTGAAAGAGGAAGAAATTCCGGTTTGCACTCCTTTCTTATTTGAAAATGAAAGTAGCCTCTCTTTGTTTCAAGAAGACATTTATTATTCTTTCTGGCCCCGAGTGGGAGGACGGTCTCCCGACGAACTGAATCCGGAAAATCTCAGAATCTTAGGAAGGCTTCTCGCTAGAATTCATAACATCGGTCAGGCGAAACATTTCGAACACAGGATCACGCTCGATTCCGAAACATATGGAACCGCTCCTTTAGAAACCCTACTTAAGGGAGAATGGATTCCTCCGAGTTGCAAAAAAGAATATCTCGAAGTCGCAAATCGGATTTTAGATCTCTTTCGGGAAAAAATAGAAACGGTTCCTCTGCACAGAATTCACGGAGACTGTCACAAGGGAAATCTACTCTTCGGAAAAGAAGGATGGTTCTTTGTCGACTTTGACGACTGCTTAAAAGGTCCAGCAGTTCAGGACTTTTGGATGTTACTTTCCAGAGGAAAAGAAGGACTTGAAGAAAGAGAATATATTCTTTCCGGCTATAGAGAATTTAGGGAATTCAACGACTCCTGGTTTGATCTTGTGGAAATTCTTCGCGCAATGCGGTTTGTTCATTACTCTGCCTGGATTTCCAGTAGGTTTACGACAGATCCTTCCTTTCCGGTTGCCTTTCCCCATTTTGTAGGAAACGAATACTGGGAAAAAGAAACTCTGGAATTAAAAGAACAATACAAACTGATTTACAATTCACTGGGAGGAAAAAATTTCTTTTCCGTTACAGAATCGACTTCCCAAGAAGAAGAACTCACCAACAAGGATTTTTTTTGGGATTTGGAAGATTAACCGGTTGATTTTGTAACACAAAAGTAATAATCACAGATGGGTTCGCGACAAAATTTCAGTTGTCCGGCTCCGCGGATTTAACAGACTCAACTCTCAACAAACGTTGTTATGTTGTAGACTGCAACATAATGTTAGTCCGCGACCAGAGTCGCAAGCGCCGGATTTACGTTTAACGAGAGTCAAAGCGAAAATTTTAGATACTAACAAAACAATAAACGGAAGCGTTTCATGGACTTTTTTTTAATTATCGTCGTTCTGATGGCAATCCTCGGAGTCGGCGATCTCCTAGTCGGAGTTTCGAACGATGCGGTAAATTTTACCAACTCCGCCGTTGGTTCTAAAGCCTCCTCCAAAAGAATCATTCTGGTAGTAGCCGGAATCGGGATCATTCTCGGAGCCCTTTCTTCCAGTGGTATGATGGAAGTTGCAAGAAAAGGAATCTTTCATCCGAGCGGATTTGCGCTTCAGGATTTAATGTTCCTATTTTTAGCGGTTATGCTCACGGATATTGTACTTCTGGATCTTTACAACACCCTAGGACTTCCGACTTCCACAACGGTATCCCTGGTGTTTGAACTTTTAGGAGCCGCTCTTGCAATTGCACTTTTAAAAACCGGAACCTTAAGCGGTGCGTTTCAAATCATCAACTCGGAAAGCGCACTCAAGATCATTTTCGGAATCGTAACGAGCGTGATCGTCGCTTTCTTTTCCGGAATCATTCTACAGTTCGTGTTTCGATTCATTTTTTCGTTCAACTTAAAGAATTCGATGAAATACTTTGGAGGGCTTTTCGGAGGGCTTTCTGTCACTACCATGATCTTTTTTACGCTTTTATCGGCGATGAAAGGTTCCGACCTCATTCCTTCGGAAATAAGCGATTATCTGAACAAGAATTTTACGAACATTCTTCTGTTCAGCTTTGTAGGATTTTCGGCCCTTTTTCAAATCCTAGTATTATTAGAATGGAATATTCTAAAATTCCTAGTTTTGATCGGAACGGGTTCTCTCGCTATGGCCTTTGCGAGCAACGACTTGGTGAATTTTATCGGTGTTCCTCTCGCAAGTTTTACCACCTGGACTTTAATTCAGGCCGGAGGAGATCCTACCGCTCTAGCAACCGGTCTTGCAGGAAGCGTTCAAACTCCGAATTTTATTCTACTGGGCGCGGCGTGTATCATGCTTTTCTCTCTTTGGTTTTCCAAAAAAGCAGAATCGGTCACACAAACCGAAGTTACACTGGGCTCTCAGGGAGAAACATTAGAAAGTTTTAATACGAATTTGGTTGCTCGGGTCTTCGTCCAAATAGCGCTCGGAATTTATACTCCGATTAAGGCGATCCTTCCCATAAGGGTTCGTAATTTTATCGGTAGACGTTTCGAACAGAAAAATTCTTTGGAGATCGTCAGAATGCACGAGACCGAAGCTTTCGACTTACTCAGAGCTTCTGTAAATATCCAAATCTCAAGCGCATTGATTCTGATCGGAACCCTTTATAAACTTCCGCTCTCGACAACCTTCGTGACCTTCATGGTGGCAATGGGAACCTCTCTCACAGACGGAGCCTGGAATAAGGAAAATTCAGTCAACAGAGTAAGCGGAGTTCTTACCGTAGTCGGTGGTTGGTTCTTTACGGCTATCATCGCATCGGCGACTGCAGGAGCAATCGGATCGATTCTATATATCTTCGGATTCTCTTCGGTGATCGTCCTTGTTTTAATCGCGGCACTTTTGATATTCCTGTTTGCAAGGATCCACAAAAAGCGTCAGGAAACATACGACGAAAATCTGGAAAAGCTCATCACTCTCAAAAAACATCCGGAAAGAGCTCTTTCCAGGACGATCTCTTCCATGCTTGCGAGTTTAAACGTCGCAAGAAAGGCTTTGAACAATGTCTGCGCGGGTTATGTAAACGGTAAAAAGAAGAATTTCAGACAGACTCAAAAACTTTTGAAAGACTTGAAAAAGATGAGGGAAAATTCCCTCTCCAGCTTTTTATCGATCGCAAACAAACATCTGGAAGAAGAAGATCTTTCTTCCATTCATCCGATCACGGAATCGATCAATTATCTGGATCGAATTACGGAAAGTATTTGGAATATTCTTAGAACCTCGTCGAACGGAATCAGTTCCTTTCACGAGGTTTCCAAAGACGAAAAGGAAGAAGTGAAGGAACTCAGAAAGTCCGCCACAAATTTGATGGAGCTCATTGCGGATTCCGATAAATTCCCGGACCTTTTGGAAAAAGCAAGGTCGGAAAAGAAAACCAGAAACTTAGAAAAAATCAAACAGAACATCTATAAAAGTCAGATGAAACGAATCAAAAAAGGAGATAGTAAACTGAAATCCAGCGTTTCCTACTTTGTGATCATCGACGAACTTGTAGATATTAATGACAATCTTCTTTCTCTCGCGGAAGAGTTAAGCGTTGCGATTCCCTGGACTGAAAAGAAAAAGATAGAATTGCAAAGTAAGTCCTTACTTGCACTCAAAGCAGAAGAGAAAAAAAAGAAGAAGTGATCAATGAAACCAGCAAAAGCGATTCTGTTGTTTGCAAGAACGGTTTCTTTTTAAGATAAAAATCGCGTCGTCCGAAACGATGCGATTTTTACAAACACAAATCCTGACTTTTCCGTCTTGATCTATCTCAAAGACCACGGCGGTTAGTTCTTATTACAACACTTCAAACCCGGATCGACCGTTAATTTTTTAGTTATAAAGAATAACGATAATTGCATATACGGATCTTGAAATCGATTATTTGAAACCTTATCGAAATCGCATGTTCATCCTAACAATCGCAGGAAATCTTTAAGTTGGATAGATCCTCTTTCCGATTGAGAAGAACACAGAATGGTTTTTCATATACGTTTGATGGGATTTGTATCGTTTCGTAAAAAGTGAGAATCTTATCCTTAAATTCAAATACGCAAACGATATCGGATAACTATACAAAAGGAATTCTCGATTCAACATCATCCTACTATGGCGCATAAAAAGTATAATTATTGTATCCAAAAATTATACAAGAAATTATTATGTAAATTAACATAATATTACAATATTGAATAATAACAAATGGCCAAAAAGTTAGAAAAAGCAGATACGTCAATTAGCGTGTTAATTGAAAAATTTAACGCCGGAGAGCTTGGTATTCCGGAAATACAGAGAGATTATGTTTGGAACAAATCCCAGGTTAAAGATTTGGTTGAATCACTCTACAAAGAATATCCGACAGGATTAATTTACTTATGGAAAACGAAAACACTTCCAAAATTAAAAGAAAACTCTATTAAGACCCCCGACTTATTGATTTTAGACGGACAACAACGACTTACATCTCTTCAAAAACTCCTAAAAGGAGAAATACCAGTATATTTCAATGTTGAAGATGAGTCTTTTGCTATATATAGTAGCAAACTTAAAAATGTTCCGTCCTGGGTGGCGGTGAAATCCGTTTTAGAAAATCCAATTACTATATGGAATGATATAATAGAAAAATTAAAAATAGATAAAACCTCACGTCTTCAAGAAGATTATATGAATAGAATTCAAAATCTATCTCAAATCAAAGACTATTCTTTTCCGGTATTAACTTTACACACGGACGACTTTGAAGAAGTTACGGAATCTTTTATAAGATTAAACTCCAAAGGGACAAGACTAAAATTCGCGGAGTTAGCTATGGCCCGATTAGCTTTTAATTGGCCTGGAGCATTGAACGACGAATTCAAAATTGCTCTGACCGAATACGAAAAGATCAGTTTTGATTTCAGTCCAAGTTTTTTAATGAGATGTTTTGTGGTAATCGGAACAGATCAAAGCAGCTTTAAGACTTTAGATACACTTTGGAATGAAAGAAAAAACAATCTACCTTCAATTTGGGAAAAAACAAAAAAATCAATCAATACAACGATAAATTTTTTGAAAAACAACGTTGGAATCGGATCTTCTGATTTTATACCCTCGACAAACGCATTAGTCCCTATTGTTTACTACGTGAATAAATTCAATTCAAAACTGGATGATGGTTCTATCAATGGAATTCTCTTTTGGTATTTAGCGGCCACCGGCCTCGGCAGATTTACGGGAGGCGCCGAAGCCCAAATTGACAATGACATTAAAGCAATCAATTCCGAAGCGCCAATTCAAAACCTGGTAAAGAATTTAAGAAGAAGCGTTGCTAGCTTTGAATTTACTCCCGAGATGATAGCGGGGGAATATCGTACTAATAAGTTCATGCCGTTATTATTCTCGTTATGCAGAAAGAAAGAAGCGAAAGATTGGTTCAATGGAATAAATTTAAGCACCGGCAATCACGGTAGCGAAAATCAAATTGAATTACATCATATATTTCCAAAAGCCATATTAAAAGAAGCTGAAATCGAAACTGAGTTAGTTGACGACTTGGCCAATATCGCATTCTTATCTTCTAAAGCAAATAAGGAAATATCAAAAACTCTACCAAGTAAGTATTTAAAGAAAATCGAAACCGATCGACTTAAAAAACAATTCATCCCAATCTATGAGGAACTATGGGAAATCGCGAGATTTAAAGATTTTTTACAAGAGCGTCGGAAGTTAATTATTAAAGAATTGAATATCTATTTTGCAGAAATAGGTAAATCATTTATAGAGAATTAAAAAACATAAATGAT
>NZ_AHMT02000034.1:62500-72500 GCF_000243815.2 Leptospira alexanderi serovar Manhao 3 str. L 60 | reverse complement strand
AATTTTCCCGCGACCCTTTCCTCAAAAATTCTCACCGGAATCCTAAGAGAAAAAATGGGATTCAAAGGTGTCATCATCACAGATGCGATGGAGATGAACGCGATTGATGTACACTATAAAGACCGCGACCCAGGAGTACTTGCAATACTGGCGGGAGCGGATATTCTTCTGATGACAAGCTGGGGAAAAACGACTCGCAATATGAAGAATCAGGTATTGACTGCATACAAAAAAGGAACCTTTCAAAAAGGAGAAAGAGATCTCTTAAAAGAAGCCGTATACAGACAAATTCTTTTAAAGCTCAAACACGGAATCGTCTACGAATTCTCTTCTAAAAAATCCGAATCGAAAGAAAAACTTTCGGAGTTGGAACAAAAAGAAATCGCCTTTTTTCAAGATCAGATTGCACAAAGAGAAAAAAACTTTTTAGAAATTTTTTCACCAACTCTAAATTCGGAAGTATCCAAAGCTTCCATCGTTGCATTTCCGTCTTCTTTCAATCCGGTTACCGTAAAAACGGAAGAAACGATCTTCGCCCTCCGAGGAAAAGAATTCGAAGCCTTACTCGCAGAAAAAAATATTCAAAACGCAAACCCCGGAAAAATTTCGAGTCTGGTCAAAGACAATAAATTCAAACGGGTTGTAGTAACCACATTCAGTCAATTGGAATTGGATTTAGCGGCGGGGCTGGCAAAACGTTTTCCGAAAATGGAAATCGTGGATCTTCACTACGGAACTCCATTCTTAAAATTGAATACGTTGCCAAATCTGAAAATCTTATTTTCTTTCTCTCCGACGTTGGAATCGAAAAAAGCGCTTTTGTATTCCGTTTTGGAAAGAACTTCCCCAATTCCGGTCGTAGATCTGATCTTAAAAGGTTCTGACGAAAAGACCGTCTCCCAACAACCATGAAAATTGATTCCGGAAATCCCGTTGCAAAGACGGGTTTTCCGGGAATCTATATTCATTATCCCTATTGCATTCAAAAATGTGAATATTGTGATTTTTATTCCCTGGGAAACGGAAAAAACCCGGTCCCGGACGAAAGAACTCTTTTCCAAAGATATAAGGAAGAAATAAACCAAAGAATTTCCGAAAATCCTACTGTTTCCAATTTAGAATTTGATACGATCTTTTTCGGAGGCGGAACGCCTTCTCGAGCGGACATAGCTCAAATCGCGAATCTCATCGATTTTTTAAAAAGGAATATCAAAATTTCAGAATATTCAGAAATTACTATGGAATGTAATCCAGAGGATATCACTTCCGATTTTTTAAAATCGATCGCACAAGCCGGAGTCAACCGAATCTCCGTGGGCATCCAAAGCTTTCATCCGGAAAGACTTCAATTTTTAGGTAGATACTACGATCCGAACAGATACGAAAACGTTTTGGAAACGGTTAAAAATTCCGAAATTTCCAATTTCTCCGCGGACTTGATCTATGGAATTCCGGGACAATCGATTGAGGAAATCTTAAAGGACGTTCTTCAGGTTTTGAAAGCAGGAGGAAAACATATTAGTCTCTACGCCCTCACCGTGGAAAAAGGAACTCCGTATTCCAGAAAGGTAATGGATAAAATTACTCCAGGACCCGAAGAAGAAATTCAGGAAGAAGTTTTGAAACTTTTACCGAACCTCCTTTCTCCGTATGAATTATTCCAATACGAAGTCAGCAATTATTCCAAACCTGGATTTTCGTCCGGACACAATCTCAAATACTGGACGATGGAATATTATTTGGGAATTGGCCCAGGAGCCCACGGTTTTCTTCCTACAGGAAGATATTCCAATCCGAGAAATGTGGAAACCTATAAAACAAAAAATCTTTCTAAAGAATACACAAAACCAGATCTTTATGAAGAACTAGTTCTTTCTTTGTTTCGCTTATTTCAACCGATTTCTATGGAAAGTTTTTATGAACTGATTCCCGAAAAAAAACAAATTCTAGACCGACAATTAAAACGATTGGAAGAATCCGGACTTTGCGAATTTTCAAACGGAATCTTTCAATGGAAACCGGAAGCCGTTTTATTTTTAGATTCTAAAATTTTAGAACTCACCTCTTTGTAAGTTCCCTCTGATTTATAAATCGCTTTCAGGTAGATGTTATAAAAATCAACAGGGTTGAGATCATCTTAGGACTCTGATTTTCCATTCCCTATTCAAAATCTTTAAAAGATGGGAAAGTAATCCCTAATTTTCTTCCAAAACGGTCTGGAAGTCCGTCCGATTTTAAGTCACTTTTCAGCCAAGTCAATTAGCATAACAATTTTAAAATTTCTACCAAAAGAACCTCTAAAACAGAGAAGAAATTTTAGACCTTTTTCTACAAATCCACACAAAAGCCCTCTATATAACATTATTTCCTTATTTTACAAAATATAACAACATAAAGCCCATATTTCAGTTCATAGCCATATTGAATCAATATTAAAAAATAATTGTATACAATTTCCAATATATATCACATCTCTAATCAAAACAGTATAAAAAATGAAAGTCCTACTGTTTTGTATTCAAACAATCCGCATTTAACAAAAAATGTTCTAAAAAAATAATTTGAACAATTTTAGAAGCAAATTTGCGGCACTCTTCTTTTTATTCTAAGCAGTTAGACATAAGGGAAAATACAAATGATAGCTAATACGAAGATACACCATTTTGAAATTTCCATTGCAAGCCACCATTGTGACGATGATGGAAAGTTAAATATAGACAATGCCCATTCCTTCCTAAACGAAGCAAGAAAAAAGGCTTTGAAAGAAATCGAATTGAATTCTCCAAGTCCCGATCTAACTCATATCGAACCGATCGTTCTTTGGTCAGAAAGTGATTACCGAGATCAGATTCATTTCCCGGATTCTATTTTAGTTCAGACCGAATTTAGAACGATTACAAACGCACGTTATAAGATTGTTCAGAAACTGATCCGAAAATCGGATCGCAGGGTCGTTTGTCATTCGAATTCATTCTGTATTCTTTTCGATTCCAATCGAAAAAGACCCTGGAAACAATCGGTTTCTTTGAAAGCTGTTTAAAATCTTAATATAAACTTCGGAATCTAAAAAGGACCTTCCAATTTTTGAGGCCCTAAAACGAAATTTAGACAGGCTTTTGGTTCAAGATCCGATACTTCTGTATCGAATTGCGATTTGCCCGGTGCGGACGATTTCTTCAACTCCATACTTGGACATAATTTCCACAATGGCATTCACTTTACGGGAGTTCCCTGAATATTCTATCGTCAGAGAAGCGTGTGTTAAATCTGCGATTTTCGCCTCAAACACTTCGCATACGGAGAGAATTTCCGTTCTTGTCGTCTCCGTCAGTTTTACCACAAGAAGTACCAATTCTCTGCTCACACAATCATGATAGGCAAGATCCTCCACTTCCAAAACGTCCGGTAGTTTTAAGAGTTGCTTTTTTACCTGCTCTACCGTGGATTCGTCCCCTTTTACTACAATCACCATACTTGAAATTTCGGGATTTACCGTGACGCCCACCGCAATCGAATCTATATTATAACTTCTGCGAGTAAATAAACCGGAAACATGGCTCATAACTCCCGGATGGTTGTTTACCAGTATTTTTAGAATATGTTTCATATTTTTTTCAGTCCGGCCAAATCCTTAAACTCGATCATTTCTTTTTGAGATTTTCCGGCAGGAATCATCGGAAATACCTTTTCCTCCGCCGGTATGATCACTTCTAAAAATGCCGCCCCGTCGTCTTTTGTAAAGAATTCAATTGCCCGGTCTATTTCCGATTTATCCGAAATTTTCATTGCAGGAATCGAATAAGCCTCCGCAAGTTTTATAAAGTCCGGGTTAAAATTCCATTCGGATTGGGAAAATCTCTCTTCGTAAAATAGCTCCTGCCATTGGCGAACCATTCCAAGAAAGTTATTATTGAACACTAGTATTTTCACTCCCAATTTGTTCGCGGCAACCGTTGCAAGTTCTTGAATATTCATCTGAATCGACCCATCACCGGATACGCAGATCGTCATCTTATCGGGTCTTCCAAACTTTGCTCCGATCGCGGCAGGGAGTCCGTATCCCATGGTTCCGAGTCCTCCGGAAGTAAGCCAATTGTTGGGTTCGTCCAAAAGATAATATTGGGCGGTCCACATTTGATGTTGTCCTACGTCCGTGGAAACGATCGCTTTGCCTTGAGTTTTTTTATAAAGACGCTCTAGGAAGTCCTGAGGTTTTATCACATTTCCGGAGTTATCGAAATCCAATGGATGATCCTTTTTTAAACCTTGGAGATATTGAATCCAGGAAGTTCGATCCTGTTTTTTTACGTAAGGTATGACAGCTTTCAACGCATCTTTCAAATCCCCGTGCAACAGATGATCCACTTGAACTCGTTTATTAAATTCGGCCGTATCAATATCTATATGCGCTCTGACCGCATTTTCCGCAAACTCCCCGATTTTTGCAACACGGTCGTCAAATCTTGCGCCCAGATTGAGTATATAATCACATTCTAATACCGCTTTGTTCGCGGCAACGGTTCCGTGCATTCCGAGCATTCCCATGCTTAAGGGATGTGTTCCCGGAAAAGAACCGAGACCCATCAAAGTTGTGGTAACCGGTATTTGTGCCTTGGTCGCAAGCTCGTAAATTTCCTTGTAAGCGACCGCATTGATCGCTCCTCCTCCCACATAAAGAAGGGGCTTTTTGGATCGGTTGATTGCTTCCGCAAATTCTTCCAAATTCCCGCGAACTTCCGGTTTTTTATAATGATGAGGGGCGATCTTGAGACGGGTTGCCTTTCTTACATCAGTCAATTCAGTTTGAACGTCCTTCGGAAAATCCAGTAGAACCGGCCCCGGACGGCCACCTAACGCAATCAAGGTCGCCTCCTCAAAGTGCCTTGCAATATCATCCGCAGACTTTATGAGTGCATTGTATTTTGTGATGGGAATTGTGATTCCGAAAATATCAGCTTCTTGAAAAGCATCCGTACCGATCGCATTTGTTGCAACTTGTCCCGTAATCGCTAGAATAGGAACCGAATCCATCTTCGCATCGGTAAGTCCAGTGACTAAGTTTGTCGCTCCCGGCCCTGATGTTGCAATGCACACTCCGAGTTTTCCGGTAGCTCTCGCATATCCCTCCGCCATATGAACCGCACCTTGTTCGTGTCTTACGAGGATATGTTTGATTTTTTTACTTTTATAAATCTCGTCGTAAAAAGGAAGTATAGCCCCGCCAGGATATCCGAAAACGACATCCACACCGTATCCTTCCAGAAGTTCCACCATCAGTCTGGCACCTGTTATTCTTCCTGATTCTGCGGACATACTTCCTCCTTTTAACGTCCATAAAGATACCGAAAAGGCTACTGTCAAGAGGAACCCGCAATCTCAAATCCGCGGTTCTTCTCCTAGAAAAAACGTTCTGAAAAGGTTTAGAATTTCAAAAAACGAATGAACTAATTCGATTCTACACGACGTTTTTTCTCTTAAGACCCGTGGACATACTTATTTCAACTCGTACCTATCTATAACAAAATCATGGTTGTCATTCAATTGAATATCTTTATTAAAAACATAAACGGAAATTTTTTTCCAAAATTTAGTAGAGAAAAGGGACTAATTTCCAGTTCAAATTACTTTTTATTTTGAGACTATAGTCATCTATTCTTATTTTCTTTACAGAATATTTGAACTTAAAAGAATATTCAACGAATCTTGTGCGTCAAAAATAATAATGCGAATTCTAAATTTGGAATAGCGTAAATCTTAAAAAGAGAGAATCAAATGGAAAATCCTAACGTTGAAAAAGAAGAGGATAAACAATTCGCAATCATCAAAAACCTCGCGAAGGAAGCATACAAACTTTTAGATTCTAACCAGCTCCCGAAAGCAGAAGCGAAGTTGAAAGAACTTCTGGAAAAAGATCCACACAATACTTATGGACTAGTTGGCATGGGTGACCTGTTCTTTAAGAAGAAAGACTACAAAAGCGCGATCGAATATTATCATAAATGTATTCAAGAAGATCCTTCCAATAAATTCTCTTTGATGGGATTGATGAATTGCTACCGGGAAATGAATCTTCTTTCCAGAGTGATCGAGGTAGCGGAAGACTATAGACATATTACAATCACCGACGCTTCGATTCTTAGCCGGGTGGCCGACGCTCATCGAAAACTGAAAAACTTTAAAGAATCAGAAATTTATTATATGCAGGCTCTACAAATCAACCCGAAAGATCAATATGTGATCGTGGGCCTGGGTCATCTCTACTTCGCGTGTCAAAAATACAAGGACGCGATCCATTGGTGGGAAAAACTGCTTTTGATTCAACCGGACAATATTAAAATTCTTACTGAAATCGGAAATTCCTACCGTAAGATCAAGGATTACGACGAAGCGATCCAATATTATCATAGAGCCGCGGAACTCGACAGGAAGAATTTCTTTGCGTTATACGGTCTTGCAGAAAGTTATCGAGGAAAAAAGGACTTTCACAAAGCCAATCAGTACTGGGAAAGAATTCTCGAATTTGACCCGGACAACAAACTCATCATCAACCGTTATGCGGACAGCCTAAGAGGAATGGGAGAATTTGACAAAGCTCTGGAATGCTTTAATAAAATTCTGGCCGAAGGAGAGGATTATTTCGCGCTTCTTGGAAAAGCTTCTTCTCTCAAACTTATCGGTAAAAGAGACAAAGCTGAGGAAATTTACCTCGATTTGCATAAAAAATTTCCGATGGATCCCAGACCTCTTCTCGAACTTTCAGATCTCTATGTCGAAATCGATAAACCTAGCGAAGCGATTCGATTACTCGAAGATTTTCAAAAAAAACAACCTCTGAACGAAGAAATCAAACACAAACTCGAAAACATCCGGGGTGAATAACGTTTTCAGGAGGAAAGATCTTTCCTCCCTCAGCCTATGACGACACTTCCCTCTTCTTAATTTAATTTTCGTTTTTTCTTCACAAACCAATTTAATATCCAGGAACCCGCACAATCGTCCCGGATGTTGAAGAAGTTCGTACCGGTATTTGAAATACTCGCAAACCACAACTTTCTGATAAAATTATAATCCTCTTCACAGATCGCATTCGGAAAAAGTTACAATCAGAGTTTAAAAGTATTCAGTTTAACATTCATATTTCTTTATATTAGTAAATCTAATTTCAAGAGTCAAACATTCATTATACTTTTTGAAAGTACTTCCACAACTTAAATGGCCTTAATACAATTCATTCTATCGAAACTAACACATTCCAATTAAACTTCCCCATATTGTTCGGATTTTCTCATTCCTAAAGGAATGGTGTTTTTAATGTAAGCTAATGTGATTTTACATTTCTCTTTTTACTTTCTCCTTGTGTTAATAATCGTAAATAGCTTAATTTACATAGGAAATCAATCAAGTTCGAATAACGCATAACTAAGGTATCGGAACAAAAATATGGATGACAACATTACAAATTCAATTCGTAAATTCATTCTTCATTTCATTTTGATAACCGAAGTCGTAGGTTTTACTTTTACGATTGGTACAGCGATTTTATTTTATAAAATGTTTTTGGAAATGGATTCCGATCAACTTGAAATCGCAATCTACACCACTTTAACAACTTCAGCTTTCACTCTCATATTCGCCATTTTTTCGGACATGCGCAGACTTCGGCCCATTCAAAAGTTTCTCTTTATCACGGAAAAGGGTATCGCAGATAAAGAAATCATCTTAAAAGCGCAGAAATCTATATTTCGTCTTCCTCTTTTTCATTCGGTCGAAATCGGTCTTCGAATTTTAATCACGGCCTCTGTCGTAATCACCATTCTCGGCCGATTTGTGGTCTTAGATGCAACCGATTACTACAATCTGTATGCGATCACTCTCCTCATGTCTCTTCTTATAGGAGTGTACACGTTTTTAGCCACGGAAAAATTGACTTCCAATCTGATAGAATCGGGTATATTCAAAAACATAGACGTCTCATCTCTGATAAAGGTTCGCCTAACAGGCTCTCTTACGATAACCTTTATCTTTATCATGTGTATCCTTGCGATTACGATTTCCTGTCTCGTATTCAAGTTCAACCATTTGGCGATTCAAAAATCGTATTTCAATCAGATGAAAAACATGAATGAAACACTGAATATTTTTACGGAATCGATCTTCGAGGAAGTTCAATCCGATGTGCAAAGATTGAAAAAAAACTCTTTATTCCTTTCTCTAATCGAGAATCGTAAAACGGACGAAATTCAGAAATTTTTAGAAACACTTTTAGAGCATTCTCCAAAATACGAATCCGTTTCACTTATCAAACAGGAAAATCAATCCTGGAAGGTTTTCATAGGTACAGGAATACTCTCCAAAGACCGCGAATCCATTCTCAAAGATTTTAAACTTCCTTCGAAAGATACTATCATAGAGACAATTTCAAGAAAAAGAATATTCTTAAGCGAACCGATCTCTTCTCCCATTTCCGGAACGCCCATACTTTTAATTTTGGAAACGATTTCGCAAAACGAAAATGTCTACATCGCTTATTCCCTTAGAATCGCCGATCTTACGAGTAAACTAATCGGTTCTATTCAAATCGGAAAATCAGGTTATTCCGGTCTTATTAGTCCGAACGAAGTGATAATCAATCACATTAATCCTTCTTTGAATCTGAAAAATTTGAAAAGTTTTTCTTTCTATCCTCAAATGAAAAATTATAAGAACAAAGTTCCGTTTCGTTATATTTTTAATGGGAAATACAAATATACAATTCTTTATAAAAATCCGAAATACGATTTTCTCACGTTCACTTCGGTCGAATGCGAAGAAATTACCGGAGAAGCGATCATATGCGTTTACGCGATGGTCGGAATTTCCCTTGCTGGTCTTTTTCTAATTGGAATTGTGATCTATTTCATTCTTAAAAAGAGAATCCGTCCTTTGGAAGAAAGTAAGAACGCCTTGGAAGCTATGGCGAAAGGAAATCTTACCAACGGACTCAAGGTTTTTTCAATGGATGAAATCGGAGAGATGGCAATTTCAATCAATTCGTTTAACAAAAACGTGAAAAAGGTTTTGAATAAGATCGCAAACTCATCCGAAAACCTTGCAAGCTCCTCCGACGAGATGTCGAAAGCCCATAACTCCATTTCCGATAACGCACAAAGCCAGGCTTCTTCTTCGGAAGAAATTTCCGCTTCGATCGAAGAGATCTCCGCCGGTATGGATGGAATGGACGCCCAGACAGAGGAGCAAGTCAATCTACTGGATCAATTCGCTTTGGACATGACTCAATTCTCACATTCCATTCATGCAACTTTTAGAAATTTGGAAAAGACGATGTCCGAAGTGGAAAGGATTACGGGAAACGCGCAAAAGGGAGAAAAATCTTTAGAGCTAACCAATCATTCCATCGCTAAGATCAGCCGCAGTTCGGAAGATATTGTCGGCGTCATAGAAATTATTAGCAACATCTCAGAACAAATTCATCTTCTTTCATTGAACACGGCTATCGAAGCCGCCAGAGCCGGAAGCGCCGGAAGAGGTTTTGCGGTCGTCGCCGATGAAATTTCGAAACTAGCGGATAAAACGACGGAGAGCATCAAAAATATCGAACATATCATTCAGAACAACGAAACGGAAATAGGAATCGGAATTCAAAACATCACCGATACGGTAAAAGTTATCTCCGGAATCATTCAGGGAATTTCTGAAATCAATCACCAGATGAAGGTGGTAAACCAGTTTATGGAAGATCAACTTTCCAAAAACGATCAGATGAATCTCACGGCGAAAGAAATCAAAGGCAGAGCGGACGCAATTCAAGCGGCTGTTCGCGAACAAAAAATTGCCATTGAAGAGATTTCTAGAAGGATCACTACCATAAACGAACTCAATCAATCTTCCGCGGCTTCCTCAGAAGAACTGAGTTCCAATTCTATCAACTTAGCAAAATTAGCCGAAGAGCTTAAACACGAAATAGAATTTTTTAAACTTTGATTTCGTAAGAAAACGAAAA
>NZ_AHMT02000034.1:20000-57500 GCF_000243815.2 Leptospira alexanderi serovar Manhao 3 str. L 60 | reverse complement strand
CCGAAAGGGAAAAATTTTTAAACGGACTTTTGAAATCCTTTTCTTCCGAACATTCCGATTCTTTAAAGTTCGTTTTGATCAATTCTTTCAAGGAACTTTCCGGAGAGGTTTTGCAAAAAGGTCTTCCCGGTCTTTCTCTTTTTCCCCAAGGCTCCAGGAAATTCATTCGGGAAGAATTTGACCGTTTCGGAAAACGTTTCACCTATCTCGAAGAACTGACTCAAAAGTCCATCTATATCAAAAAAGTTTTAGGAAACGCGATCGTTGGTAATCCAATTCCCAACGAAAGAATTCTTTCCAAAGCGGATAAAATCCTCCTCCATCCTTTTTGGGGAGTTGTTTCGTTTTTAGGAATCATGGCTTTGGTCTTTCAGGCACTTTTCACCTGGTCGGAAATCCCAATGAATTGGATCGAATTAACGGTTCAAAGTGTCGGAAGTTTTGTCGGAAGATTTTTAGACGAAGGTCCGCTTCGCTCTTTGATTCAAGAAGGAATCATCGGAGGAGTGGGAGCGGTTCTTGTGTTCATTCCTCAGATCAGTCTTTTGTTTTTGTTCATTGGAATTTTGGAAGAGACCGGCTATATTGCAAGGGCTTCTTTTGTAATGGATCGTTTTATGGGGAAGTTCGGTCTTTCGGGTAAATCGTTCATTCCATTATTGTCCTCCGCGGCTTGTGCGGTTCCGGCGATCATGGGAGCAAGAACGATCGAAAACAAATCGGATCGGATCACTACGATCCTTGTGGCTCCGCTGATCACTTGTTCTGCACGTTATCCGGTATATATCCTGGTCATCGGTGCGATCTTTCCAGCGGGTAACCTCTGGGGAATTTTCAATATCCAAGCTCTTACGATGCTTGGACTTTTTCTCTTGGGAATGATCTCATCCATGCTCGCAGCTCTCGTTTTCAAAAAGACGTTTTTCAAATCGGATTCCTCCTATTTTTTGATGGAACTTCCGGCTTACAACACTCCTTCGATCAAAAGCCTGGCGCTCACAGTATTCAAAAAATTGAAAGCGTTTTTATCCACTGCGGGTCAAATCATCCTGTTTATTTCGATCCTACTTTGGTTTTTGGCAAACTATCCGAGAATCGACTCTTCTCTTTATCCGAATGCAGGCGATGCGGAACTCAAAAAAATCCAAATCAGAGAATCCTATGCGGGCTCGGCCGGAAAATTCATGGAACCGGTTCTAAAACCAATCGGGTTCGACTGGAAAATGGGAATCGGAATCATCACTTCTTTTGCCGCAAGAGAGATTATGGTTTCGACTCTTTCCATCATCTACGGAGTCGGAGGAGAAGAATCTGACGATGATCTCAAAGAGGCGATTCGCAAAGATAAGGACGAAGATGGAAAAGCAGTATGGGGCCTTAAGAATTCGGTCAGTTTACTTTTGTTTTTCGCGTTCGCCTGTCAGTGTATGTCCACTATCGCCGTGGTCAAAAAGGAAACGAACTCCTTCTTCTGGCCTTCGTTTCTTTTTACGTATATGACAATTTTAGCATATTCTGCCTCTTTTTCCGTCTTTCAGATTTGGAGTCTATTTTCCTGATCATTGTCCCGAATTTCAAATGTTAAGAAGAATCCCTTCTAATCTCAAAATCTTTTCGGGCTTTACGGTCGGGTTTTTGATCTTATTTTTCCTCTATCGACTCTGTTGGTGTATCGTATTCTCTTCCAAATTTTCGGCCGCTTCCGTTCCTGAAATCATGCTTGCGTTTTTAGTCGGGATTCGTTTCGACATTTGTGTCTGCGCGATCCTTCTCGGACCGCCTTGGATTCTTTCGGCCATATATCCATTGAATCGTTTTAGGGCCTATACGCTCCTTTGGGGAATTATTCCTATCTTTTTGTTCTTTTACGCGTCTGCGTTTCTAATCGGAGACACTCTTTATTTCGGCGAAACTAACAAACATCTCGGTTACGAAGGTTTTGTCTTTTTAGGCTCGGAATTTTGGATCATCTTCAAATCGTTCTTTGTAGGGCATACGATTTTAGCAATCGTATCCTGCTCAGCGATCGGAACATTATTCCCTTTTACAATTTATAAATACATTCAAAAAAAAACATATACTTTTCACTCCGCGCAAAAAAGATCCGAACTCCTACAACTACTGATCCTTCCTCCGGTTCTATTCTTGCTCGTTCGAGGCGGAATTCAATCCAGACCTCTCAGACCTAGCGACGCTATGATCTCAGAAACTCATATCGTAAACCAACTTGTTTTAAATGGAATTTTTACTTCCATTATGGATATCAAGTACCAATCGATTCCTCACAACTTGAAATTGCCCTATCCCGATGCGATCGATTCCGTTAGAAAAGAAATCGAATATCCGGGAGCAAAATTCGTTTCCGAAGAATATCCTTTGCTCCGAGAAACCGAAGAAACGAACCCAGGCAAACCGCCTAACATCGTTTTGATTCTTTTGGAAAGCTGGACCGGAAAATACGCATATACGAATGGACAAATTCTTCCCGAAGGAAAACGGATCGCGCCTCATTTCGAAGACCTAATTCGAAAAGGAACCTACTTTTCTTCCTTTTTCGCAAGCGGAGGAAGGACCACCAACGGACTTTTATCCACGTTAACCGGAATTCCCGATGGTCCCGGTTTGACCGTAGTCAGAACGCCTCAAGTTTTGAGCCGTTTCGGAGGTTTAGGAACGGTTTTGAAATCCGTCGGATACAAAACCCTCTTTGTCCACGGAGGGGACGTAAACTTCGACAATATGCTTTTCTTGTTCGATCACTGGGGTTTTGATACGATTCTCGGTCAGGAATACTTCGATACACTTCAAAAATACAAACCCGGTTCTTGGGGCTACTACGACGGAGATTTGTTAAACGAATTACACGAAATTCTAATCAAACAAGAATCTCCGTTTTTAGCGGTGGCTTTGACGTTAACCACTCATTATCCCTACCAGGTTCCTTCCCAGGAAGACGAGGCGTTTTCTTCCTCACTTGAGGAAGCGGATTATTTCAACGTATATCGTTATGCGGATAAGTCGATCTATTCCTTTTTGGAAAAAGCGAAAAAGGCTCCCTACTTCAAAGATACCGTTTTTATCTTTGTGGGAGATCATACACACCACAGGAATCTGGATTATTTCGAAGATAGAAACGTTCCCTTTCTAATCTATTCTCCGGGAAGGATCCCTTCCAGAATCGATCCGAGAATTTCCTCTCAACTCGACGTCATTCCGACCATCCTTGGAATCGTCGGTAAAAAAGTTCAATTTTCGGCGATGGGAAGAAATCTTTTGGACAAACAAATTTCCGGCGGAGTCGCTTATTTTGCTTTCGGAAATCTTTTCGGTTGGATCGAAAACAACTGGATCTTTTACAGTTTTACGGACAAGGTTCGCAATTCCTCCTTCTCGATCGTTCCAAGAATTGGGGAAACGGAAGAATGTAAAAACGATCCCACAAAATGCGAGACATACCATCGAAAAGCGAAATCATTTTGGAACTTAAGTTATGAGTTAATGAACCGAAATCTTATATATCCACCCAAAGAATAAAAATACGAAGTAAAACATGACCTTTCTAAAAAAATTTTCAATCGCATCCGAACTATACGTAGGCACAGAATCCCCTCCAATCGTCGTCGCAGAAATCGGGTTGAATCATAATAACGACGAAGAGATCGGCAAAAAAACGATCAGCGCCGCAAAAAAAGCCGGGGCACAAGTCGTAAAATTCCAATCCTACGTTACGGAAGAGTTCGTAGACATCCGCAATCCGGACGCCAAAATCCTCGCGGATATATTCAAAAAATATGAATTATCCGAAACAATGCATAGGAAATTTCAAAAAACCGCAGAGGAAGAAGGTCTTGTCTTTTTTTCCACCCCTCTTTGCGTCAGTTCTTTGCATCTTCTTTTAAGTCTTAAGGTTCCCGCGATTAAGATTGCAAGCGGAGACGTTACCAACAAAACCCTTCTTTTAGAAGCCGCAAAATCGAAACTTCCGGTGATTCTTTCCTCGGGTGCCGCGGATTTTTTCGAAGTGAATCGGGCAATTTCATTCTTAGAAAAAGAAGGAACGGACAAACTCTGTCTTTTACACTGCGTTTCTCTTTATCCAACACCTCCGGAAAAAGCGAACCTCAAAGTAGTAGAAACATTCAAAAACCTTTATCCGTTTCCGGTGGGTTTTTCCGATCATACTGTCGGAAGTATCGCCGCTTCGATCGCCGTTTCCTTGGGAGCTTGTATGATCGAAAAACATTTCACACTGGATCGGAATTTGGACGGACCGGATCACAGAATTTCTGCAAATCCGGAAGAACTAAAAACGGTTTGTGAAAACGTTCTTACCGCTTGGAAGATGAAGGGAAATGGAGAAAAAAACCTTGGCCGGAAGAAATAAGCGGAAGGTTTTTCGGCAGAAGATCGTTGTATGCAGATTCAAAAGGTTCGCCGATCGCTCTCCGACCGGATCTCACTCAAAAAGCCGGAACGTATTTAGATTCCTGGGAAATCGAAAAAGCAAATGGACTCGAATCGGAACCGGGCAAACCATTTCATGTTTGATTCATTCCATTTTTTGAATATTACAAATCCGATCGTCAAGATCGGATTCCTGTTTTTTCTCATTTCCACTTCCGGAAACGCCTCTCCCGCGGCGTATGGAAATTTAGGTTCCGAAACGGACTTTATCGATTTCGGCAGATGGACTACGACACCCTTCAGTTATTCGGTATCTTCCTCTTTTTCATCCGAATATGGCGGGTTTAACTTATTCGATTCCGATTCGAACACACACTGGTATTCTACCAATCGTTCCGGTTCGGAATGGATCATCGTCGATTTTGGGTCCAAAAGACTCATCAACGGTCTGGAAATTACCGTCCCTCTTTTTAGAAAAAAAAGAGCGGCAAAAAAATACGAAGTTCAGGTGTTGATCCGAGACGACTGGAGAACCATATTCGTAAATCAGAATGTGGAACTGCATAATTTCCACAAACTTGAAAACTTGGACGCTTCGGTTTTGAGAATTTATTTCCCCGATACGACGGATCACGGCGTAGTGATCAGCGATCTCAAACTTTTCCTGAATCAAAAGCTATTAAACGGAATCGAACCCAGACTTCGCGGTTATACCTTTCCCGTTCCAGACGGATTGATTCCGAGTTTCGACTTTCAACTTCCGAACGCTCCCCGTATCTATCGAAACGGAGTTCATAAAGGAATTGATATATACAAAAAAAGAGAACTAGACGGTCGAATCCGAAATCTAAATTTCCAAGACGAAGCGATCGCTCCGGCGGACGGAGTTGTGGTTCGCGCGGATCATTCGTATTTTCCCATGACTCTCTCCGACTACGAATATCACACGTCCCAATCCCAAAAAGGAACGGTTACTTACGTCGAAAAGGATTTCGGAGGGAGACAGGTTTGGATCGATCACGGACATGGCGTAATGTCGAGTTTCAATCATCTTTCTTCAATTCGAAAAAATCTAAAAGTAGGCGCAAAAGTCAAACAAGGAGAATCGATCGGTACCGTAGGCAATTCGGGACTCATCGAAGAAGCAAAAGGGTTAACCGACAACACCCATCTTCATTTTGAAATTTGGGTGGACGGGGAATTCCTCGGGAACGGACTTCCTCCCGCTCAAGTTCGTAAGTTATTGCAGTTCTTTTTTAGACGCAATGGAGTGGATTGATGTATATGATGATCTCGCGGTTCCCTAAGAATCGATTCTTGAATCAATCTAGGATCAATTCGATTTCGATCGATCGCAAAATATTCCCACAAATTTTCCGCAAACAACAAACATTCGATAGCGCATAATGTATATTGAACGAAAATCGCGCACGTCCCACTACACAAAAATTCAATACGAGCAGCGTTTTTGTAAACACATTCAAAATATAGAATACAATTATTCCGCTGCACTTAACATTTTCGCTAAGGATGTGAAACAGTTGTTTCGTTAGAGACAATCGAAGGCGATAGCCATACAACTTTTTTCGTAAGAAAAAGTTGTGCCGAAGGCCTTTTCGCGAAACAAGCCTGGGCTGTTCCTTTCTCGGAGAAATTTTGTTTTCGTTCCAATTGGAGCAGGAGCGCCTCAATTGTCAAACGATCACTACACATATTATGAATTTATAATTCACGAAAATGAGACCGGATATAAGATTTACCAGTCCAATCGTTTTTTTACGACGTAGCCGGAGCGGAAGAATTGGAGTTTCCCTTCATTATGCTAATCTTTAACGTCCTTTACATATCCGCATCAAGAGTAATGGTTAGTATGAACCGAATTAAAACCTGATATTTCCGAGGTTTTTTCGAAAACAACACTCTTGTCGTTTTGAATACGAGTTCTCTTATCCGGAAATGAGCGGAAGAGTCGACTTCCAATCTTTCCTATTTCAAATTCACTGTATTTCCGCATCCGTAAGACAAAACCACCACACAAAAGTTCAGTACACAAAAAGCACTTCCAAAACACATTCAAAATGGCGAATAGACCCCTTTCAACGAACTTAACATTTGTATACCAAAAGAAAACTTTCTAAAAAAATCGGAAAAGAGATTGTACTTTCTTTCCGATATTTGATTATGTCCCGTATTGTAAATTCGGTGGAGATCCGTTATGCCTGAGCAGGTGCAAAAAATCTTAAACAACATCCGGGAATTTTTTACGACCCTGGATACGACTAAAAAACTTATACTCGGAGGAGTGGCGTTAACCGTTCTGGTTGCGATTGGAATTCTTTCCACAATCTCCCTTCAAAAAAACCGAGTAGTTCTGTTTAAAGACTTAACGAGCAAAGACTTTGCCGAAGTAACCAAAAAACTGGACTCTCTCGGCTATCAATACGGAAGTTCGGATACGAGCGTGATTACAGTCGATCCGGAGCAAAGACAAGAAATCGTAACGAAACTTGCTCAGGAAAATTTAATTCCTTCGGGAGTTCAGGGTTGGGAACTTTTCAATGTGGATAAGTTCACCGAAACCCAGTTCGACAAGGATATCAAAAAATACAGAGCCCTAAAGGGAGCCATAGAACAATCCCTGATGACTCTCCGCTCCGTGGACAAGGCATACGTAAACATAGCCTTCCCCGAAGACGAACTCTTCAGCTCGAATTCATCTCCCGTCAAAGCATCCGTAATCCTCCACTATATTCCAGGAGTCGAATCCCTTTCCAGAAAAGAAGTCAAAGGGATTGTAAACTTGGTTTCGAGAGCCGTTCCGAAATTAAAACCCGAAAACGTCAGCGTCGCCGACGCAGATGGCAAAATCATCAGCGACTTCGAAGAGGACTTGGAAAAAGAAAGGCTGGAACTTCGGATCGTTCAGGAAAAATTAAGAATCGGCGAAGAACAAAGGATCCAACGTTTGATCGACATGAGAAACACACTCCGCTGGCTACTCGGAGGGGAAGACAGAGTCGATATTACACGTTTTGAATATAACTTGAACTGGGATAAGGAATCCTATAAAGACAATTCCGTATCTCCCGTAGTCGCAATTCCAGACAACCCAAACACTCCTTATTCCGAATTAAAGCTTGTGGACGGATATTCTCTCAAAGTTTCCTCCAAAGAAACCAAAGAAGACTTCAAAGGAAGAGGATTTACACCGGACGGTCCCGCGGGAACCGAACCGAATATTCCTCCCGGATACAAGGATACCGACTATCAAAAATCGGAATACAGTAAGTCCGAAAACATCAATAACTACGAATTCAACAGAAGAGTTTCCGAAGTTCAAAAACAACCTTGGAAAGTGGAAAAAGTAAATCTCTCCGTTGTAATCGACGGAATGTGGGAAAAAAAAGAGAAAGAGGACGGAACCGGTTACGATCGAAAATACATTCCGGTTTCCGAAGACGAGCTCAGACAAATTCGTAAAAACCTTGAGTCCGCCGTAGGAATCGATAAGGCAAGAGGTGATCAGATTTCGGTCATCACGATTCCAAAAGACAGATCCTCTCAATTTGCGGCGGAAGACGAAGAACTCCGCAAACAAAAGGCGATCCGCCAGATGATCATCGCATCCTTAATCATCATCCTTCTTTTAATCGTAAGCATCCTGGTTTACAGAGCGGTCAAAAAAGAAATCGCAAGAAGAAGAAGACTCAGAGAAGAAGAACTCGCAGCTCAACAACAAATGATGAGAGAAGCGGCGCTTCGAGTGATGGACGAAGGCGGAGCGGAAGTGGAACTCTCTCTCGACGAAAAATACAGAAGAGAACTTCTCGAAAACGCAATCAATCTCGCAAGGGAAAAACCGGAAGAAGTCGCACAACTTCTCCGCACATGGCTCTCTGAAGAGGAAGCGGGCTGATGAATCCACTGTCCTCCAGACAAAACAGAGCGGGAAGTCTTCTTCGGATTCTGGGAGAACACCTCCCTCCGGAAGTCTACCGTCATCTGGGTCCGGAGGAGACGGGGAAACTTCTCGAAACATTTCACAAAACCGGAAAACCGGACTCTAAAGAAGAGAGAGAAATTCTCTCTTCTTTTTTAAATTCTCTCTCCAGAATTCGAAAAGAAGAAAGTATCGATCCTGAAAGTTTAAATCTCATTCGGGAACTCGAAGCTCTTCTCAAAGAAGAAAAAGAAGAGAAGGACCTTCTCCAAGAACTAAAGACAAAAAGCGCGGAAGAGATTTCAAGAATCGTATCCGGAGAAAAACCGAGTATGATCGCTCTGATTTTATGTTTCGGAAATCCGGATGCGGCGGCTGCGGTGTTAAACGACTTTCCCGAAAAGATGAAAGAAGAGATTCTTATACAGATCCACGATCTGGACCTTTCCAGCGAATATGAGAAGAATCGTTTGGAAAGATTTCTGAAGTTCAAACTCGAGGCATTGGCTCTTGAGGAAAAAAGTCTCCCGATCAACAATCCTATGGGGAAAAAGGCCGCCGATCTTTTGGGAAGATTACGACCCGGAGATTCTCAAAAAATCTTCGATCGAATCCGCGAGAAACGTCCCGGCTTTGCCGAAAATATAATGGAACACTTCTTTCGGATGGAAGATCTGTTATACTTAGAAAGAGAACCGTTAAATCGGTTTTTTTCTTCCTTTCATCCGATTGTCCTCGCGTGTGCTCTCAAAGGCACGGAAACGGAAGTTCAGACGCGAATTCTTGAAAAATTAGAACCCGCTCTCTCCTCTTCCATCCGATTGGAATCCGACTCCATGGGTCCGATCAGCCTCGCCGAAATGGAGACAGCTCAGAACGGAATCTTAGAAAGACTCCGGGACGAGATCGAGGAAGGAAGTATCAAATTTTGGAGAACTACTTAACTCATGGCCAAACTCGTCTTTAAACCCATACAAATCGCGGACATCAAAGATCAGGTAGAATTAGCAATCCCTGATAAATACAAAAAGTTCCACAGAGACGAAGACGCAGAAGAGTTCGAGGTAGATCAAGAAGGAAACATTATCGAACAGTATCAGGGACCTTCCATCGAAGAGATCGAAGCGGAACTGAGCCGTTACCGAGAAGAAAACGAGGAGCAGGTTCGCAAACTCCTCGAAGACGCAAGAAGAAAATCCGAAGAGATCGAAGAAGAAGGACGTAAACGCGCCTTCCAAATGATCCAAGACTCCAAAGAAAAAGTCAAACTCGAAGAAGACACAGGCAAAGCGAAAGCGGAACAGATTCTAGACAGAGCCAAAATGGAAGTCGAGAGGATGATCAAAGAAGCCGAGATGAAAGTCGCGGAGATCGAACACGAGGCTTATTTAAAAGGTTATGACGCGGGACGGGAAGTCGGTTTTAAAAAGGGCCAAGGAGAAGTTAGGCGTCTTATCGACCGTTTGGGAACCATCGTAGGTAAGGCGATTGATATTCGAGAAGAAATCATCCAAGCTTCGGAAAAGCAGATGGTGGAAATGATCCTCATCATTTCACGTAAGGTGATCAAAGACGAAATTATAGAAAGAAAGGAAATCGTTCTCAACAATATTAGAGAAGCTTTAAAGAGAATCAAGGACAGAGATCGCGTGGACATTCGAGTCAACTTCGCGGACTTAGAACTTACCACCGCACACAAAGACGAACTCATCAAACTTATGGAATCTCTCCGCAAAGTCAATATCTACGAAGACTCTCGTGTGGATCGAGGCGGGGTTATCATCGAAACCGACGTGGGTGCAATCGACGCGAGAATTTCCACTCAGCTCAAAGAAATCGAGGAAGCGATCCGAAACGCGGAACCGATTTAAAATGTGGTAAACGACGAATGGCTATTTTGAACTCCTGTTTTTTGAGGTTTGGTTCCTCCTTTTTCCGTAGCGCTTGAAATGATTCTTTTTCTTTGTTGGAATCATTTTTGCAAATCATAGTAAAACGTTTCCAGCCCCTCTCCTTTGGAGTGGAGTTTGATGCAAACGTGGAGCAACTTGTTTTTTTAGAGTGTTTCTGCACCGAAAATTCAGAGGATTTTTCCCTTACGGGAGTTCCCACAAAATTGGCTTGTTCCGGATTGAACTTATCATTGAGAGTAAAAGCGCGCCGAATACATCCTTCATTACTTCCCAACACGACATAATTCTTTTATTTTCGCATAGATACTTGACTTTCCTACAAACTCAGGATACCAAGAGATAATTCCGAGTTTTTCTATGATTGAAAAGAAATTTCACGAAAAAATAGACGTGATGTCGAAATACTTCCTGATCATGGATCGCACCGAAACGATCCGAAAATCCGGAAAAGTAATTCGAGTCTCTGGAAATGTCATTTATTCGGAAGGACCTCCCGATTCTAAAATCGGAGAACTAATGGACGTTCAGAAAAGCGGGAAAGAAGGTTATCTACAGTGTGAGATTGTAGGCTTTGAAGGTCACGTTTATACCCTTATGCCTCTCGGTCCCATCGAAGGAATTTATCCAGAAGCATTCGTTTTTTCGTCCGGAAGAAAACTCGCAATCCCCGTCGGTAAAGAACTTCTTGGGAGAGTTTTAAACGGGGTCGGAAGACCGATCGATAAAAAAGGTCATATCATCACAAAAGAAGAACGCGGACCTGATAACGATGTTCCAAATCCTCTGGATCGCCCCATCATTCGGGACATTCTCATGACCGGGGTTCGGGCAATCGACGGGATCCTTACCATAGGAAGGGGACAACGTGTCGGGATCTTTTCCGGTTCCGGTGTTGGTAAATCCAGTCTCCTCGGTATGATAGCGCGTTATACTAACGCAGACATAAACGTCATCGCTCTCGTAGGAGAAAGGGGCCGAGAAGTAAACGAATTTATAGAGATCGACCTCGGAAAAGAAGGTCTTCAAAAATCCGTTGTTCTCGCCGCTACCTCGGATGCCCCCAAAATGGAACAGGTTAACTGCGCTTTGCTAGCCACTTCCATCGCGGAATACTTTCGAGACCAAGGAAAACACGTAAACCTAATGATGGATTCCTTAACTAGATTTGCTCAAGCCAATCGGGAAATCTCCGCTTCCAACCACGAACCTCCGATCACGAGAGGTTTTAGTTCATCCGTTTTTTCTAAATTAGCAAAACTTGTAGAACGTTCCGGAACCTCCAAATCCGGAGGAACGATCACGGGATTTTATACTGTTCTCACCGAAGCGGACGAAATGGAGGATCCGATCGCGGACGCTGTTCGAGGTTATATAGACGGACATATCATCCTAAACAGAAAACTCGCGGAAAAAAACCATTATCCCGCGGTGGATATTCCCGCTTCCCTTTCGAGGGTGATGGCAAGAATCGCTCCGGAAAATCAGAACCTAAGAGCAGGGATGATTCGGGAACTCATCAGTGTTTATAACTCCGCGGAAGAATTGATTCGTTTGAACGCGTATGTTTCCGGTTCCGATCCGAGAGTTGATCTTGCAATTCGTAAAAAAGATAAGATTGATCGTTATCTGAAACAGAAAATTCAGGAACGAAGCACCTACTCTCAGGCGGTGCAGGGATTGAAAGAGATACTCGAAGACGAGCAGGAAAAAGAGGAGTTCTAATTCTTGAAACGATTTCAATTCAATCTGGAACCCGTTTTAAATCTCCGTAAGAAAAAAGAAGATGAGAAACTTAAAAGTTTCTCCCTCGTCGCGGGAGAAATCAATCAGATCCGCAATTCCATTCGAGAGAACGAAAGACAAATAGAATTTCTAACCGGAGATTCTCTCCACGGAGCTTCTTTAAGAGATTACCAACTTCATCAGGGTTATATCCGTTCTCTCATCACCCAAAACGAAAACTTGGAATCCGATATCGAAGATAAAAAGCCGGAACTCGACGCAAAAAGAGCCGAGTTGATTCTGGCTCAAAAAGATCGTAAGATTTTGGAAATCCTCAAAGAGAACCAATACAAGGCTTACAAAAAATTATACTTCAAAAGAGAAAAGTTCGAACTCGAAGAACATTACAATCAGCTTAAATCCATCCAATGGAGAAAAAATTATGAATCCTCTGAAACTGAACCTGCTCCGAGAATCTTTACGTACGATACGAGCTCAAGAACCGAATCCGACGACTCGGGAGCTTCAGAAATCAAAAAACTCTACGACAGATACAAAAAGTGAATCCCTGTTTCAGAAAATCCTAAACGTCACTGCCGTAAATTCCCCGCAAACGACGGATTCTATCCTCAGTCTTCAAAAGAAAATCTCCGATTTTCAAAAGAAAGCGGAACTATTGGAAAATAAGATCAACGGAAATCGAATCGATCTAAAGGTTTAGTATGGCATCTTTAAGCGATAAGGCAAGAGCCACATATCTCGTTCTTCTCATCCTATTCTTGTTGGGAATTGGCTTTTTTGTTTTTGATTATTTCCAAATCATCAACGCTGCG
Organism: Leptospira alexanderi serovar Manhao 3 str. L 60; assembly: GCF_000243815.2. GTDB lineage: Bacteria > Spirochaetota > Leptospiria > Leptospirales > Leptospiraceae > Leptospira > Leptospira alexanderi. The sequence goes on along the minus strand of NZ_AHMT02000034.1, from coordinate 44,688 downwards.
GAACTTCTCCCCTTTCTTCGCAAAGAGCCCGCCCTCGTAAACCAAGATAACGAATCTCCGACGGAACTCCAAAAATTGGAATTCGCCAAAGCTCAGGAAAGATTTGCGGAAGAATTAGACGAGTTGGAAAATAGAAAGGCGGAACTTCTGGCCGAAAAAGGAAAGCTCGAAGCGGAAATGGAAAAGCTTGAGGAGATGCGTCAGGGCCTCATCACGAAAGAAAAAGAAATGAAATCGGCCGACTCGGAAAAGAATAGTCGTCAAAAACTCGTAAAGGTTCTCGCGGACAAAGTAGGAAATATGCCCCCTGAATCCGCGGTCGGTATGCTCACAAACTGGCCTGATGGAGACATCATCGACGTTTTTATTCAGATGGACAAAGACGCGGAAGACGACGGAAGACCGACGATTACTACTTATCTCTTAACTCTTTTTCCCGCGGATAGGCGCGCAATGATTACAAATAAATGGCTCGGTAGGTCGAGTGGAATCAAAACCCCCGGCATCCCCGACGACGCTATAGAGGCCAATCCATAACTCCGGAGAAATCATGAATTTCGCAATCAGATCACTTTTTATCATCTTCGTTTTTTTACTGTTATTCGAATCCCCCGTCCTAGCAAAAAAGAACGCTACCAAAAAAATCAGCGGCTATGAACTTGTTTCCAATCCTTCCGCCGCTTTCGGAAAAACAATCCAAATTTCCGGAACGGTTTCGGAGATCTTGTATAAAGGAAATTCGATTCGTTTTTTGGTCTACTTTTCCGGTAAGCCGGTTGCTTTGGATTCGGATTCAACTTCCTTAATCTCCAATATCCAAGTAGGAAGTTACGTTTCCGTTTGCGGTTTCTATCTCAAAGATCGGGAATTGAAATCAAACGGAGTTCTTACCTCGATGCCTTTTATTTTGGTCGATTCTCCAGATTGCAGATAAACGTTACTTGGTTTCATGTGCGGTATTAACCGCCAATTCAATCTAATCTAGAGGAACTCCCGCATTTTTTTTTAGATACTTGCCGGATCATTTTTCTTAAGGTTTTGAGTCGGGTTCTTACTAATTTCCACACAAAGGAGTGCCGTCAATTTTAGCATAAATTTCCATTTAAAGGCGGAATCCTGGGCACTCTATTATGTAGAAATCAGTAATAAGTCTTTCTCTTTTTTACTCCGAGATTACGTTAGTTACCATTAAATAAACTATCTCAAAGAAAAATACAATTCCAACCGAATATGTAAAAAATCTTGCATTTATTATGACTCTTTTTAGCGTGCAATCTATATTTGGAGGAATACTGGTGAAAGTCCAGTGCTGGCCCGCAACCGTAATGTTTGAATTCTTCGATTGTGTAAGAATTCTCTAAGTCGGATACTCCTCTTTTAAGAAACACTCTCGTGGATATGGTGTGTTTTTGCTTTCAATTCATTTCTTTTGAATCGCTTCATGAGAACAATTTGTTGGATTCGTCCAACTTGAGTGATTGCGTTTTGCATCGGGCCATCCTCTAAGTAATATTATGTTTTTAGAGGCAACTGTCTTATGGAAAAATTTAGGCAATTGATTGGTCGTCGTTCTTATCCGATTGATGTGCTTCGATGTTTTTTCCACTTTCTCTTAAGCGTTCTGTCTTTAGGAAATTTTCTTTTTCCTATTGAAGTCATCGCTCAGGAATCCGATAAGAAAAAACCGGAGAAACAAACGATCCATAGAGAAAATAAGGACAATCCGGAAGATGGGAATGGATCTGACGGTATATTAGTAAAAGGTTATCGAAAAAGAGGCCTGACGGGTATGAAGCAAAATGTCCGTTTAAAAGACATTCCGGCTACCGTTAATATAATCGACGCCCATGAGATAAAGGCCCGCTCTGCAGACCAATGGCTCTCTGTTATATCTTACACTCCAGGCATCTTCGCAATCCAGAATTACGGCGGATTTAATACGCTCACTATCCGAGGATTAGATTCACGTAACGCTCTTTTGCTCAGAGACGGAGTTAGGGACGATACTTTTCTCATTCAAAACAGTTCCCCTATGAGCAACTTTGCAAACGTCGAAAGAATTGAAATTCTGAAAGGACCCAATTCCGTTTTATACGGCCAAGGGGCGATGGCAGGTGTGATTAATATCATCAGTAAAAAGCCCCAAAAAAAAGCAAGCTACGAGTTTTCTCTTACAGAGGGAAGTTTTGGTACACATAGAACTTCCGTCGGGGCTACCGGACCAATCGGTACCGAATCCGTCCGATATAGAATAGATGCGGCAACTTCTCAGTACAAAGGTTTTAGGCAAAATTCTTATATTTTAAATAACGTATTTTCCACTTTAGAATGGGACATTTCGCAAAAACATACCTTGTCAATTTCTTCCGGAAAAACCTTCGACTTTACAAAACCGGATGCGGGTCTCCCGAAATCAAAGGATCCTAAGATCAACTTGGTGGAGCCAGGAATTTCCTTGAACAATAACTATAATACAAACGACGATTACCTTAAGAACAATAGTGGAAATTTCAAAATCCAGCTAGATAGCAAGTTTTCTAATATTCTTTCCATGAGGTCCTTTATATCCTATTTACCACAAACTTACTATTATTTTGCAGCAGAAGATTTGACTCACTCTTCCATCGATAAAAATACGATAGAACGCGACCACCTTCATTTTGAAACCAGGAGATCTCCTTTACAAGGAACCGTGGAACTAAATTGGACTTTTCAAACCGGGTTTAAACATAAGTTGCTATCGGGTTATGAATACCACTGGATGATCAGTCGTCATAGACAGAGATACTTTCCAAAAGGCACGACCTCTGTTAATCTTCAATATCCTAAGATCGATCCAGTTCAACCTCTACCGGAGAATTTTACCAACCGAAAAACTTTATACCAGCAAATACATTCCTTATATTTTCAAGACTTGATGGAATTTTCAGAAGCCATAAAGTTCCTTCTGGGCGGTCGATATGATAGTTGGCTTAGAGAAAGTAGAACAGAAAAATTATTCGACCTAAACGATAACTATGTTTCAAAATCCGGTTCCCCTTCCGACAGAACTCGATCCGATGCTAAGGTTTTTACTTACCGAGTCGGATTGATTTATCAGCCCCTCCATTATTATACCGCGTACATAGGTTATTCCACCGCGTTTGTTCCGGTGACGTTTATCAATACGAGCGGCAAACAACTAAAACCAGAAAAGGGAGAACAGATTGAGATTGGTCAAAGAATTGAATTTGCAAAAGGGAGAGTCCAACTGACGACAGCGCTCTTTACGGCAAGAAAGTACGACGTTGCCGTTTTAGTAAATTCTCGCCCTCCTCTCTACGACCAAGCGGGAGAACTACGAACCAACGGTTATGAGTTCAATATAGATTTTCACCTAACCAAAGAATGGAGTTTCAAATCCGGTTATGCGCATACAATTGCGGAGTGGGAATTTTTTCGCCTTACAGATTCAAATGGTAATGAAATGGATTATAAGGGAAATCGACCGATCAATGTTCCCAGAAATACAGCGAATTTTTGGACTACTTATACGTTCTCTTCCGGTCTTGGATTTGGATTAGGAGGACGTTATGTAGATTCAATAGCTGCGAATAACGCGAACTCTTTTTTTGTCCCGCCTTACGGATTGTACGATGCGTCCGTTTATTATAAATACAGTTACTATTATTTTCAGATTAACTGCACCAACGTATCGAATAAGAGATATTTTGTATCGTCTATCCCAAATCCGACCCCGGGGCCTCCAAGACAATTTTTGTTTACGGTCAGTGCTAAATTCTAAGTTATCTGCAATTGAACACGCTCTCCGATCGGAAAGTCTTCCCAAAACGAATAGAAATTCCACAGAGACGTATAAAAGCCTTTCAAAGTATTGGAAATGCGGGAATTTCTTTGATTTTTCGTATTATTTCTATACGTCTCCGTAGTGCGTAATCAAACGAAAAAAAGTTCCCAACTTGAAAACTCTCACGATACAACGAAACATATCTTTGTCATAGAAAACGTAAAACACGTTTACAGTTCGTCATACGGGAACAAAGTCAATTTTCGCCTACGATTGCAATTCGATCCGACTCTAAAATACGAACTCCGGTCGGTTCCTTTTCCGCGATACGGATCATTGCTTTAGCGACAGTCCTTCCATGAATCGATCTATATTTTCGAATTCCTCCAAAAGATATTTTCCGATCAGGCCCGTCGCACCTGCGACTAACGCTAATTTCCGAACCATAACTACCTCTTCTCCTACAAAATGCGAAAAGAATGCGTTTCTTCCTTTTTTATGAAAGATTTTTTTTTAAAATCAATTTCTCTTCCCGGAAAGAATTGATCTCGAACCCGGAAGTTTCTATCTTGAACTTTGTGAACATACTCCTATTGATCAAAAAAGCGCTTCATACATTGGATAGAAAGTCCATGCCGGATTCCGTTTTGGAAGTTCTCAAAAAAGAAGAAAGAAGCGGAATCATTATCACAAATTACTTTCGTTATCTAATCGCCTTATTTTTTCTGGTTCAGATCATCGTCAACGTCAACAATGGAAACCACAAATTCAACCTCATCGCATTTTTGATCTATCTTTCTTTAACCTTCGTGCATACGATCGTCATCCGAGTCTCTCCCCTTTCCGTCGTAAGCGTTTTCAATTATATAACTTTGTTTACCGAATACCTTCTCATACTCGGAGTTTTGCTTTTTTATACCTTCACGACAAAGAATGTGGATTTAGGTTTCGCTCTGAAGAATCCGATTAATCTTTTCTTTCTATTTCCAATTATATATTCCCTTTTGCAGTTTAAAATCCGTTTCGTTTTTATTGGGCTATTTCTCTTTTATTTGATCTATTATTCGATTTTATGGGTTGCGGTTTCTCAAGGTCAGCTCATGTACACAAAGGATTGGGGGAGTTATGTCAGCGGTCCGAACATTTTGATCGAAGATATAGTCGCGGGCAAACCGGGTTTGTATTTTTGTTTCGCGATGATGATTTCCATGGGAATTTTCCGGACAATCTCGATGGTAAAAAGAATCGGAATCGTAGAAGGTCAAAAGACCGAACTTTCCAGATACTTTTCGCCTAAGATTGTAAACGAAATGGTGGAAAATCCGGAAACTTTTCAAAACGGAAATCGACAAATTGTAAGTATCCTTTTTTTAGACATTCGCAACTTTACCTCGATGTCCGAAAACATGGATCCGAAAGAACTCGGCGAGCTTCTATCGGAATTTCGGAAAATAATGACGGAATGCGTCTTTGAAAACAACGGAACCTTGGACAAATATATCGGCGATGCCGTGATGGCGACATTCGGCACACCTAATCCTTCTCCTTCGGCGGAAGTAGACGCAAGAAATGCGGTCGGCTGCGGAGTCATTATGCAGAAACGTCTCGCCGAATGGAACTTACTTCGAAAATCGAAAGGAAAAACTCCGATCTCTATCGGTATAGGAATTCATACGGGAGAAGTTTTTGCAGGAAACGTAGGAAGCGATCTTCACAGAGAATATTCGGTCATCGGCGACGCAGTCAACACCGCTTCCCGCATCGAGTCCCTCTGTAAAGTTTTAAAAAAACCTTTTCTCATTTCGAAAGAAACCATGGAGTTGTTAGGTGGAAAATATACTCTCAACCGTATGCCCCGTGTCAAAGTCAAAGGAAAAGAAGAACCACTTCAAATCTACGAAGTTGTTTGGGGATGAGTTGCGCCCCATAGGAAGCAACTCAGCTAAAGCGAAGCGACAGCTCTCAAGCCTTAGCTTGAGAAATGCGCCCAGGAAACTCAATAAAACAACTCCCTATGCGTCGTGTTTTAGGAAGCAACTCAGCTAAAGCGAAGCGACAGCTCTCAAGCCTTAGCTTGAGAAATGCGCCCAGGAAACTCAATAAAACAACTCCCTATGCGTCGTGTTTTAGGAAGCAACTCAGCTAAAGCGAAGCGACAGCTCTCAAGCCTTAGCTTGAGAAATGCGCCCAAAAATAGTAGTTCCCATATTTTTTGGAGCTTACTTTTTGCCGATCTTTTCCAATTCCTTACCGATTTGTCCGGTGAGAATGTAAAAATACATCACCCAATCGCCCATAAACGATTTAAGCGGGTATGTGAAAGTCGCGGGACGGTTTTTCTCAACGAAAAAATGACCGATCCAAGCAAAGAAGTAGCCGGAAAACAATCCAGCAAGAATATAAAACGGATCGAAATTGGCGATAGCCGCCAAAATCCAGCCAATTGCAAAGGAAGTGCCAATAAAATGAAGAGCGCGGTTAATCGGATGAGAATGTTCTCCCAAATAAAACGGCCAGAATTCCTTGAAAGTAGTATAAGTTTTTGGAGTAGCTTCGGTTGCCATAATTGCCAATCCTCTTTTTTCTCCGATTGTACCGACTACGGTCTTAAAAATCAAGTCATTTGAGCTAAAACAAATCGAGCTGATTTTCTTCCAAAACTAACTCTACATACAGTTTCTTTAATTTACTGCAGAATTCATTTACGATCGCGAGAATCCCTAAGTTCCACCTTTGTAATTCGTATATCCAATCCCACCTTGAACGGGTGCACTTCCGTTTGTCCAAGGCTGCGATCCGGAAGAACAAAGTTGTGTAGATGGGGACCGTTTTCCAATTGGACTGAAGTCCGGTCCAAATTCCGAATAGTATCCGGCCCGGTAAACCGGAAGGAATATGGGAATTGCAATACGCGTCCGCGCCGGAAATGCCCGCGAAGTTTCCGTTGTGAATAAGAGGTGAAACTGAAGAACTGTCCGTATAAGACGAACACGTAAAGTCCTCCGGAAGGAACCGCGGTCAAATTTCTAGAGTGTAAATCGACTAAATTCAAAATTGAATTTTTCAAGGAAGAGATTCCGAACAAATTCGAATTTTCCCCTTCTCCGCATCCTCCAAAAAATGCAGTCACAAATACAAAAGAACAGGAATATATTTTTTTAATATGTATTTCAACATTCAAGTCTCCTTAAGAAAAAGAAATAAGGGAAGAAATATTTTTTGCGGACGTTTTGCAAATAGACGATTTTGCGTTTGATTCAAGCAGGTTCGTACTGTAGTAACTTGAGTTAGACGTAAACTTCATTTCTAAAGATCCTTGCATTTTGCGAACTTACATACAAAGGATCAATACTTTGTTTGGTTATAACCGCTCAATTACTCACACCTTTGCAAATTCAGAAATTGAGTTAAGCTACGATTGGCAAAAAAGTCAAAATAGAATGGTCGAAAAGGTTTGTCAGAAAACGGGTTATCGCGACGAAAGTATTGTAAAAAGCGCAAAATCAAATATAGGGCAGTCTATGAAAACTTTCTTCTAGGATCGAAGGTGTAAAAAGAAAACTTTTTTAAATCGAAGTATTTGCAGATCGACGAAACAGTTCTTCCAGTGTTAAACGAAGTCGATAAACTCTATGCAATCCGGTTTTCAGCGGACAACTTTATTTAACGTGAGTTCGATATAACAAAATGCGAAAGCGATTATATGTTTCGACCCGTAGAGAAAAACATTGAGTTAAATTCCGAAGGAATTGGAGCATTATGTTGCGATCGTAGGCAGCAACATTGAGTTAAAGCGCGGTCGCGAGCTATTTTATCTATGAAATCCGCAGGCGATTCGCCCAGATTTTCTTACGCCGAACTCACGTTATTTAATAAATCTGTACAAGCAATTTTTAACGAGGACAAACGATTGGTAACTATATCCCAAATAATATCATCATCTATAGAAAAATAACCGTGAGCAAGAATATCTCTTACTCCAGCTATTTTCTTCCACTCGATTTCAGGATGTAAACCGCGTAAGCTTTCTGGAAGTTTTTTTACTGCTTCACCGATAATTTCTATATCGCGCTCAACAGCTCTTTTTTTCTCAATATTACTAATAAGTGCAGATTTTGAGTTTATTTCAGCGGTAAATTTTTCGATCTCATTAATGCTATCAATTATATCCTGTATATATGCACCGAAATCACGCTGCATATATTACTTCTTCTAAAATTCGGCTCTTAAGATAAGGCTTAATACTTGATTTAGTAACTAAATCTACCTTACACTGAAATAAGTTTTCTAAATAGAACTTTAAATCCATATATGAATCTAAATTAAGCTGACCGTCACGATAGTTTACAAGAATATCTAAATCACTATTTTGAGTATTCTCATCTCTGGCAACCGATCCGAATAAACCAATTGAATCTATCCCAAAAGATTGGATGATTCCAATATTTTTCCGAATATTCTCTAAAACTTGTTCGCGATTCATAGTATTAATAAATTTGCTAATCCGACTTTCATTTGTCGAGTGAATTTTGTCACAGAATTAAGGCCTTTGCGGGACTGTCGCCTAACGAAAGAGTCTCCTCGACGTTGCGGCCGCGAACGCCTGAGCGTGAAGCGGTTGGCACGAGGTTCGAGCGACCTTAGTCGCGGCTCGCGAACCGAAGTGACAAAGCAATGTGGCTTTAGCCCGGAGTGAGAGTTTGCGGAGCAAATCTCGAACGAAGCGAGGAGATGAAGTTAGCCGACGTTGCCCGGCAGAATATTTACTACCGGGCGAGGCAGGGATGCCGCGGACCGGGTAAAAGTGCGCAGCCCTACAATCATTCATCCGGAAACACTTCGCCCTGCGCAAGTCTAAGACGATCACTGTCTGCCATCAGTTCGTGATCGGTAACGATTTCTCCGGTAAGCTTATCAATGTTGACTGCGATGCCACCCGGCATGTAACCGAGATTCTGCAATGTGGGCGATTGTGCCGAAAAGATCCACACCCGGGGGGAATCTAGAAGGCCGTAAAGAACAACCTCGCCAAGCATAACGGGGATTCCCATTTCGATTGTTGCTAAGTCGCGCTTACGCATAATTTCTTTATATGCGATAGGCAAGGCTTGCGCAGTGGCAATTTTTGGATGACGATATTCTTCGGCGATGACCTTCACAAATCCACGGGCAGTCGTAATTGCCTTCGCAAGCAATGCGGCACTCTGATATGGAATGGATAGGCCCAACCAGACGCCGGTCGTGTCCTGCGGTCGCGCAGCTAGTAGCGAAGCCAAATATTCGTCCGCGATTAGATTCGGTGCGGGGAATTTTGTTATGTAGATATCAAACAATTAGCTGGTCCTCTCTGCTTGAACATGGGTGAACATGCCACAAAATGCGCGCCATGGAGGGCGCGCATGATTACAAAAGCTCTGCCGGCGCAATGTTCGTCTAACTCTAACTCGCCGTACGTTGACTAAAAACCGCCTAACCGAATGGCGTATAAACGCCCAAAATAGCCGAATCTACGAAGGTCGTCAAGTCCGGTTCTTCTTCGATGACCGTTCGAATTTCCACAACGCGATCCACAACCGAGCGACCATAGGAGCGAGGTTGAGTTCGTCGCGATTGGCTCTTAGCGAAGCTAAGAAATAGAGATCCATAGGCAAACGTTGTGTTGAGTTCCCGCCGATTTATGGTAGAGAAGTGGAAGAAAAAATACGAATACCTCTAAAAACTTTCGTTTCGATATTCGGATAGGCGCAAAACGCTGTTATAAATAAAGCATTTTATAATATAGATTTTCAAAAAAATGCGGGTTTTTAGAGATCCACTTTTAAATCGAATTTCTCGTTACCGAAATATTCTCTACTTACCTCGGCAATCGTCGTCACTTTACTTTCTGTATCCATCACGATTTCGCGTTTCAATAGTGCACTGAACCTTCGCAATTGGACGGCTGGATTCTGCTCTCAGCCGTTTTAACTTTTGGTTTTGTCCATTTTCCTTTTTTTCAGTCGAAAAAAGCCAACGCATTTCAGGCAAAAACAGGATTAAAATCTTTCCGATTGTATCGATTACGGCACGGAAACTCACGGAATTCCAATCAAATTTAGCACTCTCCCCATTAAAGTGCTTGACCCTTTTGGGGCCATTTTTTTTAATGAAAAACTAAATAAGCACTCTCACAAATATAGTGCTAATCTTATAATTTTAAGGAGTTAGTCTATGGCATCGATTAAACCTCTGGGTGACAGAGTCCTCGTAGAACCAAGACAGGAAGCCGAGGAAAAGATCGGTAGCATTTTTGTTCCTGATACGGCAAAAGAGAAACCACAAGAAGGAAAAGTTGTCGAAATAGGCAGCGGTAAATATGAAGACGGGAAACTCGTTCCTCTCGAAGTAAAAGTAGGCGATACCGTCCTTTACGGAAAATATTCCGGAACTGAAATCAAATCGGAAGGCAAAGAATATCTCATCATCCGTGAAAGCGATATTCTGGCCGTCGTTAAAAAATAATCAGGAGTAAATCATGGCTAAAGATATTGAATACAACGAAACAGCAAGACGTAAGCTCCTAGAAGGGGTGAACAAACTCGCGAACGCGGTAAAAGTTACTCTCGGCCCCAAAGGTCGTAACGTAGTAATCGATAAAAAATTCGGAGCGCCAACCATCACAAAAGACGGTGTGACCGTTGCGAAAGAAATCGAACTTGAAGACCCTCTCGAAAATATGGGCGCACAAATGGTAAAAGAAGTTTCCACAAAGACAAACGACGTCGCAGGCGACGGAACCACCACTGCAACCATTCTCGCTCAATCCATTATCAACGAGGGTCTGAAAAACGTAACCGCAGGCGCAAACCCGATGTCTCTTAAAAGAGGGATCGACAAAGCGGTAACAGCAGCCGTGGAAAGCATACGAAAAAGAGCGGTTAAGATCGAAAACAAAAAAGACATCGCAAACGTCGCCAGTATCTCCGCTAACAACGATGATACGATCGGAACTCTGATTGCAGACGCAATGGATAAAGTCGGTAAAGACGGAGTGATCACGGTCGAAGAGGCGAAGTCCATCGAAACCACTCTCGACGTGGTAGAAGGAATGCAGTTCGATAGAGGCTACATTTCTCCGTACATGGTTACCGACGCGGAATCTATGGTCGCTACTTTAAGCGATCCTTATATTCTGATCTACGACAAAAAGATCGCTTCCATGAAAGATCTCATCCATATTCTCGAAAAGGTAGCTCAAGCGGGCAAACCTCTCGTGATCATTTCCGAAGAAGTGGAAGGAGAAGCACTGGCTACCATCGTTGTCAACACTCTCAGAAAAACCATCTCCTGTGTTGCGGTAAAAGCTCCGGGCTTCGGAGACAGAAGAAAAGCGATGCTCGAAGATATCGCTATTTTGACAGGTGGACAAGTCATTTCCGAAGATCTTGGTATGAAACTCGAAAATACCACCCTTCAAATGCTCGGCCGTGCGAACAAAGTGACCGTAGATAAAGAGAACACTACGATCATCGAAGGAAAAGGTCAAACGAAGGAAATCCAAGGAAGGATCGGTCAGATCAAAAAACAAATCGAGGATACTACTTCCGAATATGACAAAGAAAAACTCCAAGAAAGACTCGCAAAACTCGCGGGTGGAGTTGCGGTCATTCACGTCGGAGCGGCTACCGAAGTGGAAATGAAAGAGAAAAAAGCCCGTGTGGAAGACGCTCTTTCCGCGACTCGTGCGGCCGTGGAAGAAGGGATCGTTCCCGGCGGCGGTTTGACTCTTCTCAAAGCTCAAGAAGCCGTTGCCGCTCTGAAACTGGAAGGCGACGAGGCGACCGGAGCGAAAATTATTTTCCGTTCTTTGGAAGAACCGATTCGCATGATCACAAACAACGCCGGTCTGGAAGGATCCGTGATCGTGGAACACGCAAAGGCTAAAAAAGGAAACGAAGGTTTTAACGCTCTGTCCATGGTTTGGGAAGATCTAGTTGCTGCGGGTGTCGTAGACCCTGCGAAAGTGGTTCGCTCCGCTCTGCAAAACGCGGCTTCCATCGGTTCCATGATCTTAACTACCGAAGTTACGATCACCGATAAGCCGGAAAAAGACGCTCCAAACCCAATGGCGGGAATGGGCGGAGGCGGTATGGGAGGAATGGGCGGAATGATGTAATTCATCCACACCCATTTTTACCAAATCGCGAAAGGCGGTCGAGTTTACTCTTCCGCCTTTTTTAGTATAAAATTTTATATATTAAGAATATTCAGGAACTCTTATGAAGAAATTCCTCTCCCTCCTCCTTTTTACGGTGCCGTTTCTGGAAATCTTATCCGAAACGAAACAAATAATCACCGTTTCCGGAAACGGAACCGCAATCGTGGAAACCGACTACGTGCAAATGAATTTCTCCGTGGAAGTGGAAGACCCGGACCCAAAAGTGGCCCAGGAAAAAAATCTGGAAAGAACGTCTAACGTAATTCAGGCACTCTCTAAAAAATTCAAAATCTCGAATAAAGACATTTACAGCACCGATTACACTCTGCAAAGACAATATCTACAAGAGGGAAAACAAAGACCTTATCTCGCCTCTTCCGGAATTCTTCTCAAACTTAGAGACCTAAAACTCTATAAGGATTTACTGTTAGAAATTCAAAAACTCGGAGTCAACCAAGTAAGCGGAATCGACTTTAAGACGGAGTCTACCAAAACTCAGGAAAAGGAAGCCCTTGCAGCGGCGTATGAGGATGCGAAAAACAAAGCGCTCGTGCTTGCGAAGTCGATCGGAAAAACAAATGTAACTGCACTTAAAATAGTCGAATCCGATTCTATGATCAATCCTCAGGTCGTTTATTTTAAGAAAGGAAAGGATGACTCCTCCCCCATTTCCGTCGGCGAAAGAACAATCCAAGCAAGAGCCAGTGTGGAATTCGAAGTTCAGTAAAACGGAAAAATAGTTTTAAAAGCGAGTCCGTTGTTTCCAGGAAAGCTCTAAACGGCAAATCTCTCGACAAAACTTTAAAAAAACGAATAGGCAACTTCAGTGAAGAGTTCGATTCTACGGAATTCTTTTGAAGCGGCCAGGTATTCCACTTTACATCGGCACATATAAAGATGGTTGGAAGCTGAATCCGATTGTAGATCAGAAGTATTCCGATTTTCAAAGGTTTCGGCGGGAAATGTCAGTCAGAGGGGTTGTGGAAAATTCTCCCGAGTGGATATCTAGATTGCAGGCGATTCAAAGCCTCCATTCCATGTTGATAGTTAACGCGAGTTCGGTATAACAAAATGCGAAAGCGATTATATGTTTCGACCCGTAGGGAGAAACATTGAGTTAAATTCCGAAGGAATTGGAGCATTATGTTGCGATCGTAGGCAGCAACATTGAGTTAAAGCGCGGTCGCGAGCCATTTTATCTATGAAATTCGCGAGCGTGCGACGACGACCCGCAGAGCGACCTAAACACCGACCCATAGGAAGGTGTTTGCTGAGTTCAGGAAAGCTCTGCGCCTGAGTTCAGGGAGTCGTTGCACTTTAGTTTCTTATTCGCCCAAACTTTCTTACGACCCTGCTCACGTTAAACTATTTCGAAAATTAGAATGTTGGAATCTTCCTCTAAAAAGTCGAAATTTCCCGATTTGACTTAATTTTTGAGAACCGTTGTACTTTTGCAAAACCGACCGCTTATTTTCGAGTATCATTTTCATGCGTCCGAGTAGTAAAGGAACGGAATCTAAAAAAGTTGAACTTTAGAAAATACCTTTGATTGAAAGAGTCAACCGTATCCAATTTGATACAAAACGAAAATCCGAACGAGAAAACATATTTATTTATTGGAATATAGATCCGATCGGGGGCTTTAGACCTCATCGTAAGTTTGTGGAAGAATTGTATTTTCTAAAACCGAGCATCGTAGAATAGAACGGAGTTTGATCAAACATACGAACTTCTTTTGAATGATCGGCAAATTTCATTCTAAGAAAAATTCTTCTTGATTTCTTTCGTAGATTGAATTTAGCTTCCCAGTCATGAGTAAAGAAAAGTTTGAAACCTCAAAACGAGAAGGCGTTCACAAAGAATTCGAATCTTATACGGGCAATTGGAAAGGCGTCAACCAGATGATGTTCAAAGAGGGAGAAGTCACCGACGAATCTCCGATAGCGGGAACCATTAAACTCATATTAGGCGGAAGATTTCTTCTTCACGAATACAAGGGAAGTTACGGAAAAGAACCTTTCGAAGGAATCGCGATCTACGGATATCATATCGACAAACAAAGATACGAGTCCGCTTGGGTCGAAAGTTTCGGAATGGGAACCGGAATTTTATTCTCCGAAGGAAGCCCCGGCGCGAAAGAATGGTCGTTCACAGGACACTACGGCGGAGAAACTCCGGAAACCAGTTGGGGTTGGAAAACTAGTTTGGAAAAAGACGGCGATGACAAACTGATCATCTTCTCCCAAAACCTCAGACCGAACGGAGAAAAGGCGGGAGGAGTTCGAATCCTATACGAACGCATTTCGTAAAGAATCCTTCCCTTTTCATCTAGACAAGGGAAGATTGAATTCTTCCCCAAAACCTATCGATCCAGTTTCCCCTCAGTCAAACACGTAAAACGCATCAAGAAAACACCGCAAAAATCGAAGACAACGAAAGGTTTCAGATCTTCGCCAACTCACAACTTACGCGAGTTCACGAAGCGCACAAACAGTTTTGAACGATGAATATCTCAAGTCTTATCGGACTGGTTCGCCTACACGTAAATCTCTTAGCTTCAAAACCTGTGCGGAAATCCGTTGTCTCATAGCGGTTCATGTTCATCAGGACGAAACCAAAATGATTCCTACGAGGAAAAAATTCGGAAGGGAAAACGAACGCTTCCACACCGATCCGCTTCCTACTAAGATCAAGTCATGCGGCTCGTAAAAATCCTTTGACTTTCTCAGGTGTAAAAAGAAACCTACGGATGATGAAAGAAAAGGGATATTTCCTTTCCATCGGGGCCGGATCCAATCAAGTCCCCTTGATCTCCGCTGCGATCGGACTCGGTTACTCGGTGATCGCCGTGGACCGAAACAACCATGCGCCTGGTTTGAGAATGTCCTCTCTCAGGATTATGGAATCCGTCACCGAATATCGTAAAATTCTCAAAACGGTTTCCGAAATCCCTCTTCAGGGAAAAATTCTCGGAGTCGGGACTCGCTCTTACGGAAAAGCGACTTACACCGCTTCCTACATAGCCGACAAATTAAAACTACGTTATGCTAGTCTTGAAAGTGTGGAGATCTGTTCGGATAAAAATCTGCTCAAAGAAACCGCAAAGAAGATAGGAATTTTAACTCCGGAAAATTATGATATAAGTACCTTAAAAAATCAATTCCCCTTCGTATACAAACCTTCTCAGGGAAGCGGCAAGGCAGGAATCAGAACCTTTCACGATTCGAAAGAATGGGAATCCTTTCTTAAATCCAAGAAAAAAAACTCTCCTTCAAGGGTATCCAAAAAGAAGGCGAATGTGGATAAGGAAGAATGGATCGCAGAAGAATACATTCCGGGTTTTGAAATCACAGTCTGCGGACTGATTCAAAACGGAAAGTTTTTTCCGGCGTCCATCTCTCATAAGGATGTGACGAAGTACGCGCCTTATTTAGAAATCGCTCATACTCTTCCTTTCTTACGCTGCGAATTGATCGGAGAAATTCTTCTCAACTGCAGGGCTTTGGCCGCA
Organism: Leptospira alexanderi serovar Manhao 3 str. L 60; assembly: GCF_000243815.2. Classification (GTDB taxonomy): domain Bacteria; phylum Spirochaetota; class Leptospiria; order Leptospirales; family Leptospiraceae; genus Leptospira; species Leptospira alexanderi. The sequence continues at coordinate 29,193 of NZ_AHMT02000034.1, read as the reverse complement.
GCGACTAAGATGAACGACTGCCCATTCGTCGCCGAATTCAGAATCAATCCGCAAGGAGAAATCTATCTGATCGAAGCGGTCCCGGAAGTCGGAGGAGAATTTTTAGCAGACACTCTGATTCCGAATTACTTCGGTTCTTCTTATTTCGAAAATTTAGTGAAACTTTTAACGGGAGAAAAAATCGAACCGTTTTTGAACTATTCGAAAATTCCTAAAAAATATGCGGGAATCTTTTTCTCCGCGCCTCCCGAAGGAAAGTCCAAACTTGTCGAACATTCCGAATTCGTTATAAAAGGAAAAGAAAAAATCATATTCGATCGCAAGTTGAAACAACATGGAGAAATTTTAAGAACGTCGGAAGGAAACGCAGTAAGAACTCGAAGTATCGGGATCTTAGGCCCCGATCAAAACGATCAGACTTTGGAAAATTGGAAACAATCCGTTCTACAAAGACTGGAAGGTAAATTTGAATCCGTCTGAACCTTCTTCCAGATCCGCCTGGAACCTACATTATACAAGAACCAAATCCAGGTTAGGCTATCCCGATGAAAATCTGGTCAGAATGCTTTCGAAAATCGGAGCCGGTTATTCCGATAAACAAACGGAACGGAAAGCCTTGGATTTCGGGACGGGTTCCGGAAGACACTGCGTTTTATTAAACGAATTCGGTTATCAAGTTTATGCGATGGACTATACGGAAAATTCCGTAAAAACAATTCAAGAAACGTATCCTTTCGTCAAAGCTTCGTTAGGCGGCAATCCTCCGTTCCCTTTCGAAGAGAATTTTTTCGACGTGATCGTAAGTTGGGGGGTATTACACTACAATTCCGTAAAATCTACTCAAGAAATTCTAAAGGAAAAAATCAGAATTCTCAAAAAAGGAGGATATCTAGCTGGGTCGGTACGAGCAGTCGGGGACACCCATCTTCAGGCGCAGGGAACTGTGATCGGAGCCGCAGACTTAAAAGGGGCTTACTCCCGTTTTTATACATTAGAAGAATTGAAAGAAGATTTAAAGGATTTTTCCCATACCGATTTCGGTTATACAGAAAGAACTCCTTTGGGAAAATTGGAAGAAAGGATCTGTCATTGGATTTTTCTGGCAAAACTCTAAGCGAAACCTGTCCTTGCTGTCAAAATAAAGACTGGAAATTCTTATATTACTCCACATTTAAAAATTATAATATTCCAATTTATCTATGTAGCGGCTGCGGTCTTCAAACTCAGTATCCAAGACCAAAACCTTCCGAACTTTACACGGAAAAATACTACTCCGGGAATGCGGACTTTTCCTATCGAGACGAAAGACAAACCGAAAAATTCGATCGATACGTTTGGAAAGCCCGCATTAAAAACATCCAAAAATTTAAACCGAAAGGAAAATTTTTAGATATCGGTTGTTCCTTCGGAGGTTTTCTGAATTGCGCAAAAGAAGCCGACTTCGAAGTCGCCGGTGTGGAAATCTCTTCCTACTCCGCCGAAGCCGCAAAATCCAGGGGATTCAAAGTATATCAGGGAGAATTTCTAGACGCGGATCTTCCCGAAAATTTTTTCGACGTGGTCACTCTCGTAGAGGTGATCGAACATCTTTCACAACCGGATCGCGTTTTTCAAAAGCTTCGTCGAATTCTTAAACCGGGAGGATTGCTACTTTTACAAACCGCAAATTTCGAAGGTATGCAAGCGATCGATGCGGGGGCAAGCTACCACTATTATCTTCCGGGACATTTTTATTATTATTCGGAATCGAATCTGAAAAAAATTCTTGATCGTTCGGGTTTTAGAGATCACATCATTTATCTCGGAGTTGATTTTTCACTTCTCGCAAAATTACTCAAGTCAAGAGGAAGTTTCCGCTCTTGGAAAGATTATTGGAAATGGATTCGAATCAGTGTCTACCACTGGAAAAGTAAACTCAAAAATCAAGGCAGGCCTTTGACTTCGTCCATGGTTCTGTATAGCTTCAAGGCGGAATGAACAATGTTACATCTATTTAAACCGGGTTGGTTGGCCGATTCCGATAAGATTCCCAAAAAAGGTTTTCTAAAAATTTTCGTTCTATTCATCCGGATCATCGTAGGTTCCGCATATCGCTTTATCAAAGACGATTGTCTCATGCAAGCCTCCGGAATTTCCTATACGACAATCGTATCTTTGATTCCGATGCTCACGGTTGCGTTATCTTTGATCACGATCACTTCCGGTTTGGAAAATCGAAAAGAGGAAATTTTCGACACGATCAACACCTTCATTCTACAAAGTAACATCAACGTGGATATCAACACGTATCTCGAAACGATCGGAGAACTGATCGATACTGCGACTCAGATCGGAGCCATCGGATTTGTGATTTTGGTATTCTCGGCTACCGCAGTTTTACGTTCTCTGGAAAATGCGTTCAACGGAATTTGGAAGATTCGCTCCAACAGATCCCTCTTTCAGAAATTCGTGTTTTATTTTTTCGTCTTGGCGATAGGTCCTCTTCTTTTCGTGATCGGAGAAGGAATCGCTAAAAAGACCATCGATTTTTTCAGACCTTCCCACTACTTTTCCATGGAAAAAGATCCTTCCGGTAAAATCTGGGTGAGCGGAGAAAACGGAACCTTCTTTCGAATGGATTCCAACCTCAAAAAGGAATATTCGATCCGGGAAGACGAAATCGATTTTGAAAACATGAAATGTTTAGACAACTTAGGCGGAGGATTGGACTTCTGCAAAAAGCCGGATATAGGAGATTCCGATTTTATTCGTATTAAAATCAGCGAAGGAATTATCTATGCCCTTTCCACAAAAGGGATTCTCTTAATCAAACCTATCGAATCCTCCGTCTGGACCCTGACCTCGTTTGAAGGAGTCGAACTCAAGGACATAGAAGTCGTCAATAAAAATAACATTTTCATTATATTCAAAAATGGAGAAGTTCTACACTATATTCCCGAAGGAATTTCCTTCAAGCCGATCTTCAAAGATAGGTTGAAGATGAACGCTTCCAAGGTCTATTTTCCAGACGCATTAAAAGGTTACATCGCGGACGAATCCGGGACCGTATGGACGAGCAACGATGGAGGATTTAATTTTTATCCGAATCGACTGACTCATTTGGCGTTCCATGACATCCATCAAACTACAAACGGGGATATCTTTTTGACGGGAGAAAGAGGAGTTTTGTATCGTTCCCAAGACGGAGGGAATAGCTGGATCGAACTGCGCCACAAACGATATAACTTCATCCGTATCTGGTCCTTTACGGGACCCGATATAACGGAATTATTTCTTATGGATAGCCTGGGGAATATACTCATTTCCACGGATTTAGGAGATCACTGGAATCCATTTTATACCCCGATGAACGGTAAGTTATGGGCCAATCTTCTTTTGGAAAGAAAAGAAAACGGAAAGATCAAAATGCTCAACGTAGGCGAATATCGCACCATCAGTATTACAGAATCCAAAGATCAGAAATTTGTGACCACTCTAATCGCCGGAGGAGACAGCGTTTTTACGATCTATTCTTTCCTGAGAATTTTATTTCCGCTCTCTGGAATTTGGCTCTTTTTTCTAAGTCTTTATTCTTTGATTCCGAATACGAAGGTTCCCCTAAAAGCTTCCTCCGCAGGAGCGGCGGTTACGGGTATCATCTTTCTTGTCTTTCTTTGGGGATTTCATGTGTATCTTTCTTCGTTCAGCGAGACCACAATGATTATCTACAAAGCTTTAGCGGCGATTCCGATTTTTCTTTTGGGAGTATATTCACTTTCTTTAATTGTTCTGTTCGGTGCGGAAATCACCGCGTCTCTTCAATTCAGAGAAAGATACCTCGCTCCTCTTCACTCTCCGGATGAAATTCATACCTCACCGAGCAACGAGTTTCGAAAATTGATTTTGATTTTAAAGTCCGCATATCGGATTCAAAGAGAAAAAAAGATACCCTCTTCTTCTATCGAACTTTCCCAGGTTTCACGTTTGAAAGAAGAGGAGATTCCAGTATTGACCAAAAAACTCTGCGAATTGGAATTTTTATCGGAGACGAGGAAAAACGAATTTGTTCCGATCATTGCACCGGGAGATTTGAGTATCGGAGACGTTTATCGAAAAATCCCCGAACCTCTTTTAACGGGAGATAAGGAACTGAAATTATTTCCCGGAAACATCCATTCCAAAATCGAAAAAACGGAAGAAAAACTGCAGAACGATTTGGACGGAATCAAGTTTGGAGATTTAATCGACTAACAAAGATTTTTCGTATTGAAGAATAGAACTTAGTACAGAATCAAGTTCGCTTTTGCCGATTCCTATAAAATAGAGTACCGTTAATTTGAGCACAAATCCCACGTTTAGACGCAGAATTTTAGACACTCTATTATGTAGAGATGAGTAAAAGTAAAAACGATTCCGGCATTTTCCGAACAAAACTTCAAAACAACTTTTCACGGAATGCGTTTCATTTTAAGCCTTACGATCGGTCCCGGCGTTGACCGGAGGAAGTTTGGAAGAGAAAGACTGATAGATCTGTTCCGCAAGACCCAAGGAAGAATTCGCCGAAAGATTTTTGGAATATTCGTCGTAGAGCATGTCTTCAAAGATCTCTTCCGCGTGACCTCCGTCGATGAGACCCGATTTTTCCACGGTCTTTTTCATTTCGGTAAGCATCATCTTAACAAAGACCGATTCGAATTCAACAGAAGCGGAATAGAGTTTTTTGCGATACGGATCGGCCGCAGTTTCTTCCTTGATGTTATGCGGCATGCGAATTTCAGAAGAGCTGATTTTGCCAGAAAGTTTTTCATTAAATTCTTCCCGAAGCAATTCCGGAAAGGAAACATTCCGTTTTTCTTTATTAGAATTTTCGATATGAATCAGACTTCTGACTTCGGGTTTTTCGACCAGATTTAATTTATTTGTGTAATCTTGAATGGAATCGATTCTCATTGTATCTCCAACTCCGCGTGTAACGCGCCCGATTTTTTCAAAGCTTCTAAGATTGCAATGATGTCCCTGGTAGAGGCTCCAACCTTGTTCAAGGCTTCGACCACGTCACCTACGCTCGTGGATTCCTCGATCAAAAAAGAGTTTTTAACGGGTTCTTGTTCTTTTCCAAACCAGTTGCGTCTCCGGTTTTTATCCGTGACGGAAAGATTCAAACCGGAACGGGAAACCGCAACCTCTTCGATCGTAATGTTACCGCCCATTACGATAACTCCGGTTCTTTCGTTGATGATCACCTTCGGCCTGACCTGGGTTTCGACGGTAAGATTTTCAATGTCGCTTAATAAAGTTAAGAAAGCGTCGGACTTATTTTCAAAAGTTTTTCCAAGAACGATATTGATCTCGGAAGGAGAAACGGGAACAACCGATTCCGGTCCGATTCCGTGTTTTCCGGGAAGAATGGAACGAATCCGAGAGACGATCGTGTTTAAAGCCGTAAAATCCTGATTTTCAAGTTGAATCTGAATTCTTTCGGAAGCGTAAAAATTCTGATCCAACTCCTGCTCGACGATCGCTCCTCCATGAATGATTCCGACCGTCTTTTTATTTCCCCTCGCGCCGCTCCCTCTTTCCTGTTCCTGTCTTCCGCCGAAAGAGATCACGCCCGAAGCCACCGCGAATGTTTTATCCCCGGCGGTTTTCAAAGGAGATTGCAGGAGAACTCCTCCTTCTAAGGACTTAGCGTCTCCGATGGAAGATACGATTACGTTCAACTTATCCCCTTTGCGAGAATAAGTCGGTATCGTAGCGGTGATCAAAACGGATGCGATGTTTCGAGTTTGATCCGGTTTGAGATTGGCTTCCACTCCGAGGTTTTTCAAATAATTTTTCATACTTTCGGAAGTAAAAGGAGTTTTGCTATCTCCGGTTCCAGGGAGACCGACTACGATTCCGTATCCCGTGATCTGATTTTCTCGAATTCCTTCGATTCTTGCGATGTCTTTCAGCTTAAGCTCTGCCGCGTTTAGAGAAAAAAGGGACACAAAAAGAAGGACTCCGCCCGCTGAAAGCATGCAAAAAATAGAATATTTGAATTTCATTGTGATTCTCCCAAAAGTCGGTTCAGTTGGTTCAGAATCAGTCTTTGTTTTTCTTCTTCCGAAAGTTCGGCTTTGGTTGTTACGGAACCGTCCGGATTTGTGACAGTTTTTAAAGCGATCGGAGGAATTACTTCTTGGCGTTTGATTTTTCCGTTAAAGTTCACCTGAAGATCGGCGATCTTATCCGCATCGATGGAGGAATCCTTTTCCACAAATTCCGGAGAAACCGTTCCCGATAAAAAAAGGCTATTTTCCTCCCCGTTGATCACATTCATTTTTTGTCCCCGGATGCTCAAAAGTCCCGTGTTCGGATCCACTGCGGTCACGAGAACCGTCAAGTTCCCTTTTATTTTCCCCACAGACTTGATCTTCCCCTTATTTTTTCGAGTAATCGTACGATCGCTGTTATACGATGGCATATCGGGAATGATCTTTTTATCGGGCATAACTTTCAAGGTCAGAGTTTCGTCCGCATTGGATTCGAGCTCGAACTCCGCCTGTAGACCGTTTTTGATTTTAACGTAGAGAGGAGATCCGACCTTGATGTTCTGGCGCATGGAATACGGATTTTTATCCGCCCAAAGGGAGGATTCTTGTGCTTTCAAACTGGATTGGTTTCCCGCGAAAACGCAGAATAGAAGAAGAACGCCTGTTCCCCAAAAACTCAATCTTGAACTTTTTGATAAGATCCTGTCCCACAGACCCGAATATAAACCTGCGAGAATCGAATCGAACCTCATTCCGCGACCACCGTATTCTTATCCACGACTTTCGCCCTCAACTGCCCCTCTCTGGAATGAGCCATAACCTGAACTTCTTCCCCGATATTTCCGGAACTCAGAGCTTTTACTTTTGCTTTGAGGACGAGACTCCCTTTGTGATAGATCATTAGAATTTCTCCTCCTCTTTGAACGTCCTGAATCTTACGAACGTGTTTTTTACGGAAGATCTCACCTTCGCTCATGTCTTTTAAAAGAGTAGAACCCAGTAACTCGCTTCCGGGGGAGTCCAAAATTTCCTCAGAAACCAAGGTCTCTTCTTCTTTGAAATCTTCTTTTACGATTTTGATCCCTTTGTTCAAAGGACGACTCGCCTTTAATACTTTTATCTTTTGTTCCACCTGAAAACGAATCCTCAAGGTATGAACTTTTTGATTTTGAAAAAATATTTCCAGAGAGGCCATAAGTTGTCCCGGATGCAAACGGGAAGAAAGATTCGCCCAACGAAGTAGGACACCTTCCGAGGGAACCTTGATATCTCCGGATAAAAACGTAAGTTTGAACTCCCCGTTCGGATGTTTCTTTTTGATCTCGTCGGTAAGCGATTCCTCGATTTCTTCTGGTTTCAAGGTATGATTCAAAGGAAGAATCAAAGTTTCCTTTCCTACCACGATCGGATTCAAATCTCCGTAAATCTTCAAAATGTCTTTGGATCCGACAAACACGGGGCGCTTTAAATCCTGGATGAGAACACGGTCTTCGAATCCGTCCGGAATCCGAGCGACGGAAGATAAACGAACTTCTTCCCCTTCCACGACCACCCTACCTTTGAGATAAATCCCGGACCCCCAAAGTGAATCGGCGCCCAAGGCAAGAAGAATGAGAATCCGCGCAAACTTCATAAGAAATTTATAAAATTCTTATCTCTTGAGAGAAATGGCAGTGGATAGCATATTGTCCGAGGTCTGAATAGCCTTCGAATTGGACTCGTAAGCTCTTTGAGCGACGATCATATTCACCATTTCTTCCACGATCTTTACGTTACTCATTTCCAAAAATCCCTGAAGTACGTTTCCGAATCCTTCCATACCCGGAGTTCCCGGAATTTCGGGTCCGGACGCCACCGTTTCTTGAAATAAGTTTTTTCCGATCGCTTGAAGACCCGCCGGGTTTACGAAACGATACAATTCCACCTGACCGATCACGATCGGACGGATATCCGCTCCGACTTTTACGGTGACTTCCCCCTGTTCGGAAATCATCAGTGTGTTCAAGATCGCTCCTTCGGGAAGAATAAGCGGCGGTTCGAGAAGATATCCGTTAGACGTCACTACTTGTTGGTTTGAATCTATCTTAAAAGATCCGTCTCTGGAGAAAGCAAAACTCCCATCCGGCATCTGGATTTTAAAAAACCCCATCTCTCCGGTAATCGCCATATCCAATTTATTTCCGGTCGCTTGAAAAGAACCGATCTCAAAAAGTTTTTGCGAAGCCGCCGCCCTCACCCCATGACCCACATTGACTCCCGTAGGAATCTCACTTACGGAAGTGGCCGGAGTTCCGGCTAAAACCTGGTGTTGGTAAACCAAATCCTCGAAGTCGGCGCGATTTTTTTGAATCCTGTTGTATTCACGTTTGCTAAATTGTTCGAAATCGTATCGATATGGAACTGCTGGGCAATCATTCCCGTGGCAGCCGTCCAGAGTGAGCGCATCATATTCCGGTAACCCTCTTCTTCCTTTAAGTTTTCGGTCGATTTCGGAAATTGATGAAGCCCAAAGCCCCCTATTTTCAAGAAAAAGATGTTTTGTGGTAATTTGATTCGAGCTAACTTCAGTTCGATTGGAAGGATTTTTTACGGACAAGCTGTTTTTATAGGAGTTCCCACATTCTAAAACTTAGGTCTTGAGGAAAATTCAGATTTTGACTTTTTCGGGATCGACCGATAGGGAACGAAAGTTTCGAATTTTTAGAGTAATTTTATGTCAACTTTTTATGGGACGAACTTCGTTTAGAGTTCCTCACATTTTAGCGGGAATTCTAAACTTACTTAACGTGAGCAGAGTTGTAAGAAAATAAGAAAAAATTTTCTAAAAGTAGGGGTTCCTACTTTTAGAATTTGTTCGTAAAATCGCGATTTGTTCTAGTTCCCATATTTTAAGAATCAATTTACAAAGTTCAAATTCCCACAGAAAAATGAATCGTGCCGAACTCACGTTACTTAAAATTTCGAAAGACCACACAACGATTTGAGTTCGTACCTTTTTCGTTATTCGAAACGTTCCAGCAATTGGAAAGTTTCGTGAACTTTTGGTCATTGATAAAAGTTGTTTCCCATTCCAAACCAGAACCGGAAGCGGCCCGGATCACGTACTCGTCCAAATTGAAAACAGCGGAACCCTTTTTGATATCACCCACTTCCATGACACAAACCCCGTTCGACTTGAG
>NZ_AHMT02000034.1:0-17500 GCF_000243815.2 Leptospira alexanderi serovar Manhao 3 str. L 60 | reverse complement strand
CCTTGGAAGCGGCAACACTCGCATCCCAAATCCTCCGAGAAGAATCCATCGTTTTTTAATCAATAACCCCGAAAGATTGAGAATCCTAAAAATCTGAATGACGAAACCGGAATTCGTTCTTAAAATGCCTCCAAACAGATGAAAAAAATATCGTTATTTTATATTTTTCTAATTTTCTTATTCATCTTGTCTTTGGGCTTTATTCTTCAGACCGGACAAAATCTGGAACCGGAAAAGGAGAATTTTCACTCTTCCCAAATTTCACCGGAAAAAAGTACAAAGGCAAAAAATCATTCCGCAAAGTCCGTTTCTTTAAGGCCGGATTTTTTAGACGTGGAAGCAATGGGCAAAATTTTCTCCGGTCACCTGAGACAGCCGATTTCAAGACTTCTTCTTCAATTGATCATAATCATGCTTTCCGCCCGATTCTTCGGCAAACTCGCGACAATTTTAGGACAACCTTCCGTGATAGGAGAAATTCTAGCCGGAATCCTTCTCGGTCCCTCTTTGCTCGGTCTGGTATTTCCCGAAGGATTTCAACTTTTATTTCCCAAAGAGTCCTTATCCACTCTTCAAATCTTAAGTCAACTCGGACTTCTGCTCTTTATGTTCGTAATCGGTATGGAATTGGATCTTAAAATTTTAAAGAACCAAGCCGAGTCCGCAGTAATCATCTCTCATTCGAGCATTATGTTTCCGTTCCTTTTAGGAGCGGGTCTTGCATATTTCATCTACGTTCCGTTGGCGCCGGAAGGAGTGGATTTCATCGCGTTCTGCCTTTTTATGGGAATCGGTATGAGCATCACTGCCTTTCCGGTACTTGCGAGAATCATTCTGGAAAAAGGTTTAACCAAAACAGCGTTAGGAAGTCTTGCACTCACCGCAGCCGCGGCCGACGATGTGACCGCTTGGTGTATACTAGCGATCGTCGTCACGATCGTAAACGCCGGTTCCTTTTCCTCGGGAATTCTCATGATCGTCATGTCTCTAACGTACATGTTCGTAATGTGGAAAGGAATCCTTCCTCTGATGAGAAGAGCCGGAAACTTGTACACTACCAAAGAATCGATGACAAAAACAATCACCGCGCTCTTCTTTTTATTCATCTTCTTCTCGGCTTGGATCACGGAAGCAATTGGAATTCACGCGCTCTTCGGCGCATTTCTAGCCGGAGTTGTGATGCCCGATAAAAAAGAACTCAGAGACAATCTGGTGGAAAAGATTGAAGACTTCAGTCTTACCGTTTTGCTTCCTCTTTTTTTCGCATTTACGGGACTTAGGACAAAATTCGGTCTTCTATCAAGCTCGGGTCTTTGGCCGGTTTTTTTCCTCATCCTTTTCGTAGCCGTCTTAGGAAAGTTAGGCGGAAGTTCGATCGCATCGCGTATGTCCGGTAAAAATTGGAAAGATTCCCTTTCAATCGGTATTCTCATGAATACCCGAGGTCTGATGGAGTTGATCGTTTTGAACATCGGTTACGACTTAGGAGTTTTATCCGAAGAGATTTTTTCGATGATGGTTTTGATGGCTCTTGCCACAACGATTATGACCGGTCCCGGACTCAAACTCGTGGAATTCCTTTTTACAAAGGAAAGTTTCACCGCAAAATCAGCGACCAGCAGCAGCAGTAGCACGGGAATACTCATCTCTTTCGCGCAACATTCGAGAGGTTTGGAACTATTAAAGATCGCTTATGGACTTTTCCCCGAGAAAAAAAAGAGAGAGAAGTAACCGCCGTTCATTTATCTCCGGATTCTAATATTTCCGAATCTCACGCCGAAAAATACGAATCTTCAAGTTTCACTCCTCTCAAAGAACTTTCCAGGGATTTGAATATACGCCTCCAAACGATCTACAAAACCTCCACGAACATCACGAAAGACATTATTCGAATCGTGAACGAAGGAAATTATAAACTTCTCTTAATCGGTGCAGCCCGTTCCTTCTTTTCGGATGATATCCTAGGCGGAAAAATTCGGACGATTCTGAACGAAACGGATTGTAACGTGGGAATTCTATTTTCTTCCCAATTGGAGAACGTGAAAAACATTCACATCCTCTTCGGCAAAGAAAAAGATCTCGGACTTCTTCACATCTCCAAAAGGCTTGCGGACAACTACAATTCCAAACTTTCAATCGTGGATTTGAACGGCTCCGTAGATCAAATTCCTTCCCGGATCAAACAGAATCTCAAAAAAGAAAAAGTGAAAATACTGACTCCGGGAAACGACTCATTGGATTGGAAAAAGTTCGATCTTATTCTTTGTGATTTAGACATCTGGGAAAATCATCCCGAATTCAGAGTGAACGAGCTTCCGAAAGGTGGGGGACTTCTCCTAATCCGGTCCACGGACGACTTTCTAACCGAAATATAATCTTTCCATGAAGAAGACGTGTTGAAACGAACTTCTCATTTCAATCAGTTTTCTTCGTGATAGATTTTAATTGCCTCTTTGAGCACGCTAAGACCGATCGACAGAGAATCCTCGTCTATGTCGAATTTGGAACTATGATGCGGATAAACGAATCCTTTCTCTTCGCTTCTAGAACCCACAAAAAAATAACATCCCGGAACCTTCATAAGAAATGCGGAGAAATCTTCTCCTCCCATAGATTTCGTGTTTTCTTCCGTTACACTTCCCGGGCCGAGAACGTTTAACGAAGCTTTACGCACTATGTTCGCCATTCCGGAATCGTTGATCGTGGGCTGATTCGTTCTTTCGTAGCGGATGGAAACTTTTGCACCAAGTGCGGACGCGATTCCTCCAACCACTCTTTCCAATTTTTCGGGAACTTCCTCGAACATCTTTTTGGAATACGTTCTCACGGTTCCTTTTAATTCCGCGGTTTCCGGGATCACGTTAAACGCGTTTCCCGCATGAAAACTTCCGACAGTTACCACACAAGAATCAAGCGGATCCGTATTTCTAGAAACGATAGTCTGTAACGCGTTTACGATCTGAGCTCCGACTACAATCGGATCCACAGTGTGCTGAGGCATGGCCCCATGACCGCTGATTCCGGAGACGATGATCGTGAACTCATCTACGGCGGCCATCATCGGTCCGTCTACGACTCCTACTTTTCCCACCGGAATATGATTCCAAACATGCAAAGCCAAGGCAGCATCTACGTTATACTTCTCTAATATACCTTCTTCGATCATTTTGTCCGCGCCCTGTCCGCCTTCCTCCGCGGGCTGGAACACGAGTAAAACCTTTCCTTTGGGGAGAATGGATCCGATATCCTCTTTGATTTCAGTCGCAAGTCCCATGAGAATCGAAGTATGAGCGTCGTGACCGCAAGCGTGCATGATCCCGTCTCGAACGGATTTGTATTCCTTTCGAGATTCCTCGAAGATAGGTAAGGCGTCCATATCCGCTCGTACGAGAAGTGTTTTTCCGGGTTTGCCGGAATCAATCAAAGATACGACTCCGGTTTTTGCGATTTTATCCTGAAAAGAAAGACCTAAACTCTTCAAATGATCGATTACATAACTCGCGGTTTGATTTTCCTCGTATCTGAGTTCCGGATGTTTGTGGATTTGCCTTCTGTAGCGTATGAGTTCTTCGGTTCGATCCGTAGTCACTGTAAGTTTCATTCGAACTATTTTACTCTCCTAAATCGTTTTGGGAAAGAATTTTAGATTTCGCTTAAAAACGTTCAAGGCCGAAAAAGCGCGTCTTCATCTCGTAAAACGGTCTTCTTTATCGTAGAGACACAAGGTTATCTCATTTCTGTAAGGTTCGACACAAAGTGAAAGTTTTAAATCACTCTCGAATATTCCGAAAGTTCCCGTTTCCAGACCTGAGTGCCGCAATAGTGATCTCCTTCGGGACAATAGGGTTTGACCTCGCCCTGAAGACGAATCCAACAAGGCGCCTTGATCCATTTGGCGATTTGAGGATGGACCTTCATCACGTCCGAGAGTTCTTCCACGGAGGCTTGGAAGATTTCCTCCTGGGCGTTGTAGCAGGTTCTGGACCTCCATTTGTGATGAAGGTTGAGAAGATCTCCGCTTTCGTAAAAGCGAATCGGAAAGCTGTTCGGTAAAAGATAAGTACCGTATTCCGGAGAACCTCCCGCATCCAAAAAGCGATTTAATTTTTCGAAGATCTGTTTGTGAGTCGCGTCGTATTTTTCTTTGAGTTCCGGATACTTTTGGACCACGAGAGGAGTTATGTAATCGGGAACGCCCGCATACTGAGACATGAGAACCGGTCTTCCGCCGGGAACCATTCTATGTCTTTGATCCTGACTATCGGCTGTGTGAGAAATTCTTTTTTGAAAAGAGTATTGAACGTTAAAAAGCGCTCTCGTGATCGGGCTCATGGAACTTTCGTTCAGAGTGGAAGTAAGGTGTCCGTTTTTTGCGGGATTTAAGACCAGATCAATCGCATCCTGATCGCCGAGAAAGGATTTAGGAATTCCTAATATAGAACGAACGGATTGTGCCAAAATCTCGGGACCGTTGGAAGAATAGGAAACAAGTCTGGAATATCTCTCTCCGAGTTCTTGATCGAATTCTTTTACGAAGTTCGCCGAGACTTCCGGATGAAATTCTCTTTTGCCGGAACCGAATACGGAATCGAAGTAACGATACTCGGTCGTTTCTTCGAGAGGAATCGGATCGTCCATCTCGCCCGCATACAAAGGATCGACCGCTCGAACTTGATCGACCATGTCGGTGACCACGGCTCTTTGTTCCCGTGGAACGTCGTAGGAATTCATCAGCCTGTAGTAACGATGTAGAGTGAGTCCGTTGATGGAATGATAGAGATAGGTATAAGTTCCGAGAGGTAGCAGATAACGCGCAACTTCCAAACATTTTTTTTGATCGGAACCTGCCACTTGTCAGGATAATTGGCACGAGCTTTGTAGATCTGAAAGTATTCTTCTTGGATAAAAGGATGTAGGATTTCCGTGTAGGAAAAGTAAGCCTGACTTGCAAAGTCTACCGCGTCCAGATAAAGTTCTAAAAGTTTTCCATTTAACTCGGAGGGAACGTAGTAATTCTCCTTTTTAACTTCCACATATCTCTGGGAAACTTGTTCAGAATTATAAAACGGATGAGAATGCAGAAAAGACCACACGAATTGTCTAGAAACCTTGTCCAGAGTGAAGATAAATTGAGGATGCTGACGAGTGGTAAGGTGCCCTGCCTTTTTCGTGGACTTAGCGACTTTATCCCGGATTTCAATAGATTTTTCCGACGCAATCATATCGGAAGGGAGAAGAATTCCTTTCGAAGAATAACAGGTCCTTGCCGTAGCGATGGAAAGATTGAACGGATCCTTGCTATGATCCAAAAGTGAAACGATCGGTTTTTGGGCTGACATCGGAGTCTCCGGGAGGGGCTTTGACTATGTCCCTATTTCACTATCCTGAGAGGTGAAATTTCACCGAAAACTCTTTTTTGGAGGATCGAGATTCAAAAGACTAGGATCGTTTTAAATAAACCGGAAGATAGTGTTGTTTATATAGACTCAAGTGTTTTAGTTAAAAAATACTTCGAAGAATCTGGTTCGGAAACGGTTCAGACAATCTAGAAAATAGATATTTGACAATCTCTCCAGTTGGATATTCTAAAATCTCACTTATCCCTACATAATAGAGTGTCCAAAATTCTGCGTCTAAACGGGGATCTGCGCTAAAATTGGCGGTACTCCTTTACGTAGAGATCAGTAGCAACGATTTATAAAAAACAAAAAGCTGATAGATTTTCAGATAAGATTAAATTGAATATCGTAAAACAATTTCAAAATTTCCTTAAGATAAGAGGAAGCGGAAATACTGGTTGACGAATCGATGATTCATAAAAGAATTCCTCCATGAAATCTGCGATTTTGATCATTCTGTTTTTTTCTTTTTTACAATGTGTAACCTACCGCGATTTTCCGCAAAACTATATCGGCAAAGGACCTAAATCAAAGTCTTCGGACACCGTATTGTATTATAAAATTTATAACGGAACGATCGTAGGAGGATCGAATCGTCTTAACGATGTGATACAATTCGATTCTCCCTTTTCGCAAACTATGAAATCCGATGCCACGCCGGAAAAAGGATTGTATTTAAAAGTTACGATCGAACAGAAATTACCGAATATAGCCTCGTTGATTTTCGGATATATTTCATTTGCAACTCTTACGATCCTTCCCGTTTGGAGTAATGAGGACGGTTCAAATGTATTATTCCAAATCTATCGGGACGGGCAATTTTTAAAATCGTATGAATATAGAGTAAGAAGGTCAGGTTTTGTTTGGATTTTTATGGCTCCGTTTGCATGGGTAAACGCTTTTACTTACAGCGAATCCGAGGCTTTTGAAGCAGTCGCTTTTAAATTCTTTGAGGACGCCGCTCTTGATTTGTCAAATAAAAAATAGATATTCTATTTCAATCATTCGAATGAGTTTATAAATATCTCATATAATAAACTGATTCATTTGTCCGATTGTATTCATAATGGAAAAGATTTCAAGTGGATTGGGCTTTTTGGCGGATTCTATTGGAAAGAGGATTCTTATCTCCGATGAAAAAGAGGATTTGTTTCATTCTTTTTTTCGTTTTTTACAACCCTCTTTTCCCTAATTCCCTATTGAATAAAATATTTCCCGCGTCTTTGAACGCCCAGGAACGAATTAGAATCAATGAAGTTTTTGAATATATTTCCGATCTAAAACCCGCGACGCTCGCGATTGATCCTAAATTTTATACGGAGAAATCTCGGTTTCATCAACTTTTCGGATTTCCGTTTTCAGGAGCATCTCTTGAAATATGGTTAAGACGTCGAATTACCGATTTCAAAATAGGAGCTTCTTCCGAGTTTTATATAGCCAATTATAGCAACGGTATCATTTATTTGAATCGCCGATTCTTTGAACTTTCAAAATTAGAACAGGTTGTAATCTTAATTCACGAAGCAAGACATGCCGATGGCGCCGAATTTCAACACATTCAATGCCCGTCCGATTTTCCGTATTTAAGTACGCGCTCCCCGGAAACAAGATTGGAAGGAATGGCGGCCTGCGACGATCGTAAGGACGGAGCCTACGGTTTTGGAGCCGCATTCCTTTTTGAAATTTATTCTTTCGGACTGTTTGACGAAAACACAATGAAAGAAGTATTAGGAATGTATAATTCGGAAATTGTCAGAATTATTAAGGAAACAAAAGATTGAATGTGGAACTTTAAAAAAACGGCTTTATACGTTTTCATTCTATTGCCATTCCTTTCTTGTGCAAAAAAAGAATCCTTTCGCAAATTAGAAAGACCCGGAAAAGATAAGGGGATCCTTTATGTTATACGACCGATTCAACCTACGTTAGCGGCTTGGTCTTACGATTTCCGTTTAGAAAAATACAAAGGGCATTTTAAAACGAAAGGGGAAAATCAATTCATATCCAGATTTCGCCTTTCCAATGGGGAATATTTTACCCAAGAGTTGGAAGAAGGATTTTATTTGTTGAGTATTCCTTCCAAAACAGGGGTTGAAAAAATTCTTAGAATTGAAAAGGGAAAAAGAATTTTTTTTCGGTTTGTTATTTTTAACGAGAAAGAGATATCTATTCCGGATTTTTTTATTAAAGATATTACCGAGACAGAGGCGTTAGACGATCTTCTTGAAAGCGAGCATTTAAAAAAATCCTTCAGAGAATAATATTTTTGTTAAAACAATAATCAAAGGATTTTTACTCGTGTCGGCCTGTTTTTTGAAACGGAAAGGCGCCATCCGGCAAAAACCTTGAGGAAATTCTTCCTCAAGGTTTAAAAAATCCCCTTTATTTAAAAAGCGGATTCTAATCAGATTTTACAGCTATTCTTTAACTCAATGTCTTTTCCGACTTCGATTTCGAGGTTAGAAAGCATTATGCTCGGGTTTTTAATAGCGGCAGTTGTGAAAATTTTAGAGAAATTTTCTTTAGCTACTTCTTTGAATCTTTTAGAACCGTTAGAGCATCCAAAAAGTGTGGCTAAACTAGAAAGTTTTTCACCCTTTCCCATAGCAATTTCTTGTTCGAGACTTTCATAGTTCATATGAACAAAGATTTCCTTTGCTTTATCATTGTTCACGATTCCATCCGAACTACAATTGGAAGTGCCGGAAGTAATTCCGGAAGTTTGATTGTAAGAGGTTCCGTTGGTAGTAGCCGCGAAAATTTGTACGAAACCATTGTCTTTAATGATTAAAGATCCTAAGCCGCATCCCGCCATTCCATATTCAGGTTTTGCGGAAAGGTTAGAAGCCATTACCATAAAGAGAGCCAGTGTAATAACGAATAATTTCTTCATATTTTTTAGATCTCCTGATTATAAAGTGCAGTTTTTTGAAAGGGATGGTTCGCCTTTCACTTCGGATTTAACCGCTGAAAGTAAAAGTGAAGGGGTCGTGTCTTGTTTGATCAAAGAAGAATATTTTTCCTTCGTCAATTTGCCAAAACGAGAAACCGAACCCGCGTCGCATCCGAGTAGCTTTGCAAAGGATTCAAGCTTTTCACCTTTTCCCATTGCCATTTCCTGCTCCAAACTCTCATAGTTTACGGCCACGAACATTTCTTGAGCTTTTTCCAATTTTACGATACCGTCTGCGGTACAATTGGAAGTTCCGGAGGTAATTCCAAACGTTTGATTACCGGAACTTCCGTTGGTAGTAGCCGCGAAAACTTGCACGAATCCTTTGCCGCTAATCAAAACGGAGCCTAAGCCGCAACCTGCCACGCCATAACCCTTTGCCTCGGCATGATTGGTTATCAGACCGGCTCCGGCCAAAATCGCAAAGCTCAAGACAGTCGAAACTATTCTTTTCTTCATAATTTATCCTCCTATGGAAAAATCAGAGTAGAAGTTCATTCAAAAATACCTTGAGTCAATACATTTTTGACAAAATTATTTATTTTTCGAATACGTTTTTTGTATTTGATTTTTATAAGTATTTCGTTTAACAAATAAACGGCGGTAGAGTGAGACGATGGTATTTTATAAATCCGGTTCGAGTGAAATTTTATTTTGGTCTTTGAATATTAGTATTTCTTAAATCTCTGGTATGGAAAGAAGTATCGAAACCCGTCAAGCGCCAACAAAAGCAAGGCGCTTAGTACCCAACTTGAGCGCCTTCACTTTCTAGAGTCATTTTAGAGAACTAGAAGGAAAAAAGTCCGGGTTTCCATTTACTTTCAATGGATTGAGTTCTGATTTTCCAACGAGGTTGTCCAGAAAAGAAAGAAAATTTTTAGATTCCTTGGATGCGCCGAGGTTCATCCAATTGACATGGCCCCCTCCTCTTACTTCCCAGAACCATTTCGGTTCTCCGGCCAAACCAAAGAGTTCGATTCCGTTTTGATACGATACAATTTCGTCTTCAGTCCCGTGGATCACAAGGAGGGGAACGGGAGAAAGGGCGGAAATCGTTTCGCTCGGACTTAGGGAATCACTCATAAAAATTCCGGCGATCCAATCTATCGGGAAAAATAAAACCTTTCGTACAATTTGTTTGAATACTTTTCGATAACTTGCAAACGTTCCATCCGCTACTACGAGCACAATTCCGGATTTGTCCTTTAATTCGGAAGTCGCCCTCAAAGCGATCGCTCCCCCTAGGCTTTGACCATAGATGATCATGGGAATATTTCTATTTTTAGAATATTCCAATTCTTTTATAATAAAATCTACGGCGTCTCTGTGGACGGTTTCTCTTTCCGGAATTCCGGTGGAATCCAGATAACCTCTGTAATCCAACGTTACCAATTCGTAACCGTAATTTACCATCCATACAAGACTCGTAAAATGGCTGGTTCTGTTTTCTCCGTTTCCGTGGAATTGAAGGACCACTCCTTTCGGTTTTGAATCCTTTGGAAATATTCTCCAATATCGGATCGACTCTCCGTCAAAAGCCTTAAAGGTTTCCTCTTTGTATTGAAAGCCGAAGATATCCGGACTCCAATACTTTTGATGATTAGGTTGATAGAATAAAGAAGCGCACGATTCCAAATAAATAAATAGAACGGAAAATAAGATCGTTTTAGAAAAACAATGCAACGGAAAGTTGGGCTTCTTCATAATACTTTTGTAATTTTCCTTCTATTCGTATTTCGGAATTTTGAGACGGACTAAATCGAATTCCCGGACTCACTTTATAATCGTCTTTGTAACCGTAAATCGAGAATGCGAAATACTGGGCCGAGATTCCAAATTTCCAGTTTCCATAAGAACAACCCGTAAAAAGCGCTGCTTGAGGAGCGACGAGCATTCCTTCCTGATAATATCCGTTTCCTCTACCTTTTCCACCCAATTGAAAAGAGAAAGTCCATAAAAGCGAATTTCCCAAATTTACGTTGGAGAAGGTATAACCTCCGGTTGCGTCTAAGTTGAAGTTCGTAACTCGATAAACCTTTTCGTAATTCTCTTTCGTTTTTTGATATACGGATTGAATCAACAGCGGATCCGTTCCGGATTCGAAAGCGAATAGATACGGTAATGTTTTTTGGAAGGAGAAGTCTCGTTTAATGACGGAGGAATCCGCTCCGAGATCCACAAAAAACGAAACCGGAGTCGAAATCGGAGTAACCGGAGAAAGAGATAAAATTTTAAAAAAACTAAATTCTTCCACTGTCGGATTATTTTGAAAATCGTATTTTCGGATTACGATCGGAAAGTATTCGATCGTAGAAAAAGGTACAAATCCTTTATCGTTATTTAGAAAATCATGATATGCGGCGCGAACCGCAAATTCCGAATAACCACCTAACGTGGATTCTCCTCGGCTTATTTTTGCCCTTCCGCTTCCGTGTCCGCTCTCGGGAGGATCTATCATCGGCTTTTGTTCGGCTAACGGTGGAAAATTAATTTTACTTCGTTCCAACAAAACGTTCCTGTATCTCTGTTCTTCTTCCGGAGTATAGTTTTTGAGAGACTTTTGATAACGATTGGCGTCTAAAATCGTATCTAACATATAAGCCTGTCTTTGACTATCCCGTGATTCAAGCAGATCCTTAAGTTCCAGTTTTCCTTTTAGATATTGAAAGACTCCTTGTTTTTCTTCTTTTTCCAGATAAAACAATTTTTGATTCATCTTAGAATTGAGTGAAGGGCGATAGGATTTTTTACGAACCAGACCTTGTTCCAATATTAACTTAACCGTATCTGCAGGGATCGTATATAAATTGAATTGATCTCTTAATTTCAGCTCGGGGTTGCCGATTTCCAATAAGGACAAAAGTTGATAGGAGCAGTTTTCATCGAAGAAAAAATAATCAAAGTAAGTTCCGCCTAATTCCCAAATATGCGATGTGATACGTTTTGATTCTTCCTCGTTAAGATTGAGTTCGTATTCCCAGAGATCCCTGCTTTCCATATCGTTGTATTCGTTAATTTTATAATAATATGGAAATATACTAAATACGCCCGGATATCCGCCCGTAACACCCTTGATCGTATATACGAGAGCGGAATCGTCCGGAGAATTGTTGGCGGCAAAGTTTATAGCATAGTCTAAAATTTCGGATTTGGAAGATTCGCCGGATCCGATCTTCAATAGATTGTGACCGAATAAGGACGCCGGATTATTTAGATAAAAAGAAGCAAAGATAAGTTTGATCGAAGTGGGACTTAGCGCCCCGATCCAATTTTTGTATCGATCACAATTTAATTTCGGCAAAAGGTTTCGATCGAAATTCAACTGAGAGTCCAACCAACGAAAACGTTCCGGATATTTACATATAGGATGCAGTTTCGTTTCTTCGATTTCTTCCGGAAAGGGTTCTCTGAAAAAAGAAGAGATGGTTTCGATCAGTTCTTCTTTCGGGTCGGTCTTTCCGTTTGGAGATAAAAAAAACTCGTTTCCATCCGCCTCGCTCTTTGCTTTTCCGAAGAAAATCGGATTTTTATAATGGAGCAGAAGTCTCCAATAACGAGCGGAATCTAAATTCTTACTCAATGCAATTTCCTGATACGAACGAATCGGGTTTTTCTCCTCCGAAAAAACCGCGTTCGAAATTAAGACAAACGCGATTATAAATATTGGAATTAGTTTCAAAAGCGCACTTGAAATATCCCGAATTTTTAAACGAAAGATATTTCCGAACTTCCTTCGGATCGAATTTTTCCGGAAAGAATCAAAACCCCGGTTATTTTTAGTGCGGATTCTTGTTTGGGCTTTGGAATTCTTTAGGTTCAATGAAATTATAAAAAGTTAACATGTCGTTTTATTTTCCGATTAGTTTAGAAATGAGAGACTCTATGTCAATTGTTTTTCAACGCAAGGATATTTGGAAAGTGATTCAAGATCGCTTTTGGAAATTTAGGATTTAAAATTCGATTCGTTACAAAATTGAAAAGATATCAGAGTTTATCTCGAAAACTTTTACCCGTTTTTACGAGATCGTTATGTTCCGCATTCGGACAATTTGCGAGAAGATTCCGTAATTTACGATTAAAGAATTATATTTTTTGAATATAACTTTTTTCTTCTGTTTTGGATAATCTACTTCTTTTTTCCCTTCTTCGATTTCAAAGATTTTTTCTTCGGTTCTACGTTCTCTTTCGAAGTATCTTCTTCCGTGAACACTTCCCGGATTTCCGAATGAGTATGAACTTCCAGCCACTCGCTGTTATCGTGAGCGAAACTATGACCTTGGTTCCCGAAAGTGCGTTTTTCCAAGAGTCTGCGTTTTGCGGACTTTCTTCTTTCCTGGCTTTCGTATAGATTCAAAAGATATTCCATCACGATCGGAAGAAGGACACGAGAGAAAACCGTGGCGACGATGACTCCGAAGATTACTACCGTCGCAAGAGGTCTCTGTACTTCCGCGCCTGCCATCGTGGAAATCGCCATCGGAATAAAACCGACCGCGGCTATAATTTCCGTGGTCATTACGGGACGAAGAGAATGAACCCCCGCAAGATAAACCGCATCCGAGATGGATGCTCCCTTTTCCAACTCTTCCCGAAGGGTGGAGGCGTAAACGACCCCGTTTAAAACGGCGATCCCGCTCACCGCAATAAACCCGACTCCGGCTGGAATACTAAAAGGAAGACCTCGGATTACAAGACCGATGATTCCGCCTGAAACCGCAAGAGGAACCACGATAAAGACGCCTAACGCGTAATAGATGCTCCCGAACGCCGCGATCAGCATAAAAAATATGATCGCAAGAGCGATCGGAACGACCAAGGCCAGTCTTTCTTTCGCTCGAGTAAAGTTTTCGAACTGACCTCCCCAATCGGTTCTGTAACCCGGAGGAAGATTCTTTTCGATTTCCTCGGTAACTTTTTGAGCTTCGTTGACAAATCCCACGAGATCCCTTCCTCGAATGTTGGTTTCCACCATGATTCTTCTTTTAAGAGATTCCCTATAAATCGCGGCGGGGCCTTCCACGAGTTTGATCTCCGCAACCTGACCGAGAGGAACCGTGGACCCGGAAGAAGTAAAGACGGGAATGTTTTCCACTTGTTCCAAATCGGTCGCGTCGATTTTCAAACGAACCACAAGGTCGAACCTTTTAAAACCTTCGAATACTTTTCCGGTTTGTCTGCCTAATCGTAGCGCTTCCACGGTTGCAAGAATTTCTTCGGCTTGAACTCCATAACGCGCCATGTTTTCCCGATCGACCTTGATCTCTACAATCGGAAGACCTAAGACCCTTTGAACACGTAGGTCCGCAACTCCCGAAACACTCTTGAGTTTGTTTGCGAATTGACCCGCGATGTCCTTGAGTTTTACGAGATCGTCTCCGTAGATTTTGATCACAACATCGGCCTTCGATCCGGAAAGAAGCGCGTTGACTCTGTTTTCAATCGGCTGAGACAAGCTGATCGTACTGGAAGGAATGAACTTTAAGATCTCGTCCTTCATCTTGCTCATCAGTTCTTCCCTGTTGTCCGCGCTCGTCCATTCTTTGCGAAACTTCAATTTCACCATTGCCTCGCCTTCGTCGGTACCAATCGGTTCCGCCGCGGATTCTCCTCGACCCATTTTGGAAACCACGCTGACTGTTTCCGGAAACTTTTTTAAGACGGCTTCCATATCGGAGTTCGTGTCCCTGGAATAATTGAGAGAGGTAGAAGGAAGACGTTTGATATCGATCGCGATTTCTCCCTCGTCGATTCTAGGTAAAAATTCTGAACCCAAGGTAGAAGCCAAGAGCAACGCAAATACAACGACGCCGACACCCGCATAACAAAATTCTTTTTTGCGGGACATTCCAAAATCGAGGAGAAGTTTGTATTTTTCCGTGATGACGTCCCAATACTTACTGTGGAAAAAAACCGGATTCTTAAAGATAATACTCGCCGCCGCGGGAAAGGTAGTCAGGGAGAATAGAAGAGCAGCGCCGAGCGCAAGCGCTACGGTAATCGCCATCGGTTTGAACATCCTTCCTTCCACACCTTCCAAACTCATCAGTGGAAGATAAACGAGCAGAATGATCGCGACCGAAAACGTGGCCGCACGACCCACGCGCACGCAGGCGTCCGTGATGATTTCCTCGGCGGCAAGTTCCCTGTCCCCCAGTTTTGTCTGCATCTCGTAAAAAGAACGTTTTAAGATAAAACCGTGAAGAATCGATTCGAGCATAACGATCGTTCCGTCCACAAGAAGACCGAAGTCGAGAGCGCCGAGGGACATCAGGTTCCCCACGATTCCGAACGCGTTCATAAAAATCGTGGCGACGAGCATCGGAATCGGAATCGCTAAAGAGACGAGTAACGCGCCCTTCACGGTCCCGAGAGCGAGGATCAATACGATTACGACGAGCGCCGCTGCTTCGGCGAGATTCGTAAAGATGGTGCCTAACGTTCTTCCGATAAACTCGGAACGGTCGTAAAAGGTTTCGATCCTCATTCCGGGAGGAAGTCTTTCTTTGATTTCTTCGATTCTTACTTTGACCTTCTTTACGACTTCAAGAGAGTTCTGACCCATGAGCATCATGGCAGTAGCGCCGACCACTTCTCCCTTGGAATCCTTGGTCACGACACCGAAACGAAGAGCCGGTCCGATTTCCACTTCCGCGATCTGGCCCAACAAAAGTGGAATTCCATCGCCAGCGGTCGTAACCGCCGTATTTTTTATATCTTCGATGGATTTGTACTGACTTTCGCCTCGGATCACGATCTGTTCCGAGTTCTTGGAGATGTAACCGCCTCCCGTGTTTTGATTCGCGGATTCCAGTTTTCTGTAAATTTGAGAAAGAGTGAGATTGTGAACCGCGAGTCTTTTCGGATCAATCTTAACTTGATACTGACGAACTTGACCGCCGATGATGTTCACATCGATGATCCCTTCCACGGACTTAACTTCGCGGGAGAGTTCCCAATCCATATAGGTTCTTAGTTCCTCCGGAGAATGCCGATCCGATGTGAGAACGAATTCGTAAATATCGCCGAGACCGGTCGCGATCGGAGAGAGTTCGGGTCTTCCGTAACCCGGAGGAATGATCGCTTCCGCTTGTTTGATTCTCTCATTTACGAGTTGTCTCGCAAAGTAGATATCCGTACCGTCTTTGAAAACGACTGTGACCGAACTCACCCCGGCTCTGGAGATGGAACGAATTTCGGTGACATTGGGAAGACCGGTAAATTCCATCTCGATCGGATACGTAATGAACTGTTCCACTTCGAGAGGAGAAAGAGCGGGAGAAGAAGTAACCGCGGAAACCTGAACGTTGGTCACGTCTGGGATCGCGTCGATCGAAAGATAGTACGCGTTGTAAATCCCCACAAGGGTAATCATGAAGGTCAGCACCAGAACCAAGGCTCTGTTTTTAATCGAAGCTCGGATCAGTTTATCAATCATGATTGCGCGTCTCTAAAAAAGAGGATATGGACAAGAAAGCCGTTCTAGGTTGAAGTTGAAAGGTTTTTTTAAAGAACGTGAATTCGACTTTAGAGAGCGAGACAGCCAAAAGCCGCGAAGCGAGAAACTCAATGTTGGCTCTTCGCAAAGCGAAGATAAACGATCCACAGATTAGAAGCTATCTCAAAAATACTTTATCTTCGTTTAAAACGCCGATTACAATTATTCTAAGATATTTTTGAGATAGCTTCTAGTATGATTCTTGGACGTAAGACAGTTCAAAGTGTGCTACTCTTGATTCGACGGAGTCAAGAAGGCCGGTGGAGTAACTCAAGGCATCTCACTCCCTGAATTGCGCCCCTTAGGAAGCAATTCACAGTATTCAAGTAAAGTTTAATGGAACTCAGCAGAACGCTCTCCATCATAACCAACCCCAGAAGTTAAGAAGTTTGGGATAATAAGGATCAAAAGCTGATATTTTTCAAGTGTTCCGACGTGTTAGTGATTAGGGGTTAGATTTTAGTGGATAGAACTTTACATACAATAAAATGCAAGTGTTCCGACGTATTACTGATCCCTATAAAAATGAGTACCTAAATACCAGCTTGTCTCCAATAACTATCAAAACTGATTGTATTTGATTTCAATATACCTAAAGTAGATTTAGTTCTTTGAATCAATTGGCTAAGATTCTCCGGACAAAAATTAGCCATATAGTTTTTCTTCCAACGACACCAGATATATTCTTGCGGATTTAACTCCGAAGCATAAGGAGGCAAAAAATTCTACTCGAAGCCTTTTCTCATTTGCTTTTAAAAATTCATTCATTGCTTTGCTTTTATGAGCAGATAGATTATCCCAAACTATTAAAATCTTTTTGCGATTTTCCTTTAGAAGTATACTTTAAAAAATAAATAAGGTCCTGGCTTTTAACAGAGCCTGTTATGATCTGAAAGTGGAAATCTTTTTTAGAAATAGCACCGATTACTGATAACTTTTTCCAAGACATCTTGTGACGAAGGATCGGTGTCTTTCCGATTAAGCTCCAAGTTTTTATCGTATATGGATTCTGGCTGATTCCGCTTTCATCTAAAAATATGACCTTAAACCCTTCATTCTCTGCTTTTTTTTATACCGGGCCAAGTTTTCGTTTTCCAAGTTTCGATTGCCTTTTCATCTCTTTCCAACGCTCTTCTTTTAGGTTTTTGATACGAAAATCCTAATTGATGTAA
Source organism: Leptospira alexanderi serovar Manhao 3 str. L 60 (assembly GCF_000243815.2). GTDB lineage: Bacteria > Spirochaetota > Leptospiria > Leptospirales > Leptospiraceae > Leptospira > Leptospira alexanderi. Next base: position 481 of record NZ_AHMT02000034.1, on the reverse strand, counting down.
GAAGAATTCCTACGTAATCTTGATGATACGTTACTCCGAATTCTTTTCGTATGATTTCTGATACACGATACGTTGACCAAAGTTCATTCGGATAACCGTTACTGATCGGACCTTTCAAGATGATTCTTTTAATTCTTTCTTCTCTGAAATGGTCAATTTGGTCGGTCGACCTCGTCGACCATTCCATTTTACTCCTTCGATTCCTTCCTTTTCATATCTTTCTCGCCAACGCATTACCGATTGCTTACTTACTCCAAGCTTTTTTGATACTCCGTAACACGTGCAGCCCTTCTTCAAGAGAGCAATTCCCTACAACCTACGTTTTCCAAACGTTTTAACTTTTCCCTTTCTAAGTTTTGCATTATGACAATGGGATATTATTGTTATATTTTTGGTACTCTTTTTTGTTAGGGATCAGTAATAGGTGTTTATACGACATTCAGAGATTAATAGTTAGGCGCCATTTTAAAAATTCATAGAG
>NZ_AHMT02000035.1:5000-31605 GCF_000243815.2 Leptospira alexanderi serovar Manhao 3 str. L 60 | reverse complement strand
GACAAGAATTTGATAGAAACGAAGCTATGACAGATAACGCGTTAGGCATCAGTTCAACAAAACGATTGTAACTTACCGCTTTTGGAAATTCCGTATTTTAAATTCTTTTTTATGGTAGTGTCAGGAATCCTGTGTAAATTAACTTTTTTAAAACGAATCCAATTTCAATCGATCTCCGAAAAGAATCGAAAACTGATTCATCGCTTGAACTCGAGCGACTCGGCTCTCTAAGGATCGCTCGTCATCCCAATCTTGAATCGGCATGGTCCATTTTTTAGACATATTATTCAAAGCTAAATAGAGAAGCTTGATTGCCGCCTCATCGTTCGGAAACGAACCCCGATTCTTGATAATCTTTCTTAAGCCCATATTCATAGATTCGATAGCATTTGTAGTGTATATCGCCTTACGAATGTTAGGTGGATAGGCCAAATAAGGAATCACCGAATCCCAATTACTTCTCCAAGACTTGCTGATCATCGGATACTGACTGTCCCATTTGGTTGAAAAATCATCAAGGCTTTTCTTAGCAATTTCTTCCGATGGAGATTTGTAGATGGCCTTTAGGTCGACTACCAACTCTTTCCTCTGTTTGTAAGAAACCCATTTCAAAGAATTCCTAACCATAGGAACGATACAAAGTTGAACTTGTGCATTAGGAAAAACTGATATGATTGTATCCGGAAATCCTTTCAATCCGTCGACACAAGCGATTAAGATATCTTCAACGCCTCGATTTTTTTAAATCGGTTAAAATCTGAAGCCAGAACTTTGCCCCTTCGGTGCGTTCTACCCAAATCCCAAGTATCTCCTTTGTGCCCTGTAGATTGATTCCTAAAGCCAAATAGAAGGCTTTGTTCACGACGTGGTTGCCGTCTCTTACCTTCACGATCAACGCATCCATGATGAGAATCGGATACACTTTATCCAAGGGTCGATTCTGCCATTCGATCACTGTTTCCATTACGGAATCCGTTACTTGAGAAATTAAATCCGCCGAGACTTCAACTTGATAAATTTCTTTCAGGTGTTGAGATATTTCTCGAGTTGTCATTCCACGTGAATACATCGAGATGATCTTTTCATCGAAGCCCGTAAAGCGTGTCTGTCCTTTCCGGATTATCTGGGGTTCAAAGCTTCCGTTTCTATCTCGAGGAACTTCCAAGTCAATTGTCCCAAAGTCTCCTTTGAGCTTTTTGCTACTTTTTCCATTTCGGGAATTGCCTGAGTTATTCCAGTCGAGGAATTTTTCTCATACCCAAGATGATGCGTCATCTCTCCTTGCATCGCTCGTTCAACAAGTGATTTGGTGAGTTGTTTTAAGAGGCCTTCGTTTCCGATCAGCTCTTCGGGGGTTTTACCTTTGATTAATTCATCAAGTAGTTCTTCTGCTCGATTCTTCGGTTTGCTCATGTTGTTTTTATCCTTGTTACTTTTTCTTTTTTCACAAGTCATTTACACAATCGAGATGACACCCTCTTTTTTATTTCTATCAGATAATAATTTTTAAATTCTCTATAATGAGAAAGATGAAAACAGACAACAATCGTTGCTACTTCACTCAGGCTTAACTGAAATTTTCGGTTTCTTTTTCGAACCACCGGACAAAAGTATTTTCTCGTTCCAGTTTATTTTTTGTTGTGTACAATAATCGTCTATCGCACAAAATATCTCTGTCAGATCCATATTTAACCCCTTTTCTTGCTGAAAGTACGGTTCAATATGTGATCTGGCGCTTTTCTGTACAAGATTTTTCTCTTTTTTCCTCCTTAGGCCGAACTCACGTTAATTAAGAAAAACTACAAAATGTCTTTTGGATTTTTGTAAAATTTTAGATGAAACTTCAAAGCTAACTTTTGATATTAAGACCTAAAATCAAAAATTAACTTGTAACAATCTCTAAACTTTCAAAGTTTGTACTGTGTTTTGGTTCTTAAAAATACCAGAAATGCAGTGTAAAAATTTATTATCGGGTTCGAACTGTTTTTGAAATGAGACCCTAATTTTGAATCCATTTGGCAATTTGGCAAAAAGCGCCTATGAATCGAAAGAAATTATATAAATTACATTCTCTAGTAGGAATTTGTAGCGGGTTATTCTTAGTCGTGATCGGTTTAAGCGGTTCTCTTTTGATCTTTGGACATGAAATCGATCAGCTATTGCATCCGAATCGGTGGTATGTTGCAGACGGAACCGAACGGCTGAGCATAGATGCGCTTCGAGAAAAATTAAATCAAGCCCTTCCTTCCCACGCTTTGGCTGGTTGGTTACTTTCCGAAAAACGAAATCAACCGGATCAAGTTTGGCTTCATTTTTTAGATTCGGATCAAAAGAAGGAATTTGTAATTTTATTAAATCCTTATACTGGAAAAATTTTAGGAAAACTCGCCGAGAACCTTTCTGATTCTTTTTATGGTTGGGTATTAAATCTACATTATACTTTGTTTATGGGTAGTTTCGGGTACTTTTTGACGGGAATTTTTGGAGTTATATTTGTTTTTCAAGGAATCAGCGGGACAATTCTCTATCGGAGTATTTGGCAAAATTTATTCCGACTGAGAACGGGCCAATCACTTAGGACATATTTTTCGGATTTTCATAAATTAGTCGGTGTGTTTACTCTAATTTTTAATTTGGTTTTGGGTTTTACGGGGGCTTGGTGGAGTGCGCGATCCACCGCCGGACTTTTGGCTCGCGGGTTTTCAGAGGAAAAAAAAATCGGAAGCTTTTTCAACCAATCTATTTCAATGAATGCTTTATTACGAGATGCTATCGTTCAAATACCTGACTTTCGTCTGGGGTTTATTTCTTTTCCTCATCATCATGAGAAAGATCCGATTCAATTTTATGGCACTGAGAAAGAGCAAAATCCGTTTCGAAGTCGGTTCGGTTCCTATTTTATCTTTGATTCGAAATCGGGAAAGATGTTAAAGATGTTTCATCTTTCGAATGAAAATCTATTTTATAAAATTGTGGATTCGTTTCGCCCTATTCATTTCGGAACATTAGGGGGAATGTTCACAAAAATCCTTTGGATGATTTTGGGATTTGCCCCCGGAGTTTTATACCTTTCTGGAATAGGAATTTTTATCTCAAAACGGAACTCAAGAAACCGAAGAAAAAACGAAAGATTTATTTCCTAAAAATGTAGGAATTCTTACCATAACCTTACCCACAAGTACTTGGATCTCAAGATAAATCTGTCGGAATTACGACAATCTTCTGTGAAACTACGCCCCACCCTGATTTTTGGGTGGTGGGGCGGGAGGTGGAAAGGCTCGGGAGACTTTTCTCTATCAGAAAATCATACTTTTTGCAAGTAAAAAGCCTCATTCTTGTCGGAACACTTGAAAAATCTGCGTTTTTGATCCTTCTTATTCCAAAATCCTCCTTAACTTGTGGGTAAGGTTATGAATTCTTACAGATTACGTCTCCTCTAGGCACGATCAATTTATGCTACAATGTAAAATCCCCGGATTCTTAGAGGAAAACGACTCGACTATACCCTGAATTTGGAAGATAAACGATTCATTCTTAGTTGAACATTGTGGACCGTTTTGTATAAAACTGGAACCGCAACCAAGGTCAAAAGGGAAGAAAAAGCAAGCCCCCATCCGAAGGCAAGAGCCATTGGAACGAGGAATGGATCTCGTCCTCCGATACCGTAGGCCGTAGGAAGCAATCCCAAAACCGTTGTCACCGTTGTTAAAACTACAGGTCTGAGTCGTAGCAGTCCGGTTTCGATCAGAATCGAATCTATGTCTTCCCCCGGTTTTTCCAACTTTAACTGATTGGCAAAATCTACGAGAACTATGGAATCGTTTACTACAACTCCCGCGAGTCCTACAATTCCTAAAAAGGCAAGAAATCCGAAATACTCTCCATGAAGAATAAATGCTAAAATTACACCAATCAAAGAAAACGGAATAGAACTCACTACAATTACCGGCTGAATCACGGAACGGAATAGGGAAGCGAGAATCATAAAAATGATAATGAACGCAATTAGAAAGGCTCTCCCTAAACTTGTAAGCGATTCTTCCGTATCCTTATTTTCTCCACCGAAACGCATTCGATAACCGGGATATTTATCGATGATTCCTTTGGAAAGTCTTGCAATTTCCACGTTAGCCCTTCTCGTATCGGTTTTACTTTCGTCCAAGTTAGCCGTAACAGTGAGAAGACGCTTACCGTCCAAATGATTGATGTTTGCCAAACCGGGTTCGCGAACATAAGTAATCAGTCTGGATACCGGAATGAGTTTTCCTAATTGATTGCTTACAAAGATATTGTTAAGAGATCCAATGGATTTCCTCACTTCTTCCGGAAAACGAACCTTAACTTCTATTTCTTCGTCGGCTCGTTTAATCTTTGTGGCTACGGTTCCTTGGAATGCGGTGTTGATCGCTTGCGCTACTTTGAATACGGAAACTCCCGCGGTCGAAGCGAGGGATTCGTCTACCTTGATTCTGATTTCGTCCTTACCTTCGTTAAAATCGTCACCGATATCCGTAATGCCCGGAACCTTAGCCATCACGGCTTTGTATTCTTCTCCGATGGCGATCAGATTATCATAGTCGTCTCCGCGAATTTCGATCGCCACCGGTTTTCCAACGGGAGGACCTCCGGAGATTTTTTCAAAATCCAAAGCAGAAAGTTGTCCTTTAAAACGCAAAAATTCGGAGGGGAATGTATTTAGATTGAAAGGTTTGTATTCTTCCTTTTTCTTTTCTGCTTCTTTTTTACGAGTTTCCTCAAGGACTTTCACGGATTTTTCATTCAAGAGCCAGATCGTTTTCTCCCTGACTTCCGAGATGATCGCGTCGGTTGTTCTCTTTCTATTTTCTTCAGGTGTTAGATATACGAGAATTTGACCGTAATGTTTTCCTCGTTTGGTGAAAGGATCGTTCGGATCTTTTTGAATGATTCCTACTCTAGTTACGTAATTTTCAATTTCTACTTTGGAAATTTTTGCAAGCTCCGTTTCTAAAACGTGGGTGAATCGTTCCATTTCCTGAAGAGACATTCCTGTTTGGCCCGTAAGCTTAATCTGAAATACGTCCACGGAACCGGGAAAAAGTTTAAACTTTCCAAAAACTGCGAAAAGCGCAAAACTTCCCACGAGCATTGCGGACAGATAAATAAAAATCTGAAGCCTATGCTTAAGAGCAAACTTCAAAAAAGGCAGGTAATAGTTGACCTTGAGTTTATAGAACCATCCGCTTTCTTCCTTAATTTCGCCCGAATGAAATTTATGCTTATTGATATCGTATAAGTGGGAAGGAAGGATGAAGAACGCTTCTGAAAGAGACGCAAGTAACGCAATGATTACGACTAGCGGGATACTGTAAATGAACTTCCCAAAAATTCCCGTCATAAAAAGCATCGGTGCGAAGGCCGCCACGGTGGTCGTTACGGTAGCCGTAACAGGATCGATTACTTCGCTGGTTCCTTTTAACGCGGCTTCGTAGACGGGCATTCCTTCTTCCATATAACGATACACGTTTTCACAGATGATGATCGCGTCGTCGACGAGGATCCCCACAACGATAATCAAACCGAACATGGAAATCAGATTTAGGGTGAGGCCCAGGTAATTCATAACGATGAATGTGGCCCCGAAAGAAACCGGAATTCCGAGGGCGGTCATCAGAGCGACTCTCCATCCCAAAAATAAGAATAAGGAAGCCGTTACTAGGATCAGTCCGCCGACCGCGTTGGAAAGTAGTACTCCTAATCTTCTTCGAATATATTTGGAAAGATCGTTTACGAACGCGTACTCGAATTCTTCTTTGGAATTTTTCTTAAATTCTTCGATAATTTTTTTAGCTTCGTCTACGACTAGGATTGCGTCGGCCTTTTCCCGCTTGATAACGGTTAAGGCGATCGTTTTTTTCCCGTTAACCTTATCCAGATATTCGGCTTCTTTCAAACCTTCGGTTACTCTTGCCACATTGTCGATTCGGATCGAATTCCCGACTTCGTTGGATCGAATGTGAACTTCCTCAATTTCTCGGGGAGAATCAAATTCTCCGATGGTTCTTAGGATGATTTCTTTCTGGTTTCCGGCGATATTGCCGCCGGGAAAGTTAATATTACGGTTTTTTAATGCGAAGATGATATCCTGACTCGTGAGATATTTGGAAAACATCGCCATCGGATTAATGTCCACCTGCATTTCCGTATCTCTCCAGCCTCGTTTGGAAATTCTAGCAACACCCGGAATATCTTCCAAAGCCTGTTCTACGACTTTCGCTTGAGCTTTGAGATGTTTTTCGGCCTCGATACTCGAATCGTTCGATTTCAGACTGATATCGATTTCGATAACAGGTTGTCTAGACGTTGTGATTTCCGCAACGAGAGGATCTTCCGCTTCTTCAGGAAGGTCTTCCACTCGATCGATTGCGGACTTTATATCATCTACAACTTTCTGAGTGTCAGTGGAATCCGGATCCAAAGTAATCACGATACCGGAACGATTTTCGATCGAAGCGGATCTGAATTCTTTGATTCCATCCACTTCTTTGATCGCCTCTTCCAAAGGTTTTGTGACAAGTTTTTCGATTTCGGCGGGAGAGGCGCCTGGAAATACGGTTACGACGCTTACGATATCGAAGTTGATATTCGGAAACGCTTCTCGATTCATTTTTACGGCGGTAAACCCTCCGATCAGAATGATTAAAAAGGTAAGTAGGTTTACAAAGATACTTTTAGAGAGAAAATATTCGACCAGGAATTTCATATATTTTGTTTTTTTAATCTAGAAAGTTTCCGCCGGAATCAAGAGTATCATTGAAACCGAATAGTTTCGTGTCTTTTAAACGATCCACGTATAGGATTCCCGAAAGATGATCACATTCGTGTTGATAAACGACCGCTTTATAACCGTCTATCGTCTCGTCAAATTGGTTTCCTTTTTCATCCATCCATTGCATTCTAATTTTGTTCGGCCGTTCCACGTAACCTCGCATTCCAGGTACAGAAAGACAACCTTCCCAAAAACCGGAAGTGTCTTTTGTAAGAGGAGTGATGACCGGATTTAAAATGACGCGTTCGGGAACGTCCGGAGTGCCCGGATAACGTTCGTTGTCTTCGGAACCTACGACTACAATCTGCTTCAAGATTCCGATCTGAGGAGCCGCTAGTCCCACACCTTCCGCGTGACGCATCGTATCGAACATATCGCGGACGAGTTTTTTGAATTCTTTTGTTTGAAGTTCATTTTCCGTGACGGGTTTTGAAACTTGGCGGAGAATCGGATCTCCCATCCTTAAAATTTTTCTGACTGACATACTTAAAAACCAGGTTCTATCTTAAATTTTGACTTTTTTTGGACACAAGAAATCGGGATCTTCTAAAGAATTTTCACGATCAAATTCTTCAGAAGAGTTTGTGTCGATTTGGAATTCGATGTCTCGATTCTGAAAATCGGAAATTTTTCGATCCTATTTCCGAAGGTCTTGATTTGTTTTGCAATCTTTTCAGAATTTTTTGTAAAAACGATTGTGGGCAATCGGTCGGAATTCGCAAAACCGTATTGAAAATTTTTTTCTAAGGAGTCGTAAAAAGAATGAAGTTCCTTCGAAAATAAAAACCAGGGATTCCGGGGAAAGCGTTCTAAAATCCATTCCGCGTTTTTTGAAAACCAGAGAAAGTTCTCTTCGCTTTGAAAAAGAGGGGGATCGAGAATGTAAGCCGCTTTGATTGCTTGTGGACATTTCTTTAGAAGCTCGAAAACCATTCCGGAAAACAAACCTTCTCCTATTAATTTGACCTTTCGTTTCGAATCTAAAATTTCCCGAGATAATAGATCGATACATTCTTCGAATTTTGGAAACTTGATCTGCATCGAGTTTGTAGGGAATTCGAAAACTCGCACGGAAAAGGAAGAAAGAAAAATCTCCGCATTTAATGTTCTACCGGAAAATTTAAGTTCCGGAATGAGAACGAGTGAGTTTGTATTTTCGGTTTCAAACCGAACGATTTGGACTAGGTCGGACATAGTGGATTTCCATTTCTTTGCCGAACTTTTCTATAGGGCAAAAGTTCTAAAAGAGTTTGACATAGAAAATCGAAAGTCTAAAAACTCAAATGGTGGTAAGTCGAATGTGGAGACGAGGGGAATCGAACCCCCGACCTTTTGAATGCCATTCAAACGCTCTCCCAACTGAGCTACGTCCCCGCTTGAGAATCAAGTTTTTACCAATTTCTTTGAAGTCAATAATAAATGTAGGAGCGGTTTAGGATGAGTGAATCGATTGAAGATTTACAAAAAAAATTAAAGATCCAAAACGATATCATCAAAGGTTACGAGAAAGTTTTAAAACTCAACGAACAGGAATTGAAGAATGCGGATGAAATCATCCGTATGTACGAAGGGATCATTCAGTATTCCGGAAAAGAACTCAAGGATGTTAAGGAAGCTTTCGATGCCACCAATTTGGTCACTAATCTTTCTCGTGAAGAATTGATGGGAGCCTTGTCTCGTATTAAAGAATTGGAAAACGCTAATAAGAAACTGAGAGAAGAATCCTTAAAGTTTCAATCCAGCTAGAAGTTCCGCTTTGATTTCAAATAAGAAACAGGATTCCCTCCTCAGACAGGATTCTGATGGAAATCTTTATCTGGAAGATAATCCGGGGCTGACGGTTGTTTTTAAATCTCTTCTCACGGAACTTGTTCGCCTAACATTTGCACAATTTGGAATATTTAGTTTTCGATTAAAAGATGGGACTCTCAAGTCCATCTACGAAAATCTTCCTTCGAACATGCTTGAAGAGGCAAGGCTTGTCTCCGAATTTTGTTTTAAAACCGGCCAAGACTTCAATCTTAAAAAAGGAGACAGCCCCAGTAAGCTGATTCCTTCTTTAGAACAAAATTCGATCTGTTGTGTGTTACATTTGGGGGCTTCTTCCTCGGAAGACCAGAAGAAAATTTTCGGAACGATCTTTATCGGAAGATCAGAGGGAGGAGAATTTAGAGAATCCGATCTTGTACATTTAAAAACGACCGCTCGAATCATATCCGATCTTTTGGAAGAGTCTTTTATTTCGGGAGAATCCTCTTTAGTTGTTCTTTCCCTCATGACCACTTCTAGAGTTGCTCTCGAATCTGTGCAGATTCGAAAACAAACTGATCGTTTCGACTTTTTGTTAACCGAAATCATTCGAGTTTCCGGATTGATTAATAAATCCTTGGATCTCTCCCAACTTTTGGAAGCAATCATGCTGTCTTCCAAATCCGTATTTCGAACCGAAGCTTGTAGCGTTCTTCTTTTGGACGATACGAAGGAATATCTCTACTTCCATACGGTTTTGGGAGAAAAGAGGGACGAGGTTACGAAGATTCGGGTTCCCGTCGGAAAAGGTGTCGCGGGAATGGTCGTCCGAGACAAAAAACCGATGATCATCAACGACGCGACGAACGATCCCCGAGTTTATCGGGAAGTGGATAAGGCTTCTCATTTTGTGACGAGAAACATCATGGCAGCCCCTCTTTTGGTGGAAGGTCAAGTGATCGGAGTCATCGAGGCGATCAATACGATTGATCGAACTTTTTTTACAGAGGAGGATCTGGAACTTTTTTTAAGTTTTTCGGGGACTTCCGCGCTTGCGATTCAAAAGACCGAACTTTTACAGAATTTGGAGGATGCAAACAAGGATCTTCGGAAAAAAGTGTCGGAGCTAGAGAGTTTGTTCAAACTTTCGCAAGTGGTTTCTTCCGCTAAAAGCCAGGCGGATTTGATGAAACATTCCATTTCGGTAATACACAACGAGATGGATGCGGGTAAGACTGGAATTTTTCTCATCAATCGAAAAATGGGAATTCTCACTTTGATTGTATGTACTTCCGAAAGGACCGTGGAAATTTTTAGAACCACGAATTATCATAACAGTTTTATTCATCGTTCCATCGAACAGGAGACAACAACGGTCAAAGAAGATATTCAGGATTTTGCATTCGATCACGAGTTGGATTTGGAGTATCTCAAAGGGTCTTACATCGCTCTTCCACTCACACAACAGGGTAGAAATGCTTTCGGAGTAATTACCGTTTCGGATCGGGTGGATAAACTTTCGTACAATCATTCTCATCTCAGACTATTACAAACCTTTGCATCCTTGATCGCGAGAGGACACGAAACGTTAAAACTTCAGAATGAGATGATTTCCAGAAAAGCGATGCAACGTTCTTTGCATAGAGAGATCGAGATCACAAGGGAGATTCAAAAAAATATTCTTCCCGAATTGAAAGCGTTTCATTCCAACTTCGATATAGGAGTTAAGTCCGTTCCCGCTAAGGAAGTTTCGGGTGACTTTTACGATTATTATCAATATCAAGACGGACAGTATTCTTTTCTCGTATCGGACGTATCCGGAAAAAGTCTTCCCGCCGCGATTTTTATGGCCATGAGTTCTTCCGTCATTCGTACGCTTGCCAGAAATCACGATTTAGGTCCGGAAGAGATTCTCAAACAAGGAAACGCTCTCATCTATGAGGATTCGCATAACGGAATGTTTGTGACTACGTTTTTCATTCATTACAATCCCGCGATCTTCACTTTGGATTACGCGTCAGCAGGTCACAACGAGCAGGTTTTGATTCGAAAGGACGGTTCTTGGGAACTCATCAAAGCTTCCGGTCCTCCTCTGGGAGTGATTCCATCCGCTAACTACAAAGGAGGAAATTTGATCGTGGAACCGGGGGATATGGTGATTCTTTATACCGACGGAGCAATTGAAGAAAAAAATGCGAAAGACGAAGAGTTCGGTTTAGAAAGAATGATACGGGAAATCATTGCAAGAAAACATCTTCCTTCCGGACAAATCGTCGAAGAACTTTTTGGACTTGTGCGAGAATTTTCCGGAACCTCCCAACTCTTTGACGATTTTACGGTGATGATCTTAAAGTTCAACGACAACTATCAATTCTCTCGGACTTTTGAGGCGAATATTTCGTCGATTCCTCTGTTCAGAGAATTCGTTTATGAAACGATTAAGGTTAGAAATTTGGAGGAATCTCAGAAAGACGATATTCTTTTGGCTTGTGACGAAGCCGGTACGAATATAGTAATACACGGTTATGAGAATACGAATCTAAAAAATCCAAAGTTCGAATGTAAAATACGCTTTACAGGTGATTGGATTACTATTGTATTAATTGATTCTGGGAGAGTCTTTCAGAGAAAAGAAGTTCAAAAGCCTTCGATTGAGGACAATTTGAGCGGAAAAAGAAAAGGCGGATTCGGAGTTTATCTGATCGAAAAGCTTATGGATTCGGTCGATTATTTCAGCGAAGGCGGAAAAAACGTTTTAGTTCTCAAAAAGAATTTTCAAAATAAGGCTTCGAATGGAAATAACTTCTGAAATTAAGAATCATTCCAAGATCATTCATTTAATCGGAAACCTAGACGTTCATAATACACATAAGATTGAGTCCGCATTTATGGACCAGGTCAAAACGGGTGTTTCTCCTATATTAGTCTTAGATCTTTCTTCCGTTGAATTCGTATCATCTGCGGGACTTAGAATCATCGTCGCCGCTCTCCGAATCTGTAAAGAAAAAGACGTGGAGTTCAGGCTCGCCGGAATCAAACCGGCGGTGAAAAAAGTTTTTGAAATCATCGATATGAATTCTATGTTCAGCATTTTTGAAACCCTCGAATCTGCCATAAAATAGTTTCCCCCGACGCACCAAGACCGAATTTAACTTTCCCGAGAATCCTTTCTTTAAAAACTGGATTTATTTTATTTCATGGAAAGGTTCTCGCATGTCCGAAGCAAAGTTTTCACTGGAAAATCCATTCCAATCCACGACCGAACCTGATGTTCTTAAAACCCGCGGCCTTTACGAAGAGGCAAACGAGTTAGGAAAAGAACTCCTCAACAAACCACTCGCGGGAGGAGGAGTCGACAGAATCCTCATTCAACATTCCAAAGAAAGGATGACTGTTTGGGAAAGAATCAAGGTTCTCACCGAGCAGGAACCCAACATCCTTTATCAAAACTGGGGAAAAAGTTTGGACGGAGCTTCTCTGGTTACCGGAATTTTAAATATCAACGGTAGAGACGTGGCGATCTACGGTCACGATTTCACTCTTCGTGCTGGATCGATGGATGCGACTAACGGAAGTAAACTTGCCAGATTGATCTATATGGCAGGAGAGCACGGAATTCCTTTGATTGGAATGAACGATTCTGCCGGAGCATATGTTCCTGCGGGAGTGGGTGGACTGGACGGTTATAGCGAGGCATTTACAGCGCTTCGGAAAATCAGCGGAGTCGTTCCGAGTTTGATGCTCATGTTCGGATTCAACGCGGGAGGAGGGGCTTATCTTCCCCGTCAAGGATCGTTTATGATCCAATGTGATAATACTTTCTTCGGTTTAACGGGGCCCGGGGTCGTTAAATCGGTCTTAGGCGAAGATATCTCCGCGGATGATTTAGGCGGGCCCAAAGTTCATGGGCAGAGTGGAGTGGTTGATATCGTGACCGGTGACGAGTTGGGATCTCTTAGAACCGCGCTTCGTTTGCTTTCTTATCTACCGGATAACAATCATTCCTTTGCGCCGTTTCATGCCACTTCCGATCCCACAGATCGATTTATCTACGAAGAAGAGATTCTATTTAAGAAAACCTTTAATTCTCCTACGGGAATGAACACACCTTTCGATATCACTTTGTATTTGCAGAACATCTGTGATCACGGACAATACTTCGAAATCCAGGGACAACGTTCCAGAAACTTAGTCACCGCCTTTGGAAGAATCGGCGGGCATGTGATAGCATTTGTCGCAAATAACTCCGCTGTTTCTTCCGGACAGATCGATATTGGTGCGGCGAGAAAAGGAACCAGGTTTATCCGTTTCTGCAACCTCTACAATATACCGATCGTTTTCTTGGAGGATACGACAGGATTTTTACCCGGAAAAGAACAGGAACAAAACGGGATCGTTCTCGAAGGAAGAAAACTTTTGGATTCCATCATTGATATCCGCACTCCTCGTCTAACTCTGATTATTCGAAATGCGTTCGGAGGAGCTTACGCTTGTTTTAACTCGTATCACACGGGAGCGGACATGGTATTCGCTCTTCCTACCGCTAGGATTGCGGTGATGGGACCGGCGGGTAAAGACTACGTCTACAAGGACGAAGTATCCTCAATCCAAAAAGAATATCAGGAAAACGTAAAGAAGGGAATATCCGAAAAGGAGGCAATCGTAATTCGGGATAAAAAACTTCAAACGCTTTCCACACAGTACGAAAGGGAACTGATGAACCCGAAAGAAGCCCTTTCATTGGGTTCCGTTTCCAGAATTGTTCTTCCTGGAACAACCAGAAGTATCCTCTTTCAAAATTTGGATTATTTAATTCGACATTATAAACCGGCTCCATTGTCCGGACCTCAAAGGGAGTTTGAGTAATCTACATGATCGACTTTCACAACAATCGCATTCAATTTCATCAATCCAATTCTCCTTGGATCCGTTCTTTCTCTTTGGAATCGATCAAATGTCTGATCGTATGTCGGGGACCGGTCCGAAAAGAAGCGATGGAAATTTTCGATTCGATCGGAATCAGGGAATATGGAATTCTTCTTTCCGAAAAAGATTCGGTCGTTTATCCTATGGCCCTTGCTCCGGAACTCAGAGGGTTTCGTTTTCCGAATAATATCCACCGTGTTCCCGATTATATGGGAGTGGGTAAGGAAGAAAAAGTGGAGAGAATCGAACAGATCATCTCCATTGCAAAAGACAACAAATACACTCATATTTTTGCCGGATATGGCTTTATGGCGGAAGATTCCGAGTTTATCGAAGCGATCGAAAAGAGCGGAGTTGTTTTTATGGGGCCTGCTTCCCATGTCGCAAATCAAGCCGGCTCTAAGGATGCGGCTAAAAAGATCGCAAGAAAACTCGACGTATCCGTAACTCCCGGTGTGGATAATATTTCCTCTCTTGCGCTTTTAACGAAAGCTCCCGATGCAAAAGCTCTCGAAAAACTCGCAAAAGAAAAAGGAATCGATTTCAGTTTCGATTCTTCCGTTTCTCTGGAAGTAAACGCGGAGAACTTGCTAGAATTAGGATATTCTAAAATTGTAGAGCTTGTCACGATTGCCGATCTTCAAACCGAAGCGGAAAAGGAAACGAAGAAAATTTGGGAGAAATATCCTAAGAATAGAATTCGTTTCAAATACATCGGCGGAGGTGGCGGAAAGGGACAAAGGGTCGTTTCCAAAATCGAGGAAGTAAAAGGCGCCGTTCAAGAAATTCTTTCCGAGTCGAAAGTGACCGCTCCCGGGACAAATAAAAACTTCCTGATCGAGTTGAATATCGAGAACACAAGACATAACGAGATACAGCTCATCGGAAATGGAGAATGGTGTTTGGCCTTGGGAGGTAGGGATTGTTCCGTTCAGATGCACGAACAAAAGCTTCTTGAACTTTCTCTTACTCAAGAGTTGCTCGAAAAAGAAATCGCTTCCTGTTTGACAACCCATCCGAAAAAAGCGGAGGTTCTAAAAGGAGATCTGAAAGTCCTTCGGGAAATGGAAGAACAGTCTGAACGTTTTGGAGCGGCCGTAAAGCTGAATAGCGTTTCCACCTTCGAATCTATCGTAGAAGGAACCAATCATTTCTTTATGGAAGTGAACACTCGGATTCAGGTGGAACATAGAGTCACCGAGATGGTGTATTCTTTGAAATTTAAAAATCCTGAAAATCCGAACGAATTTTTCGTAGTGGACAGTTTGATCGAGGCGATGGCTCTTCTTTCTCTTCATGGAAAAAGGCTTCCAAAACCGGAAAGAATCCTTAAGTTTTCTTCCGGAGCGGAAGTTCGTATTAATGCGACCAACAAAGCGATCCAGCCGCACGCTGGTGGAGTTATCATGAACTGGTCCAGACCTCTTCCGGATGAAATCCGAGACGACCAAGGAATCAGTATTCGGAATCCGGACATGGGTCTATTCGTACATTATAAAGTAGCGGGGGCTTACGATTCCAATATCGCACTTCTCATCTCTCACGGTGAAAACCGTACGGACAATTTAATCCGCCTCAGCGACATTTTGAGAAAGACGGAACTCAGAGGATACGACCTTCAAACAAATCTTTTGGTTCATTATGGTTTGATCCATTGGATTCTTGGAAAGGACGCTATGTTCAAACCTTCCACTGCGTTTATGATTTCCTATCTTGCGGGGGTAGGGGCTCTGGAAAAGATTGTGAAAGACGTGGATCTGGAGATCGCTTGGAAAAAAGTAATTTCTGAGGCCACTTCTCCTGAAGCGAAGAAAGTTTTAGGAAGAAAGTTGACTCTCATTACTAGACCGATCGGCAAGTTGCTCAAAGACGCTCACTTGGTTGCGGGATTTATAGGGTTTCATCTGAATCATTCCTGGAAGATTTCCGGTTCTAAGATCGAATGGCTCCGAAATCCGATTTATGTGCTTTCGGATCTTTACCATTATCTGAATATGGAAGCAGATCCGAATCTTTCTCCTTCCGAACAGATCTGGGATCACGACAATGAAATTCTTCAGAAGGCACTTTCTTTTTATCGAGAACTTTCTAAAAGAACCGGGATTCCTGCGGATTCGATTGAACTTGTTGTAAATTTGAATTCTGGTAAAACGATTTCCGGAATCGACTCGGAGATTTTACCTTCCGTTTTTCAATCGCATAACGGTTTTCAGGTGGGTTTAGAACTGCTCAAACTTCTTCCTTCTGCCGGACTAAACTCCGGATTTTACAATTTGGAAGTGGATGAAAAACTGGAAGCCCTTATTCCGGAAGAATTCAGAAAGGCAGAAACAAGAGACGCTTTCATTAAGTTTCTCGCTCCACCTCCGAAGGCAAGTTCCGACGAGGTCGTAGCTCCAATGGGAGGAATGTTTTATTCCAAAGAAGCTCCAGATCTTCCTCCAATGATAAAAGTAGGAGATCACTTTAAAGCGGGGCAGCCTCTCTTTATCGTAGAAGTTATGAAAATGTTCAACAAAATCTCTGCTCCTTTCAGCGGAACCGTAAAAGAAATTTTGTTAAACGACAGTGACGGAAAGATCATTTCCAAAGGTCAGACGATTTTCAAAATCGTTCCGGACGAAGTGATTCATATTGAAACCGAAGCGGAAATTGCGGAAAGAAAAAAGAAAACCACGTTAAGCCTGGTTTAGAGTTCGTCTTAAAAAATCCTTCTAAACGATCCGGCAGCTTCTAAAAAATGCAGGAGTTTCTACACTTTTAGGTTTGAAATCAGCTTTTAGTTTAAAACCTCTTTTTTTATGTTCGCTGCATGGATCTCATGTACAAGCACTTTAGAAGTATTGAACCTCTTCTACAATTTTTGAAAGCGGAAGGATCGTGTTCACAGCTCCTTTCAAAATCGCTTCTTTAGGCATACCAAAAACCACGCAGCTCGTTTCATCTTGTGCGATCGTAAAAGCTCCGGTTTGTTTCATCTTCAAAAGTCCGTTTGCTCCATCATTACCCATTCCGGTCATAATGATCCCTTTTGCATTTTTACCAGCGATCTTTGCGACGGAATTGAAAAGTACGTCCACGGAAGGACGATGTCTATTGATTAGCGGACCGTCTAAAACGCGAACGTGAAATTGAGCTCCGCTGAGATAAATTTCCATGTGTTTGTTGCCGGGCGCGATATATGCAGAACCAAGTTGGATTCTGTCTCTGTCCTTGGCCTCTTTGACTTGGATCTCGCAGATTTGATTTAATCTATTGGCAAACGCTTCTGTGAATTTTTCCGGCATGTGTTGAACGATCACGATTCCGGGACAGTGAATGTTCAATCGGGTGAGGATATATTCGAGCGCCAGTGTTCCTCCTGTGGAGGTTCCGATCGCGATCAATTTTTCTGTTGTGCTAATTTTGGAAAAATCCACTTTGGTTTGTTTGTGATTCTCGAAAAATTTCGAGTCGCCGTCCTGAAAAGAATGAAGTTTGATCCGCGCGCCGGAAGCTGATGCCGCTTTCACCGAATCTGTAAAAAGAACTTCCGATTCTTCTAAGAAATTTTTTAATCCGACCTTGGGTTTTTCGATGATATCGATCGCACCTAACTTCATCGCAAGCACTGCAGTCTCGGATTCTTTGAGAGTGGAACATATGATCACCGGAGTCGGTTTTTCCGACATGATCTTTTTTAAAAAAGAAATTCCATCCATGCGGGGCATTTCCACATCGAGTATAAAAACGTCCGGCCAAACAGAAGAAAGTTTTTCCGACGCAAAAATGGGATCGGATGCAAAACCTATAATTTCAATTTCAGGATCCTTATTTAGAATTTGTGTGAGAACTTGGCGAACGACTGCAGAGTCGTCGATGATAAAGACTCGAATCATGAAAACTCCGGTTTTTCCACGTAGATTTCTCCGTCCCAAAGAGAAAAGAAAATTCTTCTATGGGAAAATCCTCCCAGGTCTTCGGAAGTGATCGGGAGTCGATTCTTACTTAAGAATTCCTTAATGGAACGAATGTTTTTCATTCCTATGTCTCGAACGGATTTGATTTCGAGAAGTTTTTCCTCTTCCGTGGAGAACATGGAGGCTCCGCCGAAAAGTTTGATCTGATACTGACTGGCTTTTCCTCCCGTTTGTTCTATTTTTTCAAAAAACAATTGAATGGCGTCGTCGGCATATTTCGCGTTTAAAGAGGCGCCGTAATCCAATCTTGATGGAAGCATAACGTGCGCCATTCCTCCGTAGAGAAGAGCGGGATTCCAAAAACAGATCGATACGCAGGAGCCGAGTAAGGTTCTAATTCTCAGATCCCTTCTTCCCCAACAAAAACCTCCGGGTTGTAGAAATACATCTCTTACCGTATCCGGTTCCGTCATGTGTTTTCTGCAAATACCTCTGATTGGTTTTCTTCCAGGGACGTTAGTTCTTCTAGGTTCAGAATTTTTTCCGTGTTCAAAATGATGATGAACCCATTTTCCTGTTTAGCCATTCCTAGGATAAAATCTACTTTGATCTTGGAACCGAAAGTAGGGGCCGGTTCGATATCGTTTTCCGGAATCGAAATTACTTCATTGACGGATTCAACAAGAATTCCCAAGTCCGTTTTTTCTTTTTGGTCTCCGTTTCGCTCCGAATGAATTTCCACGATGATTACGCATGTTTTACGATCCGGTTCTATTTTACTCTTAAAGAACTTGTGTTTCAGATCCACGACGGGAACCACGTTCCCGCGAAGATTGATGACTCCCGGAATAAATTCCGGCATTAAGGGAACGTTTGTCAAACCGGAATACTCAATTATCTCTTTGATATGTAATATTCCAATTCCGTAACATTCCTCTCCGAGATAAAACGTCAAAAACTGATTTTCCTCCAAAGCGTTCATACTTGTCCTCTTCAATATTTTTCAAATTTTTCAGGGACGGACATTCCTACGGATTCCGATTTTGCCTTGGAAAGTTCTTTTCGAGTCGTAGGAGTTGTTTTTAACATTCCGGTTCCAACTGATTCTTTGTATAAAAGGCCTCCGCCGTTCGTCATTTTTTTACCGTCTCTTTCCACGATCTTAAAGAACAAAACGGATTCCCTGAGTTGTTCCGCTTGCGCGTTCATTTCTTCGGAAATGGCGGCTAACTCTTCCGAGGCCGAAGCATTTTGTTGGGAAACCTGATCCAATTGTCCCATCGCCTTATTGATCTCGGAAACTCCTGCGGCTTGTTCGTCACTTGCAGCGGTGATTTCTTGGACAAGGTCGGCGGTTTTTCGAATCGAAGGAACGATTTGAGAAATGAGTTCCCCGGCTTTTTCGGCGATAGCAACGCTACTTCCCGCCAGACTACTAATTTCATTCGCGGATTTCTGGCTTCTTTCTGCCAGTTTACGAACTTCGGATGCAACGACTGCAAATCCTTTTCCGTGATCTCCGGCTCTTGCGGCTTCGATCGCTGCGTTTAACGCGAGTAAGTTGGTCTGATAGGCGATGTCCTCGATAATACTGATCTTTTCCGCGATCTGCTTCATCGCTTTTACCGTTTCAATTACGGAAGTTCCTCCTTCTTCCGCATCTTTAGAGGACTTGGAAGAAATTTGCTCCGTTTGACGGGAGTTATGTGCGTTCTGGTCGATGGAAGCCGTCATTTCTTCCAGAGAAGAAGTGGTTTCTTCCACGCTTGCGGCTTGTTCGGAAGCGCCTTGACTCAAAGAATTTGCGGTGGAAGAAACTTCACTGGCCGACGTCACAAGACTTGAAGAACGAACGATAATATCTCCGATGATATCGTTTAACTTGTCCATCGTGGTATTGGAATATTCTTTTAATTTTCCGAAAGTACCGTGGTACTCGTTCGTGATCTTTTGTGTGAGATTTCCAGCGGAGATTCTTTCCAAGGCCTCGACGACTTCGTTTAAACCAATATTGCTGACTTCCAAAAGTTGGTTGAGGGATTGGCTGAGATTGAGAAAAAATCCAGTCTTTGAATCCAAAGAAATCCGAGTCGTAAAATTTCCTTTTGCGGCGGCATTGACGATCCCTTCCACTTCGTCTTGAACCGCGAGTTCGTTAGTAACGTCCGCCCATTCCACAACGGAACCGAGCCTTTTACCGTTTACGTCCACAATTGGATTGGCAATCAGATCGAAAGTTCGTCCACCTATTTTAATCGTGGCTTTATGAATTCCGACAAAGTTACTGAGGACACCTCTTTGGTGCGCTGGATTTTTGTGAAACTGATCGATATTCGACCCGATTAGGGTTTTAAGATTGAAATGAGCGAATTGTTTTTTTATATCCGCTTCTCCGATCTGAAACATTTCTACGACGGCTTTATTCATATAACGAATATTGAATTCGTTATCGGCAATCATAATGTTTGTCGACGTATTGTCCAGAGCGACTTTCACACGAACCAATTCCTCGTTTTCGATCTTTCTCTGTTCGGCGATTTTATTTTGTTCCGTAACGTCGCTCCACTCGACTACCGAGCCCAAACGATCTCCTGCTTCGTCTATGATCGGATTGGCGATCAGATTAAATTGTCTTCCTCCGATATTGATCGAAGAACGGAACGTATCCGTAAATTTATTGAGAAGCCCTCTTTGATAGGAAGGATTTTTGTGAAACGTATCGATGTTAGTTCCGATCAAACCGGACGGATTGAAATCGCTAAATTGTTTTCTAATGTCCGTCTCCGCGACGTGAAACATGGAACGGATAGATTTATTCATGTAGACGATATCTAGGTTTCGATCCGCCATCATAATGTTCGTGGTTACATTATCGAGAGCCACTTTAACGCGAGTTAGTTCCTCGTTTTCGATCTTTCTCTGTTCGGCGATTTTGTTTTGTTCCGTGACGTCGCTCCATTCCACAACGGTTCCTAATTTATTTCCTTTCACATCGGTGATCGGATTCGCGATCAAATTGAAATCCCTGCCTCCGATGGAGATCGAAGAACGGAAGGTTCCGGTGAGTTGATTCAAAAGACCTCGTTGATGCGCAGGATTTTTATGAAAGGTATCGATATTAGTTCCTACTAAACCGGTAAGATTGAAATTCAAAAGTTGCTTTTTGATGTCTGTTTCGGCTTTACCGAACATTTCTCGAATTGCCTTGTTCATATAAACAATGTCAAAATTACGATCGGCCATCATGATGTTCGTGGTCACGTTGTCTACTGCGGTTCTCATCCTCAAAAATTCTCTTTCTAAATTGAGAATTGTTTTGTGACTGAAACGATTGAACCACCATAGAACGGAAATTAGAAGAGTCGATACTCCGGCGTATTCCACAATCGTGATCCAAAAATGATTCTCGATTCCAACAGGAATTACGGAAGCAGTCTCGGTCGTTCTTAAAAGCTCCTTGAGTATTTCCGATTTGGATTGTCTAAAAACGGAAAGTCCCGAAAAGAAATCGGATTTTAAAAGAAAAGTAATTTCTTTTTTCAGGTCCTTAGAACTTAAAATTCTTTCTTTCAATTCCTCCGTGTTTGCGTAAAAGGTAGAAATTTTTTGATCGAGTTTTTTAATCGTGGGTTCCTCTTTGGAATGCGATTCAAAAAGAGCGGATCTTAAATTTTTCAGATTTTTTTCTATTCCCTCCAAGTCAGAAACGAGAGTTTCTTTATCCTTCTCGAAAGAAATATGGAGCGAAAATTCTCCGATGGATTCCTCCGTTTTTAACAAAATCTCGGAGAAGTGTCGCGCCGATTCTAAATACTTTGTCGAATGAACGTCCGGTTCAGGATATACGCTCCGAAAATTCTGAATCGATAGGAAAACAAATCCGTTTATTGTGATAGCTAAGCCGATCCAAACACCTAAATTTTTTCGAAACATTTGATTTCTCCATATTCAAAATTTATAAAA
This sequence comes from Leptospira alexanderi serovar Manhao 3 str. L 60, assembly GCF_000243815.2. Lineage (GTDB taxonomy): Bacteria > Spirochaetota > Leptospiria > Leptospirales > Leptospiraceae > Leptospira > Leptospira alexanderi. Next base: position 10,260 of record NZ_AHMT02000035.1, on the reverse strand, counting down.
TTCATTCCTCTGAAAATTTAACCCGATTTAACGGTAAGCTCCCTATTTTTGGATTGTTCCTGGTCTCGGATCGAATTGTATAAGCCTGGGACGTCGAGTATAAACGCGATTTCTCCGCTTCCTAAAATCGAAGTGCCGCTAAAACATTTGATGCTTTTAAAAATTTCCGCCATAGGGCGGATAACGGATTGAATTTCTCCTTGCAGATCGTTGACCACGATCCCAAAAGATTTATCTTCATATTCTAAAATTAATATATTCTCTTTATAAAATGTATTTTTTTCCAGGGAAAGAAAACTGGAAAGATGGAGGATTGGTACGAGTTCATCTCGCAGATTCATGGTTCCTGAAGAGGAGCCGTTTAAAACGAATTTGGATTCCACCGTCTCCCGAACCATCTGCATCGGAACTATGAAGAATAAACCGGACGCACTGACTAAAAAACCGTCTATGATAGCGAGGGTAAGAGGCAAACGAATATGAAAGGAACTCCCTTGGTTTTTTGCCGTTTGGATTTGAACGGTTCCTCTTAAGGATTCAATATTTTTTAAAACGACGTCCATGCCAACACCTCTTCCGGAAAGATTGGTGACGTGTTCTGCCGTGGAAAACCCGGGTTGAAATATCAAAGAATAGATTTCCGATTCGGATAAGGTCTGGTCTCTCGTTATGAGTCCTTTAGAAATTGCTTTTTCAACGATCTTTTCGCTGTCTAAACCTTTTCCGTCGTCTTTGATTTCGATGAGAATACTTCCGGTGCCGTGACTTGCTTGGATCTGAAGTTTACCGATCGCAGGTTTTCCTTTGCGAATTCTTTCTTCCGAAGTTTCGATTCCGTGATCAAGAGCGTTTCGTAAAATGTGAACGATCGGATCGGCGATTTTTTCGATTACCGACCGATCTAGTTCTGTTTCGCCGCCGAAAATTTCGAGTTCTACTTGTTTGTCCAGCTCTTTGGAAAGATCGCGCACTACACGTTTGTATTTTTCGAATAAATCTGCAATCGGAACCATTCGAAGACTCAACGCGAATTCTCGAATTTCGCTTACCAATCTATAAAGGGATTCGGAGCTTTCGATCAATTGAGTGTCTTCCGTGTCTATGATCTTTCTACTTAGATTTGCCTCTTGGGTGATCAATTCTCCGACAAGAGCGATTAACGTATCTATTTTGGAAGAATCGACCCTAAGGGTTTTTGTTTGTATTTTGAGAGTTTCGGATTCTTTTCCGTTTTCGCCCAAGGAAGTGGTAACGTTCAGTTGAGGGTGAACTTCTTCGATAGTGTGGACAAAAATGTTTCTGAGTTTTTGAAGTTCGTCGCCATTTAATACTTTTTGAATTTCGAGAGCGTATAAATAAGCCTCTCTTCCTAAAGGAAAGTCTTTGCAATTTTGTTCAAAGAGGTCCAAGCCACATTTTGGAGGAAGAATTTTCAGATAACTTTCTTCCTTCAAAAATTGGAATGTAGAATGAATTTCTTCGCCTTCTGTGAGAGAATCGTATGAGATTTCAAAGCCTAAATGAGAATGTTCCGGATGAAATTCCTGCCAATTGGGAATGGATTCAGGATAAACGAAAATGTGTTTGATATTTCCGGATTGAGCTAAGTATTTAATAAACGTATATGGATCCATTCCGGATTCAAAAAGATGTCGATTCGGGACCAAAGTAATCTGCCAATATGCAGAGCTGGTTAAATTACCTGGGGACGTCTGCGAACTTTTCGAAGTGGAATTCTTTTTGAGATCGTTCGAAAAATTATCCGAGAGCAATTTTTTTACAAGCGATATTAGATCGACTTGTTTACGAGAAGTTTTGGGATCCAAAACCAAAGTGTCTGCGTCTTCTACCAATTCTACAAGGTGGCGAATATGATCGCAGGCTAAGAATAAAAATTCGATTCCTTCTTTTGTGAGAATTCGTTTTCCCGAACGAATTCGATCGAGAAGAGTTTCCACTTCATGCGTGAATTTTTCAATTGGTTCGTAACCGAACATCCCGGAAGTTCCTTTGATGGTATGGATTGCGCGAAAGACGGAATGAATTCCTTCGTCGTTTTTGAAATCTTTTTCCAAGATCAAAAGATTGGATTCCATGGAAGAAAGTAACTCTTCCGATTCGGAAATGAACGTAGCCCTAACCTCGGAAAGATCCATTCTTAATCCTTGCCCGCTTCAAACTGAAGTGAGGAGAGTTTATTATTATCCTTTAAAAACCCAGTGAGTTCGTAGAAATCGATTAACTTTGAAACGCTATGGCTGTGATTGACAAACCGAACGTCGGTGTTTATTCGTTGTGCCTCCTTTTTGAATGAGAGCAAAATCTGTAAGCAAGAAGTGTCTATCTTTTGTATTTTAAAAAGGTCGATTTCTAAAAAAGGAAAACAATTTCTAAAAACAGAATCGAGCTTCTCTTTAAAGTCGAGGGCTTCATAAATAGTAAGTTCACCTTCGATCGTAACTTTCGAATAGGAAACGCCGGAGCTTTCCGACGAAACTTCTTGAGGATCTATGTATAATAAAAATGGCATATAGAACTCAAGGTAATAATTTATGGATCGTTTGGACTAATTCTTCGGGGGAAAATGGCTTCGTGAGCCAAGCTCGAGCGCCAGCGGCCAGTCCTTCGTTTTTTACTTCCACCTGGGATTCCGTAGTGAGCATAATGATCGGAGTGAATTTATTTTTGGGATCTTTCTTGATTTCTTTTACGAACGTAATTCCGTCCATGTTCGGCATATTCATATCACTTACGATGAGGTCTACTTTGTCGCTTTGTAGTTTGTCCAAGCCGTCTTGACCGTCCACAGCTTCTAAAATGTCAAATTCGGAATTACTTAGATGCAGATTGAGTATCTTTCTAAAGACAGCCGAATCGTCTACGATGAGAATTCGTTTCATCTTTTATTCTCCTTGTTAATAAACCAACGGGATAAAAATTTCCGCGAGAACACAGAGGCTCACGTCTTCGGATGTATGGTCGTTTGCATTGTGGATAAAAAATAATCCGTGATGTTTACGAACGATATGATCCACAGCAGTTAGTCCGAGACCGAGACCAAACTTTTCCAAATGACTTACGTTTTCAACCGGGGGATAAATTCTAAAGAAAGGTTGGATTACAAGTTGTTCGAACTTTTCCGGAATACCTCCGTAAGGTTTTTCAATCACTCGATTTTTAAACGTTATACAAAAATAGCTCTGGTTGACATTCGCAAAAATATCGATCTGGGAATTGGGCGAACAATATTTGAACGCATTGAGGAACAATTCTTCCATTGCAAGATACAAAAGAGAAAGATTTACATTTACCTTATATTCTTTTTTAAAAATGGGAAGAGTGACAGAAACTCTTTTGGACATCAAAAAAGAGTTTAAATTTTCTGGAAGTTCCTTGGTCTTTTCCAAAATGTATTTGGTGGAAACGAAGGAAAACTCGAAGTTTTGATCGATCAGATCCAACAGCTTTTCAAGACCGAGCAACATGTTCTTCGTGATTCGATTGTTTGTAAGAAGAAGATCCAAAATTTCCTTATCTACTTTGTAAAAATTTTCTTCCTGTATTTTAACTGAATCGATCATATCCAAAAGACTGGTCATAGCGCCTATCCCGCTCCCTTGGGAAAGTGACGTTTTTAAACTGTGAATCGAATTCTTCTCAAAAGACTCGCTGTCGGATTTGCGAATTGTTTCCTTATAGGTAAGCCATTCGAGCTGGTTTCTCAGTTTCTGATTTTCGATCTTGGCCAGATTCTCTTCCATATTTTTGAGATAACAATAGTTCAGTGCCTTTTGAAGAACTTTGAGGAAGATGTCGGGATAAATCGGTTTTAAGATGTAATCGAAAACCCCGAGTTTCATAATCTCTATGATTTTTTCGTTTCTATCGATTGCGGTCTGGACGAGAACCACGGCGTTAGGATAAATCTCCTTGAGCTTTGTAAGAAAGGAACCCCCGTCCATTACGGGCATCATCAGATCCAGAATAAAAAGAGAATATTTTTTATCTTCAATCCTTTTTAGGGCTTCCGCTCCGTTAGACGCAACCTCATGTTTAACGCCCAGTTCGTCACATAAGCTTTCCAGAAGAATACTGTTCTCTTGTTTATCTTCTACGATCAAAATAGGATCGTTTGGAATTTTACGAAAAGTATTCTTTTTTTTCAGTTCGGTTTCCAAGACATATCTCCTTTTCAATCTCGATTAAAATCGATTTCAATTTATCTAGGGAAAACGGGTTCTGGATCGTATAATCCGGGAAGAATGAAAGAAGATCTTCTTGAAAGGGAAGTGGAATATCCGCGGTTTCCAAAAGAACCAAATGACTTAACTTGGAATCTTCGTTTAAAAGAACTCTCAAGGATTTGACAACTTCTGTTTCTTCCAAAAGCAAGCGTGTATCATATAATAATATTCTGTGAGAATCGAGGCTTTTTTGCGGTATTTTGGAAAAATCTTTCGCAGTACGTAACGTAATGAACTCTTGAAAGTTATGTATGAAATATTTTTCAATGGCTCGGTCGTAGATTCTATCTAGAATTGCAAGTAGAACAGGTATTGATTTAAGTTCGGCTGGATAAATGGGTTCCTGAAAAGTTATGTCTTGAGACAAAGATCTGGCTTGAATGTTTGAATTGAACGCATTCTGGTTTTCCGAATCAGAGGAGCGCGGAAAGAGAACGTTAAACTTACTCCCTTTTTCGGGCTCGCTTTCCACTTCGATGGAGCCTTGGTGGGCTTCCACGATTTTTTTTACAATTGGCAGACCGAGTCCGCTTCCTTCGTAAGCGGATTGATCCTCTCTTTTTACCTGATGAAACGTTTCAAAAATTTTATGAATTTCGTTTTGAGGGATTCCGATCCCTGAATCCTGAACGGAAAGTTCGTAATCGTTTTCGAGTTTTTTTAATGTAATTAGAATTTCACCGGAAATATCCGTAAACTTGATCGCATTTCCGAGCAGATTGAGGATGACTTGTCGGATTCGTTTCGGATCCGCTTTGATTTCAAAATCCGCCTCTTCCGGAAAATATTGGAAAGTCATTCCGATTTTTTTTGTGATCGCTTCTCCTAAAATCATTTCAATTGAAGTGGAAATTAATTCCTTGAGATCAAAATCGGATTCATTCAAAACCAGTTTTCCGGCTTCAATTCGGGACAGGTCGAGTATGTCGTTGATAATATTTAGAAGATGAACACCAGAATGAAAGATCAGATCCTTGTATTTATTTTCTTTTTCCATTTCCATCGGAAGTTGCATG
>NZ_AHMT02000036.1:32500-95771 GCF_000243815.2 Leptospira alexanderi serovar Manhao 3 str. L 60 | reverse complement strand
AATCAAACATTCCATTAGTTGGATCCGCTTTTTGATCATGCTTAGCACTATAAGAATTCATAACACCAAGATTGATTATAAATAGCATACGGCATGCATCTGCCCCCATGGTATCCTTACATTCTTTACTATTCGCCCAAACCGCAATTAATTGACCACTTTGATAATTTGCAGTATTTTTGAACGTCATTGCCCATAAAGTTCCTCCACCAGGTGCCAATTCTCCTTTGGCTAAAAATCGTATTCCAACGTCCCAATAATACCGCCCCTTCGGAATAAACGTCGCGTTATGCACAAATCGGTTTACACCTTTCGAAATCCCACTCGTATTCAATCTCTTGTCGAGACCATTCGCACCAAAATCCTTCCCCATCCCATGACCGATAATCCGATTCACCATGTGCATGAGCCCAGGACCACCAACGTGCCCACTCGGATCCCTGTATGAAACTGGATTCCCATCCACATACATATAACGATTCATACCGTTAACGTTAGTCGGCATAACTACCGAATCCGCTTGCAAGAACCTTCCTAACGTCGGCTCGTAATATCTCGATTTGTAATAGTAAAGACCAGTGTCTTTGTCCTCGATTTGTCCCGTAAACTTGTAACGAAATATATCCGGACCATAGGAGTCATTGCGATTGATCGATCCGTATGGTTCGTAAGAAACGTAACTCACGCCTGGTTCCGGACCCGATGCAGGGTTCCCCGCTCCGTCCGTAATCATTTGAATCGATCCCAAATGATCCGGATGAAAAAAGTACATTCCGGTTACCGGCATTCCTCCGACACTTCCACCACCCGTCATTCCTACTCCCGGATTTTGGATGTTCGGTGTTCCCGGTGCTACGTTTGCGCCCATTGCAAGGAGCCAAAGCGAGTCTCCCTTCTTTATCGCCATTTCACCATCCACTAATTTAATTCTTACGAGACTCAACTGAAACAAATATTAGTTAAAAAAATATTAACCGCTAATCCTATAACTTCGTTTTGTTTTTTTTCGACGTTTGAAAAAGGATACAATATTCCACCCCATAGAGAATAGTATGCGCTCCATGGAATTTTGATATCCAAGGCATGTATTTTCTGATTTTGTTTTGAATCAAATACAGCCATAGATATGTTGGAAATTCGATTAGAATGAATTGGAAATATTCCCGCTGAGAGTGTCCCAACTATATTAAAAAAATTAAATGGTATGCTTGCCTCTTCCGAATATATCATCTTATATTTAAGATTATTTAATTTCTTATTTGAAGATAGTTTAGTTTCTATATATGTTACCATCGTATCCCTATTTATATTATCAAAAAATCTAAATCTATCTTTTCTATTTTCATTTATTTTTTGATCTGGAAATTCCAATTTAATTTCTGAAAAAGACATACAGGAATTCGTGATATTTGAATTAACCAGATGATCATAATTCTTAATTCTTCCTGTAAATACGCAGCCATGGAAAATGAAAATTGAAATGATTAACGTGCTAACTTTGTGAGTCATCTAAAACATTCCTCCCGAAGACATTCCAATTCCGAAAGCCCCACCACCCGTGCCTGTTGTAGTTCCAACTACGCAGTTATAGGTCATTTGATAAGTTGTTATTGGATCATTAGTTGATAATGAACCTACTGATCCCTATAAAATAGGTACCGTTAATTTGAGCGCCAATCCCACGCTTAGACACAGAATTTTAGGTACTCTATTATGCAGAGATGAGTAAGGGGCGCAATTCAGGGAGTGAGATGTTGAGTTTCCTTCGCGGTCGACTTTGTTAAGCCGCCACACTTTGGTTTGCGGTGGCCGATTTAGATTTATCTATGGACCGGGGTCTAAGCCCTATCGAACGACCTAAACACCGACCCATAGGAAGGTGTTTGCTAAGTTCCATTAAACTTTACTTGAATACTGTGAATTGCTTCCTAAGGGGCGCAATTCAGGGAGTGAGATTGAGTTCATCAGAGAGCGATCAATCTGCCACCGGCCTTCTTGACTCCGTCGAATCAAGAATATCACACTTCGAGCTGTCTTACATCCAAGAACCATACTAATCTAAGGATCGCGAAATAGGAGGTGGAAAGGTTCGGGAAATTTTTCTTTACCACAAAATCATACTTCTCGCAAGTAAAAAGCCTCATTCTCGTCTGAACACTTGCGTTTTATTATATGTAAAGTTCTATTCACTAAAATCTAATCACTAACACGTCGGAACACTTGCGTTTTATTGTATGTAAAGTTCTATCCACTAAAATCTAATCCCCTAATCACTGACACGTCGGAACACTTGCATTTTATTGTATGTAAAGTTCTATTCACTAAAATCTAATCACTAACACGTCGGAATACTTGAAAAATATCAGTTTTTGATCCTTATGATCCCAAAAGCCTTCTTAATTTGTGGGGTTGGTTACGGCTCTCTACCAATCGTAACATAATAATCGCTTTCGCATTTGCTTACGCCGAACTCACGTTAATTAATACGGCAATCCTTTTCAAGAACCGTTAGGGGTCGATCAATCGGGCGAGAGAGCAAACTCAGAACCTCGTTTTATAAAACGCTCGGTTAGGTTCGCCAAAAGTTTATCCGTGACAGTTTAGTTTGTTTCGGATAATAGAACATTCCTTCCTTTTCTTACCGATAGTTAAGTAGCCTTCCGCACTTTCTCCATCGTCGTAGAATCTTCCGCTGAACACGGAGCCGTTTGCAAACCGATACGTCCCCGTCCCCGCCTTCTTATCGTTTTGAAAGTATCCAGAATATCTGTCTCCATCTTGGTACTGTATGTCTCCGTATCCATGTCGTTTATCATTTTTGAAACTTCCGGAATACACCTCTCCGGTATCATATACGTAAATACCTGGTCCGTTTTTACAATTTCCGTTCTTACAGCCGGGAGTGGAACCGAGATAAGACGAAAGCGATTTGGCAGATTCTTGGGGAGGTCGATAGATTTTGTTATCTGAGTTAAATTCTTCCGACTCTACGTACTTTTTAGGTTGGCCGAACGCGTCCTCTTGAAAGAATCTCCTTTCTTTCAGTTCAGGCTCCGAATCAAGATCGCTCTTCTTTTGAGAGCTTGATGTTTTGACATTTTCCTTTTTAGAAGTTACTTTGTTTTTCTTACCACAATCCGCTAAAACAAAGTATAAAAGCAGAATGATTCCTAACGTAAAAATTCTCTTCCGATTGGATCTGAAAAGGACCATCTCCTCCCTCCATTTAAAGTCCCTTCTTTAAATATCGGAAATCGATTCCGGTTTCAAAAGGTTTGGTTCTTAAGAATTTTTCTTCAATCGAATCAAACTGATTTCGGAAGGCGCCCCAAGTCGAATCGGAGGGCCCCAATATCCCGTTCCTCGGCTCACATAGATCCAAGTGTCCTTATGTTTGTGAAGTCCCGCAACAAACTTCTGCGCGAGATAAATAAGTAGATTCCCCGGAAAATACTGTCCTCCGTGCGTATGTCCCGACAACTGAAGATTGAATCCCGCATCGGCACCTTCAAAGACGCTGTTCGGTTGATGTGCGAGTAGAATTTTGTAATCCGTTTTTTCTCCGCCCTTCATCGCCCGATATGGATCCGTTTTATGCTCCACGAGGATAGATCCCGCTTTGAGATCGGTGACACCGGCGAGAGTCAGATTCGCTTTTCCATGTTTCAGAATTTGGTTTTCGTTTAATAAAATCTGAATGTTATGTTTCTTCAATTCACGAATCCAAGAAAGAGCACCCGAATAATACTCATGATTTCCGGTCACGAAAAAAGTTCCATGTTTGGATTTGAGATCTGCAAGAGGAGTGATATGATGAGCAAGTTTGCTTACCGGACCGTCGACCAGGTCTCCCGTAATCGCAACCAAATCGGGTTTAAGTTCGTTCACGGTTCTTACGACAGATTCTAAAAAACGCTTTTTGATTGTAGGTCCGATATGAATGTCCGAAATTTGAACGATCCTAAATCCATCCAAAGAAGAGTGTAAGTTTTTCTCAAAGACATCCACCGAAATCACTTTTAGCTTTTTATGTGCCTGATAGAATCCAATTCCTGTAAGTCCTCCCGCAAGTCCAAGTACGGAGAAGCTCAGAAGTTGGTTTAAAAATTCCTTTCTTTGTACAAGTTCTCCCGCATCGTTATCAATCGAATCGGAACTTGGAAAGAATTTTGTGAGTCCATACAAGGAAACCGCGGTTATGTCCTTCAACAAAACGAGACTGAATAAGATCGTAAAAAATCCTAACCCCGTGAACGCAAGATAGGAAAACGCAGTTTGAATCCCTTCGCGTTTGGAAGTCAAACTGATGTAATAACTGACCGGAATACTTAAGGTACATAAAAAAATCAACGTCCATGCAAACCAAGAAATCCAACTCTGCGTGCTCAAACTTGGGATTAAACGAAAACCAGTGTACGCGTAACCCAGCCCGATAATGAGGGTAAACACGGAAAGAAAGACGAGAAAACGAGAAATTTGATTTTCCATGGCCTATATAAGACCGATGAAAATCTCCAAAGTTCCTTTTCGTATTAAATTTTGGTCAGTATAGGTTTTTCTTCGGTATTTTCAGTTCCTCGAATATTCCCCCAAACCCTTGACGAACCTTTAGTTTCTCTTAGTTTTGACAAAATATCTATGCCTAAAAATGTTTTAGAATCTCTAAAACTGAAAAGTATTCTCAGTACAAGCACAATTTTAAACGCAAATTTAGATCTCTATCAGCTATTACCCCTAATCATGCTCTACTCCAAGGATCTTCTGGAGGCAGACGCGAGTTCCTTATTCCTTCTCGACGAAACGGAAGAATTTTTATACTGCGAAGTAGCGCTTGGTGAAAAAGGCGAAATCATTCAAAAATACGGACGCCTTGATATAGGACAGGGAATCGCCGGTTGGGTGGCCAAAGAAAAAAACCGATCATTTTAGAAGACGCGTATTCAGATTCTAGATTCAATCCATCCTGGGATCAAAAGACGGGTTACAGAACCCGTTCCTTGGTTTGTGTTCCTTTGTTCATCGAAAACAAGATTATCGGGACTCTTGAAATTCTCAATAAAACGCAAAACCGTTCGTTCGACGTCTGCGATTTGAACTATCTTACGTCCTTATCCGAAGTGGCCGCAATTGCGATCCAAAACGCGAAGATTCACGAAAATCTTAAAAAAAGAATCTTGGAACTTTCTCTTCTTTATGAATTCGAAAAACTCATCGTTTCCGAAAAAAGCATTCATGAACTGGGCAATTGGGTACTGGAAAGAGTTTTAGAATTTTTAGAAGCAAAAACCGGAACCATTTATCTCGCGGATCATACAAGTCAAACATTGAGAATTCTCGCAGCTAAAGGAATTCCAAAAGACGCGATTCATACGATCATAGTTCCTTTCGGTGAAGGAGTTGCCGGCTGGGTAGCCAAGGAAAGAAAAAATCTTCTCATACAAAACTTGGAAGAAGACAAACGTTATAATCTGAACGCGAAATATAAGTTCGAAGCGAACTCTCTTATTTCTTCTCCCTTAGTTTATAAAGACGAACTTTTAGGAGTTATCAGCGTCAATAACAAGAACTCTGGATTTGCGTTCCATAAAAACGATCTAGAAATGTTGGGGGCGATTGCAAACCGACTTTCGATGACGATCAAGAATGCGGACCTCTTTCATAAAGTCGTAAATTCCGATCGGGAATTACAAAGAGCCAGAGAAGTCATGTCGAAAGTAATCCCGACTACGATCCCTTATATCAAAGGTCTGGAAGTAGGAGCGGAACATATTCCGTACTCGAACGTGGGCGGTGATTTTTATAGCATATTCAAATTGGATTCGGAACGAACCGGATTTTTAGTCGCGGACGTTTCCGGCCACGGCCTTTCTGCTTCGGTCATAGCGACAGTAATGAACACAATCATTTCCACTTACGATAAAGAAATTCTTTCCAGCCCATCCCAATTTTTTTCGGGACTCAATCACGCCCTCAATAACAAAATGGTCGGGAATTTCGTAACCGCATTCTACTGTGTGATCGACACGAAAAAAGATACGATTCTTTATTCCAATGCAGGACACAATCATCCTTTACTTTTACAAAATTCAACCGATAGCATAATCTCTCTGGAAACGAAAGGAAAATTAATCGGTATTATTCCGGACCTTTTTTTCGAGGAGAAATCGATTCATTTCAAAACCGGTGATAGGTTGGTGCTTTATACAGACGGAATTTCAGAGCATTATTCCGACGACAGAACCAAACGTTACAGCGAAGAATTCATCTCTCTTTCAATTCATAAGTGCGCCTCTAAAACCGCTCGGGAAACATCCGCACAAATCATCTCCGATTGTATTGAATATTGCAATTATTCCAAGTTCAGCGACGATGTAACTCTTCTCGTAATCGATCGCAAATAAATTTTATTTTTAGGATATTTTCGCCGGATTCAAACGACATTTTGCGAATTTAGAACCGATTCTAATTTTTCTTAGTCAAATGTTATAGCCGTATATATACATTTTTATGATCGTTTGGTTAGGCCAGGTGATCTACAATTTAAAAACTTGACAAACACGTATTAATATATGCCATTATTTGAATATATTTTAAAAAATGAAACAAATCGACCGAAACCAAATTCTTCTTTATCTTGTTTATTTAAAAAACAACGAAAAACGTCATACGTCTTTATGAGATATTTTCTAAATCGAAGTAACTAACGTTAATTTGAACGATCATTATATAATATGCCGAATAAAATAAAAATCGCAATCATTTTTAAAACGTCTTCGAGTCTAACTAGATGAAATAAGGAGGATTCACAATGAATGCAATCACGATCTTTGCGCTTGCTTTGTTGGCAGTTCCTGTTTTTGCCCGTTTTGCACGGGTGACAAAAGAAGCGATGGGTAGATACCACCTGATCGGTTTAGGAGGTTTGTTCTTGATTTTGGGAGAAGCGACCCGAATGACAGCAGACAAAATCTCTCCGATCGCGACACTTCTACCAGTCATCGACATCGTCACTGTGGTTTTAGCATATGCGGGGGTTCTCTTCGGGACACTGTGGTTATCAGTGTATTATATAAAGCACCCGAATGAAATTTGAAAATTCTTAAGCAAGAATGAGGAAAAAGGCGGGCTTGTTCCCGCCTTTTTTGCGTACAGAGAATCGATCAATACGGAAAAATCGACCGACTTTTTGAAAGTTTTATCGTGAAATCAAGATTCCCACAGATTTACTCCTTTGGTAATTTTACGGATTTTATGGGGGAACACTTTTGTAGGTTCTCTTCATCTAAGTTTCTGTGTGTTTGATTCGATGCTCCTTTATAAGATTCTCCGACGCCCATTCAATAAGAAGACTTGAATCGTTTCTTTGTGCATATACAATCCTACGTACACTTTTCCTTTCACTTTAGTTTCTTCCTGTCTTGTGGTTAATGCTTGCGATTTTTCAAGTCCGGAAATTGTTTCAATTCATTTACAAACTCAAGCAACGCGACAAATCCTAAAGATCTGTCAAAATCCTCTTGCAAATCGAGAATGTAGGAGCTCATACTATCCCAATAAGCTTTCGCGGGTAAAATTGAAAGACTCAAAGACGGTATGAATCAAAGCGAACCAATCCGACATTCTATTCTTTATGCGGCCGATCCTCTTTGCCCCTGGTGTTACGGCTTTGGACCGGTCCTCCAAAAAATCCGGGAAGAATACAAAAACAAAATCCGATTTTCTTTGGTTCTAGGCGGCCTTCGCTTTGAAGACGAAGCCCAGTTCTTAACGCCCGAATTATCAAGGATCTTAAAGCACGAATGGAAAGACGCCGAATCCATCACAAAACAACCGTTTCAATCCAAGTTCCTCGATAGAAAGGATTTTCGATACGATTCCTTTCCCGCCTGTAAAGCGGTTATCAGCGTTCAAAAAATAAAACCGGAAAGAGCATTCGATTATTTGAATACTCTTTCCAAATCCTTTTATTACGAAAATCAAGATCCGACCTCCTTTCAGACCTTTGTTTTTCTTGCGGAAAAGTTCGGAATTTCTTCCAAAAAATTTCAATCCGTATTCGAAGATAAGGACACCGATATGGAAACCAAAAACGACTTTTATTTCGGTTTTTCCTTGGGAGTAAGCGCTTTTCCGAGTTTAGTCTTTTCAGATGGATCCGAAAGTGGAATCCTAACAAGAGGTTATTACACTTACGAACAAGTGGATTCCATTCTTCAAGATTATTTTAGAGCGATAAGAGTCTAAGATCTATCTCATAACCTTCCGCTTAGCTTCGAAACTTCGTTCTATGTCGTTATAAGTTATTTTCAAACAGGCTTTGATTTTAAGTATTCGTTCTTTCCTTTGTTTTTTCCTTGGCTTCCGTCTTGCCCACGTAATTTGCCAGAACCAAAAGTATTCCCCCCAAAAACGCATACCAAAAACCTGGCACCGATAAGGTTTCCGGAAACCAATCCCCGATAATCAAGATCACCCAAGCATTGATGATCAATCCAATCAAACCCAAACTCAGATAATAAAATACGATTCCGATTCCAAGAGTCATGATGATCAATATAAGTCGTAAGATTGTGTTGATGATTACGAAAGCAACGACAACGATAATCGAATTGAGCCAGCCACCTACTACGTGAAAATCAGGATGAATCAAAGGAAAAACGAACTCCACGACGAGAGACATCAAAATCAGAGAAAATAAAAAATGGATCATCGCACTTCCAAGTTAAACATAAACGTCAATATTGTTACCAACCGAAGGAGGTAAGGACCCTGGCGGAACGACCTGCGTATCCGGACTTTCAACCTGATTGTCCTGAACCGCTACGACCTCTCTCGAAGAAGAACCAGTTGATACGGGTGCAATCGAATCTGAAAATAAAATCTGCCTGGACCCTACCGCCATGTAAGACATAGTCTTTTGCTCCCATTCAATCCGAACCTACAGATATTATAGTAAAAGGCCCCGAGATCTTCAAAGGAAATTTATTGAGCCGTTACAAAAAATTCCCTCTTAACCGAGTTCTTTCGTAATCGACTAGACAAAACACATGTCGACCGAGTTACGGTAAATCTTTGCAATAAGACTCCTTGATTCTCTCTCCCAAGGTTTGAATAAATCGTTTATAAACATAAGGTAAAAACATGTCCTGGTTTCGAATCGTTAAGCATTGCGTGTTGCTGTTTCTTTTGTATTTGATTCGGGATTCCGAATATCTTTGGCATATTTTATTAAGCGCATTCGCAATTTCGTTTACGATTCATTTTTGGTTTAGATATAAAACGAGAGGATGGACACGAAGTTATGGACCGTGGAAACACGATCAAAGTATAAAATCTTTAAACTATCAATCCGAAAAAGATTTTGTTCAAAATCGCGCGAATTGCCTTCGTGAAAAATCCAAGATCATTTCGAAATTTCGGAAAGTTTAACGCTTTCTACCGATTCCGGAAAAACGAAACAAAACCGACAAAAGGCGAATGGATTGGACGCCTTTTTGATTTGTAATCGAAAAGACCGAGTTCGCCTCGACTCAGGTTGTTTCCCCGACTTTTCCGTCAAACCAAAGAAACGGTGTGATTTTTCGCATACAATTCTCCTTTAATTCTTCAACGACCCTAATATCCTTTTATCATAAACACGAACCGGTTTTATTTCAAAGTCTTCGCCGGATTTTAAAACGAGATCGTATCCATAAAATTCGGACATTCGGTCGTTTTTGAAATTACGATTCCTAAGAAAAAAGTTCTTGAATTTTTTCAGAATTCTTCCGAGCCTGATACTGCATGTTCCGCAATATAACTCTACTACCGCTTCAGCTTCAGCTTCTTCTCCTCCTTAGTTAGGGGAGCCGGTAGAGTTGTAAAAAAATACACGAGCCCGCTCCTTGAGTGGGCTTTTTTGTTTCCGGAAAATTCTCCTCACTCGGAAAAAAACCACTCCTGGAATCGGCCTCTAAAAGGAGAAAACAATGCCACAAAATTCGAAACAAGAAAACGCACACGTCATTCAGGACATTTTAACACCCGGAAATCAAAAATATATACAGTCCTTTTTGGAAATTCTTCAAAACCCTCTTCCCAAACATCCGCCCTTTTTTATGGACGTAACTTTGAGAGACGGCAATCAAGCTCTTCGCAAACCCTGGGATCTAGATCAAAAAGAAACGATCTTCAAACAACTCTTAAAGTTAGGCGTTCAAGGAATCGAAGTCGGATTCGCGTCTTCTAATTCTCAAGAATTCAAAGCATGCAGTCATCTTTCTTCCATCGCGCCGGATAATGTTGTAATATCCTCTCTTTCCAGAGCAGTCGAGAAGGAAATAGAAACTTCTTGGAAAGCAATTCGACACGCATCGAAATCTAGAATTCATATCGTATATCCGATCTCCGCATTTACGATCCAAAACGTTTTAAAGTTAAGTCCTGAAAAAGTTTTAGAAAAAATTTCCGAATCCGTCTCTTTCGCAAAAAGCCTTGTCGGTTCTAAAGGTGAAGTTCAATTTTCAGGTGAACATTTCGGAGACTCTCTGGAGAATTTAGATTTCGCCGTGGAAGCGTTTCGAGCGGCGTTGAGCTACGGGGCTGATATCATCAATCTTCCGAACACGGTAGAGCGTTATCGTCCTTGGCTTTTTGTTTCTATGGTAAAAGCCGTTCGTAATATGCTCCCTGAAAACGCAAAAATTTCTGTGCATACGCATAACGATTTGGGAATGGCAACCGCAACCACAGTTGAATCCTACTTTTCGGGTGCAGTTCAATTGGAGACTGCGTTAAACGGTCTTGGAGAAAGAGCCGGAAACACGAACACGTACGAGGTTGCGATCGCCCTTCATAACTGCGGCGTTGACGTTCCATTAAACCTTTCGGCGATCTACGAAACATCTCGATTGGTCTCTTACCTTTCGGATGTTCCCATCTATGAAAAGGCGCCTTTGATCGGCGAAGACGTTATCTCTCATCGATCCGGAATTCATCAAGACGGCGTCGCTAAAACTCGACATCTGCAAAAGGGCGCCTATCGCGCGTTCGACGCAACTTTGATCGGAAGACCTGAAGGAGATCGAATCGAATTTACAAGCCAATCCGGAAGAAGTGCGATTTTCTGTATTTTGAAAGACGCCGGAGAAGATATCACCTTGGAACAAGCAGGAAAACTACAACCGATCTTAAAGAAAATTTCGGAAGATTCGGGAAGAGGAGAACTGACTCTGAGTGAAATTCAGCTCGTATGGAATAAGATGAAAGCGATTCCTCACAAAGCGACTTCGAAGTGAATTTTGTCCGTGAGCGTTACCCCCGTCGGGAACGAGCGCTAAAAACGTAACTGAATTTCAGTTCTTTTAAGATTATTTCGGAAAATACGTGGGTTTAGCGAGATTTCTAATAATAGATTATTATTATATATAAAGAAGAAAAGCGAAAAATATCAAAGAAAATTTAGGAACCTTTAAGGTGCTATTTCGAATTCCGCTATTGCGTTCCTTGGTATTGCCGAAGATTCTCCGAACCAACGCACAAATCGATAGACGTACGCGGCTCGAAAAGAGTTCATACCATCTTCAAGGCAGATTTGTTTTAACAATTGATCTGCTGGATCCCGGTATAACTGCCAATCTAATTTTTTCTCTCGCATCAATTGATACAAGGCATCGTGTACAAGTGAGCCGCGTAGAAAGGTCTTTGTATCAATTGTAGGTCCGCTCGGTCCGTCCCATGCGTATCCGGCGTCTATACTCAGTAGACCGTCCGGAGTCATATCCACAAAAATTTTAACGTCTGGGTTTCCCAACTGTACAGGTATCTTTGTCCGAATATCCGTTTGAAATTTATACGGCTTTACAAGTTGGTACTTATAGTTTTTTAGACTTTTAAAAATAATTTGATCCATGATAGCCTCTTAATCGATATCGACGGCGTCTTTTTTAACAAGGGTGTCCGGTTGCGCATGCCCAAGTCCGGATCTTTCGAAAACACTCTTCACGATTTTATTGTAGAGTAGAATTGTAGCGAGATAACAAACGAAAAGTCGAATCGATTGATAAACCGCGAGCGTCCAACCTGGAAGAATTTTGCAAATCTCTTCTTTAACAGAATCGAACGAAACGCAGTACGTGAAAGCTTCCGGCATCGTAATCCAGTAAAAAATGTTGTATGGAACGGCGATTAACGTAGCGACTACAAACACAACGGGTCTCTTGTTTTTAAGTAAGAAACGATAAGGGAGATTTCGAAACAAGACTTGCGAAACAGTCAAAACGAGACTCATATAAAGCCCGTTCAAAAGGACTGTGGGCAGAAGTTCAATAATAGATTCGATCATACAAAGCCTTCCTTATAGCAGTCCTTTTTCTTTTAAGAACTTTTCGGGATCGGTTTCTTTTTTCCAATCCTGAGTCTTCTCATCCCAAGGCCAAACCTCGAAATGCAGATGCGCACCTAAGCTATATCCAAAATTTCCGGATTTTCCGATCAGATCGCCTGCGCTGACTTTTCTGCCTTTCCTAACTTTTGGATCAACGTGCTTAAATTTATAAAGGTTTTTTGAATGAACGCCCACGGCGAGGACGAAGGGAGTCCAAGCGCGATCTTCCGGAACTTCACCCGATTTTACCAAGTTGACCCAGGTGTGTATTTCAAAGCGAAACTTTACCGGATATTGTGGATCCCTCCCGAGAATAGATTTGATCACGCAGTCTTCGGGAGCAAATACGTCGTTATAACCTCCGAGATCAATTCCTAAATGGAATTGCTTGGATTTCTTTCCGTCGATATTTAAGTACCGCCATCCGTATTTCGAGGTGATATGAGGATTTGACACCGGTGCAAAGAAAAGCGGATTCTTTTGTGTTGCAATTTCTGAAATAGAATCAAACGTTTTTTCTTTCGAAATCTTATTCGTATAAGCTTCTGCGAGTCGAGACTCGTTCCAATAGTTTTGATTTGTTTGAATCGTTTTTAGATTTAGAAGTTTCCTAATGAGTGGAAGTAAAAGATTTAGAATTTGTAAGATCATTTTGTGATTCCTCCGTTTTGAACCTTTGAGTGAATTTTGTGGAGGAGTTCTTTCTGTTCGTCGAATTTCTCGTCAAACTTGCTATCGAGCTTTTCGATTCGAGTTTCAATCGTATCTAACCGTTTGTCAGTTGTTGAAGCCGTTTGTCGAAGAAGTGCGATTTCCATCGTATGCGTTTTTTCTAATTCCATCATCCGATCCGAAATACGATCTGTTTTTGACCGTTCTTGAAACAAAAGATTTTTACATTCGTCTTTTACTTCCTTTATTTTCGAATCGGCGTATTCCCTTTGTTCATCACGAAATTTTAATATTTGAGCTTTCACTTCCTTTCTGATTAAGAACCAAAGAAATACCGATAAAGGAGAAAAAAGAGGCAAGTATTTAAGAATCTCTTCCATTCAGGATGGTATCGCAAAAACAATCAAAGGGAGCAATTTTAGAAAAGTTTGATGTCTGCTATGTCTGTTCTTTTCTTGCTTTGATTCTTTTCTCTAAATTTTCATAATAAAACCCGATTCGCTTTGTCTTTAAGAAGTCGGGAAGATTTTCAAACTTCCCGGGACGCCAACCTTTTTTAAACATATCCTCACAGTGGTTCATCCACTGATCTTCGACACGGGCCATTCGGATCGCTTCGGACTCTGGCGAATCGAATTTTTTCTTACAATGTGGACATTCGATATTGAATTCTTTCAAAGTTTTTTAACCCAATAATTTTAGAGGTCCCTTTACTTGCCTTGATAAAC
This sequence comes from Leptospira alexanderi serovar Manhao 3 str. L 60, assembly GCF_000243815.2. GTDB lineage: Bacteria > Spirochaetota > Leptospiria > Leptospirales > Leptospiraceae > Leptospira > Leptospira alexanderi. The sequence goes on along the minus strand of NZ_AHMT02000036.1, from coordinate 82,007 downwards.
TTACTTTTAGAGATTCATCAAAACCTGATTGAAATGCGTCACTCTGTGAATCGAAATTCTTATTTACTTCTGAATTAAATCAGAAGCTTGCTTTGCGACGCTTTTTGCTTCGTTGGCGTTTGGTGAATTGGAAAGAGCAAGTAATTTATTGATTTTATCAAGAATAGATTTTCTATCGAATCCCATATTATCACCTATGTTAAGTCCGCTAAGTCGTTTTATTCTGTCGTGATTTCATGAAAATTCCTCACGAGTTTCCTGCGCTTTGTAATCAATTGCTGCTTGAGTTACTTCCCTTTCGTAAAAATTAGGATTCTTTAAAATATCCAAAACTCCCTGCTGAAATTCTTCCTTTGTATCTGCGTCACTCAATGGGTATTCTCTATTATACCAAACATTGAGCGCAGAGATAAAGGCGGACCGCGCTTGAAGCACGAACGAAATCAGAAGAGTCGTATTATCAATGACATCTTCGGGAATTTTCGGTTCGATATATTTGAATTCGACAGGTATAAATATTTTCATCTTAATCTCCTCTTGAAAACTTATGGATGTATCGTATATAAAAAATTATCGCCATAAATTTTTATAGCTATCCCTGATGGCCTGTTCATTGATTCCAAATTCATCGATCAAATTCAAAAAAGATTTTTCGTCATAAAGCAGGGCCTGTCCAGTTGGGCAAATTGTAACGGTAGATGAGAAGGGAAAAATTCTCGGACTAAAAATCTTTGGGGTTTTCGAATACGAGTATTCTGGATCTAATCCGACGTTAGGTTTCTTGAATATTCAAGCGGACGGAACCGGAAAGATCAAAACCGCAGCGACCGGAACTCGCGTTCTCGTTATCTCCGTTGATACGGGAACCAAAAAAATGGCCTGCATTATTTAAGGAGAAAAGAAAGTGCCACACGTAAAATTAGGCAACGGACTTGTTCGTCTCGACTTACAAGCCGAAGCATATTCCGACGCAAAGAAAGCCGGTCTCTCCATGAACGAGTTCATGGAAAAAGAAGAAACTCAGTTCGGATACGATCCGGAAACGCCTTCTGGAAAAGGTCTTTCCGCATTCGAACGTCAACTCATGGCGAATGACGTCCCTATCAAAGAAGCTTCGTTTTCCGTAGATGACTTTATCAAAGCGTCCAACCAATCCAAGTATTTGTTTCCAGAGTTTGTAAACCAGAACATCTACATCGGAATGAACATGGGGCAACTCCAGGTAAAATTGGAAGATACGCATTCCGTGAAAACTCGAATCAGTCAAGGCGCGGCGAGATCCATAGCGTTTGATATCGAGGGATCCGATCTTACCGCGAAGAAAAAAGCAAAGGAAAGCGGCGGAAAATTTCCGAAAGCAACAATCAAAACTCAAGATAAAGCAATCGAAACGAGTCCCGTAGGACTCGAAATCGACTTCACGTATGAGTCTTTGAAGAGAATGCAAATTCTCAAGGTTCAAAATATCTTTCAAGTTTTCGGTTGGAAACTTTCCCAACAAATTACGAAAGAAGCTTTGCGAGTTATTAAGTCTGGTGACGGAAATACGGGAACGGAAGCGAAAACATCCCAAACTGTCGCAAACGTTTGGAAATATTCCGATGTAGTCAACCTTCTCCTTTCCGCAGATCAAGGAGTCGAATTCACTCACGCAGTCGTTTCCAAAAACTTTTTAGAGAAGATGCTCACCGACGAAACGAACTTCAAACAGTTCCAGTCTATGAACCTTCTCGAAGGATACGTGAAGACCGGTCAGGTTGAAAGCTTCTTCGGAGTGAACTGGAAAACTCATCCGGACATGGACGACGATACGATCTTGACATGGAACAAGGACGTAACCTTGGAGCTTTACGAAGATTCGGCAGGGCAACTCGTGGAAAGCGATCGGTTCATCCGAGAACAAATCGAAGGAACCGTAATCAGTTACGATTTCGCATTTGCGAAACTCTTTTCCGCAAGCTGTCACTACAAAACGAAGAAGCCGTAATCGGAATATTCAGAAAATGTTAAACAAAGTCGCAGAACTGAAAAAACAACTCAGGATCCAAGCAAAGACCCTGGATCTTTCCGATACAAGAGACGGGGATTCCCCGTCTGCCTATGAGGAGTTCCTCGAGTCTGCGGCGATGCTTGCCCGTGTAAGAATGTTTTACTGGGGAGTTACGATACCGAATGAAGGGCCTCTGCTGTATTCGCCAGCGCTTCTTACAGCCGAAGTCCTTCTCATCAAAGCCGAAATTGTGGAAGAGTTTGGATACAACGGTACTTTCGATCCGGAAGAAGTTTCCACCGGCGGCGGCGAAGGAACGCGCGTAAAACGTTCTCGAATGAGCGCGGAAGAACGCGGAGAAATCGCAGAAGGATTTCGTAATAAAGCTTATCTTCTTTTGTTCGGAAAACAACCTTCTGAAACTCCGGGGGTTGCATAATGAGCATTCAGGCTTTGCTTGATCGTGCTTTTGAAAAAGGAGCGCAAACCAAAATCAAAATCTTAACTCCGACTCAAGTTCTCGGGACCTCCGGACTGAATGCTTCTAAAAAAACGACGTATAGGAGCAGCGAAGACATTTCTTGTGTTTGGATTTGGAAGGATGCAGAATCCGACAACGAAGTCGGTGAAAGACAAGAATACCGCGCCGTGTGCCAGATTCTTCCGAAAGACTTGGAAACTATAATCGGACCGGAATGCAGGATTGGGAAAGACGGATCGGAATGGTTAATCGATACGATTCACCCGGTGCAAGAACTAGAAGGTTTTTCTTTGATTCGAATCGAAGTAACGAAACCAAAAGCGGGAGGAAACAAAGTATGAAATTCCTTACCGTAACGGATACGTTCGGCCCCGTACTTCAGAACGCGGTTTCGAAAGGACAAGACAAACTCTCAAAGGTCCAAGACAAAAACGCTGCAATTGTACAAGCGAACATAACGAAAGGGATTCGTTCCCAAAAATACAAATCCGGTTGGCCGGAACTTTCCGAAACAACCAAAGAAAGAAAAGAGAAGAAAGGAAAATCTCCTTTGACTCTCATCGAGGAAGGAGAACTTTCCTCTTCTTTTGAAATCGTAAAAGAAAATGATTCCACTGTTGTTGTGGGAACCAATTCTCCATACGCTCGAATTCATGAATTCGGATTCAAGACAAAAAACATTCCGGCCCGACCTTATTTCAGACCTGCATTAGAAGATTCTAAAGAATTAATCATTCAAAATTTCAAGGACGCCTTGAAGGAGATTTTCAAAAAATGAGAAAGTCTCATATCGATTACATCCGCGAAATGGTGGAAGGGATTCAAATCGGAGAAACTGTTTTGATTCCGCCCGATCGTTTTTTTGAGTACCAGCCGCCCTTGGACGGGATTCAAGAAAGAATTCCGTGTGCGATTCTAAAATACTCAGAACCTACAAACACTTTAGGAAGAAAAATCAAACATCGTTTAGAAAGAATCGTTCGCGGGAATTCCGCGTTTTTAAAAAACGCGGTGCGTCATGTGAAACAGGAATTCAGATACACCGTTGATTTCTGGCTGAATGAACCGGATGCGGACGTTGTAAGTACGATCCTGAATCGTGGGATTTTGGATCAGTGCCTTTTGTTTGTGAGCCTTCGGACGTGGATCAAAACAGCGGACGGAATTCCAATCGAGGTTCGTCTCGGAAAAACCGGACTCGTGGATGATCCTGCAAAAGAAACCGGAAACTACAAACTGTATGCAGAGGTTATCTTTAAGGACGGGCTCTACACGATCGAGGAAGAAGAAACATTGGCCGGAATCGAGTTGGAAATTGAAGGACCGATTCCGGAAAGAGTATGACGAATGAACAGTCTTCAAAGTATATTCATATATCATAAAGTTATTATAACAAAAGGAGCACAGTAATGGCCATAGGATCAGTTTCAACCACACACGTCTCAGGAGGGCTCGGAAACAGTTTTCCGCATGAAGATAAGGTTCATGCAAAAATCGGACAAGCAGAAGGGTGCGATGCAAATGCTCCTATCCTCATTTCTTCGTACCAGCAAGGAAAGGACGTATTCATCAGGGGGGAGTTAGTCGATTCTTTAAAACAACACTTCGAAGAATTTGACGAAGAGCTCGGCGAAGTTCCCGTTCCGGTTCTGTGTGTTCGACCTGAAAACGATCAAGCTGGCTCGGTGGACCCGGTGATTCCTGATATCGAAAATACCGGATCCGCGCATGTCCCTACCATAGCAGGAGTTCCAGTCGGAAACCGATCTGTTGTAATTCGAATTTCTAAAGCGGGGGCGCTCGGAACAGCGGAATATCGTAAAAGTGAAAACGGTGGGGATACGTTCGGCCCTCCGATCGTAATTCCTGGAAGCGGAACAGTCGCGCTTTCTGCTGGAATTACGGCAACGTTTCAAAACGGCACGACCCCGGCGGAAACGTTTCACGTAGGAGATACGTTTCGGTTTAACATCAAGGGCCCTGATCCTTCCGAACAAAGTCGACTTCTCGCTATCCAAGCATTGAAAACCGTAGACCAAGGAAACACGCCTTTTTACTGGTTTCACCATCTTGGCGGCGTTAGTCGTTCTTTTGCCATTTCCGTTTCGGTTCTTTTGGAAGAGATGAGAACTCAAAATTTTTTCCGAATCTTCGCGGTTTTGGAAACGGACAGAAAGACCGATACGGAATTGATCGAATCGTATTTTCTTCGGATCCAAGACGAGTGGGACTCTTTCGAAAATGAAAGGGTATGCGTAGTCGGAGCGGAAGGCCGTTACATTTCAGGTGGGATCAACTCAAATGGCGGATGGAACGCGTCTTTGGAACTCGCTGAAGCGATCGGAGAATGGCGCTACGTTTCTATGCGCGAGACTTGCGGCTCATCGAGTCAACGTTAGTGCCGCCTGGGTTGCCAAAAACAAATCCAGAACCTTCATAGGAATTCGTTATTGGAACGAAGGTTACAAAGGATATAAAACTGCGTTTGATGATTTGGGCCTGACTATTCTTCAAATCTATCCCGACTACCAAGGTGTCTTTATTGCAAGTGACAATCTCATGGCGGGCGCAACTTCCGACTTTCGATACATTCCGGAACTTCGTCGTGCAAACAAAATGCACCGGATCGTTTACCGCGAATCTCTTCCGTTTTTAAAATCGGATACGGAAACCAACTCCGGAAGCGGAGGCCTCGACTATCTCAAGGCTACGGTCGACGCGAAGGTATCTTCCGAAATGGAGAGAGCAGGAGAAGCGGAGATTTCCGGTCATGAAATCAAGTTCCAACCGATCAAGACGGTCAACGGAAGAAAAATTCTTCCTGCGACTCTCAAGATGTACATCAAAGACAGAATCGATGCGATCCAGTGGTCTACTGAATTCGCGTTGGCATAAGTAAACTAAAAGGAGAAATTCAAAATGCCAAATCCAGGAGATATTTTACCGCAGAGTTTAAGTTTTGAGAACTTCACTCTAAACATGTTGGGCCGAGAGTTAATCAAGTTCAGTAAATTTAGTTTAGACTACGAAGCGGACATTGCATTTAAGCTCGGTAAGGGCGGGGAGCCGGTTTCTTGGTCTGTAAAATCCTACAAACGTCAGGCAAAGGCCACGATCGAACTCGACGAGTTGAAATATATGATCAAACTCGCTACCCCTTTTGGTGGGGATCTTCTCAAACTTCCACCTTCTCCGATTACTGCACGTTGTGAGGTGGAAGGAGGAACTCTGCTTTTAACCGTCCCAGCGGCGAAGATTGTAAAGTTTTCCCTCCCCTTTGAGACTGGGGCGGATGCTGCTGAGACAGATCTGGATCTTGCGGTCACAAGTTATCCGATTATTACATTTACTTAATATATTTTACAAGGAGAATCAAAAAATGGAAATCCAAGGTACTCAAAAACATGACGACTATCAACAGGCGATCGCAAGTCTTCCCAAAGAGTATGTTTCGATAGACGAAGGTTTCTTGAAACGTCACGAAGTGGAAATTGAAGTGATCAAAGAGTTTTTATCCAACAAGGGCGGTCTTCATCTCATTCAAGTGGACGAGTATTCCATTCTGTGTAGAATTCCTTCCAGAGAGACGCTTTCCAAAGTTTCGGAGCGTAGTAAAAAGTTAGATCCGATCGAAGCCGATATTGACTTCGTAAATCGTTGTTTGGTGTATCCAAGTGCTGCAACATTTTCCGGTTGGACAAATAACGGAGCTCCTGGGCTTGCCTCTTCAATCAGCCGTAAGATTTTCGATCTGGCAAAAGTAAATCAAGAGGCGGTTTCAAAAAAGCTTTAGCGGATCGGGAAGCGGAAATTCGTTCGGGATTTGGGGCGTTTGAAAATTTAATTCGTCTCTTATCTCCCGAGACTCCGATTCCGGATCCGTTTGACGCGGAAGAAATTGCAAGAAGAAGTAAAGACGTTCAGTGGACACAAGAAAGGATTATCGAGATCATCGCAGTCGGAGTTGCTAAAGGAATCGCAAAAGCATTCGGTAAGTGATAATCTTGTTTACAAAGGATTTGTAATTTAGGATATAGGAATAGATAAAGATGGCGAAAGATTGGAAAGGTTTTGATCCAAAAAATCCAACAGCGAGCGATTTGATTCCGTTTGCCGGAGTGATCTATTTTTTCTTACATCTTTGGTCTTTCTTTCCTTTTCTGGGAATCATTCCTGCGTTAATTGTCATTCCGTTTAATAAAAATAAATTCCTAAAATACTTACCTCTTGTAACAAACCTTTATATGTCCACGGTCTATTTGCTTTACCTTTACAAGTAGGTACAAATGGATACATTCGAACTCGGTGTTGTTTTAAGTCTCAAGGATTACGTATCCAGTCGTCTCGGTGAAATCGAGACGCGTTGGAAAAATGTTCGAAAGAGTATGGATGATACATCCGCGTCCGCAAGACTTTTTGACCGTTCGATGGGAATGGTTCAAGCGGGACAGAAAATGTTGGAGCTCGGATCTGCCGGACTCTACATGTCCAAATCTCTTATAGAAGCGGGTCTCGAAGCCGGTAAACTCGAAAAGAACATTGAATCGCTAGGTGTTACCAAAGACGAGGTTACGAAAATCTCTTCGGAAGTGCGCGCAATGACCGGAGACATGGGAATCGCTCAAGAAACCTTCTTGTCCGGAATCTATGATATCAAGTCCGCCGTATCCACTTTAAACCCCGCCGAACTTTCAAGTGTCGCGGGCGCATTGGGTAAGGCCGCAATCGCAACCAAAGGAGATTTTGCAGGACTTGCGGACCTTTTTGGTACGACACACTCACAGTTTAAAAAGATGTACAACGAATCGGACGCCGCATTTGCATTACGTTTTGCGAATACACTTTCATTATCTGTTCAAAAGTTCAAAACGGACGGCGCTAAGATGCAAGCGGCAATGCAAGGGCTGGGTGCAACTGCGGCGGGAATGGGTGTAAAACTCGAAGAGCAGATGGCAGTTTTGGGAATGCTTCAAAACACGATGCTTCCGGGAGTCGCCGGAACCTCTTACCGCGCTTTTTTAAGTTCGGTGGGAGAAGGATTTCAAAAACTCGGACTCAGCGCAAAAAACGCACAAGGTCAAATCAAATCCATGCCCGAACTTTTGGAAGAGATGAATCAAAAATATCAGAATTCCTTTGTAGTCAATCAGGCTACAGGGAATAAGGTTCTGAAGCTTGATGCAAGAAACGAAATCAAAAAAGCGCTCGGTTCGGAAGAAGCTGTGGCCGCGCTTGAAAATCTCCTTCCCAAAATGGGAGAGTTAAAAACTTCAATTGGAGAAATCCAAAATGCAAACTTAAGCGGCACTGCGGAAGCCTTAAACAAAATGGCGGGAATCAACCAGGATAACCTGTCGTCTCAATTGGATCGAACATCGGAAGTTTGGAAGAGTTTAAAAACAAGTCTCGGTCAAGATATTTCCTCCGGTCCGATTCTTTCCATCGTAAAAGGTTTTGGGGATATGCTGTCCGGGTTGACTAAATTTTTAGACCAAAGTCCCGGGCTCAGGAAATTTATTTCCTATCTCGTAATCGGCGGATCCGTTGCGTTATTTTTAGGAGGCGCATTCACTACGCTCGTTGGAATTGTAGGAATGTATACCGCTGTGACGAGTTCCGCGGCGGCTGCAAAAATTTTTGATACCATAGCAACTATAAAGAACTGGGCGGCAAAAGTTGCAAATAGAACCGCGACCATTGCGTTAGCTGTCGCAGAATACGCGTTAATCGGTATCGTAGGAACTGCGATTTACTCTTGGAAAGCCCTGACGTTTCTATATGGTATCATGACGAGTAAAACCAAAGCCTTAGCCGCTTGGCAGACAATCCAAACTGGAGTGACTACCGGGCTTACGTGGGCTTCGAATCTTTTGAATGCTTCTCTTTGGGCTAACCCGATCGCTTGGGTCGTTGCGGGAATTATGCTCGCGGTAGGTACAGTTGTCGCTGCAGTTTACTATTGGAATGAATGGACGAGTGTCGTTTCAAACGCCTGGAACCAACACAAAAATCTAATATCGGCCCTTTTACTTTTAACCGGTCCGATCGGCTGGACCATTGCGGCTTTAGTAAAGATCAAAGACAATTGGGCCGCAATTACGGGATGGATCGACAAAGCTGTGGTTGCCGTAAAAAGTTTCTTTGGTATGGGAGGTGATCAAGTAGCGATCGGAGTGACACAAGAAGCTTTAAAGACCGTCGATGTCAAACCGGCAGCAACTTCCACGACAAAATCCGTTTTAGAGGGAATGGGAAGCGTTGACAAGATGTTGACCCAAACGGGAGGAGCAAAGCTTGATTTAAGCAATCAAGCCCAATACTCCAAAGCATTAGAAATTCCTAAATTAGATCCTTCTTTACTGAATAGTCCATTACAAGGGTATCCGGGTGGAGCCGGTAAACAAGCGATTCAAATCACGATCAAAAGTCTCGTCGACAAAGTGACATTTCAGAACAATTCTTCCGGATACAAAGACGCTGGAGATTGGGTTGGAAATACATTTACAAACGAAATCAAAAAATTAGCAAATCAAGGAAATCCTATGACCCCATACGCACTTCAATTTGGAGGAACTCAATAATGTTTTTAGACCCAGCTCCAGGCGGTTCTTTTTTAGCGGTTACAGGGAGTGACTTAGATCCTGTAAAAATCGGCGGTTATAGTTGCCCTCGGGGAACAAAGGTTACGATCTCTCAGGAAAAAAACTATTCCAAGACAACCGTTCCCGGTCGAGAAGGAACAATTAAAGAAGTTGTAGGTTTTCATGATTGGCAGCTTACGATTGAATTTGAATTCGTTAGTAATACCGGAATGCAGTTAGGCGCTCTTTCTGAGTTGCGCGATATTCTTTCAAAATGGAAAGAAACAGAATGCGTTTCCATTATACACCCTAAAGTAAACGCACTCGGAATTATTTGGATCGCTTTAACACGAATTGAATTCCCGGACGAAGATCGCGGTTTTGAACTTCCCGTACGAATCGAAGCAATCAGTGATGATCCATCTTTTGATTTGGAGACTCCTCCAGAATGAACGAGCGCGTCCATTACGTGAAAGAGAACGATACTCTCCAAAGAATCTCGGCCCTATACTGGGGAGATTGGACATTGTGGCCGCTACTGAAAGATTCGAATTCGCACTTGATCCAAAAAATCGGTTTTGATTGGCCTGAAAAATTAAAAGAAGGAATCGCTTTAAAAATTCGGATGGATCTTCCTACTTCTGACTTGGATCATACTGTGCTCGAAGACGACTGCTATGAGTCCTTAAGTTTATTCTACTATTCTACAGAACATTTTAGTGAACGGATCCGAAATCAAAACGGGCGAAAAATCCTTCGGTATTTGATCGGTAGTAGGATTACAATCCCAGCGCTCGTAGATCGAAGAACGTTTCAAACTTCTAAGGAGAGAATCAAAACATGGCATTGATTATGAGACAACGTTTACTCATCGGTGGTAAAATTCTTCACAAAATCTCGGAAGCCGAACTTGTTTCCGGAAGAAAGGAACCACACTCTCAGCTGACAATCAAGCTTCCTAAGATGAAAGGATATGACAGCAAAGCATTCAAAAAAGGTGATTTAGTGCGTTGGTGGGCCTGGTATGAAGGATACAAAGAATCCCTTGAATTTGAAGGAAAAATTGTGAGCATATCTCCAAAGATGCCTTTGGAAATTGTTTGTAGAGACAATATGCATGATCTTCAACTCAAAACTGTAAATTTTAATATTGATAAGATGACAATACCTTCAATCGTTAATCGTTGTATTTCCGCCGAGGATGTAATTCCTAAAATTGACCCAACCATTGCTTCAATACGATTAAGTTATGATATTTTAACCGCAGGAAAACGCGCCGCTTTCGTACTTCATCGACTAAAAAAATATGGAATCGACGCTTTTTTTCGGAATAGTTTTTTGGTAGTTCAGAATCCAACGAAAATCTCACCTCCCGCTAAAAAGAAAGTCTTTCAATTGGGTCACAACGTAATCAAAGACAATCTCTCCACGCGGGAAAGTAGGCCGATCCAAGTCAAATTAAGAAGTTATAATATAGATACCGGAAGAATGCAAGAGGCTACGTACACGGAAAACGGCGGTGAAGAGTTGGTTTTTGACTTGGACGGAATCTCCTTGTCCGAACTTAAAAAAAGAGCGGAGGAAATTTATCACGAGATTGCGGGGACTGGTCTTGTCGGAGAATTTGAGACCTTCGGAGTTCCGTCGGTACAACATTCAGAAATCATAACGTTTGTTGATCCTGATGATAAACTTAGATCGAAAGACATTTTTGTAGATAAAGTGATTAAAACTTGGTCCGCTAAAAATGCAACGTTTAGACAAATCATCCATCCGGCGGTTGTGAAATTCAAGGATGCTGTATGAGCGTTGCCCAAGATATAGTTACTCTCTTTTTTAGTGAGTTTACAATCAACTGGGCAACGATGGCAACGGTCGTTCGTGTTCAGGAAGAACCGGACGATTCCGGCAAACCGGGCCTTTTGATTGCGACAGTCAACGGCGCCAATAAAGAAAATATACGCTGGTTTTGGCCGATCAAACCCGCTCCGGGAAGTCGTTGTATTATTCTCTTCGGAGACAACAACGCAAGTAGAGCAATAGCGATCGGTTTTACCAAGACCGCAAAAATCAAAACAAAGATCGCCGAACTTTGTGAGATTGAAGTAGACGAACAAGGTTTTAAAATCGATCATTCTCAATTTCTTTCCGTCATTGCAAAGCTTACGGAAGGAAAGCTGACTTTAAAAAACGGTCCCACTTTAGAAGTCGCGTTAGACTCCATTCAAAACAAAATCAACTTCAAAGGGAAAGTCGAAGTCGGGGACGCAACCATTTCCGGAGTCGATACAAACGCTTTAGAAACTTGGATGAACGAAATCGTCACATCATTACAAGCCCTCTACACCGCGATTCAAGCGTCACCTACAACTCCAATGGATGGAGGCGCATCTTACAAAGCTGGACTTGCCGGAGCTATTTCTTCGAAACCCATCCCTTCGGTTCCAGTCGATTTAAAAGTTTCGAATCTTAAATATGGAAAGACGTAACTTTGTTTGCTATCTCAAATTTGAATTTTGAAACAAAAAGAGAATAAAAATGAACGATATGGTAACAAAAAAAAATTGGGATGAGTTTCGATCAACCGGGCTACTATTATTTGTAAATCATTTCTTGCACATTTTTGGCTGGGCTCTTGTCTTCGAATGCAGTGATCAAAAGGTCATTTCTGTTTATCCAGCAAGGGTTAAGTATCGAGGGTTTAGAGAAATAGCAACGGATGAGGCGTTCAAAAGGGTAACAAATTATCTACAGGATACGATCGAAGAACTTAAAAAAGAAGTCGAAGAATGAACTTCGGTCGGCTATCTCGCACAAAAAAATAGACGACATAGCGGACATTCATTCCGACCAATTACTCGAATCGCTTGCGGTCTTCTGTCCCACAGATAACCTCTATTTTGTGGATTTTTTAACCGACGCACTTACATCCGACTTACTACTCGATTCAAAAACTTTTGATTTTGCAGAGACGGAATCGGAAATAGAAGTCGTGCGTTCAATGGTAATCGAAGCGTTCGACATGACTCCTGCGGACGACATTGACTTTCCAGAAATCTACAGCCGTCAAAGAAAGCATCTTTACGAAGACGACGATAGCGGTCCTCAAGAAAGGATGAATGACGCTTTTAGAATTCTATCTCAATTTTCTCAAATCGATTCTGACACAATTAAGATTTCCCTACTCAAAGAAGGACTTTCCATTTACTTCCGATTAAAAACCGGAGAAGAGCTTTCTCTCAATCTTGGGGGGAACTCATGATATTATACACTACAAAATCAAACGTACAGAGAGAGATCGAGCGTAACGTTTCTAATTCTAAGGTTTTCGAAAGCCATGATTTTACTCGGGACTCCAAAGCGAGTACGATTCTAAGGTCTCTTGCAAACGCAATCTATCTATTCATCGATCAAAATTTGGTAGCCCTCCAAAAAGCGATCCACTATCACACGGCGGAAGAAGAAGACTTACACGAATGGTTAAAACGCTACGGTCTGGAATGGAAAGAAGCGACTAATGCAAAACACCGAATCCGAATCGGTTCTAAAACAGCCGTTCCTTACGAAGTTCTGATTCCCGTCGGAAAAATCGTAGGTACCGCGGATCATAAGATTCAGTTTCAAATTACGCAAGAATCAAAAATTCCTCCTACAGCGCCCGTAGATTCAAGAGGGTTTCATACGGTGGAAGTGATTTGTGAAGCTCTTCTTCCCGGCACGAAAGGCAACGTTGCCCAAAACGCAATTTCTGAAATTATCGACTATATCGAAGACTGTGACGTTGTGTATAACCCAAATACGATCCCTGAGTTTGTAGCGCGAGACCGAGAAACAATTGCAAGTGTAAGATCTCGTTTGCAAGAGGCTGAAATCAAATCTTCTTCCCTTTGGACTCCGGAGTGGTACGTAAGCGAAGCATTAGGTTTTTCTTTTGTAGAGAGAGCCATATTTAAAAGCAGTAAGGCAATTGGAATTCCGGGAGTTGTAAAACTTCTACTCAAAGGAGCCAGTGGAGCAATCTCATCCGCGCAGTTGCAAATCGTAGAAACGCATTTTGATAGCGAAGGCAAAAATCCCGGCGGGGTCGCAAAAGTTGTCTGCGAAAATATCAACGCGATCGAAATTAATAAGGTTTTTATTATATACTTCGCTTCTGCCGAATCGATTCCGGATTCGATCACGCTCGAAAATATCGTAGATACGTTTTTCTTTTCTCTCAAGGACGGGGACGATTTTGTTACCAACTCGCTTCGTTCCAACCTTTTAAATTTGCCGGACGCAGTTCAGTGTGACGTCGACAACGGAGACAACATTTCCGTTCCCGCCGGTAGCCTTGCGGTTAAAGGTTCTGGTTTCGACATTACGGCAACGGTGTATTCATGAGTCGTTTTCGTTTCGATTTCAATTCCCTGGTTTGGGCAAATTTAAGACGCTCCATTCGTCAAACTACAAGTTCACCGGTTTCTATGAACGAAAACGGAACCGGTGGCCTTTCCAATAGTCTTTGGTATCGAGTTCTATTTGCATTTTTAATTGTGATTCAGGAACGACTCAAACGATCCAACTGGTTGTACAGACAAATCTGGGTAGATTCCGCCGACGGTAAGGGTCTCGATTGGTGGGGAGCTCGTTATGGTTTGTCTCGCGAGCCAGGTGAATCGGATAGTTCGTATTATCTTAGAATTTTATTTTTAGCCGAGTATCGCCGTCTTCCGCCGACTCTTTTTACCAAGAAAAATCTAATCGCAAGGATCACGGGACTTTCTACGGATCAGATTTCAGTCGAACAAGTTTTTGATTTCAAATATAGAATGGGAGATCCGATCGGAACCATCCTCGGATCTCGTGATTACTGTTTTTATGCTTTCCGAATCTATATCGCTTCGATCAGTAAAAAATCCCGTCAAAATCTAATTCGTATTTTAGATGCGGTGAATATCGGCGGAAACGTTTGGGAAATCTGGGAGGAGCTAAATCCCTCCGGTCCTTCTCCGACTCCGGAAGACGGACAGTCTTGGAAAGGAGCTCGTTTGTCTGAAACGTTGTTAGGCGCCGAAATTGATTGGTTAGTATATTAGGAGTTTATTATGAGTAATTTAAGAGGTTTGAATTTTCCGGCAAATGGTAAGCCGGTTTTTCAAGGTGATTTTGAAACCGAACACAACCGTATGGAAGACGAAATCATAGAGCGATTTTCCGATCTCGTCACAGGTGAAGTTTTGTCCGGTGGTGATCTTACGCCCGGATCTCTTCCCAATACAATCAACCTTACGGAGATTGTCGCGTTTGATTCCAAAGGTAGACGGATCCACGTAGCCGCGCAAAGCGGTTTAGTTGTTACGCGACAAAACTTAGATTCGTTTGTAGTTTTGCGTCACAAGTTTCAAACCGATATTTCCCCTTATCTCGATTCTACCGGATACGCAAATACGTACCGGCAAAATTCTTTCGAAATCCTATTTAAAGAAGCTACTGATTCCGAAGACGTAGTTCTTTTTAAAATTCGTAGTTTAAACGGCGCAATTTCTATTTTGAATGATCTTCGGTCTTTGTGTCGTATCAAGTCAGGCAATATACGCGACAACTCGATTACGAATGTGAAGTTGGACACGGATAGTAAGGTAGGCTCCTTGACTGCGTTAGTCGGTCGTTTCAGCGGCTCGATGCGTTCGAGTATAACAAGCGCACTCAATGCAATTGAAAGCTGGATCAGTACAGAAGAAACAACGAGGCAGAGTGATATATTAGGCTTAACAAATCTACTCATTCCTTTGGGAAGTATCATAGAAGACAATTTGAACATTGCTTCTCCTTCCTTATTCAAAGACGCAAACGCCCAATCCATTTCAAGAACCACGTTTTCCGCACTCTGGAATTTAGTTCGCCGTAACGTGACAGGAATCACTCCGGCAACGGATCGAATCAATGCAACCGCACACGGTTGCACGGAAGGTCAGTTGGTGAAATTTGCTTTTACGGGAGGTGGAATAGCAGCGTTAACAAGCTATTATGTTCGTAACCCGACAACAAATGATTTCCAAATATCTACAACACCAACAGGTTCTATTTTAGATTTAACGTCTTCCCAAACCGGGGAGATGATTGTAAATATTGAATATGGATTCGGGGACGGATCAACAACGTTTAACGTTCCGGATCGTCGTGGTATTTTTGCCAGAGGAGCCGGGGTGCATGGGAGCAGGAAAAATGGCGCTAATAACAATTATGATGGGGGATCTATCGGTTTTGGAGGAGACGACATGTTCCAAGGGCACCGGCATAACTATTCCTATAATAACGTTTACGGCATGATTGGGGGTTCCGGATCAAACTGGCTCAATGCAGGCGGAACGGCAGCTGGCAATGTGAACCTGGCAATTTTAGAGCCCATAAATGATGGGGCTAACCAAGTTCGTTACGGAAAAGAAACAACACCGGCATACATCGCAGTAAAATACAAAGTGAGGGTAGCATGAATTATATATTAGAAAAATCAAATAAACAAGTCATTTGGATTAACGCAGATTCAAACCAAATGGCAGGCGTTGACGCATGGGCAAATTTTAATCCCAACAAGCACGAAATTGTATATTCGCTTCATTATAACCCAAAGGTTGGAGAATCGTTTCTCGCAGAAATCAAAAATGGAATCGCGCAAGTTTTCGAACCGAGAAAGGTTTATAACAAAATCTCAAAAGAAGAAAGAATTTTACAAAGTTGGGAAGAACAAATTAATCCGGAAACGGAAACAGATATAGAACCTCTAAAGAACGAAGATGGTTCTTTGTTGCCATTCCAAATTTATACAAAAACGGATGGTTGGATTGTTGATCTCATTCAAAAGAAAGATTCTTTGATTAAACTTGTAAATTCTATATGTGAATCTAAAATTATTGCTGGTTTTACTTCCTCTGCATTAGGCGCACCTTATTTTTATACTTCGGACCGAGACGATCAACTTAACTTAGTCGGTTTGGTTTCTCTCAATTCATCCGTTAGTTATAAATGCACGGATCAAAATGGGGTTAAGGAATATCGTAATCATACGGCGAACCAGATTAAACAAGTCTTAAATGACGGAGCAATTCGTAAGACATTACTTTTGCAAAAAGCTGCAAATTTAAAAGTTTCACTTCAGTCTATAGAAACAGTTGATGAATTAGATAAAGTTAATATAACTTTGGGCTGGGATTAAAGGGGAAAAACATTTTCATACGAATTAAAAGCGACATAATAAAATTACATACACAATCAAATGTTAAATTAAAGAATTGAATGTCTTTTTTCTATTTTTATAAATAATATATGACGATAAAAAGAAGAAAGAAGATTTATGGAATTAAATGATTTTGATGAGCATACAGGATATCTGAAAAATCCACCCCCTCTCATTTTCCCTACCTTTGAGGATTTTAAAAAGTGTTATAATGCAATGGCAAATAAAAATAAAACTTTGGAGATTTTAAAGATTTACTGTAAAGATTTGAGATCAAATGGCGTAATTCCTAAATATATTGTTTTAGGCGGATCTTATTTGAGAAATCATAGTTCTATAACTGGAAAACTAAAGATCCTCGCCTGTTTTGGAACTGGTGTTAACATTGATCATAGAGCAATTACTAACCATTTAACAAAAAATGGAGACCAAGCAAAGAAATATAAAGAATGGCTGGAGCCAATCGGTCGGATTACTTTAAGTGATCCAAATAATGAGGAATCGCTTCTTAACCAGCCAAGTGTGACCGACCTTCGCAAGGATCATAGCTTAACCAATCGGTTTGAAAAAGTAGGTTTAGTTTGCTTATCTTTTAATGAGGTACTACAATGAATTCAAATGCATATGAGGATCCAGTTAGAGATAGAAGTTTTGTTTTAAAAAATTTTGATTCATATGTAGATGAAATTGCTACAAAATTGAAATTTCTTGCGGAAACTCGGGAGAAAATCAAAGACGATATATTATATTATGCTGATACTTCGTATTCAATTGAGAGGCTATATTCTTTAATGAAAGACATTGAAAATGCTTTAGAGTTTAATCAGATTCGCTCTATGCAGTATTCATACTCTGTTTCTGTAAAAGGCTCATTGGATGAAATATTTCTTCCTGTCGGAAACGCGAGTACAATATTATCTTCTCTTCAACGAACATTGAAAGTATTCGATAAGAAAGCTAAACTTAATCTCGTAAATGTTTTGAGAGGAAGTACAATTCTTTGTTTTGACTATTCAAAGGAAGCCTATTCAAATGAAAAATTTGATCGAGAAGGAATCAGTAAACAATTCAAAGTTTTGTATGAGTCTCTCAACGAACCAAAGGAAAAATTAGTAAGGACCTTGAACAAGGTTTTTCAGGGCGATGAGAAAAAAAGAGATGGCGCGGTTCGCGCTTTTAAAGGTTTAACGCCTGTACCAGGATCGGAGACAATTATTCGTATCCTCCCTGAGTTTAATGAATCAGAACCAATCGAAGTTCACTCCGAAATGAGAGAAGCGATCAATTTCATTGTACCTACTAGCCAAAAGAAGGATATTCGGGTAGACTGGGAAAATCGAATAGCTAAAGGCTTCGTTCGAGAAATTAACAATGTCTCAAAGAGTTTTATCTTATACGAAGAACAAGATTCGGATGACGAAACTGGATCGTTAATAAAAATCCATTATGACTCAAATACATTTGAAGAAAAAATTCTTTCACTATTTCGAAAAAAAGCAACTATTCATTTCGAAAAGGAAGGTAATAAAAACAGATATCACGTTGATAGGATCTCGAAATAATCCTCCATTTTCTTACATTCAGTAACGTTTTTAGCGCTCATTCCGATCCCGGGTAACGCTCGCGGACAGAATTTTTTGAAGAAGCTTTCACTCTAAAAACGGTCGCGACTTTGAATTTCGATCAAGTTCAAGTTCCATCGAAAGAAATATAATACCTCGTGCTTTTTCTAGGATTGCTCGACAGGCTCGGAACTATTCATGATTCCGTAAAAAAGTATTTCATGAATTTCTCCCTGCAATTGCATCATCGAATACGAAGAATTTAAAAGAAGTTCCGGAGTCGCCGTCATTTCGATCGCAGAATTAAGAAGTGCGGCAAAAATCGTCGGATCCAAATCTTTACGAATCTCTCCCTTTTCGATTCCTTGTTCCACCAACGCCTGAACGGTTTTAGAAACAGACTCCATTTTTACTTCCCTGATATAAGCATAATGATCGGGAGCCTGATCCCTAATTTCCATAATGAGTTCGTTTGCTCCCGTAGGAAACTGGCTGAACTTGAATTCGCTGATCGCTTGGATTTTTTCATGCACTGGCAAAGAATCATCCTCGCTGATCTGTTCGAGTTTCGTATTCATCAAGTTATGCTTGTGAGAAAGAATTTCGAAAAGAAGGTGATTTTTATTTTCGAAATGTTTATACAAAGTTTTACGGGAGATTTTCAAAACCCTTGCGATTTCTTCCATTTTGGTTTTTGCATAACCGTATTTTAGAAAAAGCTCAAGTGCCTTATCCATAATCCGATGTTTTACTTCATCTTGCTCCATCGCTTTCATTTTTGCGGATTTGCGCCATTTATGAAACTCTTTTTTTAAATTCGACAAGAATTCAAACTCAATCCACTCAGATAAGCCTTATAAAAAAAATAAAATTTCTTTTTCGCTCGTTCTCATTCCGAGAACTTTTTCCCACGATTCGTTTTAATTTTTCGACATAAGAAAACTCATTACCAAAGTAAAGTGTCTCCGGAAAAATCAATTTATCTACGATCAGAACTCACATATTCATTTCTTATCGATAAACCTCGGATTTTGAAACGATCAAAAAACTTAAAGTACGAAAGGCGACACGAGCATAATCAGAATGATGAAACTTTCTATTTGTTTCGATTTTAATATCCAGAAAAAACGGAAATTCCCTCGACCGATCTTTGCAACTTCTTCTATTCTGTACAATTTCAAACCGAACAAAAACATATAAAACATCCGTTGTTTCCCGGTTGGAAATAATTTTTTTATCAATTTGTTCTTCGCCTAGTAAGAACTTTATGACTTTAAAATTTTATGGTTAAACTACGAACTTTAACGGGAACTCACACAGCGAAGATAACCCGAAACATTTTTTGCTGTAGTCGTATTTGTAGATCCGGTAGTAAAATTAACCTTCCAAGCGGTGGTTGAATTTAAAGGATCACTTGTGCTAGTCCAAAATTCCACCAGACTTCCGGTCGGATTTCCCGGAAACCAATCTTTTCGGATCGTGGGAGTTTCAAAACTAGTTCCCGTCTTTGTGCAGGTTTTATCCTGAGAATTCGTCAGATCGGTTCCGTTAGAACAATAAACGATCCCCTTTAATTCCGCATGTGTGGGAACTCTCCACGTCATCGTCTTACCGGAAACATTAAAAGTAGAACAAGAATTGAAAGCAGGTCCCGAAGTCAAAATCCCTCCCAGAGTTCCATTACATTGATTGTCCAAAGTAGAACAATATTGAGGAGAAACTAAAAATCCGGTACAAGAATCCGTAGCAACATCGTAGGTTTGACCACGGGAACATCGCATCCAAGTAAGACCGGTCGAAGGGAAAAAAATAGTTTCCCCCTGAATCACCGGAGGGACTTGGGTTCCCGAAATCAAAATAAGTAACAGAGAGACTAAAGAATCTTTTTCCTGTTCAGGCGAGACAAAATCCCTGAAATAAGGATTCAAGTAACAAGCGGAGTTTAAAAGTAGAAAAAAAGAAAGAAAGATCCTAAAAGAAAGCATTCGAAAATTCGCCATAATTTTATCGCCTTAATCTTGAAATCGAACTCTTTGAATATCCGAACGTTGGAAACTTCTTTCTTTGCCCTTATAAAACAATTTAACTCCATTTTCATCGATTCGGGTCACAGTTCCTTTCACGATTTCACCCGACTTCAAAAACAGGACGGAAAGACTTTTCGAATATTTCACTTCTTTGTTCCAGGAACTTTCCAGTTCCTCTTTGAAAGAAGAATGAATCTTCTCTTGGAATTCCTCTTTCCATTGTTTTTCATTTCGTTTAATAAACTCTTCCTTGATTCCTGTCATATCAACTTTGGAAACTTCTTTTTCGGATTTCTCCGAATCGTTCGTAACAGGAGGTTTTGCAAGAGTAGTTTCTTTAGAACCACAACTTTCGACATCAATCGTTTTACGCGTAACAGAAGCGGCAATTCCCAAGAACGTGCTGAGTATTCCGTCCAACCAAGTTGTTTTAAGAATCACTCGATAAGTGCGATTTTGATCGGGTAGGATCTCCGAATAATTCACTTTATTGATCGGAACCGAACCAAAAAGAACATACCATTGATACCTTTTACCATTCGATGTACAATTTGAAGAAGAATGATCCGAAATATCAGAATTCTTTTGGGAGTTTAGGATCGGTTTCGACGAATCCCCTCCTCTTACGGAATTCAATTCTAAACTTGTACAAGAATATAAAAAAAATAATATCGGGACAAAGAGTCCAAACCGAGAATGAACCAAGAAGGAATACAAAAGTACGTATAGATTCTTCACTTTAAGACGAACTCCTAGATTCATAAAATTATGCGCTGTTCGCATATTTTTAGAAACTATTTTAAAGACCAGTTTTTTTCTATCGCGATTCCGAGATAATTTATCGAGTTAGAGTTATAAAACATCTCCGGAAGGAATCTCTTTAAAATCAAAAAGTATGATATTGTCCGGATATTTTCTCGGTTTAGACGTTATTTCTCAAAGTTCGAATTTCAAAACGAGCGAGTCAACGCAACAATTCAAAAGCCTTCCAAATACGAAGACCCGTTGTATAAATATTATAGTAACTTAAATTTCGCAAAGAACCTTCGAAAGACCCAGTCAAGCAAATCATCAGTATATTAAAATACTATAAAATTTAATCCCGATGATTTTTATGAACTCGCTTGTTTCATTTACATGTATAAAAACCGGAACTCCGATCGTCGCAAATGTCGGCGCCGAGGTATTGTTTTTCCACAGCGTACAAATAGAACCAAGGATCAATGCTATCGGAATTAGAAAATTTCCATACGACACTGTAGCTTGAAAAATCGATAAGATCTCTTTATAAACTCACAAACAAGCACAGTACATTCGCAGATGTAAGTTTTGTAATACGAGAAATACTCGAACGTTGAATTCGTTTTTTATAGATCGTACATATGTAAGTCTCGATCAAAACCTAAAATTTCGAGCGATCGATATCGACACACAATCAATTCCTGTTTAAGGATTAATCTCTTCTTTCTTTGTTGTGATTGATGCGGTTCATGATGTAAAGAGCGAGAAGACCGCCCAACAAAACCGCGAGTAAGTTTACATTTGAGATTTGGTAGATCCCAAACTTAGGCGAAACCAACCAAAGAACCACCGAACGGATGAAATCCTGAAGCAAGGAAAGGATAATAAGAGATCCGAGAAGTGCAACAATAAGAGCTCCCCAAAATCCTCCGAGAAGATCCTTACGCTTGTAATAGTAATAATACCAGGAAAGTCCGCCGGAAATCCCGACTACAAATAAAACGTCAAGAATGGTCGTCCACCATGGCGAACCTGAAAAAGAAGCAAGCGGCATCAAAAAGAGTTGTCCGCTCTGTCCATGTAAAAAAGAATCAGGTAAATTCAGTAGGCTCATTCCAATACAGCATTCTAGGAAATTGTCTTTTTAGTCGACTCATTTTACTACCTGTTCTAAAACTTGCTTCTTTTAGAGCAAAAAAGTCAAAAGTCTTGAGTCCATTTCATTTATTTAACAAGAAACGAATCAAGAAAACGAAATCCCGAAACATGTTTGTAATTCCAAGCAATGAGAAAACCAAATTTGAAGAACAAAACAAATCAAACCGCTAAAACTTTCGGCATAGTCGGTTTTCCACTTTCACATTCTCTTTCTCCTCTGATCCACAATTCAATTTATAAAGATAGAGGAATTGACGCCTCTTATCTCGTTTTTGAAACCTCTGAATTGAATTCAAAAACAATTCAGGAATTCCGAAACTCGGGAATACTCGGTCTTTCAGTGACAATCCCTCACAAGGAAAAAGCCTTTGCTCTCGCCGACAAAGCGGACGACACGTCCACGATCATGAAAGCATCCAACACTTTATTGATCGGTCCAAATTCGGTTCATGCGTACAATACGGACGGAGAAGGAGCCTATCGTTCCATTTTAGAATTATCTCCGGAATCCTTAAACGTCGGCAAGACGGTTATTCTTGGAAGCGGAGGAAGCGCGAGAGGAATCGCATACAATTTAGCCGTCTCAGGCAAAATTCAAAACTTACTCCTTTGTTCGAGAAATGAAATGACTGCGAAAGAAATCTGTTCTTTGATTTCCGAGAATTCGAACGTCAGAACAGAATATATCACTCAGGATTCCCTTTTTTCTCGAAAGGAAGAAATTTCCCTAGTGATACACACGACTCCACTTGGAATGAAAGGCCAGGCTCCGGGACCGTTCCTTCCGGAATTTTTTTTTAATCCGAACATGACTCTCTTTGATATCGTTTATAATCCTTTGGAGACCCCTCTAGTTAAAGCCGCCAAAAAGGTCGGAGCGAAAATCATTCCCGGATCGGAGATGCTCTTATATCAGGCGATGAAACAGTTCGAACTTTTCACCGGTATTTCGCCTAACGCGGATGATATCCTCAAAACTAGAGAACGTTTATTTCAAACATTAACAAATCGATGAGCGCAGATTCCGACTTTTTCAAATTTATCAACCGACTTTCCAACTTAGAAAAGACCAGAAACTTTAACGTTTTTACCGGATATTCTCTCGAACCATTCGCAAAGGTTTTAAATCAATTCGACTTGAATAAAAGAAGTCAATCCACTCTCTGCAGAATTTCCGTGGTAGGAACAAATGCGAAAGGTTCCATCACGCATTTTTTAGGAGAATACTTCAGACTTTTCGGTTTCAAAACAGGGCTTTATACCTCGCCACACTTGATCTCTCCTTTGGAAAGAATTAAAATCGGCACAAATGTGCAAAACTTCCGGGACATTCAAACGAAAGAATTGGATCAATTGTTAAGCGAATGGAAATCCCTTGGAGCAGAAGAAGCTTTAAAATCCTTTTCTTTTTTCGAACTCTTTACCTGCGCCGCCTTCTTTTTTTTCGAAAAAGAATCCGCGGAAGTCCAAATTTACGAAGCGGGACTCGGAGGAAGGCTGGATGCGACAAAACTCTGTGATCCGGACGTAGTCGTTTTGGGAGTCATAGGTATGGACCACAGGGAAATATTAGGAAATACGAAAGAAAAAATCCTGCACGAAAAACTAGAAATCTGCACCGCTAATACGAAAGCCCTTTTTGCAATCGAACAGGAAGAATCGAACCTAAACGAAAAAATCAAATCCTGGTGTTCTCAAAATAAGATTCCTTGCAAGATATTTCCTCAAATTCCTCCCGAAGGAACGTATCTCTCCAGAAATAAACGCTTCTCTTACGGAGTATTTCAGAATATTTTAAATTTAGAATGGTTTCCAAAATCAAGGCGCCCAACCGTCGATTCGGGATTCGTCAAATCTGAAAACGTCTCCTTGACTTCAAACGCGCTTAGTTTCGAAACTTTCGAAAAATACATGACCCTTCCATCGGGAAGATTAAGCGTTTTACGAAATTCTCCCCTACTTATTTTTGATCCGGCACACAATCCGGATGCTTTTAGAGAAACGTTACGCAGCTTATCCGTCCTGTATCCTACGCGAAAGTTTCAGGTTTATACGGGTTTGCTGAAGGACAAGGATGGAGACGAAATTTTGAAAATTCTGCGGAATGCGCTTAACAAATCAGATATTTTCGACTTTCGGTTTTTAAAGGAAGACGGGTTCGCTCTTCCCGAAAGTTGCGGCTCCGAAGAGACAATCGACAGTATCGAGTTCAAATCCATTTTACGGAATTTAGACGAGATACAAAAGTCGACCCTGATTCTCGGGAGTTTTCGTTTATTTCCAATTGTTTCCGATTCGATTTATCATTGAACCTATCCCAAATTTTCAGGCACGGAGAATTTAAAATTTAAAGTTAAACTTCGCATAGGAATCGATCTCAACGAATTGACCCGAAATCGCATAAGGGTTATGAATCCGTTTCGGCGCAACCCCTACGTCTAAAGTTTCTTCGTCCAAACCGAGCCAATAAAAAGTTGCGGCTAAGATCAACATCGCAGCCATACCGTAAACCATCACACCTCCGGTGATACCTTCGCGCCGTCCGAAGTTCCCGGAGAGTTTTTGATATTTGCCCGCGTCCGCGTTCGTTTCACGGATGATTCTTTCCTCATAGAGGTACAATCCGATAAACTGATCTTGCGGAGCGACGCTGGCCGCCAAAAGAAGATTGGTAAAATTGACCCGACTGCGAGCGCGATCGTATAAGTCGTTCGCTTTTAAATTGAAGTAATAATAACCGGCGTAAAACAAAAGGATTCCGTACAAGGAATAAATCGAAAAATCATTATAAGAATGATCTAAAAAAACATTTTGTTTATTTTTATAATAGCTGAGAGTGTCTCCCGGTTTTAAAATAAGATCCAACTTCGTTTCCTCGTCCTTCTTAATCTCCACGCCCTTTAAAAGGTCCACGTGACCTTCCATCGAAAGTCGAAGACGGTTGTATCCGGTTTTGACGCGAACATTTCTCAAAGGAGTTTTACCTAAAAATTCGGAACCGAGATAAACATTTGCGCCCTCCGGATTTGAAACGACGGAGATCAATCCCTCTTTCGGAATCTTGGAAAGAAGGATTTCAAAACTCCCACCGTCTCGAATCGAAACTTTTTTTTCTTCGCTTTGAAAACCGTCCTTATAGTATTTGACCCTATGACTTCCGGGAAGAATGTCCGATCTCTGCAAAGGGGTTTTACCGAGAAACTGTCCATCCAAAAATACGAGAACACCATCCATATTTCCCGATTTAAAGGAGAATGAAACAGTGCTATTCCCGATCAGTTCCTTTTTAATCTCTCCGATCAAACCGTCTAATTCTTGATAAGAACGTCTAACGCTAGTTACAGCTCTGAATTCCTTTCGAGACCCGTCTTTGGACGATCTCAAAACGAGTTTTAATTCCATTTGAGATTCGCTTTTTTTTTCGAATGTTCCCGCAAGATGATAGAAACATCCCGATTTCTTTCCGGATAAGAACAAAGTGTTGTCTTCGGGCGGAGTTTCCTCCGAGAGAAATTCCGTTTTTAAAAACAGAAAACGCGGATCTTTTCCGGGAGAAGTTTCTTTCGCCTTCTTCACTTGTTCCAAAATGTCTCCGTCCCATTCTCCCTTTTTAAAAATTACTTTTTCCGTAGGTTTTCCGAAAGCGTGTTGTATGCTTTTAGGAATCACTTCCGGATCGAAAATTTGAAAAAGTCCTTTTAAACCGGAATATAAAACTCCGCCGTAGCCCTTGCTTAAATAATCCAGGTTCGGATCCGCGTTTTGATTTTTGAGGGAAAATACACATAGTTTCCTTTCCGTTTCAAAGGTGATTTTTGAGGACATCCCACCCTCCGAAAAACGATAATAATCGTCGATTCCCTCCGCCGAAATTTCTATACTCAAAATCGCTAATATTAAAATAAATGCGGATATTCTAATCATCTTTTTCCCACGTTCAAAACGGCGACCAAACCTATGATCCCAAAAATAGGCATCGCCAAAGCCAAAGGAGCGGAATAAGCGTAATCCCTGGCAAAGGAGATTTGTTCTCCGAGACCGGGACCAAACCAATCGGAACCTGCGCTCACACCGAGGTAACTAAAAAGCGCCAACGTCATTACAACTCCGGGTAATCCAGTAGTAAATAGAACTTTTAAGACCGGAAGAGCGGCAGGAAATATATGAGATCGAAATACATTCGATCTCGAAGCTCCAAAAAAAACGGACGCAAGCACGAATCCGCTTCCGTCCGTTTCCCTGATTTTACTCTGAAGAGTTTCGTAGGAGAAAGCCCAATCTCCCAACAAAACCGCGACGACCAAAACAAAAGGACTCTGCCCCAAAGCATGAACCGTAAGAAGCGCGATAAGCAAGGAAGGAACGGAAACGAACACGGACGAGATCGGAGTAAAGAACCACCTTCCCGTAAACGGGACTGAGTATTGAAACAAGCAAATCAAAGAACTAAACGCCAAAGTAAGAAGTCGGGCAGGAAGCGAAAACAGAAAAGTCGAAATGGTTCCGTATGAAAAAAGACCATAAACGTCCCTTCCCAAACGATCACAACCAAAAGGGTGATCCCAAGCCACGGAACAAAAGCTGTCTTCCAAAAAAACGTCTGTGGGCGGACTTTTCCAAAAAACTCCGACCAAAACCGAAAACACAAAAAGAACTCTCAGAAAATTGCCGAGTGAAATCAAGAAAGACTCTCCTTACCGGTAAGATTTTCCTGAAATCGAATAGAGATCCTACTGAAGATGTAAAATGTAAGACCGCTGTAAAAGAGAAGCGCGCTAAGTAATTCCGAATCCATCGTCTGAATCGCGTAATACATGGATTTACCGATTCCGGGAAAGAAAAATATCTCCTCCACGATCATCGCACCGGAAAGCAGGGAACTAAAATCGAGAAGAATCAAAACAAAGAGCAAAGGAAATATTTTTAATAAAACATGATTCCATAATATTCTACTTTTAGAATATCCCCTTGCTCTTAAAACTTTCGCATACGGGGAATCCAATTCGATTTCCGTAAAACTCAAAGCGAACTGATAAATTCTCGCCCAGACCCTGGAACCCAAAGCAACTCCAGGGAGGATCACATACATGGTGTTCCAAGGTTCGTATCCTCCTGGAGGAAGCCATTCCAATTGTACGAAAAAAATCAGAAGTAGAACGATAGCTACGACAAAAATCGGAGTCGAAAGAATCCAATTACTCAAAAAGAGAAAACCATTTTTAAAAGTATTCTTCTCGCTTTCAAAAACGAGAAGTGCGAGAGAAATCGCAAAAAAACTCCCACAGCCCACAGAAAAAATCGCGAGGTGCAAGGTCGGAAGAATTCTCGAAGAGATATGTTTCCAAACGGACTCTCCCGAAATGGTCTTACCGGATCGAAACGTTACGAGTCCTTTTACAAAAGAGAGCATCTGAGACGAAAAAGTTTTTCGTTTCAGAAAAGCTTCTTCTTTTGAAAAAGAGGAATCCGCGTAAAGATACTCTTGGTTCAAGGAGCGGAGATGTCCGAAAAGAGTGGAAAAAAAAATCAACGCGATAAGAAATAAAAAGAACCTGGAGATTTCCCCCCTCACAGTTATACGTTCCGAGAAAAAGCTTTTTGGATTTCCTCGAAGGATCCGGAACGAATGAGTTTTTCCCTATCTTCTTTTACGTTTAATGCTTTTGCGATCTGTGCAAGAGTTTTGATGTGTTCTTGAAATTTGGTTTTCGGGACAATGAGAAGGATAAAGATATGAACCGGTTGGTGATCGATCGAATCGAAATCGATTCCGCTTGGGTTGAGTCCCATCACACATTTGAGTTCGTCCACCAGATTGACCGAACAGTGAGGAATCGCCACACCGCTTCCGATCCCAGTGGACATTGACTTTTCGCGGGCAAGAAGAGACTCCAAAATTTCTCCCTTATTTTCGGCGTCGATCTGACGCGTATCGACCGCTTTCTGCAAAAGTCTGGAGATAACTTCCTCTTTGGTTCCGGATTCCAAATTAAAAATAACTGTTTCGGGACGAAGAAGAGTTAATAGTTGATTCATACCGATACTCCCAACTCTCCGTGAATTTGGTATTTCCGTTTATATTTGTTACGATACACAATCATCATTCTAATTACAATTCGAGTTATTCCAATTGTCCGAAATTATCGACTCTGCTTCCCAGAAATATACGGATCAAACTGGCTTCAATGAAAAAATAGAAAACGGAAAAGGTGAAAAGCGGTAAGGAAATACCGACTAAAACTTGGATAACATAAAAAAGGACCACAATCACAAAAACTCCGATCAGGGAATAAATCCAAGCAGTATATAGATTTCTTCCCGGTGCGGCAAAAAGAATTGCAAACGAAATCCAAGCGGACAAAAGAACGGGGGCATATTCCAAAGAAAGATTTCCGATTCCCAAAACCAAACCAACTCCGAAGATCAAGGGAACCCGAAAAGAACTCGGTTTTTTTAAAAATACCGGAATCAGGAAAAGAATCGAATACGCCCCCATCGTTTCCAAAGCAGAAAATCTCCAAGGAGAATAACCATCCTGCGAAAAAGAAAGAACACTGAAAAGATCCGAGATGAATTCGTTCCTAAAAGACAAACTCGGCTTATCCGCAATCCCGGAGAATACATCAACCGCCGGAAATAAAAGATAAAATAACAAAAAAATCAGAAGTTGAATCAGAGAAAGAGGAGCCTTAATCCTCAAGAAATTTTCCAAGGGAGAATATAAAAAAATACCGACGATTCCGGCAAGGATGGCCCAAACGACCGTTCCGGGATGAATCGGCAAAAGAAGAACGAAAATCCCCGTATGAACGATCCACTTCAGAGAATACACCGAACGTTTTACGATCGCAAATTGATAAACGAAACAAGTAGCAAGAACTATTACATAACAAATCCATAATGGAGCGGTTCCGAACAAAACGATTCCAACAATTGAAAACAATCCGATCAAAATATCCGGAAAAAACGGATCCGATTTTCGAAAAAAACCGGTCTTCGTGACAAGGAGATAATCAGACATTCCGATTCTCCGGTTTTGCATTTTTTACGTTTCGGATCCGATCTCTGAGTGAAATTCGGGAAGGGCATAGAAACGTACAAATCCCACATTCGATACAAGCGTTTGCAAAAAATCGCCCCTGACCGGTAACAAGGGAAACCGGATTACATTCCAGAGGACAGTTGTAAGTACATTCTCCGCATTCGATACAAGGAAATTCTTTCTGTTCCCTGATTTTATCCGAAACGAATATAATGGAATGATGTTTGTAAATATCTAAAAAATATTCCTCGGAAGAGGAATGAAATTCCCCTCCGTCAAAAAAGGAATTAAAAGTGAAATTCGGGTATTCCTTCCTTTTTTCGAGAAGAAGAAAACTAAGACTCTGTCCGTCTCTAAACTTGATCGGAGATTCTTCTTTTCTGAGATCGCCGTTTTTTTCCACGTAATAGATACTGATATGTCTTTCGATATAAGGAATCTTTTTGAACAAGGCTCTATAAAGATGATAGAGGGTTTCCGGTCCTAGATAAAGAATCTTCTCTTTTTGGAATACCTTTTCGGAAAGCGCCTTTTTTACGAAATATTGGGGGAAACCAGTCGGGTATTCGTACTTTCGAAAAGGAACGGGAGACAAGATATGATCCTTGATGATAGCTCCCGGAAACCAGGCCGCAATATATTCTAAAAATTGAATATGCAGTTCTCTGCATTCTTTCAAAAGAATTTTTCGGAAGTCGACGGATTGGGTTTTTGTATACGGAGAAAGAACGATTAAAGACGACTGAAACGTTTTAAAAAGAGAGGATAACGTGGTGTCAGGGAAATCGAGGGAAATAAGTCCGAGCTCATCCATTCTTTCCAAGGCTTCTTTCAATTTCAAAGAAGGATCGATTTGAATCTCACCCGACAATTGAAAACTCCCATCTTGAACGATTCGAATTTTTGTGGAATGTTCTCCTTGGATGAGACTTGCGATTCCGTCTACCGGAGACAAAAGTGTTCCGACGGATTGCCGAACGAGAGGTTCTCCCGCACGCACACGAGTGGGGAATTCTTTTAGATAAAGGGCTCCCGGTTCGGGAAACAATGTAAAGGGTTCTTCCAGGACGGTCTTACGGGAAAATTTTCCGTGGACCAATCCTGGTTTGAGAGTAAAAGCGGAGGGCTTCAAAACTCTTTAGGTGAGAGTTTTCACCATGTAGATTTCGTCTTTGATCGGGAGTTCTTTCTTAAGATTTTTGATATAAGGAAGAATTTCACCCATCGGCTCATAAAATTCACAGTTCACTTGCATACGGCGAGCAACGGTAAAATATTTATAGAGCTTTTCTTCTCCGGATCTTTTAGACCATTTTTTCTTGGTGCATTTTACGCGGAGAATATATTTGTCCGCCTCGGATTCATACTGCCTTACGGTCACACAGTGCAGGCAATTAGCGCAGTAAACTTTCTCACTCATCGGGATTCCTATAAAAGTAGCGATTTTTTGTCAATTTTTCAGAAAAAAGCGCAAAGTCAAGCATAAGCACTCGAACTTCCAAACAAAGCTTGAAGGATCTCACCTTATCCTCTTCTAGTTAGACGGGTCCACCATAGCTTCCCCACAAACGCGCGAAAGTATGTCCTTCGATTAGATGCAAGTTTGTTATTGGTCAGGGCTCCCTATAACCATTGCAATGTAGGAACTACTACTCGCTAATTCCTAAAACATGGGGCCCGTGCCCGGATTTTACCATAACCTTACCCACAAGCACTTGGATCCGAAGATAAATCTGTCGGAATTACTACAAATCCTCTGTGAAAAGTCGGCCCCACAACGCGCCATAGGAAGCGTTCTGCTGAGTTATACCTTTCGCGCCCTAAACACCGACCCATAGGAAGGTGTTTGCTGAGTTCAGGAAGCGTTGTGCCTGAGTTTCCCTTGATTTTTGGGTGGAGGTGGGAGGCGACGGGAATACTCGGGAGATTTTTCTCTATCAAAAAATCATACTTCTCGCAAGTAAAAAGCCTCATTCTCGTCGGAACACTTGCATTCTATTGTATGTAATGTAAAGTCCTATCCACTAAAATCTAATCACTAACACGTCGGAACACTTGCATTCTATTGTATGTAATGTATGTAAAGTCCTATCCACTAAAATCTACCCCTAATCACTAACACGTCGGAACACTTGCATTCTATTGTATGTAATGTATGTAAAGTCCTATCCACTAAAATCTACCCCTAATCACTAACACGTCGGAACACTTGAAAAATATCAGTTTTTGATCCTTATGATCCCAAAAACCTTCTTAATTCCTGGGGGTGGTATGGGATTTTACGCCTGCGCCGGAAGTTCTTCCGTCGACCCTTGTTTGGAAGCTCCGAGTTTCCAAGCAGCTTCCTTCAAAGATAAGTATCCTACGTAAAAGAATCCGAGTGCATAAATTACTAAAAATCCTACGATCTGCGGCTTTCCGAGAACAAAGGAAAGAAACACAGTTCCTAAACAATAGAATCCCATTAGGAATTCAAGCACCACGTGAAAGTCCAACGGAACCGTATATTTCAGTCTTTCTTTCAAAACATCCGTACTTTTCTCGATTTTGAGTTTTGGCGTACGTTTGAAAGAAGATTGAATTCCAAGAATCGCTTCGAGCCAAGCTCTCGTATTTACGATCGCAATTCCGGTCCCAATCATGATAAGAATAGGAAGATAAATCATTCTTCTCTTCCAATCTTTGTGGAGAATTCTTTGTGAATACGCATAGAAAATCATCGGCCCCACGGATCCAACGGAAAGAATCGCTGCGGTCCCCATCAAAATCTCTATTGGAAGATCATAAAAGTCAAATCCGGACCAGTAATTCATTAAAAGCAAAGGAGCGCTGAATAGTATATTAATCACCATCAACGGATGAACGGAATAATTGATTAAATGAACGATGGCTTCGGACTTGATCCTCCAGGGAAGATCCGCACGAAAAATTCTGGGAAGCAATTTAACCGCGGTTTGGATCGATCCCTTGCACCAACGGAACTGTTGGGATTTGTAAGCGGATATCATCGCCGGGATCTCCGCCTTACATTCAATATCTTTAAAATACCGGAATTTCCAGCCTCTCATTTCCGCACGGTAAGAAAGGTCAAAGTCTTCTGTGAGAGTGTCGTGTTCCCATCCTCCCGAATCGATGATACATTCCTTTTTCCAGATTCCGGCGGTTCCGTTAAAATTCATCCAAAGATGGGAACCGTTTCTTGCAACTTGCTCAATCATAAAGTGCCCGTCGATTCCGAACGATTGCGCTTTGGTAAGAACGTTGTAATCCGCGTTGATATGTCCCCAACGAACCTGAACCATTCCAATTTGAGGATCCTCGAAGTAAGGTACGGTTTTAATCAAGAAATCAGGGTCCGGCATAAAATCTGCGTCGAAGATTGCGATATACTCTCCCCGTGCCACTTTCATTCCGGCTTCTAAAGCTCCGGCCTTGTGTCCGGTGCGCTCCGCTCCGGCTCTGTGAAGGTGATGGATATCAAATCCGAGCGTTTTGTAATGATTGATAAGATTTCTAGACTTTTCGACCGTCTCGTCCGTGGAATCGTCTAAAAGTTGAATTTCAAGTTTGTCTTTCGGATATTTGAGAGCCACTGTAGTTTCAATCAAACGATCCACAACATAGAATTCGTTGAAGATTGGAAGTTGTACAGTTACTACCGGCAAATTCGGATTGTTGACGTCTAGGATTTTGTCCGGCTCGGATTCGCAATATGCATGGTTCTTTTTATAGAGATATACCATAATATAAGTATGAATCCCGAAAAAAAAGAGAGCAACAATGTCGATCCCATAAATGGCCAGAAACAGTAGAGTTACGACGGTCAGCATAATGATAGCCAGGAAAAACTCTACCCCTTAAAAGTCAAAGGTTTTGCACCGCATAAATTTTTTAGTTTTTTAATTCACATCCATATTTTTTAACCCGAAGCCTAATGTGAGAACTCCTACGACCGATACTTTTCAATGGATGGACAACAACCTCCCTGGTTGTGTTCCTCCACTGCGAATTTTCATTTTGAAATGGACGGGGGGACGAAAGTTACACCGTCCCCTTTTTTTGTAACCACCCACATTGTATCGCGTCCGAATAAACGCCATATTTCTCGTATTATCTTTTCCGATGACATTCATTCTCCCTATCCGAAATTGAAGGCTACAATCTAAGAACTGGTAATACGGTCCCGGACATTTCTTTTTCATCGATTTAGGAATTTCAGTTTTAAAAAGTAGGAATCTTAATTCTTCCTCAAGTTCAGAAATGAAAGAATACCTTACGAATCAAAACGATGCACGGAAAAATTCCACCGACCAGACTAAAATGTGGGGACTCCCAAATCAAAGAAAAATCAACGATTCGATGTCTCACTCCGTCCAAAATTTAAAGGGGTCCAAAAATCAACTCATCAAAATCTTCTTAGAATTATTGACTCCCGGTTAAGCAGGTTTAAACAGGAATAGAACCCCTGGTAGAACCGAGACTGAGGGATTTTTGAAAATTTTCAGGATATCTAATAGAGTTATTGAAAAATTCAATTGTGGGATTAACAAAACTGCTTCAATCGTTCATTTTAGTGAAACAAAAATAAATGGAGAATTAATTTTTCAACAACTCTAATGTCAAAACCAAAAGTACAGGACCAAACTCCAATGACTGCAATCCAAAGCGATTCTTCCGACAAAAACGAACCTGAAATTCATTTGAATAACCCGAATATATTTTTTGATCGGGAACTTTCCTGGATCGATTTCAACCGACGCGTATTGGAAGAAGCAAACGATCCCGAAAACCCGCTTTTGGAAAGACTGAAATTCCTAAGTATCACCGAAACAAACCTCGATGAGTTTTATATGGTCCGGGTCGCCGGACTTCGTAACCTCGTAAAGGAAGGAAACGATGAAAGAAGTTTAAACGGAGATAGCGCATCCGAAATTCTTTCCGACTTATCGGATAAAGTCCGCGCATTCGTCCGAGAAGAGTATGAAACTTTCTCCAAAACATTAGAAGAATTGAAAATGGCCGGAATCCATCTCGTTCTCAATCCGGAAGAATTGACGATCAACGAGATCAAACAGATTCAAAATTATTATAAGGAAGACGTATCTCCAATTCTCACCCCTCTTGCAATCGACACGGCCCATCCCTTCCCTCATATTCTCAACAAATCCTTGAACCTCGCCATGGTCTTAAGCACCGAAGACGAAAAGACCGGTGGGAAAAAAGATTTGTTCGCAGTCGTACAAGTGCCGTCGGTACTTCCGCGATTTCTACAACTGAAAGGCAAAGGAGAAGAAAGAAGATTTTTCCCTTTGGAAGAAATCATCAAACTACACGTAGACGATCTTTTTTACGGTATGACCGTTAAGGAAATCTATCCGTTCCGAATCATAAGAGACGCCGACATTTCCATCGACGAAGAAAAGTCTGTCAAAGACTTACTCATCACGATGAAGGACGAACTTCGAAACCGAATCTGGGGAGACGCGGTTCGTATGGACATTCATCAGGGAACTTCTCCCTTTATTAAAAACACATTGAGAGAACTTTTGGAACTTCAAGACCATGAGGTATTTGATGTCGCCTCCATCTTGAACATAAACGACGCAATGTTCTTTTACGGTCTGGATCATACGTCCAAACTCAAGTATCCTTTTTTTCAACAGAAAATTACCCTTAAGTTCGATACCCCCGAAAAGATTTTCGAAGCGATTAAAAAGAAAGACAGACTTCTTCATCACCCATACCAATCCTTCTCGGCCATCGAGGACCTACTCAGAATCTCTTCCGAAGATCCCAAAGTTCTCGGAATCAAAATGACTCTATATCGTACAAGCGGAGATTCTCCCATCATCCAGTATTTGGGAGAAGCGGCGGAGAACGGAAAACAAGTGACCGTTCTCGTGGAACTCAAGGCGCGTTTCGACGAAGAAAGAAACATCAAATGGGCTCAAAAACTCGAAGCCCGCGGAGTTCACGTAGTTTACGGCTTAGTCGGATTAAAAATTCACTGTAAAATGCTTCTGATTGTTCGAAAGGAAGACGATCATATGGTGCGTTATGTGCACCTTGGAACCGGAAATTACAATTCCACCACGTCCAAATATTATACGGATCTCAGCTTTTTTACGGTCAATAAGCAGATTACGGAAGACGTCGCTACGATTTTCAATACGATCACGAGTTATGCAAAGATGCCGACCCTGAATTTCCTATCCGCGTCTCCTCATAATCTGAAATCGACGTTTATCACGATGATCGATCAGGAAAGAAAAAATGCGCTTGCGGGAAAACCGGCAAGAATCATATTCAAAATGAATTCGCTGGTGGATCCGCATATCATTCTTTCCTTATATAAGGCCAGTCAGGCCGGAGTAAAAATCGATCTAATTATCCGAGGCATTTGTTGTCTCAAACCGGGACTCAAGGGTATTTCGGAAAACATCACTGTTCTTTCCATTGTGGGAAGATTTTTAGAACATACAAGAATCTATTACTTTCATTCAAACGGTTCCGAGTCCATCTTTCTCGCGTCCGCCGATTGTATGCCAAGAAACTTCGAGAGAAGAATCGAAGTCCTTTTTCCAATCGTGGAAAGCAAGAACAAGGATCGAATCAAAAAAATCCTGGACGTTCAACTGCAGGATAACGTTAAAGCGAGATTCCTACGTCCGGATGGGCATTACATAAAAAGAATATTAGGAAAGGATGAAAAACCGGTAGATTCCCAAATAGAAAGAATGATCTTCGCGGAATAATATTTCAAAAACAAACATGACCACGATCTCCACAACCAACAAATCGGAACTCAAATCCCTGATCGGTCCCGGAAAGATATTTTTTAGAAACGATCCAGACTTTGACGAAACGACCTTTCTTTCTTTCGGAACGGACAGAACCAAGGTTTATAAACCAGATTTCGACATTCTCGCTTTTCCGACTACGACGGAAGAAGTTGCAAAAATCGTAAAGTATGCCTACGAAAACGAGCTTTCGATCGTTCCCTCCGGAGGAAGAACCGGATACGCGGGCGGAGCGATCGCAAAAAATAAGGAACTGGTTCTTTCCCTTTCTAAAATGGACAAGGTCTTGGACTTCGATCCTTTTTTCGGAAGTATCAAAGTTCAAGCGGGAATGATCACCAAAAATCTTCACAAGGAAGTTGAAGAAAAAGATTTTTATTTTCCGGTGGACTTTGCGTCCACCGGTTCTTCTCATATCGGGGGAAACATCGCCACAAACGCGGGCGGAGTCAGAGTCGTCCACTACGGTCTGATTCGTCAATGGGTGTTAGGACTCACCGTTGTCACAGGGACCGGAGAAATTTTAGAATTCAACGGAGAGGTGCTCAAAAATAATACGGGATACGATCTGAAACAATTATTCATCGGCTCGGAAGGAACGTTAGGCGTTATTACCGAAGCAACCTTAAAGCTGACAGCAAAACCTCTGGACAACCGAGTTTTACTCGTGGCGGTTCCGGACTTTTCCTCCATTCTTTCCTTATTCAAAGAAACGCACCAGGTTAAGGTCCCTTTGCTTGCATTCGAATTCTTTACCGAATACTGTCTCGGAAAAGTAAAGGCCCATCTCGGAATTCCGGATCCGTTTCAATCTCCCAGTCCATATTACGTTTTGATGGAATTCGAGATTGCGGACAAATCCGACGACGAAAAACTGTTCGGGTTTTTGGAAACAATCACGGAAAAAGGTCTAATCTCCGACGGAAGTCTAGCGCAAAACTCCAGACAATCGGAAACGTTTTGGAAATACAGAGAAGGAATCAGCGAAAGTATTTCCATCGAATATACCGTTCATAAAAACGACATCTCCCTTCCTTTGAGAAACATGGAACCGTTTCTCGCAGATATGGAAACTCTGTTAAACGGAAAATATCCCGGTTTTGAAATCGCTCTTTTCGGTCATGTGGGAGACGGAAATCTTCATCTGAACATCGTAAAACCGAAAGATCTTTCCAACGAGGATTTTTTCAAAAAATGCAAGAATGTGGATCCGGATATGTTTCGTTTATTACAAAAATATCATGGATCGATCAGCGCGGAACACGGAATCGGTCTTTTAAAAAAAGACTTTCTCCATTTTTCCAGAACCCGGGCGGAGATTTTCTTGATGAAAGAAATCAAAAAATCCATGGACCCTAAAAATATCATGAATCCGGGCAAAGTGTTCCAATGATTTCCACAAACGGTTCCGGCGGCAAAAAACCGAGTAAGAAAAAAGAAAAATTCAATCCGAGCACAGGATTGTTATGCGAAGCCTTACTCTGGAAGATTACCCGGACGTAAAGGAAATCATGGATATTGTTTTCCCGGAATTCGACGGAGCCTGGAAAAAAAATCAATTCGAAGCTCAGATCTCTAAATTTCCCGAAGGACAAATTTGTATCGAAGACAACGGAAAAGTCGTCGGGGCGGCCATCAGCCAAATCGTCAAGTGGTCCGATTACGGAGATAATCACACCTACGAGGAAATCGTAGGAAAGGGCGATCTCAAAAATCACAACGAAAACGGAGATTCTCTCTACGGTGTGGATATTTTTGTTCATCCGGAGTATAGAGGTTTGCGTCTTGGGCGAAGATTGTATGACGCAAGAAAAGAACTCTGCGAAAAACTGAATCTCAAGAGAATCGTAGTCGGAGCCTGGATGCCCGGTTATGAAAACTACGAAGATTCCATGACTCCAGCCCAATACATCGAAAAAGTAAGAGACAAGGAAATCTACGATACGGTTCTTTCCTTTCAACTCGCAAACGGATTCCACGTTCGAAAACTCAAACGGGGATATTTCGGACATACCAAAGGTTTCAGCTCTTATGCAGTTCTATTAGAATGGTTGAATATATATTACGAGAAGGAAGAGACCGCCCTGATCGGAGGACAAAAAACCGTCGTCCGTGTGGGAGTCGTTCAGATGCAGATGCGTCCCGTGGCGGGAATCGAGGAATTGATGCATCAGGTGGAATTTTTCGTCGATACCGTGGCAGGATACAACGTTGACTTCGTATTATTTCCTGAATTTTTTAATGCGTCTTTGCTTGCCAGATACAACGACAGAAGCCCTTCGGACGCGATGCGCGCGCTTTCGAGTCACACCGAAAGCATCATCGAAAAGATGGTCGAACTTGCGGTTTCATACAACGTTAATATCATATCGGGAAGTATGCCCGAGTATCGGGATAACACCCTTCATAATGTTTCCTACCTTTGCAGAAGGGACGGAACCTACGAAGAGCAGTATAAACTTCACGTAACTCCGGACGAAGATTTTTACTGGGGAGTCAAGGGCGGATACAATCTTTCGGTATTTACTACGGACGCGTGTAAGATCGGAATTCTAATCTGTTTCGACGTGGAGTTCCCGGAACTTCCTAGGTTCTTAGCAGAACAAGGGATGGACATTCTATTTGTTCCATTCTACACAGATACGAAAAACGGATACAACCGAGTCAGGCACTGTGCGATGGCAAGAGCGATCGAAAACGAATGTTACGTCGTGATTTCCGGTTCCGTCGGCGCGCTTCCTCATGTGGAGAATATGGACATTCAGTACGCTCAGTCCGCGGTCTTTACTCCTTCCGACTTCGCGTTTCCTCACGACTGTGTGGCTGCGGAATCCGTTCCGAATACGGAAATGACTTTGATCGCCGACTTGGATTTGGATCTTTTAAAGGAACTCCGTAAAAAAGGTTCCGTTCGAAATCTTTCCAATCGAAGAAAGGATCTCTACGAACTCAAATGGATTTACGAATCATGAAAATTTTTTCAATCGTTACGATTTCGATCTGGCTCGTTTTTGCGGGACTTCAGTGGAACGATCCCGATCCTTGGCTTTGGATTCCGCTTTATATGAGTATCGTCGCATTATATGCAGGTTTTTTAATATATCCTAAAAAAACGGAACTTTGGCTTGGAACGTCTCTATTTCTTTTGGTACTTTTTTCAGCGGGAACCGTACTTGCTGCGATGCAAATCCAAAACTTATCCTTTAACGACGAAGTCACGAGGGAAATGGGCGGTTTGATTTTATCGGCGGTTTGGTCCGGAATCTTAGTGTATTGGATTCGTAAGAGAAAGACGAGTTCAATTTGAAAAGGATGAAATCTTTCATTTTTATTCCGGTCCGATCTTCTCGGTTCGGCTTTACTCGCAGTGATCTTTTAATACGAACTACTTCCGGAATTCTTAAGAACCTGTCCAAAAACCTTAAGAAAAGTCAGTTACAACCATTCCATAAGTTCGTATAAAGCGTAGGAGTTCCTACCATAACCCTACCCACAAGCAATGGGATCTCAAGATCAATTTGTCGGAATTACGACAAAATCCACCGTGAAACTTAGTTCCCACAACGCGCCCTAAACACCGACCCATAGGAAGGTGTTTGCTGAGTTCAGGAAGCGTTGTGCCTGAGTTTCCCCTTATTTTTGGGTGGGGGTGGAAAGGTTCGGGAAATTTTTCTCTATCAGAAAATGATACTTTTCGCAAGTAAAAAGCCTCATTCTTGTCGGAACACTTGCGTTTTATTGTACATAAAGTTCTATCCACTAAAATCTAATCCCTAATCACTGACACGTCGGAACACTTGCGTTTTATTGTGTAAAGTTCTATCCACTAAAATCTAACCCCCTAATCACTGACACGTCGGAACACTTGCGTTTTATTGTGTAAAGTTCTATCCACTAAAATCTAACCCCTAATCACTGACACGTCGGAACACTTGCGTTTTATTGTATGTAAAGTTCTATCCACTAAAATCTAACCCCTAATCACTGACACGTCGGAACACTTGCGTTTTATTGTACATAAAGTTCTATCCACTAAAATCTAACCCCTAATCACTGACACGTCGGAACACTTGAAAAATATCAGCTTTTGATCCTTATGATCCCAAACTTCTTAACTTGTGGGGTTGGTGATGAGTTCCTACAGAGTACGTCCCTGAACTTTCTAACTGTCTTTATCGTTGGAACACTCCACAT
This sequence comes from Leptospira alexanderi serovar Manhao 3 str. L 60, assembly GCF_000243815.2. Taxonomy (GTDB): domain Bacteria; phylum Spirochaetota; class Leptospiria; order Leptospirales; family Leptospiraceae; genus Leptospira; species Leptospira alexanderi. The sequence continues at coordinate 42,215 of NZ_AHMT02000036.1, read as the reverse complement.
TCTTTTTACAAAGAAACATTTTGAAAATGCAGGAAATCCCATATTACAATCCACAAGGGACATGGTAAAAACTCAATGGTTGCTTTCTCCTATGATGGGTCCGGGTAAGATCGCGTTTAGCGAGTTAGAAAAAACAATCCGTGCCGCGGATTTGGATCCGACGATCAAGACACGTGCGGATGGTCGAAAAAGTTTTGCGATGAAATTACGCACTTGTCTTCAAGAAAGAATTTCGAGGAGTTCCCATAAACTCCGTTATCTTTTGAGTCTTATTCCTAAATTTTTCCTTCGAACCCGAATCTTTTCACTTCATTCTCCCTTGACTCTAAAAGCCGTCGACAAATATTGAGAATCATTTTCAAAATTTAAAGCCAAATGGAACAAAAATCAATCTCGTATCTTTGTATTTTTCTCTTTTTCCTACTTTCTTGGGGAGTTTTCGCACAATCAGAAGAAAATCCGACACAACGTCCTTCTTCTAACGGAGAAGAATCGGAACGCGCAGCCATTTCGGTGATAGGAAAACGAAAGGTCGACCTCAAAAGAATTCCCGGCTCGGCGATCGTCATTGAGAAGGAATTTTTGGAACAGACCAGACCGGTTGATTCGATGGAAGTTCTGAGAAGAGTTCCCGGAGCTTCCATCCGTTACCAAGATACTGGTTTGATTTTAAACCTGGGTTTTCGAGGAGTGAACAACGATCTCGGAAGAAAAGTTCTCATTTTAGAAGACGGAATTTTTACGTCTCTCAATCCTTACTCCGCGCCGGAACAATATTATACGCCAAATATCGATCGTATGGAAAGAATCGAAGTCATCAAAGGTTCAGGGGCGATTCTTTTCGGTCCTTCTACAATCGGCGGAGTGGTTAACTTTATCACAAAACGTCCTTCGAAAGAACCGATTCTTTCCGTGTCCGCACAAGGCGGGTCCTACGGATTCTTTTCCTCTCAAGTTTCTTACGGAGGAACGTTCGGAAATACCGGTATCGATATTTCGTTTCTTAGAAAACAAGGAAACGGATTTCGAGATCACCAAGACTTTCGATTGCATGAATTCTCCTTTAAGTCCATTACCGATCTGAATGAAAAACATATTCTTACTTCTAAATTTTTAGCAACCGCCCAAGATGCAAACATGACTTATCTCGGCTTGACGACCGCCCAGTTTTGGAATCATTCTTCTTCCAACTTTGCGGAACAGGATAACCGAAAACTTCAGAGATATTCCGGCGATATCGGCCACGAATGGAAACTCGCCGATCATTCTAAACTCGTGACAAAAGTTTATGCCGCATATACGGAAAGGAACTGGGCAAGACAGAATTACCTTAGAAACACGGGTTCCAACTTCGGTGCTATTCCGGGCAACGTAATTAAAACCTACGATACGGAACCGTTTGTGAATCGCCCAGGCGATACGGTTTACATGTTGGACAGCGTAGGTCACAGAAACCGTTCTTATCGTTTTGTAGGAGCGGAATCCCGCTATCAACAAGACTATCAGTTTTTTGGAATCAAGAATCAGCTCGACGCGGGTCTGCGTTACCACTATGAAACTGCGGATATCAAATACTTAGACGGGCCGCCTACTCCCGATTATGCGATCTTCGGCAACGGCTTTGACAAACCCCCAACCGGAGCCGCTTCTTCGGAATATTCCCTTTCCAAATCGGGAAATATAAGAGATCACGAAGTCAATCACACAAAATCCATCGCAGGTTTCGCTCAAAACAGTCTCAAGTTCTACGATCGTTTTTCGGTGATTCCCGGGATTCGTTACGAATCGTTTTCACAAAACAGAACAATTCTTCGTCAACAGTCCCTGGATCCGGCTACCAATCAACCTCTTCCGAATTCCCCCTCCCAAGAAGTGGATAAAGGAAGCAAACACACGTATCATGTTGTAATTCCCGGTCTCGGGCTTACTTACGACCTCAATAAAGATGTGACTTGGTTTGCAGGCGCGCACAAAGGTTTTTCACCTCCGAGATATCAGGACGCATTGAACAACTCCGGTATCGTCAATCGGATCGATCCAGAATATTCCTATAACTACGAAACCGGCTTTCGAGGAGATATTACAAATTACTTAAATGCCCAGGTAAGTTACTTCGATCTGAACTACATCAACCAGATCATAATCACTTCTTCCACTTCCGGAAACGACTCCGCCTCCTCCGCAAAAAACGGAGGAAGAACTTACAGTCGAGGTCTGGAAACCAACGTCACGTTCGATCCGGCCAAATTGTTTGAAGCCTCCTTCAAACTTCCGATTGATTTGATTTACACAAGAGCGGACGCAAGAATGAATCAGTATTCCATCGACGCCTCAAAAATCACACCAAATCAATCTCTTCTCGATTTTATCGTCACTCAGAAGGATAAAAACGGCAACTACGTCCCTTACGTTTCCAGAGACACAGTGACCCTCGCTCTCGGTTTTATCCATCAAAAGGGCTTTTACTCAAGAGTAGAATATCAATATTTCTCCGCCCAATATCACGACGACTCAAATACCCGAACCGTATACTGGGCCGATCTGATCACAGATCCTCTCGGCAAAAAAGTATTACAATATCTTAATATTACTTCGAACAGCTCCGGTGAAACCGGTGTGATCCCCGCATACGGGCTCATTAACTTTTCTCTGGGTTATAAGGACCCGATTAAACGTTGGAATCTCTTTGTTACCGGAAAGAATTTAGCCGATGTTCGTTACATTTCCGGTCGCCTTCCCGAAGGAATTCAAGTCGGTCCGTTTCGCCAAATCAATGTCGGTGTCACTTTTGAACTCTGATCTATGTTTTTTTAGTAATTTCAGTCCCTCAAGAATCGAAAAATTGTATGAGTTCCCACAATTCTAGAAAGAATTTCTCTCTCGGATCCGGACTTCTATGCGAAAAGTGCATAAACTCCCCTCAAACTAGAAATTTTTCGTGGGAGTTCCCACAAATTCACCCTAAAACAAAATTTTCGTTTGACTATAATTTTGATATTGAGAATTGGTATCAATATCATAACAACCAGTTCATCGAAAATTCCCCGGTTGCGGATAACGCTGCCGGGATCTTTTTAAAAACTTTCAGGAAACTTGAATGAATCTCAAAAAATTTACTTTCCCCTTTTTTCTTTCAATCGTAGCGCAGCTCTTACTGTTAAACTGTAAGCCGGGAGAAAAATCGAACGATTCCCTGCTGGCTCTACTTGGATTAGGATTTCAACCAACTGCGACTAAAGCTCAAGTAGTAGATCGTTATCTACAGCTCGGCTACGAATCGTACGATCAAAGCTACAAAGACGCAGTCAAACTGCAAACCGCAGTAACGGCATTCGCTGCAAACGCAAACCCGAGCGCAGCGGATCATGCAAATCTTAAAAATCTATACATCATCGCAAGAGCTTCTTATCTAGTAACCGAAGCATTCCGTTTTTCTTCCGGACCGATCGATAACGTAGACGTCTTAGGTTGTGGAAGCAACGCGGACGGATCCGGAGAAGAAGAATGCGAGGGACTGATCAACTCGTGGCCGTTAGACGAAAGTGCGATTGATAGTCACATAGGTAATAACGCAGCACAGATAACTTATGATGCAATCTTAGCCGCAAACGGCGACGCTGCGGCAAATAACAACGGAGCCGTCGATGGTGACGACGAAACCGCAATCACGGTAGGATGGCACGCAATCGAATATATTCTCTGGGGACAAGACTTGTCTAACGGAGGAATCAATGAAATTGCAGGACAGCGTACTGTAGCGGAACTTACAGGAGGCGTAGGAACAGACGGAGAGAAAAAAAGAGCTTATATGAAAGCCGTTACCGACGGACTCGTTCTTCAATTAGGACTGATCCGAGACCAATTTGCAGACGGTTCCGGATATTCGGACGCACTGAAATCCAATCCTAACGCCGCAATCACTGCCATCTTTCAGGGTCTTGGAAAATTCATCGCAGGAGAATGGGGTGGAGAAAGACTCACCGGAACCTTTGATGGACAACAAGAAGAAGAACATTCCTGTTTCAGCGATACTACCAAGGCTGACTTTTACTACAATGCTCAAAGCGTATTGAACATTTGGTCCGGATCTTACGAACTGAAAAAAGGAACCGTAGTTTCCACAGGACCGGGACTAAGAAGTCTTTTTGGAACTCTCAGCGCTCCTCCGATCGCCGCCCAGGCAATTGCATCCAGAGATGTATTTTGCATCAATCTTCCGGAACAAACAGCCGATCCGAATTACACAACTACTTGCCCACCTAAATCTTTAACGGGAAGATACGACCAAATTATCAGAAATACGGATTCCGAGTATAAAATCCTTTTTGATACCCAGAAACTGATCGGAGATACGATGAAAAAAACGATCACAGATGCCGCAAAAGGAGTTGGCGTTTCGATCACCGATTTTTCTATTTAAGTTAAATAGGAAAGATCAATCATTATGAAAATCAAAAGATCATGACGAAAAAAGAGTTCCCCTTTATGATTTCAATCAATTCAAAAATTCGAATAGGATTCCTGAGCGGAATCCTATTCTGTTTACTCACTCAGTGTAACCTTAAAATTTTCGACCATAAAAAAAACAACGATCAAGAATTGGCGTTGATTCTACTTATCCTTGCAAATATGGATCCCGGTGAACAATATTCCGGCGGTTTGACGACGGTTTTCGATACCACCGTAAACGCCTTCGACCTTGCCGCAGCAAACCTCCGAGAAGACGGAAACATAGACTTTCAAGGCGGCAACTCATTCTTCAACCGAACTTGGGTTCAAGGCGGAAACTCCGCTTCCGACGGATTGGGACCGGTTTTTAACAGCACCTCTTGCGACGGTTGTCACGTAAAGGACGGAAGAGGAACTCCTCCTCCCAGCGGAAGCAACGTTTTTTCCACTATGTTGATTCGAGTCAGCCAAAACGGAAAAGATCCGATCACAGGCGGACCGGTAGGACTCGACAACTACGGACTTCAGATTAATAATCGTGGAATTGCGGGAGTCCCAGCGGAAGCGACTACAACCGTAAACTTTGCGGAAGAACCGGGACATTTTCCCGACGGAGAGGCGTATTCTCTGAGAAGACCTACGTTCATCATTTCGAACTGGAATTTTGGTGGGCAACCTCCGGTCGTACATCAATCTCCTCGGACATCTCCTATGATCCCAGGACTCGGACTTTTAGAAGCGATTCCAGAATCGACCATCCTTTCCTTTGCGGATGAAAACGACTCGGATGGTGACGGAATCTCCGGAAAGCCAAATTTCGTTTGGGACGCAAAACTGCAAAAGAAAGTATTGGGAAGATTCGGATGGAAAGCCAACGAACCGAATTTATCACAACAAAATCAGGGAGCATTTTTAGGAGATATAGGAATCACGAGCCCTCTTTTTCCAAATCAAAACTGCGTAGGCGCACAGGCGGCTTGTTTCGCTTCCCCTCCCGGCGTTAACGGAACCCCCGAAGGAACTGAAATTTCGACTAAAACCGCGGAGTTAGTGACTTTTTATACCAAACTTGTGGGTGTTCCCGGAAGAAGAAACTGGACCCGTCCCGATGTGATTCGAGGGAAAGAAATCTTTTCGGAAATCGGATGCAACGCCTGTCATAAACCTTATATTTTCACAGGTCACTCGGAGGGATTTCCTGAAATTTCTTTTCAACACATAAAACCGTATACCGATCTTCTTCTCCACGACATGGGACCCGATCTCGCAGACAACCGGGAAGACTTCGAAGCTTCCGGAACGGAATGGAGAACTCCTCCTCTTTGGGGAACGGGACTCATCCAAAAAGTCAACGGTCATAACCATCTCCTTCACGACGGACGTGCAAGAGGCCATAAAGAAGCGATTCTTTGGCACGGGGGAGAAGCTTTGACATCCAGAAATAAATTTGTCAATCTTCCGAAAGAAGATCGGGATAAGTTGATTCTATTCCTGGAATCTCTATGAGAATTTTAGAATCTATGAATATTCCTTGGACGAGAACATCTCTCGCCCAAGGAATTAAAATTCTCACTCTGAGCATGGTGATCGTATTCTCGAAAATTCGCTGCGGAGACTTCGGAAAAATTACGGGAACAGAAACCTTACTAGTCGCGTTATTTGCAAACGCAAGTACAGGAGAATTTCTGAATTATACGGCCAACCGAGTCGCCGTTCCTCAACTCGCCCGTCTTCTAACCGCAGCCGACGAGTTAAAAACGAGCGCTGCTTCGTACCAAGCGAATCAGAACGCGACCACCCTTACGGATCTTCAAACGAAATGGTTAGCCGCGAGAAGAATTTTCAAACAATCCGAAACCTTTTATATCAACCGGTCCTATCTCCCTTCGAACTTCTTTCACAAATTGGACGGTTATATTTTAGGAGAAAACAACCGTCCGACGGCAAACGATTTGAATCTAGCCGCCGCAACCAATCCCAACACGAGTACGGTCGATTCGTACCCTCTTACTCGAAAGGGATTTGCCGCATTGGAATATTTCATTTTCGATGACGGTAACGGGGTGCATACGACTGCCGCAATTAACGCGGCAAATGCAAATGCGGGAAGAAGAGCCTACATCGTCTCTCTCGCAAATGTGATTCAATTGGACGCACAACGACTTCTTGGTTCCTGGAATTCTTCTTCCGGGAATTTTGCGGAAGAATTGGCTTCAGGAAAAGGTTCCTTCGGTGGAATCAAGGATGCGACTGACTCGTTCATCAACGGATTAGTTCAGTTGGAATATACGAATCAAGACATTCGAGTCGGAATTCCGGCGGGTCTCACGGTTGCAGGAACGACTCAATATCCCGCAAAACTGGAATCAATTTATAGCGATACCGCCTATCAAGACCTATTGTCGTCTTTAGAAGGATTAGAACTCGTTTATTACGGTAATGCGGGAGATAACGAAGCGAGATCCCTAAGCTATCTCGTTCAGTTTCAAAACAGCGCGTTAGATGCTCGCGTTAAAACGAAAATTACCACATTAAAATCTCTCATTCAAGAAAGAATTAACTCATCCGCAACACTTAAGACAGACCTCGCCGGGAATCTCAACTTCGTAAATACGGAAATTTATTTAAGATTCAGGGAACTTCGCATAATCTTTGCGACGGAAATCATAGGAATCTTAGGAGCAAACGCCCTCCCTTCCAATTCGGATGGAGATTAAAAAAACGTAACTTCGGTATAACAAAATGCAAAAGCGATTGGAGCATTATGTTGCGATCGTAGGCGGCAACATTGAGTTAAAGCGCGGTCGCGAGTCATTTTATCTATGAAATTCGCGAGTTGTGACGACGACCCGCAGAGCAACCTAAACACCGACCCATAGGAAGGTGTTTGCTGAGTTCAGGAAAGCTCTGCGCCTGAGTTCAGGGAGTCGTTGCACTTTAGTTTCTTATTTGCCCAAACTTTCTTACGACCCTGCTCACGTTAAACTTATCATATCCTTGGGTATAGACTTTACTCGGTCGAGAAAAATGATTCGACGAAAAACCCTTGTCAAAACGAATCCGTATCCCGGGAAACGACATCGCTTCCGGGATACGGACGTTTTAAACTTTCTTTTTATCCTTCGAATTCAATTCGTACAATTTAATATACTTTAGAAAATTATAATAGAATCCCAAAATCGCCAGAACAAAACCTTGTTTCCCGTCCAAAAATCCGAATCGAATAAAATACATCCAAAACGCCTTGTAGAATCCCTCCAGAAACGCGTAAAAAAGACCGCTCGTTTTCCCGGCTCCATATTTTTCCCGAGCGCCTAATTCGGAATACGCATTGATGTAACGGACATGATCTCCGATACTTTTATAGGAATAATGATATACGGGAGAATTCAATTTTTTGCATATACCTTGAAGTTGAATCGTCTCGTGAACGAGTCCACCTCCGAATTTTCCTTTGGATTTGTGAAAGAGTCGAATCCTTCGGTTGGGATACCAACCTCCATGACGGATCCATTTCCCCAAATACCAAGTAAGCCTCGGAGTGGAATATCCGTCCGCAGCGGGAAGTCCGTTTTGAAACAAAGCCAGAATTTCCTCTTTTAATTCCAAAGAGACTTCTTCGTCCGCGTCTAGAGTTAAAACCCATTCGTTTTTAACGAGAGAAAGAGCGAAGTTTTTCTGACTGACGTAGTCGTCGAATTTTCTTTTGTAAACTTTGGCCTTATGTTTTTTGGCAATCTCTACGGTTTTATCCTTAGAACCGGAATCGACTACGATGATTTCAGAAACGAAATTTAGAGGTTTAAGACAACGCTCTATATTGTCTTGCTCGTTGAGTGTGATAATACAAACGGAGAGAGGAAGCCGCATTTAATTTTTATGATCGAGTTTTTCGGACACTCTGAAAATTAGGGGTGAGAGGGATTTCCAATCTTGCAATCGTAATGTCTTCTCGAATGATGATTCTAAAGTAGGAAGGATCGATTCCTTCGCCTTTGAGCATAATTAAAATGAGAGCCAGTCCGAGGCCGGCGCCTTCGGTGTTATCCTCGTTGTCCAAATAAAACTGCGCGATGTCGTTATAACGCATCCCTTTTTCTAATTTCTCGCGGAGAGATTTTTCTTCCTGTTCTGTAATGGGAGCATTATTGACTACTTCGATACGAATTCCGTCCGAAGAGTAATAAAAACTAATCAGACAATAATATCCCTCTTTCTTCGCCTTTTGCCCGTAAGATTCGGACATCTCTTCGCTGAAAATACTCTTATACTCCCTGACTCCTTTTTCGTAGTCGGAAACATCGTTTAGATCCAAACCTTTTTCTTTGAAAAAAATCCTTTTTTGGTTTGCTTTGCAGGCATTGATCACCAACTCTTTTATTATAGTATAAACCGTAGGAATTAAAGTAGGATGAGTTACTCTATCCAGAATCAGTCCGACTGCCTTTTGGATATGCTCTTCGACAGAACGAGTCATCCTGTGGGTTTTCAGAGACAGAATTCTTCCGTTCTCGATTGTTAACCGGATATTGTCGGATATATCTCGGACTTCCTGCTCCATCATCCATGAACATTTCGGAATCTGTTTTGTTTGTCAAGAGAGTCATTTTAGGAAAGGGAAAAAAGAGGCATTTTTCAAGATTCCAACAAATCGGCGCTCTTTTAAAATCTTCTTTTTTTTCTCTCATGTTGCTGTTTATCACTTCATCAGTGAATTCCGAATCCATAATCTTAAACCCCGTAAGATATCTTCTTCCCGGAAAAAAAGAATATTCCGAGCCTTCTGAGATTCGAATTGAAAAAGGCAAAATCGTCTCGATCAGAAAAATAAATTCTTTCTCGGGAAAAGTTTCTTATGCGCTTCCCGGTTTTTGTGATGCGAATGTCACTCTTTCGACAGACTCGCTCGGAGGACAAAAAGACAGAGCCGGAATTTTTCTTTCACTACAATCCTTCTTTGCCCACGGTTTTACCGGAATTCTTTCGGTGGGGGATCCGGCTTGGGTCGAAACGCTTTTGAAAGACGCACAACGTTTAAAAAACAATTCCCCCTGGGTAAAGAAATCGGATACTCCTTGGATCGCCGAAAGTTCCGAAACAAAGAAATTAGGAAACCTCCCGGGCTATAACGTAATTCGTTCTTCTCAGGAAGCGGTATCGAATATGAAAAAGAAACCAACTTCTCCCGTTCATTTATTCTATCGCTATCAAGAAGGAGAATCGTTTGTCTTCGACGGTCCGTTCTTATATCAGTTAAAAAAAACTG
>NZ_AHMT02000036.1:22500-27500 GCF_000243815.2 Leptospira alexanderi serovar Manhao 3 str. L 60 | reverse complement strand
TCCAAATAAACGATCCTTCGACTGAAAACTAACACAAAGGAATCTATTTTGATCACAATACTAATTTGTCTCGTCACCTTCGGTTTGAGTATTTGGTGTTTTAGTTCCGAGGACAAACTCGATAAGTTTATTCTCACCCCGTATCGATTGAAGAGGAATAAAAATTATTATACTCTTCTCACTTCCGGTTTTATTCACGCGGATTGGATGCATTTGATCTTCAACATGATTTCGTTTTATTCCTTCGGAAAAAATTTAGAAATAACCGTAGGTCCCATCAAGTTTCTTCTTTTTTATCTCGGAACGATCTTAATTACGAGCGTCATCTCTTGGAGAAAGAATCTGGAAAATCCTCTTTATGCAACGTTAGGTGCATCCGGTGGTGTTTGTGGCGTTTTGTTTGCTACGATTCTTTTTTACCCGAATCTATCCCTTTACATGATGTTCATACCGATCCCGATTCCGGGAGCGATTTACGCGGTCCTGTATCTAGTTTACACGTACTTTTCCTCGAAAAGCGGACACTCGGACGGAATCAACCATGACGCTCATCTTTGGGGCGCATTGTGCGGAATTGTATTCGCTCTTTTGCTCGAACCTGAAATCCTCGGTAGAGTTCTTCGAAATATTTCAGGAAGTTAAAAGAACATACCGTTAGAATTTTTATCCTAAAACCTTAAACTCAATCAACTACGATCATTCGCCAAGTTCGTATGCCCAGAAGTTCCCACGGATTACGTCCCTGGATAGATTTATGAATTTTCGAACAGCCTTTTCCGCTATTCAATTCCCATAGGAATTCCCACATTCTAAGTTTTCAGGACAAGTTCTTAATAAACTTACGACTCCTTTCTTTGAGTCTTACATTTTTTCACGAAGAAAAAAAATCCAATGAACTTGATCTTCGCGAATGTGCCTGTTTGAATCCAGACCGCATGGCTTTTGAATTTCTCTGATTTGGTTACGAGGAAATAAAACGAATTTCGTATGCCGAAATCAAAATCGTCGATACAAGAAAGTCATTTTAGAAGTTATCTCAAACATATCTTAGAATGATTAAAATCGGCATTTTAAGGAAAGATAAAGTATTTTTGAGATAACTTTTAATCTTCAGATTTAAAATTAATAAAAAAATTAAAAACCCACACGACCCTAGAGGTAGTGTGGGTCCTCGTTTTAGAGTCCTACGACTGCCCCGCAGGTAGTCGCTAAGTTTTTATTATTTGCATAAGATTGATCCGAAGTGGCCGCACTCAAGGCGAGATTGATCGTACTCTTCGTAAAATTCGAATGAACACAATCTCCTCCGTTTGTAGTACACTTCACGTTCCCGGGCTTCACTCCTGTGGAAAGAGTCGTAAGCCAAGTAACAAAGTTAGTTCCTCCAGAACCCAATTTATACATATCTTCCGATGTGGTAATCGTATGCACATCGCCTGGAGCGATATAATACGAATAATTAGCCGCCGCACCGGAGATTCCATTCATAGAAGTAACCGCTTGTTGCGTCCAACCGCAGGTTGATCCATCTGTGGACGCGAGAGTGCCGTCCGGAACCGAACTCCCGTCGGTATCCCCGAACAATGCGGAATACGTTTTAGAGGAATCATAAGGATCGGTTGTTTTTTCATTCGAATAAGCCGGAGCCGCATTGATGATATTCATCACCTTGTAAAAGAATCTTTGGTTTCCGTCGAAAACGGCAGTGTATTGTCCGGTCTTGTCTCCCAAACCTATATAGTAAGTGGAAACCTTTGTAAAAAAATCTTGTATGGAAGGATTACCAACAGTGAGATAGTTGGCAGTGATCCCTGTTACCCATGTCGGAAGACTTGAATCGGCTCCCCACTGAGTACTTAAATTGGAAAAAAATCCGTTTGGGATCACTCCGTTAGACGCATCGATAAGCATGTTAACCTTTGCGGATGCATTTAACCCCGTAATCGTTTCACGAACAATCGGATAATTCAATAAAGTCCCGTAACCTCCCGCACTTTGTCCGGTAACGAATACATTCTGAACTCCCGGATATTCCGACTGAATGTATTTCAAAGCCGCAAGGACATTGTCATAACCCCGATGTTGTACGACGACTTGAGATCCTGTATTTGGGTCGGTATAAGTCATGTCCTTGGAACCGAAGTGAAGATCTCCCGTACAATACGGAATAAAAACAACATCATAGTCCTTGAACGGATTCAAAGAATTATTCGCATTCATCACACCTTGAAAGGCAAACTTTACAAACAAATCGGGAACACTATTGAGTTGATTGAAATATGTAGTCGTATTCGATCCGAAGCAATTGTATCCGCTCCAACAAGCTCCCCCTCCCATAAAATTGATGAGAAGTTTTTTATTGGATGTGCTTACCTTCTTTCTATAGAAAGAAAACGTAGTATTTCCACTCGACCCAGAACAGGAAGGATTATAAGCTCTATTTGAATAATTTGCTCCAGCAACCGTGATCGTTCCGGCGGAAGGAGTAATCTTTTCGTAAGGATTATGTAAAAGATCCGCTATTATCAATTCTAGAAACATTCTCTCCTTATCATCATCTTTCTTTTTACAATCGGTAAAGGCGAGAATGAGGCAAATCGCCACCAGGTATATTATCCATCTTTTCATTTTTTTCGAGCTCCTTTTCTATTGTTTTTTCAATTTTGAATTTTTCTATTATAGTACTTCTCTAAACGAAAGTCAATCGATGCAGAAAAAATCAAACTTGATTCCCCAAACTCCCGATCCAATTCTTAAGTAAGGTTTTGAATAAGATCGCGTATTCTTTCGTTTTGGAGTTGGGCGCAATGTACGAGCACAAAACAAGAATACGATGGTAAAAGATGCGATGAGAATAAATCTCTATATAGGAATGCAACTACAAAAATCCATATGCTTATAATAGAAAGCTCAAAGATTTTTTTGGAAAAGATTGGCATAAAGCGCGAAAATAAATAAATTCCCCTAGGGCAAATGGAATTTTCAGACTACAAGGATCGCTGAAAAATCAAAAAAGATCTATCTAAGAAAAAGTTCCCAGAGGATAATCAGAGCATTTGCTTTTATTAAAGTGCTCTAAAATTGAGATTCTTCGGAAGACGACTCTATAGTCTTTACTGATCTCTACATAAAGAAGTACCGCCAATTTTAGCACAAATCCCCGTTGAGGCGCGGAATTTTGGACACTCTATTATGTAGGGATGAGTAAAACGTAATCTTCTTCGAATCAATATAAGACTTTTTGCATTTTTACGTATTCAAAGAAACCGGACGCTCTTTCCTATACAGGAATTCAGATTTCTAAAATCGCAAAACCTTTTTTGATTGTTTCTTTTTTGCTTCCGATTCGGATTTTACCGGAAACTTTTCCTTCCACTCTTTCCATGGGAATTTTTTTTCCGAAAAGACCGGAAATCATTTGGCGGGTTGTTCTTACCGGAGTAACCGTAAGTTCGATTTGATCGGAAGAGTCGTGAATAACGTAAGACAGGGATTCTTTCTCAAAACTAGCAGTTTCTAAGAATGTCGGAATTCCGTTTTTCCAAAGAAGAATTCCAGAGTTTTTATTGTAGTTCAAACGAAACGAATTTTTCCCCGACCCAAAACCGTAGATGCGCGATTCGGGCAAAAAAGATATACTTTCAAAACCGGTGGTGACGCTGTAAGCTAATCTCTCCGAAGATTCCAAATTCCAAGTTTTATCGTCGATAGCAAGTTGACCTCTCACTTGAAGATCCGGAGAAATCAACCGAAATAACCAATCCTTCCCGGAAATTCCCAAAGAAGAAACAGGTTTGTTCGTTTTTTCCGCGATGCTTACAAGAGCATCAAGTTGCAGATTCAAATCTGAAGTAAAAATGGAAGAATGGGTATAACCTTGTTGGATCGTATCGTCCAGGCGAAAGTTGAATCGTTGATTCCCTTGCGTAAAACTCCAATATCCGTTTCGAAATGTACCTTTGGATAAAAATTCTTTACCCGGACTTCCAACCCATTCGAAGTCTCTAAAATTTCCGGATTCAAAAAACCAAAGATTGAGAAGAGTCTTACAAGCCCCCGGGCCTCGAAAAATTCGAAGTCCTAAAAGAAAATCTACTGTAATCAAATCGACTAAAATAGAGTCTATTTTTTTCAAGGAAGACAAGAAAGAAGTTTTGTATTCTCTGGAGTTATCGATTCCAAGAGTCCCTGAATAGAGACCAAAATTGGGTTCTAATGTTGAGGGGTTGAGTAAATGGCCGATCGCCTCTTTCATGCGAATACCTTTAAGATTGTCAGTTTTTTCAGAGGTTTCAAAAAAAAAGAAGAATGTAATCTTTTCTTCTACTTAATTTGATACTTTTTATCCAGAATTTTGCTTGTCGGAACCCATTTGATGGATTTCAGTAAATAGATTTTTAAAGAAGATCATGTTATACAGCCAGGATAAAAGCAATTTACTTTCCTACGGCGAGAACTACTATCAGCCTCATTATCAACCCATTCTAGAAGTTACCAATTGTAATATTATAGGATACGAGGTTCTAGGAAGATTTTATTTTCCCGAAAAAAACGAATATCGTTCTCTGGGTTATCAGTTTCACAACCCAGAACTAGATACAATTCGTCTCATCCAAATCGATCGGTTGATTCGGGAAAAAGCGATCCGCCATCTCAAAGACTCGGGCGTAAAAACCAAACTTTTTCTTAACATGATGCCTAACTTTCTCTCTATGATTCACACGGGAGACGTTCTAGATCTCAAAAGACTTCACGTTCTTAATCTTATGGAAAAATACGACATTTCACCTTCGGAGGTCGTTTTAGAAATCACGGAAGATAAGTTCGACGGAAGCATTGAAAAACTTCTTTCGATCGTGAACGTATTCAAAGACTACGGATTCAAGATCGCGGTCGATGATCTCGGAGTCGGATTTTCCAATTTGGAAAGAATCGGTTATATCCATCCGGACATAATAAAAGTCGACATCAAGATCATGCGGGAAAGTTTAAACCGAAGA
>NZ_AHMT02000036.1:0-15000 GCF_000243815.2 Leptospira alexanderi serovar Manhao 3 str. L 60 | reverse complement strand
CTCGGAAATCGCGGAAGCCTGAGACTTAGAAAAATTCAGTACATTTTCCTTAAATTCGTCTTTTAGAGTTTCTGCGGCGGCGATCGAAGAGATGAGAAAGAATGGAACAAGAACGCTAAAAAAGAAATTCTTCAGAAAAACCCCTCTCTACGCGTAGATTCCTCCAAGGCGGCGGATGCGGCGCGTTTGTTCTCGTATGCTTCGGACAAGGAAGGATCCAAGTCGATCGAACTCTGAAACGCTCGCACCGCCCTTTTGAATTCCCCGTTTTTATAATAACAGATTCCGAGATAGTTGTATGCGGTCGCGGCGATTTTCGGTCTGACATCGGATCTTACGATGGCGATCAATTCGTCGATCGCCTTCTCTCGATCCAAGATCGAATTGGAATCTATTAGAATTTTTGAAAGTACCAATCGACCTTCCATATCATCCGGATCCATATGAGCGGATCGAAACGCTTCGTCCTTGGCCCTATTTTTTAAATCGGGGTCCTTGGATTTATTATACAATAGCGCTAATTTCTTATGAGCGTTCTTCAGGTCCGCGCCGTCTTTCGAAGTATTCAACACCTTCAGAAGGATCTTTTCGGCGTTCCCATCGTCCTGCATTCCCATATAGGCTTCCGCCATTTTGAGATACACCTTGTAAGCGTCGTCTTTGTGTTTTACAATTCCGGTGTATTCTTCCACCGCTTCCCGAAAGAATTTATTTTCAAGTAGATAATCGCCGAGAGCTTCCCGACTTTGAATATTTTCCGGCTCGATCGCAGCGGATTTTCTCCAGTTTTCTATGGCAAGGGTCCCATTCCCGGAATGTTTATAAACAAGTCCTAACGTATGATACGCCTTCGCGTTTTTAGGGTTGAGATCGACGACACGATTCAAAGCGGCGATCGCTTCCCCATACCGCTCCATCTGATCCAAAACCACTCCCAAATTGATAAGCGCAGTCTCCGTAAAACTATCTCCGGGAGTGGAAGAAACGATCCTACGGTACGTTTCTTCCGCAGCAAGAAGATCGCCTTTGTTGTAGTATGCTTCCGCGAGTTGAAAGAGAGAATCGATATCCGTCGGATTATACTTTAAACTTTTTTGAAGTGCGGAGATAGACATTTCTCCCTGATTCAAATTGGAGAATCCTTCCGCGATCAGTCTATAGATTTCGGGATCGTTCGCACCCGCGTCTCTCGCCAGTTCCAGATACTTCAGTGCTTCCTCTTTATTTCCGTTCTTTTGTAATACGACCGCGAGATTGTAGAGATACTTCGCTTCGTTCGGGGAAAGTGCGCTCGCCTGACGAAAATAATATTCCGCACCTTTGTAATCCTGCTTGTTGTAAGCAATGTTTCCCAGATAAGAATACGATAAGGCCGCGAGTCTTCCCGAAGGGGTCTTCATCACTACTTTTTTAAATTCCTCCTCGGCTTGGGGAATCTCTCCCTTTTTAAAATAACTGACCGCAAGATTGTAGGTCAGATACATATCATCGGGAGAAGAAGAAAGTCCCTCTTTATACGCGTCGATCGCCGCATCGGGATCGTTCAACTCGTTGAATAAATTCCCCGCAAGCAGAGAAACTCTCGGATCATTCGGCGCAATTTCCTTTGCCTTGAGAGCCGCCATTCTAGCATCCGCAAATCTTCCTGCGTGTTTGTAGGAAAGAGTCAAGTTGTAATAAGCGTAAAAATTCTTAGGATCATACTGAACCGCCTTCTGAAGTCTTTCAATCGCTTGCGGATAACGTCCGCTTTCGTCGTGAATCACTCCGAGAACCGTAAGCGCGATTGACTTCTCTTCTTGTGTTCCCGTGGAATTCAGAAATTCATTACAAGTATCGAAGGCCTGTCTGGTAAATCTTTCCTTATAAAGATTGATACACTTTGTCAACTGTGGATTTGCGTTTCCGTCCGGAAGATAAGGTCTTTCTAATAGACGATTGATGTCCGACTTATTTTGAATCAGATCTTTGTTGAAGGCTCCCGCAAATTCGGACTCAGAAGACGACTTCCGGAAAAATTGATGATATAAGGCAAAGCCGAGTCCGCCTAAAACGAGAAGACCCATCAAAATCCAGAATATAAGAAGTTTATTGTATGATCTGCGAATCCGAACCGGCGCTTGATCCTCTGGGAAATAAAGTTCTTTCTCCTCGATTCCCTCTAAGAACAACCTGTTTTTTCGGATTTCTTTATCCATCGGATTTGATTTCGTTTTTGAGAATTGCGTCCAGGATTCCGTTCACGAACCGGGCGGATTCTTCGCTTTCAAATTCTTTCGTAAGTTCCACCGCTTCGTCGATCGTAACGTTCTTCGGAACTTCCCAAGTATACAATAAAGCGTATACGGACAAACGAAGAATCGCTTTGTTTACGACGCTGATTCTTGAAAAATCCCAATTCTTAGAGTACTTCTTGATCAGAGTATCGATCTGTTCCTGATTTTTCACAACACCATTTACGATGGAAACGGCAAAATCTCTTTCCTCTGGTTCGGTCTTTTTATCGTACCATTTGAACTTGAGAACCTCTTTGAGCGGAGGTCCCGTTAGTTCCAATTGGTAAAGAGCCATTACGGCGATTTCTCTGGAAGTGCGTCTGGCCGACATTTAAAGAAGAGAAAGCAAGTTCACCATTTCCACCGCCGTGGCTGCGGCTTCCGCGCCTTTGTTTCCGGCCTTGGTTCCCGCTCTTTCGATCGCTTGTTCAATCGTATCCGTGGTCAACACACCAAAAACAACCGGAATGGAATGTTGAACTCCGATCGATCCGATCTTTGCAGATTCTCCCGCAACAAAATCAAAATGAGCAGTTGCGCCTCGGATTACCGCACCTAAACAAACGATGGAATTGTATTTTTTGGAAGCGGCGATTTTGGCAACTACGACAGGCATTTCATAAGCACCAGGAACTCGCACCACGGTCACGTCTTCTTCCTTAACTCCATGCATGCGGAACGACTCAAGTGCCCCTTTCAAAAGGCTTTCAGTGATAAATTCGTTAAAACGGGAGACAATCACACAATGTTTCTGTCCCTTTCCGTTTAGATCTGCTTTCAGTTCTTGGATCATAGATTCCTGATTGATTCTATTATTGAGAAATCATAGGTTACCATTAAGGTAAATTAAAATATCTATATTAGGACATACTGACCTAATATAGAGTCAAGGATAAATCGTTTGCTGTCTTTTCTGAAAAATCAAAAAGTCCTCTCAGGATCGCTTTTCCCCTCTTCGAAGCGTTTCGTTTTAATTCTTTGTATCATTCTTAGTTTATCAGAGTGCTCCATCTATCGAAGAATTTTTCCGAAAGAAAACGCATTCTTAAAATCACTCGATCTACCCGAGTGGGTATTGGAATCCAACATCAAGTTGAGAGTTTTGTCCGGCTTACAAGACCTTCCGAACCCGGAAGATTCTCTCCCCGAAGACGAGATCGCAAGTTTCGAAAACAGAGCCAGAAGAATTCTCGCCACTTCCCCACAAGCGATGAAGGATCTTTTCGAAGCCACAGGCTGTATAGACGGTTCCAGGTTAGCCGGAATCAGAGCCAATCGAATTACCGAAAAAGAAGAGGACGTTTGGTACGGAATCTGCCAGAACGGAAAAGAAGACGCGATCATCTTCCGTTTGTTTCAGATGGGAAACACCAATCTTTATAGAAAGTACGAAAAAGAAATCGTTCCCGCTTGGGAAGAAGCAAAAAAACTCGTGGCAAATAATCCGGACAGAGCCGTCCGTCTAGCCAACCAGGTCATTGAAATGGAACCGGCTCATCCTGCGGCAAGAAAACTTCTCGGTCAATTGTACCTGAAAGGCGGTTACTGCAAAGGTTCGATCCGTAACTACAGGATTTATCTAAGAGTGATGCCGCTCGCCGGAGACAAATGGAAAATCCACGAACAACTTTCGCAAAAATGTGGAGAATTTCTAAAACCGGAACCCAAACGGGAAGAAGTGGAACTTCCTGACGCCGATCCGGACGCGATGTAAGTCTTGGAAAAAATATAAGAATATTTTAAAGTTCTGATGCAATCGATAAAAAAATTATCATTGCGTCCGCCTTGCGGAGAAAATCAATTCTTGGATATACTCAACAAGAGATCGGTATACATCCTCAATAAAGAAATATTACTGATTCCTCTTATCTTTGCTTTTCCTTACTCACGCGGATTACGAGTGAAATATTTCCGTCCGGTTTTTCCACGACTTCAAAACCCTCTTCTCTAAGAGCTTTTTTGATTTTATAAAGCCCGAAATTTACTACCTTAGACGTGGAAAGCGGTTTTGGAGTAGGTTCTTCCATCTATTTGTATATCGGAAAAGTCCCGAACGATCTTAAATTTCACCGAGGGTTTTCTTTCGGGAAGAAGCTTCCTTGACAAGCGTGCCTTGGAAATATGTCATGAAATCGAATGGCAACTCGCGTTTTCTTTTATTCTTCTATCTTTCTTATTTTGATCGGATCGGCCTTCGCCGCATACGCGCCTGATCTGTTCCAATGGGAAACCTTGGAATGGATCTACGAAAAAAGAACCTTCTTCTTATTTTCTTTCATCTTTATCGTATCAATCGTTTTGATCTATCTGATCTATCTGAAGGCAAGAAGAGGAGTTCTTCACTCCAAAAGTAAAACGGAAATTCATCTACAAGCATCCCTAAACGAAGTAGTCCGGGATAATCAGTCTCTTTTTTCATTCTTAAAATCAGCCAAGGATACGCTTGGAAAACAGATCGAATCCTCCAAAACAAATTTCTCTCCCGAATTTTTTTCGGCGTGTTCTACCCACTACCAAAAACTTACCCAAGAGTTTGATTTATCGGAGGAGATATTCAATGATATCCCCCTAATCCCTGAGGAAGTTGACGAAAAAAGAAAGAAGGGAATTAATTTTAGAATTTCCGAATATTCGGATCTTATTAATCGTCACAGAAAACTTTCCCGAACCCTCGAAAAATTAAGAGAGGATCTTACTCGTCTTAGAGACAAGGTTTCCGGAATATGAAAATTCCCGCATTTACCACATTCCTCTTTTTCGTTTTTATCTTGAGTTGTTTTTCTCAAGCGAAAAAATCCCCCGCTTTTACTCAGGAGCAGGATCGTATCCTTCCTTTTTTGACTTTAGGAATCGGCAAAGAATCCCTCGATACGATCGGGAAAAGGCGTTGGTCCTTCCAAGTAAAATCAATTCTTTTACACCACACTTCCGGTTTAAAAGCGGAAGAATACTTGGACAGAAGCAAATCTTCCGGATGGATGGTTCATTTTATCGTTCTCGAAAACGGAAGCGTATACGGCGTGGAAGAGCCTTCTAAAATTATTTATAGAGCCTCACCCGGAATGGACGAAACTACGATTCACGTTTCCTGGGAAGGAATAAACGACTCCATTTTAAAAAACGAGATCCAATTGAAAGCTCTCGCCGATTTAATTCAAAGACTTTCCAAAGAACATTCAATTTCTCTAAATAACTATGATATAACCTCCGGAAAGGGAGTTTTTACCCATACTCAGAGTAAGAAAAAATTCGGTCATTTTCTAGATACGGGAGAATGTGGAAGTGAAAAAGTTCTTTCCGCCGTTTTTTCCAAGCTCCAGGGCAAATTTTTTCCAGAAACGGAATGGAAAGATCGATTCGTTTCCGATTGGGTGATACGTAAGGAAAAATTCGTGGACTCATCCGGTAAAAAAATTGTCCCGACATACAATCGAGGTCGCGGTATAACCCCCGCTTCGATCGTCGAATTGAACTCAATCGAAAAAACTTCCGACGGAAAAGCCCCCGAAGAAAGAAGACTTCGTTATAATTATCGGGGATCAATTCGCCCCGATTGTATTGTGTTGCATTACACCGCAATTCCAGATTACCAAAAAACTTTAGAAATATTAGAAAAACGGAATTTATCCGCAACGTTTCTTGCGGATAAAGACGGAAAAGTCTATCAACTTTTAGATTCCATCTTGGATGTTGCCGCCGCAGCCGCAGGAACAAATTCGAACTGTTTTCAGGTGGAAATCGTCGGGAAGGATACAGAAGCGCTTTTAGCAAACCGAGAACAGACCAAAGCGGTCGCTCGTCTCGTTAAAGAACTCTCCGAAAAATATAAGATTCCTCTCACCAACGAGCGTGTGGAATCTTTACGTGGAATCTATTCTCATACCCAAGCTAAGAAAAAATGGGGAGGTTCGATTTATCTGGACGGCAAGGATTTCGATCCGGGCGAACCCTATATGAAAGAAGTTCTGGATCAGGTCGGCGGAACTTTTTATCCGGAGGAAAACTGGTTCGAAAGACAGAGCGACAATTGGATTCTTCTGTTCACTTATTTTCAACCATAAAGAATTTACCTTTCGCCGTTTTATCGATATCTCTATCAAATTTCATTTTAAACCATAGTGTCTTATGTTTTTCGAACGATATTTGAATTTTATAGTTATGTAATCAAAACCTACCATAAAAGTTTATAGAAAATTTACAGATAGTCCGATCCAAATCCACAGAATAAAAATTCTTTTGTTCTTTTAGTATCGGAGCAAAAACTTGTCCCAATCTTAGAATTGTAGGAACTACAATTTTAAACGACAGGAAAAAACCTTAATACGACGTAATCTGTGGGAAACTATTACATTTTTTTAGAAACTTGCCGGACGTTTTTAGAGATATTTTTTGAGGTTTTGAGACGAGCTTTAAGCAATCAAGATCGTAATTTCTCTTTAGATTTTGGGACAAATACTAAATTTATAACCAAAGAACTCGACGATTCTCACCAATTTTCGAAAGGTTGTCAATGTAAGCCCGGCTATGATTTAGAACTTTCGAACACGATCAAAGCAAATTAGAAAAGTAGGACAGAATCGCCTTTTCCTAGAATAAGAACCTATCCCAAAAGAAACTAAAGCGGCACTGTTCTCTATCATAACCAACCCCACAAATTAAGAAGGCTTTTGGGATAATAGGATCAAAAACTGATATTTTTCAAGTGTTCCGACGTGTTAGTGATTAGGGGGTTAGATTTTAGTGGATAGAACTTTATGCACAATAAAATGCAAGTGTTCCGACGTGTTAGTGATTAGGGGTTAGATTTTAGTGGATAGAACTTTATGCACAATAAAATGCAAGTGTTCCGACGAGAATGAGACTTTTTACTTGCAAAAAGTATAATTTTCTGATAGAGAAAAACCTCCCGAGTTTTCCACCTCCACCCAAAATCAGGGGAAACTCAGGCAGAACGCTTCCTGAACTCAGCAAACACCTTCCTATGGGTCGGTGTTTAGGGCGTGTTGTGGGAACTAAGTTTCACAGAGGATTTTGTCGTAATTCCGACAGATTTATTTTGAGATCCAAGTACTTGTGGGTAAGGTTATGGTTCTCTAAGGATCGTTTCCGCAGGTTTTGGGACGCGCTGTAAATAAACCTCTCTTATTTTTGAAAGAAACCATCAGAGGGAAAGGATAAATACATTTATATGAAAAACCCAAAGAGATATAGAGTTATAAGCAAAATCGTCCTGATTCTTTTTTTAGGAATCAATCCTCCTCTATTTTCCGAATCTCCGGCTCTGGAATTATCTAAAACCGTCGACCCAATTTGGCTTATCCTCTGCGCCGCATTAGTTTTCTTTATGCAGGCAGGTTTTCTAATGTTGGAAACCGGCCTTTCCAGATTGAAAAATACGATCAACGTCGCAGTGAAAAATCTTATGGATTACATCGTCGGAACAATCGCGTTCTTCTGTGTGGGTTTCGCTTTGATGTTCGGATTTTCGTACGAAGGTTGGGTCGGTACAAATCATTTCTTTTTGAACGGTCTAAAAGCCGGTAAAGAATTTTCGTTTTTTCTGTTTCAAGTCGCGTTTATGGGAACAGCGGCCACCATCGTTTCCGGTGCGGTGGCCGAACGTATTAAATTTTCAGCATATTTAGTCGTGTCAATCGTAGTTTCCATATTCATCTATCCGGTTTTCGGTCATTGGACTTGGGGAGGAGGTTGGATAGCTAAAACCGGATTTGTAGACTTTGCCGGTTCTACCGTAGTACACTCGTTAGGTGGTTGGATCGCGTTGGCGGGTGTGATCGTTTTAGGTCCGAGAAAAGATAAATTCAAGGAAGACGGAACTCCAAGAAAGATCCACGGACATAATCTTACCTTTTCGGTTTTGGGTGTTTTTATCCTTTGGTTCGGTTGGTTCGGATTTAACGGAGGAAGTACACTTTCTTTTACAGACGGAGTTCCATTGATCATTTTGAATACGAGTCTTTCCGGAAGTGCCGGAGGAATCCTTGCGATTACATTTTCTTGGATTTTTTACAGAGTTGCTTCGGTGGAAGACTGTATGAATGGAGTTTTAGGCGGTTTGGTAGCGGTAACCGCGGGCTGTCACGCGATTCAACCTTACGCCGCACTGATTATCGGTTCGGTAGCGGGAGTGTCGGTCGTTATAACATCCTGGATATTGGAAAAAATTCTAAAACTGGACGACGTCGTAGGAGCGTTTCCGGTCCACGGAGTCTGCGGAATTTTAGGCACTCTTTTGCTTCCAGCTCTATCAGAAAATCAAGATATTCAAATATTCTCTCAACTCATCGGAGTTGTAATCTGCTCTTTTTGGGCCTTTGGATTGGGGTTGATCCTATTTTTGCTTTTGAAAATTTCGATCGGAATCAGGGTCAACGAAGAGTTCGAAGAAAAAGGGCTCAACGTCACCGAGCACGGAGCCGGTTCCAGTTGGATCGATCTCATCCATTCTCTCAAAGATCTTTCTAAAGGAGGCGGGGATTTAACTCGTAAGATTCACGTGGATTCAGGAACGGAAGCGGGAGCGATCGCATTTTTGATGAATCGTTATCTCGCCAACTTAGGACAAATGATCTACACGATCAAAGAAAAGTCGAACGAACTTGAAAACTCCGCGTTCGAAATCTCAACCGCATGGGGAAAAATGAGTCACGGAATCCAGGAACAGGCCACAAACCTCGAAGAAGTCACTTCCATCTTCGATTCTTTCAGAGAATCGTTCCAAAGAATATCATCCTCCGTCTCTCAACAGAAAGAAATCGAAACGAACGCGAAGAAATTGTTAAGCGAACTCGTAGTCGGATTTCAAAAGTTCGATTCCAACTTGAAAGATAGTTCCGAAAAATCCGAAGAATCTGTCAGAACGATCGAATTGAGCAGAAAAGAACTCAATCACCTTGAATCCGATATAAACGATATCGGTTTCTCCGCCAAAAAAGTGGAAAACCTCGTAAAACTTCTCAACGACATATCGGCAAAGTTAGGAATACTTTCCATCAACGCATCCATCGAAGCCGCACGCTCCGGAGCCGCCGGTAAAGGATTCGGAGTGGTCGCGGAAGAGATCAATAAGCTTGCGTCGAACACACAAGAAAGCACCAAAAAGGCTTCGGAAATCCTAGGGGAAATTCAATCCACAGTTTCACGAGGAAAAAGCACCGTTCATACCACTGTGGAGTTTTTCAAAAACTTAACGGAAGAATTTAGATCTCTTGCAATGACTCACATAACGATACGTGAAAGCAGTTCCCACTATTCCCATCTGATCGAAAATCTGAATCGTCTGAACATTTCAATCACAAATCAGAGTGAGATCATTACAACAGACATAGAAGGACGATTTTCTGAAATCGGAAATCTTTACAAATCGGTGGATCTTATCAACGAAGCATTTCGCGAAATTTCGGCACAATCGGAAGAGTTAACAGCAACGGGCGATTTTTTAAAACAGCTCGCTGGAATTCTCAATTCTCTCGTCCGAAATTTCCGGGTAGAACAAAACGTTTCGCAAGAATTGTTTACCAGTTAATTCAATTATGTTGAATGACTATAGCCGATTTCTCTTAAGGTGTTGGGACAAGCTTTTAGCTATTGAGTAGAACGTATAGATTCACGAGTCGGATCTTTCAATCTTAAAATAAATTTCGACAAATCGTTTCAAAATTTATCCTAAAATTCGAATTTTCTATTATAAAATCCTCAAGTTATAAATTGAATGATCGATTCTATAGTTGGGAAAGAGCCGAAGTTATCCTAAAAATTGAGATTCTATAATATTCCGTTTTTTAAATCTCATTTATAAAGATATTCGCTTAAGTTCCACATGAAATCGCTGCGAGAAAGCAAATCCAGAACCTCTGAAAAAGAAATCCGCAGGAATTCCTACACAAATTCATTTTGAGGGAAAAATTCAATCTTTCTTGAAACAGTTAGAAACTCTAAAATGTAGGAACTACTACAATTTCAAATTAAATGGGAAGAACTTCCGCCGCTGTCAGATCGAAGTCATAGAAATTCATACAATCTTGGAGGGAATGTAAAAAAATGATCCAAAGTCTCCTAAAAAAAGCGCCGCTCACCTCTTTTTGTCCCGGGTAACCCGTATCCTAAAATTCAAATTGAGAGGTAAACAACATGCAAAACACAACTTCAAAATCGATGGACAAAAAAATCGAAGCCATCGCGGAAATTCTCGCAGATAAACTGATCGAAGAAATCCGTAAAAGGGTCTTGGAAAAAGAAGCGCTACGTCGTAAATCCGAAGCCGCATAAAACAAAAAAGCAATACTTGAGTGAGTGGATCCAATCAGGATTCTACCAAACTTACTGAGGACCAAATTTAAACTCGAGTTCAAGAAACATTTGTAAGAACAAAGAAAAGGAGAAAATGAAAATGGCTGAATACACACTCAAAGAAAAGAAAGGATGTCTTTTTAACAACGCAACCAAGGAAAAAGAAACTCAACCGGATTATACGGGTAAGGTATTTCTGGAAGGAAAAACGTATCGACTTGCGGGATGGATTCGCAAATCTACAACTGGAAAGAATTATCTTTCTCTAAGCCTTTCGGAACCGACTCTCGAAAAAAAATCCGAAAAAAATTCCACAGTCGTCGAAACGGACGGAAACGACTTTACGGATATAGAAGAAGACTTTCCGTTTTGAAGAATAAAATTCTGTTTACAATCCGGGTTTAAGCGTAAAAGAATCCACCGCTATAGGAGAAAGTAATTTCTTGAAAACGAAAATTCATCCCAAGCTGTTTTTGGTCGTTACACTGACATTGGCGTCTTTTGTCTCCTCCAACTGCGGCTACAATACGATTCAAGAAGAAGACGAGGCAGTAACCGCTTCTTGGGCCGAGATATTAAACCAATATCAAAGAAGAGCGGATTTAATACCGAACTTAGTCAACACCGTGAAAGGTTATGCGTTCCAAGAAGAAAAAGTGTTCGTCGAAGTAACAAAAGCGAGAGCCGGTGTCGGTTCAATTCAAGCCGACGAGAAAACGCTCAACAATCCGGAACTTTTTAAGAAATACGCGCAAGCTCAAACACAAATGACTTCCGCACTCTCCAGATTACTCGTGGTCGCGGAAAATTATCCTCAGCTAAAATCTAATGAAAATTTTCGGGATCTACAGGCCCAACTTGAAGGAACCGAAAACAGAATCACTGTGGCTAGAAATCGCTACATTCAAGCCGTGCAAAAATACAACGTCACAATCCGAAAATTCCCAAACAATCTAACCGCAAAATTTTTCGGATTCGACACCAAACCTTCGTTTACGGTCGAAAACGAAAAGGAAATCTCAAAACCACCCGAAGTTAAATTTTAAAAAAATTGAATATGTTTCCTTTCAGATTCGGAATCGTTTTCTTTATCAGTCTTTACGTAACTACGGCAGGCTGGAACTTAAAGATGAAAAATTTCCCTTACATTCTTTTCAAGGAGGAATGGAAAGCGGAAGACCCGGTCGTTCCGCCTCTCCGGACTCAGATTACGGATACAACCTCCACTCTAACAAACGCGCAAAAATCAAGTCTCACAGACACGTTAATCGCGTTTGAAAAAAGAAAAGGAAGTCAGATCGCCGTACTGATCGTTGGCTCCACGGGAAGCCGGACCATCAAGGAATACGCGGTCAAAGTTTTTGAAACATGGAAACTCGGCCGAAAAGGAATCGACGATGGTATCTTGATCGTAGTCGCCATCCAAGACCACAAAACAAGGATCGAAGTCGGCTACGGTTTAGAAGGTGCAATTCCGGACGCGATCGCCAAACGAATCATAGAAGAATTTATGATTCCTCGGTTTCGGGACGGAGATTACTTTCAAGGAGTCTCCGACGGGATTGACAAACTCATCACAAAAATCGACGGAGAAGAACTGCCAAAAACAGGTGCAAGCGCGCCTCCTTCCGATATAAATGTAGATTCACCAATCACAGAAGAAGAATTTCGAACCATAGAACAAAAAGATGATTTCGATAAAGATATTGTCTTCTTACCTGTCCTAATCCCTGTCGCAATCTTTGCAGTGGCGATTCTAATAACATCAGGAATAGTCGGTTTAGTGATTCTAACCGGAGTCGGATTCTTTTTTCACTTTTTATCAACCTCCATAATTCTCACGATTTGTTTTGCGATTTTATTCATCGCATTCATCCTAATTATGGGCGAGATAAAGAAAAATATCGCCCGTAAGTCGTTCTGGAGAATTTTTTTGTTCGGTTATGGATCCAAATCCTCTTCAGGCTCGGTTTGGAGCAGCTCCTCTTCCTCAAGCGGAGGAGGAAGTTCCTGGAGCGGGGGTGGCGGAAGTTCCGGAGGCGGAGGAGCCTCCGGAAGTTGGTAAAAGAAATTCGAATATTATGATAAATCAATATACGAACGAACGCTCGGACATTCGAAGAATTTGGATTCATTGGCTGGAATCCGTTTTATCCTTTTTTTCCTTTGCGACGGATAAATCCGAATCTTATCGATTTAAAAAGTATTTCAGCCGGGAAGACCTTCAAAGGATAGAATCCGCGGTTTCCAATTCGGAAACGCGCCCACCAAGGCGAAATTAAAATCATTTTAGAAGGTAGTTTTCCGGTTTCCCGGGTGATAAAAGGTCTCGACGCAAAACAAAGAGCGATGGAACTCTTTTCCGAAAAAAGGGTTTGGGACACGGAAAAAAACACCGGAATTCTCATCTATGTCCAATTGACCGATCGTAAAATCGAACTTTTAGCGGATCGAGAAATTTACAAAAAGATCGGACAATCTGCGTTAGATGAAATTTGTGAACGGATGCAAAGCGGTTTTCGTTCAGGAAATTATTCTGGGAGTGTTCTTTCCGCAATTGAAGAATTCACGCGGCTTCTTCAAAAACATTTTCCTCCCGAAGAAAAACAAAATCCAAACGAACTGTCGGATCGACCGGAAGTGATGTAAAAAGATCCTTCAGCTATTTCGGAGAATATTAACCATGGAATAGAGACCGTTTCGTCTAGACATCGAAAGATGTTTGTCAAGACCGATCTCTTTTAAAAATTCGAGGGGAGTATTTTTGATCTCCTCTCTGGTACGTCCAGAAAAAACACGAATAAGAAGAGCGATCATCCCGCGGGTAATCGCCGAATCGCTGTCCGCTTGAAATTCTATCTTACCGTCTTTTTCCTCGGCAACAATCCAAACTCTAGATTGACATCCGGGAACCAAACGTTCGGGAGTTTTTACGGAATCGGGAAGCGATCCGAGCTCGTCTCCCATTTCTATTAGAAGTTGATAGCGCTCCTGCCAATCCGTACATTCCGAAAATTCGGACACGATTTCTTTCTGAACTCCCGCAATACTACTCATGCCTCTTTCCAACTTTTCCTCAATTCTCTCGCAAGCAATCAGAAAAACCTATCGAGCGCTGCACGTTCCGAGGGAAAACTGGACGTACCGGTTCACAATAGTGAACCGGTACGGAAGTTGCAGGGGAATGTGAAGAGAAACATCATATTCTAAAAGCGTAAATGATATTGGAGTTAATTTTCCGGTTTTTAATCCCGTTTAACTAACAAACACCGCAGGATGTAACTCTGTTTTCCTCGTATCTTTGTTTTTGGCGCTCTTCGATTGTTCTTTTAACAAATTGGAATCAACGGATTTGCCTTCGTAAATTTCCAGTGGAGTGAGAAGATAACGGCCTGCTCTGTTGGGTCGTTCTTGATTGTAGATCTGAATCCATTCCGATAACTTTTGAATCAAAGATTCGTATAACTTCGTATAATGTATGCTATACGAAGTTATTACGGGAAGTCCGGAGTCCATGTGAATAATATCGGTCGAGACAATCAATCTTCGGGAGTGAGTGCAAATATCCGAGGTCAATACGGCCAAGGTTCGTCTGGTAGTTTGGGTCTTAGTTACGATACGAAAGCCGGTTACGGAGCAACAGTTGGTCTAACGTCGGGTCTCGGTCCACTTCTGAGCGTAACGCCTTCTTGGACGGTTTCGGAATACGGTGGCTTAAGTAGCGACGTTCAATACGGCTTTAACAAAAATCTTTTCGGTAATCTTTTCAGCAAACCGAACAACCCTGATCATTCCGCCGCGAATCGAAATTTACTCGATGATATTTTAAACGGAATGGGGAGTTTAGTGAGTGGCATTGGTGCTGTCGGTAAGTCAGCTTGGGATGGTGCGGTCGGGGCTATGGGCGGTATCAATGGGGAGAACCTCTCGAACGGGTGGAATGCGATCAAGAAAGCGTTGTTTGGTGGTGATCATGGTGGTGATGCGAACGCTCTTGATATGGAATACGCAGAAATGCAAGAGCAGATGAGTAGCATGATGGACGGAGATGCGCTTACAGATAACAGCGAAATGCCTTCTGCAAACAAATTGAGCTTAGCGAAAGTGGGTAGATTGAAAACAGAGATTGATGCGTATCTCGATTACAAGGAAGGTAAAATTTCCAAAGGTGATTTTGAGGCTAAAGTAGCGGAAGCTCGTAAGAATTATTATTATCAAACGCAAGGTGAAAGGAACAAGATACCAATTGCGGGCTCACAAAGTTATACGGATATTTCTGGATCGAATTTGGATACATTGGTTCGTTTAGAAGCAAAGAAAGGAGTTCTTGGTCGAATTTTAGAGGATGAAAACGGAAACGTGTATTTCCGAACGGAAGCACTTGGAATGAAATCTAAATCCATCCAAATGGAGA
>NZ_AHMT02000037.1 GCF_000243815.2 Leptospira alexanderi serovar Manhao 3 str. L 60 | reverse complement strand
TTTTCTCCCCGATGTATCTGCCGCTTTTCCATAGATATCCATCACTTCTTGTAATGTACTTTTTCCTAATACGATTCCTTTGGAGGTAATTGCCAAAAAGGGAGGTTGTATTTTTATTTCGCGTATTTCTTCTCTATGATCGTCGAAAACAAAGGAAAGCCCCAGAGATTCGTAGTGTATTTCTATAACTTCATCATTAAAGTGATTCCTAATATATTGATTTCCGAATTTAGATTCCACGTCTCTAAATTGAGTTTTATTTATAACTAGGTCTAAAATTCCGACTCCATCTGATCGTTACAAGCGGGGAATTAGGAGCGCTGGTTTGCTTTCGTTTTTCCGAAATTTTTTCCTCTTGGGCATTCTGTCTTTTCAATCCTTCAACCACGTAGATTCGTCTATCAAAATCGTTGAATTTGGTTCTACAACTAAATCCCAACAAACAAAAGATCCATAAGAATTTTTGAATATTTATTCGAATCATAGATAAAAAGATTCCATTTATTATTGTAGAATTTTATTCACTCTAAATCATCGCCGTTGACATACCTACCAAAACGTATGTTGTGATTTTTTAGATCGGAGTGCCTTGGTTCGTTCTGTTTTTATTCTTTTTGTTTGTATGTAATCTCAGGTTTTATCATAAGTTCCACAAAAGACGGGATCTTCCTTAAAGGGATCTTCCTTAAAGGGATCTTTTCGGAAGGTTCCGTTTTTCCTTAAGTTTTCTAAAAAGAAGCGTTTCAAGTCTTCGTCTTTTCCGATCACATCGTAGAATATCTTTTGAATTTCGAACGCTTCGGAATGTCTTCCGGTTAGGCATTCCCTTATTCCTTCGTATTTGAAATATGCAGTTGCGAGAGAAGATACGTTTTCTAAAATACTTATTTTTCTGATTTTGTCTCCAGGGAATCTATGGACACGAGCAGAAAAAAGATTTTCTTTTCGGAGTCGAAGCATTTCCTTTTCCATAGAAATCAAGTCGATGCCGGCTAACGTTTTTTCAACGGCATAGACGTTTTTTGCTTCTACATAAGACTGAAGAATGGAATAGATCGGATATTTTACGTGAAATTCTTTCAGGGACGATTCCGTCCAATCCGTGAGAACTTTCCGTTTTGGTTTTGTCGCTTCGTTTACGTAACCTAATCTTAGTTCTTCTTGGGCGGCGCCCATTGGATAGAGTAGCTCATATTCACTTTTTCCACGATGGTATTCTTTTACTCCTAAATTGGGTTTGGCTCCGTATTTCAGTAGAATCTGAAACGTTTCCGCAGGGACAAAAACGCCTTGTATCGAAAGAATGAGAAGAGAAGTTTCCTCTTTTACCGTAATTTCTTGGTTTCCTAGTTTGTATATCCATTCCTTCCGTTTCAAAATGTGATTTGGATCCCAGCCCGTCTGAAGTAATTTTTCCACTAAATCAGGATATTTTAATATATGCTGTATGTTTGTTTCGTGCAATTGATCTAAAGGAAAACTGTCCGCATCCTTTAGATTTTTTACGATGATATCTATGGATTGGCGATTTTGACTTTTGTATGCGGCCACAAATAGATTTAGAGCGGACTTTGCGCTTTCCATCGGAAACTCTCGAAATGCCCTTTCAAGTAGGGGAGGACGATAGGCGATGACACCGGAAGAAATGGCGGAGATCCACGCCGTGCGTTTCCATTCTTTTTGCAGTTCCGGATTTTTTTGCAGGAATTTGTCCAGTTCCGATAAAAGTTCGACTCGATTGTACCAAAACTCTGAAAATTTTTGAGTTTCCGCTTTATTGAAAGAGTAATAGGGATCATGAAAGGGATCTTGAAATTTGTTTGTATTCTTTTTCAGAAATATCTTTGAGCAATTTGGCTCAAACAAATCAGAGGGTTTCTTTTCTTTCGGAAAATTCTTGAAGCACTTTTTTTAATACTTTAGGATTTTCAATGAGCACTCCCGAGGAAAAACAAGTTTTCCAAACTACATCATAGTATCTTTTTTCTAATATAGGATCTTTTTCGAAATTCTTCATAAAGAGTATATACAACTTCAAGCCGATCTCCTGGATTAAGAATCTTAGGAACAATCTTTCTGTAAGTTGTTTGTGTAGAAAAAAAAGAGGCCATGTAATCTATGATCCCGATTTTATGAGAATATAAATCGGACCTCCATTTATGTTCGTAAGGGAGTAAATCCTCTTGTTGCAAGAAATTGATCTTTTTTCA
>NZ_AHMT02000038.1:17500-27224 GCF_000243815.2 Leptospira alexanderi serovar Manhao 3 str. L 60 | reverse complement strand
AAAGATCGAGAGTTGTATTTTTGAGAGATGCAGAAGAGCCACATTTGTTTCTGGGTAAGATGGGTAAGAAGCTGGAGCATTCGAGTATTACAAGTCTCTTTGCGGTGTTTAGAGAGGCGGCTTCTGTCAACAAGCGTCAAGCGGTTCATATCTTCAGGCATACGACGGCGACTGGGATGTTGGACAACGGAGCGGACATACGGCACGTTCAAGAGATGCTTGGACACGCGGATCTAAGTACGACTCAAATCTATACCCACGTAGCGATTCGAAAGTTAAAGGAAGTGTATGACAAGACGCATCCATCACTCCATACGCCGGATTCGAGTTCTTTACTGATCCCTATAAAAATGAGTACCTAAATGCCAGCTTGTTTCCAATAACTATCGAAACTGATTGTATTTGATTTCAATATACCTAAAGTAGATTTAGTTCTTTGAATCAATTGGCTAAGATTCTCCGGACAAAAATTAGCCATATAGTTTTTCTTCCAACGACACCAGATATATTCTTGAGGATTTAACTCCGGAGCATAAGGAGGCAAAAATTCTACTCGAAGCCTTTCCTCGTTTGCTTTTAAAAATTCATTCATTGTTTTGCTTTTATGAGCAGATAGATTATCCCAAACTATTAAAATCTTTTTGCGATTTTCCTTTAGAAGTATCTTTAAAAAATAAATAAGGTCCTGGCTTTTAACAGAGCCTGTTATGATCTGAAAGTGAAAATCTTTTTTAGAAATAGCACCGATTACTGATAACTTTTTCCAAGACATCTTGTGACGAAGGATCGGTGTCTTTCCGATTAAGCTCCAAGTTTTTATCGTATATGGATTCTGGCTGATTCCGCTTTCATCTAAAAATATGACCTTAAACCCTTCATTCTCTGCTTTTTTTTATACCGGGCCAAGTTTTCGTTTTCCAAGTTTCAATTGCCTTTTCATCTCTTTCCAACGCTCTTCTTTTAGGTTTTTGATACGAAAATCCTAATTGATGTAAGAGAATTCCTACGTAATCTTGATGATACGTTACTCCGAATTCTTTTCGTATGATTTCTGATACACGATACGTTGACCAAAGTTCATTCGGATAACCGTTACTGATCGGACCTTTCAAGATGATTCTTTTTAATTCTTTCTTCTCTGAAATGGTCAATTTGGTCGGTCGACCTCGTCGACCATTCCATTTTACTCCTTCGATTCCTTCCGATTCATATCTTTCTCGCCAACGCATTACCGATTGCTTACTTACTCCAAGCTTTTTTGATACTCCGTAGCACGTGTAGCCTTTCTTCAATAGAGCAATTCCCTTCAACCTACGTTTTTCCAAACGTTTTAACTTTTCCCTTTCTAAGTTTTGCATTATGACAATGGGATATTATTGTTATATTTTTGGTACTCTTTTTTGTAGGGATCAGTAGTGGTATCACAATCATTCAGCCGATCAGATTAAACAAGTTTTGAATGATGGCGCGATTCGAAAAACGTTCCTTTTGCAGGAATGCGCGAGCTTAAAATCAGAGATTCAGACTATAGAAACAGTTGATGGATTAGATAAAGTTAACATATCTTCGGGTTGGGGCTGAGGAAGGAAGACTATGGTTACCGAAAAAGATCTTACAGACAAAATAATTGCGAGGGACGTTTTACTGATCTCTACATAAAGGAGTACCGCCAATTTTAGCACAAATCCCCGTTTAGACGTAGAATTTTGGACACTCTATTATGTAGGGACGTTTTAGGATGGGAGTTTAACTCAGGGGTTGGGTGGCGAACAAAAGCAAATACGATTGAAACACGCTTGCCCGCGTTCAAAACTGATGCTCGATGGACCGGGTCGCTTTGGAATATAGCGCTCCCCATCATGCAGAAAAATCATATCGGGATTGAAGCCGGTTTTGATAGCATCGAGGTTAATAATTGTTTTTATGATGAGGTTTTTACGACATCTTCTATCAATTCCGCTCTGGCTCTGATTATTTTGAATAAGGATCTCTTTATCTTCAATGCCAAACATGTGGAGAGGGTTTAGATTCAATTTGGTTTATGACTCGTATAGCAAATCAGCAGCAAGTAAAAGAATAAAAAGTGAAACACTTAACGAATATAATAAACAATAGAGTTGTTGAAAAATTCCATAGCTCAGATTCACAAAACTGCTTCAATCGTCCATTTCAATGAAATGGAAACAGACTCAAGAATTAATTTTTCAAAAACTCTAATATGAATTAAGAAATTGAAAATCGGAATCGAGCTAAATGCGAACATTGTGGGAAGTTTACAAAGATTTTTAAATAATCCGGAATGTTTGAAATTCAGTTACGTCTTTAGCACTCATTCCCGACGGGGACAGCCCGGAATCATGAAGTGGTTTCGGGCTTTTTTATTTATTCGGCCCGGCGAAAACCTTTTCAGTTTGCGATTTGTTGCACATTTTTGATCTCAATTTCGCGCCTGGACCACCTTGCTACTTTTTCTTTACCACAAAATCATACTTCTTGCAAGTAAAAAGCCTCATTTTTGTCGGAACACTTGAAAAATATAAGTTTTTGATCCTTATGATCCCAAAGCCTTCTTAATTTGTGGGTAACGTTATGGCTTTCCTTAAACTCAGCAAACACCTTCCTATGGGTCGGTGTTTAAGTCGTTCGATGGGAGTGCTGGTGATATCACCCGGCTTTGTTAAGACCTTCCGCCCTCTGTCATTTTACTGAATCGAAAGTTAGCTCAATATGGTCTTATGTAAAAAAAAATAGCGGGAGGGCTTGACACAAGAAACATAGGAGAAGCGAGACGCTCGAGTTTTCCTTATATATGTTCTTTGTTTTGACTTCGCCAAGATAAACGGTAGCAGATAAATTATACTGGGATTTAAACCCCATTTCCTCGATGAATCTAAATTGGTACTCAAAAACTTATTAGGACTTTTGGGTAAGAATAACCCTAAGATAAACTCAAGCGCCTTTATGGAATCGAATGTTGGATTCATATTTGGACCTGTTAAGACTTTATGCCCGTATGTATTTTAGGGGAAAAAGAGGAATAGTCAAGATTCAAATTTTAGAAGAATTGATCACGAAAAAAATTTAGAGATGGTTTGAATCGGTTCGGATCAATACTTTTGAACAAAGATAATTTGTTGTTCTCAAAACAGAATTGAAAGTTTCTTCAAGAGGTTGGTTTGAAATGATATCATAGATTGGGAAACAAGTTTTCGAACTTTTAGAATCTCAAAATCGGTTTAGGAATTTTAACCGGAAAGGTTTTTCAACTTTTGTACGCGGGAGCGATGCGAAGGGCTTTAGTCTCGAGCGCTTTTTTTAAAATAACCCATAACTTTCCGTTTTATTTCGCGAAGAGATGAGCGAATAGCGAACCCGAAGCAGCGCGGTTCTCGCGGAGGCGAGAACCCGCCCTGAAAAATATTCAATAATTCTTATAAACTTATAGGACTGAATTTTAGGTTTTATGAATTTATCTATCGTTTTTAACTTTGTTTTTTTCCATCGAACGGTTTGAAATAGTTATATTTACTCGATCGAAAGTCGACTTAATTGATCTAAAAAGTTTACCGCAAAACTTCCGGGGCCGTTCGATTCTTTCGCTGAACGAGAACCTGCAATCGCAAATACCGCGGAAGCAGATGCGGATGCTCGTAACGGATCCTTTTGAACTCCCAAAAAAGAAGCGATCAACGCACCCAAAGAACAACCGACACCGGTTATCTTGGTCATAATCAGATCTCCTCCGGGGATCGCGATGGTTTCCTTTCCGTTCGTTACGTAATCCACTTCGCCGCTTACGGCGACAACCGCGCCAGTTTTTTCGGAAAGCTCTTGTGCATAGGGCAGGGCATCCTTGGAGCTCGCCGTCGAATCGACTCCTTTGCCTTTGCCTGCTGTTCCGGCTAACGCAAGGATTTCGGAGGCGTTCCCTCTAATTACAGTTGGTTTTAAGCCGAGTAATTCCTTGGTCACTTCCGTTCTGAATCCGAGTGCTCCTGCGGCGACAGGATCAACTACCCAGGGAATGTTCGTCTGATGAGCGACGGTTGCGGCGATTTTCATGGCTTTTGCGTCGTTTGAAGTTATTGTGCCGACGTTGATCAATAATCCACTTACAATCTTCGCGAATTCTCCAGCTTCTTCTTCGGCGATCACCATTGCGGGAGACGCACCGACTGCAAGTAATACGTTTGCAGTCCAATTGGTGACTACAATGTTCGTCATAACATGTGTTAGAGGGGAATGTTTTCTTAGTTCTAAAAGGTCTTCTACGATCTCTTTTGCTGGCCAGACTCTTTCTAAGATTGGATGTTTTGACATGATACTGTAGTTTTAAAAAAGAAAATGAAATCTTGTAAAGAACTTTCATCCTTTTTTATTCTGAAAAGAGTTTCGATTCCGTTTGAAGATAATTTTATGTTTGTAGGAGTTTTTCTGTTCCCTTTTTTTGAAAGTCGCAATAATGGGGATTGTTTGATTTCGTGCATCTATCTCTGTATTTAAAAATCACTCAGCCTAAATTTTCGGATTCAATATGAAACTCAAATTCGTTTTACTGATCTTTTAGGTGTGCAAGTCCTATTCATCCTTACGATGAAATTTCTCTCCTATAAAGAGGACGATTCTTTTCAATAATCGTTTTATTCAGAGCTTGTTCTAAAACCTTAGGATGTGAGAACTCGAACAACGAAAGAGGTTGTCAAAAAATCTATAAAAACTTTTCCAAAGGAGAATGTAATTTGTGAGAACTCCCGGCGTTTTTGCTACAAACTTGCTGATGGATGTAACTAGTTTATTTTAAGTTTTTTGGACAGACTTTAAAGATATACAAAGAGGCGTGCAAATACGCACGCCTCTTGATTGATTCGGGAATTTTTTAACGGTAAATTAAATCCGAACGCCAATCTCTCACCGGAGTGGAATTCAATCGTAGATAGAATGTTGCCTCCCCGGCAACACCATTACTCCAAAGAAATAAGTGTTGGTTCCAGGCTCCCTCTTTCCAAACCGTAATGTATTGATGTTTTGCCAAAACAGTATTATAATCTTTGAATGCGATTCGACTTCCGTCTTGTAGGCATCCCCCGTCCAGGTTTATGATTTGGAGTCGATCGGAGCCGTCATCAAATTTAGGATAGTAGCCGTAATTGCCGTTTCCTCCTGAAAATCCCCCGGAATACCACCAATTCCAAAAATAATTCAAATAAGCAGAGGGTTCGACTCGAACGTATCCGCTTTCCATGCAGAACGGGTTTGAATTGGGGTCCAATGGTTGTAATAAATTGAATTGCGTAAATTTTGTTCCAGTGGTTGTGTTCGCTTTCAACCATCCGTTCGGTTTTTGAGAATTGGCTTGAATCATTTTTTCGGTGGCTACGGATACTAAGGAAACTTGATCGTATTTTCTTCTATGCGCGGATTTTGTAGGAGTGGTGGAATCCGCATATACAAAACCGTAAACTGGATAGGAGTCGGAAAATTCGTAACTTATGTGTCCGTTCGATCTTTTCCAGATTTTTGGAGAAATCGGATCGTAAGCCAAATTTTGCCAAACCTCAGGTTGGCTGTGAAATTTTGAAACGAGCACATAATTCGTATATATAGGTTGCGAGTTGTGGTATCTCAAAGCGGCAAAGGCGTTAACTTGCGGGTCCCGTGTATAAGGAATTCCCACATATTTAGGCTCGTTTACGTTTAGATTAGTAAGCACTTCATAATATTCATCACTACCTCTGGCTATGTTCAGATCTCCCGCTATTAAAACGAGTTCGTCCTTCGGGATTGCTTTTGTATTAATGAAATCTTTGATATTGTTGAATTGACTCATTCTTACGGATCTTCCTAAATCCGAACATGCTGGACCTACCGTTTGAACTTGGGTTCCTATAACATGGAATTTTTTTCCATTTTTGTTGATTCGTACGTAAGTGAATCCTTTGTGATAAGACGATTCAACACCGCATCCAGAATTGTTGAAGATGTATTGTATCTTTTCTTCAATGGGCCATTGGCTTACGATTACGACTCCTCCGTCTGCAGAAGTAGATTGCCTGTAAACTCCTAAAGTAGCATTCCAACCGTTTCTGGTTCTTCCTACTGCATCGGTTTGATACGGATATTGTGAATGAATTCCGTCTAAGAGAATCCTTCTCGCGTTAGCGTCGGAAAGACCTTCAAATACTATGACGTCTTGATTTTTTATGTAGTCCGAGCCTACGATTTGTTCTGCTCTTTCTTTTTGTCCCCAATCTGCCCAACCTGGAAGTTGAGTCGACATTAAAGAAACGTTATGACTTAGAATTTTAATTTCCGAGTCTTGTGAATTGGAGCGTAGCCTACTGGAGCTTGATGGACCAGAGCTTATTGTTTCTACTATGCTAGTAATACTTCCTATACCGGTACTTGCTGGTTGGCCTGGAGGTGATGGATGGGAACTTGTTGTGCCACTTGATGGACCGTAGGTTATTACTATGCTAGAACTTCCTGTCCCAGTGTTTGCTGGTCGGCTTGGAAATACTATTGAAGCTGAACTTGAGCTTGTTGAACCAGAGCTTGCTGAACCAGAGTTTGTTGAACCAGAGCTTGCTGAACCAGAGTTTGTTGAACCAGAGTTTGTTGAACCAGAGTTTGTTGAACCAGAGCTTGCTGAACCAGAGTTTGTTGAACCAGAGTTTGTTGAACCAGAGCTTGCTGAACCAGAGTTTGTTGAACCAGAGTTTGTTGAACCAGAGCTTGCTGAACCAGAGTTTGTTGAACTTGAGCTTGCTGAACTTGAGTTTGTTGAACTTGAGTTTGTTGAACCAGAGTTTGTTGAACCAGAGCTTGCTGAACTTGAGTTTGTTGAACTTGAGTTTGTTGAACCAGAGTTTGTTGAACCAGAGCTTGCTGAACTTGAGTTTGTTGAACTTGAGCTTGCTGAACCAGAGTTTACTGAACTTGAGTTTGTTGAACTTGAGCTTGCTGAACCAGAGTTTACTGAATCAGAGTTTACTGAACTTGAGTTTACTGAACTTGAGTTTGTTGAATCAGAGTTTACTGAACTTGAGTTTGTTGAATCAGAGTTTGATGGGTCGAGATCTCCTGGACCTGGGCCTGCTGGTGAGGTAGAACTTGCAGGACCAGAACTTATTGGATCGTAATCTGTTGAACCCTGACTTTCATTGCTTACGCTTCTGTTATTCGAAATAAGGAGCAAAAACTTAAATAAATCAGCATAGGAAGTTTGTTTATCAGGTGAACAGCGTGAAATAAGAAATAAGAAGAGACTACAATATATAAGAAATCTTGAATTTGTATGTCTCTTTGATTCTTTTCTGACTTTTTCGGGGAAGACATTTCGCTTTGTTTTCATAATTTATCTCCATTCCTTTTTATGAACGTCTTTATTATACACAATCTGAAAAAGAATAATAGTTTTTTATAAAAAAGTGTTTCAATGGCGTAAACATTGTCGCTTAAGTGTTGTTTGGTGAAATGTATATCGAAGTTTGTTTGCAAGTCAGTATACGATTTGATTTAGATGCAAGTTTCGGAATATATTTAGAACAGAAGTAATGGACTTAGGTAGATCGATCAATACATACTCGTAATCTTCTATGACAAAACGAAAGATGAAATTGAAACTATGCTTCTATTCTTGCAACAAAAAGAAGGAAAAAGGTAAGATGTTTTATAGACTCGTATTGTACCGTGTTAGCGTGAAGAAATACGCGTTCTATCATCGATACCTCTACTTTCTTCTTAAAGCGTTTTTAAATACGCAAGAATGAACGGTTCTATATCTCCGTCCATCACTGCCGCGACATTTCCGGTTTCGTGGTCGGTTCTATGATCTTTCACAAGATTGTAAGGATGGAAGACGTAACTTCGAATCTGAGAACCCCAAGCGATGTCTTTTTTCTCGCCGGATTTTTTTTCCAATTCTTCCTTGGCTTTTTCCTGTTCCATCTCGTAGAGTCTTGCCTTTAACATCTTAAATGCGGTATCCCTGTTTTTAATCTGAGATCTTTCGTTTTGGCAGGCGACGACGATTCCGCTAGGGAGGTGAGTGATTCGAACTGCGGAATCGGTTGTATTGACGTGTTGTCCGCCGGCTCCCGAAGAACGGTATACATCCACGCGAATGTCTTTTTCTTCGATTTTGATATCGATTTCATCGTCTATTTCAGGACTTACGTGGACTGAAACGAAGGAGGTATGTCTCCTTTTGTTTGCATCAAAAGGAGAAATTCTTACGAGTCTATGAATTCCGTTTTCCCCTTTTAAAAAACCGAAAGCGAAATCACCTATCACATGTAAGGTGGCATTTTTGATTCCGGCCCCGTCGCCCGCCTGAATGTCAATGAGAGAATACCGATATCCCTTTTTTTCAAAATATCGAATGTACATTCTAAGAAGCATTTCAGCCCAATCTTGACTTTCGGTACCACCCGCTCCGGGGTGAATGTTTAGGAAAGCCGGTTTAAGATCCTCTGAATTTTTAAGAGCACCTAAAAGTTCCAGTTCTTCGAATTTTTCCTGAAGCCTGTTGTATTCTATCGAAAGCTCTCCGATACCGTTTTCGCCTTTTTCGTCGAGAATCAGTTCTACTAAATCAGGAAAATCTAATATATCTTGTTGAATCGTAAACCAAGGAGTGAGTTTTTTTTCCAGTTCGTTCTTTTTCTGACTCACGGTCCTCGCTTCTTCCGGATTGTTCCAGAGGTCCGGATCTTCAGATTTTTCATTGAGCGCCTTAAGACGATCCTTGTCCTGTTCCAAATTTAGGAGTTTCCAACGATTTAGAAAATTTTCCTGTAATTCTTTGGAGACTCTTTTAAGTTCTTTTGCTGATTTGACTTCCATAATCTTTGCTTGCGGTTAGTTTGATGATTTGTTGTAAGATGGATTAAGCGGATACGTTTATTGAAAAAGAAAATCTTCTTTATTTTCTCTTTCTTGTTCCCAGGAAAATACGGTGTCTCTGAGTTGCGGAGTGTTCCCTTCCACCGTGGCTACCAAAATATATTCCTCTTTCTTTCTGAATTCTTCCGGATTTTTCTTTAAGATCAGCTTACCGGATCGAATCAGATCGAGAATGTGAAGAAGAAAGGGATCTTTTTCCGTTCTGGAAAGTTCTTTCATCGCTGAATAAAACGGAGTGATCCCTTTGTGGAACCAATCCACGATTTCATTTTTTCCGCTCGGCCAGAGCTGATTGAGTTGAATCGTTTCTTCCCTGAGAAGAGACTTACCTTGAAACGGTTTTTGAAGATGCCTGCATTGAAAATAGAGTTCGTGGTTGATCTCTCTTGGAAAAGTCTTTCCATAACCGGAACCGATCCATTCGATCCACGCTTTTTTTTCTTTTACGGGTAGGGACGGAATGAGGGCAAAAAGATAATTCTGATTTTTGAATATTCGAGAAGTGGAAAGATGATCTAAAACCTCATAGGGGATCATATATAGACCTTTCTGCCATTCTAAAACCAGCGGAATTTTTTCTACGTCCAAATACTCCGCGGGAGTTTCGGCTCGGACGACGTCCCCGAACTGAGTGAGAATATAAATAAAAGAAAGAAGTTCTTGTCGATTCATTTTCCGGATCAACGTATCGGGATCCAAATTACGATGCAAAGCGTGTCTTAACAGATTGTATTGTTCTACTGGAAATTGAACCGGAGATAGGATGATCCCAAGAAATTTTTCCATTTTCTTGAGGCTATGTCTCTCCACGAGATCCAGA
>NZ_AHMT02000038.1:10000-12500 GCF_000243815.2 Leptospira alexanderi serovar Manhao 3 str. L 60 | reverse complement strand
TTTTGAGAAATTGGAATCTATGCTCCCGGCATAACAGAGAAGGAAGGAATTCAATATTGGGTCAACATTCAAAAGTCCGGGAGAAATCAAAATCCGATCCAAAGAAAAACGATCCGAAATTATCGGATGGGGAAGAAGATCGTAATGTCTGTATTTTTTTCTATCCGGACCGAAATGATCCAAAAGTAGAATTCGTGTTTTTGAATATTCTGGAATTAGAATGTCTCTGGAATCCACGATGAGCAAATCCAACTCGCCGTCGTCGGGAAATTCCTCAAGCCAGAACGTTTCGTAGGAAGCCGCGGACAATAATGCGAATAGAATTCTGGAACGTTCGAAATGACCGCTTCCGAATTTTTTCGGATTTCCCACTAAAACTCCAACGCTAGATTGATTCGTTACTTTTGTGGACTGAGTTTGAAAACGGATTTGTTCCACGCCTTGGTTTCCCGCAAAAACGTTCGGCTCTCTTTCAAAAAGTTGAATACATTCTTTAGCGCCGAAAAAAGGATTTCGATCGTTGAGCAGATTGAAAATTTGGGAGACGGTTTCGAAATCTTTCGGCTCGTCGATCGTAAGTCTGAGTTTCGGTAAAACTTTCTTTTCTTTTTCGGTGAGTAAAGAGGAAAGTTTGGCGATTCGAAATCGATGCGGGTTCTCTTTTATGGAAAGGCTTACGTGTTCTTTGTGTCTTTCTTCGAGAACTTGAGGACACCACTCAAGGGCCTTTCTTGTAAAGATTTCTCCGCCCATACCCAAAGGAAGTCCTGTCACATAAGCAAGATCTGGTTTTGTAAATTGAAACGACTGCAAAAGTTGGTTCAAGTGAAGCGTATCGTAAAACGGATTGTCGCCTGTGAGACGCAGAATCGTGTCCGCTTTGAAAAATTCTGCGGCTTTTATATATCTCTGTCTTACGTCGAGAAGATCTCCGGTAAAAAAACGATACTTCCTATTTTCTAAAAAAGAACGAAGCTCCTTATCCTCTTCGGGGATCAAATACACGATTTGTTCTTCGGGAAGAACGACCCGAATTCTGTCTTGGATTCTGTCGATGAGAGTTTTTCCGGAATTAAAAGGAAGTTCTCGTAAAACCTTACCGGGAAGTCTTATGGAACCCGTCCGAGCCTGAATAAACGCGTAAATATTACGCGTTGAACGTATACCACTCATCACAATTCAGACAGGGCGCACCCGTAG
Source organism: Leptospira alexanderi serovar Manhao 3 str. L 60 (assembly GCF_000243815.2). Taxonomy (GTDB): domain Bacteria; phylum Spirochaetota; class Leptospiria; order Leptospirales; family Leptospiraceae; genus Leptospira; species Leptospira alexanderi. The sequence continues at coordinate 11,300 of NZ_AHMT02000038.1, read as the reverse complement.
TTTCATGTTTTCCGTTTAACGAATTGGCAAAAGAAGGCAGACCTTTTTGCCAAACTTGTATTAGGGTTTCCTTATGAAGATTTCCGAATACCTTTCCCGGAGTTTGTTTACAGACGGAAACGGTTCCGTCCGAATTCACGTAAAGATCCCGGTTGAGATGCCAGCAGAATTCCCTCTGAATCGGAGTGAGATCGGTAACCCTTTTTTCCGGCATAAGGCCAGCGTAACGGTTGTATTTTTGAAGAACGACTCCGTAACCTTGTTTTTCGGTTTCATCCACCCAAACTTCCACTTCGTCTTCAGCTTCCTGAATCTTTAAAAATTGAAGATAGATTCTATTTTTTGGAAAGATTTTACCGAGTTGTTCCAGGTTCGAAAGTACTCGGTTCAGTTCTTTTTTTCCGTAGAGAGAGTTATATTTTTCCTGATTTCGGGTCGTGAGATTAACGATCCAAGTGATTTTTTGTCTAAATGAGAAATCTAATGTATTCAAAAAATCTAAAGTTGAATTCAAGTCGGTATAAAGAGCTGTTTCTATAAATAATTCCTGTAGTAAAGAGGAGGAAAATTGAAAAGCGGTAGAAAGTAACTTCGCAAATTCGGGATGCAAAAGAGGTTCGCCTAATCCTCCGAAACAAACGCTGTATTCGTTGGAAAAAGATTCTTCCTGTTGTTTCAGTAAATTCTCCAGGAATACCGGACTAAGAAAGGAACCGTCTTGATCGTTAGGCGAAAATTGTCTCGGACAAAAACTACAACTCAATTCGCATCCTCGATATACTTCCAATTCCAGATACGAAGGGCCGGTTCTAAAAACTTCCGGATGTTTTTGAATCCACGGATGGATATCGGAATAGTTCCATACTTCTTTGGATTTCAAAAATCCTCTGACTAAGTTTAAGGATCTTTTATTTTTTAAAGAGAAGTCGAGTCTGTATTGTCTTAGATCCGGGTCGTGATAAAAGATTTCAACGTCGTAGTGGTTGATATTCTTGCCGAGATATTCCTGAACGCTTGTATCAACGGTTTCCGGAATCCCGTTCGTAAACTCCCTGGATAAAATCGTGGGAATGATTCCGGAAGGTAAGTTCTCGCTGTAAGAATACTGGGAAAGATAGTGATCGTGTCTTCGGTAGATTTCCAGGCTTAAGTTTTCGTCCAAACAAGGGAAAAGTCCGGTAAAGTAAAAGAAGGAGGCATCGTCCCAGTCCGGATCTCCGGTTCTGGATTGGGGAAGTTCGGAAGAAATTTTTTTTACAAATGAGATTTCGGACCGGTCTTCTAGTATTCTAATATTCAA
>NZ_AHMT02000038.1:5000-7500 GCF_000243815.2 Leptospira alexanderi serovar Manhao 3 str. L 60 | reverse complement strand
TATTGAACATTTCGTCCGTATAGATCGAATCGGGAATACTTACCTGTAACGTCCAAAAACGTTTGTCTTTGCCGACATGAAACGGAAAGAAATAATGTGTGTGCGCTTCGGAATTGGAAGTGAAGTTTTTTCCTTCCTGGCTTTTTTTAAGATAGAATTCCAATTCTTGCGCGTCTGGAATTTTATTCCCAATCAAGGAAGGGTTTTTTCCGTTTACCGTATAAAGCCCGCTTGGGGAAATCAAAGTCATATATCCCTGATTACGAAACGGTTTGACTTCCCCAAATTTCTTTTGTAATTCTTCCGCTTTTAAATCGATCCCACAGGCCCCTCTAAAGAAGCCGTCCTTGCTGATTGGAGCAACAATAGAAATCATCATCGTATCTACGCTATCGGATTTGTAGCGGTACGGTTCTGAAACATAATAAGTATTGTTCTTTTTGGGAACCTGATAGAAATCTCCGGTTCCGTCCTGGTTCTCATAACCCACATTGGGTCTGATCCGGGCTTTTCCTTTTTCACCGGATTGAAATGCGTAAGGAACGAATCTTCCGGTAGAATCGTGTCCGAAAGTGTTTCGATATTGAGCGTCTTTGCCGTCGTAGAGATTCGGCTCATAGACCAGCCAGAGAGCGAAAAAGTTCGGGTTTCTTTCTATGACTTCTTTGATCGAGGTAATAACAGCTTCTCTTGGCGGGGAAGTGAAGATGAGAGGAGAACGAAAACCTCTCGCATAGAACATGGCCGAGTCCAGGATGTCTTTCACTTCCAAGGACCAGCGTTCGGAAGTAATCGTTGAATTATTTTCCACTTCCGATTTTAGATTTCTGTAAGTGGTAATTGAATTGATTGCGGCAAGAATGCTGAATCCGATAAATAGAACTATGGATAAGTAAAGGGAAATACGAAATCGAATACTCATACTTTTTTTGACCTTTTTGTTTTCGAATCGAAAAGAGTCATCCTATCGAAAAAAAAGAATTCATCAATTCAAATATTTATATTTGAAATTCGACTTGGATAAGAATTATAAATCACGATGGAATTTATAAATTGAGGTCAAAGATCTATTCCTTTTTTCGATTTCGCTATAATATAAATCTCTATTTCAATTTGTTTTAAATTTTCCTATCAATTGACCCAGATTTTGCGCTTGTCCATGTATATTTCCGGAGAAGGAAGTGAGATCGTCCGCACCCGATGCAATTTCCTGAGTTCCGTCGGAAATACTCATGATTGTCTTTGTAATTTCATCGGTGGCACGTTTTTGTTCTAAAACCGCTTCTTCGATCTGTAAACTGAAGGTCATAAGTTCGTTTGCGCTCTGAGAAATTTCTTTGGTATTTTCTTCCTGGGTTTTAACGGATGCGAGAACGTTCTTAGCGTACCGATCGAACTCTTCGACTTGTTCTCTCAATTTTTTGAGAACGTCGAAAGCTTCCGCGACTTTAGTATTTCCGTTTAAAACAGCGGTGTTTGTGGAGTTTACAAGGGATCCGATTTCTTGAACGCTTGAAGAAGTCTGTGATGCCAATTTTCCGATTTCTTCAGCGACGACAGCAAATCCTTTACCCGCCTCTCCGGCTCTTGCGGCTTCGATTGCGGCGTTGAGTGCGAGTAAGTTTGTTCTTTCGGAAATTTCGGTGATGATTGATAAGATTTCGGTGATTCGGGAAGCGCTGTCACCGATGGCTGCCATTGCACTTGTGGATGCGGTCATAGCGTTTTCCCCGGTAACTCCTTGTTCTTTGGATAGGGCTGCGAGTTCGACTAAATCCTGCATCTCTCGGTTTATATTAACGATCTGTTCTTTGAGTCTAACGACGTTACCGTCGATTTCCTTCATGCTTAGGACCGCTTTCTCCATGGACTTACCGACGTTTTGAGCGGAAGCGGCAAGTTCTTCAACAGCCGCCGAGGATTCTTCCGCTGCGGAAGCTTGTGTTTGTGCGACGTCGGAGAAATTTCTAGAAGAGTCCGCCATCTTCTCGGAAGTATCTCTGAGGGTGTATGCGGAGCCTCCGATTTCTCGTAGGACTTTGAGAAGATTTTCCCGCATCTGATTCATGGAACTGAGAAGTGCTCCGATTTCGTCATTTTTGTCATGGGAACTTTGTGCGATTAAATTTCCGTTTGCGATTTCCTCGGAGAATCCGACCGCTTTGAGAAGTCCGGCAGAGATCAATCTTTGGAATATAAAATTCACACAAAGAAGAACGGAGACTAGTATGAGTATGGTGGCAATGAAACTTTGAAAAAGAATGGAAATGATTGCGGCTCGATAAATCGAGTTGGGAATACTCACCTGCAGCGCCCAAAAACGTTTGTCTTTGCCGATATGAAACGGAAAGAAATAATGTGTATATCCGTTCGAGTCGGTGGTAAATTTTTTTCCGGTCTCTTCCTGACTTTCTTTGAGATAGAACTCCAATTCTTGGGCATCGGCAATTTGTTTTCCCACCAGATTACCGTCAAAACCATTCACGGCATAAATTCCCTT
>NZ_AHMT02000039.1:95000-112258 GCF_000243815.2 Leptospira alexanderi serovar Manhao 3 str. L 60 | reverse complement strand
TTCAAAGAACTAAATCTACTTTAGGTATATTTGAAATCAAATACAATCAGTTTCGATAGTTATTGGAGACAAGCTGGTATTTAGGTACTCATTTTTTATAGGGATCAGTAGTAGAAATTTTAGGAGAAGATAATGCCGGTCCTAATTGGGCGATATTTCTAGAATATGGATCCCAGAATCCCACTATCATTGATCTTCAAATAGCAGGTCTTTCACGTCACTCCGCTAAATTTTTTATTTAAGAATCATACTAACTGTTTAAATATCGAAAAGGGTAAAGTAATTTCTATTAATAAAGAAAAATTAAGGTCTTTGGACTTCCCCCAAGAAAACGGACATGGCTATGCAGTAATTCTTTCTCTGAACTCGACTGGTGTAAGATAGCCTAAAGCCGAGTGTCTTCTCTTTCTGTTGTAATATCTTTCGATATAGTCAAACAGAAAATATTGTGCCTCCCTTATTGTGTTGAATTTCCTTCTGTAAACCTCCTCAACTTTCAAAGTTTTAAAGAACGATTCCAGGAAACTCAACGGAACGCTTTCTATGAATCGCGTTCCGGGAGCATTGTCATAGCAGTTGCCTTTTCTACTCATACTCTGGACGAACTCATTCGTATTTAATACTTTTCTAAAGTCATCACTTGCATATTGAACTCCTCTATCGGAATGAAATATGACTTCTTTTGGATATCTCCTACGAGAAAGAGCTTTCTCAAAGGCCTTCAAGAGATGTTCCGTTTCCAATGTCGAACCCAATTCCCAACCAATGATCTCTCGATTGAAAAGATCTTTGATCGCAAATAGATAAATCCATTTCCCGTTGATCGGTATGTAAGTAATATCTGAGAGCCAAATCTGATTCAATCCATCCGACTTGAAAACTTGATCCAAAAGATTAGGAGCAACAGGAAGTTTGTGCTTCGAGTTCGTGGTCACAGGACGAAAAGAACGCTTCCGATCGGCTTTTAAACCCATTTTATACATTCTTCTGTAAACTCGATTCTTAGATACGACAATCCCTTCCGATCGTAAGTCTTGATGAACTCGTAAATATCCAGATCTACCCTCATGCTCTTCAAATAGACGGCGAATTCTTTCGTCTAACTCTTGATTTGACTTTACTCTTTCGCTATCTTCTCGTTTCAACCAATCATAATAGCCGCTCTTGGATACATTCAGAATCTTGCATATCTTCTTTACTGGGAAATGATTCTTTTCTATATATGTATATTTCATTTCCTTGGTTTCAAGAAGATGGCCACGGACTTTTTTAAAATCTCCCTCTCCTCCGCCACTTCCAAGAGTTCTTTCCTTAAACGTTCATTCTCTGCTCGAAGTTCATCTTGGAACGGGCCATCATCCGTCAGATACTTTTTCTTCCAGTTTATCAAGGTATTCACGGAGACTCCCAAATCTTTTGAGATCTGAGTCATGGATTTCCTGGACTTTATCAGGAGCTCAACCGTGTTCTTCTTAAATTCTTCGTCATATTGGGTTTTACGAGCCATGCTTTTTATCCTTTTTCTTTTGCACGACCGTGTCCACTAATTCGGGGGAAGTTCAATATTTGATTTTGGATCATATATTACCCCTTTCGTATTCTAATTCCCATCGCCACATTTGCAACGAACAAGATTATGAGATTTTAATCGAAAGCGTTTAAGAATTTTATTAAGGACTTGAGTTCGAGATAACAAACGCGAAAGCCGGTGAGGGGCTATCCCAAACTTTCAACCCATGTTAAAATTAAATAAATCTACTTTTCAATTATTTGAAGATTCTATTTCATGGATTTGTTTTTAAATGAATTTTATATATTAGAGTTTTTGAAAAATTAATCCCGCATCTTTGTCCGTTTCATTGAAACGGGCGATCGAGGTGGCTTGTCGATCTCCATCCTGGAATTTTTCAACAACTCTATCGTTCGATCACAAATAATGGACGAACCTTATAAAACAAGAACATAAGAAAATTTGATTGTAGATAGGGAATCGCACGTTCTTAAATAATCTTCTTTGAGAATTGCAAAAAATACTATACGTGGGGATTCTTTAGCGAACAAATCGAGAAAGTTTTAAAATAGGGAAAAGTGAATGAAACAACTTCAACTTGCTGTTTTTTTAATGCCTGACGGCCATTTTTGCGAATTTGTTGGAATTTCCGCAAACGGCCGTGTGTTTTCTTTTTTGCAACTCTTTCAAGAAAATCCGAATCCGAATAAGTTCCAAAATCTATTCCCCAAAGGACAACGAGAGGCAAGTCTTAGAATTTTATTTTATTCGTCCATGGGAAGATTCAGGATTATAAATTTTCGGGAAAATACGATTTTGAATTCCTGCGAACCGAAAATTCGAATTTATACGAACGACGGCAGGTCGGCTTATTTTGCCGGACGAATTTCGTGCGACCTTCGTCTGATCAAAAATGAAGACGAATCGTATGGGCTTGTAAGAGAAAAAGAAACAGTTGTCGAAGATACTTGGTTGGAACGATTTATCTGGGAAAATCCGTCTCAAAACGAAATCCCGGATATCATTTCGATTTCCGATAACGAACCTCTCCCCGTATTGTTCGACGGACCAAGCCCGGAACAAAAAAGAATGTTGAATCGATTGGGAGGAGGAGAATGGATTCAACCTGGAGATTTGGTAAAATATAAGAATTCTCTAAAATTGAACGGAGTCAGGGGACTGGAACTCATTCCCGAGGTTTATCAAGCGGGACCTGCTTTTCGTATCTTCTTGGAACCTTTTTATAATGAGTCGGAAGAATTGGGTATTCATGGGCGAATTTGTTTTGTTTACGCGAAACGAAGAAAAGATTTGTTTCCTTTAAAAGGAAACAAACGCTCCGATCCTACCGAAGAACAACCCTTGGAAAAAGAACCGGATCTATATGAATTCACCGTTAAAGAACATCGGATGGGCCTTCGTCAAAAAGTTATATATTCGGAACATACGGGCGGTGTTGTAATCAAACGATTCGTCAAAAAAGAACGCACGCTTTTTTCCTTGGAACTTCCTATTCGGTATTCGAGAACCACGGGTGAATTTAATATTCCGCCTAAAAAAGTATCTTCGTTCTTTACGGAAATTCTTCCGGAGATACTTAAAAAAAACGTAATACTAAAACTACATCCCGATTTGGACGGAATTACGATCCGTAGAAAAGCGTCTTTCCAAATTCGAGAATCTTCCGGAGTGGATTGGTTCGACGGAGGAATCCAAGTGGACGGTTTGGATTCTGCGGAAAGTTCCGCGGTTTACGCGGCATGGAAAGCGGGACGAAAATTTGTACGTTTGCAAAAGCTCGGTATAATCGACTTAAAAAATCTGGCGTTTGAATCCTTGGATAAAACTTTGGATAGTGCCGGAATCGAATTGGACAAAAACGGCAATTCGTCCCGATTGAACAAAGGACAGGTGATGGCATTGGATCTCGGCGGAGATTTAAGGATTGCGAGGTCCGTTCGGAAACTTAAAAACTCTCTAAAGAGCACATTCGAAAATAATAATATACGAGAACCATTTTCTCCCGGACCGGACTTTCGAGGCGAACTCAGAGACTATCAGAAAAAGGGAGCGCAATTTCTTTTCAATCTTCATTCTTTAAAAATCGGCGGAATTTTGGCGGACGAAATGGGCTTGGGTAAAACGATTCAATGTCTCGCTTTTTTTCTAAAATTTTTCAAGATTCTCCCAAAACGAAAATTCTTGTAATCGCTCCTTTAGCGGCGATGGGCGTTTGGGAGGAAGAATGCGCCCGTTTTTTACCGGACGTTTCCGTACAAGTCTGGCACGGTTCCTCGCGAAAAGAATCAAAACTTACTCGAACCGGGATCATTATAACCACGTATCAAACCTTAACTCGGGATCTGGAAATATTAGGTAAACTTAAATTTCAAACCATGGTTTTGGACGAAGCTCAAAATGTGAAAAACGTCGCAACCGATTCCGCGAGATCCGTTCGTAAAATCAAAGCCGCTTCGGTGTTTTGCCTAACGGGAACGCCTATGGAAAATCATTTGGATGAATTCTGGTCTCTCTTCGACCTTTCTTTTCCGGGACTCTTGGGGAACTTGCGATCTTTTCAAAGAAATTTTTCTCCCGCGAATATCCGAGAACTTCAAAAACGAACGGAAAAGTTTTTACTGAGAAGAAGAAAATCGGAAGTATTAACGGATCTTCCTCCGAAAACCGAAATTAGAGTGTCTACGCCGATGGAAATCCGTCAGTTGAAACTCTATGAGAAAGCGAGGCAGGAGGCGATTCTTACTTTAAAGTCGGCGGGACCGAATTACATCTTTGAACTCCTGCCTCAGCTTACGAGATTGAGAAGACTGGCTTGTCATCCGGATATCGGAATGGATAAAGTCGATCCGACACAATCGGGAAAGATCAATCGTTTTCTCACGATGATTCAAGAAGAGATTCCCGAAGGATCTGCGGCGCTTGTTTTCAGTCAATTTACGGACACGTTATCCATCGTCAAAAACGCACTCGATCTTCTCAAAATCGAATACTTTTATCTGGATGGAAAAACTCCGCAATCCAAGAGAATTTCTTATGTAAAACGATTTCAAAGAGGAGAAAAACGTTTCTTTTTGATTAGTCTAAAAGCGGGTGGTGTGTCGCTTACTCTTACAAGAGCGGACACCGTATTTCATCTGGACCCTTGGTGGAATCCGGCTGTAGAAAATCAAGCCAGCGATCGCGCGCATCGTTTCGGTCAGAAACAACCGGTCTTCATTTACAAACTTTTTTCGGAAGGTTCCATTGAGGAACGGGTTCTCGAACTTCAGGAAAAAAAGCGTAAACTGTTTGCATCGCTTCTTGATTCCGAGAAAGACTGGACGGAGTCCAATATTAGCAGAGAAGAATTGCGAGAATTGATCGGATGATTATTTAACGTGAGTTAAACGGTTGAAAGTTTGGTTGATAGAATATCATCTTTATAATATTCGTATATTATGGTGGCTGACGTCCGTTGGCTTATCGATTTTAAAATAAATTCATTTTTGAAAAGTAAATATTAGGAGAAATTTATTTAAATAGAAAGAATGTCAGTTACAGCCCAAGGTTACTTTATTGTCTATGTGCAATACTTTCCGATCGCATCTACCAGTTTTTCTTGAGCGCCTACAAGTTCGGTTTCGGCGAAAAGTATGTCCGATCTTTTTACTTCCCCGACTTGGATTTTGGTGTTCATCAAACGCATACTCTCGTAGCGAAAATAAACCATTCCGCTTCCGATCGTGATTAAATCGTAGGATTCCTTAACGACGTCGCTAGCTTTTTCTACTTCGATGGTAATGGACTGTTCCAAACGTTTTTTTTCCGCGATAGAATCTTCCAGTTTAATCTTACTTTCCATTACCTTTCTCGAATAACTCATGTTATCTAGAACTTGTAGATTATTGGATGTCGCCGCGTTGAAGTTGGGATTAACAAACAATACCGGCAAATCCGCTACTTGCTTGGTTGTTATAACGCATACCTAAGTTTTCGGTCGTTGTATTCGTGGAACCTCCTAAAAGGAATACAACTTTAAGGTAGAAGTCCGTAAGTAAATTTCCTTCAATTATGAGATCAGACTGGTGGTCCAAGCTCATGACTAACTTCAAATCGTTCTTTGCCTTTAGATATTCGTTTATGGATTTCACCAAAGCGAATTCGATTTCTTGAAGACGGGAGGCCACGCTTAAGACTTGAATTTGCGTAGTAAAGCCGAGTTTAGCCTCCAGTTTTGCAAGTCTGAGTTGTTCTTTGGCACGTTCCACCGACTTCTTGTTAAGAGCCACCTTTGCAAGCGCAACCAATGTGTTTATGAAAGTTTTTTCAACTTCCAGCCTCACTTTGGAAGAAGTAATTTTAAAGTCCTCCCTACTTAATATTTCCTCTAATTGAGCTATATCAAGATCCAGCTTCTTTTTGCCTCCGTCGTAAATGATCTGGTCTCCGTTTAACAAAATCGCGTTATATATGTAATCATTCGAGTCTTGAATGATGTATCTCTGCCTCGTCATATTGACTCCGAGAGTAGGCAGCAAATCTCTCCATCGTTCGGAAATGAGTTCTTTGATTGCTGTGTTTTTGTTTTTAAGAGATAATAATAGATAGTAGTTCGTTAAAGCTATTTGAGTGGCGGTTTCCAAATTAATTCTTAACGTTTTTTTGTCGGAAGCTCTTATTTCGATTCTCGGGCACATTCAAAAGAGGAGAAAGATAAAACCCGTGAATAAGATAGAATCGGGCAGAATAATCGTCTTTAGGACTTTTTTTATATAAATCGTGTTTATCTTCCGTTTGATTTGGAGAAAAAAAACGCACTCAAAGTGGAGTGCGAAATGTAAGGATGTCCAGAAAAATTGAAATTGTTTTTGCGGCTTTTTAAAATAAACTCCTTGAGGCTAAAAATTGTGATTTTGTATTTTATAAAGTATCACTAAATTCCTTCGAGCCAAATGTTATCGGTGCAATATTTCAGTCAATATAAATTCAATTGTGGTGGAGATTTATTTTAATGTGAGTTTGGCGCGAAAAAATCAGAGTTTTCCTCAAATGCGGGAACTCTCATGAAATCAGAAATCTGTCATAATCTCGACTATCGCCAGTGATTGCCGTGCAAGGAGCTTCGTTACTAAAAGTCGTTTCAAAAAGAACGTAAGACGAAATTTGTGGGAACTACGTTTTATTGCTGGCGACTTACGATCATGATTCTTTAAGATTTGTGAGGCAAATTCTTAGTATTGTCTACAAACAACCTGAGGAGATTTAGAGATCGTAGAATCAAAACTTTGTCTTGTTGGAAGATCGTTCTGCGTATGAAGTGATATTGAATGTGAAGGGAACCGAGCTTTGTTTAAACGGGCATTTTGAAATAAGGAAAAAAGTTTTTTTAATTATTTTCGACTTCTTTTTTTGCTAGGCTAAAAATCAATTTCTGGGCAATTTCAAATTCTTTTTTGGGTAAAATTGCCAATATTTCGACCATTTTTGGTAAACCTTCTTTCGAGGTTATTTTTTTCAATAAGGTCGGCTCGAACTCTACTTTCATTTTGGTTTGAAATGTCTGTCGTAGTGCCACTTTTTCCGGTAGTTTACCTTCAAGGAGCCATTCTCTTCGGTATCCGTGGACCATTTCTATCGTAATTGCCGCGTCTTCCGGTATCGGGAATCTTCCACTAAGCCAACCACTGATCGTTTGTTTTGATTTGCCAATCGTGTCCCCAAACTCTCTTTGGTTTCCTTTGAAATTTAAGAGTATGGTTTGTAATCTTTTCTTTTGCTCGTCCAAAACATGTCCTAGAATAATACTTTTTTGTTGACATTGGTATTAAAATAATACCAATGTGTCTTTAAAAACCTATTAATAGCACAACTTTCAAAAAATCAATTCAAATGTCAGCACAGCAACTATTGATGGGTCATAATTTGTGAAAAGAAATATAGTGGCGCTTTTTGCCTTGTTTTAGGTTATGGAAAAAAGATCGATGAATAAAGACATGTTTTTGTCGCCAAAAGATAGAACTTTGGTAGAAAAGTTCCTTATTTTTTTTGATCTTCTTTTCTTCAAAGGTGATTTTCCTTCTTAAAAAATTTTCCCATGTAAATTCGATAGGCATTCAGATTTAGTTTTATATCAAATTGAAAAGGAAATTGACTGTAGCGACGTAAAGACTCGAAACCGAACTACGAAATATAAGCGAATACGAACAACTAAATTTTAGCGAAGAATTAGCATTATGAACCTTAACCATTTTATTCCAGTTTTAGCAGGATTTTTCCATTTGTTTTTCGGAATCTATGTCTTTAGTTTAAAGCCAAGACAAAAATTACAGACTCTATTCCTATTTTTGAATCTATGTATGGCGCTCTGGCTTTGCATTCAAGGTCTTAGAGGGCTGTTTCCTCTTGAATACCGTAACTTTGGGTTGAACATAACCTTCCTTCCGATGTCTGTCGGGACTTTCATTCTATATCTTCTTTGTAAAAAAATGGAGAACGTCGGACAGAAGATTCCGGTTTGGATATTGATCCTGGGTATTGTAGGGTTTTCCTATTTTACCTGGGCTTCTTTTAGTCAAAGGATGGTAGTTTTAGAAAATCCAGACACTTTCGTTTTTGATTTCAGTTTGAATTACCATTTAATCATTTACTTCTCCACTTTTTGGGTTCTATCGTCGGCTTGGATAATTCTTAAAAGAATACGGCTCAAAAGAGGAGACGATAGGGTAAGGCTCTTTTTTGTTCTACTCGGTTCTATAGTTGGGTTACCAATCACTTTAATGTTCATTTATTTTCTTCCGTTTTTAGGAATTTACAAAGCATATTTATCATCTTTGGGCCTTTCTGTTTGTTCGGTCTGCTGGGCGGTGGCGATTTTGCATTACGACGCTTTTGAAATCAAAGCCGACTTGATCCAAGGTCGGAAAATTTCTTTTATCAATCGGGTTGCTTCTAAACCTTTTTTAAAGCTCATGAGGAAGTTAGATCCGATGAGATTCGTTCAAAAAAGTTCAAAGGCAAAAGAGGAAATCACGAGACAAATTCTGATTCAAGACTTTCATCTTGCCGAAAATACCGGTGAAATATCGGTCGATGAAAGGGCCAAAATTCTTTCTAGAAGATTCGGAAAGTATTTTAAATAGTTTTATTCTATGTAGAATTCGAAAATCCCGCTTATGTGATAATATATATTTATAATTATCACATAAGTAAAATATCCTGTCGTATGTGCGATTTTTTCGAACCTATATCAGAATCAACTTTTTGTAATGGAATCCGGATAAACGAACTCGATCTGAACCGATATACAAGCAACTCTCGTGGAAGGTTGCAGAAATTGTAAAATTATTAGCTTACAATGATGCCTTTATTTTAACGTGAGTTCGGTATAACAAAATGCGAAAGCGATTGTAGTGGAAATTCCAAAGGAATTGGAGCGAAAAGCGCGGTCGCGAGCCATTTTATCTATGAAATTCGCGAGCGATTCGCCCAAACTTTCTTACGCCGAACTCACGTTATTTTAGTAAATTTAAAGTCCGAGAAAAGTTTAATTTTTTGAATATTATAAATTTGGAAATAGCATTGGTTCTTCATCTGTTGAATTTGGATGAGAAAGATTAATCCCTAAAAGTCGAATTGCTTTAATCGAAACTTGTTTTCCGTTTTTGATCTCAAAAAATTCCTCAAAAAGTTCCGCCGCTACGGAATAAAGTTCATCCGCACCAAAAATAGGTTCCGATAGAGTTTTCGATCTTGTTCTTAGGCTAAAATCTTGAAATTTGATTTTGAGAGTCAAAGTTTTACCGGCAAAATCTCTTTCTTTTAATCTTCTTTCTACTTCGACCGCGACTTCCCTCAGTTGTTGCAGCAGGTCTTCCCGATCTATTTTGTCCTGATCGAACGTATTTTCTGCACCCAAGGACTTTCGTTCCCGGCAAGACTCTACTTCTCTCTCGTCTTCTCCTCTGGAAATTTTATAATAGTAAATCCCCATCTTTCCAAAATGTTGAACGAGTTCGTTTATGTTTTTTGCCCTAAGATCTTTTCCGGTATAAATTCCAAGCTCCTTCATCTTCTGAGCCGTGACCTTGCCCACACCGTGGAAACTACTTACCGGCAGAGGATCGATAAAAGCAATCACGTCGTCGGGTAGAACTACGGCGAGTCCGTTTGGTTTGTTTTTTTCGGAAGCGAGTTTGGCGATAAATTTGGAGTTACCGACGCCAGCGGAAGCGGTCAGCTCTGTGCGCTTAAAAATTTCAGCGCGGATCTCTTTGGCGATCGTTACGGCAAACGGAATATTCTTTTTATTGAATGTGACATCCAAGTATCCTTCGTCTAAGGAGAGCATTTCAACACGATCCGTGTATTCCAAAAAGATTTCACGAATTCGATTGGAAACTTCCTTATATACTTTAAAACGAGGAGATACAAAAATCGCTTGAGGCGCAAGTTGAGCCGCTTTAGAACAAGGCATTGCGGAACGAACCCCGAATTTACGGGCTTCGTAAGAAGCGGCTGCGACAACAGATCTACTATTAGGAGGACCACCCACAATTAATGGTTTTCCCTTGTATTCCGGAAAGTCTCTTTGCTCGACGGATGCATAGAATGCATCCATGTCTACATGAATGATTTTACGTGGCTCCATATTCGACTTAAGTCAAGTTATAGATGGCTAAACATTTGTAATGTCCTTTTCGATTTCGCCTCCTTTCCCTTCTGTTCGAACCAAAGTCAAAATTCGAACAGATTTGGCTCCGTTTTGAATGAGAATTCTTGCCAACTCATTTGCGGAAGCACCGGTGGTAAACACGTCATCGACCAGAAGATAATTCCCTCTTAACTTCCCCTTATATTCCTCTTTGATTCGAAACGCAAGTCTTGCGTGCATAAAACGATCTACAAAGCTCTTACCCGCCTGCTTTTCATCGCTTATCTTTTCAATTGGATGTAGTAACGGAAAAGGAAGGATATTTTGTAATCGTTTCAGAGCGAAGTCACAGGACTCAAATGGCCTTCGTTTATTTTGGGAATACCATTTGGTTTTTGTGGAAGGCATAAGCATAATTCCGGAAAAGTTAAGTTTCTTCCAGGATTTTAATTCTTTTTTCATGCCCAAACAAAGATAAATCGAAAGCGAATAAACGGACTGCAACTTAATACGGTTTATCACCTTTGCCAAAAAAGGAGTTCTTCTTTGTAAAAATTTCAATTCTTCAAAGAATACGTTCCTTGAGCTGCAATAGAAACATTCTTTTGTTGTTTGTATTTCCTTGCAAACCTTGCATAAATTTTGAGTGCGGATTAAAAAAATCCCATTTTCCAAATGACAAAGTTTACAAATTCCGATTTTGGAAGAAAAGAAGTCGTACCTTCCGCAAAATTCACAGTTGACCGGAAGAAAATAATCTAAAAATTTCCAGAGCTTCACTACCGATTACGGTTTTATGAAACGCTTAAAAGGCACAAAAAAGCCCGGAAAAATTCCGGGCTTTTTTTCATTCCTGCCAGATTTTTTTACTTCTTGGCTGGAGGAGTTGCAGGTTGAGTCGGCTTTGTAGAAGTAGGGGTCGTCGATGTAGGTTCAGCGGATGTGGTAGTAGGTTTGCTTCCGTTAGAACCGGCTTCTATTTTACGGATTTGTGTCGTAGGCGGATTCACGTCCACTGAGAAGCTGACTTTTTTCGTTTCACTTTCGTTTCCTACGTTGTCGATCGCTTTCGCTTCAATCGTATGCTCACCTTGAGCATCAATCGTGATCGGCTCGGCATAAGCAACGAAATCCGGGGCGTTATCTACTTTAATCAAAATTCTTTTGATTCCAGATTGTCCATCGACGGCTTTGATCGTAAAAGAATTTCCTTTTCTGGAATACGTTTTTCCATCGATAATTACTAGAGGGGTGTTTCCTTGAATTTCAATTTCCGGTCTTACATCGTCTAAGGTTACAACAAGGATCGCTTCGGAAGAAGAATTTCCGGAATTATCCACCGCGGAATATTTGATTAGATTCACGCCCGCTTTCTCTAATTTGATCGGCTGGTTGTCGTAAGGTCTCATGTCTCCACCATTGATGGAATACTTTATTTCTTTCACTCCGGAAAGAGTATCCGATGCGGAGATAGTATAGGTTACATTTTTGGATCCGAAGTTGTATCCATCTAGGTTGTAAAGAATTTCACTCGGAACGATTTTTACAGTTGGAGCCGTATTGTCCACTACGACTACGAGTGCTTTTGCAGGTTCTTTGTTTCCCGCTTTATCCACAGCTCTGTAGGTAAGGCGGTTAACGCCCTCCTTAAGGATTGTGATAGGAGAAGTATATTTAGCGTAATCTGCTTCGCCGATTTTGTATTCGATGTAATCAACGGTGCTGGAATCATCCTGTGCGGAAATTTCAAAAGAACTTTTGGAGTTCACGTAAAGATCCGCCTTCTTTATTTCCTCCGACGAAGTTGTCGAGTTTTGATCGGTTTTTACTTTTGTAGAACTTTCGGATTGTCCTTGTGTTTCTGCCTTGGGATTTTCATCCAAATCTTCTTGAGCCACCAATGCTATGGTAACGGACATTAAAAAAGCGATTGCGAGTCTTACGAGAGAAGAACCCTTCATTTTGTGTACTCCTATGGATTAGGTAATTAGTTTTTTGACGATATTGGGATAGTGGAAACATTTGGAAGGAGCCTGTCAACCGATTCTATGAAAAAAATATTCTTCTCTCACATCCCTTCTACCGAGAAACGAAATCGCCTTTTTATTGTAATACTATTTTTATTCCAATTGTCTTTCTCTCTGAGAGCGGAAGAAAGAACTTCGGCGGAAATTTGGAAACAAATCACCGTGGAAGATTTCGAAACAAAAGAGTGGAATTCTAAAAATCTCAAAACACGTTTATCCAAGGAGTATTTTCCGGATATAAGAACCTCTTCTCTTTTACTCAGTCCGGAAAGAAATTCTTCCAAAAGTCTTCTTTTGGAAGTCCCGGCGGAAAAAAACCAATCTTTCGAAATTCTCTGGGAACAATCCTGGAAAACGAAAGGTTTCGTCCAAGAATTTCAGTTTCACATCTATTCTTCGGGATCAGGCGCCTCTCTCTATGTTTTACTCCGAGATTCCACTTTAGAAGTTAAGAAAATTCTAATCACTCATCTCAACTTTGAAGGTTGGAAGAAAATCAAACTCAACGTAATCCGCAAAATCAGACAAGAAGACATCGTGTTTTCCAAACAGATCCCCGTCGAATTTTTAGGCCTTCTTTACGAAGCTCCTTTTACGATGAAGCGAGGTTCCAGAGATTTATTCGCGATAGACGATATCGTTGCAATCGTTAGGGATAAAAATCGAATGTTCTCCGGCGACAAAACTTTGATTCGATGATTTTTTTTGCTTTTTCGTTTCTTTGATTTTTACTTAACGTGGGTTCGGCGTAAGAAAGTTTGGGCGAATAAGAAATTAAAGTGTTGCTCTCTAAACTCAGTGAAACGGCTTCTGGACTCAATCTCACTCCCTACGGGTCGTTCGATAGGGCGGCGTGTAAAGTTCTCCTCCTTATGTGACTAAACCCTCGCCACTAAAACGTGGGAACTACTACGTTTTATCATTGGCGACCTAACGATTATGATGTGATTTTTCTTTCGGAACAAGTTCTAAATTTGCAAGTTTGTGTTCGTTTCGGAGATCGGAAGTCTTACAAAAAAAGAAGTTCCTTGGGGAGAAGTCTCAAATCGGATCGTTCCTTCGTGCGTTTCTACGATTTTCTTTGCGATGTCCAAACCCATTCCCGATCCTTCCCCCGGAGCCTTTGTAGTGAAAAAAGGTTCGAAAATTCTTTCTTTCGCGAATGCGGAAATTCCGGGGCCCGTATCGGAAACGACAACTTCCACTTCGTTTTCTCCCGCATGAGAAACTCGAATCCCTAAAGTCCCTTTGAAGGACATTGCTTGTGCGGCGTTGTAGATCAAATTTGTCCATAGATGGATGAGATCGTCCGCATAAGCTTGAATAGGCGGAACATCTTTATATTCCCTATTGATTTCCACTCCAGTTTTCAGTTGATTGTGATAAATCGTAAGAACGGTTTCTATACTTTCCGAAATTACCACCGGGGTTTTGATTCCTTCCGAACTCCAGTGGGTGAACTTTTTGAGAGCATAAACGACTTTGGAAGTTCGATTCACAGATATGTTGATCAACTTGGAATTTTGGGAGGCCTGAATTTCCGTAATCGCAAAACGTAATAGTGTCTGCGCGTCCTTATCCGCAAACAGATTTGGAAATTCTTCCACGGAAGAATCCAAACCAAATTCTGCCAAGTCTTGCGCAATCGAATGAGGATTTTCGAATCCTTTTACTTTCAACTTTACTTCAAGCTTTTTTATTTTCTCGCGAATTTCCTTAGGAGATAAGATCTCCCGATCTTTTTTTCCCTTTTTTACAAATGTATTGAGTTCGTTGAATACGATAGAATTCAATCCCTGGAGGATTTCGGAGACCTGAACGATTCGGTCTGTGGAACTTTCGAAATAATTCTGTATGGAATCATTCGCCGACTTGATAACTCCGATGGGATTGTTAATTTCGTGCGCGATTCCGGCCGCTAATTGGCCTAATGCGGCCATCTTTTCGGATATGATCAATTGATTTTGAGTTTTTTTCAGATCTTTCAGAATTTCTTCGAGTTCTTGTTTTTGTCTTTCGATCAATTCATTCTGATCGGAGATTTCCTTATTTAATCTTCTCAGAGATTCCGCTTCTTTTTTTTCCGAAATATCTTTTACAAGATTGATCGCACAAAGTTTCCCGTTGATTTCCGCGAACGTACTGTAACATTCCGCGTGAATAATTTTTCCATTTTTACCTTGGAAAGTCAACTCCTCATCCACGAGTACTTTCTTTTGAGACAATTTATCGAAATATGCTTTTCTTTGAGCCGGATCGGGCCAAATGTTCAATTCTATACTCGTCTTTCCGATTGTTTCTTCTCTCGTAAATCCGAACAAGTTCAAAAAACTATCGTTGACTTCTACGTATCTTCCTTCATGCGCGGATGAGATCGTTGTCGCAATCGGACTGAAGGTGAACACCTTCGAATAAATTTCCTGAGCGGGACGAAGGGCCTCTTCCGCTAGATGTCTTTCCGTGATGTCTTGGGCCGTTCCGATACCGATGGTCGAGTTTTTAAGTTTTCCCTTCCCAGCAAGAAATCGATGTTGTCCGTCTTTTCTTCGGATTTGATAAACGAACTCTACGGTGCAATCCGTAATTTCCTTTTGTGTCCGTCTTTTTGCGAGAATGTCGAGGATACGGGCCTTATCTTTTTCATCGACAACATAAGTATTTAAGAACGTGGACAAGTGTAAGGTTTTGGATTCCTTCGCATCGTCGTATCCGAGCAAGTATTGGTATTCTTTGGAAAGAACAAGTTCTAAAGTTTGTATATTCAGACTCCATCCTCCCAATTTCGCATAACGTTGAACTTCGGACAATTCAGCTTTTACGGTTCTAAATCCGAACAAAGCGTATTTCATCAAAATTGCTACGAGTATAAAAGAGCCAATTTCTCCGATCAAGGAGGACCAAGGCCCCGTACTTTTAGCGGGCCGAATCACTTCGATTTGAATGAGATAGGTACTTGTAAGCTCGACTGCAATCGCTAGGAATGTGTAAAAATAAGCGGCCCTGATTCCCAACAGAAGTGCGGAGATCAAAATTAAGCTCAAACAAAATGGAAAAACTACCGTTTGAGTGGCGCCTTCCCTTATCATGCCGTAGAACGCGGCCAACCATTCTATTCCGATTAGAACATGAGAGGCTAAAAGAATTCTTCCGCTCTTTGCAATTAAGTGACAAACGATAATCGCAGCGAGGATCAGATACGTTGCCGCATAAGCCCCTTTAGGTTTTTCGGCAAAGATCGGATGCAGAATCCGATAGCTTATGATTACCGCCCCGCAGGAGAGCATAATTCCGTACATTAACCGTACGGAAAAATCCTTTTCAGTATCCGAAAAAACAGGCATTTTTAGAAAACTTGGTATTTTCAATCGGGACTACCTTGATCAAATCGGTGTGTCATTTTATACTATAGAATTGGATTATAAAGTCCGATTTTGGCAATCGTTCGTTTTTTCAAGCAAATCCTTGTAAATGAATTACAAACTTGTAAGGTTATCGATCGACAATTTGAATTGGAATCAATTCCAGAAATGATTTCCAATACCACAAAGCAACTCCGGAAAAGTAGAATAGAGTTGTTGAAAAATTAATTCTCTATCCGTTTCTGCCCTATTGAAATGGACGTTTGAAGCAGTTTTGCTAATCTGAATCATGGAATTTTTCAACAACTCTAATATTGAAGATAAACAATTCTAACGAATCGTTATTTTTGAATTTAAACATAGGTTTTACGAAATATACTCTTAAAGCGAAAAAATTCTAAAGTTCTATTGACAAGGATTCGTTCCAGAAGAATCAATTTTCAGATCCTTACTTACTTTTCCGATGACAATAATTGGCTCCAAAAAAGAAATTAAAACGATTGTATCCGATATTTTCGGTTCATCGGGAACCAGTGAAAGCGCATTGGCTCGTAGAATAGAATCGGAGATTTTACTGAAGAAAGTAAAATTTCCATTACTCGAATTTGTTGGTAGAGAACTCTATTCTAATATTCCTGATCGGAAGCAGATCGTGTTTACAGATCGAATTATTCGACTCGGATATTTGGGTGGAAACGTAGTCGTGGCGACGATTCTTCAATGTCGTTTGGAAGAACATTTCGAACAATCCTTAAAGAAGGCTGTCGAATATATCGTTTTCGGAGACGAATGGTATGTCTGTGATATCATCGGAGAAAGAGTAATGGGTTACTTTCTGCTCAAGGAGCCGGAGCGTGCTCTTCCGATTTTAAAAACTCACGTCGATCATAAAAACGGTTGGATCGTCCGTTCTGTAGGCGTCGCAGCGCACTATGCTGTCAAAAAAGGTCTCAAGAAAAAATACGTGGAAGAAACTTTTCGACTTCTCTTAACAAAAGCGGATACGAGAAACTTTCATACGAAGAAAGGAATCGGTTGGGCCGTTAAAACCATTTCCAAATTTCATCCCGATATTATT
Source organism: Leptospira alexanderi serovar Manhao 3 str. L 60 (assembly GCF_000243815.2). GTDB lineage: Bacteria > Spirochaetota > Leptospiria > Leptospirales > Leptospiraceae > Leptospira > Leptospira alexanderi. Next base: position 95,634 of record NZ_AHMT02000039.1, on the reverse strand, counting down.
CAAAAATTCGAATCCCGTTTAAAAACGGACGAATCGATCCGTTCGTTCTTTAAGACAAAAATCAAAATCGGATTAAGCCGGTCTGCAAAATATGCCTCAAAGTATCCGAATTAAAAATATTGTGAATAAAACTAAACGAAGGGATCCTTGGTTTTTGGACGATTACACGATTAATCCTTACAGTGGTTGTTCATTTCGATGTTTATATTGTTATGTAGGAGGAAGTAAATACGGCTTCAATGTGGAAGACAAACTTTCCATAAAAGAAAACGCAGTTGAAGTCCTGGATCGGCAACTCCGAAACAGTGCCCAAAAGAACCGATATGGAATCATCGTCCTTTCCTCCGCCACGGATCCTTATCTGCAATTCGAAAAAGAACGTGGTCTTACGAGGGAATTACTTAAGATAATCCTAAAATACAAGTTTCCGGTTCATATTCTCACCAAATCGGATCTGATTCTGCGCGATCTGGATTTATTAAGCGAAATTGAAAAGGAGGCCATTCTTCCGAAAGATTTGGAGGAACGATTGAATCGCAAATTGTTCATTACATTTTCTTTCTCCATTCTTGATGACTCCGTCGCCAGAATTTTCGAACCGGGGGCAACCCCTCCAAGTTTACGTCTTGTCGCT
>NZ_AHMT02000039.1:82500-90000 GCF_000243815.2 Leptospira alexanderi serovar Manhao 3 str. L 60 | reverse complement strand
GTTCAAAAACTTTTTACCAACGGTTATATCTTTCCAAGACCGGCGAGAATTCCAACTGACGTCAAAGGCGTTCAATTGGGAGGCGCTCTGAAAACGATCTACGCACTTGCAATGGGAATCGTAGAAGGGTATTTCACACAGACTTTCGGCGGTAATGTGGATAATTCTCTCTTTCATTTATCCAATCGTTTTTTTACGGAGATGACCGCGATCGGCACCAAGATGGGTGGACAATCCGAGACTTTCTTAGGTCTTTCCGGTTTAACCGACTTTATGCTTTCTTGTTTCGGAACGGATGCGAAAGATAGAAAGACGGGATACGATATTGCTTACGGTTCTCCATCGGAAAGAATGTCGAACGGATTCTACGGTCTTAAGGTAATGCCGAATTTGATGAAAATAACCACGGAAAACACGCCGGTTCTTGCGGCCGCTTACGAAGTTGTGATCAATAAAAAGAATGTGAATCAAATCATTGAAATGTTGGAAAGTAGACTAGCAAGGGTTTGAGATCGGGTGTAAAGTCGGTGACCAAACCCTCGCCGCTAAAACGTGGAAATTACCGCGTTTTAAAAAAATTTCTAACTTTTTTAGATCGAATCCACGTTAAATCCATCTAAAAACAAACTCGTACCGAACGAATTCAAAAATCATACTATACTTAAATAGAAACAATCAAATCGCTTGGGTCTTCAAACCGATATTTGTCCTTGACCTAAAAGTTCGATGTTTCTATAAAACTTTTCTCTTTCTCCTGGAAAAGAGGATTTACCTACCAATTCCAGACCCAAAATCAGATTACTGACTTCGTCGTAAGAAACCCAACGAATCGCTCCGAACACTTTAAAATATCCTTGCATACGAATATAAATGTCGAAAACGAATCCTGTGTGTTTAGGAAGAGTTTGGATCAAATGAGGATCCGTGATTTTAATACAGATGCCGTTATTGGAAATGTCGATAACCTGAAATTTTTCCGTGGTTAAAACTGTGTTAGACTCTTTAATTCGAGCGACCATCTCTTTGGAAAGTTCGGCTAATTTTTGGATCGTGTCTTTACCGAGAGTTTTTTCCTTGTTTCTGACCCAAATATAACCGAGGGGAATGGGTTGCCTGGAATGGTTGATATAAATGATCGGATATATGATTTCGGAAATAATTTTCTCATCCTTATATTTCCTGATCAGAGACGCGATTTCCTCGTGAATATTATCTTCCACGCTGATTTGGTTTTCATCCTTGGACACATAGGAGTCTTCCAAAGAGGTGTTTTCGATGTGAATGTATTTTTTACTTCGTTTGACCAATTCGAACTTATCGTCCTGGTCGGATTTGAAAACGTCTATTTCGATCAAGCCGAGGTTATCCGGTTTTAATTTCGCTTTGTAATCTTCAAAGCTGACCTTGACCAAAGTGGGAATGTTAAACAAGGACGCGTCGATAACTGTTTTGGAAGAATTGATGTTCGTGACGTGCACCGCATCTTCGGTGACAAGATAACGCGGAAATGCGCGGTTGGATTTGGCGATCGAGATTTTGTTTACATTGAGTTCTACAAGTTTTGGACTGAGCTTTTTCAAAAAGCTACATTCCAATTGAACGTACTTAGCGAGAATTCGATACAAAACGATCTCCTCGTTTTCCGGAAAGTCCTTTTCGCTCGATAATTCCACTACGATTTTTTCTCCGTCGTCTACATATTTCTGAATGGTAACTGTTTCGGAGTCGTCTCCTTTTATATTCAAACTCTGTTTTAATAAATGTTTTTCAATAATATGTTTCCTTTGTTCCGGGGAATTTATGACATCTAAATCTCGATTTTTCAGTTTTGTACCATTCATTGAACTCATCATCAAATCCTTACTCAAGACAAAGTATAAACGCCCTGTATAGAATGAATTGTAATTCGGTAAATATAAAATTTATTATATAAATTCTCAAATTATAGAATCGATAGTTTTACAGGAACAAAATCACTCCTTTACTTGTTATGTCAGAATATTTTGGAAAATACAGAGGTCCGACTTGGTTTTCTCTCGAATCTGTGTGGGATTTCTTGTCAAACCCGATTTCCTTATTGATTCCTATGTAATAGGTAGCATGAATTTGGAACAAATTCCCCGTTTAGGACGCAGAATTCCAGGCATCTTGTTATATACTCCTTGGTAAGATTAAGTAAGTTTCCCGTACATCAAAGAAATTCGTTAATTTACAAAGGCTTTGGTTTAAAATTTTAGGATATAGGAACTTTACTAAAACGCGAGAATTATCTCGTTTTGTTAGAAACTTACTGAATGATTGTGTTGATTTCTCTTAAGATTTTATTTTGAAATCACTAAAAAATGGCAGATTATGGGAATGGCACATATAAGAGACATAGAACTATAAAAACTTTCATTCTAAAAGATTTTCGGGTAGGAGACGAACTTTGTATTTTGAGGCCATCTTTTTCAAGGATTCATCGTCGATGAAGTGAGTATTTTTTCCGTTATGATAGTTTTCCACGGTGACTACGAAAACCGTATATCCGAATTGAGATGCGATTTGAAAGTAGGGCTTCATTTCCCAAGAAAGAGTAAACGTGTTATCCAAGAAAATTTTCGAGGTCCCATTCTCCGCTTCTTTACGAACTTGTTCCTCACAGTATTTGTATGCGAGATGGTTCTTCTTATGATCGAAATTGTATTCTTTCGTTTTTGGATCCGTAAAGTAGTCGTCCACGCTGAAAATGGGATGTCTCCCATTTTCGGATAAGAGTTTGGCGAGCGTACTTTTACCGGTTCCCGGTAGACCTCTGAGCAAGATGAAGGACTTTTCCACGTTCTTTTACTTTACAAATACGTTGAGTTTGATTAGCCTATAAGAAACATCCAGCAAGAAATTCTTTCGTATTCGAAAGAGCGTGAACACAAAAGGTTTAGGAGTAGAATGAAATACTTAGAAACGGAGCAAGTTATTCCTTCCAAAGGAATGTCTTATACAATGTACGAAGTGGAAGGCGAAGATCAGATTCAAAAGATGATGACTTACATTCCCGACACGGACGAAATTCATATCTATCCGAAACCTCCGGTTAAAAAATTGTACAAGCCGGAACTTTGTAAGGTGATTGACGAAGTCGTTTTTGCGGAACTTTGGAAGTTAGGGGAAGAAAGAAAAACGGCCCGGTAAAAAAGTTAGTGAGTTCTGGCCTCGGAGAGAATCGAACTCCCGACACAAGGATTTTCAGTCCTCTGCTCTACCGACTGAGCTACAAGGCCGAACCCATGAACAGCATAGAAAAACAGCCTTCACTGTCAACGAAAAAGATCGGAAGCGACTCATTCTCCCCGGATCATTGTTAGGGAGAGATCAATGTCTTTTTCATCTAAGATTTGTAATCCGGTCCTTCGTGAAAAAGAGAGAAAGAATATGGTCGATTTCCAAATCGTTTCTCGAGGAATTCGCAATAAAGAAGTTCTCTCAGCGATGCGTTCGATTCCAAGAGAATGTTTTGTACCTGATTCTTATGTTTCGCAAGCGTATGACGACAAACCTCTGCCGATCGGATATCATCAGACGATTTCACAACCGTTCATGGTCGCATGGATGTCTCTGCTTCTTGAAATTCGAAAAGGCGATCGAATTTTCGAAATTGGCACCGGCTCAGGTTATCAAAGCGCCGTTTTAATTTTTCTTGGAGCGAAGTTATTTTCCGTTGAGTTCTTTGAATCTCTTCATAAAATCGCGATTCAAAATTTGGAACTTTGGAGTCCGGGTTGCACTCGAACAAATCATTTTGTTAGCGGAAATGCGACTCAAATTCTCAAACCTGAACTTCAATTTGATAAGATGATTTCCTGCGCCGCTCTTCCCGATCTTCCCGGCGTGGAAAGTTCTTACTTTCACTCCCTGATTCCTGGAGGAGTTTTTATTTTTCCGATGGGAAAGAAAAAACAATTTTTAATAACCGCAAAAAAAAATTGGAACGATTGGTCCTTTGAATCTAAGTGTGAAGTGAAGTTTGTTCCCTTACTTTAAATTCTTTTTCGGAATCCTACCTTCAAATGATTTTAAGTAATTTGAGGTACTCTTTTATGTAAAGATCAGTAAGAGAAATCTTCCGCAATTTAAAGAATCTATATTAGAGTTGTTGAAAAATTAATTCCCCATCTATTTCTGTTTCATTGAAATGGACAGTTGAAGCGGTTTTGTTAATCTGAACTATGGAATTTTTCAACAACTCTATTGTTAGACAATTTCTTATAGAAATTCGAATCCAGGAGTTTTTATTGAGAACAACTATATACAAGGTGCCCAGAATTCTGTGTTTCAATGGAAGATTTATCTCTGTATTATGTAGTAGAAATTAGAAGTGATCTCAAAAATACTTTATCTTTGCTTAAAATGCCGATTCCAATCATTCTAAGATATTTTTGAGATAGCCTTCTAGTAAACTCGTCTTGTAGGAGTTCCCACAAAGCGCATTCAATAATTTGCGATTGACAACCGGTGGTTTTAAATTTAAGGGCGGGTTTTTAAATTTTGACCGGAATTCTATTTCGGAAAATTTCTAATACTTTACAAAGATACGGTCGTTTCTATTGTCTTTCTCTGAGGTCTGAAAAAGTAATTAATCGTTTTCAAAGGAAAATTTAGTAAGTCGTGATAATTTCAATTTCGAATCCTTTTGTACGACTTCGTCTCAAAAATCTTTTTTGTTGTTTCAAAACGTAGTGTGAAGGGATGAAAGTTTCTTTTTGAGATAGTCTCTAGTAGAATATTGGGCTTTAGGACAGACGATGACATTCGGCAATGGAAAAATATTCTCTATTTTCAACGCACTCAAGGAAGGTTTCGTAAGCTTTTTCCTTTTCGTAAAAGCGTATTGGAGATTCATATTCCGTTATGCGATCATTGCGATTATCGCGTTCGTTTCTTTTTTGATCGGCGGCTCTTATGTGGTTTGGTTCACCAAAAAGGACGAAATCGTTTCCAATTTGGATAAGTTCAAAAACGAAGTCACAAATTATTACGAAATCAGCCAGATTCGCCCTATTCGAATTTTGGATCGAAACGGAAAGCTAATCGGAGAATTTTCGAGAAGAAAGTTTAAACCAATCCGCACAGACAACCTTGCAGAACATGGGAACATCATTTGGGCGCTTCTTTCTTCCGAAGATAGGGAATTTTACAATCATCACGGAATCAATTACACCGCGCTTTTACGGGCAATCATCATCAATCTCACCACCTTTCAAAAACAGGGCGGGTCCACGATCACTCAACAGCTCGCAAAACTGACCTTGGATTTGGGAGCGAGAAATATCTTTAACAAAATTACGGAATTCTATTGTACCTTTTATCTTGAAAGCCAGTTTGACAAGAATACGATTCTTTCCATGTATCTCAATCGGATTTTTTTAGGTGAGGGAAATACGGGAGTGGAGGAAGCGAGCCGTTACTATTTCAATAAGGCCGCCGCGGAACTTACTCCGGAAGAAGCGGCTATGCTTGTCGGGATCATTCCAGCACCTTCCAATTACAATCCGGTTCGAAGTTTAAAGATCGCTCTTAAAAGACAAAAGCTGGTTCTGACTCCTATGTCCGAAAATCAACATCTACATCCTAATCCTTCCAGCATTGAAAGAAATTTCTCTAAAAGGATCGATGCAAATCTAAAAAAATTCAAAACCTTCTACAATGTGGAACTCACAAAAGACGGAGAGAAGGAATTTTACTCTTCCGATATCGCTAGATACGGTTTTGATAAGGACTTTACGATCAATCTCGCCCCCGATTTTAATTACGGAATCCGCCAACGTATTTTGGATACATTTTCGGAAATCGATATCGAAACCAGAGGAATGAACGTTTATACAACTCTCGACTACGATAAACAAGACGCCGCCGAAAAGTCTCTAAGAGAAGGAATCGAATCCGTTCGTAAAAAACTGAACGATGTAAAAGCCGCCTACGTGAAAAAAGGTGATTCGGAAGAGGTAAGAGTCCAACAATCCATCATAGACAACATGAACGGATCCTTGATTTCGATCAATCCCGGAAACGGTTATATCGAGGCGATGGTTGGTAGTTACAAAATCTCTAATATATTTAGGTTCAATCGAGCGGTTTCTGCGCTCAGACAACCCGGTTCTACAATCAAGGCTTTGATCTACGCAATCGCGTTTGAAAACAGGATTATTACTCCTTCGTCCACGGTTGTGGATGAGGAAATTAACATCCGAGGTTATTCTCCAAAAAATTGGTACAAAGGTTATAAAGGGAATATCACCGCCAGAATCGCGTTCGCACAATCGGTCAATACGATCGCCGTTAAATTGTTAAACGAATTCGGTGTGAACGACTTTTTAGAAAAAATTTCGATGATCTTGGATGTGGACAAGGCGACTCTTGAAAAAAGATTCCAACCGAATCTTTCCTTGGCTCTCGGTTCGGGAGAATTGTCGCCGATGGAGCTTGCTTTGATTTATGCGACGATTGCAAATGGAGGAAAAAAAGTTACTCCCGTTCAAATTCTAAGAATTACGGATTTTGAAGGGAGTGAAATGTTTTCCACACCTTTGAAAGATCCGAATGAAGCGATTCAAATTTTAGATCCAGTTGCCTGTGCGGAAACGATCAATCTTTTGGAAGCGGTGTTAAGCGAACAAGGAACGATGAAGCTCAAATTGAAAGACGAAGACTTTTTTCCGATGGGTGGTAAAACGGGAACAGTTCAGTCTCCGAAAGAAGCCCGTAAAAAATGGGGATCCCGTAAGGGAGTAAGAGACGCTTGGTTTGCGGGCGTGAATCCCGATTTAGTTACGACAGTCTGGATTGGCAACGATGTGGGCGCTCCGTTCGAAGGTTCAGGTTCTGGAATCAGCGGAAACATCTGGTTTCGTTATGTGAACTATATCGCAAAAAACATAGGATTTTCAGAAACTCTCGTCAAACCGTTTAACGGCGATTTTGTGAAAGTTGATGTATGTGGAGAGACCGGCTTGCTGCTGCATTCTTCCGTCCCTTGTTTGTATCCTTTGTACGGTCAATATTATTACATCGGGGAACAACCTTCTGCTCCTGCGGGTATTACTACCGCTACAACTTCGGAAAATTCCACGCAAGAGTTGGAAACGGCTACAACTGAAAAAACGATTCTTCCTCAAGGGGAAGAAAGCGACGCGGATTCTGTCGAACTTGAACTTCCGGAAGTTACAGATAATCCTCCAAACTAGAATAACGTTTTCCTTTTTCGGATATTAGAAAAGTCTCATGCGGTGACCAAAGATAAATCCAAGGATTTTCTCTAAGAAGAATTTGTAAGGCTTTGGTCGTTTCCGGATTCAAGGAATCTGAATTTCTTGCTCTTGAGAATATAGCTTCGAGTTCCTGATTTTCGTAGTGCGCTCGGTTTCCTCCGTTGCCTTTGTCCTTTCCCGAAAACAACGGATCGATAAAGTGCCAAGCTCCTGGTAAATCCGCGTACCAAAAAAGCAACGTTAGATCACCTTTCTC
>NZ_AHMT02000039.1:67500-77500 GCF_000243815.2 Leptospira alexanderi serovar Manhao 3 str. L 60 | reverse complement strand
GAAAAAAAGTGTCGAAGAAAGAGAACAGGAGCTTATAAATTCAAAAAGACATTATCTCGAAGTTTCCTTCGGAGTCGGAAACGGAACCGAACAATCCGAGCTCCGGCCTTTTTATCAAACCATTCAATATGCAGGTTTGGCTTTCAGTAGTTCGGGTCAGGCGGAAATTCTTACCAATCCATACAAAACACCAAACAATGGTTCTACGACTCGAATCCGGTACGCTTGGAATCGTTTTACGTTCGAGTTACGGGGAACGGAAGCGAAACATAATATCGATGTGAGCGGATTTCAAACTCTTGCTTTTGGAACCGGGGATTCAAGTTCGTCCGGTGAAAGAGCGACTAATGCAATCTTTGGAAACGCAAATACCAAATTTCAAAAAGTATCTTCCCGCGTCGGTTTTACTCCTTACCCACATCCCATCCTGGATCTGCAAATTTTGGGAGGTGTCGAGAGAATTTGGACAAACACAAGTCAAGAAGTGGATAGTTTGGGACCGTCGACTGCGAGTGGGGTCAATCCGAGTCGTATTAGCTTTCGCGAATATTCGAGTCATCATAAAGGATACAGTTTCGGAATCGGATTCGAATGGAAATTCCTAAAACGATTCGTGTTTCAAGGACAAATTCTTCGTTTGGATATGACGAGTCCGTCTTCCTTTAAAAATTATGAATATAGAATCGACAGCTCAAATACGATGTTTCGTCTCAACCAAATCGGATTGGACTATTGGTGGAAATCAACCGGAACCGAAATTAATCTCAAACTTTCTACAAAGGTGAAAGGAAATTGGAGCGTATTCGTGGAAACGAGCAATATGATTTTAAAGAATACTCTCCAAACCGGTTATATATCCGACAACGAAGATAATCAAGAACAAATTGGACTGAAGATTTTCGGACCGAAAATTTTGATTCCGATGTTATACGAATCCAAAACGATTCTTACTTATGTTCAACTCGGTGTTAACTACCGTTTCGATTTCTGAATTTTTTCGGTGTCCTTCCAATTCCACCACTTTAACTTTTCCGAGTTCGGTTTTTTAGTATTCAAAGAATAGTGAACACAACGGAAGACATAAAGCATACAGCGGTCCACATAGCCGCCGTGAAGTTCGCAACAACGAATGTACAATTTTTCCGGATCGGTTGACCGAATCTCGTCCAAACTTCTAAAACCCAGATTCCAATAATCCATCGCGATCGATTTTCCGACTCCGGGCAAGGTTTTAAATTCTTTTAGGATATCGGATTTTTCCGAATATCCTTCGACAGATTTAGAATATTCTTTTTTACTCATAGACTATTCTGATGGATTTTACTTTCGTTACGTCTCATTTTCTAACATTTAGATTCGTGGGATGAATATCACTGAGGGTTTATTCTAAAATCTTAAGAAAAATTGGTTATAATCATTCGGTACGTTTGTAACAAAATGCAGGAGTTCCCACCGATTAGGAACAAGGATACTCCTGAACATATTTCTAAATAAGGTTATGCGAGATAGAAAGATATTCCAAAAAGTGCAAAAGCAAATTCAAGACGATCCTTTTCGTTTTGTCACTTGCAATCCGCCTTGAGTTGAGTGGAAATTGTAAGTTCGACTTCCGGCCAAAGTTTAGAAACCCCGTCTTTTCCTTTATGCAAATCTTTGCATACTTGATTGAGTGCGTCAATTGCCGCCAGAGCTTTAAAGTTCCCGAGCTCCAAATTTGAACTTGCGCTAAGTCGGGTTCCTTCTTGGAGAGTAAAGCTTGCGTCCAGATTTTTGGTGACTCCGTTGAAAGTTAGGGAAATGATTCCTTTTCCGGAGGTTTTGTCGGAATTTAATTCTGCGGAAACGACCTTACCCTCGATTTTTCCATTCTTTTTCAAAGGATAAAAAAATGCGGACTTGATTTTTGCGTCTCGATCGTTATTTCCCGAGTTAACCGTATTCGGATCGATTGTAAACTTCATTCCTTTGAGGGCTTTTTCGGGGGAATTTCCGGCCTTTGTTCCGACCACTTGGATTTTATCAAAAGAACCGCTGACCCCGGTTTTTTCCGTAAATTTAAAGGCTTTCCAACTGAACTTCGTACTCGTGTGATCATACGAGTATATACAAGTTTGGTTTTTGCCGGTGTCCTGAGAAAATCCGGCGACAAAAGGAAGTAGGATCAAACAATAGAATAGAATGATTTGTTTCATAGTCTTTCGACTAATTTGAAATCAAAAAGAAAGTCAAGGTTTTTAAAGGAAAATTTGAATTTGAAAGAATCGGAAATCATTCGTGTCCTGTATCCGCCCGGAACCGCTCAAACTGACGACTGTTATCTGGACGAAGAAGGTCGGATCTTTACAACCGATACGATCTGCGAAGGAACTCATTTTAGAACCGAGTGGAGCGGCCCGAAAGAAATCGCCAAGAAACTCGTAGAAGTGAACGTTTCCGATATCGCCGCAGGTGGCGGAGTTCCGACTAAGGCGTTCTTAAATTTAGGTCTTAGTTCCCAATGTTCTAAGGAAGAATGGATTCGTCCTTTCGCTTCCTCATTACAAGAAGCCTTATCTTTTTACAATATCGAACTTTGTGGCGGAGATACGTATCGCTCTACTTCTCTCAATCTGACTTTGACTTTAATCGGTGTTACGGTCCGACCTTGGAAACGTTCGGGTGGTAAAAACGGAGATTTTCTTTATCTCACGGGTTCGGTAGGTCTTTCTTTGCTCGGTTACAAACTTTTGAACGAAAGTTTGAACGTGCCGGAACCGCTCCGAAGTCTTGCCTTGGAAAGACATCTTACTCCCAAAGCGAGGCTAAACGTTTCCAAAGAACTTTCGAAACGCTTTCCGGTTTCCTGCTGTATGGACCTTACCGACGGACTTTTACAAGATCTTCCCAAATTGGCTTACTCTTCGAAACTCGGATTGAAAATCGATTTGGAAAAAATTCCTTCCGATTCTTCCGCTTATTTAAGTTTGGACGAGATTCTCAGTTCTGGGGAAGAATTGGAACTTATCTTTTTAAGTTCGGAAGAACTACCAGATACATTAGATAAAATTAATATTACAAAAATTGGACGAACAACACAGGATTGGAAAGGAGTCAAATTCTTTCAAAGAAACTCGGAGAAAATCTTTGAATTTTCCGGATTTCAACATTTTTGAGCTTCAAAAAAACCGGCATGGATAAAAAGGAAAATTTCTGCAATGCTCCTTACAATCTAATGAAGTCCATACTCCATGTTCTCGAACTGACTGCTTTTCTCAAAATTCGTTTCTACTGAAAATTATATGACAAGGGTTCTGTGTCTAAACGGGGATTCAAAATTTATGGCAACCTATTATATAAGGATCAGTAATACAAAGAATCTATCCAAAACTCTGACATCTAACACGTAGGAACTACTGCATTTTGTTATTAACGACTTAGAGCCGGTCTCAAAACCTGAAAAATGTGGGAACTCCTACGTTTTTAAACAACGAAAAAATCACTCAAAAAGCGTAAAGAGCCGTCAAAGAGACAAAATCTGTGGGAACTCTCACAAATTTCCTTTGAGGTTTTGGGACAAACACTAAATAAACAAATATTTGAAATACTCATTCCGGTTTATGTGAAAATTTTATCAGAAGATTTGTTCACGTAGAGATAAAGTATAGGTTAACTTTTCCATACGTCTTACGGCTTGATGTTCGATTCCGAACAAGCCGTAAGGATTGGATTTTTTACAGTGCTGCCTGGGCCGCGTCAAGTGCCGCTTCGTAATTCGGCTCCGACCCGATTTCGGAAACAAGTTCTACGTAACGAACCGTATCCGATTTATCCACGACAAAGACCGCTCTTGCGGAGAGTCCTTTGAGCGGACCGTCCGCGATATGAGTTCCGTACGCTTTTGAAAACGAGAAATCTCTAAATTGAGATCCTGTTACGAGGTTCGGAGAATTGATTCCTTCCGTGGAACAAAAACGTTTTATCGCAAAGGGTAAGTCGCCCGAGATAATCAAAGTTGCAATGTCAGAAAGCCCTGCCGCTTTTTCGTTGAATACTCTGGTTTCCAGAGCGCAAACTGAAGTGTCCAAACTCGGAACGGCTACGAGAATTTTCACTTTACCCGAATAATCTTTAAGACTGAATTCGGCGAGATCCTGTTTGATCACTTTGAAGTCTGGAGCCTTATCCCCTGGAGCGGGAATTTTTCCTTCTAACGATACCGGATTGCCTTTGAGTGTAACTTGTGCCATTTAAATTTTCCTAAGTAATATTATATTTAAAGAATATACGAAGAATCGTTTTACCGACTCTGAGTTTAACCCGATTTTTTACAAAATGATCTTTCGATGCAAGAAAAAACCTTATATCGATTTTACGAAACAATCAAATTCGGCGCTTAAAAATTTTTGACCGAAATTCAAAATCGTATATAGGATTGGCTGTGTTGAGTCGGCATGAAAATTCGCTAATGAAATAAAAAAATCGAAGTTAAAGTTCGATCCCGATTTATCGAACTGCAAGTTGCGTCGAAGTGAAATTGTTTCTATGTTTTTGAATTTTTCCTGGCAATAAAATCATTCAGTAGATCGGCGATTTCCTCTTTATGAAACGGTTTGCTGACGTATTCATTGATGCCGGACGCCAGACAGTCTTCCTTGTCTTTTTGGCTCGCATTGGCCGTCATAGCAATGATATAAGGACGAATGGACTGATTGGTATGTTGTGTGAGAATTTTGGCAGTTTCGATTCCGCTTAATTCCGGCATTTGAATATCCAGAAAAAAACGTCGGTTCCTTTTGTTTCTATGTGATGTAGTGCTTCGATTCCGTTGGAAACGATCACCGGTTTGTACCCCAACTTTTCTAAAACTTTTTTGATCAACATTTGATTGGTTTCGTTGTCCTCGGCTACAAGGATTCTTAGGTCTTGAATGGAAGCTCCGTTTGTATCGGGGTTTAGTTTTTTAGGTTCGAAGTTTACTTCCGATCTTTCGGCGAGAGGAATCCTACCCGAAATTTCAAAAACACTTCCTCGATTTATGACGCTTTGTGCGGTCAGTTTTAAATTCATCGTTTCTGCAAGACCTTTGCTGATCGCAAGGCCGAGTCCGGTTCCTCCGTATTTTCTCGAAACGGAAGTATCCATCTGCGTATAGGCTTGGAATAACTCTTTGAGTTTTTGTTCCGGTATCCCGATTCCGGTGTCCTTTACCCGAATCCATATATCGCATTGTTTCGAATCGGATTTGATGTCGAATTCAAATTCGATCGATACGCTTCCTTTTTCGGTGAACTTGAATGCGTTTGAGATGAGGTTGACTAGAATCTGTTTCAGCCGGTTCGGATCCGTCGAAATGATCAAAGAGGAAGGTTGATCTCCAACCATTTTGAATTCCAAATTTTTACGTTTTGCGTCTGTCTCAAAAAGATAGAACACGTCCCTTAATAGATCCATAAGATCAAAGGCTATTATTTCGATTTTCATATGAGATGATTCTAATTTAGAAAAATCTAAAATATCATTTAGAAGGTTGAGCAAAAGGTTGCCGTTTCTTCGGATTATGTCGACGTATTCTTTTTGTTCCGGTTGAAGTTTCGTTTCCGATAAAAGACCCGTGACTCCTAAGATTCCATGAACCGGAGTGCGGATTTCGTGGCTCATATTCGCAAAAAACTGGCTTTTAGATTTTTGGAGTTCTTCCTTTTTTTCGTGAACCAGAACTAGTTCCCGGTTTTTTTTAATCAACTCTAAGTTTGCGATGACCTGATTGGATAACACTTTTAGAATCATTTTCTGTTTGGAATTTAGTATTTTCGGTTCAGTGTCGAATACACAAAGAGTTCCGACGTTAAATCCTTCCGGTGTTTTTAGAGGTGTGCCCGCATAAAAACGAATATAAGGTGGGCCTAAAACGAAAGGGTTGTTTTGAAATCTTTCGTCTTTTAAGGCGTTTTCGATTTCGAAAATTTCATCTTGAATAATTGTGTATTGGCAGAACGAAATGTCTCGCGGAATTCCGGAAATATTCATTCCGATTTTCGATTTGAACCAAAGTCGATTCGTATCGATCAAAGAAATGAGTACGATCGGAGAGTCACAGATATAAGCCGCTATTTGTGTAAGCGAATCGAATTTTTCTTCCGGAATCGTATTTATGATCTGATACGAATGTAGGGCATCGAGTCTTTCCTTCTCGTTAAATGGGATTGGAACTGAATGATTCTTAGATGTTTCCACGGATTCAAAACCGGGAATATTCTTTCTAAAAAAATAAAATTAAGCAAGAGGAATTTGAATCGAAAAATTAAATTCGAATGATTTGAAAGTGTTTGGGAGAACCGGAGCCGTCTCGGTATAAACAATTCTGCAATTGTCTCATTTCTTTGCAGATTCTTTGTCTAATTCTCGAAGCAAATACCCATTCTCCGAAGTGATAAGGGTATTTAAGTTTAGAATGATTTGTAAAAGTTATTTTAGTTCCTCGACTCGAAGTTTGAAATGTATAAATGTCTCTTTGGTCTATGAACGAACTATGAATTTCCATAATCATTCGAGAATTTGGAGTCCATTCCTTTGCGAAATAATTTGCCTTGAGTTTGAAAGGTCCGAAAGAATAGAGTAGTTCATAAACGGGAAAATGATTTCCATTCCTGGAAGGAATTGGCGAGACGTTGGAAATTCTATCCCCCCAATAAACTAAGTTTCTAAAATCCGCCACAAATCGAAAAGCATCGTCTAAAGAATATGAAACTAAAAAAGTTACAGTAGTAGTGATCATGATTGTAGTCGTTATATTTATCTCAATAAGGTATTTGCATCGTGACCAAAAAGTGAGAGGAGCACTTGATTTATGAATCTGAGAAAAGTGAAAACCATCAGACCGTCTCTGAGAACCATCGAAGGAGGAGGTTTTCCGGTACGGAGACCCTTTCCCGTTCGAGATTTAATTCAGCTAGATCCTTTTCTGTTATTAGACGAAATGGGACCTGTGGAATATAAACCCGGAAAAGCGATTGGTGCCCCAGAACATCCGCACAGAGGATTTGAAACGGTCACTTATTTATTGACCGGAGAGATGGAACATAGGGACTCATGGGGGAACTACGGAAAATTAAAATCCGGAGACGTTCAGTGGATGACGGCAGGTTCCGGTCTGGTTCATTCTGAATTACCTTCAAACGATTTTCAGAAGAACGGCGGTTGGATGCACGGTTTTCAATTGTGGGTCAATTTGCCTTCTTCTCAAAAAATGAGTCATCCTAGATATCAAGACACTCCTTCCGAAAGAATTCCCGAAGTTGAAACGTCCGATGGAAAAACAAAAATTAGAGTTATCGCGGGAGAAGTGTTTGGAACAACAGCCGTAATCGAAACTAAAATTCCAATTTTATATTATCATTTTCGTTTAATTCCGGGTGCAGATATTACTGTTCCTATTCCTGAGTCGTATAATGTATTCGCTTTCCCTTTTTCCGGAGATGGCATTTTGCATACTGAAAAAGAAGGGAACATCTTCTTAAAAGAAGGGGAGATGGTTTGGTTTGAAAGAAGCAAAGGTGATGTTCGATTTTCTTTACACGAGAATTCTCCGAACGATTGGCAATTTCTTTTGATCGGAGGAGAGCCGGTGGATGAACCGGTTGCAAGATACGGCCCTTTTGTGATGAACACTCAGGAAGAAATCTCTCAAGCTTTTTACGATTTTCATTCTGGAAAGATGGGTGCAATTAATTCGTAAAACATTTTATTCTAATGTACAACTTTATGTTTCGCAAAAAACATAAAGTTTAGAAATTTTGGATGAGTGTTTTCTTTTCAAATTCCGCTAAGTTTGGAATGGCCTCTGTCCTTATTTTGGTGCTTTGTCTTATTTCTTCTTTTGTTTCAATTCGGTTTAAATATAAATTTGCTAAGTCGATATCAATTTATTCTGATTTTAGGCGGAACTCCGATTCCGTGGCCGCTCAAAAGAAATTTTTAAAGATCGATTCTAATTTGCAAACTTCCGGCTCTGTTTATTTCGATGCCGGATCGCGGGAGAATTTTTATTCTCTTTGGATTCTTTACTGGTCCCTACATAATAGGATACTATGAATTTTGAGACAAATTCCCCGTTTAGACATAGAATTTCAGCACCTTGTTATATAGTTCTCAGTAGGAGGAAGTTTAAAAGATCGAAACCTGGACATTTTAGGTTTGACGAATCATTTAGGGAAGCCCACAAGCAATCGAAAGTTGTCTTTGGAAAGAGACTCTAAATTAAAAAATATCTTTGTTCGAAACGAGTTTATCTTTGAATCCTGAAAGATCGGATTGGCGGTTATATTTTTAGAAAGATCGGTTTTTAGCAAATTTTGATAGTTCTTCCCTTGCAAAAGTTTTGGAAAAAGGTATGATAACACTAGCCTGAAAATCTGGAGGTGAAGTATGGATCGTTTGAACCGTTGGCTACAAGAACATCGGGATTGGTTGGTCGATTTCCTTCGAATTTATCTTGGAGGAGTTTTAATTTATAAAGGTCTGGAGTTCTTATACGACACGGATGCGTTGATTCGTTTGATGGAGATGAACAATGCTCCGATGGCATCTACATTACTCGCTCATTATATAGTAATCGCACATATATGCGGGGGGATTTTGCTTTTGTCGGGACTATTGACTCGCTTTGCGGCGCTTCTTCAAGTTCCCGTGCTGGTCGGAGCGGTTATATTTATTCACGGTAAGGAAGGATTTATGGCTCCTGGATCAAATCTTCCGTATGCCGCGATGATTCTCCTTTTGCTTTTCCATTTTTCTTTATATGGATCGGGAAGAATTTCAGTGGATTATTATATAGAAACTCATAAGAGTGTATAACGTTTATAAACGTGATAAAAACGTTTTAAAATTTGAAAGTTTTCTTTGGTCAAGGTTTCATACTGAGGAATTATATGCCTAAAAGACGGATTTGTGCTATAATTTGCGGTTATTCGTAGGCGAGACTTAGTAACATATCAATTCCAAGTTTATTACCGATGCCTACATAAAGAAATACCGTCAAATTTAGCACGGATTCCCGTTTAGAGGCAGGATTTTGGGAACTCCATTATATAGAGATCAATAGAAAATGAGTGACGCTTAAGAAATTTTGTAAGTCTTGAAACAAATTCCGAAATGAAGTTGAAAAGGAAGAGATTTTACAACGGTTGTTTTATGGATCGTTGAAAGCGCTTTTTTGAGATAGTATTATTAGAGTTTTATGAATTACTTATGAATTGCGGTTCGAAATTAAAATTATATTCTCATTTCAAGTAAAGGCTTTGTTTTATTACCAATTAAAGCCAGTTCCGAGTCTTGCGGAGTGGACCAGATTTGCCTTTCCTTTGTGCCTAGAAGCTATCTCAAAAATATCTTAGAATGATTGGAATCGGCGTTTTAAACAAAGATAAAGTATTTTTGAGATAGCTTCTAATAAATTATTTATACGTCCGTAAGTTTTGGAATTGGTATCGTAATTCGTAAATACCAATTCCGTTAAGCGATAAACTTGATCGCTTATAAAGTATCGGGAGCCGATCGCTAAACCCGTTTGGAATTTGACACCGAGTCTTTTCCATAGCAGAATAAAATTCTAATGTACGGATCAAATACGAAATTTTCAAGAAAATGATAGGAAAAGTGCACGTTAAACGTAAGAGCTTTCATCAACGTTGTTATGATAGGTGAAATAGGGGAGTGCAATTTCTATTTTCGTTAATTGATCAACCGGAATGTTTTGGAATGAAGGGTTAATAAGACGAAGCAAGCCCGTTCCTAATAAAAAATCGAATTTATGTTTTACGTGCCATTGCTTTTTATACAGCTTTGTCCAAAATGTTTGGGTTGCTTTATTCACGTTAAAAGACTCTCCGGAATGAAAATTAACTCAATATGATTTTATGCGAAAAAATAACTAGAATCCGTCGCAAAACTTTAAAATAACGTGGGTTTGTGCAGAAATGAAAAAGAATTTTCTAAAAGTAAGAATTCCTACAATTTTAGAATT
>NZ_AHMT02000039.1:42500-52500 GCF_000243815.2 Leptospira alexanderi serovar Manhao 3 str. L 60 | reverse complement strand
TTCTCAAGTGAACGGCGTCGGAACCCTCGAAGAAGTGACTTCTTTGATTCAAAAGGAGCTAGCATAATCAGTGGCTAAGGAAGAAGCGATCACAGTCGATGGTACCGTACTTGAGCCCCTGCCCAACGCGATGTTCCGTGTAGAATTGGAAAATGGTCATAAAGTTTTGGCTCATATTTCCGGAAAGATGAGAATGCACTATATCCGGATTTTACCGGGTGATAAAGTTACGGTGGAACTCTCCCCTTATGATCTTTCTAAGGGAAGAATTACGTACCGCAAAAAGTAGGAATTGTTATGAAAGTAAGAACATCAGTTAAGAAAATCTGCTCTAGCTGCAAGGTTATCAGAAGAAAAGGTGTGATCCGAGTGATTTGCACCAATCCGAAACACAAACAAAGGCAAGCATAAGATATGGCTCGTATTGCAGGTATTGACCTTCCCAGAGAAAAAAGAATTGTTGTAGGACTGACCTATATCTTCGGAATTGGAAACTCTCTTTCGAGGGTAATTCTGAAAAAGGCGGGAATCGACGAGTCGATTCGAGTTAAGGATTTAAACGAATCTCAAGAAGCCGCGATTCGTAAAGCGTTGGAAGAAAGCGCAAAAGTGGAAGGGGACCTGCGTTCCGAAATTCAGTTGAATATCAAACGTCTGATGGATATCGGCTGTTACAGAGGACTCAGACATAGAAGAGGTCTTCCGGTAAACGGTCAAAGAACTAGAACCAACGCCAGAACCAGAAAGGGCGGTAAAAAAACGGTTGCGAACAAGAAAAAGGTAACTAAGTAATCATGGCTGACGATAAGAAATCCGTAAAGAAAGAAAAGAAAGTTAAAAAGAAGGAAAAAAAGATCGTTCCTCGCGGGAAAGTTTATATCACCGCTTCCTTCAATAACACGATCGTTACTATTACTGATATGGCCGGAAATACCATTTCTTGGTCCACTTCGGGTGCGATGGGCTTCCGTGGATCCAAAAAATCCACTCCATACGCGGCACAAATTGCGGCAGGAAACGCCGCTGAAAAAGCGATGGATTCCGCAGGACTTCAGGAAGTTGATGTAATGGTATCTGGGCCAGGTATTGGCCGCGAGTCCGCGATTCGTTCTTTGGTTGCCAGAGGATTGAACATTAAGATGATTAAGGACGTTACTCCGTTGCCCCATAACGGTTGCCGTCCACGTAAGAGAAGAAGGGTCTAAGGTAGTTTCAAATGGCAAGATATAGAGGTCCTGTTGTAAAAATTATGAGAAGGGAGGGAGTTGATCTCTTCCTTAAGTCCAGCTATACTTTTAATAAAGATAAATTTCACCGTAAAGGGCCTCCCGGGATGCCTACGAAGAGAAAGGGCAAAGTGTCCGAATACGGCACTCAGCTCCGTGAAAAACAGAAACTGAAAAGAGCATACGGACTTTTAGAAAAACAATTCCGTAAATATTACGAAGAAGCTTCTCATTCTCACGGTGTGACTGGTGAAATTCTTCTTCAGCTTTTGGAAAGAAGATTGGATAACGTTTTGTATCGTCTCGGATTTGCGGTGACCCGTCGCCAAGCGAGAAATTTTATCGCTCACAGACACGTTCTTGTGAACGGAGAAAGAGTGGATATTCCTTCCTACAGACTGAACGTAGGGGATAAAGTGGAAATCCGAGAGAAGTTTAGGGCTTCTACCTTCATCGCTGATAACATTCGTTTGTCTCAGTCGTTGCAGGGAATTCCGTCCTGGTTATCGGCAGATTACACAAACTTTGGCGGGGACGTGACTGCATTACCAGAACGTCATCATATCGATCTACCGGTGAAAGAACAGGTAATCGTAGAGCTTTACTCGAAATAAAATCTGATAGAAGGGTCTCAAATTGTCTCTCAAAAGCTTACTCAAAGGATTTAAACGTCCTAAGAAGATTGAATTCAACACGGAAGCGAGCACTCCCAATTACGGGAAGTTCGTCGCAGAGCCTTTTGAAAGGGGTTTTGCGACAACGATCGGTAACTCTCTTAGAAGGACTTTGATGTCCTCGATTGAGGGGGCTGCGATTTCTGCGATTCGAATCGAAGGTGTGAACCATGAGTTTTCCTTCATCGAAGGAGTTGCGGAAGACGTAACCAGGATCATTCTGAACTTAAAGCAAGTTCGGATTAAATACGAGCCGGAAGAAAAAGATCAGAGCAAGATCATTCATCTCGAACTGAAAGGCGCCGGGTATTTTAGAGCGGGAGATCTCGCTGTGGATTCTTCCATAGAAATCATGAATCCTGACCTCCATATTGCCACTCTCAACGAAGACGCGAATCTGATTATGGATTTGGAAATTCAGAGAGGAAGAGGATACGTTCCAGCGGAGGAAAAGAAAAAAGACATCGAAGTGCTTGGAACGATTCCAGTGGATTCTATCTTTTCTCCGGTTCAAAAAGTGGTTTTTGAAGTATCGGAAACTCGTGTGGCTCAAAGATCCGATTACGAAAAACTGACTCTGGAAGTATGGACCGACGGTTCCGTATCTCCCGACGACGCTGTGGCTCAAGCGGCAAAAATCTTAAAAGAGCATCTTACGGTATTTATCAATTTCGAAGAGGAATTGGAGGAAGAAGACGACGAACTGGACGAGGCGGATGAAAAACTCAAAGCTTCTTTGTCAAAACACGTGGAAGAATTAGAACTTTCCGTTCGTTCTCTCAATGTTCTGAGAAGTCTGGAAATCGATTTCATCGGGGACTTGGTCAAAAGATCCGAAGAAGAAATGTCAAAGTCCAAACACTACAGCGATCAGTGTCTTCAAGAGTTGAAAGGAAAACTTTCCACTCTGGGTCTCTCTTTCGGAATGAGGGATTTCTAAAATGAACAAAAGAAATAAAGTAAAACATCTAAACCGCAACAAAGGTCACAGAGACGCGTTGATCAATAACATGATCACCAGTCTTTTTAAGTATGAAAGAATCGAATCCACTCAAGCAAAATTGAAAGTAATTCGTTCTCAAGCGGAAAAACTGATTACAAGAGCCAAGAAGAATCTTGTTACCGACCTGAAACCCGAGATTCAACTTCACAACAAACGGGAAGTAATGAAAAGAATCAAGGATCGCGAAGTAGTCGTGAAACTTTTTGAGGATATCGCAAAACGTTTCGAGAGCAAAAATGGCGGTTATACTCGCGTTCTGAAACTTGTGAATAGGGCTTCCGATAATTCCGAGGTTGGGATTTTAGAACTGACTTCTAGAAAAGAAAGAGCAACTCTTTTGAAAGAAAGACAAGAGAAGCGTGAAGTTCAGGAGAAAGTCAGGGAAGAAAAAAGAACCGCAAGAAAATCAGGCTCTGTTCCCGCTCGTAAAAAATAAATCGCTCTCTCAAAAAGAAAATTACAAAGAAGAAATAGAATTCTTAGTTTTTGACGTTTCGAGCAATTTCGAAACTTATCATTGCGTGTGCAAGTATTTGATTCTGTATTTCAAAGCTGCGCTTTGATTTATGTAGATGCTATGTTTTGGAGCTATCTATTTTCAGCTTCAATAATTTTGTTCCTTTCGATTCGATAGAACATTCTTGATTTATCTTAAGTTGTATTTCGTTTTTTCTAGGAATACGGAATTGTGTATTCGACCGCGGATTTTTAAAATATTAGCGGACTCTGTGATTCATTCGACGGTTTGATATCATCTACAAGAGTCGAATAAAAATGGGATGGGTAAACTTTTTTAAAGAATTTGAAAATTGATAATACAAAATCAAACCAATCCCCAATCCAATCTCACCGGATATGAATTCCTTCTTCTTTCAAAATAATTTTGATCTCCTTTTCTCCAGGCTTCCCTTAAAAGCCGATCTTCTTCTTTCAAGAAAGTGGAAGTTTTAAATCCTCCAGAGGTTTGTAAGAAGGATTTCAACGGTGGTAAGGGATGGTCTTGGTATAAAATGGATAATTTTTCGGCGACTCGGTAAGTTCCGCTGATTCTTCCCAACTGACTATAACCGGCGATATGCGGGGTAAAAATCGAATGATCTACTTCCGCGAGCATTTTCCCTTGCTCCTCTGAGGGAGGTTCCGGGTCAAACACATCTAAAATTTTGAATATATCGTTTCTTGCAATCAGGCGGTTAAAGGCGTTCGGAGAGATAATTTTTCCGCGACTCGTATTGATAAAAACAGTTCCCGGCTTTAGGGAATCTATCAACGAATCCGTGACAAAATGAAACGTCGGTTCTATACCTTCTTCGACCAAAGGAACGTGGTAGCTGAGAACGGAGCAACTTAAAACTTCCTTCAAGGGAGATGATTCCGTCTTGTAAAATGGATCGTAAAAGATGCAGTTGATTCCTTTAGATATTAGAATTTTATAAAATTCTTTCCCCGTATTTCCATGTCCGACCATTCCGATTTTGAGGGTTCTTAGTTCTGTTTCGTCGAATCGATTTAAGAGGCCGACATAACAGTATTCCGCGACCGAACCAGCGTTACAACCGGGTGCGTTCAAAAAGATTCTTCCTGATTTTTTGAGAATATTAAAATCCACGTGATCCGTTCCGGAGCTTACGGTCGCAAAAATTTTCACTGAAGGAAAATTTAAGATACATTCCCGATTTACTTTGAGTCTTGTGTTTGCGATCAGAATTTCGGGCTCGTTACGAGACAAATCTCCGATTTGATCGATCGAATACGATTTTACTTTTAACTTTTTAAACGTCGAAAAAATTTCTTTGGCTCCCGTGGTTCCTTCCGGGTAATAGAGGATTGGTCTTTTTTGTCGCACTAATTTGTCATTTCACCCGAAGCACTTTCTCGGAAAAAACAAAAAAGGTTTGCTTTAAGAAAGATTTTTTTAAAAATCACAAGTCCATGAAATCTCTACAGGAAAGAATTATATTTCCCGTAGCCCTCGGTTTGCTCTCTGCGATTTTAATCGTATTGATCTGGTTTGCGTTTTTCAGTGGAAGTGGCGTTTCCGAAGGCTCTTCGGGAAACTTGAATGCGGCGGAATTTGAACTCCAACACCCGGAATCCGGTAAGTGGACCTTAAATCAAGCGATCGTAGATACTTCACGCAGAATCTTCGACGAGAATGGAAATTGGCTCTCCTTTGACGAGTTGTTACGGTACGCTTCCACCGGAGAAGTTAATTTAGTTTCCGAACTTTGGGCTTTAAGAAGGGAGTGTCCCGAAGATTTAATCTACGAACAGTGTAATGAAGTTATTCGAGCTTTCATTGCGGATCATTATTCCGGAAAAGAAGTCGAATATCTAATGAATCTTTTTTCGAGTTACTTGAAATATGAAATAACCATGAGAGAGTTTGAACTTTCTGATGAGCTTAGTAACGCTGAAAAATACGAACTCATTAAAAAGAAAAGAAGAGAATTTTTCTCCGATAATGACGCTCAACTTATCTTCGGGTTGGAAGAAGCAGAAGAAACTTACCGGAATTCCTTGGGAGGGTTTTTAAGCGATACGGAGTCTTTAAATGGCGAACAAAGAATGCAAAGGTACGAGGAATTCAGAAAAAATGTCTACGGTCAATATTACAATACCGTAAAGAAGAGAGAGTCTAAGTATAACACCTATGAAACCGAAATGTTTTTGAGAGAAGATGAATTGGAAAGAATGAGTTCGTCCGATCGAAACAACAAAACAAATCACATACGTGAAAAGTATTTCGGTAAGGACGGTGCGGATCGCATAGACACGGTTTATAGTAATAAGACCGAAGAAAGAAAAAAGAAGGAAAAATAAATCTTATAAGAGAAGCTGCTTCTCTTGTATTGGGAAATCCTAAGAAAAACCTAATGTTGAAACACACTTTCTGTCATCTTCCCGGAATCAATACGACGGAAGAAAAAAATCTTTGGGGAAATGGAATTTATGATTGGAAAGATCTTGAAGAATATTTGAAAACCGAACCTGCTCCGACTCGAAATCTGACTTTAGGAGCATTAGAATTTTCTAAAAAAGAATTGGAAAGAGAAAATTTTTTCTACTTTTTTCACGTTCTTTCGGCCAAACATCATTGGAGACTTTTTCCTACGATTCGAAAAAAACTTCTTTATATGGATATTGAAACCACGGGTTTAGAAAACGACGACAGAACAACGGTCATCGGAACCTTCGATGGATTCGAATACCATTCCTATATTCGAGGTTTCAATCTTGATTTCTTTTTAGATAATCTCAGTCAGGATCAGGTTTTTGTTTCCTACAACGGGATCGCTTTCGACGTTCCCTTTTTAGAAAGGGAATTTAATGTGCGTTTTAGGAATAACCACATCGACATTATGTTTTTCTTAAGATCTCTCGGTATCAAAGGTGGTCTCAAGGGGTGCGAAAAAATATTAGGTATCCATCGACCAGAAGCGGCTTCAATCACAGGTGCTGAAGCGGTAAATCTTTGGAAGCAATATGTGGATTATGACGATATGGACGCTCTCAAAATTTTAGAAGAGTATAATCGGGAAGACACGGTTAATCTTGAAAAATTATTCGTCAAAGGATACAATTTAAAGATTAAAGAAACTCCGTTTTATGGAGAAATTGTCAAGGAACCTGAGCAATCTCGGTAATAAGAAACGTGAGCAGGGTCGTAAGAAGGAAAAAAGGGAAAGATCTTGTACTCAAAACGCCAGATCACATATTGAACCAAATTTCCAGCAAGAAAAGGGTTAAATATGGATCTGACAGAGATATTTTGTGCGATAGACGATTATTGTACACAACAAAAAATAAACTGGAACGAGAAAATACTTTTGTCCGGTGGTTCGAAAAAGAAACCGAAAATTTCAGTTAAGCCTGAGTGAAGTAGCAACGATTGTTGTCTGTTTTCATCTTTCTCATTATAGAGAATTTAAAAATTATTATCTGATAGAAATAAAAAAGAATTTAAAATCGGAATTTCCAAAAGCTGTAAGTTACAATCGTTTTGTTGAGCTGATGCCTAACGCGTTATCTGTCATAGCTTCCTTTCTATCCAATACTTGTATGGGAAAATGTTCCGGAATATCGTTCATTGATTCTACGATTCTTTGGAGTATGCGACAACAGAAGAATCCATTCTCATAAAGTATTTAAAGATACTGCACAACGAGGGAAATCAAGCACAGGCTGGTTTTATGGCTTTAAATTGCATTTAATCGTAAATGATCAAGGTGAAATATTATCATTTATGATTACTCCTGGAAACGTCGACGACAGGAATTCGAAAGTGATTTTTCCACTTGTTAAGAATATTCACGATAAACTTTTCGGAGATAGAGGTTATATCAGTCAATCTTTGTTTGAAAGTCTTTATGAAAAGGGAATTCAACTCATTACAAAACTTAAAAAGAATATGAAAAATAAATTAATGCCCTTAGTTGATAAAATTCTTTTAAGAAAAAGAGCTATCATTGAATCCGTAAATGATGAACTCAAAAATATCTGTCAGATTCAACATACTAGACATCGAAGCTTTTTCAATTGGGCTGTTAATCTATTAAGTGGGTTAGTTGCATTTTCTTTTTTTCCAAAAAAACCTTCTTTGAATTTGAGATCCAAAGACAATTTACAACTTTTACTCTCTCCTTAGGCCGAACTCACGTTACTTATTATCATTTCTATCTTTATCTTATTTCGGTATTTATTTTTGTAGAGATAACTTACTGATCTCTCTATAAAGGAGTACCGCCAATTTTAGCACAAATCTCCGTTTAGACACAGAATTTTGGACACGCTCTATGTAGAGATAAAGTCCGTTCCAAACCAAAGCTTTAAAAGAAATTAGAGAGACAGTAAGTTCGTAATAAAATAGAGTTTCCACAGAAACCGTTGTCTTGTGTCGTTTATGGGTTTTGGAATAAGTCTTTTTCGTTATTCAATTTTTGTGGGAGTTTCCGCATCCTAAGGCAGGCTCTTCAAACGATTTCACTTTCCTTTCTAATTATTTTTAAATCCATAAGTTAGATCAAAATGCTATTATCACGCATAACACGTCATAATTAATGCAGCTCGCATAAAAAATTTTTATCGCTGTTAATCATATTACACGTTTATTTCGCACCGATCCATTTGTATTTTTCATACGGAGGATCGATTTCCAAAACTTGTACTTGCCCTTGATCGATCAATTTTCGAATCAAAGAATGTAGGATTGCAAGTGCCGTATTGTAGTAACCGCTGTTTGCCACCTTTTCTCCCATTGCTTCGAGAACCAAAGTGGAGAGGTCCTGATCGTCTTCCTTCAATCTACGAACCACACCTCTTTCTAAAAGATTTAGAGTTTTCGAAATCAATTTAATCGCTCTTTGAGGATCGTCCGGTTCTGGCCCATGTGCGGGGAGAAGCCTTCGGATCGGCAATTTGGAAAGCCGATTCAAAGATCGATGGTAGTCGTATAAGTTTCCGTCGATCTCCGCGTAAATGGAAGAGATGTTTTGAAGTACTAAATCGCCCGTAAAGTAAATCTTTTCTCCTAAGATATAAGGAGTTAAATGCCATCGATTGTGACCGGGAGTATGCAGGACTCCGATTTCTCTGCCTCCCGCCTTAATTACGTCCCCTTCCACAAGTTCCACATCGAAATCCAAATACGGATCTACTCTTTCCGAATTGTCCAAAGCATCATGAAATTCGAATATACCAGTATCCACTCTTTTGAGTTCTGCGGCTCTTGTTGTATTGTCGTGATGACCTTTATACACGAGCCTTCTCATGGCTCTTTGAAAAACTTGAACGAATTCCACATAATTTCCGATTTCCGAGGCCATTCCCGTCATCGCGTACAACTTTGCGTCTGTATAATAGCGTAGGGTCAAAGCGGCACTCATGTGATCAAGATGGTTGTGGGTGTAGATGATATGTTTGATCTTACTTAAAGAAAGACCAATCGTTTTCAAAGCCCTTTGTAAAAGACCTAGGTTTTCGATGTAACCAGAGTCGATGATGGTAGGTTCCCCGTCTGGAAGAATGTAAATATTGTTGGGTGAATAGAAAGGTTGAGGAATTTCGGTCTTAAAGATTCCGTCCCCGATGTTCTTTACTTCCGGAATAGAATCATATCGGTGAATTTTCATTCAATTCTCCCCAAGCGCAGGGATCTTCTTTGGATACAAGTTCCTTGGGCGCACGAAAGTCTGCAATTGAAATTTCAAATAAAAGCCCGTCCCGAAATCTCAGAATGTACGAACGTTTTAGATGTTAGCATATTAGATGTCAGTGGATAGTGTTTTAGGAATCAGGATTTTAAATATTCGCGGATAATATTTAGGTTTTTTAACTCCTGATTTTGCTCATCAGCGGCCTGATTTCTGTAAACCTAATTTTAGAACTTTACACTGATCCCAAAAACCCTGACATCTAACATCTATCCGCTAAAACGTGGGAACTTCATTTATTACGAACTTACCGAATGATTATAACTGATTTCTTTTAAGGTTTTGGGAAGACTCTAAACATCAAGGATAGAAGTCGAATTAATTTCGATTACAGCAAACTTTCACTGCGTCCGCTAATTGTTGGGGATCCCATGGTTTTGGTAGAACAGCATAAGTCCCCGCTTCTTTTTTCACTCTTTCCACCGCGGCATCGTCTATATAACCCGTGATCAATATAGAACGGATATCCGGGTATTTTTGATGGATATGAATTAAAAATTCATCCCCTTTGATCCCAGGCATACGCCAATCGGAAAGAATCAAAATTACGTTGATTCCATTCTCCGCCAGATCATCCACAACTTCTAACGCTTCGCTTGCATTGACTGCGGTTTCGTATTGGAACTCGTTTCCGAATTGTTTCTTTAGTTCTTGTTTTAACGCGATCAAAATGATCGGTTCATCATCCACACAAAGAATCGCATTGTTTTTTACTGTATCTTTCAAAAGATCCTCTCCGTTTCTGTCCAAACCGTGCAAATTTTAATTGCACGCTGAACTTCGTTCTTCCGGGAACACTCTCTCAAACTCACGTCTATATCTTCTCTTTGATCTTTTTTGCAGATATCAATTCTGGCCGATTTCTTCCCTTATT
Organism: Leptospira alexanderi serovar Manhao 3 str. L 60; assembly: GCF_000243815.2. GTDB lineage: Bacteria > Spirochaetota > Leptospiria > Leptospirales > Leptospiraceae > Leptospira > Leptospira alexanderi. The sequence goes on along the minus strand of NZ_AHMT02000039.1, from coordinate 42,511 downwards.
TTTGTAGAGAA
>NZ_AHMT02000039.1:7500-37500 GCF_000243815.2 Leptospira alexanderi serovar Manhao 3 str. L 60 | reverse complement strand
AAATGAAAGAGTTGAAAAAAGGAAATACTCCCTGCAAGAGAAATGTAGGGAGTTGTTCGTTTAAATAGAAAGTGCCGATAATTCTTCGAGAGCTTTTTTTTCTTCTTCCGGTTTTGGAGGAGTTCCGTGCCATCCCGGATTATTTTCCATAAAAGAAACACCTTTGCCCAGCACGGTGTCGAACAGAATGATTGTCGGAGAACCTTTGTGAAGTTTAGCTTTTTCGAATGCGGAGATGATCTGTTCGATATCGTGACCGTCCGCTTCCAAAACGTTCCAACCGAAAGAAAGAAATTTTTTACTCAGAGGTTCTAGATTCATAATGTCTTTCGTAAAGCCGTCGATTTGAATTCCATTTTTGTCCATAAAAGCGATCAAGTTGTCCAGTTTATAGTGTGCGGCGGACTGAGCGGCCTCCCAAGTCATTCCTTCGCCGCATTCTCCGTCGGAGATACACGTATAAATTTTATGACTTTGTTTTTTGAATCTTGCGCCGAGTGCGAGTCCCACAGAAACAGAAAGTCCTTGGCCTAAGGAGCCGGAAGAACTTTCAATTCCGCTCATATAACGAGTGGAAGGATGTCCTTGTAGTTTGCTTCCTAATTTGCGGAAAGTGAGTAGGTCTTCCACGGGAAAATAACCGGAATGAGCCATAGCGGCGTAACGAATCGCACATACGTGGCCGTTGGAAAGAATCAGGCGATCCCTTTCTTCCCAATCCGGATTGGAGGGTTTATGATTTAGAATTTTCTTATATAGTACCGCATAGATATCCGCGAGACCTAAAGGTCCTCCCGGATGTCCGGAATTTGCGGCAGTTACCATTCGGATAACGCTCTTTCTGAGCTCGTTTGCAAAATTCTTGAGTTCTTTGATATCGTTCATATTCTTCCTAAGCGAATGGGATATCGATTTCCAATCCCGAAATGAGATGCCGGAAGAAGGTCAGTTCGTGGAACGAAACAAAACCAAGCCGGAAAGGAAAATCGCAGTATATAGAGGAAGGAAAATATAGTGTAGCTTTCTGTGGAATTCTTTTTTTCGGGTCATTCCCGACCAAACCATCAGAAGCATTAAAATCAAGGCCAGTACGGCAAATGCGCGATGTGTATCGATGATCCAACGTTTGACTGCGGGAATAATTCCAGCGCTTTCCAAGCCCCCGCCTAAGTATTTCACATAAAGAAGAGTAAAGGCGGTTGTTAAGTTGAAAGCCGCACCGAGTAGATTGAAAATACGATGGAGAAGATTTTTTTTAAAACGAAAGTAGTAGCCCGTATAAAAACAAAAGATTGAAAGGGTCATTCCGATGTGAATGAGGGTTAGAACCATCTGTTACATTTTCGGCAAACAAGTTATAATCGAAACTTTTTTTCAACGGAAAGTAGAATCAGGAAAGGAAATAATCCGAAAATATGGCAGAAGGGCCTCTACGGATTTTTTATTTGACCGAGAAAAACAGACCGAAATACTGGTTTCAAATTGCTGCCTTAGCTCAATTGGTAGAGCATCTGATTTGTAATCAGACGGTTGTGGGTTCGATTCCTATAGGCAGCTATTTTTCTTCGGGTAGGTACTCAAGTGGCCAACGAGGGCAGACTGTAAATCTGCTGACTATGTCTTCGAAGGTTCGAATCCTTCCCTGCCCAATAAAATTCCACTCTTTTATAAGACGCATAACACTATAATCCAAGTCTGGGGAGATAGAAAGACACGGAAGAATTTTCCGGATTTGGACGAATCAGAATTGTTCTAGAGTTAGGTGATACGGTTTAAAATCAGTTGGAATCCAATATGTTCACCGAAATCTTTTTCAGATCGATCGAGTAAAACTTGTATTTCTTGTCGCTTGAAAATCCATCGATAAAAAAACGATTTAGAGATTTGCGATATACTAAATTCGATATTTGAAAGGAGGTCTCTTCACCGTCCGAATCCGCAAATACTACTTGGCCGGAAATCGGATTGTAAGCCGCGTTGGAAAGAATCAAACTCCATTCTTCCTGGTTGGATTCGAATAACGGAGTCGTGAGGATTACATCTGTGGAAAGCTCTGAATAAGGAACGCAGTTCTGAGGTTGTATTAGATCTTTCTTAAATAGGCTGGGACGATTGGATTTACAAAGAAACTGAGGCACAGCGGATAAGAAGAGCGTTCCTTCCTTTTTGCGATAATCCCAAAAAGGAGTTGGATTCTTTTCACCGGAAAACAGTTTTTCATCCAGAAGTTTTCCGTAACTCGAAGGGGATTCGTTCGAATTATCCGTATCTGGTTCTTCGGTTTTATCGGAGATTTCTTTTCCCAAAAAATATTCGAATACCGGATCGGGAATATCGTTGTTTAATATTTTTATGGCTTTTAAAAATCCCTGACCCGGATGTGTTTTTTCAAAATCTTTAAAGCAGACTCTGGATAAAAGTTCCTCCGATTCGTCCCCCGGGAAAAAACTTTTTGTAAGATATGAACAAGCTTCTTGTTTTCTTCCCGAAATCAAAAGAGTTTTTGCGGTTTCGATTGCGCTTCGATCTTTGCTCGCATAAGAACCGCTCATCCAAAAATATCTCGCGGAAGAATCGTATTTTCCCAAGCTTCTAAGAAATTTCCCGTAGAGATACAAAAGATCCGATTTACCTTCTTCGTTTAACGATTTCAGTCTACCTCCGGAATAGATTCTTTTATAAGCACTTCCTCTTCCCGAATGAAGGGTGAAGCTGATGCGCAAAGCCAAAGAGGTTTGGGGGTTGAGAATTCTTTTCATCTCTCCGAAAGCGTGGATTTTTTCCCAGCCATCGTAATCGCCCGTTTTAATTTTTACCGCATAACAAGCCTTATAGAGAGAGGCGTTCTCTTTTTTGGAAAGAATTTTGAATAAGAAAGGCATTTCTGGAACTACGACGGGCTCAGGAGTCGGAGAGGTTCCAATGGAAACGGATTCTTCTTCGATTTGGGACGGGTTTGTTTCTTGAAAGTATATGTCCGGATTCGAAATCGGTTTGTTGCAACCGGAAATGACGGAAACGAGCGCGGAAGGGCTTACGTTTAAACCGTCTGCGAGTTCGCTAACAATTGAAGGATATCTTCCTTTTTTATCCGTGATTTTTCCCGAACGAATCATGATTAAGATCGCGGGAATATATTTGCGGTATTTCTCGTAGAGGAAAAAAAGTCTGGAAGACGCTGTTTTACGGATATCGGACTTTTTAGATGTCCGAAGAAGTTCCTCGTACAAAGGAATCGAAAACAAGGGGTCTTCTTTTTCCATCGTATAAGCTTCCTCATAGGAGACCGGATATACGCTTGAGATGGAAATTAAGAATATTACAATAAAAGAAATATCTTTAAAACACATTTCGAAGGACTTCCCGTTTTACGTCCGTTCCGTGATTAAGAGGGCAAATTTCGGAGGGCACGGTTCCGTTTTTAAAAAGTTCTTTTCGGGGATGTTTACAGGAAGGCCCGGGAAGTTTACCTGATTCCTCGCAAACGGTTATGCTTATCGCGTGTTCGGTAACCGGATATTTTCTTTTGTCGTCTTCCGCGGCTTCGAAAGTTTTTGCGACCGATCCCCAGAGAGGAGCGGCTACGGTTCCGCCTAACGCGGACGATCCTAGGCCGTAACTCGGATCGTCGTAGCCGAGCCAGATTGCCATTGACATTCCCGGTTTTACTCCCACAAACCAGTTGTCCCTGTTATCGTTTGTGGTCCCCGTTTTACCTGCAACTTCCCCTCTATATCCGGTGCTTCTCACTCCTGCCGAATTTGCGCTTCCGTGAAGAAGGTCGATCATAATTTCCGCGACTTGGGAAGATAACACCTTTCTTTCTTCCGGAACTTTTAATCCGAATTCGTCTACGGACTTTCTTTCGTAAACGATCTTACCGGATCGATCCGTGATTTTTTGAATCAAATAAGGGCGTTTGATTGTTCCATCGTTTGCAAATGCGGAATACGCAAGCGCCATTTCCAGAGGAGAAATTTCCAAAGAACCGAGCGCAAGGGAAAGATCTCCTCTGAATCTAGACTGAAGTACTTTCGGATCAGGAAAGAAATACTTTTGAAAAAAGTCTTGAATCTTTGAGATTCCTAACTTCTCCGCGATCTGAACCGCAGCTGTATTCTTGGACTTTGCTAAAGCGTGTCTAACGCTGATATCTCCGTCGTATTGATTTCCTATATTTTCCGGCATCCAGTTTCCGGTTTGATTTCTATAAATCAAAGGGGCGTCCAAAATTCTGGAAGAAGCGTTGATGAGTTCGGTCTCGATCGCGGCGGAATATAAAATTGGTTTAATAGAAGAACCCGTCTGACGTTTCATCGCGGTAGTTCTGTCCAGTTGATTGTCGGCTTTGAACTCCGAACCACCGTGCATCAATAGGATTTCTCCCGTGGCGGGGTCAACAGCGATTAACGCAACTTGCAGACCGGATTCGCTTGCTCCGCCGAAAGAGTCTGTATCGATGAAAAGTTCGAGCGCTGGTGAAATGTCCTGAACGTATTTTCGAAAGACCGCCGTCTCGCTGGAATTCTTGTTATCTGTGAGTTTTGTTTTGCGGACGAGCCCGTTCTTCTGAATGTTGTCCAGGTAATTTTTTACGATCTTCGACAGCTCCGCTTGAACCGGTTCCGCAATTGTGGTGTAGATTGAAAAACCGCCGGTTTCATAGATATTAGAATCCGGGTATAAGGAATTCAAAAATTTACGTACGTGTTCCGTCACATACGGAGAATCATCTTTTCGGTTTCCGAACACTGTCTCACCCGGTGATCTCATGTGAAATGAAAGATAGATTTCATCCAGTTTCGGTTTCGGATTTTCTTTTAAAATTTCTTCTTTTTGGAAAGAATGAACGATTGCGTTCACGCGTTGTCTGGATAGATCCGGGTTTTTCAAAGGTGAAAAACGATTTGGAGCCGAAGCCAAAGAAGCAAGGACGATCATTTCCTCCGTGTCGAGTTCGGAAGGAGTCTTTCTGAAATAGAATTCGGCCGCGCTCGCAAACCCGAAGGCTCCGTGACCCAAGTATACATTATTTAGATAATATAATAATATTTGCTTTTTCTCATATGTATATTCCAAAGCAAAGGCGAGCTGAGCCTCTTTGATCTTTCGAACGAGACTTTTCTCGCGATCGTCCAGTAAAATTCTCGCGAGCTGTTGGGTAATTGTAGAAGCTCCCTGTTTAAAGCGGAAACTCGTGATGTTCACGAAAGTTGCACGGAGAACCGACATGTAGTTAATTCCGCTATGAGAAAAAAACTTTCGATCTTCTACTAAAAGAACGATTTTTTTCAGGTTTTCAGGATAAGCATCCCATTCCAGGTTGCTCGTTTTTTTTGCGAAAATTTCAGAAACCTTTTTTCCATCTCGATCGTAGATTACTGAGGGTTGATGGTTGTAAAAAAGAGAAATCATTTCCTTAAGTTCCGATTCTCGAGTGATCACCCCTACCCAAAAAAGTATCATCCCAACAAGAAGCAAAGAAATGATCACACCCGCGGAAAGTAAGACCACATTCGGAAGTTGGAAACGACGACCGCCGATTTGTTCTCTCAGTCTCTCGGCGAGAGTTTTGATTCGGGGTTGTCCATAGTCTTCGATCTCACGCCGAACTGTGAAAAACGGTTTTTTTTCGAATGAAGTCTTTTCCCTTCGAAGGAACGGTTTGTTTTCCGAAGTCGCCGATGAAAAAGGATCTGACTTTGGGCTTTTCGGTATAATATTCCGGAATTTTTGTATGAGTTCCCGAATTTTCCCATTCAGGTAGGTCTGAAATTGAGAAAAGAAGTTCCAAATTTTTTCTAGAATTCCAGGACCGGTAGATTCGAAACCAGTTTGAGGAGGAGCTTGAAAGCGGGGAGCTCCCACATCTTTGGGCTGTCCCGGACGAGGTAGAATTTCATCGGAGGGAAAAATCGACTTTATATGAGACGGAGTCGGAACAGAGGACGGTTTTGGAATGTCCGTTTTCACGAGAACCTTGTGACCGCACTGGTAACAGGTTAATCTGAAAATGGAACCTGTAGGAACTTCTTCCGGCAAACGAGAAGTCGTTCCACATTCGGGACACAAAAATCGAGAACTTCTAAGGATTTGAATTCCCGTTTCCATCATCCCCTTAATTGTCGGAGAACCCTAGAGTTCCAGACAAGCACTTTAATTCTCTTTTTTTCTCCTTTCCGTAATCACGGTAAAATCGCAACCCTTGAGTATTTCGGCTGGAACTTTACTGCCTTCCTTCAAAGGGAACATGGAAATCGAAAGGGTTTTAAATCCAAGTTTACGCAGTCTATAAACGACGCCAAAACCCTCATCGCTGTGAAAACGACCGTTGATATGAATCACCTTACGTCCTTTTGTCAAAAACGCATTCGCGATCGAGTCAGTCATTCCCGCGTCCCAAAGATACTGGGCATCCACAAATTTTTTTTCGGTGTTCGCGTCTAAATTTATGCCCGGATGTTCTTTGAGGGTGTTCTTAATTTTAGTTTCGTAATCTTCCTGGGAGAGATTACGAACGAGATATTTAGGAGGCAGAAAAACGGAACGAATCTTAAATAACGCTTCGAGTCCGGAAGAAGAAACTAGATTCACGTATTTTCTAGGTACGTTGGACGCGAGAACCGGAACCCGGTGTTCCTTTGCAAACTGTATAAAAGGATGATAATCTCTTAAATAGTTGGGCCAAAGTGTTAGGGAATTGAAAAAGGCCTTCTCTCCGATCTGACCGTTTAAATATTCGTCTAAGGTTTTTTGTTGGTCCCTTTCCAACATTTCCAAAGAAAGGATTACAGGAGTTTTTAAAGCAATCTTTTTAAACCAATCTAGGCGAATTTTATGACCGATAATATCGTCATGTTCTTCCCCAAGTATTAAAATATCATAATTTTCAAATGTTTTTAGAACCATTTCGGGATCAATCGTTGTCTCGGCCGACCCTTTTTGGATGGAAAACGGAAGCACACCTTCCTCGTTTTCAAGTTTACTTTCGGGAAAAACGGAATTACTTTCCGAACAAAAAATCAATAAAATCGCAAAAAAACAAGCTCTTGAATAAGGATTTTTCAAAACCGAAAACCTACTTCAAAAGAGATTCGATTTTTTGGGCTACGACCGAAGCATCCGGTTCTACCGCAGAACGATATCTCGCTTCGACTTTTCCTTCCTTTGAAATCAGAAATTTTTCAAAGTTCCATTCTATTTCTCCGGGATTCGGAGAACTTTCGATCAGATAAGAATACAGAGGATGTTGGTCTTTTCCTTTGACGGAAATTTTTGACATCATATCAAAACTTGCGCCTTTTTGGATTCTGCAAAAGGTTTCAATTTCCTGATTGGTTCCAGGTTCTTGGCTTCCGAAATTATTGGCCGGAAAACCAACTATGACGAATCCCTGATTCTTGTATTTTTTATAAACTTTTTCAAGATTATCGTATTGATAAGTATAACCGCATTTAGAAGCTACATTAACCACCATTACTACTTTACCCTTGTATTTGGAAAGGGATATGTCGTTACCTTTGATGTCCTTTACTTTAAAATCGTAGAAACTTTCCTTTGCGAAAGTTCCGGCTAACGGAAAGAGAATTCCTAGAATAAAAAACAAAATAGAAATTTTTGTCTGCATAAATTTTGACCTTCTTCTATGAATTAAAATCATAATTTACATTTGCTTCAATCGTTTTTCAAAAACCGGAAATTACCTTTTTGTAATTCTTGAGGAAGAATCGGGTTTTCAGTCTATGGAAGCTTAGATGTTTCGATTTCCTTTTTACAGAGTTTAGAACTTGTTCCGATAACCGTTTGGTTTTATTCTAGAAGCTATCTCAAAAATACTTTATCTTTGTTTAAAACGCCGATTCCAATCATTCTAAGATATTTTTGAGATAGCTTCTAGTATGATTTGCCTTTATTTTTTTGAAATATTGTAAGGAATAAAATCCCAGCACGTTTAACGTTTCAATTGAAGGATAAAAACGTTTCCGTAATTTAAATCTGAAGAATAAGGACTTTTTAAATGTATTTGTAACAAACATATGATATTTCGACAACGTGCAGAGATATTGGAAAAATTTATCTCTGATGGAATTTTTATTTTACTCCTGACATACAGTTTTGAAGTAGCCTGGTCGAAATTTGATTTTTGTTTTTATCGTGTAAATACGTTTACAGAAGTATCTTTTCTTCTTTTAAAAACTTTATTTCGAAGATCAAAACTTTTATTCCCATTTACGACAAAGAGGTCAAACCTTTCGTGCGGTCCTATTCCGATTCGAAAAAGGAATTCTATAGGTTGCTGTATAATTAATTCATTGAAGCAGAAACGGACAGAGGATTAATTTTTCAACAATTCTATTGTTCCAGTAGAGGCCTCTATGTTATTTGAAAGTTACGCTACTGGTTGCACTCAGGATAAATTGAAGCGTATGATTGAGTTTTCTCTAGGATAAACTTCTGTTTAAAAATAAAAAACCCCTAGAGCCAATCGCTTTCGGGGTTTTTGTTTATCCGAGTTGATTAGGATTGTGAAATTATTTTTTTCCTAATCCCGGTTTGTCGGCCCCGACTAAAATCGACATGTTTCCGGCCGGATGTTTGTTTTCCTTCATCAATTGGTGCGAGTGCGCCGTCTCATTCCAAGAGAAGGTTTTGGAAAGACAAGGATCGACTTTTTTCTCAATCACTAAATCGTTCAGACCTTTTGAGTTTTCATCGTTCGCAAAGTGAGAACCTTGGAGACGTTTTTGTCTCATCCAAAGATAGCGTAAGTCCACGGTCGCGTTGTAACCGGTGGTTCCCGCACAGATGACGACCATACCGCCAGTTTCACAGACGAACATGGAAGTAGGAATGGTGGTTTCGCCCGGATGTTCAAAGACGATCTTCGGATTATTTCCTTTGCCCGCGATGTCCCAGATCGCCTTTCCGAATTCGCGAGCGGACTTTGTCCATTCTGCGAATTTTTCCATCTTGTTGATTTCGGAAGTCAGCGCTCCCCAGTGGTTGAACTTCTTACGATTGATAACGCCTGCAGCGCCTAATTTCTTACAGAAGTCGAACTTATCGTCTTCGGAAACAACCGCGATTGGAACTCCGCCCGCAGCTTTTACGATCTGAATCGCCATTGCACCGAGTCCGCCCGCACCTCCCCAGATCAAAACCACGTCGTCTTTTTGTACGTCGTTCGGTTTCCAGTGATGAAGCATTCTATAAGCGGTCGCTCCTACGAGCATGTAAGCAGCGGCTTCTTCCCAAGAAAGATGTTTCGGTTTTGGAAGACACTGATGATCTTGAACTTTGCAAAACTGCGCAAAGGATCCCCAGTTCGTTTCGTATCCCCAGATCAACTGAGAAGGAGCGAACATAGGATCTTTTCCCGCTTTGACCCAAGGATCGTTTTTATCCCAGATTCCGCAATGAAGAACAACTTCGTCTCCGACTTTTACATTCTTCACGTCGGAACCTACTTTGTAAACGATTCCGGATGCGTCGGAACCGCCGATGTGAAACTTCTCGGGTTCGCCTTTTTTGTTTCTCGCGCCGATTACATCTACGGGAAATCCGAGAGCGGCCCAAACGTTGTTATAATTTACACCGGCTGCCATTACCGCGACGAGAACCTCGTCCGGAGCTATTTCTGGAACATCGATGAGTTCTTCCTGAATTGCTTTGATCGGATCGCCGAAACGCTCGGGACGAACGACCTGTGCATACATTTTTTTAGGAACCTGTCCCAAGGGTGGGAGAGTTCCGATTGGAACGGATTCAATTTGGCTCATGGGAACAGATTTCTGAACTTTCGTTTTTGATCTACTCGAAAATGTTGACAAAAAGGTCAACACTGATATGCGCATAGATTTCTGAACTTTCATCTACGCCGATTTTGTGGGGCAGTGGTTAAGGTAGGCGTCCTAAAATTAGGTTTACAGAAATCAGGTCGCTTGATGAACAAAATCAGGAGTAAAAAAACCTAAATGTTATCCACGAACATTTAAAATCCTGATTTCTAAAACACTATCCACTGACATCTAGAAAGTTCCCGCGTTTTAGGAATTAGGGGTTAGTGGATTAGATGTTAGAATGACCTGCCCTAGGAAGACGTTGATTTTTTGTAAATCGTGTAAGAGTTCCCGCGTTTTAGGAATTTAGGGGTTAGAAAATTTTTCTATAAAACGAGGAGTTCCCGCATTCGTTCATCATGACATCTGTAAACCTTTTTTAGGACTTTACATTTCTTATTTTCCGGAATTGAATGTACGGACTTGTGTAAAAGCCGAAGGTAAACCCGGAGTTTATTTTTTCAGTTTAGATTTGAGCAACTCTATAGTAGTAGAAGTCGCGAGAAAATTCTTTCATCTTCCTTATCTCAAGCGGACATGAAACTTCGAAGAAAGAAGAATCAAAAAGAATTTCATTGTCATAGAACGGATCATCGCGCAATCGCAGGAGAATTTCACACGGTCTATTACCCGACATCGAAAATTTATCATTCGAAGCGAGATACGTTGGAAAATTGGCTCACGGAAAGATATAGCCTTTATTGTAAGGATTCTCAAGAAAGAATTTATCGCGGAGAAGTTCATCATCTACCTTGGCCTCTACAAAAAGCGGAATGTAACATACGGCAAAATACGATCTTGCAAAGTCATAAAATTCCGATTCTCCATCCGGAACCCTTGGTTCGTTATTCGGATTCACTCAAGGTCGCGCTTTTTCCTTTCGTCCCTTGTTTTTAATTATGATAAATGTGTCATACGATCTGTGATATGATGCAAAAAATATAATTTATATTCTTGTTAAATAACTGTGCAAAAAATTATTGACAAGAATTAATAGAACCTTCCCTTTCTTTCAAACGTATAAGGTTTAATTTCCGTTATGTCCGCTTACTTTAAAAACTAAATTCATTCGAAACGACACGCTTGAAATTCTCATGCGGTGGAAAACGTTTAGATTCTGCTTATATTGATTACAAAACTAAAACGAAAGAAATTCTTTTTAAGAAAGATGAAAGATCTTGATCGTTTAAAAATTCTGTTGTTTTTACAGTGCGTCCTAAAACCTGCGAAAGCGATCCTTGATAGCGACGCATTGAGTTTTTTTCGGGACAGGGTTTGGAGTTTTTGCGATACAATTTTATAGAAGGAATGGAAAAGCCCTTAACTACTGGAAAGTCCCGTATCATATGTGGAGTTCCGACAATTTTATTTTCAAAGACAATTTCAAAAACAGAACTTTTATCTTTTTCAAAGGAAAAAAGTTTCCAATATTTTTCGGTGAATCTGGATTTCTTTCTATTAGAGTTATTGAAAAATTAATTCTCTATCCGTTTCTACTCCATTGAAATGGACGTTTGAAGCGGTTTTGTTAATCTGAATCACGGAATTTTTCAACAACTCTATTGATTTCGTCAAGCTTCCCATCGATTTCGGTAGGGATAAAATCCTTTTAGTGCGTAACATAATTTGGAACTTGTCCCAAACGGAAGGTCTCGTGCAAATTTTTTCATCCGCCTTGTCTTTTTCAAAAAACGGAATATAATATTCATCGTAAAAATACTTTAAAAAATAATAATATTATTTTCGTGGATTCCAAGCGGGAGTCGTTGATTTATGATCGTTCAAAGTCGGACTTTTTTCTTGGCTCTCTGAGTCTAAAATACGAATAATGTGTTCAAAAGGTAAGTTTTAAATTACCTAAGCAACGGATTTTGTTCTTTATTTGAAGATTTGAAAAGACTTTAGTGTGGAAATTTTAAGAAAAGAGTTTTAAAAAAATAAACTCGCATCTAGTAATGATCATATATTCAAAAAGAAAACTCATAGTTTCGTTCTGCTTTAAAACGCCAATGAGGCTATGGGTTAAAAAAACAAAACCAATAAAATTCGGAGAAACTGTATATGCTGGTACATATGAACTCTAATCAATTTTTTTACAAAGATAAGGATCGAGAGGAAAGTTTGCAAATTTTAGGGATGATGTTGGAACTGATTGAAAAATGTTACGTGTTTGGAAAATACTTTTTTATCGATGCTTTTAATTCCGAAGAACATCCGTTTCTTTTGAAAAAGGGATTTGAACTAATGGGAATCGGAATGGACGCAGAAAATGTTTCCAATATTTTGAAAAGATATATCATTTCGGGAAACTACGAAGGAAAAGAACTTTTAGAAAGGATCATCATACTTGAAGGAATAGAAACGATTCAGAAGGAACTTTTTGTTTCCGTTTTTTTAGAAAGGGTAGCGTCTTATTTCGGCGAATCCTATCAAAAGAATTTTTGGGATTTCGTAAATCGGAAAAGAAAAGAGATTGATGGAATTCTTTTGAACGATTTTTACTCGGAGTTTTGTAGCTCCAAACCTCAGATTGATTCCGATGTTCTTTTGAGCAGGGCGTTTCGTTCTTTTTCGTATGACGAACTGAGGGATTTATTGAAACAAGTAAGTCTTTCGGATCTGGCAGAAGCTTTGAAGAACGTACGGGAAAAACTTGTGATTCAAGTAATGGATTTTCTTGATAGAGAATCCTCCCGTTGGTTGATGAAAGAATTGATGAGATCGGACGGTTCTGATAGTGGCTTTGAAAAAGTGAAGGAGGCTCAGTTAAAGATTCTCGGTATTTTTGCCTCTAAAAAAGAAATAGGTCACTATTTTTAAATAAATTGAAAAAGAATGGGAGAAAATTGCCCCAAATTCTCAGAGATTTTCGTTCAAGCTTTGGTGTCTTAGGCTAAAAACTCTCTTTCGTTGATTCTTAAGATTGCGCGTAAAACGTCGCTTCTCGTAATGATTCCGATCACTTGAAACGAATCGTTTACCACGGGGAGACATCCGATTCTTTCTTCGAAAAGAACTTTCACAATTTCCCCGATCCCCGCTTGAATCCGTACGGAAAGAACTCTGGTTTTCATGATTTTACCGATCGTCTTGCCGAGTTCGACCTCCGATATATGTTCCAATTTCCAACGCATCCAATCCCGATCCGATATAATGCCGCATAACGTATTTTTTTCATCGAGCACGGGAACGTGACGAAAACGTTTTTGAACGAAAATATCTTGCGCTCTTGAAATCGGATCTGATTCCAAAAATCCCACCACCGGAGAAGTCATCAAATCCTTTGCCGTCAAAGAGGAAATGGATTCTCCACGATTGAATCGGATCTTTCCTAAAGAAGAGGAGGCTTTGTATTCGGCGCTGATTTCTTCCCCCACTTTTTTTGTTCTGTTTTTCCGTTCGATATCTTGTTCCGAATCCGGTTTTTTAACGGGAGGAGAAGGCGCAATCGAATGCAATCGACGGATGATCTCGGGTTGAACCGGAGGGATATAAACTTCGGAAACCCCTCTCGTCACCCAAAAAAACAAACTAACTCATCCTCATGATCAGAAAATTATACGAAGCGATGATTCTCTGAGTCATTTCAAGTCCATCTTTGTTGATATCGGGATGATACTTCTTGATCAATTCTTTAAATCGTTTTTTCAATTCTTCTAATGTACAAGGCGCATCGAATCCGAGAACGTCCAGATGTCTTTGAGTTTCCGGATCCATCTCTTGAAATACGGAAACGTTTTTTTTCTTTTTCGGTTTTTTGCGAAAACTTCCAAATAGGTCGTAATACGCCCTGTCTCTGTATTCCCTCGTAATCTCACGAAAATGAAAAACTTTCGTATTTAAAATAGAAAAAATATGATTTTTTAAAAAGACGTCGGCCCCGTAATCATTTTGAATCGATTTCAGTTCGATAAAATCTGAGATTTCGTTTTCTACGATCCTTTCGAAATTGAATTTGTCGTCGAAGTAAGAATCGAAGGCATCGTCGAAATCCAAAGTTGCGGACGATAAAAGCAGAAGTAATTCCCGATCTAGTTCGTGTTTTTCCAAACGGGTCTGAATCGCTTCCTTCAGACTGATTTGAAGTTCTGAGAGATAATTGTCGTCGAAATATATTCCGTTTTTTGCAAATTCTTCCCCGATTCCCTCTATCTTCAGGATTTTTGAAAGAAGTTGAATGAGAGAATCTGCATGAGTTTCGTTAAAACCCGCAGCGGCTCTGGAAGAGAAATGGATGTCGTTTCTAAGACTGTAAAAAATTCTATAATAATCTTCTTTGCGGATATTTAAGGCTGAGATGATCTTTTCCGCCGGGATGTACCATTCGCAATTCGTACATCCGGATTGAATCTCGAAAATAATATCCTCTAAAGAGGAACGGATCTGATCAAAACTTTGAGTCTGCATACTCTCTACTTCCAGATTTTCCACCCTTGTAAATCCGTTCATCAATTCTTTTTTCAATTAGACTTGGGGAATCGGAAATGGAAATCTTTTTGAGCATTGAAAAAAGATTTGCTTGGAACGTTTCCTAAACTCATCCATCCTTATTATGCTTCCTTTAATAGTCGTTCTTGTTTGTTTTCTTGTTTATTTTCTCGGGTATAAATTTTATTCGGGTTATATTTCCAAATCCGTTTTCGATTTGAAAGACAATCAGGAAGACACTCCAGCCCACAAGCTGAATGACGGAGTGGATTACCTTCCTACAAAACCAATCGTCCTATTCGGTCATCATTATGCGTCCATTGCCGGACTTGCTCCCGTGCTCGGACCTGCGGTAGCGGTCATTTGGGGTTGGCTTCCCGCGATGATTTGGGTGGTATTCGGAAGCATTTTCGTGGGTTGTGTACACGATTTCGGAGCTCTTGTGGTTTCGGTTCGTAATCAGGGAAAAAGTATCGGTCAAGTTGCGGAGGATCTTTTAGGTCATCGTGCGAGAAGTTTGTTTCACGCAATCATCTTTTTTCTTGTCGCTTTAGCAATGGGAGTTTTTGTTCTTGTTCTTGCAGAAATGTTTTCTGCGGATCCGAAAGCTCATTTGAAGTCCATATCCGCTGACACGGAAAGTGCACCCGTCGAAGAAAAGAAAACTTCCGCAAGGGCTATTGAAGTTACGAAAAAAGTCGATCCTACGGGTGAGGCTCAAACGTTGACTTCTGATTCCAAAACTCTCAACGAAGAGGTTCATGGTCATCCCGGAGAAATCAGAACGGAGGAGAAACCTTCTATCCGATTGAGAAGTCATTTCCCGGAAGCGGTAATCCCTTCGGCCGCGATCATGGTTTTTGCGGTGATCATGGGTTATCTACATTACAAAAAAGGAATTAACTTAACTCCTCTAACTGTCTTTAGTGTTCTTGCTACCTTGGGCTCCATGGTTTTGGGAATGCAGGATTCGGTTCTGACTTGGGTGGGACTCAACCACGTGGAGACTTCTCCTTCCGCGGGGGTTTGGAAATACATTCTTTTATTCTATGCGTTCTTGGCTTCGGTAACTCCCATCTGGCTGTTGTTGCAAAGCAGGGATTATATCAATTCTTTCCTATTGTATTTGGGAATCGTTTTGATTTATCTGGGTTTTTTTGCGGGAGGAATTCTTCAGAACTTTTCTTCCTTTAATGCGGAAGTAATTCGAACCGAATTCATAGGACTCGATTTGATTCCGTTCGTATTTATTACGATTGCCTGCGGAGCTGTTTCAGGTTTTCATGCGTTGGTCAGTTCGGGAACGACGGCCAAACAATTGGATAAAGAAGTGGACGCGAGACCGATCGGTTACGGTGGAATGATCGGAGAATCTTTGCTTGGTTTATCCGCGGTCATCGCTTGTACAATCGGCTTCACTTCTTCGGAAGAATGGTCTGGTTTTTACCGTTCTTGGTCGGGTATCCAAGGTTTAGCTCCGCAAGTCGGAGCTTACATTTACGGAACCGGAAGATTTTTATCTCAGATCGGAATTCCGGAAACCTTCGGACAAGGATTCATCGCGCTCATTGTGATTAGTTTCGCATTGACCTCGTTGGATTCGGCGACGAGACTTCTTCGGTACAATATCGAGGAAATTGCGGAATCGACTCGGATTTTTTGGATTCAAACATTAGTAGGCAACAGATACGTTTCTAGCCTTATCGCCTGTGTTGCGATCGGAATCTTTGCGTTTATGGAAATAGAACAAGACGGAAAAAAGAAACCGGCCGGACTTGCTCTCTGGAAGCTTTTTGGAACCACGAACCAACTTTTGGCGGGATTGGCACTTTTGGTTGTAACCGTTTTTCTTTTTAAATCGAAGAAAAATGTCAAAGTATCCTTTATACCGATGTTGTTTGTATTGTTCGTAACACTCTGGGCGATGATTCGAAATTTCTTAGACTTTTTAATCGGGCCTTCTCCAAATCTTCTTCTCGCGGCTATAGGAGGAACGTTGATCGTTTTGACGCTCTGGCTTTTGATAGAGGCGATTTTAACTTGGAATCGCATTAGAAAAGTATGAAATACTGTAGTTCTTGCGGATCGTCCGTCGTTTATAAAATACCGGAGGGGGACAATCGGTCTAGATACGTTTGCGACAACTGCGGAACGATTCATTATCAAAATCCGAAAATTGTAGTCGGGAGTATTCCGGTTTGGGAGAATCGGATTTTGCTTTGCAAACGGGCGATCGAGCCCAGAAAAGGATACTGGACCTTACCCGCCGGATTTTTGGAAAACAGGGAAACCGTGGAAGAAGGTGCCGTTCGGGAAACTCAGGAAGAGGCGAATGCAGAAATCAGAATCGTAGGACTTCAGAGCATTTATAGTATTCCTCATATCAGTCAGATTTATATGTTTTTCTTAGCGGATTTAGTGAATGGACAGTTCTCCGTAAGCCCCGAATCCGAGGAAGTGAAACTTTTTTCCATAAATGAAATCCCTTGGGAAGAATTGGCCTTTAGTTCGGTTTATTTTGCTCTTAGGGAATACGTGGATTCTCCCGTTAAGAACTCGCTTCACTTAGGAAATACGAGGAACCGTAAGAACTTTCCGAAGGAACACTGAGGAAACGGATTCTTCCGTTCTTAAAAAAATATAGGAAAAAAAACGTAGCGAATTAGAATGTACTCATGCGGAACGGAATTCGTTTCATAATATCTTCATTTTTTCTTTTTAACTTCTCTCTACATGCAAATGCCTTTCTAAAGACTAACGCGGATGTTTTCTCGCCTAATTGGGATGGGAGGAACGATGTACTCGAATTCAAAATTTCAAAGTCGGCCCTTCCTATACTTTCCGATTGGGAACTTGTGATTCAAAATTCCAGAGATGATGTCGTAAAAACTTTTAAAGCGGATCATAGAAGAAAAAGGGGATTTTCCTTTTTCCCTTTTTTGCAGGACGATACGAAATTATCTCCTCTCGAAATTACGATTCCCGAATCGATCTTTTGGTTCGGAGAGGATTCCAAAGGATTTTTACTTCCCGATGGAGAATACAAATATAGGCTTAGGTTAATCACAGAAAATAAGGAAAATCTTCTATCCGAAGAAAAAACGGTATTTTTAGATTCCCACTCTCCTAGTTCTGAGATCGGCGCTAAAACGAGAGTCCTATTTTTTACTGGAGATAGGAATTCTTCTCGCATCAGTATCACTCAAAAAGTTTCGGGAGAATTTACCGACGTCTTCATCGGAGAATTTGTGGATTCGGAAGGAAAAGTCGTGAAGTCTTATTCTTGGAAATTCAAGGAAGTTCCGTCCGTTCTCAATTGGGATGGAACAGATTTTTCTAATAAACAATTATCGAATGGAGTTTACACGTATCGATTGATCGGAAGTGACAAAGGAAAAAACGAATCCGTCTCCGTTATTTCCGATCTTACGATTCGAAACGAATCGATCGGAGCGGATATGTTTTGCGATTCCAAACTCTATTCTTATCTTCCGGGCAGTTTGAAAAATTTTGTACAATTCTCGATTTACGTTTCACCTAAACTTAAATCCGATTCCTACGAAATCGAAATCTTTCAAAAGAAAAAAAACGAGGAAAAAAACGTCTATCGTTTTCGGGAAACGGGAGAACCGGGAGCGGAATGGAAATGGGATCTGAGAAATCAGACGGGGAATTTGGTTTCGGGCGGAACGTATTTTTATAGACTTACAATTTACAGCCGTTACGAACGTTATCAATCCATTCCTTCTTTGTTCGAAGTTTCTAAAGAATCCTTCGATTTGAATTTATCGGTTTCAACGAAAGAGTTTTCGCCGGACAACGACGGAAAGAACGATCTCTTGAAAATCTCTCTTTCGCATCGAGGTATTCCGCTTCAATCCTGGGGAGTCACGTTATATGAAATTCTTCCTTACACTTCTATCAAACGTAAGATCAAAACTTGGAGCGGCGAAGGCCAGCCCGGCTCCGAAATTTTCTGGGAGGGATTGGACGAATCCGGCATCAGAATCGGTTCCTTAAGTGAATTCTATTTCGAATGGAAATATACGGACGTATTAGGAAGGGAATCGAGTGGAAGAGGTGCCGAATTCAGAACGGAAATTTTGGTAGTGGAGGAAGATCACTCCTTACGAATTTCAGTCCCGGAATCTCAAGTGGAAACAAGATGGTGGAGATTGCCGGGAAAGATCCGTTCCATCTTAAACGAATATCCGGGATACAATATAGAATTGCAGTCGCATTCTTCCCACCAGGGAGATGAAGAAGTCAATCAGATACAAACCGAAGAAAGAGCAAGAGATGCGTTCGAGTATTTCTTTTCCAAAGCGATTCCGTTTGGCAGAATTCGTTTCCGAGGTTATGGAGAATCCTTGCCTTTGATACCGGGTTCTGGAGAATACGAAGCGGATAAAAATCAAAGAATTGATTTTTATCTTTCGCCTTAAATATGTGCACCGCGGTCATTTACAGAAATCTCGATCGAAAAATTTTCGGTATAGGATTTAACAGAGACGAATCTGTAAAAAGAAAACCTTCTTTGGCCCCTACGAGGTTAGGAAATGGTCCGACTTTTGCGATCGCTCCTTTGGATGGAGATTACGGCGGGACCTGGATCGGCGTCAATTCATCGAAGGAAATTTTTTGCCTTTTGAATTTTTACGAGGCAACTCTAAAACTTTTAAGAAATCCTACAAGCAGAGGTTTGCTTGTTCGTTCCTGTTTGTTAAGCGAAGTCAAACCTGAATCACTCAAATCAGAGGATCTCAAAAATTTTTACCCGTTCAAACTTTTGAAAATCACCTTGGAAAAAACGGAAGTTTTCATATGGAATGGGGAAAATTTTACGACAACTTCATATACCGATACGTTTCAAATCCTCGGAAGTTCCTTTACACAAGGAGCAAAGGCTCAGATTTCCAGGGAAGTTGTGTTTCAGGAGAGTTATGCTTTAGAGTTTCTTCCTGACGTGGATGAATTTCTGAAATTATCCGGAAATTTTCTCACCTCTCATCTACCTGAAAAGGGAGCGCTTTCGCCTTGTATGCACAGAAGGGATGCTCATACGGTTTCCAAAACAGAAATCGTACTTCAAGAAAATGAGTATACGATTACGTATCAGGAAGGTCAACCTTGTGAATCGCCTAAACCGAGAGTTTTTAATTTAACTTTGACGAATTTTTTGTTATACGAATGAGTATAATATATGGTCGATGCGAATTCGTTATTCAGGGATTCCTTTGAATATAGGAACCCATCACTTCAAAAAAGAAAAAATGCGCGCATAAAAATTGCTTTAGGTGCGGAAATCTCGATCAAAGGAAAACAAGAAAAACATCCGGTCACCATTTTGGATATCGGAACCGGCGGAGTGGCTTTGGATTCCAGAACAACCATGTTCGAAGGGGATCACGTTCATCTCCATACGAGAATCAACGGTAAAGATCTAATTCTTGAAACGAAAATCATTCGTTCTTCCGGAAAAAAAGTAAATGGCGTCTTTGTAGGAATCGAGGACAAACATAGAATTGAAATTCAGGAATTTATCCATAAAAAGTTCTTCGGAAAAGAAAAGAAAACGAATTAGGATCGTTTATCAAAAAATTATTGTACCGCTATCGAATATTCTCTTCTGATTCAATAACCCCGTCGAGCGCCCATAGATTAGTATGATTCTTGGACGTAAGACAGTTCCGAATGTGATATTCTTGATTCGACGGAGTCAAGAAGGCCGGTGGCAGATTGATCGCTTCTTTGGGGCTTAGACCCCGACCAATAGATGAATCTAAATCGGCCACCGCAAACCAAAGTGTGGCGGCTTAACAAAGTCGACCGCGAATAGGAGTGCTGGTGATATCACCGGGCTTTGTTAAGACCTTCCGCCCTCTGTCATTTTAGGAGAAAAGAAATGGAAAGTCAAGATGGCAAATATGTAGGAATTGATTGTGGAAAGAAAACTTTAGAGGTTGTTCGAATCAATTCGGAGAACTCGCTCGAACGTCGACAATTTAGTACAACAGAAAGTGGTATTAACAATTTACTAAAATGGTTAACCTTGAATGATATAGTCGGATTAGAAGCTGGCTCTCAATCTTTTAGAATAGCAAAATCAATATTAAACAAAGGGATTCAAGTAATTGTCCTGAATCCCGGAGACTTAACAACGATCTATCAATCCTTAAAAAAGACCGATAAAGAAGACAGTTTAAAAATAGCCAGGCTCATTCAACGTTTTCCAATAGAAGAGTTACCGGTTGTTCCGATTCCCACAGATGAAGAGGAAGACAATCGAAGACTTTGCACGGAACATGAGAACTGGACAAGACAACTAACGCAAGGCAAAAATCGACTTCATAGTTTATTCACTCAAGCTGGTTTGACTGAAATTACCAAAAAGCATTTGCGAACAAAAGCATCCAGAGAAGCTTCCGTAACTCTACTTCCTGATCGATACAAAAGAGAAGCAGAACGAATCTTAAAAGTTTTAGATTTAGTCGAACTAAATCTAAAACTAATAGAAGAAGAAATTAAAGAGGCTCTGAAAAAAAATCAGAGTTATGTTCAAACGATCATGTCCATGCCTGGGATCGGTATGATTACTTCTTTGGCGATCATGAGTTATATGGGTGATTGTAAACGATTCTCTTCGGCTAAACAAGCCGCTTACTATGTGGGCTTAGTTCCGAGTGTTGATATTTCGGGAGATACGGTTCGATACGGAAGAATTGTATCTCGTGGTTGTCATGCAATTCGAAGAGTAATTGTTCAAGCGGCCTGGAGTCTGGTTCGATGTCAGCATGGCGGAAAGATAAAAGAGTTCTATCAAAGGTTATATGTTAAAAAAGGAGCTAAAAAATCGATCATCGCTACTTCACGCAAAATGATCGAAGTTCTTTATTCAATGATTCGAACGGGAGATCTTTTTGATTCTATGCCTGAAGAAGTATGGAATCGAAAATTAGCTCAATATGGTCTTATGTAAAAAAAATAGCGGGAGGGCTTGACACAAGAAACATAGGAGCGGGAGGGCTTGACACAAGAAACATAGGAGAAGCGATGGTTTTAGGGGTCAGATATCAGGAATCAGTAAAGAGGTCCTTTTTAGTATTTGAGTTCCTATTGTGCACGAGCTCTTTTTTGCGAAAAAACTTCCCGGAAATCCTTTGCGTTTGTCTTTTTTTGTATTCTTTCTTTAAAATATAAAAATAGAAGATATGTATTTATTTTATAATATTTTATTTTATGAATATTTAAAACTCCGTTATTGAACGGAGGGAGAATGTAAAATTCTTTCAAAGGTGTTTCTTGTTGTGACTTCGGAAGTTTATTCGAGACTTAATCGAACATCGTCTCAATATACTTGTTTCAATTTGTAAAATGACTTGTTGACATAATTTTCCAAAAAGTAAAATTCCTATTATTCGTAATGCGATTGAATTCCTTACTTAAGTTTCCCGAAAATAGATGTATGAGAGCGGTCTTGAGAATTACGATCTGTGTTGCTCTATCAATTCCGTGTTCCGTTTTTGCTGACTATGCGAGCAACTCCGCCACTCATCTCGTTCGAGTGGAAAGAGGACTCAAAACGAATGAGTTCCTTATTCGGGCATTGAACAGTTCTATCTCAAATTTGGGTTCGGAATCGGACAAAGCTCTGTATAAACGGATCGTTCAACATCACATAGAAACCAGTCAGCTGTACTTTCAATTCGATCTGGAAAAATCATATTCCGAACTCAAACGCACTCAGGATCTGCTCGTGATACTTTATTCCAACTTGATCGAAGTGAGCAATAAGACGATCCGAGGTGAATTGAATTCTCTCGGACAACAAGTAGTTCGAGGAACCGAAGCCAAACCGAAAAAACATCTCGAATTGGGTTATCGAGAATTAACCGTGGCGGAACAAAAGAAAACCATCGCGGACAATACGAGACCCTACCTGCAGGCAATCAAATTGGAATTGCTTTACGAATCCTTAAAATTACTCAAACAATCTAGGAAGTATGTGGTTCTTCTTTCTATGGAGTATCTTTCCGATTTTCCTCCCGATCCTGAAACGGAAGATTTTTTGGGGATTCTGAACGAAATCAATAGAGCCATGTTTTCCCGCAAAGACGAGTTTGCAAAGATTCACTTTGACAACCATTTTCATACGTATTCCGGTGAAAATCTTTACGATATCTATTGGCAAAACCCGGCTTTGGAAGAATTGGAAAAACCTTTGAGCGATATCGATCCGGCGTATTCGAGAGCTAGAAAAAATGCGAAACGCTGATCGACAATAGGCAATAACGCGTTTGAGTTCAAAAAACATTGCACGAGTTTAGATCTTTTTTCGGTTGTCCTTATCTTCGATTCGCTTCAACGACTGAAGCGAAATATTAAAACAAAATTTGGGGTTTCTTAGATCCGCGCTTTCGGTTCCTAGGTTCTAGGCCCACATTTCCGAATTTTTCCGATTTCCTTTTTAGAAATTCAGATGACAAGGATTTCTTACCTAGATACAAAAGATTCTTGTGTTAGAACTGAGTTGTCCCAATTGCGGAGCGCCCGTACCATTCCAAAGTAAAGTTTCGATTTATGGAGTTTGCCCAAACTGCAAGACTTTAACTCTTCAAAAAAATCAATCTCTCGAAAATCTCGGCAAAGTCGGAGATCTTGTGCCCGATCTTTCTCCGATTCAAATTGGAACCTCGGGCAAAACAATAGACGGAATCTCTTTTCAGATTGTCGGAAGAATTCAGCAGAAATACAGCTTGGGAACCTGGAATGAATGGCACGCGATTTCTGCCGATGGCAAGTCCATGTGGCTTGCGGAAGCGCAGGGTCAGTTTATGATCACACAACTTAGCCCCACTTCTCAGACCGATGTTTTTCCGGAACACGACCCGATTCAAAATTTGGATTCTCCGCCGGACGTTTATTTTATCTCTTCTCATACTTCCAAACAACTTCTAAGAGCCGGAGATGCTCTTCGACTCGACAACGAACTTTGGATGATCCGTGAAATCGGTCTCGCAACTTGTATCGGGGGAGAAGGAGAATTACCCGTCGGTTTTCAAACTGGCTCTACTTCAGTTCTTTTGGATCTTGCCACTGATCAGGGATGGTTTGCTACATTAGATTATTCTCATGCTCCTCCTTTGTATTTTAAAGGAATGCTTTATAGTTTCGATCAGATTCAATTTGTCAATCTCAGGGATCCAAAAGCGTTTACCGGTTTTCAAAAGCTTCAGGAAGCGAAAGCGATTCAGTGTTTGGGATGTGGCGCTTCCTTGAGTCAGAGAAGTCCGGACTTTTCGAAATCGGTCGCTTGCGAATATTGCGGAACCGTAATGGATACAAGTACGGAAGAGCTGACGATTCTTTCCAAATTTCAAGAAATTATCAAAGATAGGATTTTTCTTCCGCTCGGAATTAAACTTACTCTCAAGGGTAAGGAATGCGAAGTTCTTGGAGTTGTCAAAAAATCAGTTCATGCAGAGGGACAAACTTTTCCTTGGACCGAATATCTACTTCATTATACCGGCGGTTATTATTGGTTGAACGAGACTAACGGTCATTGGACCGTTTTCGAGCCGGTTCCTTTTGTTCCGAGGACGGTAGGCGACTCTTATCCTCCGAAAAAACACTTTCAAAAAGAGGAATATAAGTTATTCAATTCTTCGACTGCCGGAATCGATTTCGCTTTCGGAGAATTCTATTACAAAATCCGTTCGGGAGATCGTGCGGAACTTGCGGATTTTATCGCGCCTCCGAAAATGCTTTCTTCGGAAAAAACCCAAAACGAACTATTCTGGTCGGTCGGCGAGTATGTTCCCGTGGACGAACTCAAAAAATCGATCCAAGGAAAAGTAGAACTTCCTGTTCCAGAAGGAATCGGCGTGGCCCAGCCGAATCCGTTTACCAAGATCCGAAAACGAAACGTAAAAATCGCCTCTTGGCTTTCCGTAATCATGCTTGTTGTTCAAATTGGTTTTTGTTGGAATGCACAAGATAAGGAAGTTTTCAAAAAGGACCTTGTTTATGTTCGAGATCCTGCTGCAGGCGGAACAACTGATACTTCTTTCGTAACGGAAACCTTTCAATTGGAAGGCGGTGATAGACAGAATGTTCAAATCAAAATGACCGTTCCCGATCTTTCCAATCACTACATCTACTATTCCTTAGCGCTGATCAATACGAAGACGGATATCGCCTATGATACTGGTCTCGAAATCAGTTATTACGAAGGTTACGAAGACGGGGAGAGTTGGTCGGAAGGTGATAGATCGGCGAGTATCATTATCGGAGAAGTTCCTGCGGGAGAATACTATCTCAGACTAGAATCCGAATCCGATTTTCCGAAAGGGAGCGGGGCGAATGTGTCTCTGAGTATCACAAGAGACGTAGATCAATCGGTGTATTATTTTCTTTTTCTACTCGCTGTTTGGTTGCCTGTTCCTTATTCTCTTTTTAGAAGTTTCTCGTTCGAGGCTTCGAGGAACGAAAACAGCGATTTTGCACCGAGTAATTTCGAAAGTGATTCCGATTATGATGATGACTAAAAGAAGTATACAAACTAAGAACTTGTCATCCAAAAACTTAGAATGTGGGATTACTGCACTTTGATAAGATTTACCGAAAGACGATTGTCATCCCAAAACCTCAAATGTAGGAACTACTAGGAAGAGTTTAACAACAATGAAGTCTGTTAGAAAGTCCATAAACCATCTAATCTGTGAAAATTCCTATGTTTTATTACGAACTTATGGAATGATTGTAGCTGATTTCTTTTCAGGTTTTGGGACAGTTCTAAAAAAACTATCCACTTTCTTAAAATATTTTGAATGTACCGAAATCGTATCTTTCCCATCATCTACAACAAAATCAAAAGGATAATTTTATGAATTTAATAAAACGGATTTTATACCCCGCTTACGTACTTGGAATCTCCGGTTATCTCACGTATACGAACTTTTATGGGGGAGGTTCCAAAGATGTGGATGAGGTGGAAAATGTTCCCAAGACCGTGCGGGAGAATCCGGGAGTATATCGTTCCCACTACACGAATTTTATGAGATATTCTGGAGGAAAGTAGGACCCGTTTGCAAACAGCACTTTATATTTCGGTTCTTATCATATCTTCTTGTGGTCTCATTTACGAGTTGTTAGCTGGGACGATCGCATCTTATCTGCTCGGGGAAACAGTCACACAATTCTCTCTCATCATAGGAACGTATTTGTTTTCGATGGGAGTCGGTTCCTGGTTATCCAAGTATATGGAAAAGGAACTGATTCCTAAATTTTTGGAAATCGAACTTGCGATTGGGCTTGTGGGTGGTTTCGGCTCGGCGATTCTTTATTTGAGTTTTGGGCAAATTCGGTATTTTCAGATTCCGTTGTTCTTGCTTGTGATTTTGATCGGAGTTTTGGTGGGACTTGAAATACCGATTTTGTTAAGAATCCTGAAAAAAGAACTTCAATTCAAGGAACTCGTATCTAGGGTTTTGAGTTTGGATTACGTGGGTGCGTTGCTCGCATCGATTTTGTTTCCGATCTTCTTCGCGCCTAAGTTAGGTTTGATAAGAACCGGATTCCTATTCGGAATTTTGAATGCAGGAGTGGCGGTTTGGGGAACTTGGGTGCTTCCTCTCAAACATTCCAGAATGATTTTGCTTCGAGCACAATCCGTTGTCGTATTAACACTTTTGATCTTAGGGTTTTCCTTTTCCGATCTGATCACACATTATAGCGAAGAATCCTTATACACGGACGAGATCATACTTTCGAAACAATCTCGGTTTCAGAGGATCATAGTGACACGTTGGAAAAACGAAATTCGGCTTTTTTTAAACGGACATCTTCAATTTTCATCCAGGGACGAATATCGTTATCACGAAACGCTGGTTCATCCCGCGTTACTTGCGCACCCGGTTCCTAAAAAAGTATTAGTTTTGGGAGGAGGGGACGGGCTTGCCGTGCGGGAGATTTTGAAGCACAGAAATGTAGAATCGATTACGTTAGTCGACCTAGATCCGGTGGTCACGGACTTGTTTGCCGAGCACGAGTTTTTAAAGGAGCTCAACGACGAAAGTTTAAGGAATCCTAAAGTGAAAGTGATCAATACGGACGCATTCATTTGGCTGGAGGAATCCGAACAAATTTTCGATGTGGTCATCATCGATTTTCCGGACCCGAGCAATTTTTCCTTGGGAAAACTTTATACCACGGCGTTTTTTCATACGTTAAAAAGAAGAATGAACGAAACATCCGTTCTTGAAATACAATCCACATCGCCTCTTTTTGCCCGTTCTTCGTATTGGTGCATCGAAAGAACGATCGCTTCTTTGGGTTTTCATACGCTTCCTCTACACGTTTACGTTCCTTCTTTCGGAGAATGGGGTTTTGTTCTCGCGGGTCAAAAACCGATTCGATTCCAAAAAGAATTTCCGGAACATCTCAGATTTCTCAACGAACAAGAACTCGAATCGATCCAGGTTTTTCCGCAGGACATGTCCCGAATTCCGGTGGATATCAATCGGCTGAATAACCAAGCACTTGTTCGGTACTATGACCGGGAATGGAATCGAATCTTGGATTGAATCGTAACGATGAATTCGGGCACCTCTGCCGGAATCGACCCGAAATCACGAGCCGCAGAAAACGGAAGGACCACGCTTAGCTAACTCAACGTGAGTTCGGTATAACAAAATGCGAAAGCGATTGTAGTGGAAATTCCGAAGGAATTGGAGCGAAAAGCGCGGTCGCGAGCCATTTTATCTATGAAATTCGCGAGAGCGATTCGCCCAAACTTTCTTACGCCGAACTCACGTTAACTCAGTATTTCCTCCCTAAACTCAGTGAAACGGCGCGGTTTCAGGTCGAAATACGATACCAAGAAATCAAAGCTTGTCCTACTGATTCGATTGGAGTTCCTACATTTTTTGTAAATTTGGATGTTACTTACCTTGAACCTGCAAGCCTTACTCGTAGGAGTTTTCTATGCGGAAAATTTGTGGGAACTACCGCATGTGAAGAGCAAATTTAGTTTGGATTCAAGAACGTTGTAGGAACTCCAACAAAAAACGTTTCTTTAAGTAAGTTTACAGCGTGTTCTCAAACGAAATTCTACTTTATAGGGTGTGTTTCAGACTTGGCTTTATGATAAGATTCAAAAAGCAAGTTGTGAGAGTTCCCACAATTTTGAACATTACGAAAAGCCTTAAATTGTGGGAACTCTCACAAAACCGAATAGTCGCCATAAAAATTTGAACCTAGCATCTCAATAGATTCTGCCCTATAAGACCGTCTCAAAACTTCAACGTGTTAACGATAAATTTAAATGGGAGTTGCGCCCATTCTTTCCTTTTCTGACAATATAACGTTTTCAGCCATGCTTCTTTGTATGAAGTTCATACATTTTAGGGCTTTGAGATGGATTCTTAGATAAATCCTATTGATTTTGGAAAAAAGAATTCAGAACCTGATCCGTTCAATTTCAATCCATCTGTCGTCATTGGATTTAAAAAATACTACTTCTAAAATTTTGCACATGCAAGAGCCGTTGACCAAAATATTCCCACAAATGTTATATATTAAAAATCTAATTTTCTTTGATTTCCTTCTGTGTCTCTTTTGGAAGCCAGTTCCAAACGACATTATAGTAGAGTTCTTTCGCCTTCTTATAATTCTCGTTTGCAAACTTTTCAATCAGTTCTGGGTTTTGATAAAACAACGGCTGGTGCATCCAGTCATGAACATTTTCTAAAAATTTAAAAACTCGTTTTACTTTGTCTAAAGAGATTTCAATTTTTTTTGCCTGTAAATTCTAATAAAAACGTTGGAGTTCTTACGTTTTATAGGTTTTGGGACAGATTTTAAGTTCTAAACAAAATCTAAAAAATACATTAAAAAAATCTAATTTTTGTGATTTTGTCACATCCCTTCAGGAAATTAACTCCAAACGAAATCATAATAAAACCCTTCCGTTTCAATGTGATTCTCGTTGACAAATTTTTCAACAGGTTTCAGATTTTAATGATAGCTAACGTTATAAAAATGTTTTTCGCTTAAAAAAAGGATTATGATATGCTTGGAATTTAAAAAATTCACTCGAAGGAGATACAATTGATTGGTTCGATAAAGCGGATCGTTTTTTATGAAATTAGTTTCTTCGAAGAGGTCGAAGCGGGTATATTTGAGTTGAATTTAATTTTTGGATCAATCCTATTTTTGAACTCATCTGTATGTAATTGTATATGTTGGAATTCGACGTTGTTATATTCTAAAATATCAAAATTCAATGATTGCTTTGATTTCTTCTAAGATTGACAGAATTCTTTACGATGAAAATCTAAACAAACTTGAAAACAAATACGTAGAATAAGAAACTTATGATTTAGATAAAGATCGAACCGTTTTGCAACTTAAAAGTTTCAAAACGAAAAAACGCGGAAAGCTTTTGCGTCGATCACACGAGGATTTGAATGAAAAAAATAATTTCCCTTCTCTCTAGTACCTTACTTGCGTTAGCCGCGTTCAATCCATTTTCATTGAATGCTGGCCCCACAGGTCCCGAAAGAAAAGTAGAAACTACGGTTCACGACTTTATGGAAAAGTATACGAAACCCGCAATCAAAGCCGCCAAAAAAGGAAAACCGGAATATATCGAAAAAATACTAACGGAAATTCCAAACTTCGCACTCGACGAACAAAAAGCGAAATGGACTGAAATATCTCAGGAAGCTTTGAAGACAAAAGACTATGAACAATCCTGTAAGTCCTGTCATAAGGAGTTTAAGAAAGAATATAAGAAAACATATCGTAAAAGACCGATTCAGATTTCTCCGGAATTGATCCTTTATCTGAAAGGACTCAAAAAATAAGTTTTTGATTGAACTTATCGCAAAGATATTTTTAAAAAGATAAAGTTTTTTGAGATAACGTTGATGCGTAAATTCGGTGTGTTTAATTTTTCGGTAAAAAAGTTGGATGTGGGAACTCCCACAAATCGCGATTTTAAAAATAAATACTGAAAATGTAGGAATTCCTACGTTTAACAAATTCTTTCTAATTTTCTTAAAATGAAAAACTTAAGCTTTGAGAAAGTTTGAGTCAAAGTTTCACATCTGCAAGTCCCAGAATGAACTGAAACTCCGTGGGAGAAACCGGCTGAATTGAAAGGCGAGACCCTTTTTGTAAAAGCACCATATTCTTCAATTGTTTGTGTTTCTTCATTTCTTCCATCGTGACAGGTTCTGGGAATTTTTTTCTGAACTTAATATCCACCATATACCAAGTCGGATTTTCGGGTTTACTTTTAGGATCGAAATACTTATGGGAAGGGTCGAAAGCAAAATGATCCGGATAACCGGGTTTTGTAACCTCCGCAATTCCTACGATGGAAAGGGGATTTGCCCTACTATGATAGAAGAAAACTAAATCTCCTTTTTGAATACTATCACGTAGGAAATTGCGGGCCTGATAATTTCTAACTCCTTCCCAAGGGGCAATGCGAGAAGGCACCTTATATAAATCGTCTATCGAAAAAACATCCGGTTCTGTCTTAAACAGCCAGTGTTTCATTCCATTCCGGCATTGTAAGCTGGATTGGCTTTAATACCGTTTTGCTTTTTAGATTTTACGGTTTTTTCCGGTTTTTTTTGGTGCCTTCTTCGTTGGCCGGATGTACGATCGTCATTAGTTCATCGTGAGAAATTGTTTCTTTGGCAAGAAGCGCTTTCGCTAAACC
>NZ_AHMT02000039.1:0-2500 GCF_000243815.2 Leptospira alexanderi serovar Manhao 3 str. L 60 | reverse complement strand
CCACTTGGCGACAGCCCAGTTTCTAAAAATTAAATCGTACGAATGTGAGATTTGAGAATTCCTGCCTCAGTCTGTGCAACAGTTCTTCTTGGATCTCAAGACCCTGAACCAGCCCGTACATACTCGAACCCGAGCCGGTCAAAGAACAATAACTGGATCCAAACTCCAGGAATTTGTCCTTGAGAACTCCCAATTCCGGATGAAGTTGGAAGGCAACCGGCTCAAAATCATTCAAGAGCCTACTCTGTAGAGCGCTCCAGTCTCCGTTTTTTAGAACAGAAATCAGACTTTCCGACAGAGTGTTTCCATTTTTCTGAGAAGCACTCTCTTGTAAAGGTTTTTTCAACAAGGTGTACATTTCCGCTGTGTTCATCACTTGCGGAGTTAAAGCAAGGATTCCTTGGCCGGGATGAACCTCGATCTCTTTCGAAATTTCTCCCTTTCCGGTAACGAACGCATGTCCTTCTCCTAAGAAAAAAGGAACATCCGAGCCTATTTCGGCCGCAAGTGCGCGCATGTCGTCGGAAGTAAAAAAGGAACGCCAAGAAAAAAGGAAGTTTAATAAAGAAGCCGCGTTCGTACTTCCTCCTCCGAGGCCACCAGCCGGAGAAATCCTTTTTGTAAGATGGATTTTTACTCCTGGAAGTTCCGGGAAAAGGGATCTTGCCTTCATAAAAGTTTTATAAAGAATATTTTTTTTGATGTCGCCTATCTCCGAAACCCGGTCGTATAGTTTTCGTTTTTCTAATATGATTTCATTTTCGGAAAAAAGTTCGAAAACTCCGTTATCCGCGGGTTCAATTTCGATATCGTCTCCCCAAGAAATTTTTAGAAATATACTTCGAATTTCATGGAACCCGTCCGGACGTTTGAACGGAATTTCTAAGCCGAGATTGATTTTAGCCGGAGAAATCAAAGGCAGCTCCTTATCAATTCATGAAAAAATAGAAACACTGAATTCCCTTTTGCTCCAACCGAAAGTTCAAATAGGAACTTCTGCCAAGTTTCGAATCGCCGAAGAGACATCGGCTTGTTGGGCAAAGGCCTAGATAAACATAAAGTTCTGTACCGTGGTTTGTTCGGCAAAATTGCTTGCAAGTCTGAAGCGATTTTCTTTTTCACATTCATAGTCTTGTCCAAAACCAGTCAGCTTTTTCTTTCGTTTCTTTTTGTATTTAAATGGATAACTGAAGTCGTTTTTCTAATCTGAGATTTTCAACAATTCTATTGTTTAATCCGTGCCTTATTTATTTTGAAGCGTTAAGACAAGTTCTAAAGATAAGAAAAACAATCTGGAAGAACATAAAAACACCGAATTTCTTTGGACTTCATATTTTTCTAATATTTCTGAAAAACAGAAATAGCGGTATCATCGTTTTTAGCGAAGAATTGATTCTATTTCTCCCAGAATCCGCTTCACCAAATGTGTAGGACTTTTCAAGATGACATTTTTTCCAAATGGGAGGAGCGTTTCCAAAAACCAGTTTTCCTCCCGAATTTTTGCCTTGGATAAATAATAAACGACATGATTCAGCTTTTTTGTTTCATCAGTTCTTTCTAAGTCAAGTTTACGGTTTAGATTATAATACACTTCCTTAGTATGCCAGATTTCTGCGATTCCGGACGAATTCTCTCGATTTTTTCGAAACTCCTCGAACTCACGGATGTATTCCGATTTTTTTTGACCGGCCGGTTGTGAGATCGGATCCGAACCGATTTTTAAAGAAAGAATATTGTCCAGACGAAAGTTGCGGGGGGCGTTTCGTTCATGACAATATCCTAATAAATAATCTTCTAAAGAATGAAATAGAAACCAAGGATCTACTTTTCTCCGAGTGGGTTTCTCTCCTGTTCTGGATTGGTATTCAAGGCTCAGAGACTTTTCGTTTCGAATCGCTTCTTGAATATCGGCTTTGTAACTAGAAAGCGCTTCCTGCCCGGCAACCGGAACAATCGAAACGATTTTCTGTAGTATTTTTCGAGCCGTTGAATTTGTCTGTGAATCGGAGCTGGTTTCCGTAACTTCCTCTAAAATTTTTCTGAGAGTCAACCATTCTCGAATACTCAGACGCAAACTGGAGTCAAAACGAAACGGTAGAATCAAACCGAAGGTGTCTGTTTCTGAGTCGTAATCGACTTGAATCAAGTCGGCAATGTGAGGAGTCGCTCCAAGAAAGAAAAGTTCTCCCAATTGTTCTTTTAAATCTTTTCGATTATTGATTCCGGTTATGCTAACAAGCTCTTCGAGAGTCATTCTCTTACCATCTCGAAGGTGGCGAATCAGATTCAATTTGAAATTCAGTCGAACCGTGCTTGGATTCATGAAAAAACCTACATCTCAAAAGTAAAACGCCGCACATTCTGTAAACCGGAAATGTGTAGTATTTCTTATTTACCATAAAGTCCGCTTCTAAGTTGTCGTTTTATATTTTAAAGTTAAGAATGAAAATGTAGATTTTACTACTCGGACGTATGAAAATGGTACCAAGAATTAACGAGC
>NZ_AHMT02000040.1:15000-30332 GCF_000243815.2 Leptospira alexanderi serovar Manhao 3 str. L 60 | reverse complement strand
CTTGGTAAAATAAAATGAAGTTTTAGAACACGCTGTAAAGTATTTAAAGATACTGCACAACGAGGGAAATCGAGCACAGGCTGGTTTTATGGCTTTAAATTGCATTTAATCGTAAATGATCAAGGTGAAATATTATCATTTATGATTACTCCTGGAAACGTCGACGACAGGAATTCGAAAGTGATTTTTCCACTTGTTAAGAATATTCACGATAAGAACCTGCCCAGTCCTCGATTTTTTCTTATGGAAAAAACCGAAACTGAACAGAACCTTGCAGCTTGATCTTTCCAATAAAGTAAAATAAAGTTTTGGGATGCGCTGTAAACTTTTCGGAGATAGAGGTTATATCAGTCAATCTTTGTTTGAAAGTCTTTATGAAAAAGGAATTCAACTCATTACAAAACTTAAAAAGAATATGAAAAATAAATGAATGCCCTTAGTCGATAAAATTCGTTTAAGAAAAAGAGCTATCATTGAAGCAGTTAATGATGAACTCAAAAATATCTGTCAGATTCAACATACTAGACATCGAAGCTTTTTCAATTGGGCTGTTAATCTATTATGTGGGTTAGTTGCATTTTCATTTTTTCCAAAAAAACCTTCTTTGAATTTCAGATCCAAAGACAATTTACAACTTTTACTTGCTCCTTAGGCCGAACTCACGTTACATTATTGAATTTGAACACATCATAAACTCGATTGTGATCGAGCTTATGATAACGTAGGCAATTTTTCTACAAGTCTGGTTTAGGCAATGAGTGAGTATGTTTACTTCTCAACGGATTTGGTTCGAAGTATAACTCCCTAGATACTCGATTTTTCCGTAGATCTAAGGTCCAGATCATTCTGTAAATATCATGAAACTGAGGAACTCCCCGGTTTATTATATCATTTACAGAATCTCCAATCCCCACCTCTTCAAGCCAAAGTAAATAGTTGAAAAGATAACACCTCGAAACTCCATGTGCAGCCGCCAAAACTCCCAAAACGGTCCATACACCCGAATTCACGTGAATCGTCATCTTCTTTAACTCCCCGACGCCCCAATTGTACTTGATCTTACCGCCTCTCCAGTGAAGTCGATCCAAAGAAACGACGTATTTCGTATATCTCTTAAGCAAAAATGGAAGTTTTTTAGAAAGAGTTTTCCTTGCAACCGTATCCAACTGATTCCAGTAACTCATAGGAACCAAAAGAGAATCAGAGCCGACCACACCTTCATTCAAGGCGGATTGAATCTTTTTATCGGAGCTCAACAAAAGAATGTCCATAACCGAAGCGGTTCCGAGAATCGCTCTCAAAGACATGGTTTTTAGAAAAAAGCGAGAGTTACTGACAATTTTTCATACTGTCCTTGGAAGAACTAAAAAAAGCCGACAATCCTGGGAAAACTTGTCGCACCGAACTTATCCAGAACTACAATGCGAGAATTCAAATTTAAAAAGAAATCAGAGAACGCTACATCCGGTAGACTCTGGAGCAAGTTTTTAGAATCGTTGTTCTCTAAAGAACTTTTCAAAATTACGACTAAAAATTCACGCAGAAAAAACACCGCAAAATAATTAGAATATTCTAAAATTCTAAAGAAATAGAATCTATAAAACCTTCGGCATTGTGTGGATTTCTTGGAGAGAATGGATCGTAAAACCCCTGTTTTTCATTTCCACCATTCCTTTGATGAGAGCTTTAGCGGCGTTGGATGTGGTCAAACAAGGCACCTTAAATCTTATAGCCGCCTGACGGATCGTAAAACTATCGTCTCTTGTAACTCTTGAAAGAGGAGTGTTGATGATGAGATGAATCTTATTCTCTCTGATATAATCCAAAGCCGTGGGAAATATTCCGTCGTAAACCTTGTTGATCTTGGAAGAAAGAATTCCATTGTCCGAAAGAAATTTATGAGTTCCCGAAGTCGCAATCAAATTGAAACCGAGTTCGGAAAGATCCTTGATATAAGAAAGAAGCTCCGGCTTCGTCTTGTCGTTGATACTTACAAAAACTGTCCCTTGAGAAGGAAGTTCGTCACCGGCCATATATTGAGATTTCAAAAATGCTTCCCCGACAGTGGAAGCGATTCCCATTACTTCTCCGGTGGAGCGCATCTCCGGACCTAAAATCGTATCGACTCCCGGAAATTTATTAAACGGAAGAACGACTTCTTTTACGGAAACCTGAGAGAACGCCATTTCTTTCGGAAGAGGAAGACTTTTCAAAGATTCTCCCATTATAATCCGAGTTGCGTATTTTACAATCGGATGGCCAAGAGCCTTGGACACAAACGGAACGGTTCTCGAGGCTCTCGGATTCACTTCGATGATATAAAGGATTTCATTCTTTACCGCATATTGAATGTTGATGAGACCCTTGACTTGAAGTTCCAAAGCAAGATCCACGGTCGCTTTACGGATTTCATCCATCATATTTTTGGAAAGCGTTTGCGGAGGAAGAATACAAGCCGAATCCCCGCTATGAACCCCAGCCTCTTCGATGTGTTCCATAATGCCAGTAACAAAAACTTCTTTTCCATCGCAGAGAGCATCCACATCCACTTCCACCGCGTCCTCCAAAAAGGAATCAATCAAAAGCGGTCTGTCTTTCGAAATCTCTTCTGCCTTTTCCATATAACGATCGAGCTCTTTTTCTTCATTGATGATGAGCATCGCTCTTCCTCCGAGAACGTAACTCGGGCGGACCAAAATCGGATACTTGACCTTTTGCGCGATTTCTCTCGCTTCTTCCATAGAAGTTGCGATCCCGCTTTCTGGAGAACACAGTTTCAATTTTTCTAATACTTCGACGAAACGTTTTCTGTCTTCGGCGCGGTCGATGGAATCCGGACTTGTTCCTAAAATTTTAACCCCTTTTCTTTCCAGATCCCTTGCGAGCTTAAGAGGAGTTTGTCCCCCGAATTGAATGATGACACCTTCCGGTTTCTCGTTTTGATAAATACGATATACGTCCTCCAGGGTCAGAGGCTCGAAGTAAAGACGATCCGACGTATCGTAATCCGTCGAAACAGTTTCCGGATTGGAATTGACCATAATGGATTCGACTCCCAACTCCTGAAGAGCGTAGGAAGCCTGACAACAACAATAGTCGAATTCGATTCCCTGACCGATTCGGTTCGGTCCCCCGCCGAGAATCATCACAGACTTAGTAGAAGTCACATCGGATTCGTCCTCTTCGTCGTAAGAAGAATAGAAATAAGGAGTATAAGCCTCAAATTCTCCGGCACAGGTATCGATTCTTTTATAAACGGGAAGAATTTTTTCAGAACCGAGTTTGGTTTCAATTTCCTCTTCCGACTTTTTTAGAATATTCTGAATTTCTGTTTTTTTCAGATCGACTCTGAGATCGCCGTCGAGAAGATCTAAAATCTGTTTTTTATTCTTTAAAAACGAAAGCTGTCTGTTGGAAAAACCGGCCCGTTTCATTTTGGCAAGAACGGAATCTCCCTTTTCGGAATATTCCTTTTCCAGTTTGAGAAGATCTTCCATTTGCCAGAGGAACCACCGATCCACCTTGCAAAGATCGTGGATCTGATCCACGGTGTATTCCGCGTCGAAAGCGAGTTTGATGTAAAAAATACGCTTATCGTTCGGACGTTTTAGAAAGGAATCGATCCATTCCTTTCTTTGATCACTATTTAAACTTCTTGCATATAATAATTCTTGAAAATACCCGTCCGAACCGAAGCCGTAACGGTCGATTTCGAGAGAACGAAGCGCCTTCTGAAAACTTTCCTTAAACGTCCTTCCGATCGCCATCGCCTCGCCGACCGCCTTCATCTGAACCCCTAGGGTATCGTCGGTTCCCGGAAATTTTTCAAAGGCAAAACGAGGCACTTTTGTTACGACATAGTCGATCGAAGGCTCAAAAGACGCCGGAGTTACCCGAGTGATATCGTTCTTAATTTCGTCTAACGTGTATCCTATCGAGAGAAGAGCGGCGATCTTCGCGATCGGAAATCCGGTCGCTTTGGAAGCCAAAGCCGAAGAACGAGAAACCCTCGGGTTCATCTCGATTACGATCACGTCTCCGTTTGCCGGGTTGACCGCAAATTGAATGTTGGAACCGCCAGTCTCTACTCCGATCTCCCGAATGATCGCAATCGACATATCTCTTAAGTTTTGATATTCCTTATCGGACAAAGTTTGTTGAGGAGCCACGGTGATGGAATCGCCCGTATGAACCCCCATCGGGTCGATGTTTTCGATCGAACAGATAATAACTACGTTATCTGCCAGATCACGCATAACTTCGAGTTCGAATTCCTTCCAACCTAGAACCGATTCTTCCAAAAGAACCTGACTGATCGGAGAAGCCTTAAGACCTTTTGAAACGACTTCCTCAAAAGTTTCTTCGGTGTAAGCGATTCCGCCTCCGGTACCGCCGAGAGTAAACGCGGGACGAACGATGAGAGGAAGCCCGAGCTTTTTTTGATTTCGACGGCGTCTGTGAGATTGTTCGCCAGACCGGATGCGGGAACTCTCACACCGATTTTTTCCATCGCTTTCTTGAAAAGTTCTCTGTCTTCGGCTTTTTTGATCGCGTCCACTTTGGCACCGATCAATTCCACGTTATATTTTTCCAAAAGCCCCGCGCCGTTGCAAGCGAGGGCGAGATTGAGAGCGGTCTGACCTCCGACCGTAGGAAGAATTGCGTCCGGTTTTTCTTTCTCAAGAATTTTTTGAACGACTGGAACCGTCATCGGCTCTACGTAAGTGGCATCCGCAAGATCGGGATCAGTCATGATCGTCGCAGGATTTGAGTTGAGCAGAATGACGCGAATCCCTTTTTCTTTCAGGGCTTTGGCGGCTTGAGTTCCAGAATAATCAAATTCACACGCCTGTCCGATTACAATCGGACCGGAACCCAGGATGAGTACAGAACGTATATCTTCTCTTCTAGGCATACTAAAATACAGATTTTTAGTTTAGCCCTATCCTTCAAGCATCAATTCGACAAAGGGAGCAAATACTCGCCCGCTTTCTTGAATTTTCCGGAAGAGATCAGAAACGAAACAAGAGAATCTTTCAGAGAAGAACACTCTTCGATCGCAAGCGGCTTTTCGTTCCAAGGATCGGCAATCCGATTGTAACAACGCCAAAACACACCGTTCTCCGAAGGAATGTAGATGAGTTTACGGGTCGTATTCTGAAACATCCTATGTTTGGAAATGATCACACTCTCCTTCGCGTAAGAATCTCCGATCGAAATAAAAGGAAATTCTCCCGATTCAATCGAATGCAAATGAAGAATGTCGGGATAGTAAATTCTTTCCTTTTGATAAAAATGATTTCCCAAATCACTAAACCAAATTCCGGTTTCGCCGTAAACGTTTCGAGAATCTTTCCAAGTCTGAAAACTCAAACCTGCGGACAAATCCCTTCCAAAACGATTTTTCAATTCGTCTCGCAAATTCTCACGTAAGGAAAAATCTTGCACTCGGTTTGCAACAAACGAAAGTAAAGTCGGAAACAGATCCAGGGAACTACTGATTCCGGTAAACCTCCGACCAGCGCCGACGTTTCGAGGGAATTTAATGAGTAGAGGAATATGAGTCACACCCTCTCCTCTCAGATGTTCTCCGTGTCCATGACTATGATCGGCTTCAAACAAGGATTCCCCATGATCGCTCGTTAAAACGATCAGAGTGGAATCGTAAATCCCTTCTCTTTTTAAGTGCTCCAAAATTTTTCCGACCGAGTCGTCAAAGGAATAAATCGAAGCCTGAAAGAGTCCTCGAATCTGTTCCTGATCATAGCTCGAAAGTTCGGAAGAATCGCTCGGATTCACAAATTTGAAATACTTAAATTTTCCATAATATTCAGAATTTGTAAATATTTTGTAATACGGATACGGAGGACTGAATGGGAAATGCGTCACAGAGGAAAAAAAGACCGTAAAAAACGGATTCTCCTCCTTTTTTAATCCGGCCAAAAGATCTGGAAGTATTTTAGAATCGTCCCCCAAACTTGGAAATCCGCGGATTGCCCCGAAATATTCTCCCGCGCCCGGAATCGAACCGGTCACGATCGGAAGAAGAAAAATCTGAGTTTCTAAAATCCTTTGCGCCGTGAGAATTCCAGCGTGAAAGATCGGAGCTTTTACGGATCGAAACCCCCAATCAGCTCGAGGAAAAATATCACCCGCAAACGAAGAAACGACCTGCGTCTTGTATCCGAGTTGCGACAAAAGTTTCGGAAGTGTTTTAGAAACATTCCCGCTCAAACCCTCCCGATCCTTTATATCTGGAAACATATCTTGAATTCCGTGTATGAAACTGGGTTGTCCCGTGAGCAAATCCGCCCAAGCGGGAAAAGTCCTGGGAATCGTAGTATGATGATCTTGGAATATTACAGAATCCTTAGCAAGTAAATCGATATGAGGTGTCAATCCCTCCTTACCTTGCGCATATCCCATTTTATCATAACGAAGACTATCCGCACTCAGAATCAGAATGTTCGGAAAACCTTCCGCACCCAGGACGGTATTTTCTGGAACTTCTTTGCTCCAAGTTAGAGCCGAAGTAAAAACTCCAAGACAACTTTTCGAAGAAGCAAAACAAATCAGAAAAGAACAAATAGTAAAAAGTAAAACGAGAACAATTCGATTCCAATTTACATTTTTCAAATTTACGGTCCGAACCGGATCAAAAATCGGAACCATCTTGTTCTCAAAAACTCGAGTGGAAAGATAGAAGATAGTCGCACTCAAAATTCCCAAAAGACTTCCGTAAGAATGGGACCAAAAGA
This sequence comes from Leptospira alexanderi serovar Manhao 3 str. L 60, assembly GCF_000243815.2. Lineage (GTDB taxonomy): Bacteria > Spirochaetota > Leptospiria > Leptospirales > Leptospiraceae > Leptospira > Leptospira alexanderi. The sequence continues at coordinate 23,574 of NZ_AHMT02000040.1, read as the reverse complement.
GTAAAAAACAAAACAAAACGAAAAAGATAAAACCGGACCAATTTCGTCTTAATATTAAAAAAACAGAATGTATTACGATACAAACTCCCAAAATTCCGAGCGCGATCGCCAGCGGAATCCAGGGAGAAACCCAATCCGTCAAGAAAAATAAAAAGAAACGCAAAAATGGAAATCGATAAAAGAAAAATTCTCCGTAGAGCTGGGGATAAAAAATCACAGAATGACACCAAAGAAGAAATACAAATACTCCGAAAATCCAAGAGACTTTTCGACAAGAGTTCTCCTTTTCAACTTCGGCACCTTTCTCGATAAAAGGATCGAAACCTTCAGCCAATAAAGCCCCATCTTCTACTTTTTCCGACAAAGGACCGATAAAAGACAAGCCGGTCAAAACCTCTTTTTTATTCCCAAGCTGCGCAGAAGAAAGGAGCAAACCGATCGCACCGAACAAAATCCCGCTCGCAATCAAAGTTTGAATATAATCTTTTAAGAATAAAGGCAGAACGGATAAAAATAGAGACTTGAATTCGGAAAGATCCACTCCCATAAACCGAAATGAAGAGTTTAAAATCAAGGTCGCAAAAGAAATCCCCATTCCGATTGCAAAAAATCGAAGATATAATCTTACGGATTTCTCCGCCAATAGAATTGTGATCATCTTCGGCATAAATTTTCCGTGATTCTCATTTTAAAAACGTTTTCGAAAATCCGATCTCGCTTTCGACAAACATTTTCTTTTGCTTGTTTCGACAAACGATCTTTCTGAAAAAAGGTTTGAAGTCGAACCCTAAATTCTCGAAAAACAGGATTAAAGAGAAAGTTTACTTCCGTAAGATTCAAATGACAAATTCCGCAATCGAACTTTGATCGATTATAAGACAAATTCTTTGTAAACCATCGCCACACTGTATAAAAAATTTTTCTCCGCAAAAAACCGACCACATTCTATTTAAGCGCGCGCTTAAAGTCCCCATCAAACCATTTTTTGTGCTTATCGTCGGGATTACGACCGGCCTATTTTACAACACTTTCGGAATCTCTCCGAAAAAGAAAAACCGGATTCGAATCGATTCTTAAAATAGAATTCAACTTTTCGAATATTCAATCTTCATTTTCATAAAATGAGGATATATCTTCTGAAATTTCGGATGTATTTTCGTTCGGAAGTCGAGAAACGTTCTCCGCGTTCCAAACTCCGTTTACACGGAAAGTTAAAAAATTCTTTCCGAACTTGCGGGTTTCAAAACCGGGCCAGTCCGGATTGATCGGAGACTGGACAAAAACGGCTACGGTAGCATCGTCGTTTAACAAAAAGTCCAAAAGAGATTTGATTTTTTCCTTTTTCTTATCCCAGAAAGAATACGGAGGATCTAAAAAATAGATCTTCGATTTTTCGGGAATATCGAGTTTATTATAAAAACGGAATACGTCTTTTCTGTTGATCTCGTAATTATCGCCGAATTTTGCGAAAAGTTTTCGAAGATTGTCCGATCTTTCCCAAGCCAACTCGTATAAAACGACTCTTGCAAATCCTCGACTCATTGCTTCCAAAGCCATCTGTCCGGAACCTGCAAAAAAATCCACAAACGCGGATTCCTCAAGTATCGATCTTCCTTTTAAAACCAAAGAGCCAACGATATCGAAAACGGATTTTTTTAAAATCGCGGGAGTAAAGTTCGTGTTTCCCGCAACGGCAATAGGCGTTTCTATCGACTTACCTTTGAGTTTCCCGGCCTGTACCTTGAGTGCTTTCACACTTTTTACTCCGTTTTTTTTTCGACGCTCAACTCCAAGATCCGAATCTTTTTCGCCAACTTTTCGGCCGATTTCAATTCTCTAAGTTTGATAAGAACTTGTTTCACCTCCGAAAATTTTCCGGCTCCGTATAAAATGCAAGCATAGGTGTAAAGCCCTTCCGCATAACGCACCGAGGATGTTCCGTTTTCGGTAAAAATCTTCCCCCAATAAATCCCAGAAGATTCATCTTCCAATACCAGACAACGTTCTAGAAACAAAAACACAGAATTGTAAAAAATTCCGGGATGAGATCCTTTCTTTTCATAGATACTTCTCAAAGTTTTATCGATTTCTTCCGGATCTTTTTCTGCGGAGGTATATAAAAGTAGAATTCTATAATCAATCTCCTCCTTTCGAAGTGCAGCCCGGGAAACCTTTACTAAGGTATCATAGTTTCCTTTTTTGTAAAAATCGTAAACGTCGCTGAAATCGGTCGGTAAGGCCGAACCTTGAGGAAATAAAACAAATAGAACGAATACGGAGACTAGGAACCGGCTGGCACAATTCTTGGCGAATCGCCGAACCGGCCCGGTATTTTTCAAAACTCGATTACTACAGAGGAACCGCACATCGGACAAATCGCCCCTTCGAGACCGTAATCTTCGGCTTCGTAAGCGTCCTCTTCCCAACGATGATCGCAATCTTCACAAGCAAACGTTAATACCTCTTCTCCGGTCCCATCCTCATCGTAACCGGTCTCAACTTCAAAATCTTCATCAAAATCGTAATCGTAAGGCATAGAAATCCAACGGAATCAGGGGAGGCTTAGGTGTCAAGTTTTAGGGAATTCAAAAAATACGTGAACCCAGAATAGGTGTATAAAAAATCGACGAAGTATGCTGTATCAATCCGGCCTGAAAAGTTATAAAAAGAAAACTAGTTATAAACCTTACATTCTTGTCGCTTTTATGTTGATTTTAGGCGGAACTGGATTTTTTTTCCAGCAGAGTATCAAAAACCTATTCGCGGGTGATAGAAAAATTCTTCTCGAAAAAGAAAGAAAAAACATCCAGCAACAAATCCATTCGGGAACTCTCGAAGAAGGTTCCGTGAAAAATTTCCAAAACGCCGCCAAAGATTACGTTCACGCGAATCCTTCGGATGAATTGGGATATTTTTATATTGCATTAGGAAATTATAATTCGTTTTTGCTTAACGGATTTTCTTTCGACTCGGGGACCTTGGTAAAACTCGCCTATTCGGGATTCAACGACTTTCTCAAGGAAGACGAATCGTATCTTCCGATCCTGGAAGAAATGTACCGAAACGCGCTTCGCGCAAAGGCGATCGATCCCACAATCGGCGAAAATCCGGATAACGAAGTGATGATCGCATTTGGAGAAACGGTCAAACAACATCTTTCCAAAAAATCCCTCACTCATCTTTTAAATTCGATCCCGTACGACAAGATCAGTCCCGAATTTAAAATCAGCTATACCTGGATTGCGATTTTAGGAGCGTCCTTATCGGGAGATACGGAATTCTTAAAACGAAATCTTGCAAGCCCAGAATCCAGCGGATCGATTCTTCTCACCGAAAGAGAAGCTCTTTTTTTAATCGGACTTTCCGAATTCCGCGCAGGCCAGTATGTCTCTTCCCTCAACTTCATCCGTAAGGTTAGAAACGAAAACGAAGACTTTATCACGATCGGATCTTGGATTTTAGAAGCGAAAATTTTCAGACTTCAAAATCTACACGCAAAATCAATCGCGATTTTAGAAGAACTTTATCCAAAGGTGGAAGAGAGAAGGGAGGAAATTATCCGACTCGCAAAAGAGATCGTCGATGAAAAGCCGACCCTTAAAACGAAACTCGATTTGGAATCGACTCGGTAAAATCTTTAGAAACCAGATGTTAAACGAAACAAAATCTCCTCTTATCCCGAAAATTCTTCACAAAGGATTTATTGTAATCGTATCCGCATCCTTATTTACAACTTGGATCGTTTCTTGCGGACTCAAACCCGTTCCCCCTCCCGAAGGAAAGTTCTGCGATGTCTGGCACAAACCGGTTGAATGTGTGGAATTGAATTTCAGAAAAGGAATCGGTGACCTAGGCCAAGGTCCGCTTCCCTTACGGATGAAAAACGTAGTTCTCTATGATCTAGAAATTGAAAACAAACAAAACATCCTCATAGAAGTTCTTCATGAACATAGAGTGCGGATTACCTTTCCCGGAAAAGAATCCAGGTTGTATCTTAAGATCAAGGATCAAGGAGAACGCAAACGAAGATGGGAAAAAGCAAAAGAAGAATGGGACGAACTTTTTAAATGAATAGGGCGTTTTACACCACTATTTTCGAACGATTTCTAGAAAACAAAGGAGCATTGAGTTAGGAAAGCGAACTTCAACGAAAAAGCATAAACTTTTAATTCCACTTCCTAAACTGAATAAAACGGCTTTATAAGGTTCGTCGACTCCAACCAAAAGCCTTCTTATTGACACGTTTTTAGTTCGCAACTTAAGAATTTACTTTTAGTGAAACTAAAATGAACGCGAGCAAAAAACAATTTACCAATTGAAATGAATTCGTATAATCAAAGTCGATGATACGTTCGAAAATTTCACAAAAGACCAAATCCCCTTATTTGGTTTCCATCATCGAAGACAATCAACACACAGCCCTCAATCTTCGGGAACTTCTTTCCAATTCCTCCGACTTTCAATTTTTAGGACACTATCCCGACTCGCAAAAAGCGATCAAAGGTATTCCGGAAAATATTCCAGATATCGTGATCCTAGATATAGGACTTCCCGGAAAGAACGGATTGGAATGTCTCAAAGAACTCAAAGAAAAAACACCTAACACTAAATATGTGATCTTTACCGTTTTTGAAGACGAAGAAAAAATAGTAGAAGCAATCCAAGGAGGAGTATCCGGCTATCTTTTGAAGGATACTTCTCCCGAACTGTTCCTTGCTGAACTCAAAGTTATCGTGCTGGGAGGCGCTTCACTTACTCCCAGAATTGCGGACAAGATCATCCGAGAATTCACAAAAAAAGAGGAGACCCAAAATCCGCCGATCCAAAATACCCTGGGACTTACGAAAAGACAACTTCAGATTCTTAATTTCGTGGCGCTTGGAATGACCGTCGCGGATATCGCGGACGAACTCGATATTTCCAGTCATACGGTCAGCAGACATATCGAAAAGATTTATAAAAAGATGGAAGTGCATTCCAAATCCGAAGCCATCATCCGAGGAAGAAGAATGGGAATTATACGAGACGTTCCAGGGTATCCTTAAATGCCCGCAAAGAGAATATTCGTATTTTCTATTTTTATTATATTTCTCTCGTTTTCAACGGGATGTTTTCCTCCCCTAAGCCCCAAAAACGCGCCGATCGCGGAAAAAGGCGTCATCGACTTCAGAAATTTTAATCTAGACAAGAACATTACCACACTTAACGGAGACTGGGAATTTTATTGGAAGGAATTGGCACATGGCAGTCATCCGATCCCTAAAACTCTCTTTTATTTTCCCGTTCCCGGAATTTGGAGGGACTACGATCCTAACTTCACTCCGGAAAGTTATGCGACCTATCGTCTGCGCGTGTTATGCGATTATAAATATCCCAATTTAAAAATCAGAATTCCCAGACTTCCGGGAGTTTACGAAGTCTACTTCGACGACCATAAAGTCTATTCGAACGGTTTTGCCGGAACCGGTCCTTTAGACACGGTATTTTCAGCTCATCCATTGGTGACAAATATCGTCGTACCCTCTGAAGATTTTTATATCACCGTGACCGTTTCCACCTTCAAAGGAAATTATCTCAAAGGTGGAATTCGAAAACCGTTCCAAATCGGATCAGGAAAGGCAATCGATTCGGAGGAAAAAAGGGAAGAATGGAGAGAGATGATCCTAATCGTCGTTATCTTTTCTTTCGGAATCTATCACGTGATATTCTTTTTTTCCTACAGAAAAGATCCGATCCCCCTCTATTTCACCGCGTTTTGTTTTTTAGTTTCCGGGTATTCTTTCATCACCTCCGAAATTCAATTTATGGCTCTTCCGGACCTTTCCTTGGATTTGAGACTACGGATAAAATTTTTTTGCGAGATCGCATTTTTCCCTACCTCTTTCCTAATGCTCCGTAAAATGTTTCCGCTTCAGTTCAACCGAAAATGGATTCAAATCGCAATCGGAACGAGTACGATTTTCTTTTTCGGAATTTTCGCTTTCAACGAACGGAATATAGTCTGGTTTTATTCTTGGTTTATGTATTTTCCCCCACTTTACGCATTGATTTTGATTATAGGCACAGCAACCACTTTTAAGGCCAAAGAACTTTTCACTGGTTTTGTTCTGGCGTTTACAATGATGAACGACGGAATTTACGGTTTATACGAGATTTATACCTTATATCCGTACAGTTTCCCTTTGGGTCTTATCGCTTTTGTTGCATTAAATTCTTATATTATTTCCTCAAGATTCGCGGAAGATCTGGATAGAACGAAAGAATTCGCACAACTTCAAATCAGATACAACGAACAACTCAAACTACAAGCGCAGGAAAGAACAAGAATCGCGTCGGATATTCACGATTCCATAGGGTCCGAGCTCACAGCGATTCTTTTCGAGTTGGAATCCAAAGATAAAAACGATTCCACATTGAAAAAACTCAAATCGGAACTGAATCATCTCATTTCGAACGTAAGAGATATCGTATTTCTTATGCACCATCAGGGAAACAATCAGGAACTCGTGGAAGAAGTGATAAAAAGGTACGGAGACAGAATCCAACGCACCGGAACCATAGAAGTTAAAATGGAAATTGAAGACGTTTCCAATTTCATACATCTGGATCAATGTTTACACGTTCAAAAAATCTTTTTAGAAGTCGCGTCCAATATTCTCAGACATTCAGAAGCGAAAAAGATCCAAATTTCCTGGAAAAAAGAAGGGAAAAATCTGATTCTAAAAGTGACAGACGACGGGAAAAAGTTCGAGATCAATCCGGAAGAAGTTTCCGGAATCGGAATGAGCAGTATTCGAATGAGATCCGAAAAATTGAGAGCAAGATACGTTTTTCATTCCAAAGATTCGGAAAATTCGTTCGAACTAAATATTCCGATTTCATAATGTTATAATTTCCACATTCTAAGTTTTAAAACAAGTTTTTTCAAAGTAATAGTTTCTACGTTTTCGGATGTGACGCTCTAAAAATCTCAAAAGTTCTATGTTGGTTTTTAGAACTTTAGAAAATAGGAATATTCTGTAGACTTTACCTACAGTAGAAACCACTGGGGCATTGTAACCTTTATTCTAACGTGAGTTCGTGTAAGAAAAATTGGGCGAATAAGAAACTAAAGTGCAACGACTCCCTAAAGCCGTATGTTTCAATCTTTTCCTTCTCATAATAAAATCTTACGAAGTCTATCGTATCTGAAACAAAGGTCCAATGGTATCAACTAACGTAAGTCAGTTGCCATCCGAAACCCTCTTTAAAACGACGAGATCGTCCCCCCAAAGGCCTTGCCAAGCGTCCGCTTTCAATTCGCGAAACAAAAAATAGCCGCTGGGAGTTTCTTCGCCTCTTCTTCTAAGCTGAAGACCATCCGCATCTTCTGAAATGTACAATTTCGTTTCGGAGCTTTCTTCCAAAAGAACCGCTTCTCTTTCACTGATAAACCGGATATGAATCGTCGGAACAACCGGTGAAACTCTCCAGGTCCCAATAAGATCGATTTTTGTTTTCGAACCTGTACCGACTGGAACTTGAGAATCGCCGAAAATAAAAAGATAAACACACCAAACGATTAAAACCGTTAAAAAAACTCCGGCCGTAATCAGAATTACCTGTCTCCGATCGATTCCAGTTTGCATTCGCCGGCCTCCTCCTTAAACCTTCTACTGATAAAGGTATCGTTCAACTTCCCATTCGCACTGACTCGAATCCGATTGTTTTCTACGGCTCCGTAACCGGTAAGATCTACGGTTTCGTTTTTCCAAAAGATGTTTCTATAATAAGACAAGGTCGGTAGAAGATTGTGTTCGTATCCAAAATCAAAAGGCTCTCTAAGATTTAAAGGAAGGGATCTTTTATCTTGAAAACGGGAACGATTAAAACGCACGTTGTGCTGAACATTTAAAGAATTATGGAGCGCTAAAAAATCGTCTCCAAAAAGACGAATCGTGGTATCCGAAGTAATCGTTTCGGGAACAATCCAAGACCCGCAGAAGCCATTTATCGGTTCTTCCCAAGGCATTTCAGTAACTTTCACTTTCAGATCCATATACGGATTGTCTTGCCCGAAAGTGAAATTTGCAAACGCTTCCACGAATTGATTCTCATCTTGAAAACCTTTCATATCCAGTTTGGAAAAGAATGGAACCACCCTTCCATCTAAAGTCACCCTTCCGAGATTTTTTTCTTTAAACCGAAACGATTTTAATTTCCAATGTACGGTAAAAGTCAAATATTCCATTAAATATTTGTAAAATGGAGTTCTCGTCCAACGGATTTCAGGAATCAATTTTTCCTGCCGGGTTTTGATATCGGTTCGGATCCAATTCCTCCAAGAATGGTAAACCGGTAGAAAATCCTTTATTGAAACCCGATCCAATTCTAGATCCCATTTCCAATCGTTGTACAAAGGATAAAAAAACGCTCCGTTGGCTCTCGGAGATTTTTTCCAACCGGTCTTGCCAGTAATCCGAGTTACAATCGATTCTTGAAAAAGAGAACCTTTCGCATTAAAATTCAAAAGATTTCCGGGCGTGATATCAAGATTAGCCTGATCCAAACGTAAGTCGAAAAAGGGATCCTTCC
>NZ_AHMT02000040.1:0-10000 GCF_000243815.2 Leptospira alexanderi serovar Manhao 3 str. L 60 | reverse complement strand
TTTTGAAACCCCCATCCGGAACATTCCCCGATTGATCGCCGATAACATTCTACATCACGGAATGATGGTCGCCGCTCTCGGAATGTATTTTATCAAAAACCCAATCCAAAACTAGAATGACTCAAGCCAAAACAAAACACGATCCCTTTCAAGCCCTGAAAATCTCCGATTACCGTTTCTTCCTTTTCGGTAAGTTTATGGTGACTCTTTCCATCAGCATTCAAACCACCGTCGTTGGTTGGCAGATGTATCATCTCACCGGAAGCAATTTGCACGTCGGTTTTATCGGTCTCGCGGAGGCGATTCCTTCCATCACGATGGCCTTGTTTTCCGGTCTTGTGATCGATTCCTTTCCAAGAAAAAAAATCGTCACTTCCGCTCTGGGTCTTTTATCAATCTGTTCTCTACTTCTACTAATATTAGTATTTCCTAATATGTCTTGGATTCTTAGAGAATCCGGCGTGTATCCGATTTACGGCGTGATCTTTCTTTCCGGAATCGCGAGAGGTTTTTTAAATCCTGCGACCGCCGCATTCCAAACCCAGCTCGTGGATAAGGAAACATTTCCAAACGCCGCGACCTGGAGTGGAATCGCCTGGCAGACCTCCTTGGTCCTCGGCCCCCTTATCGGAGGAATGTTGATCGTCTTTGGTCTTTACCTTGCATATTCGGTGGACCTTCTTTTGATGAGTTTCGGTTTGATTTTGATGTTACTCGTAAAAGGAAAACCCGTTCCTGAAAAACCTGAATCGAGCGAAAGCATCTGGGAAAGTTTAAGTTCCGGTTGGAAATTTGTTTCCACACACCAAATCATCCTCGGTGCAATCTCTTTGGATTTGTTTGCGGTCCTTTTCGGAGGAGCGGTCGCACTTCTTCCTTCTTTTACGGAAAAAATTCTGGGACAAAGCCCCGAGATTTTCGGGATTCTTCGTTCGGCCCAAGGAGTCGGAGCTGTTTTATGTGCCTTTTTTATCGCCGCTAGGCCGCCCAAAAAACATTCCGGTTGGATCCTTCTGACTTGCGTGTTTGGCTTCGGGATTTGTATCATTTTTTTCGGACTTTCCAACGATTATAGAATTTCGTTCTTCTGTCTTGCGGCCGCAGGCGCGTTCGACATGGTCAGCGTAGTGATTCGTCACACAATCGTTCAGATGCACACTCCGGATCATATGAGAGGGAGAGTTTCCGCAGTAAATTATATCTTTATCGGCTCCTCAAACGAAATCGGAGAATTCGAATCAGGTGTTACCGCGGAATGGCTCGGAATCAGAAGATCAATCGTCGTAGGCGGAATTTTGACTCTCTTCACCGTGGGATTTGTAGGAGCAATCGCTCCCCGGCTTCGAAAGATGCAACTGAAGGATATTCTTTAAAGGTCTAATATTAAGACACAAACAACGATTCGATGAAAGCTTTGTAGAAATTCTTATAAGAACCCGTCCCAGTTTTGGGACACGCTGTAAGTGGCTTTTCATTTGCAGATCCGTGGTTCTCATGACAGGAGAATTTGTCCGAAGATTTCCCCAATCCTGCAATAAAATTCACAGAGATATCCCACAATTTTTCAGAGAGAAACCTCTTAGAGAAAATCATCGTAGTTCCGACAGAAATCGACTCTTTTGAAAGTAAAATAAAGAAACATTCGACAAAAAGCGTTTCATCGAGTTTAAAGCGGCCCGCCCGAGTCCGCGACTTCGAGTTTCTTTGCTTTACAAAGAGTCGTCCCATTGATTATGGTTATTTCATTCTCCGAATTCAAGCGCGACATTCTCCGCGTTGCAGCTGTTATAGAACGAGACTTAGAAACTAATCATATTTTTGAATATTCTAACTTTTGAATATTAAAGAAGGAACCGATGGATGCTCCCAATATACTTACCCAAGCAGAAGCCGTCAAGAGGGCGGAGCTGATCGATCAGATCAGTTACGAAATTCATTTAGACCTCAAAGCAGGTTCTTCCACATATCAGGGAGAAACTAAAATTTCATTCTTTTATACCGGAAAGGGGAAAGGAAAACTCAAAATAGACTTTGTCTCTAAGAAAATCGAAGTATTTTTGTTAAACGGAAAAGAATTAAAAGAGTTCTCCAATTACTCGAAAACCGATTCTTTCCTGGATCTTTCGCAAGAATCCTTAAAATCCGGAAAGAACGAAATTAGGATTCGTTATACAAACGACTACAACCACAGCGGTTCCGGATTTCATCAGTTCCAGGATCCTTCCGACGGTTCCGAATATCTCCATACGGATTTCGAACCTTTCGAAGCGCACCGAATGTTTCCGTGTTTCGATCAACCCGACTTGAAAGCGACGTATGAGCTTTCCCTTGTCGGACCGAAAGAATGGAAATACATTCACAACACTTTTCCTTCCAAGGAACAAATCAAAAAAGAAAGAATCGAAATTCGTTTTCAGAAAACCGCTCTGTTTTCCACGTATTTGTTCGCTTTGATCGCCGGTCCTTACGAAGTCTGGGAAGACCGTTATAAAAACATCCCATTAAGAATTCTATGTAGGAAATCCCTCGCCAAATATCTAGATGCGGAGAACCTTTTCGCGATCACAAAAGAATCCTTTGGATTTTTAGAATCCTACTTCGATCTTCCGTATCCGTACGGAAAATACGATCAGATTTTTGTTCCGGAGTTTAATATGGGCGCTATGGAGAACGTGGGAGCCGTTACCTTTTCGGAACATTACATCTTTAGAAGTCCCCGTATTTATTCCGAGTATCTCGGAAGAGCCAATACGATCTATCACGAGATGGTTCATATGTGGTTCGGTAACTTGGTTACGATGAAATGGTGGAACGACCTCTGGTTAAACGAAAGTTTTGCCGATTATCTTTCCTATTATGCGATGTCCCACGGAAAATTATTTCCGGACGCTCTCGAACACTTTTACGTTCGAGAAGAATGGGCCTACAGAGAAGATCAACTTTCCACGACCCATCCCATAGCGGGAAATGCAGAAAACACGTTAGACGCAATTAGCAATTTTGACGGAATCTCCTATTCCAAAGGAGCCTCCGTGCTTCGTCAGCTGATGTATTATATCGGGGAAGATACGTTCCGAAACGCGATGCGAAAATACTTTCGAAAATTCGCGAATTCGAATACAGTTCAAACGGACTTTTTAGATACGATGTCCGAAACTTCCGGAATCGATATCCGTAGTTGGAGTAAGGAATGGCTCGATACGACCGGAGTGAACACGCTTCTTCCCGAATGGAGACAGGAACATTTGTTGATCCGACAGCTACCTTCCGAAAAAAACGGTCTTTACAGAACACACGCCTTGGAAGTAACGATCTTTACCCTCAAAGGAAAATTTTTCGAAGCCGCCTGGAAAAGTAGAATCGATGTCAAAGGACAAGAAACCATTCTCCCTTATAGCTTGTTTCAAAATGCGGATTTTCATATAAGTAAAAATCCAAAGATGCAAAAATCTGCCGTAAAAACGACAAACCCCGACAAACATATATCTGGATCTTCCGAGATCGTAGTGTTAAACACAAACGACTACGCATATGCAAAGACCTATCTTCCGAAAGACGGAATCCTTCTCTTAAAAACTTCCTTGAATAAACTGAAAGACCGTTTTGCGAGAAGAATTCTCTGGGGCTCTCTGTGGCAGATGACGCGCGATGCGGAAATTTCTCCCAAGGATTTTTTGGAACTTGTGTTTCAACAGGGAATTTACGAAGAAGATCTTTCCGTTCGAAGCAGTCATATCCTGACCAAGGCCTCCTCCATCACGTCAAATTACCTGAAGAAGGAAAACAAGGAAGAATGGTCCGCAAAGCTAAACGAACTGGCCAAAAACGGACTCGAAAATCCTTCTATCACGGAAGAGGAAAAAATCGTCTGGTATAGGATACTTGAAAGTACATCCAGAACTCCAAATCAACTTTCCTACTTAAAGGACCTTTTGGACGGAAAGATCATAATCTCCGGAATTAAAATCGACCAAGAAAGAAGATGGAGTATTTTAACGAGACTTTCCGCATTTGGAGATAAGAACGCGTTAGACCTCATTGAAAAAGAAGAAAAAGCGGACACATCCGATCTTGGCGCGAAAAAAGCATACGGAGCCAGAGTCGCGTATCCCGATCCAAAATCGAAATCCGCCGCCTGGAAAGAATTTACGGATCCTAATACAAAATATTCCACGGACATGCTCCGCTACGGAATGAGAGGTTTTTATTGGGATCACCAGGAAGAAATCCTAAAAGATTACGAGAATTTATACTTCGAATCCGTGATCGGAATTTATAAAGATCGCGATTCCCATTTTTCTTCCGCATTTGGAAATCTATTATTTCCAAGTTTGGAGCCGAATCAGACCCTCGTGGACAAAACGAATCGTTTTCTCAAAGAACAAAAAGAGATTCCCGCTCTTCTTAAAAAAGATCTCAAACAACATCGAGATGATTTGGAAAGAACCGTGAAAATTCTCGCCAAACAATAGAGTTGTTGAAAAATTCCATGGTTCAGATTAGCAAAACCGCTCCAAACATCCATTTCAATTAAGCAGAAACGGATAAAGAATTAATTTTTCAACAACTCTAATAAACTTTCTTTGAATTAGAGAGTTTGCAGAGTGAAGGGAAGATGGTATCCCTATAGAAGAGAATTGCGAGTAGAGGGACTCGAACCCCCACACATTTCTGCACCAGAACCTAAATCTGGCGTGTCTACCAATTTCACCATACTCGCGTGTGGTCCTTCCAATGTTCGCGAATCTTCTTTGGAGTCAAGCGGTTTCGTTGGAAAGATTTTAATCTCCAATACCTTGGAATGTTTGTCAAAATGTCCTGGAGTTGTTGCCAACCCGCAATTCGGTGATTTTTTTTCAAACTTTCCAGATGATTCCGAGACATCCAATCATTCGATCCACTTTTTCAGATCCGCGAGATTACTCACCGGAAGTTTACAGGAAAAATTCTCACAAACATAAACGAGTGCGTTTCCTCCGCTGTCTCTTGAGTCAAACAAAGTAGAAAGTTTTCTCGCTTCTTCCAACTCATTCTCGTTCACGACAGCAAAAACCGAATCCGGCAGAAACCTGGTTTGAATCGCGGCCAAAAGTTCCTTCCCGGAATCCGTATCCTTACGAATCAAAACGATTTCCTTGGAATGATGTCTGTAAGTCCAGTAAGCCGAAAGCAAATGAGGATAACTGAGAGAATAAGTAGATAATTCTTTCGTAAAATACAAAAAGATCGATTCGGCGAATTCCCTATAACGAACCGAATCAATTCCAAACAAGGACAATTTCACCAAAGAATAAGCAAGAGAACTGTTCGCGGAAGGTTCCACACCGTCATAACTGTCCACGCTCCTCCGCAAAAGGACCTCACCGTCGTTTCCTGTATCGAAGAACACACCCGCCGGGGAACGGAACAAACGAATCGCCTCTTCCATCCAAAGAACCGCGTTTTTCAGATAACGAATTCCGCATCCCGCTTCGAACAAAGCGATCGAAGAGGAAATCATCTCCGCGTAATCATTACTATATCCTAATATACCCGATTCTTTGTCCCTGAATCGACGCAAAATCCTTCCGCTCGGATCGATCAGATTTCTTTCGATAAAAGAATACGTCTCCTCCGCGAGTTTCAAAAAGTCTTCCCTTTGAAACGCAACACCCGCCTTTGCAAGAGCTTTGATATAAAGACCGTTCCAAGAAGTAAGAATTTTATCGTCTCGTAGAGGACGAACTCTTTTGTTTCTTCTTTCTAGAAGTTTGGCTCTACCTCTTTCCAAAACAGAATCGATCCGTTTCCATTCTTCTTCGGAAAATTTTGTAGCTTCGCTACGATAACTTTCATGCAGAATATTCTTTCCTTCGAAGTTTCCTTTTTTTGTTACGTTCCAAAATTTTTCCAAAATTCGAGAATCTTCCCCACAGACTTCCCGGAATTCTTCGAAATCCCAGATATAAAAAAGACCTTCTTCTCCTTCGGAATCCGCATCCTCCGCGCTACAAATTCCCCCGCCGACAATTCTCATATCCCGATGTAGATAGGAAATTACATCGAGCGCAAAGGACTTGGCAGAAATTTTTTTAGAAACCTGGGAACATTCCACTAGAGTTTCCAAAAAGAGAGAATTATCGTAGAGCATCTTTTCAAAATGTGGAACCATCCAATGATGATCCGTGGAATAACGACAAAGTCCCCCTCCGATCTGATCGTAGATTCCTCCTTGTTTCATTGCAAGGAGTGTATTCTCCACCATCTCCAAAGCACTTGGATTTCCGGAAGAGTGATAATATCGGAGTAAAAACGAAAGTCCCATACTCGGAGGGAACTTATTGACGTGATTGGTTTTAAATCCTCCGAACTCGGCGTCATAATAACTTTCGTAAAGAGAAAATCCGGAATCAAAACAATTCTCCGACGGTAGACTTCCTTCTTGCTTTTCTATAGCCCGACCTTCTCCGGAATCTTTCAAATATCGAGAAAGTTCGGAGGAAGCTACAATCAATTCCTGTCGTTTCTCCTTCCAAACCTTTCTAAGAATATTCAAAATTTCTAAAAAACTTTTTCTTCCATATCTGGGTTCCGGAGGAAAATAGGTTCCTCCAGTAATCGGCTTCCCATCCGGAGTCAAAAAGATATTAAGAGGCCAACCACCTTGTTGGTCCATGGCATGTAACGCATCCATATAGATCCGGTCGATATCGGGTCTTTCTTCACGATCCACTTTGATCGATACGAAATGAGAGTTGAGATAATCCGCGACCATTTGGTTCTCAAAGGATTCTTTTTCCATAACATGACACCAATGGCAGGTCGCATAGCCTATGGATAAGAAAATGAGTTTGTCCTGTTCCCTTGCTTTGGTTAAGGCTTCCTCACCCCATGGAAACCAATCCACAGGATTATATGCATGTTGTTGGAGATAAGGACTTTTTTCTTTTGAAAGTCGATTCGGACTACGGGAGCTGAATTGCATTGAATTACTCTCTTTTAGACTCATAAAATCTATTTTTCGATTTCTAAAAATCTTCCTAATTCCAACCATGTCCATTAAGTAGGCGCTTACATGGAGCATAAAAAAGAAGGTACTTATAGAAAATTCGGAACTTTTTTTATTCTAGGAACCATTTTTTTTACAACGATTCAACCTACAATTGGAGAGGACATTCTACCTAAGGAAGTTATCGTAGAAGAAGAAAAAGGGAATCTCGGAGATTTGAAAAACGTACTTCGTCTGACTCTGAAAGATGCGGTAAATCATGTACTCGAAAAAAACATTACGATCCAAAACGCGAAGATGGAGTACGTAAAAGCGGACGGAGGAGAACTCAAAAACGAATCCCAATTCACTTGGAATCTAATCGGTGGAATCACTATCTTTAAAACAACTCTTCCCAACAATAGAAACAATATCTTTTTGGGAACCAAACAAAGCCAAGATAAGCTCAGCGTAGGTATCGAAAAAAATTTTAAAACAGGAACTTATGTGAAATTGGAAGCGAGCACCACTCGTTTCGATTCAAGCGCCTTCGAAGATCCTCGTACAACTCCTTCAAGCTTAGCTATACTCGCCATTCCTCCGCAATATACGAGCGCTTTGACGATCACTCTCAGTCAGGAAATTTTAAAGTACAGCTTCGGAAAAACTCAGAAGGAAAAAGAAGCCATTTTAAGACAAAACACTGTGATCAAAAGAGAAGAGCTGATTTATATTCTTTCTCAACTCGTGGTTCAAACCTTAATTCAATACTGGAGTTTGAACATCTACGATTCGAACGTAAAAACTTTACAAGACCTAGAATCCAACACGAGAAACATACGCGATTTAACCACAAGAAAACGGAATTTAGGTCTTTCCGAAGGTTTTGAAGTTAATCTTTGGAACTCCATTCTTTCTCAAACCGCTGGAAATTTAGAAAAGGCAAAGGTTTCCCGTAAAGAGGCGGAAAGAAATCTAATTCGAATTTTAAACGCTGATCCATCCTCTAAAGTCGAAGGTGTCACCGATCTTCAAGAGAACGTTCCTGTAGATTTCAACGTGGAAAAAGATTATATCTACGCTTTAGAACACAGAACCGATCTGAAAAATCTTCGAAAACAAAGGGAAATTGCAGAACTCAATTTGAAAATCAAGGAAGCCGAAGACATGCCTTCTTTGAAACTTTCAGGCGCCTACTCCACAAGAGGGCAAAATATCGTTTCTCCCCAGCAAAATGTCATGGATACAAATCGAGGAATTGCTTCCTTTAAATATCCGGAAGCGTATGCGGCTTTTCAATTTTCTTATCCGCTTTGGGATAAAGGAATCAAAGCAGATATCCGAAACGCGAAGCTGGATGTTGAAAATTTAGAAAAAAAAGAAGCGGAATTGAAACTTTCCATCAAAGAAGAATTAGAAAATCGTTATGCGACGATCTTAGCCGGAAAAGATATTCTCGAAGGCGCTAAAAAAAGAAGGGAAGAAGCCAATAAATTCTATAGAGGTCTTTCAGAGCGTTTTCGTCAGGGAAGATTTACCGCAGTCGCAGTAAAAACCGCGTTGGATAACGTAATCCAATCCGAATTACAAGTAACTCAGGCTAAAATTCAACTAAACATAGATATTCTTCGTTACGAACTCGCAAAAAACCATATCTTCGAAAAATTTGGCGTGAACGTTAACGATATCATCGATCGATTGATGAAGATGACGGACACAAAACAAACAGACTTAAATACCGCCGTTTTAGAATAAAAATAAAATAGAGTTATTGAAAAATTAATTTCCTTATCCATTTCTGCTTCATTGAAATGGACGTTTGAAGCGGTTTTGTTAATCTGAATCATGGAATTTTTCAATAACTCTATTTTAACGTGAGCAGGGTCGTAAGAAAGTTTGGGCGAATAAGAAACTAAAGTGTTGCTCTCTAACATAACCAACCCCACAAATACTTGGATCTCAAAATAAATCTGTCGGAATTCCGACAAATCCTCTGTGAAACTTAGTTCCCACCCTTATTTTTGGGTGGGGGTGGAGAATAACTCTATTTCGCTTTCTACGGGTCGCTTTCTTTCTCAACTTCGTTGAGAGCCGCTTACAAAACTCAACCTCGCTTTCTCCTCCTATGTTTCTTGTGTCAAGCCCTCCCGCTATTTTTTTTTACATAAGACCATATTGAGCTAATTTTCGATTCCATACTTCTTCAGGCATAGAATCAAAAAGATCTCCCGTTCGAATCATTGAATAAAGAACTTCGATCATTTTGCGTGAAGTAGCGATGATCGATTTTTTAGCCTCCTTTTTTAACATATAACCTTTGATAGAATTCTTTTATCTTTCCGCCATGCTGACATCGAACCAGACTCCAGGCCGCTTGAACAATTACTCTTCGAATTGCATGACAACCACGAGATACAATTCTTCCGTATCGAACCGTATCTCCCGAAATATCAACACTCGGAACTAAGCCCACATAGTAAGCGGCTTGTTTAGCCGAAGAGAATCGTTTACAATCACCCATATAACTCATGATCGCCAAAGAAGTAATCATACCGATCCCAGGCATGGACATGATCGTTTGAACATAACTCTGATTTTTTTTCAGAGCCTCTTTAATTTCTTCTTCTATTAGTTTTAGTATTTAGTTCGACTAAATCTAAACTTTTAAGATTCGTTCTGCTTCTCTTTTGTATCGATCAGGAAGTAGAGTTACGGAAGCTTCTCTGGATGCTTTTGTTCGCAAATGCTTTTTGGTAATTTCAGTCAAACCTGCTTGAGTGAATAAACTATGAAGTCGATTTTTGCCTTGCGTTAGTTGTCTTGTCCAGTTCTCATGTTCCGTGCAAAGTCTTCGATTGTCTTCCTCTTCATCTGTGGGAATCGGAACAACCGGTAACTCTTCTATTGGAAAACGTTGAATGAGCCTGGCTATTTTTAAACTGTCTTCTTTATCGGTCTTTTTTAAGGATTGATAGATCGTTGCTAAGTCTCCGGGATTCAGGACAATTACTTGAATCCCTTTGTTTAATATTG
>NZ_AHMT02000041.1 GCF_000243815.2 Leptospira alexanderi serovar Manhao 3 str. L 60 | reverse complement strand
TCGCTATCTTCTCGTTTCAACCAATCATAATAGCCGCTCTTGGATACATTCAGAATCTTGCATATCTTCTTTACTGGGAAATGATTCTTTTCTATATATGTATATTTCATTTCCTTGGTTTCAAGAAGATGGCCACGGACTTTTTTAAAATTTCCCTCTCCTCCGTTACTTCCAAGAGTTCTTTCCTTAAACGTTCATTCTCCGCTCGAAGTTCATCTTGGAACGGGCCATCATCCGTCAGATACTTTTTCTTCCAGTTTTTCAGAGAAACTCGGATAGCAAGTTTATAGATTCATTGAAATCGATTCCAATGAAAGCCCGATATAACCAACTGTTGTTAAAATATAACTAATGCTTGAATAAATTCCAAAGATAGAAGTAGGAGATTTGTTTATTTCAGGTTTAATGGATAATACTAAAAAGGATAATGGATTCATAAAAGATCCGATTATGGTAGACACAATTATAAAAGGATAAACTTCTACTTTAAATATTGAAAATACCATGAGTAAAATGCTCATTAATAAGAAATCTATATGCGATTTTAATAAATAGGAATCAGATACAAAAATTCTTGTAAAAATTGGAATTTTGAGATGCCTCGTTAATGTCGTTAACCAGGCCAACGTTAGAGAAATAATTAGAGAAATACATCCAGCTTTGAGTAAAATAGAAGAACTCATTTAATCTAATTCTAATCCAATTTTAATGGCTCTTTTTCTATATTCTTTCTGGATAGAACTTAATAAAATACGAACCTGTTCTTCTTCGCTTGTATCTTTCATATAATGACCTTTAAAAATTTCAATATCACCCTGTATTTCCATATAGCAATTTGAAGCTTCCTGATATAAACCAATATAATGATTGATCACCCTTTCGAATACTTCAGTCATTAATGTATGAAAGTGTTCTATTAATTTTTTCATCTTATTTTTTACGTTAATATCCTTTTTAATGATCTGATTTAAATATGCTTCCCCGAAACCAGTATGCTGTACCTCGTCAGCAAATGCCCCTAGTATAATTTGGCTTAAACTAGGATCCAATTTGGACCAATATTTAGATTCATATCTATAAACTGGATATGCCATTCCTTCTAATATTAAATTTTGACCAACAATGGCGCCTTCAAAGCTACCTTTGTCTATTTGCTCATCTATTAATTCAAAAAATTTTTTTAAAGGTGGTGTAGTATATCTATCCATCAGTTCATTTCTTTTTTCTATCGAGACTCCTAAATCTTTTATCTTTGCATTAAATACCTCGAAGTGTCGTGCTTCATCCACAACCTGAGTAGCAAGGAAAATGGACGATTCTTCATCAGGAGCCAAATTGATCATCTTTGCAGTATTAAAAATGGAATGGTGCTCTGCTATTAAAAACGTGGCTATATCCATCTTAATAACTTGATTTAATAAAGGATCTTCGGTCACTGCAGGATGCACGTATGAAGTTTCTTTTGAAATTCCGAAACTGGTATCTTTTAATCTTCGATTTGCTGTATTTGTTAACCAATATTGCACATTGAAACGATCGAATTTTACATCTACGGATTTTTCTAATTCAGAAGTTGTGGATTCATTAGTTAATTTTGTTTCCGACATCATTACGCCTTTATTCCAGAGTTGTTGTTATTATTATCATTCCTTTTATATAACAATTGCGCTAAGATTATACTAATAATCAATAAAACACTAAAAATTAATGCAGGAAAATATTTCAGGTTTTGATCAACGAAAAGAGCAGTTATTCCTAACGTGGGCATAAGAATCCCAATAAAATATTGCAACCATTTTGGAAACGGGCTCTGGAATTCAGGTTGATCAGATTTAATAGTTTTTATCCTCAATAAAGCAAAAATTAAAAATCCGTAAATTATACATTCAATGGCAGCACCGATGGATAGAGCATAAATTTGAACTTTATATACGGAAATGACTATAGAAAAAACGATCGCAATAACTCCTATTGTGAAAAGGGCACCAATTGGCGCGCCCGTTACTGAGATTTTAGAAAATAGTTTTGGTAAACTACCTTCTCTAGATAAACCGTAAATCAATCTGGAAGAACTCATTAATCCTGCATTGAAAGAAGTAGCCATAGCAAATAGGGTCAGAACTAAAACAAAATATTTCCCAGAGCTACTATACAATGCATATGCAAGCATCAATTGAGGATTTAAATTATTAGAGATATCTTTCTGATCAAAATTTAAAGTTAAAGCAAAGGTAAAGATTCCATATAAAATTGTAAGTAAAATAATAGTAATAGACATTGAATATGGAATTAACTTCTTATAAGATGAAGGAGACTTTCCTAATGGAGTAACCCATTCGAATCCAATAAATAAAAAAATAGAAAGTCCAATGGTTATAGGTAGGTTGATAAACATTTCACTAAAATCATCACTCAGTCCCTTCTGTAAAAGAGGAATTACCGGTTTTTGGAGAATAGATAATATTGAAATAACAATAATTCCTAATGTTAGTAGGATCATCGCAAAAGTTTGAATTTTAGTAGAAAATTCTAATCCAAAAGAATTTGCTAACAGAATAAAAAACAATATTGATACGGAGAAAATATAAGGAGAAATATTTGTATCAAAAGAACTACTTATAACTGTTGAAAAAATAAAGCTTTCAACTCCAGCCAAGACTGCGACCAGAGCCAAATATAAGAATATTAGCATTAGAGAAATTCTTTGACCAAATGCTTTTCTGAAATACATCGCAATACCTGGTGATGATGGAAACAGGCTTGCCAGTTCTCCAATTGAGCTTGCGATAATAATGCAGAATCCTCCCCCCAAAAAAATTGAAATGACTATAAAAATACCATTGGAGACCAAAAACATACTAGAGACCAGTGAAAAGCAACTAGCTGCAAGGGCCATCCCAGCACTAATGGCAATATATTCAAATAGCTCCTTCAAATCCTTCATTAGCTTAAATACCCCACAATACTAAGCTGATTGCATCTAATTTTATTTGGTCTTTTTCTTGTGCAAAGACTTCCAATGTACCATTCAAGAAAGCATTTGCTGGATTTAGTTTTCCGCTAAACACAGATACGATATTTTCAGAATTTGCTCTAAGATGAATTAAATGATTAATATCTTCAGAATAATTATTTTGAATATCTACAATTCTTGTATCTTTAATTGTCAAAAAATACTTATCGTTTAGATCATTACTCTCCACAAGAATAATTGGATTCCAATTTTTTAAAAGAGTCTTCATTCTCGGATTTTCATTAACTTTTTCCTGAAATAAAGTGAGACATTCTAGAATTGTTGAGTTTATCATATTATCTGCTTCCATAGTTTTCCGTTCTACAAATAATCCAGACTGAAGTTACTTATTGCATAATTTAATTTAGGTGCTTTTGTTGTCGAATCACATTTAGAAATATTGTTTTAAAATAATTCTAAGTTCGATTTATATTTAAAAAGTTTACTCGATGCAGATGATGTATTATTTTGCATATTACATTTTTTATAGGCCATAAAATACCCTAAATCTTAAAACAAATCTTTGATTTCAATCAAGTTCAGAATTTTAAGCAGTCAATTGTATATTTAGAGTAACGTAATTAATATCTGGGTTTCATATTGAAATATTAGAAAAGTATTTTACCATTCGTTTCTAATGAAAAAACTGACATACTGATGTTACAAATTGAAACAGTATTTTCTTTGGGAGAGAATCTATGATCGCAAGTTTAGAGAATATTGACTTCTCAAAATTATACACTGAATATTCGAAACCAAATCTTGGTTTTCTTTTGAAAACTCTCCGATTAGATGTTTTCTTTCACAAAGCTTATGGTAATAGTGTATTTTACTTTAATGATCAAAAAAAAGAAATAGAAGTTTTAGATTGTTTGGCTGGATACGGATCTTTATTATTTGGTCATAATTACTCTGAATTTATTAAAATCATAAAGGCTAATTTAGATAACCTAACTCCATTTTCCGCACAAGCCAGTTGCAGAATGGGGGCAGCTTTAGTCGCGAAACAACTGAATGATATGCTTTGTTCGCGATTTCAGAATGAATACATTACAACCCTTGCAAATTCAGGAACAGAAGCTGTAGAATGCGCAGTTAAGCATGCAGAATTATACCGCAAAAATAAAAATAAAAAAAGATTACAGGATTTCGAAGAAAATAGAATTAAAATTGAAAGTCTTGTTAAGAATGGAAGTTATAGTTACTCAGAACAATTTTTCAACCTTGCTACAAAAAAATTTAATATAACAGCCGATTCAAAAAACCCGAAATATATTTTTAAATTATTATTTGAGCATAATAAGAAAGTATTTGATAAAACCCCCTTTTTTTTGGCATTGAAGAAAGCATTTCATGGGAAAACTTTAGGATCATTGCAATTAACTTACAATGAGAATTTTAGAACACAATTTACTGGACTTGGACCTCAAGTTATTTTTGTCGATTTTCAAAATTTTAACTCCGTTATTAAAGATTTAGAAGAATCATTCTTTGAGGTTGATTTTGAAAAAAATAAAATAGTTATCGTAGAAAAAAAAATCGAAAACATTTCAGCAGTTTTTATTGAACCATTGCAGGGAGAAGGTGGCATTCATTCCATTGATGAAACATTTTTTCATGCATGCAGAAAATTCACAAGTGCAAATGATATACCATTGGTGTTAGATGAAATTCAATGTGGTATGGGTAGGACTGGATCATTTTTATATTCTGAACAATTTGGAATTCAAGGTGATTATTATCTCTTAGGAAAAAGTCTTGGTGGCGGTATTGCAAAGGTTTCTGCGTTTACGGTAAATAAAAAAATGTATGAACCAGATTTTGGAATGATACATAGCTCAACATTTTCAGAGGATGAAGTTAGTTCTTTAATCGCTTATAAGGCTTTACAATTACTCGAAGAAAATTCTGAAATTATGGAAAATTGCATTGAAAAAGGTAATTTTCTTTTGAATATTTTTAGAAATTTTAAAGAACGATATCCTTTGGTCATTGATGATGTTCGGGGAACAGGTTTGATGATAGGTATTCAATTTAAAAAACCGGAACATGCCCATTCTAGATTATTCCGCTTGCTGTCTGAACAAAATTATTTGGGGCCAATTATTTCTGCATATCTTTTCCATGAACATAGAATACGAGTCGCACCAACAATGTCAGATCATTTAACAGTTCGAATAGAACCTTCTGCTTTTATTACATTTGAAGAATGTAGTCGAATTGCGAATGCTTTTGAAAGATTGTGCGAGGTATTGGATAAGCACAACTTGTACGAATTATTAAAATTTTTAGTGTACAAGGAAGACTTTGAAAGTAAAAACCCAATTCAAGATTTCAAAAAATTTAGAGTTAGTGCACAAGATTCAAATCAAATTAAAAAAGTAGGATTTATATTTCATCTGATAGATTCATACCATTTGTCGTTTCACGATAAAAGTTTAGAATTATTTGAAAAGGAAGAAATAGAAAATTTGATCCAATCTATATATCAAAGCTTTGAACCATGTGTTTATAATAAACAAATTATATATTCTACAACTGGTGATGCCGTCGAAGTTACGTTTATTGGGATTATGATGAGTTCTGACATTATTGCTCAAAGTATGATAGATAGGCGAACTGAATTTATTTCTAAGACCCTTGAAAAAGCTACAAACATTGCTGTGCAAAATGGTTGTACCGTCGTTGGATTTGGTGGTTTAACTTCTGTTGTTTCTAACAATTGTAAAAACATTAAAAATGATGCCATTGCATTGACGACTGGAAATTCATTTACAGTTGCTATGGGTTTAGAAGGGATTTATGAAGCTGCCAGAATTCAAAACATTAATTTAAGTGATTCAACATTTGCAGTAGTTGGGGCTAATGGAAATATAGGGAGCGTATATAGTGAGATAATTTCTGAATCTATTCCCAAAATTATTTTGATCGGAAGAGAAGGGAGGGAAAAGCCTCTGATTGCTTTAGCTGCAACCCTATATGAGAACGCAATTAGGCGAGTTTTAGAAGTTCTGAGTGAAGGCGGAACGCAATTAGATTTAAAATTAACTGGATTGGCTGCTTCCATTTATAACACAGCGACTGTAACTGAATTTGTAGAACGATATTTTATTTCTGACCAAAATAATCTAGAGAATTACTTGCTTGGATCTGGAGAATTATTGTTTCAGAGTTTAAATAATGAATTGGGATCAAATGCCCCTGTGGTCATTTCAACAGATCTTACTTCTTTGAAATCTGCAAATATTATCTTATCCGCGAGTAGTTTTCCAAGGCCGATCATTTTTCCAGAGCATCTTGGAAATGGTCCGATTGTAATTTGTGATATAGCCCTTCCTCCCGATGTTCATCCTTCTGTCGAAACAGCAAGGGACGATGTTTTAGTTATACTTGGAGGAGTAGTAAAATACCCATTAAATCCTGATTTTGAAGTCCAAGGTATGCCTTTATCCAAAGGTCACGGATTTGCCTGTATGAGTGAAACCATGCTTCTCGGTTTGAATGGAATAACTGAAAGCTTTAGCATAGGAAAAATAACAAAGCAACAAGTTAAAGAAATTGCATCCATAGCCAAACAGCATAACTTTACTCTAGGATTTTTAAAGAAACAAAAAAGTATGTAAGGCCCGCCCAAAGTCTTAATGTTGTCCTCTTTTCATGTTAATAATCCTGTATAAATGACCTTCTTTAAAAAAAAATCGAGAATCCGTGGCTTCCTTTTATCCTGATAATTTCAAATTATATCTAATCAATATTGAAAATTTAAAAAACATTATCACGGACAGAATAAAAATTACTAAACCGCATAATACCATAGTCATGGATATTCCAATCTGGCTTGAAACTAAGCCTGCCAAAAATCCAAAGAACGGTGGACTTACTTGAATAATTCGACTATATTGAGCCAAAAAAGATCCTTTTTCTTTGGATTTCAAAATCAGTTGAATCATTCCAGAAATGAATCCACCCAAAATGCCCCCAAGGATTCCTGTAAGCATTAAAAATATTTTCATAATTAATAAACTATTGGCAACAGGAATTAAGGAGAAAACTAATCCCATTAACATAAGCATATAAAAATATATATGAATTTCCTTTATAAACTTAAAGAACAAAGTAGCAAGGATGCCTCCAATCAGTAAACCAATGCCTAGAAATGAAAGAAAATCCCCTCTTTGATATTCACTTAACTTAAGAATTTTATTACAAAATCCGGGAATAAGAATCATCGCAGGTCCAAGTAAAAAATAAGAGACTGCAGTGAAAGTCAGAACCTGTTTTTTTAACTCAGGATTAATATTTTCAACTATCTGGACTCCCTCCTCAGGCATTTCATTTTTTTCTTTTATTTGAAATAGAAGCAAAAATAAATTACTAAGAAGAAAAAAGGAGATGATTACTATCATAATTGAATTATATGAATAATTTTCTAGGATCCAACCTGTAAATTTTGGTGACATACCAAAAGTTAAAATTAATAAAATATTCAATATAATTGAATATTTTGCAGCTTGTTTCTTTCCAACCGTTCGGTTAAGATAATTGAATCTGCATGGAATTATATACGCAAAACAAAGTCCATTTATGATTACGCTTGTTATCAATAAAAAGAAATTTAATTCTGATAAAAAAGTTAGAATTAAAAGCCCTGATAAAGCAAAAATAAAATGAAAAGTAAAAAGCAGGAATCGGTTAGACCTAATATGAATATGTTTCCCAACAAAGTTGCTAAGGATAAATACAGGAATATATGTGATCATATAGGTTAAGCCAGAAAATACTTCACCTTTGCTTAAATTACTACTCAATAATATGATCGAATAATTAAATATATTCCCTGCAAAATATGAAAAAAAAGCGCTTATTAGAAAAAAAATTACCATAGGACATACCTCTATAAAATATAAAAATGACGATCTTCCCAATCGAATTTTTTCATTAAACCGCCATTTGGTGACTATTCTCTGATGAAAAATCTATCTTTTTATATAGGCGCCGCCCATATGTTCACTTACTTTGCTCCAAGCTTATGGGAAAAATATTGTATGATTTTATTAAAAGTACCAAAGTTATCCATTGTAAGATCATCGTCAGGGATTTTTATCCCAGTTATCATTTCGAGGAGGCTAAAAATTGTCATATATCCAAGAGAATCAAGTCCTAATTCATTTAAGGATGTATTTCTATCAGTATTTAAAAGTTGTTTGTTAGGTAAACAATCCGAAACTACCAGAAGTATTTGCTTTTCAAAATCTTGATTTTCCACAGTTTTTATGACGCTACTTAATAATTGAATATTGATTATAGTTATGTTTTTTCCTAGACTTTGATAATGGCATTCCTGCAAGGCATTCTTGCAAAATTATTTTTTCCATTTCGTCTATCTTCTGACATAAACTAACAACTTCATTTAAAATTTCTTTTTTAATGCTAATAACACCACTAGCATCGCCAACAAGAATATCACCAGGATTAATTTCAGTGCTACCGATAACTACCGAAGCCTGAGTGGATTGCATTTGAGTTCTTCCTTTGCCAGACTTCATATAAGTACCTTTAACAAATAATGGATAACCAATACTTAGAATTTCAGCAATATCTCTTCCCATTCCATTGATAACTGTTCCATTAATTTTTTTATTGAGGCTAAGTTTGCTGAGAATATCACCCCAAACTGTGCAATCGGTTCTGCCTTGATTTTCAAGAACGATCACTGAACCAGGAGGCACTTCTTCCAAATAATCTGCAGCGTTACCTTGTTGATTTTCTTTTACCGGTGCAAATTGCACAGTAAAAGCAGGACCTACAATTTTACTATTAATATCTATAGGTCTAATCCCTTCTAATCCACCATTTATTCCTAAAGAATCAAGAGCATCCGAAATTAATGGTGTGGAAAATTCTCTTAAAAGTTCCAAACTATTCATTATTATCCTTTCTTTCTAACAAAACTTTTCCACCTAGCATAATCTTTCCATTTCCATCCAAATAAGATTCTAAATAGCATTGATCACCTTTTATCCCTTGTTTAACAGCTATGCGATTATATTTATCTCGATAATAATACATTAGGGAAATAACGGCTGAACCCGTTGCCCGATCTTCCAATTTCCCTGAAAGAGGATTAAATGACCTTGCTTCTAGCAAAAGCCCGTTTTCATTAAAGGAATCTTTCTTGTAAATATATATTCCATTAACATTAAATTCCTTTGATAAATTTATTATTTCATTTTCGTTAGGATGCAGTTTATCAAATTCAATTTGTTTAACCACTTCAGCAAATAATTTTTTATTCCCATTATCAATTACTGAAATATTTTTCCATTCCGAGATTGTATTTTTAAAAATTCTATCCAAATAATAGGTAATGTCTGGGCGAGATTCCTCTTTGATTTCAGAATCAAATTCCACATAGTACATTAAATAGTCCTTATATACCTTGTAAGCGTGTCCCTGAATGTGTAATATTGAAGAATGAGTATTATCCATTAAAAAGGCTGATGCTGCAAGTATTCCATGTCCACAAAAATTCATCTTTCGTTGGCTATTGTAAAATGATACATTAAATATATCATTATCGTTTTGAATATACAATAAGACTGGAAGATTATTCATTTTAGCTATTTTAATAAGCTCGGAGTCATTCGGTATTGTGAATCCGGTTAATACACCAGCAATGTTACCTTTTTCATATACATCATTAAACACTGCATATTTAGTTAGTTTACTATTCATCCAAATTTAAATTCCTCGAAAAAATTTTCATTAGGAAGTCCTTTTAAAGCGTAAAAAGACAATGCTTCTATATCATAGCAAACTGCAGCTACAGTTTTTACATTGTCTGCATTTCCCGTTCCCTCACAGCAAATGCTATTTAAACCCCCTTCCTTATCTGAAATAATTTCATGAACGCGATTGATATCTTTTGGAGGTAGTGTTGATATCAATTCTATTAGTCTGTTTTGTCGACTAACTGAATTAAATTTACCAAACCGCGTAATCATTTCCATATCTTTAAACTTTTGATGGGTAAAGTGATTTGTTTGTACAAAATAATCCTTTTTTTTGTTTAAAACAATTTCGAAAGGAATAATCTCAAAATTGAACGTTTCCGCCCTAGTACATAGTGTTATTATCCGAGAGCTACTAGCTCGTGTTTGCTGTATAACTTTCAAAGCTTCGACATAAGTCTCTGTATCGAGCATTTTTTTTATTATTAAATAAGGCGATACACCTATTCTCCAATGGTTAGAATGTACCATATTAATACCAATTGCATAGCCATTACTATTCAATCCTGTATATCCCAATAAACCAGCAAACGTATATTGGTACACACTATGATTTTTATAATCAACTTTTAAAACACCACCAAATTTTTCGTATCTATATTCCAAATCTATTGTTTGAGCTAAGAATGTTTTTCCTCCATGATATGAGAATAAGCTACAATCCAAAGTTTTTTTCTTTAAATATTCTTTTAATATTTCTCTTCTATATTGTATATAAATGGCTTCAAAAATTTCGATTTTTGCACCTTCTGCCAAACCTTCAAGATCCTTAACCAATCTCATTTCGTGAATTTTCAAAAAATCATAAGTCTCCGAGGCATATTTATACCAATTCGTAGTTTTCCTTGCAATTATATCCTCATCTAGTGATTGATGAATAAGTTCTGCAGCAATTTCTCCGAATACTTTTCCAAAATAATATACCTCACCCGGAATATACCAAATTGGCATATTTAATCGCTTAGTCATACTCAAACTTTTATTAGAAATTTATCACTTAATTTGCCTGCCCAATTTTCAACTGCACTTCGATTTAATTTCAAGCGTGCATTCAAAAATCCATTATCTTCTCCGAAAGGTTCTTCCGTAAAAATACAAAACAATATTTTTTCAAATTCTGCATGCAAATTATTGATCGATCTTAAATAATTAAGAATTTCATTTCGATAATCGGTTTTCTTTTTAGGATGAATCACTGCAATTAAATAAGGTAAACTGTTCCCAATGACACAAACATTACAAATGCTGTCCAGTTCTAATAATTGTTTTTCCAGCATTGCTGGATAAATATTCTTTCCATTTGAAAGTATAATTGTTTCCTTAATCCTACCAGTCAAAACTAGAAACCCATCATTATCAAGGAAGCCGATATCACCAGTTTTAATCCAACCGTCCTCGGTTATAGGAAATACTTCATTCGAATTTAAATATGCTTTTGCAGGAGGATGTTTAATTTTTACTTCAATTGCATTATTTTCATCAAAACGCAGTTGAACGCCAGGAAAAATCGACCCAACGGTATTCAATTTTGATTTTGAAGGATAATTCTTAGCTATCATTCCAACTTCAGTCATACCATAACCTTCATAAACCGGAATATTACTATCTGCATATATTTTTAGTAATTTTTCTGATATAGGTGAAGATCCTGTCCATAGACATTCTAACTTTCCTCCAAAAAAATCTTGGAATGAATCTTTATTTACTAATTCTGTTTGCTTATTATGTAATTCATAAAAGCTATTTAAAAGATGCGGAACGCCAATCATAATTGTTGGCCTACATTTTTGAAAATAGGTGACCAACCTTTGAGGGTTTGTAAATACAATTTCCAAATTATTTCTGATAGCACAATAAACGAGAATTCTTTGCAAGAAAATGGAGAAAGGCATTGAAATTAATAATTTCCCAGTCTCCTTAAATGGAAAAATGGACTCTATTCCTTCGATCATATGAAAAACATGTTCCGAGGAACAAGGCAACAATTTAGGATCTTTAGTTGTACCCGAGGTAATTTTATATGTAAATATATCCGCAGATTTTTCTAGTAATTTTCCAAAGCATGGTTCATAAGTCTCATATGAATTTAACGAGATTTTATTGATTTCAGGTAAATCAATATCGCTCAACCAAAAATCTACGGGCAGAATTTTTAAAAAATACGGATTCTTTAAAACGTAAGCACGATCAATCGGCATTGTTGTTAATCCAGTTATTTGGCATGCAATATCCCAAATGAAACTCTTCCAATTATAACTTACAATCATTCCTAAGGTTTTATATTTTGAAAAATCCAATGATTTCAAAAAAGAAATAGCTTTACGAACATTTAACTGTAAATCATAGAAACTAAAAGTATTTTCATCTATATCTTGAAAGTTCAGTTTTTCAGAAGACGAATTAAAAACTAAACTCTTAAGAATCATTTTCACCCCTAACCAAGACTGCCATTTTCGCACCGCCTTGAAATATATTCACTTTGTGATGTGCACTAACTTTTGATCCAAACCCTTGAAGTTTTCCGTTAAACATAAAGCAGTCTAAACTGAAATTCAATTCTCTCTCAACGATTGAATCATCTTTTAGAGTAGGAAAAACTAAGGGTTTAATATATTCTTGAAGTAAATATCCATTTTCAAACGCTTCTTTAACAATATCATCCCATTCCATTTTGGATAAAAACTGACCAATGAAAACCCCTTCGCCTCTAATATCATAATGCTTCTTTACCACCCAAAGATTTTGATTATCTTTAACCAGCTTTTCCATTTCCTGCCATTTACCGCTATAATTTACTATTTTCTTTTTCTCAAATTTTGCAGCCCAAGGAAGTAGCGAATTAATAATAGATCTTTCCTCCTGATTTAAATATTTTTGATAGAATTCTTCATGCAAAATACTTAAGGATAATTTATTTTCAACTATGTATCGTGCCGAAAAAGGGTTCACATGGCAGATTTTTCCCTTTCTTATAGCTTCGATTAATTTTGTTATCCAAGGAGGCTCATTTTGAAATTCCATTCTCCACATATCAATATTGATTTTATTCCAAATCAAATCGACGATGTTCCCTTTGTAAGAAACCTGATCATTAAATTCAAGTTCACTTGGATCTGCAACCCAAGAAACATATCCGTTTAGATTCAAATACGAGGCTAATTCATTAGATTCTTTGTTAGATTTTCCATTAACTTGCAAAATTAGAAAATTTGGCTTTTTAACTTTCCCTCTTAAGCTATACGCATGAAGCAAAGCGTTGATAAAACAAAATTTGGAATCGATTGGTAAATCCTCTATATTTAATGCAGTGTCCAACTGATCCTCAACGTGTTTCTTATATGTATCATTAATGATGCTTGTAAAGAATGTTCCAGCCGGACTATCTGCATTGTGTTCTAGAATTTTTAAAGAACCATTCTTTGAAGAAATGTAGCCGTCAAACCTACATATATCTATTCTTGCATCGGACAAAGAAAAAATAAGTTGTTTTTCAATCTCTGAGAACGCGAAATAATCTTGAATCTTTTGGTCTTTAAAATAATTTATAATCAAATTATTTAAGATGCATAAATATTCCTCGACAGAGAATTTCAAATCTCTATACGATTTTTTTTTCATGAATAGAATGGACAAAACTGGATCATAAAACTTATTTTGAGCTAATTTAATTCCATCTCTTATATTATTTAAATATAATTCATGAATCCTTCTTTTTAAAGATCTATTTAATGTATTGCATAGATCCCAATCAATCAAAGTACTCATGCTTCTCGCACTTTTTGAAAGTAAGAATTCATTACTGTTTCCATTATATTACTTTTCTCGTATACTTTCTCAGAAACTTGTCCGATTGATGCAAACTCTATCCCCGTTCCACATATGAATACTTCATCCATACTAAATAAGTCTTCTTCAGAGATAGGAAGCAAATGTGTTTTTATCCCAAGCTCAGCAGCAATTTCAATCACAGTTTTTCGAGTAATTCCCTTTAGTATGTCTTGGTCATCTGCTGGAGTGTACAATTCACCGTTTCTAATACAAAAAATATTCGAAGTAGCGGACTCGGCAATCTTACCTTCGCTCGTTCTCAATATAACGTTGTCAAACCCTTCTTTTTTTGCTGAAATTAAAGCAACTTTAGCGGTGGCATAGTTAGAAATATTTTTAATCTCTTGTGAGAACATTTTCTTTGATGGCTTGCGAATATCCGAAAGTTTAAGCTTCATTTTTCTGCCCTCCGCTATCCACTTCTTACGACCCATCTTATTTACAGTCATATAGACAGTAGGCAAAAAATCCCCGTTTAAATCGCCCAATTCGTCAAAATTCACACTTATTCGCAAATACAAATCTTCAGAGATTTTATTTATATCAAGAAGGGAGTAAGAATTTCGCTTCACCGCTACCAAATCAATTTCAGGTAGAGACATTAATCTTAAAGAGGTATTTAATCTTTCCAAATGTTCTTTTAACTTAAAAAATCGTACCGCACCATTTTTATTTTTATACCCGCGTATGCCCTCGAATAATGAAATACCATATCTCATAGATAAACTTTGAGAGTGCACGGTAAGTTCTGTAAATGGAATTAATGTATCACCTTTCAGTGCAAAAAAATTATCCATAGAATTAGTTCATCCGAAATGGAGCATCTCCATGTTGGTAATAATTATTGTATATCATATCAAAATGTTCGTGTCGTAATTGCATTGCTTTTTGTAGGCTAGTTAAAGCATTCTTTCTCAATTCAACTGTGTTGCAATATTGTTTCAATAATTTGATAGCAGTATTTGCATGTTCATCTTCCAGATCACTTACAAATTCATTTTCTTTAGTGCTTGATGCATGATGAGAAAAGTATTCATACCCTTTTTTGGGAAGTTTATATACTTCTTTCATAACTTTTTCCATGCTACCCCCAGATGCAGAAATTATTGGAGGTTGTCCTTCCATTAATAGAAGCACGCTTAACACACCTTCTGTAAAATGCACTTTGCTATTATTGCATACATTTAAGTTATGCTCAATGACGGCCTCTGTTTCTGGCAAAATATCTCCATCTACAATTTCAGATCGTTTTAACCCCAATGCTTCACCAAAATCTACAAACGTATTTAAATGCCTGTCCGAATTAGTTAGCCTACCTGTTTCTTCTTCATAAATATTTTCAATTAATTCTCTTCTCAATTCATAATTATCAATTCTTGAAGCAATGCCACTTATATTGCGTGTCCAAAAATTTTTGATTGGATATCTATGGATTACAAAATTCTGGAGGAGCTTTATTGACGCATCCCCAGATAATATCTTTTGATATAACTTACTAGTCATCTTTTTTCTGCTTTTAATCAATTCAAATGCAACCGTTAAAAATTTTTCATGATCTTCAAATGCAGACTCATCAAAATTCATGCACACCTTCCTTAAACCAACAAATAATCGTTAAAAATTTTTGAATATTTTTGCATCACTAAACTCTCTATTGACACTTCCTCATTTTTAGATTGTTTATACAATTCATTGATGGTGTCCATGTTAGTATTCATTAAACCAAAAATCAAATTGATAAATTTATCATCGCATTTTGCTAAAATCCAATTGCGTATATATTTTTTATATAATTTAAACAATTCATAAGGCCTATATTCTGCATCATCAGCTTTATTTAAATATGATAGTAGTAATTCTGTCATAAGATTAAGCCCTCCTTTACCTAAACCACCTATACTTGAATCTACAAATTCAAATCCATGCTCGAAAGCCACTAAGGAGTTAGCAAATGCCATATTTAAATTATCATGAGGATGAAAACCGTATTTAACATTTGGAATTACTGATTTAACTAAATGAATATACCTTTCTAATTCTTTCGGAATTATCGAACCGTTTGAATCCGCCAAATAAATGATCTCTGGATTTATTTTTTCAATCAATATCGATAGATCAAATAATACTTTAGGTTCCATTTCACTCAACCGAATGATATTTATTGAAATAGGAATATCCAATTCTTTTAAAGCGAAGCAATGGCTTTCCAATTCATGCAAATTCTTTTTTAAAACGGGTAACCGAACTAAAGAAATGTCGAAGCCTTTCAACAGCTTATAATCATTTGGATGTAATTCCCATGTATGCGCCATTACGACAAAATGGTTTCGAATTTTATGGTTGCACAAAGAATCTAAATATTGATGATTACATACTTCAGGACCATTTTTATGGTGCCATTCGAAAGGTTTGAAGTATCCAATTTCGGTATATTCTACTTTAGCATTACTCAGTCCCTCAATTATTTCAATGGCATCTGCTGTTGAAAAACTGAAATTATTTGCTAATCCTCCATCTCGTAAAGTGACATCAATTACCTTTTTCATTGCACCATTCTCCTAGCACCAAACAATCCCCATGTACAAACACCCGTAGATAGCAAAGCTATGTTGCCATGGAAATCGTTTTTCAATGCAATCAAAGTATCCATAGAGAAAGAATGAGCGATATTCGCTAAATTATCTTTATACAAAACTTCCGAAGTCATTCTTAATTGTTGGTATATTAAACGCAAAACAGAAAGATTATAGTTATTCGTAATAAGGTGGTCATAAGCACTTGGTTCCGTATTATTTAATGAATAGAAATCCTCTCCTAACTTCTTGATTCCTTCACCAAAAAATTTAAGATGCTTCAAAAAATCTTGATCTGGATCCAAAAGCCTAACTTTATGATTAGAAATCTGAACAATATTAGTTATCTGATAACTTTCACTAATTGGCACAGCGCTAATCAAACAAGTTGCAACAGCATCACTCAAAATAGAAATAGCAGGCTTCATTAATCGATCTTTCTCATCAACACATCGATCAAAAAGTATTAGAAGGATTTGCTTTTTCCCTTCATTTTCGATTAATCCTTTGCATACCCTAAGGGCACTTACTATATTTCCGCAATCAGATAGAAACACTCCAATTGGAGGGATATTCTCAAGACCATTTGAAACAAGCGCTTCCGATAAGTCTGAATTAAGAACTTTTTTATCATTTAGTGTTGATGTACTAACAACCAATGCATCAATCGGCTCTTGTATTTCTTTTAAGGTATCTGCGATGGTTAAGGAAATTTCAGACTTTAAAGATTTTGTCATCTTGCAATAATTACTTAAACCCAGAGTTCTCAGTAATTCAATTTGATCATCATCAGTAAAGCTGCTTAGCTGAGAAATACTCTGAGTCTCCCCCAATCGATATGCAATATTATATAAAAACATGATATAGTAATTTTCTCTATATCAATAAGGTAATAAGCTTGTTATCCGGCAACAAAATTGCCAAAATTAATTATTTTTCAGTTTTAAACAAAATGATCCCTTCTGAGCTTGAAACCGTGGGTTAGAGTGAGATTCCCCCGTTTTGGAAACTTGACCATCGCCGAATTCATTGGGATCGGTCCAGCCTTTGCTTGCAAAAACTGGACTGGGCCAATTTTATTACGTCCAACACGCGTTAAATGAATAGTGCAACTGCTCTTTCCAAAGCGATTGATTACAGAAATTCTCCTACGGATTTAGTTTTTCATTCGTAACCGCCCAATTACGCACACCTTTCGCAAATATAGAAATTGAGTTAAACTATACTTAATGAAAAAGTCAAAAATAGATTGGCCGAAAGAATTCGAGGGATTGTCAGAAAGCGGGTTATCGCAACATGTGTGTAGTGATAGTATTCACCTGACAGTCGGGTAAAAATCAGTGGTCCCGATTTCTTCTGAAAGTAAAAATGATTTTGCAACAAATTATTTAACTCAAGGAGAAACCGATGACCACCAACACCAATGCAGTAGAAAAAGCAAAAAGAAGAAAGCTAAATTTGTTAGAGCTTGCTAACGAATTAGAAAATGTAAGTAAGGCCTGCAAGATCATGGGATATTCCCGTCAGCAGTTCTACGAGATCCGAAGAAACTTCCAAACATACGGAGCAGAAGGACTTCTGGATAGAATCCCAGGAGCAAACGGTCCTCATCCAAACAGAGTCAGCGAAGAAATCGAAAAGGAAGTCTTAGAGTATTCTTTACATCGCCCTACTCATGGATGTTTAAAGGTTGCGCAACAACTCAGCCTCAAGGGAATCAAAGTAAGCTCAGGAGGTGTCAGAGGAGTTTGGACGAGGAATAAACTTGTAACCAAACATCAAAGACTTCTGAGACTCGAAGAACATCATAAAGATCAGATCATCCCGCTCAGCGAAGATCAGATTAAACTCCTCGAAAGATTCGATCCCGAATACAGAGAAAGGCACATACAGGCCGATTCTACTGGAGAATTGGTTTCCATAGACACTTTCATAGTCGGTTCCTTAAAGGGAGTTGGAAGAGTCTATTTGCAAACCGTAATAGATTGTCACAGTCGATTCGCTTGGGGAAGGCTTTTCAATACAAAGATTCCTGTAACCGCTGTGCAAACTCTCAACAATGATGTCCTTCCCTTCTTCGAAGAATACAACGTTAAAGTTCAGACTGTTCTTACCGATAATGGTCGTGAGTATTGTGGAAGAGAGGATCAACATCCTTTCGAATTATTTCTTCAATTAGAAGAAATCGAACATCGAACTACAAAAGTTCGAAGACCTCAAAGTAACGGATACGTTGAGCGTCTTCACAGAACTTTGCTCGATGAGCATTTTAGAATTGCTGGTAGAACTAAATTTTACGAGTCGATTGAAGAAATGCAGATCGATTTGGAAATATTTTTTGAAGAATACAACTACAAGAGAGCCCATCAAGGAAGAAACATGAACGGAAGAACTCCATTTCAAGTCTTCATCGAAGGAATAAAAACTAAGGAGAACAAAGAATCAATTTCTTAAAATTAGTCAATTTCTTTCAGAGGAACTGTCAGGTGAATACTGTTACTGTACAAATGAAACACATATAATCAGGGCATGGATAATTCGTTCTTCTCCTAAATAAGTAGATTTTTCGTTCTCTACTTTTTTCGTCATTGATGCCCCATAATCCAAATAATTGCGCAACCCTTGCCAAGTCCCTCATTTTAGAATCAAAAGAGAGTAATTTAAGAGCTTCCTCAATCAAGCTCCTATGCGTTCTTGGAAATATCGAACAGGACATTTTCAGCAAAGCACAATAAATATCTAAGAGCCGGTCTCAAAACTACCTATTAAAAAAGTTAAAAGCAATGATGGAGCTTGCGAGATAAAGAGATGCCAGATAATTTTCCGCTTTTCTATCCCAGCGAATTAGAATAGCTCTGAATCGATTGTGCCAACTGTTTGTTCTTTCAACGACCCAACGCCTCGGTTTTCCTTTATATTTGCCGATGAGAGGCTTCTCACCTTTTTTCCGAATATGAGCTCGAATGTTTCTTTTCTTGATGAATGCTTCTATATCTTTGAAGTCATAACCTTTATCTAAACAAAGATGCTTCGGTTTTTTTCTTTTTCTTCCGGAAAAAACTAAGATTGAATTCAACGTATCTTTTACACCGCGTTTGTCATGAACGTTAGCTCCAGTCAACGTAATTGCCAAAGGAATACCATTTCCATCCGTAAGAATATGCCGTTTAACCCCTAATTTGGCACGGTCTGTAGGGTTCTTTCCGGTTAAGCTCCCCCTTTGGGAGCTTTAACCATTGCGGAATCCATCGAAGCCCAATCCCATGCTATCTTATTCTTCACATCATAATATTTTAAAATAGATTTATAGATCTTTTTAAATACTCCCGCTCGTTCCCATTCTTGAAATCTTCTATGACAAGTTTGACCGGACCCAAAGTCATTCGGAATTGCACGCCGCTGACATCCCGTTTTCATTCGATAGATAATCCCTGCCATTACCACTCTTGCAGGTACACGATTGCGCCCTCCTTGGGGATTGACCTTTTCTTTAGGGATAAAAGATGCGATTTTTTGCCAAAGGGCATCGGGTATCTCTGAATAATATTTGTCCATTTCACATTGATATTATTATGCTTTCTCAGTACAAGCAGTTTTGAGACCGGCTCTAAGTTGAACCGCTTTTATCCAAAGCGTCTGAAATAAAATCAGTAATGGAAGAATTGGGATTTTATAAAAGAAGTCGTCATTATGTTCACCCAAAATGCAATCATCTTTTTATTGAATTCCTTTCCGCCCCTGTCTCAATTGGTGATGATTATAAGATCATTCCAGATGAAAAAGAAATTGAAGGTAAAATCTTAAAAATATTTTCACCGACTGATTGTATAAAAGACAGGTTATCTTCTTACATACATTTCAATGCACGGGAATGTCTCGATCAAGCACTGTTAGTAGCAAGGAATCAACATTTTGAATTGAGAAAAGTCAAAGAATGGTGTCTTAAAGAAGGTGCATTGGGAAAGGAGCATTTGAAGAGTTCGAAAAGTTATTAAGGGCCGACTAAGAATTTGTCCTAGAACTATCGTTTAGCCATCCTGAAAAGAATAATGGAACATGCTAATATGCAAAAAGCGAAGTAATTTTTTTCCTTGAATTCCCAACAAGTTTTAACGGCACGAAATGCATTCAACCAAGCAAATGTTCTTTCAACTATCCAGCGAAACGGTTTTAATTTCGATAGACGTTTGGGATTTTTAGCATTGGTTTTATTCGGAATTCTTGAATTGATTCTCATTTTAGAAAGCAAGATTTGAACAGGCTTGCCGCAATACGCCTTATCTAACGAAATAATTTCAGGTTTGATTTTTGCTTTTCCTCTATGCATTTCGAATGAAATCAATGTCGGTTTTAACAACTTTGAATCATGAGTCTCTGCAGGTGCAATAACAAGCGCAACAGGAGCTCCTAAACGATCGACTAAAATATGCCTTTTAACGCCTTTTTTACCGCGATCCGTCGGATTCGGTCCGGTGAAAAGCCCCCTTTTGGAGCTCTTGCGAAACTCCCATCAGCTGCCATTCGTTTGTTACGGATTTTAAGTTTGTGTTCATACAATTTC
Source organism: Leptospira alexanderi serovar Manhao 3 str. L 60 (assembly GCF_000243815.2). Classification (GTDB taxonomy): domain Bacteria; phylum Spirochaetota; class Leptospiria; order Leptospirales; family Leptospiraceae; genus Leptospira; species Leptospira alexanderi. The sequence continues at coordinate 11,856 of NZ_AHMT02000041.1, read as the reverse complement.
TTCGCTTCAATATTTATCTTTTCAAAGATTCCAGCATCCACCCATTCCTGAAATCTTTTGTGTAAAGTTGATTTCGATCCGAAGACAGGAGGCAGGAGGCAAATCTCTCCATGCAATGCCAGTTTTACAACGATAGAAAATTGCAGTCATAACTGTTCTATCATCTATCCTCGGTCTTCCACCTGCGCCTCGTGCTTTATTTGATTTGGGTAGTAATTTTTTAACCCTTTCCCACACTGCGTCAGGGATATTCATATGTCCTAATTCTAATTTCATAAATCCACTATAATATTCGTGACCTTAGGTACAAATAGTTTTAGGACAAACTCTAAATTGAAGCGTAGTAAATCTAAACGCCCTTACTCTTTAAATGGATGACAGGTTCCGCATCCAGTGCCTTGGCAAGACGACTAATAAAAGAAAGAGATAAATTATTATAATTCCCAGATTCAATTCTTGCAATTGCAGGTTGGGAAGTGCCAATTTTTTCCGCTAAATCTTTCTGAGTTAAATTTCTCTTCTTTCTAAGTTTAATTATCTCTTTAGCAAGAGTAAATTCACTAGAAAGGGCATCATACTCGTTTTTAAAATCTTTCTTTTTTAGTTCTTTATTCAAAAGTGAATTAAAATCTTTAGTTTTAAGTTTCATACCTACCTACTCTCCTTTATAAGTTTTCATTAATTTAAATGCTCGAATTAATTCATCTTTATCAGTTTTTTGTTCTTTCTTCACGAAACCAGAAGTTATTATAACAACCCGCTCCTTTTCAAAAAAGTAAAATAACCTAAAAATATTAGAACCTTGCTTAATTCTTAGTTCAAATAATCCTGAATAACCTTTAATCTTTTTAGAAAAAGGTTCTCGGAGTTCAGGCCCAAACTCTGCTAATAATTCAATAGTCCTGAATGCCTTTGCTTTAAGTTTATTTTCCAGTTTTAGAAGAAAATCTTCCGCCGGTTTCAATAACTGAATTTTAAACTTCACAATACTAATATATCAAATATGGTATAATTTGTCAATTTTTGATTAAGACAAAATCTTTCGAACTTTGAAATTAACAAAAGGGCAATTTCAGCTATTGAAGAGATTGTTACATTTTCTCCGTACGTTGATGATAATGCGAGAAATTCGGAAATTCTTAAAGTTAAATTGGTTAACTTTAACGATAAGAAGCTTAATGATTCGATAGTAAATACCCTTTCGGATTTTTGCAAAGAAAGGAAAATCAAATTCAAAGAGAAGTCTTATACCAAAAGTTTAAGTGTTTTTCGTTTAGAAGAATTCTCAGATAAGGCTTTCAATGAATTAATTCAGTTAGACGGTATTTTGTCGATAGAACCAATGCCTTTCGTGACCGTTGATTTGCAGTCTCTTGCTTACCAGTCATCTGTCGAGATTAAAACTCCCGTTGCTGATAAACAATACCCTACAATTGGATTTTTAGACTCGGGTATTGCAAACATTCCCCATTTAAGCCCATGGATTAAAGATGTTTCATCGCCTTATCCCGAATTAGAGTTAAACAAAGACCATGGTACTTTTTGTGCTGGCATTACCGTCTATGGCAATGAACTGCAAGGACTTGATAGAATAAGTTTGGATGGATGCTATCTGTTTGATGCAAGTGTAGTTCCTAATCTTAAGAATACAAGAATTACGGAAGATGAATTAATAGATAATATTAAGGAAGTAATTCTAAATTTTTCTAGTAAAATTAAAATTTGGAATATGTCGGTCGGAACAAATGAAGAGGCTAAATTAAATACTTTTTCAGATTTTGGCAAAGTATTAGATGAATTGCAGGATAATCATAATATTATTATAATAAAGTCTGCTGGGAATTGTATAAATTTTCTGAATGGCTTAGACCCAAGTCGAATTTCTAGACCGGCAGACTCGGTACACGCACTAGTTGTTGGGTCCGTTGCACAATCAAAAAATCTCAATGATATTTCCGATATAAATCATAGATCACCATTTAGCCGAATAGGCCCAGGGCCTGGCTTTATCACAAAGCCAGAATTAGTTCATTATGGGGGGTAACGGACATCCAGATGTAACTGGCAAGTTAATTGCAAATGGAGTTTCTTCGTTTGCACCAACAGGTAATTTAACTACCAACATAGGTACGAGTTTTGCCACTCCAAGAGTAACGGCTCGTTTCGCACATTTACAGCAAACTATTGCTAATTCTGATGATCTTCTATTTCTTAAAACTCTTCTTATACACTTTGCACAATATCCGAAGGAAATACAGAGTAAAATAGAGCAAAAAGTAAAAGAATTGGGTTTTGGTATACCTGGGGAAATTGATGATATAATTTATAATGATCCTGATGAAATTAGCCTTATATATCGAGATGAATTGCCAAAGGGCGGCTTTATTGAGATGATGGATTTTCCTTTTCCCGATAATTTAATTGATAAAGAACAGGGGATATTTACCGGGCAAATTTTCATTACTTTAACGTGAGTTCGGCGTAAGAAAGTTTGGGCGAATAAGAAACTCAATGCAACGACTCCCTATGGGTCGTCGCAGCTCGCGAATTTCATAGATAAAATGGCTCGCGACCGCGCTTTTCGCTCCAATTCCTTCGGAATTTAAACTCAATGTTGCTTCCTATGGGCGCAACATAATAATCGCTTTCGCATTTTGTTATATCGAACTCACGTTACTTTATGTGCAAAACCATTGTTAGCTCAAAGTCAAGGTCGAGAATATATTCAATCGAATCTATCGATTAAGTTTGGGACTTATGAAAAAATACGAGAGCGTGATACTTCGAAAAAGAATATTCGAAATCCGATAGGAAAAGAAAATCCTCAAAATGTTCTTTTGAAAAATTTATACAGTAAAAAGAATACTAATGAAGGAATGTACGAAACTAAATTAATCGAATATGAAGGAAAGTTTCATCCAATAAAAAAATACATCGTTGATTTAAGAGAAATGACTCAAGCGAATAAAGCAAAAGTGGTTTCTTCATATCGAAGGATTATTCAGGCATTATATAGAAAGCAAAGCGGTTATTTCGGGAGAAAAACTTGCTATTCCTTTTTGTTTAATGATAACAATAAAAGACCCTAATAATAAAATTAACATTTATGATCGTGTTAGCCAGCAGTTAACTGAACAACAGTTTGTACATACACATATTTCTATTAATTCTAATGTTGATGTAAGAATTCAGTAAGGCAGGCTAAAAAGCTTGTCCTGGTTTTAATGAACTGGTTGGCACGAGGTTCGAGCGATGAGATGAAGTTAAGCTCCGTTCACCATTCTTCAAGTCCCTATTTTAATTCTTCTCGATAGCATTGAAATAGCTTTCATCAATTGCGATTTTTTTATTTTTATTCTTTCGAGATCTGTAGTTGTTTCACCTTTTTTCAATATCTTATTCCGTTCAATTTTCACAAGTTCTAAGGTAATTGCATCAAATGAAGTTCCCTTCTCATGAAATATTGAAGCATAAAGTGAAATAATTTTAAGTTCAATATTCGTTAATTCATTTAAGTAATATTTTTTTAGATCAATATTACTTCTATAAAGCTTTAAAAAATAGAAAGCAAACGATTCGATAAATATTATTAGCGTTAATTTTCCAATTATCGGGTAAAAATTATTTAAAATAAAAATTGCCGATCCAAAGCTGACTGTTGGATCCGTCGTAGTAGATAAGCTAATAGATTTATTTATTATATCAGAGATAAAATAGAACAATGCACCTCCCGCAAACACCGTAATCCCAGATCCAATGATCAAATAAATAGTAGACGTTTTCGATAAATATTCCACCTCCATTTCCAACCTTCTAACTGAAGAATTCGATAATGGGCTGATATGATCATAAGTAGCGTTTTCATCAGCCTCATCAGGATTAGAAGCGATTCTCCGAGCTTGCCTTTCCTCTATTTCCTTTTGAATTATAGATAAGGAACGATTAAGATAATTAATAAAGATATCAATTGATTCCTTTTTCGAAAAATTAATTATCTTCGGTTCTATATATGGCTCTATTAAATATTCATAATAAATTAGCTCAAAACACTCTTTTATTCTACGAATATGGAATTTGCTAGTATCTTCATCATCCGAAGGTAATTCACTTGCGTCCAATATCATTTCTTCAATTTTAATTAGTGCATCTTTCAGTTCATACAAATTTTTACGAATTGGTTTTTTGTATTGATAAGCTGAATCTTCATAATCCGAACCTTTTACTTGGATATACCAATACAAAATTAATACAATGAACATAAGAATTAGAAAAAACGAAAATAATTCGAGTGAGAAAAGAGTAAAATACAAACGATTAATTATGAAAATAAACACCGATAATATTCCAGAAATTATAGTTATAAATAGAAACTTTTTTTTCGAATCCATGTTTGTCCTTTTCCAATTAATGAATAGCGCTTAACAATATAGGCTTCTCGATGTTCGCGGTTCTGAAGCGTGCGTGCCTAAGTGCGCGAAAGAATTAGTGCGAAGCCACAGTTAGACGATGCGACCCCACCATAGTTTACATTTCCAAAATGCGCTTCAGGTAATCGTATTGTTCATCTCCGATTATATCAATTTTATTTTCCGTTGCATAAAGCATTGTTTCACGATAAGATTTTATCCTTTTTAGCATAGGGCGAATAAAATGATCAAAGTACCGAATAAATTCACGCAAATCTGATTCACATGCGATTAATTTATATCCATCCATATTACTACTGATTAAAACATTCGCATCTCTCAACGGTCCAATTATTGATCTCCCAAATTGCTTATCAGTTATTCTTTTACGATTACCTGCATTTATTTGTTCAACCAAACGCGCTGTCGAAATATGTTTAAATCGCTTACCTGTTGTAGCATAAAATACTAACGCACGACAAGTAGCAACCTGAACTTGAACTAATTCATCATAGTTTTTAACATTTTCACTAATAAATAAATCTGCATTTCGCAGACTAATTTGAAAAACTTTTTCGTCTATTTCGCTCGTCTCAAATAACACTTCCTTGAACGGTTCGTATGTCCTATCAGATACTTCTGGCCATGTTCTAATTGGTAAAAGTTTTCCTGAGGAAATCAAAATGTCTATAAATTCCTGGCCTTTTTTGCTCATAACGGTTTCTTCATAATATCTAGCGATCGTTCCAATTATAAAATCAGCAATTTGAATTAATGAGTTGTGCTTTGAATCTTCAAAGATGAAATCTGTTTTATTAAAGAGATCTTGAGACTTATAGTTTTTTTCTATATAAGTTGAAAATCCTTTCATAAATTCCTTACTTCCATGTTGATCTGCGACAATCTTTATATCTGGAAAAGCAGTATATAATCCACGGTAAGCCAATTTATTTAAGTATTTATAAAAGCTTTTTTTGTATTTTAAACCATTCCCAAAAATTAGTTTCTTATTAAAAACCATAGAATGAATAAGGTAATCTCCCTCAAGCAACTCACTTAAAATCCTAAGCCTTCTTTCATCATCTTTACCTACATTGCTTGATTTAATCTCATTCCCTGAAAAATACTTAGCAGAAATTTTTTCTCTTAAAACTTGTAACGATGCACAATCTGAATCTTTTACTATTACTCCCCCTAAAATAAAGTGAGAACTATTTCCACTCTTTGAAAAATCCAATCCACTATTGCCGGATTCATCAAAATAACATACCTTATTCATAAAAATTGAGTGCCGTGTCACCTAACGAAGTTGGGCGGCGTTTTTAATAATTAAATAGCAACTTTTGCTAAACTTACCTAAAATTCCCCTATTCACGAAACTATCTAATTGAATATTTTAAAGAAATCAGTTTCATTTGTAATGATATTAGTTTGATTAAGATTGCTAGACCATTTCTTGATTTTGGATGAGTCTGAATTATCCAATTTAAATGAATTAATTTCATTATTAAAATATTCTATATTTTCCTGCAATTTACTAAAAGACAAAAGTTTATAGAGCATTGGGGCATAGCAGACTTGTTTTTCCCATTCTTTAATTATTATAGGTGCGCCAGATTGAAAGCCGCTCTTTGTTTCTATAAGCTTAATGTTTGTATGATTAAATATATTAGTTATTTCCGGAAAATGTTCTATAACACTTTTGGGAACCATTAAAAATTCTGGAAGGCCATGAAATTTATAGATTTTTTTAATTTTCCAAGCATTAAACAAAAATTTCTCTATTGAAAAAAGTTGATCCGTTGAATATATTTCGCCATAAGACGCCCCACTAAAATGATCTTTTATAAAGCAATGAACTAAATGACTCTTAGTTGATTTCGAGTAATTTTTAAGATTTATATCAAAAGACTTTTTTTGATATTTTATCTCTTCATTCTTTAATAAGAAAAGATGTTTAGATATTGATACAACTAATTGATGAACATGGTTAGAGAAGTATGATTCGTAATGATATATCATATTTACCTTTAAAAAGCCGCCTTACTGAAAATTTAAGAGTTTGATATAAGCACTTAAAAATCATAAAATATACGAATATCACAAAGACCTGCTATTCCATCAAACTAATTAATTTAAGAAAGAGTTGAAACTCATATAAAATAACTATATTCTAATGTAATTTATTTTAGTGATATAGTATAACTAGATATACTATATACGCATTTAGAAACGATTGTCATACTTCAAAAATTATAACTGTATTGTATAAAATAAACTTCAAGTTATATTCTGAAAAGTATTGACTGAAATAACGCATTATTTAAATTCTTAATACTGACAAATATTGTTAGTTATTTACCAGCTAAGTAAACAAGGATCCCGAAAGTAAAGCTCTCTTGTCCGGGCCCCAAATTCATAAATGGAATATAGCAGAATATAAAAATTATTTAAATATTCGCAGGATGTAATTGAGCAATACGGAATCAACAGTCAATTGTTTCTTTTTCTTCAGTAAATCGAATCCTGTTATAGTTCTCCCCTATAAGTTTTGCAAGCTCATCCGTAAGTTCGAAATTTTCAGTTTTGAGAATTGCAACTTCGTAATAGTCAAAATATTTCCTATCTATATCATCAAAAAGATTATCTTGATAACGAACTAAAGAAGCAGTATAACCGTTATTAAATGCAAAATGATTTCTTCTGACAAATTTGTCGTTTCTGTCAAAAATTTTAAGAGTTAGTTTTATTAAGGTATCCGGAATCGGTATAATTGGATCTGTTTCTAAAATTTTTGTCCGATTCTCAATCATTACTTTTCTACCTTTATTTTAATCTTGTACTACGAAACTCGCAAAATCAATAAATTTCCCTTATAAATCCTAAAAACCCCTACTCTCAATCGATAAGAAGAAAAATAACCAAAGCAAGTAACCCAAAAAAACACCATCCCACAAGAGTTACGAGTGTGGTGTATAAAAGAATGAATTTAAATATTTGTAAATTTAACATAAGGGATGTCTTGATTAGGAAGATAAGGTTAGATCCGAAAAAATCAAATGAACCGATTTGTCTTTAATTTTAGGAAGAACTTTAAAACAATCAATTTACCTTTCAATTCCTTCCGTGCTAAAGCGAATCTATAATAAGCTGTTCTGAGCATGAGGATATATTTGGCTGAATTGGGGAGGCCCCGCTTTGTTCGATGTGCTAACGGATCTATTTGCGCCAGCGCCTCTCCCGAATCCATCGATAGCGTCGCCGAGCAGGAGCAATTTTATAAAGCTTGTGGGCGAATTTCTTTCGTTCCTAAAAAGGCACCCTGGCCTTCACATCCATGCGGCGATAAGTAAGTACGAAACGGAGAAATAAGATTGACAAACATACAATCTTTGTATATAATAATAACTTATGAATCAAACTGTTAATATCTCCTTCGAAAAGGCACTTTTAAAAGAAATTGATAAAATTGCAAAAAGGGAACACAGGTCTCGATCAGAATTGATTCGTGAAGCTGCGCGTGCATATATTGAGAAAAAAACTAGATGGCAAGTTATCTTTGATTTCACTTCAAAAGCTATTGATCAAAGGGCCTTTTCTGAAAAAGACGTTTTTAATGAAATTAAATCCGTTAGAAATAAAAGAAACGCTTCTTACTGATCTCTTGTAAAATAGAATATCTTTAATTTGAGCATAAATCCGCGTTTAGACACTCTATTATATAGAGATGAGTAATGTTGAAGGCATTATTAGATACTAATATTTACATCTCTGCTATTTTATTTAAAGGAAAACCTAGGCTCGTTTTCCAAGATTTAATTGATGAGGTTTTTACGGGATATATTTCGAAAGAAATATTAGATGAAATAGAATCCACTCTTTCTAAACCAAAATTTAAGTTAGATAATAATTTCATTCAGATTGTTTTATCCGAAATCAGAGATATTACAACATTTGTTAAAAATAAACCTATTCAAGATTATTTAGAATTAAGAGATAGAGATGATTACCACATTTTGGAATCTGCTTTTGCAGCTGAAGTGGATTACTTAATAACTGGAGATAAAGATTTATTGACTCTCCAGAAAATTAAGAATTTTAGCATCGTCACTCCCGATGAATATCTAAGTCTTAAAAAAAGACGTGAAATTTAACTCAGCGTCGGCCCTTACAAGAAATTTTGGGACAGTTCTAAGTTTTTACGACGTCCCGGGAACTGAAGAGGCTAGTAAATCTAAACGCCCTTGCTCTTTAAATGGATGACAGGTCCCGCATCCAGTGCCTTGGCAAGACGATTAATAAAAGAAAGCTCGGAATAGCTTTCTGAAATTACAACCGACAGCCGATAAGATGATGTTGATACACCTACTTCTCGATCTTTCAGGAGGTGACGATCCATCTTGTGACCATATTTCAAATGAGTAATGATTGGTTCAATAGCGGCTCTTCTATCTCGCTAAATCTTTTTTAATCAGATAAACACGGAAAAAATCACAGGTCGTATACACGTACGATCAACTTGGCGAATCCCACCAGCAATTACTACTTAGACGCATGAAAATAGTACCAAAAATTAACAGGCCATTTTTGCAAAAATAAGAAGGCCTCACAAAATTATCCAGAACTGTTAGCTTTTTTGAAGAAGGTCGAACATTCTAACTTTTGAAACAAACTTATTACAGTATTCTTTTCATGCGCCCGAGCAGTAAATAACGTGAGTTCGGCGTAAGAAAGTTTGGGCGAATAAGAAACTCAATGCAACGACTCCCTATGGGTCGTCGCAGCTCGCGAATTTCATAGATAAAATGGCTCGCGACCGCGCTTTTCGCTCCAATTCCTTCGGAATTTAACTCAATGTTGCTTCCTATGGGCGCAACATAATAATCGCTTTCGCTATTTTGTTATACCGAACTCACGTTATTTACATCTCAAATGAGAAACTGAAAAGTTCGCAGAAACTCCGATTACCGATTAAAAGATTTGAAGCCTGTCTCAAAATTTTAAAAGAAATCAACTATAACCATTCAGCAAATTCGTAACAAAAAATAGAAGTCCGCACATCCTAAGATTTTGAAACAAATTTTTTAGTCGAAAACATCCAAGAGAATTTAGACATCATTAGAGTTGTTGAAAAATTCCATGATTCAGTTTAACAAAACCGCTTCAAACTCCCATTTCAATAGGGCAGAAACGGACAGAGGTATTAATTTTCAACAACTCTATTGTCATTTAGTATTTAGTATTTAAAATTTATTGCTTATCTTTTATCATCTCACATTCGACGTGTAAAGTCTTGAGCATTGTAACACTTAAAACCAAACATTATTACATAACTTATTTGAGGGTCGGTAGACCAACCTCGTATTTACAAGTAAATATCGGAACCATATAAAGTGTAAATCATTTCGAAATAAATTTTTTTTGGAAATTTTTCCGATAGTAACGATATCTTTAAGAATCAATTCTCTCTCAAAAAAGTTTTCAATCCGAATAGATTCAAAAATCATTATAGGCTATTTCCTGATCGGTATGTAGATAACGTGAGCAGGGTCGTAAGAAGGAAAACAGAGAAAGCTCTTGTACAGAAAAGCGCCAGATCACATATTGAACCGTACTTTCAGCAAAAAGGGGTTAAATATGGATCTGACAGAGATATTTTGTGCGATAGACGATTATTGTACACAACAAAAAATAAACTGGAACGTGAAAATACTTTTGTCCGGTGGTTCGAAAAAGAAACCGAAAATTTCAGTTAAGCCTGAGTGAAGTAGCAACGATTGTTGTCTGTTTTCATCTTTCTCATTATAGAGAATTTAAAAATTATTATCTGATAGAAATAAAAAAGAATTTAAAATCGGAATTTCCAAAAGCGGTAAGTTACAATCGTTTTGTTGAACTGATGCCTAACGCGTTATCTGTCATAGCTTCGTTTCTATCAAATTCTTGTCTGGGAAAATGTTCCGGAATATCGTTCATTGATTCTACGATTCTTTGGAGTATGCGACAACAGAAGAATCCATTCTCATAAGAACCTGTCCAGTCTCGATTTTTTCTTATGGAAAAAACCGGAACTGAACAGAACCTTGCAGCTTGATCTTTGGTAAAATAAAATGAAGTTTTAGAACACGCTGTAAAGTATTGAAAGACATTGCACAGCGAGGGAAATCAAGCACAGGCTGGTTTTATGGCTTTAAATTGCATTTAATCATAAATGATCAAGGTGAAATATTATCATTTATGATTACTCCTGGAAACGTCGACGACAGGAATTCGAAAGTGATTTTTCCACTTGTTAAGAATATTCACGATAAGAACCTGCCCTCACCAGTTCTTTCTACGGAAAAAACCGAGACCGGACAGAACCTTGCAGCTTGACCTTTGGGAAAATATGGACTTCCCCCAAGAAAACGGACATGGCTATGCAGTAATTCTTTCTCTGAACTCGACTGGTGTAAGATAGCATAAAGCCGAGTGTCTTCTCTTTCTGTTGTAATATCTTTCGATATAGTCAAACAGAAAATATTGTGCCTCCCTTATTGTGTTGAATTTCCTTCTGTAAACCTCCTCAACTTTCAAAGTTTTAAAGAACGATTCCAGGAAACTCAACGGAACGCTTTCTATGAATCGCGTTCCGGGAGCATTGTCATAGCACGTTGCCTTTTCTACTCATACTCTGGACGAACTCATTCGTATTTAATACTTTTCTAAAGTCATCGCTTGCATATTGAACTCCTCTATCGGAATGAAATATGACTTCTTTTGGATATCTCCTACGAGAAAGAGCTTTCTCAAAGGCCTTCAAGAGATGTTCCGTTTCCAATGTCGAACCCAATTCCCAACCAATGATCTCTCGATTGAAAAGATCTTTGATCGCAAATAGATAAATCCATTTCCCGTTGATCGGTATGTAAGTAATATCTGAGAGCCAAATCTGATTCAATCCATCCGACTTGAAAACTTGATCCAAAAGATTAGGAGCAACAGGAAGTTTGTGCTTCGAGTTCGTGGTCACAGGACGAAAAGAACGCTTCCGATCGGCTTTTAAACCCAGTTTATACATTCTTCTGTAAACTCGATTCTTAGATACGACAATCCCTCCGATCGTAAGTCTTGATGAACTCGTAAATATCCAGACCTACCCTCATGCTCTTCAAATAGACGGCGAATTCTTTCGTCTAACTCTTGATTTGACTTTACTCTTTCGCTATCTTCTCGTTTCAACCAATCATAATAGCCGCTCTTGGATACATTCAGAATCTTGCATATCTTCTTTACTGGGAAATGATTCTTTTCTATATATGTATATTTCATTTCCTTGGTTTCAAGAAGATGGCCACGGACTTTTTTAAAATCTCCCTCTCCTCCGTTACTTCCAAGAGTTCTTTCCTTAAACGTTCATTCTCTGCTCGAAGTTCATCTTGGAACGGGCCATCATCCGTCAGATACTTTT
>NZ_AHMT02000042.1:42500-45000 GCF_000243815.2 Leptospira alexanderi serovar Manhao 3 str. L 60 | reverse complement strand
GACTTAGGAGGAATGGAACTTTTACTTGCGGGTGTGATTCCTGTGACGTATTCGTATTTGGGTTGGAATATGATCACTTACGTAGCAGAAGAAGTCAAAAATCCGGACAAGAATATCTACAAAGCCGTTTTGTATTCCTGCGCGTTAGTCACCATTCTCTATATTCTCATCAATTTTCTCTTTTTAAGTTCCGCGCCTATTTCCGAATTATCGGGAGATAAAATCGGAATCACCGCTTCTTCCTTTTTATTTGGACCAAAAGCAACAATTTTTATCACCGCATTTATTTGCTGGGCGTTCCTCGGATCGATTTCCGCTTACATCATCGGAGGTTCGAGAATTTATTTCGCAATGGCGAGGGACGGATTCTTTTTTTCAAATATGGCCAAACTACATTCTAAGCATAAAAGTCCTTACATGTCCCTTCTCTTTCAATGCGGATACGCTTGTTTATTCTGTTTCGTGAAAGAAATTGAAAGTCTTCTTTATTTAATCACTTGTTCCACTTTACTTCTCGCGACGATTACTTCTTACACACCTATTCTTTTTGAAAAAAAGCACTACAAATTGAAGTTTAGAATTCCAGGATATCCTTATACAACTTATCTTTACATCGCTTCCAACGTTGGAATTATAGCGACTTTACTCTGGAACAAACCTACCGAAACGTTTTGGGGAATCGGGTTTACCCTTCTTTCCGTTCCTATGTACTACTACTTTAAAGCGACACAAACATCTTCAGCGAAAGTTTCCATTCCCCTCGGTTCGGAATCTCCAGAGCTCTTGGCAACCAGCCTTCTTCCTGAAAACGAACCGGTTCCCGTCGCCAGCGGAGAACCGTAATCCAAACGATTTCTCTCCTTGAAGACAAAGTATCAACTCAAACTTCATTCTGCTTTAGGAATCATTTCTATCCTTCTTTTAAGTTGTAAAATCTTTCTCCCTTTTCTTATTTTTCTCTCTCCGATTTTACTCTTGCCTCAAAATCTGTTTCTGATCTTGGGGAAAATTGGGGTCTTCTTCGGACTATCTGCATTCATCTCGGGTTGCGGTCTCGGAAATTATCTCTTTGTTCAAAACTCAAAATATACCGAAATTCACATTATTCTTCTGTTAGCCGGTTTGATTTTGCAAATTCCCAGTGTTTCCGAAAATCATTCCAACTTTTATGCAAGCATAGTAGCTAAGCTCGGATATCCTCTTCTTATCGCAGGTTGGATTTACGGCAGAAAAATTCGCCGTAAAAAATAACGCCCTACAGAATCATTGTCCTCAAGCGTCCATTAAGAAATTATAAACTAAGATAGTGCTTACGAAATAAAATCGTTAGATCATTTCATCATTCTTCTTTCAAGGAAATAAAATCGATTGTACGACTACTTGTTTTTTACCACTCAACCCTGCATAACGTGAGTTCGATATAACAAAATGCGAAAGCGATTATATGTTTCGACCCGTAGGGAGAAACATTGAGTTAAATTCCGAAGGAATTGGAGCGAAAAGCGCGGTCGCGAGCCATTTTATCTATGAAATTCGCGAGCTGCGACGACGACCCGCAGAGCGACCTAAACACCGACCCATAGGAAGGTGTTTGCTGAGTTCAGGAAAGCTCTGCGTTGAGTTCAGGGAGTCGTTGCACTTTAGTTTCTTATTCGCCCAAACTTTCTTACGCCGAACTCACGTTACATAATAGAGTGTCCAAAATTCTGTGCCTAAACGGGGATTTATGCTAAAATTGGCGGTACTCCTTTATGTAGAGATCACTAAACGCCGATCCTTTTTAAAAGAAGGAAGCTTTCCGATCCTCGCGTTTATTTTCGATCATTGTTTTCAGATAAGAATGAATTTCGGGATCGTTATCCTGAATCAGTTGCCAAAAAGAAAAACCTCGAATTTTATACTTCTTTAACAGATTCATCTTCGTTTCGAAGGATCGTTTGTTCATATAAAAGGCGACCCGATCACAACCTCCCAGAGTATACCAAAGAGAAGGATCGTCATAAACCCGCCCTTCGTGACGGTATAAATACGGTCGTAGGTAGATCCAATCTCCGGATTTTTTCGCTTCCTTGAAAATTTTAAATACATCGGTCGGCTCTTCGGATCTTGGATTCCAATTCATTTTAATATATTGTGCTCTGGAGTAGAATACCGCTTTGGAAGGAATATCGCAGTTCAGTGACCAATCATATCCGTAAGTCGGAATGGCCATATACAATTTTGAATTAGGAATCTTTTGTGTAGAATATTCTAATATTCTCTCAATCCACCAGGACGGCGCCTGAGGACCTGGGCCGGGAAAGGCGTTTTTCCTAGGATGTAATTCGTACGCCATGATTTTGACCTTATCGGCGATCTTTCCCAAAAATTCATAGTCATGAGAAAGTTGTCCTCGATAAGCCTCATAAAAATCCACCCGCATCTTCTTTCCGTTTTCTTTGCAATAATATTCGGAAGTCTTTTCTGCGGAGGTTTTTGGATGAATCGCGACCGATAAAAG
>NZ_AHMT02000042.1:20000-37500 GCF_000243815.2 Leptospira alexanderi serovar Manhao 3 str. L 60 | reverse complement strand
CGACAAGTTGAGTGGTTTTTGTCTTCATTTCTTTTTTCGCGTCTTTGGACGAAAAGACGTAGCGTATATAATAAAAAAAATCCGCATCCGGAACCGCTTTGGAATGATACGGCTGTCCTATATCTTGGATGTAATGGCAGGCCCAAGTCGCAAAACGATATTTCCAATAATTGTGCCCGGTTTTCCCCGCTAACTTGGAAAGACGAGAAAACAACTCGATTCGATCCAAAATCATTCCTCCTTGAACTACCTCGGAAGCGAAAAAAGAAAGCACCCAATTTTCATTCTGAAATTGCATGTGAAAAGGAGCTTTGCTACTTTCTCCTTCCGGTTTCCCGTACGGTTGTTTTCCGTAACCGTATTCGGTAAAACCCCAAAGATGATGATCCATTCCCCAATCTGGCTCGTCGATAAAGGTATAGAGAAGATTTCTAATTTTGATTTTTTTTCCGACGGTGGATTGAAACCTCGCGGGAAGTTCCGGAAGATCGAAAAGATACGGCGTAATCGACGCGACCTGAACGTTACCCGACATCGATTTGGAGCCGGGAAGAATTCTTTCCACCTCCAAGAATCGAGTCGTAGGATTGAGCCTTGCCGCTTTTACAAATTCCAAAACCGACGCAGACTCCGGATGAAATTCCACTTTTTTAAACCGTTTCGAACCTCTTGATTCTTCCCAAGTCGCAAATTCGTCAAAAAGAACTTTTAAAGAAACTTTCTCTTTTTTCACAAAAGAATCCAAAGACTCGGATTCGACTTCTCCAGAAGCGAACTTCATAGAAAAATGTTCGAGCGCTCGATCCATTATGAGATAATGAGTTCCCCAAGAAAACAAAGTCCCTGGAAAAAATAGAACCAATGGAATACCCAAAATCAACAAGATACTTTTTGGAATATTGTTCCGAGACAATTTAGAAAAAGAAATCTTAGAAAGCCTTAATAAGTTCGGTAAAATGAAGATTTTTTTATTTTCCAATATGATTTTTCTCCTCGTCTTGAATTGTCCCCATCGCAAATTAATTCAGAAAAACTCGAAACAGAATCCAGTTGTTTTTCGAGACACTTCTAAAATCGCCCAAGGCTAACGATAAGCCAAACGAACACAACCAAAGAATCGGGAACCGAAAAAAATTGAGATCCGATTTAAATGACCTGCAAGTTTTGGAACAAATTTCAATTTTAAACAAGTTTCATCGTCTTACACTTTTTCTTCCAAAGCAGTTCTTGTTCATTCAGATATTCAAATACAAAAGAATCCGAATATTTTCCGTCCAGATAATCGAGCAAGAAACGATCTCCTACGAGCAATTCGATCGCGGTAAGATCCGATCTAAATTCGTATGCGCCTGACCTGTAAGCAAAGTCGTTCGGATATTCTTCCCTCAACATTCGGATCAGTTTTAAGGTGAAAAATAGGCTGTGAAACTTCTCCGGTTTTTTCAACAGGATTTGAAAACCGCCACAGATTTCGTCCTTATGTTTATGAAAGGTAGGAATAAATTTCAAAGGCCTTAAAATCACGTTCCCTCTTTGAGATTTTTCCAATGCTTTTCGGATGTTATCTTTCCGTTCGTCGATGTAAGGAGCTCCGAACGTTTCAAAAGGCCTCGTGGTTCCCCTTCCTTCGGAAAGATTGGTTCCTTCCAAAAGACACTGCCCCGAATAAACATAACAAGTGGAGAAAAACGGAATATTCGGAGAAGGCGGAATCCAAAAAAATTCGGAATCTTTTTTTTCATACCATCCCTTGTTTACGATTCGAATCTTTACGTTTAAGGAAAATTCTTTTTGATAATAAGAAAGTAACCCTCCCGGAGTCAAACCGTGACGATGTAAAACGCTTCTGACCCCGACAAAGGATTCGAATTCTTTTTGCAAAGGAGAACCTTCGACTTTTTTTCCCGCCGGATTAGGCGAATCGAAAACGACTACGGAAATTTCCGTTTTTCCAGAAGAATTCCACTTATCGATCTCTTCCAAAAAATAATATGCAGTCGTTAGAAAGGTATAATAACGCGCGCCTGTGTCTCTTATGTCTATGATGACTACGTCCAAACCGTCCAAAGAAACCGAATCGGGCACCAAGCTGGATTCTTGATCTCCGTAGAGATTGATAAACTCCACTTCGTCCAGATTGTATCTCAAACTCGAACCGGAAACCTGATCTTGAAGTTCCGCAAAAAGTCCGTGCTCCGGGAGAAATATTTTTTTCAGATCGTAACGTCTGTGAATGGTTTGAAAGTGGTATTCCCCATCCGGTCCGAAAGCGCTCTGATTTGTGATCATTCCGATTCTGGAAGCACGAAGTAGCTTTTCTATTTGGTTCATTCTTCCGGTATGGTCTTTAAGAGGCATAAGGAGTCAAGTTGAACGAGAATCATGCTGAAAACTAAAAAAGTGAAATCCGGTTTTTTAACGTCTTCTCAAAAAAATTGTTTTCTCTATGGAGAAGAAATAGTTTCTTTTTCATTAAAACCTCGATAATCCGATATGACATTTGATCCTTCAGTTCCACAACAACAAGCCAAAGCCCCCGCGGGAACTTTACTGTTTACGGAAGCTTCTTCCGCAAACACTCTAAACGTGCTTCACAGTGGAACGGTTCGTTACCTGACCGAAGTTCCCGGAGGAAGAAAACTCGAACTTTTTAAACTAAACGGCGCCAACTTGACCCCCGGATCCGTAGCTCTTTTTACAAGCGGAAGATATCCTTTTCACATTCAAGCGGAAGAAGCCTGTGTGATTTCCACTTACACGATGAATCGGGATACAATCGGAAAAAGTGTGGGGTCGCGTGTTTCTTTAGGACTAATGGTCGCACGAACCCTTCTTCGAGAGATCACGGAACTTTTTAAAAAATCCAACCAGATCCGAAAGATCACTTCGGATATTGAAAAGGTAAACGACAACCTTTCTATTCTCTACTACCAATTTAATCCGAGCGTATTTCCGGACATCAAACCCGGTTCTCCGATCCCGGAGGTTTCGGCTGACGTAGTCGATCCGGTTATGCGTCTTTGTCGGGAGAATTTGAAATTATTTTTTGACAATGGAGGACTTTTGCCCGACAGACCGAGTCCTCAATTTTTGGAAGAGGAGCACGAATCTCAACTTACGAGATTGTATCCGGAAGAAATTGATTTTCAGGACGGAGAATTCAGTTTCATCCGGAAGCTCATCGTGCAGGATCCTAAAATTTTGAACGCGTTATTCACCGCCGATCCTTCCATGCTCATCTATGTTTGTTCCAAACTAGCGAACGTATTGGATCAGATTTCTGGAATTCTCAAAACCTGTCTCACCGATTTGGACGAAGCATTCCGTAGATTCTTCGTAGGAGAAAGTAGCCTCGTAGAAAAATTCTATCTCATCTTAGACATCACCTTGTCGGGATATGGAACGGCTCCCGTGGAATACGTAGTACCCGTGTTAGGTGCAATTGCGGGAAAGATCGAAAAGTATAAAAACGGCCATCAAGCGCTTTTTGGGATCCCGGTCGCCGACCTTTCTCTGAACACACAAGCCTTTCAATCCAAGGCGAGTTCGTTGGTGAAGAAATTGGAAGAAACCTCTCCGAAAACGCAGACGCCCCCACCTTCGTCGGTCGCGGCAGGCGTGGATATCAACGCGATCCGTCAGGAACTCGACAATTCAGCATCGGTCATCATCCAATTCTCCGGTTTAGAAGCAGAAAAGGTAAAAGAATTTTCCGCCTTGATGGTTAAGGTGAAAAGTCTGAAAAATCCTCTCGATCCGGAAGGTGATAATAGGAAGATCAGAAGGACTCTTGGAAGACATTACTGGGATATGTATCAGGAATGTTTTGTGAAGTACATGAATTCCAATCGAAATGTTCCCAAAGCGGTCGAGCTGATGCTGAAATACGGTTTTTTCGACGAAACGATGGTGGACGATTCTCAGATCGCGTTCATGTATACTCAAAAGGATCCTGTACATTCCGCTTCGGACATTCCGATCTCACTCGGAACCGAATGGTTGGAAAAAGTCTATAAAAGAGAAGTCCCGACTTCCTTGGATGAAATGGGACAGAACTTTTTCGAAAAGGTGAAACTGGAAAATAGAAACCTCCCTATCAAAAAAGAATCGGATATCCCGCCCGAATTGGACAACCCGGATACAAGACTCAAGTTCGAGTTCGCTTCCCTCTACGAGGCTAACGTTAGACTCACTTCGGGTAGTCCGGCGACCCACTTTCCGATTTTGACCAAGTTTCACAGCCAGATGGCGATTGATAAATCGTACGTTTCCAAAGAGATTCTACGGGAAGTGATCCAGGAACTGATGGGGATTGATTATTCCGTTTTCCATCGGGAAGTCATATACAATAATAACGAATTAGGAATCACAAAGGAATTCATTCAAAAATGCGTGATTCCCGATTTTATCTTAGTCCCTTCGATCGGAACCAAAGTAATGATGTGGCAGGATCTTTCCATTCACAGAGGAGCCGGCTCCAAAGAAAGTCCGGGAAGAATCGTACTTCCTATTTTTGCACAAGGGGATCTAAAGACGATGGTCGCCGATGCCCTCGCCGCATTTCGTTGGGAATTGACTAAATCCATTCTCGGCGCGGAATGGAACAACGTGGGAAATCCCTCGATCACTGCGGATTATACGGACTACATTCAGTTCTTTAAGAAGAACAAAGATCTTTCTATGGAAATCAAAGAGAAGTTGGCTTCCGATTTCAAACGCTTTCGAAATGATCGGGATATATTTGCAAATGACTATCAACTCTGGATGAAATACGAAGCCGACGGAGTTCAAAGACTCAACAAAGTAGTCCGCGGAATTTTTTACAGACATATTCCTTTCAGCAGACAGGTCCGGGATAAGGTGGCAAAAACTCCGGCTTTTGCCGAAATTCACAACCGATTCATCAATATTAGAAATCGCAAATATACTGAAATAGAAAACCGTTATAAGAAGTATCTCAACGCCTTGGGAAGTCTTCCCGATCCTCTGCGCGATAATTTGGAATTTTATCGTGTTTAAGTTCTAGATAACGCACATTAAAAGCAGCGTTATTCTTTTATCTTAAATATCCGAGCGCAGGTGCGTCTCCAATTTAAAAGTAACGTAAACAACGCTTTAATAATATTTCCTGTCAGATCTATATTTCTTCCAAGAGATAAGGACGAGTATATTCCCGAATGATTTCAACGACAAAACGACCCCAACTTTTTGAGTCGTGCTGCGAGATTTCGACCTGTTTGATTTTTGGGAAATAAGGACTCGATTTATAAAGAGTGTGCGAGAGTTCAACCGCTCGAAGATAATTATCCACTCGTTTCACTCGAACGAAATTCATCAGTTCGGATTGAACCTGACTTGGCTGGATATAGCCGATGATGATAAGTTTCGGGAAAAGGGACTTTTTCAATAAATTTATGAATTCCGTAAAACTGTCCACACGGTCAATAAATCCTTCGTAAGCCCCGCCCCCAAGGTTCATGATCTGAGTCACAATATCCATCGTAAAGGAAACACCCTCTGCGGAAGTCATGTCCGAAATAATTACAATTCCTTCATCCGGTTGAAAGGTCTTAAACATCTGAGAACCTTTAAAGTGTCTTCTCAAAAGTTTCGCGGCGGAAATGTCGATCTCACCGGCCTTAGCAAGAATCGTTCCTCCCCCACTATCAAGAATCGGCTCTCTCGTAATGATATATCTCTTTTTGACCGCATTCTGGTTCATCACTCGGAACGCTTTGACCTTTTCTTCGATCTCGTCCAAAGAACAGTAACCGATTTTTAGTACGTTTTCCCTCGACCTTTTCTCTAACTCTGTGTCTTCCATTTGAAGTTTTAAGGGGGCGGCACGACTCGAACGCTCGAAATCCGAACTGGTTTCCCTTATCCCGTTTTATCATAACATTGAATTTATTTCGAACAACTCACTTCTCGGGTAAGCGAGAAACAAGATTAAAACACTTGCACCTTATTTCCGGTCTTTCTGAATGGAATCATGTACCCGGAAACGGAAATTTCTTTTCGGTTTCGCATTCTTTTGCAGATTTCGAAGATTCTTTCGGTACCAATTCTACTTTCCACTCTTTTTTCTTGCGAATCCGTAGAATTTATCCCGGAAACAGTTTTGAGGGAAGAATTCGGTTTCTCTCATAAAAGTTCCTGGAACGAAATCGAAATCCGAACTTCTTCTCCTCCCAAACCATATCGTACATACGGAAAAATCATCATTCGCTCCTTTGCAAACGGAAGAATCCCCAACTACCTGATTATCAATCTCAAAAAAGAATTGTATTCCAATCACATGGATGGTGTTATTTTTACGGGTAAAGGAATCGTGAACGTTCCTCCCACCCTCATCCAATCCGGCAATGGAGATGGGAACACAGTTGTAATCGGCTATGTGAACAACGAAATGGGAGTGATCGAAGGCGTGGCCTACCGTTATAAGGACAACGAACGATGAAGACTTCACCGGATCGGAACGATTCTCATTCTCCTCGCAGATTCAATAGCGAAATTTTTGTAGATTCGGAAGACCGTTGGATCTTTCAAGGGAATCGAATCGATCAAAAAGAAATACTCACTTACTTTCGCCAAAATCTTTGCGAAGACGAACTCGGAATCTATATCGATAATCGTTTCGGAGAATTAACTGAAAACGGTTATCTGGAATTGGAAGGTTATCCGATTCACTTGATAACATGTAAAGAATCGGAAGGAACGTTATTCTTCCTTGCGGAGTCCAATATTTCGTACGCTCTGAAAGATCTGATTTTTGCCACAGACGTAAACGGTTGTCTTTTTGCAAGAAGCGTAAATCATAAAAAACTAAAATTCAGACCGGATCGCAATTGTCTTTCCGATCTGAGTCCCTTTTTGGAAGAAACAAAAAACGGAATAGAAATCCGCTTTTACGACAAAAAAATTTTAATTCCAGAATCGTACGAGTCCCCGCGAGTTTCTCTTCCTACTGAATTCAATTCTACTTTTTCTCGGGAAAATTAGAGCTCATTCAGAACTTACAAACCGATTCCAAAACTCAAACATTAAAAGAAGGCGCTCCTATTTTGCCTATCGTGACAAATTACTCTTTGTCTCAAACCGCAAATAGAAACGCGAATAAAGACACCGCATTCTCCGCAAATCATATCATTTGCGGAATACAGATCGAGCTTGTATAAAATTTACGACATCCATTTCAAATTGAGGCCCCAATTCTTGATACACAAACTTAGGAGGAGAAACCACTTGTTTGAGAGCATTACACCCCATTCTACGGCACTCCTGTGGAACGGAGGATGCCCATACCGCACCCAAAATCGAATATCCATGATCGTATTTGATGGAAGTAAGCTGGTTTAAATTTTTATCATAAATTTTAATTTCGGTCCCCGCCTGTAAAGACGCATAACTTGGAATTAATCCGAAACTTATCACGGAAAAAATAGAAGAGAACAATTGAAGCACACTACTACCAAAATGTTTCGAAGTCTGAAACGCCGGAGTGTGAATTCCCAACACGTAATAATCCGCCCCTATATCCTTCAATTTGAAAATTCGCTCTTCTCCTTTCTTTTCTACGCTTGTTACATATGTCAGTTCAAGAACGCCACTGTCCTTTACCTCGTTCAAATAATCCTGAACGAACTTTTTAACTTTATCAGAAGACACGTCCTTTCTGTATCCCGTAGATTTCAAATCAGATGCATAAGTTCCATTCTGAAATTTGAATATAGTCCGATCGGGATACATCAGATTGGCCGTATAAACCCTCGTCTCCGAGGAAGAAGTTGTCATCTCCGTGAGATATGGACGAAAACCGATATAAGCGATTTTTACCTTGGATAAGTTCGGAATCGATCCGCTCTTGATGGAAGTTTTTTGCACGTAGTAATGATAGTTGCAGTCGTAAAGAAACAAAAAAACAAAAAAGAGAAATCCAAATTTTTGATCGTATCTCATAGATTTTCCGAAATCTGCGGAACTAAATTTCGTTCGATCCGCTTCCCACATTAAATTCTCCTAAAGGATTCTTCTTGCAATCAAAAAGAAGAATCAAATACGTTCGGAAAGAAAAAATAGGAAACGATACCATTCCTTTAGTACTTCGAAAAAAACGTTCGTCAAAACCTAAGCTCAATTCCGAAGTTGATATAAGGAATTTTATTCTTATCCGTTTTTAAGGACTGCATTCCGTTCAGATAGATATATTGAGTTTCAGGATTTGCGCCCGGCACAAACGGAAAAATAGGACTGAATGTGTCCGCACTCACGGCAATCCTACTTCCGGTTATGTTTACGAGCTCGAAATACGCGGTCATTCTTCCCCAGCTCGTGGGAATAAAACGATCGAATCTTAGATCGAATTGGTGATAGTGAGGCAGTCTTGCCGATCGACGCATATCCGAATATACGGGTTGATAAAAGGGAAGCAAAGTGGAACTATCGCCACTTGAAGGCGCAGTCGAAGGCGGTATCGGTAGATCGGGAAACAAATCCGATATACTTTGATTCAGAGTCATGCTCTTGGATCCCGACACGGGCGTATATGCATAATTCGTTAAGTAAGTCCCCTTGAGTCCGATTTGCGCTTTTTCTTCGAATTTCCAACCGAGGACGATATTGAAAATGTGAGTTCTGTCCAGATCGTACAGCTCGTCTTTGGAATTTTTAAAAAGAACGTCGTAGCTTCCGTCTCTGTAAAAATTCGCGTAGTATTGATCCGTGCTTTCTTGGTGAACAAGATCCTTTGAATTGCTTTGCGCCAGCCATGAATTGTATTCCTGATTGGTGAGTTCGGGCATATGACGGTTTCTTTTTGTCACCGATTTGGTATAAGACAACCATCCGTAAAATCCGGATTCCGCAGAAGCTTCCTTTTTGATAAAAACTTCGATCCCTCTCGAATAACCGGTCATCGAATTGGAATAATGTAAATTACCACTTCTGAATAGAGAAGGATCGGCGGAAGGGTCCAAAGCTTCCCGACGCAAATCTCTGTTTACGGAATACGGATCCATAATAAACGGATCGGCAACGGAAAGATTGGAGAACGTATTCTGATATCCTTCTATTTTAACGTTCCAAAGATTGCCGATTTTTTGATCCCACCCGATCTCCGCGTGATCCGATTCTTCCATCTTTAAATTCGGATTCCCCGTTCTTCTTGAGTAACGACTCACATCCGCGGGCGCTTGAAAGTGTTTTCCATACCCCGCGAAAATTCTGGATTGTGTATAAGCGATCTCTTTGCTGAGACCTACGCGCGGAGACGTTTTCCATTCTCCCGATTTATCGTAGTATTCCCTTCTTACCCCGAGATTCAGATTGAAGTCTTTTAACTTGAGCCGATTTTCGAAAAAATAACCGATCTGTCTCGTCCTAGCGGAGTCCCCTTCCAACACCTCTCTTGCCTCGGGGGAATTCAAATACTGCTTTTGCAAAAATTCCAAAGCGGGGTCTAGGTTCAGTTGAGTCACCTTTCCCTTATAACCGGCATTGACCTCTCTATACTGACCTCCGAATGCGATCTTCCAATTTCGTTTTAGAAGTTCGATTTCCGAAACGTTTTCCACCTGTTTTAAATCGTTGAAATATTCATTTCGAATAGTGTGCACCCTTTGATAAAGAGAAGGAGGATATCCGATTTTTTTAATATCGGTCACCAAGGTATCCATACCAGTTTCAGTGACTTCGTTAAAATAATTTCTGGATACGTTGAACGTATTCGTGATCGAATCCTTCGGTTTCCATACGTGCTGAATCCCGTCGGTTCGAAAAATACGATCAAGTCGAATCCCCTCGGTAGCGGAAGGAGGATTGCCGAAGGACTGCGCCATTTCTTTCGGATTGTATTGGCTGAGTTCCTTAAACGGATACCGTTTGTCCTTGGCTCCGAAGGTCTGAACGGAAACCGTATGATGTTCGTTCACATCCCAACCGATTCTCGCCTGATAATCGTTATAATCGGACATGAACGTTTCCGTAGGAATCATATTCGGCACCCTTCCGAAAATCACGTTCGGATAGTATTTTTTTCCGGAAACGGAAACATTTAAGTCTTTTTTAATATTACGATATGCGTATACATCCGTAAGAAACGCGTTCAAGTGCGCGACGGACAAATTAGAATCCCTTTTTTGAAACCCTTCTATATTTACGATCCCTCCCGTTGCAAATCCGTATCTTGCGGAATAGGAACCCATATACAATTCCAAGGATCGGATCGCGTTGTTGTTGATTACGGAAGCCAAACCGTCCGCGTGAAAAGGATAACTCATAGGAAAACCGTTGAAATAAAACTGATTGGCCCGAGTTCCGGCCCCACGCATCACGAGAAAGCCCGGCTCCCCGTTCGGTTTATCGGGGTTTTTGTTTGAACCTGCCGTTATATTGTAGGTCTGAATCGCCGATTGAAAACTGGAACCGATGTATGTCTGATACAAGGGAATGATTCCAGGCATGGATTGAACGGCCTTGAGCGCGTCGCCGAAACCTCCCGGCATCTTCACCGCGTCTTCTTGATTCATCGTATAGTTTGGGGGAGAATTCGGTCTTTTCCCACGACGTTGATTCCCGCGACGACCTTTTGTTTTTGTACGAAATCAAGATTTTTCTCATCGGAATCCACGGTAATTGTCTTTTGTTCCATCGCCCCACTTTTATAAGTAAGAACTACGTCGTAGACGCCCTGCTCCTTCAAATCAACGATAAACTCCGACGACTGATTCGAAAAAGAAAATACCTTAGAATATCCGTTTCCTCGAACCCAAATTTCCGCAGGAGGATCGGTCTTAGAACCGACAACCACTTTCAAACGAAGAGTCGCCTTTGCAAATAAAGTTTCGATCGAAATCAAAAACAACAATACCGAAAACAGAATGAAAATCTTATGTTGCAATGGATTTCGTCTTAGAAAAAAGGTCATTTCTTTAACACGAGCATGCCTCTTACGAACGAATACTCAAGTATTATTTCTCTAAATCAAGTTATAACCAAGATACCGATAATTCCAAAGATTATAATACAGAGCAGAAACGACGGAACGAATTTCAAAAGTTCTCGTTCTTAAATATCGATTCATTTAGAATATTCAATTGCACAGTGAAAAACAAAGTAAAACGAAAAATTGATAGAATTTTTATAACGTCAAAATTCCGTAATTTAGAATATTACCAAACTTAAAACTCGTAAATCCTATCTTCTGCAAAACTCAATACAACCCCGCGAGCGATCGAGTCGAGGTCAAGTTATTGGTATTAGAGAAATATAATACTTTGAAAGGGAACACAATAACTTGACCAGAGAGGAGAGCGCGGTTCCTAGCCGGTTTTTTCCGTAAGAAAAAACCGGCTAGGAACGCGGCCGTAAATTTCTTACGAAACATTCTATGATGTTTTGGTAAAAACAAAAATTCCATGCCCTTCTTACGAAACGGCATGGATTTTTCCAAGGATCTAAGTAACGGTTGGCCGTTTTTACTGCTTCAACTCAGGCGCGAGTTCCGCCAATGGAACCTTATCCTTTGGAAGAGAAGCATAATCCGGGAATTCGTATCCATTGGGATAATGCTCGTGATCTTCCGGGTTGTAAAAGTGAACGTAGTCCTTACGATATCCCCAAGTAAAAACGGAATTGGACGGATCCTGCCCTATGACCAAACAACGGGGATTGATCCAACCTTCCGTTTTTTCAGTCTTAATACGAACAAAGGGTTTCGGATTGGCTTCATGATTTCTGTAATCATACACTCTAACCACAGAGCCCGGCGTGATTCTCTCTTTTACAACCGAAGTAGCATCCGCCTCTGAGAAGATGGGAACCGTAGGTTCCAGGGAAGGATTCAGTAGAGACGGATCACAGTTTTTATGATTTGTAACCTGTGCTAATTTGGAACATGCCCCTAAAAAAAACGCAGTCCCTATCAATAAAACGACAAGTGTAATATTCCTTTTCATTCTTCTTCCTCTTATTGATGATGATGTAGAGACTGATCCAATCTTGGATCCCCTACCGGAATCAGAGCCGCGGACTCGTAACGTTTCAGAACTACGAAACCGAAAAGACCGATAAAACCGATCACCGCTCCGAGTGTTACTACAAGACCGGAAAGTTGGAAGTTCTCGAAATTAGCGGGGAATACCAGCCAATAGATTTCGATCACTTGCGTAAACACGATCCAGATCGAAACTTTTACGAGGAAGTTGATGTCTCTTTTGTTCGGTCTGTTTAAGAGCAATAAGAACGGAAGAACGAACTTGATGAAAGGAAGAGCGTAAGTGAACACTTCCCATCCGCCCGTAAGTCTTTGCTCGTAAAAAAATGTTTCTTCTGGGATACTCGCATACCAGATCAACATAAACTGAGAGAACCCAACGTAAGCCCAAAACACACAAAAACCAAGCATGAACTTTCCGATATCATGGATATGGTTTTCGTTTACGAGGTTTCCGAGGTACCCTTTCTTTTTCAGAAAGTAGATCATGATGACGAGAGTCGAAAGACCTGTTTGATACGCGCCCGCGAAACAATACACTCCGAACATAGTGGAGAACCAGTGCGGAGTTAAGGACATGATCAAATCGAAAGAAGCAAGAGAGAAGGAAAGAGCGAAGAATACGATAAATCCCCCGGCCAGTCTTGCGCTAAATTGAGTGTGAGCTACGTCCTTATCTTTGTCTTGCTCCGTGGAACGTTTGTGGAATAACCAGCCGAAAACGGACCAAGCCGCTCCGAAAAGAATCATCCGAATCACAAAGAAAGGAGTGTTCAACAAAGGTTTCTTATGCTGAAGAAGGTGATCGTGAGCGACAACTTCTTCGTGACTCCACTCGTAGAGATCGTGGATTCCAACCGCGGTGATGAGCAGAAGAACCGCAACCACCGGAAGAAACAAACCGTAACCTTCCGCGAGTCTTCTTACGGTAACGGACCAATGAGCGCCCGTGATGTTGCTAATCGCGGTAAAAAAAACCCCCGCGAGAGCGATTCCCGTGATGAAAAAAGTTCCCGTTAAAAACGCGGACCAAGCGGGATTGGAATGTCCACCCTCGTGTCTCGGAGGAGTATGAGAAAGGGTAAAATACCCGATGAGTAAGCTCAGAACTCCGATCCCGATCATCCCGAAAAGGGCGCTGCGGGTTTTGGAGTCGAGTTTGAAGTGAATCAGATTTTGTTCGACTTTGACTTCCATGATTCTTAATTCCTAGCCACGTCTTTTTTTGTTCTGTTCTCGTATTCCTGGAGTTTTCTCACGTAGAGAACGATCTTCCAGCGGTCTTCTGGAGAAACTTGAGAAGCGTAGCTTTTCATTCTTCCCCAACCCGCGGTCATTACGTGATAGATCTGTCCGTCGGAATATCCTTGGATCTTAGGAGAAATCACGGCGGGAACCGGAAAACCGATTCTTGGAGCCGGACCAACGATGGTTCCGTTCCCCGCTCCTCTTACGCCGTGACAAGGAGAACAATACGTTTGGTATTTAGCTTCTCCCTTTTGAAGATTCGCTAAGTCGCTTTTCAAAGGATTAGAAAGTCCTTTATTAGGTAATTGTGTTACATCCAATCCGAGATACTCGTAAGGATAGTATCCTACCGGAACCGCTCCTTTCGGAGGAATTCTGGAAGCCGCTCCGTTATGTGCGATCGGGTCCGCTTCCTGAGCTTCTCTTGCGGGAGAATCCGCCATATCCGGAAAGTATTCCAGAGGAGGCGTTTTGGACTCGCAATTCCAGAAAAGAACGGCGGCCAAAAGGAAAATTAGAGATTTGCAATATTTCATTCTTGTTCCCGCCCTATTTCACAACCTCGACGTTCTTTCCGCCAAGGCCTTTGATAAAACTTACGACTTCGTCCTCTTTATAACCTTTGGAAGAGGAAGGAATCCAGAGTGCGAACTTGTCCGTAGTGATGTCCGGATGCAAAACTCTCCGATTGATTTTCGGAAGTTTGGTTAAGAAGAACATCGCCGCCGCGGTTCCGATTCCAGCCATAAACACGGTGAATTCGAACGTGATGGGAATATAGGCAAACCAAGCGTTCAAATTCTTTCCGGAGACATTGATAGGCCAATCGAACTTATGAGTCAGATATTGCATTCCAAACCCGACGGCGCATCCGAAAAGTCCCATGAAGAACGTCACCCAAGGAAGACCGGAACGGGGAACTCCCATCGCGTCGTCCAATCCGTGAACCGGATACGGAGTGAAACAATCAAAGCCAGTGTAATTCTTCTCTTTGGTTTTTGTCGCAGCCGCGATGATTTCCGAAGGCGAGTCAAAAAGGCCGAATACTCCAGCGCTCGTTTCTTCAAATGTATGAAATTGTTCTTTATGAGGTTTAAGCATCAGTGAAGTTCTCCGTTTTTGTGAGGCATGACGGTTTTAACTTCCGCAACCGCGATGACGGGCATGATTCTACAAAACAGAAGGAACAACGTGAAGAAGATTCCGAACGTTCCAATGAGCATCATGAAATCGTAAACGGTAGGGATATACATATCCCAACTGGAAGGAAGGAAGTCCGCGTGAGTCGTCATTACGATCACGTATCTTTCGAACCACATCCCTATGTTTACGACAATGGAAATGATAAACATAACGGGGATATTGGTTCTGAGTTTTTTCCACCAGAATACCTGAGGAGAAAATACGTTACAGCTGAACATGATGAAGTAAGCCCAACCGTAAGGACCGAAGGCTCTGTTTACGAAAGTAAAACCTTCGTATTCGTTACCGGAATACCAAGCCATGAAAAACTCGGTGGAGTAAGCAAGACCCACGATCAAACCGGTTACCATGATGACCTTGTTCATATTTTCCAAGTGTTTCATGGTGATATAATCTTTCAGATTGAAAACTTCCCTCGCGATCACCATCAGAGTCACGACCATCGCGAACCCGGAAAAAATCGCCCCAGCAACGAAGTAGGGAGGAAAGATCGTAGTGTGCCAACCCGGAAGGATCGAAACCGCGAAGTCGAAGGATACGATCGTGTGAACCGAAAGAACCAGAGGAGTGGAAAGTGCAGCGAGGATCATCGCCACCATTTCGAGATGAGACCAAGCTTTGTTGGATCCGACCCATCCGAGAGAAAGAATGTCGTAGATCTTACGTTTCATTTCTCCTTTGGAACGGTCTCTTACCGCGGCGATATCCGGAATCAAACCGATATACCAAAACACGAGAGAAATCGTAAGGTAGGTCGAAACCGCGAACGTATCCCAGATCAGAGGCGAACGGAAGTTGACCCAAAGAGGTCCTCTTTCGTTCGGATAAGGGAATAACCAGAATCCTACCCAAGGTCTTCCGATGTGGATGATCAAGTTGGAAGCTGCGGTTAATACCGCGAAGATCGTCATCGCTTCTGCGGCACGGTTGATCCCGGTTCTCCATTCTTGGCGGAACAGATAAAGGACGGCTGAAATCAGGGTTCCGGCGTGACCGATCCCGATCCAGAATACGAAGTTTACGATGAAAAATCCCCAAGCCACGGGATTGTTGATCCCGAGGATGTAGAGACCTTCATACATCAGATATCCGATGATACCTAAATCGACGACTGTAATAGTAAGAACCAGAAGAAAAGCCTTCCACCACAAAGATGTGGGGAACGCTTCGACCGGTCTTAAGATATCCTCCGTAACGTCCCGAACCGACTTACCGCCGGTTACAAGAGGCTGGATATCCAGGGCTTCTTTGACTGCGTTGGACATTGACATAGCTTTTTACGTTACTCCATTAAATTGAGCTTCTGACTCGGGTCAGATAAGCAACCTGAGGACCGACGTTCAGATATTCGAGGACACGAAAGGATCTTGGACTGGAAGAAAGTTTTGCAACTTCCGAATCCTTATCGTTCGTATTACCAAAGCTGATTGCATCCGCAGCACAACTTTGCTGGCACGCGGTTTTAACTTCGCCGTCTTTCAGAACACGACCTTCGTTTTTAGCCGCGATCTTCGCTTCCGCGATTTTGTGAGAACAGAAATTACATTTTTCCATAACCCCGCGACCGCGAACCGCTATTTCAGGATTGAGTCCCAAGTAACGAGGAGCTTTGGAACCTTCCGCTCCGTTATACCAGTGCTGCATCCAGTTAAAACGTCTCACTTTGTAAGGACAGTTGTTCGAACAATAACGAGTTCCCACACAACGGTTGTAAACCATGTCGTTGATCCCTTCCGAACTGTGAACGGTTGCAAGAACCGGACAAACGGTTTCACAAGGAGCGTTGTCGCAATGTTGGCAGAGCATCGGCTGGTGAGCCACTTGAAGAGTTTCTGGCCTGTCCGGTTCGCCGATGTAATAACGATCGATTCGGAGCCAATGCATCTCGCGACCAACGCGAACTTCATCACGACCTACGACCGGAATGTTATTCTCCACTTGGCAAGCGATCACACAAGAACCGCAACCCGTGCAAGAGGAAAGATCGATGCTCATTCCCCATTTGTAACCTGGGTAAGGATAAACAGGATTTGCTCCCGTAGCGTTCACCAGTTTACCGTCTTTGAGAATCTTAGGAATTTCGGAAGGAGCCTTTCCGGAAGCAGGATTTTTGCGATATTCTTCGATCGTCGTAGACTGAACCAGAGGACGATCCGGATAGCTGAAACCCGGAGACAACATGTGGTGGTGTTGCGTGCAGGCTAATTTGTAAGTTTTTCCCGTTTTTTCAAGAGAAGTGATCGTGATACCGGAATAGATTCCTTTTTCGGAAAGAACATACGCATTCTTACCGACTCCGGTTCCAACCGCACCCGCCGCAGTTCTACCGTAACCGACTGCGATCCCGACCGCTTCTTTGTGCATTCCAGGTTGGATCTGCGCGGGAAGTTCGATCGTCCGAGTCGCTGTTTTCAAAACTAGGACGTCATTGGAAGAGATCTTCTTCTCTTTCGCAAGAGCCGGAGAAATCAGAATATAATTGTCCCAAGTAACTTTCGTTACAGGATCCGGGAGCTCTTGGAGTTGAGCGTTATTCGCCGCTCTACCGTCTCCGATCGCGGATGTTTCATACAACGCGAGCTTGAGACCGGCAGAAGTGGAAACGATCGACTTCAGAGAAGAACGGTTGAAGTTTCTGGAAGAACCTGCAACCTTCTTGCGCTCGGAAGCTTTAACTGTGGTTCCGACTCTTAAGAGATCTTCCCATCTTTGTTTCGAACCGAGTTTTTTGATCCAAGAATTTTTGACGTATTCGTAAAAGTTAGGTTCTCCTCCGAGAGAACCGCCCGCGAAAGCGATCAAACTGTCTTCAAAAGAACGCGAATTGAAGAGAGGACGAATCGCAGGTTGTTGGATGGAGAAAATCCCTTTTGTAACTTCGGAGTCTCCCCAAGATTCGAGGAAATGAGTTGTGGTCGCGAGAACGTTAGACGCAAGCGCGGTTTCGTCGGCACGATCGCTCAAAGACACGACCAAAGCCGCCTGGTGAAGAAGGTTTTTCCATTCTTCTCCGGCTTGATACACTAGGTTTACGTCGTTCACAAAAAGAACTCCGAC
>NZ_AHMT02000042.1:0-15000 GCF_000243815.2 Leptospira alexanderi serovar Manhao 3 str. L 60 | reverse complement strand
CACGATCCGATCTCTCTGCGTTTTTAAGAAAAATTTTCCTTCCGGAGTCGCGACCTTGTAGGAAGGGAATTCTTTGACGGTTTCAAATTGGATATCGTTGCCGAAGAACTCGTCCATCTTCGGAAGCCATTTGTCTTGAACGATCAGATAACGTTGTCCTTCTTTTTGAATCGCCTCGACTAAAATCGTGGGATCAAAAAGTGCCCTCGAAATTCTCCCGGAATAATAAGCATAGGACCTTTTAGAAGCGGGAACTCCGAAAAGAAATAACTTTTCCTTACCCGGCTCGTTCTCACGGATGAAAGTTCCGATCTCCTTAGAGGGTTGATACGAGGTCAACATCGGATAGAGATACAAACTCACAATCGAGAAAAAGAGAGAAACCGGAAAAATCCAGTACGCGAGCAGTCTTCCTTCTTTTTCGGACCGAAAAAATACCCAAAGAAAAATTCCAAGATAGACCAACGGAAGAATCAGATAACTCCAACCCACTTGAATGCTGGTAGAAGGCAGAATAAAAATGGTAACTAAAAAAGCTCCTGCGGTAAACAGGAGAAGGCTTAGACGGACTTTATCAATAGAACTACCTTTTTTAGAATCTTTGGCAGATAAAAGTATCGATTCCAAAACGCCCGCACCGATTACCGCGGCGGCGGGAAGGCACCAATAGATATACTGAGGAAGCTGATATCTGGAAAAGCTGATCAAAAATAGGAATAAGAACAACCAAAAACCGGGAACAAAATCCCGATCTCTATATTCGTTTTTCAAGATATTCTTAAATATACCTTTTACTTGCGCTTCCTTAAGAAAAAATCGAACCCGCTCGAAAACGAATCCGGCAAACGGCAGAATAAAAGCGCCAAACGCCCAGGAAAAATTGGAGTAAAAGAACAAAGGATTGAATTTCTGATTATACATCTTCACGTAAAAGCGACCAAAGGATTGAATCCACCAAAAGAAGTAAGGACCGTAAGTTTGAAATTCAAGATACAAGGGAATCGACCACAAAAGCGGAGGAAGAATCGCAAGAAGCGCTCCCGGAAAGAGTTTCATTTCCGAAAGCCGTTTCCAATCTCTTCGGAATAATATATCACCTCCGATCGAAATCCCAGGAATCACCACCGCAATCGGTCCCTTCGTAATAAAACCGAGACCCATCGCGAAATACATTCCATAATAGTAATTCTTATTCTTTTTAAAACCCAAATAATAAAAGGCGTGAACCAATATCAGATAGGGAGTCAGATAAACGTCGATCTTAGGATCGACTACCATCGAATAAAGTCCCGGAGAAAGGGCGTATAAAAACACCGCGATCCAAGCCCTCAATCGACTTCCCGAATAAAGTTCGGTGAGCTTGAACATTCCCCAAAAAGAAAGAAAAGTGAACAAAAGAGCCGGAAGACGAAACGCAAAATTTTGATAACCGAACACGAAAAAAGAAAGGGAAATTTTCCAAAAAGTAAGAATCGGCTTATCCAAATATCTTCTTCCGTTATCTCGGATAAAAAAAGGGTTTCCTCCTTCCACCATCTCTCTTGAAATTTCCGCGTATTGGGAAGAATCGATATCGATCACGTCCAAAGGAAGAGTTAGGATCAAAGGAAAAACGGAAACGATTAGAAGAACGAAAAGAACTCGTACGGAAATCGGTCGTTTATCATCTACGAAAATCTGATTCATAAGAACTCCTTCTTTAATCCATAAATCCGGATTCCATCACGCAAGTATTAAAACCTTTGCATGTGGTTTCGGATTCAAAACAGGGAAGAACGAAACTTTGTTCGCGGATACAACCACTCTCACAATCAATCATCGCCTGATTCTTTTCAACTTCCGTAATTTTCGAGTCTTTGAATTCTGTTGCCGCACATTGTACAAAGAACTTACAAGCGGAACTACATTTTTGCTGAACATATTCCTGACAGGAAACGAAAGAAGAAAGACATAAAAAAAGAATAAGAGTTCTTTTCGGATTCATTGCCCCATTTTTCAGAAACGAAAACCGAGGTCAACTTTTTGAAGCGAGCATTCCACAAGCGCCGAAGATATCTTTTCCGGGTGATCTTCTGTTGAGAACCGGAACTCCGGCCGGTTCCAAAAGAGTTATGAATTCCGCGACCTCTTCCCTTGTGGGTCTTCTCCATCCGAAAAATTCAGTGTTGAGCGGAATCACATTAATCTTACAATCAAGAGACCTTGCGATTTTTACAAGCTTGCTCGCATTCTCCGGTCCCATGTTGACTCCGGGAATCATAACGTATTCGAAAGTGATTCTTCTTTTTAACTCTCTCGTAAAATCTTTCGCGGATTGTAAAAGTTCGGAAAGAGCAAACTTTTCTTCGATGTCCATGATTTGTAATCTTCCGTTCGAATCCGGATGATTGAGAGAAATCGCAAAATTATACGGCTCCTTATTTTCAATAAAACGACGGATTCCGTTGACTACTCCGGAAGTGGAAATGGTAATTTTTTTGGCTCCCAGGTTCAGCGCTTCGGGATCGTGAAGAATAGAAGCCGCGCGTATCACGTTGAAGTAATTGTGGAACGGCTCTCCCATTCCCATAAAAACAACGTTAGTCGCCTTGTCGTTGACGATTTTTTCCACCTGGAGAACCTGGTCCACGATCTCATGAGCCTTTAGGTTTCCTTGAAATTCCAATTTTGCGGTCGCACAGAATTTACAATTGAGGGTACAACCGACTTGGGAAGATATACAAATCGTCTTTCTTCCTCCGTCTCCGGATGGAATCCAAACCGCTTCGAATTCTTTTCCGCTTCCAAGTTCGGAAGTAAACGTGAACTTTTGAGTTCCGTCCACGGACTTGAGATGTTTTGCAACGTGAAGACGAGTCAAAGAACAAAGATCTTCTAACTTTTCCTTCAACGCTTTGGAGAATGTGGTAAATTGTTCCCAAGACTCGTAACGGTTTACGTATAATCCGTGATAGATCTGTTTTGCGCGAAAAGATTTTTCTCCGAGAGAGATCATGATCTCGGAAAGTTCCTTTAAGGTTCTTCCTTTTAACGGAATTTTTCCGGTTTGCACTTCTCCGAGAGTCTCTTGCGTCATGGGAATGATCCTTATTGTCGATTTTTTTCGAGCCCCCCGTAGAGGACAGTCTCATTTTACTGATTTTTATGTTCCAATTCAGCTTCTCCATCTTTGTATTCGCCGAACTCATTGTCAAAATTCAAGGGCTTAAAATCTTGATCTTATTCCGTAAAAAGTGAAAATTATGAATCAAATAACTCTGGTTGCTTTCCTATTCATTTCATCCCTATCTTGTTCCGTTATAGAGAACCTAATCGGAAAAAAGGAAAAAAATCCGACCGATGATCTAAAAGTAATGACCCTTGTACAGTTAGCGCTCACTCCACCTTGCAAATCGGGTCTCGTTACCGAGAGTTCCGTATGGTTGGACTCCGGCCACGTGAATTTTTATACAAGCCCGCATATCGGTAAACTGGTCGATGGAACGAATTTTTGTTACGGTTATTCACAGAACGATCAATCGGGAGTTTATGCGACGTTTGACTACCCGGAACCCGGAAATTATAAGATCCAAATTTTGAATGAAAAGCAAGGCGTTACTCTCCGTACAATCGGAGGCGTTTTTAAACAAGATATAGAAACGTTAACGTCCATTCAATTTTTCGATTATCAAGACAATCTCGCACTGATTCCGTACGATTACAGAGCACCTTTTGATACGAATCCTCCCGTCTGTGTCGCCACGCGCGGAGTCGGCGAAATCACCTGCACAGACACGGCAACGACCGGAAGTCTCAGACGATCCTTATTCCTTACTTCGTTCAATACTTCTTCGGGAAGATATAAGATCACCTGTAAAGGAGTTGCTTGCCCCACCACATCCACAGGTCCTGAAAATAAGGGGAGAATCGTGATTACGAAAGAAAAGTGATTCTTGCGCGTTTTTTTGAACAGACCCGCTTTGAGTTCAACGGAGTTTAGAACAACCAAGATTTCACCGAGATAGTTTGTCGTAACAATTGGATCAGGAGGACAAAAGAACTTGCAAATTTTTGAAAGCGTGATTCTAAAATTTCATCCTACTTTTTTCTTACGAAACAAATCATAAAAGAAGAACTTACAATCGGGAGGATTTGTGAATCAAAAAAGGCGACTTAAGAAAACGAGAGGGATAAAGAATAGAATTGTTGAAAAATTCATAAATTCCTACCGCAATGAAAGAATTTGATCTACGTTGAGGGCGACACGCGTAAATGAAAATCACAAGCAAACCCGCAACTGATATTACATTTATAAAAAACAATAAAAATTTAAAATAATTCCAGCCAAGCTTTGCGGATATCCGGCTTCTCCATAAAATAAGTTCCGATCAGAGCCGCGTTAACCAGTTTTAGAAAGCGGTCCAGATCGGAACGATTCCGCACTCCGGATTCTCCCACTTTTACTATGTTACGCGGTAAAAAAGCGGTTACTTCTTCGACAAGATTTTGATGAATCTGAAACGTATCCAAATCCCTCGTGTTGATTCCGATAATTTCAGCCCCACAATCTAAAGCAAGTTTCGCCTCGTCCGGTGTGTGAACTTCAACCAGACTATCCATACCGAAAGAAGAAGCGGACTTTAAAAACGTTTTGATCTGTTCGGGAGTTAGGATTCTCACAATCAAAAGAATCGCAGAGGCGCCGAACGCTCTCGCTTCCCGAATCTGAATCTCATCCAGGATAAAGTCCTTTCTTAAAATCGGAATCTTCAACTCGGAAGAAACATTTTTCAGATCTTCCAAAGAACCTCCAAAATAATCCCAATCGGTAAGTACGGAAACCGCGGAAGCTCCTAAACCCTCGTATGTTTTAGCGATTTGAACAGGATCATAATCGGAGCGAATCTCTCCGGCGGAAGGACTCTTGTGCTTACATTCGGCGATGATGGAAAAGTTTCTGCTTTTCAGAGACTCTCTAAGCCCAAGTCCTTGATAGGGAGCCGGGTCCCAATTCCGAATTTTTTCGATTTCGTTTTGTTTAGTTGCTATAATTTCCCGGAGAACCCGGTGAAGTTGAGATGAGGACATCGGAGGTTTAGAAGGATTTCAAAGCCTCATCTTCGGTTTCACGAATGTCAAAAAGAGAGGTGAGTTCGATTACGTCAAAGATCCGTTTTACTGCCGGCTTGATATTACTAATTTTTAATACACCTTCTTTCGAGTTTAATTTTCTAAGAGTGGAAATACAAGCTCTGAAACCGGACGAAGACATATAATCCACTTCCTGCATATTCAGAATTACTTTTTTATGACCTTGATTGTCAATCAGATCATTTAGATTTTCCTCAACCTCATTGGCGATGGAAACATCCAAACGTCCTTTGAGATATACAATCAAAACGTCGTCTTGTACTTTATGCTCAAGCAAGGGAACATCCTTAGTTTTTGCTACTGACAACTATCGGGGACGAAAATACCCTGTCAATCACTGTTCAACGGTTTAAAAATGAAATTTCCCGAGTCCTTGAAAGGCCTAAAGACTCTTGTGTTGGGAGGAGGTATCTCCGGAAACTCCGCACTTGATTTTTTAATCTCCGAAGAAGCGCAACCGATTCTCTGCGATCGAAATCGACCCGAAACAATCTCCGTCCCTTTCTTTCACGACAACACCGACCCGCGGTCTTTTTCCGAAATTTCATTGATCATCAAATCTCCCGGAATTTTACCAACACACCCGATTCTTTCTTATGCAGTCGAAAAAAAAATTCCGGTGTTTTCCGAAATCGATTTCGGCAGATTTTTTTTAAAGGGAAAATCATCGGTATTACAGGAACGGATGGAAAGTCGACGACAACTTCTCTGATTGCTCATCTTCTGAAAAAAGATTTTTCCGATCTCAAAGAAGGCGGAAACCTGGGAACCCCATTCACTTCCTTCTGCAAAGAATCGATTTCCTTAGCAGTTTTAGAACTCTCCAGTTATCAACTCGACGATTCGTCTCCGCTTCATTTGAATGTGTCCGTGTTCTTAAATCTCGCTCCCGACCATTTAGAGAGACACAAAACGATGGAAAATTACTTTCGTGCAAAACTCAAAATTGCGGATCTCTCCAATCGTGATCATTCTTTGATCGTCTCCGAAAAGATCAGGGAGAAAATTCTAAATTTCACTTCCGTTCGATGTAAGTTATTGAGCTTTGGAAGAGCTCCATCGACAAACGCGTTCTTGGATGAGAATTCTCTGACAATCAAAACTTCAAACTTCGTTTATGACATCTCTCAGTTTCATCTTCCGGGAACTCACAACCGTGAAAATCTAGCAGCGGCGATTCTTGCATCGGAAGCAATCGGTGGAAAATCGGAATCGATCCAATCGCAGATACCCTTATTCAAAGGACTTCCCCATCGTTTTCAAATCGCAGGAGAAAAACAAGGCATTTCGTTTATCAACGATTCCAAATCCACAAACCTACACAGCATGCTCGCGGGGATGTCTACTTGGAAGAACCTGGATCAAACCTGTCTAATCTTAGGAGGTAGACCGAAACAGGAAGACCCGAAACCGCTTTATAATTTTCTAACGCGGGGAATAGGTTGTGTAGTTTTAATCGGAGAAGCGAGATCCGTTTGGGAAAAAGGAATTCGAAACGTGATCGGAGAAAAACTATTCTCCGTCGAAAACTTAAATGAGGCATTTAAAATATTCAGAAAATGGAATATTATTTCCGAATCGCCCGAGAGTCATAAAATTCGTCCTTCAAGCGAGACCGCAATTTCCTACTTCGTTTTTTCTCCGGCCTGCGCCAGTTTCGATCAATACAAAAACTTCGAAGAAAGAGGAAACCATTTCCTTTCTTTGGTGGAAGATTTCTTAAATAACGCGAGTTCTACGTAGATAACCGTCCTAATTTTTCCGCAAATAAAATGCGGGAACTCCCATGCTGGAAAAAGTCAAGACAACGTTACAGTTGCATATTCACTCTAACCTTTACTGCTCGAAGCGCAGGAGTCCCACAGATTACGTCTCTTTACGTTCTTTTTGCGGTTTTAAACGACTTTTTGCAATACGAAACTCTGTGTGAGTTCCCACATCAACTGGTGATAGCCAAGTTAGTGATAGTGGCTCTGATTTTGTGAGAACTTCCGCATTTGAGACAGACTTTGATTTTCTTACGCCGAATTCACGTTATTCAATAAAATCAAATAAGAAAATAATCCAAGATCGAATCAATTCGGTAATCGTTCAAAATCGGGCGGATTTTTATCTGTTCCGACAAAAGATTCGTCGAAAATTCTTTTTGAAAAAAGAACTCCAACTTTCTCTGAATGCTATCGGGTTTCTGCAATCTCATCTCGGGTAGTTTCGAAACGACGTTTTAAATCAAATGATGAATTTTTGAAACGATTGTTTCAAAGATACTTCGATTCACAAAAGGAAAACATCAGTCAAAATCGAAAATCATCTCGATCGAAAAAAAGCGGGATTCCTCTCGCATATTAACGGATATAACCCGAACCGAATAAACTTTCGTAAATTTTTCCATCGATAAAAATCTTGAGAAGATCCGCATCGACATGATTCTCCCTTGCTTCCATTTGCAGAATATCCAACGCTCTTTCCACAGGAACCGCCCTTTTATAAGGTCGATCCTTATCGGTAAGCGCGTCGAAAATATCAGAGATCGCCATAATTTTCGATTGAACCGGAATCGAATCGGCGGTAAGTCCTCTCGGATAACCGGTGCCGTCCAATTTTTCGTGATGCGCATGCGCGATGGAAGGGACCATTTTCAAGTCTCCAGTCCAAGGAATCATACTTAAAAACTGAAACGTATGTTCCACATGAGATTCAATTTCCTTTCTTTCCGCCAAATCCAAAGATCCTTTTTTGATCGTCAAAAAACCGAATTCATACGGAGAGATCAAATTCAGCTTGTCCCCTCCCGTGGTGAAATAATTCACCTGAGCTATTTCTTCCAACATTTGAAAATTAGATTCTTCTAATATGGATGGTTCGTTGGAATCGACAACGACCTGAAACATCCGATCGAGCTTTTGGTATTCCACCTGAAGCTCGAATTCGAGAGAGATTTCGTAATCGGAGAATCCGGCGCTCCCGTTTTTTTTTAAGTAATCTATCTTTTTTTGAAGTATTTTGGATTCGATGTCTTTTTTGATGTATTCGAATCTCCACCGAATCAACTCAAGTTCGTAGTCTTCCAGTTTTTTGGATTTGACCAAAACTTTTTCCCGAACTCCCACTTTTCCGAA
The DNA here is from genome assembly GCF_000243815.2 of Leptospira alexanderi serovar Manhao 3 str. L 60. Lineage (GTDB taxonomy): Bacteria > Spirochaetota > Leptospiria > Leptospirales > Leptospiraceae > Leptospira > Leptospira alexanderi. Next base: position 6,751 of record NZ_AHMT02000042.1, on the reverse strand, counting down.
ATCGTGAAGCAATGACGCATAACGTATTTCTTTGATTTGTTCTTTCGAAAATTTAGTGTGTTTGTATTTACCTTCTCGGATAGAATCCACCATTTCCGCCAAACCGACCGTCAGAATGGCAACTCGAAACGAGTGACCGCTCGTCGTAGGATCTCTGGCTTCGATCGCGTTTACGGACGCCGTTACGAAACCTTCAAAAAGAGTTTCAATCTCCTTTAAAAGATGATTGTTCTGAATCGCGACCGCAGCCTGTCCTGCGACGCTCATCACAAGCTGAGCGGAATAATCGTCGAAAGGAAAAACATCCTCTCCTTTCATCTGTTCAATGGTCAGCTTTTGATTGAAGTTCCTTTTCTTATTAATGAGTTGAATGACTCCCACAACTTCGTCTCTATGATTTTTCATAGGAACTACGAGCATGGATTTCGTGTGATAATTGGAAAGAACGTCGAAGTTGCTGTTGAACGTATATTCCGCGTCTTTCGGCAGATCATAAACGTTCGGGATGTTCAGAATTTTTCCCGTGGCGGCAACGTAACCGGCAACACTGGATTTATTAATCGGAAGTAAAAATTCCTCCGTATTGATATCCATAGACGAAATTTTAAACCTAAGGTTATGCACAACCCCCTGTTCGTCCTTTTCCACGAGGTATAAAGATCCTGAATCGGCGATCGCTATTTCTCTCGCGCTAAAAATAATTTCCCGGAGAAGTTTATTGATGTCCTTTTCATCCGCGAGATTGATTCCAATCTGAGTCAACTTCGAGATTTCGTACTTCGTAGTGTTTACTTTGTGTTGAAGATCGAACTGATCCGTGATCATCTGAAGTTGAGTAAACGCGTTGAGAAAGGTTTTGTTTAAGATCATATCCGAAGACGATTCCGGCAGGACCGAAAAGATCAGGTCTTCTTCAATTTTTAAGTCTTTTGGGTGAACATAATCCAAGTTTTCGTTTAAAATGAAACGGCTTAAGATCAACGGATTTTTCTGAAACCGTTCGTGAACTTCTCTTTGAGTTTCTTTGAGACGAGAAGCCGACAAATAGAAGACGACGTTTAAGAATCCGATGGAATTGAGAATATGTTCGGACTGAATGAATTCTTTAAGATTTAAAAATTGTATTCCTAAACGGAGAACGATCGGTTCCAACCTTTTAACGACAGAACGAAAGTCCGTAACTATATATTTAGGAAATTCCTGACTCATCTTACCAGGAATCAATCAAACAGTACCGGAAATTATAGGAAAGAGAATTTTTCCCCGAATTTCGCAAAAAAAGATAACAAATCTATAACTTGAGATGTATGAGATTGAACTTCCTCTCCGACTCATTTCAATCGATCATCGAAGAGGAAATCATCTAAAAAAGTTAACGTTTAAGCCCTAAAACTTCCTGAATCATCTGATCAGAAGTTGTGATCGTTCTTGAGTTCGCCTGAAAACCTCGTTGTGTAACGATCATATCCGTAAACTGATCGGAAAGATCCACATTAGACATCTCTAAAATTCCCGCATTAATCTTACCTCTTCCTTGAACTCCCGCCTCACCGATGTTAGGTTCTCCTGAGTTCATGGAATACGCGAACATCGTGTCTCCGGCCTTGTCCAAACCTGCGGGGTTATTAAAAACCGCGGTTGCGATCCTTGCCAGAGGCTGACGAACTCCGTTCGAAAAAACTCCGGTGATCGTTCCGGAATTATCGATGGAAAAGGATTCGAGATAACCCATCGTATAACCGTCTTGTTTTACAGCCTTAGTAGTAAAGTCGGAGGAGAATTGAGTGATTCCGTCCACCATTCCCGCTTCCCCGAGATTCAGATCGAAACTCTGCACCGCAGGATTGCCCGCAATTCTAAACGAAACCTTCGCGTTCAGTTTACCGCTGTTCATCGAGTCGACTCCGTCGGAAACATAGACAAGTTTTCCGTCGGGAGTAAACCCGAACTCAAGTTCGGTGTTTCCCGGAAGTTGAGTGTTTTGTCCTCCCGTTCCGGAAACGTCCGCCGAAAGTTGAGTCGCATCGGTCATACTCAGACGCGCCTTCCAAGTGTTATCGCGGACCTTATAAAATTCCATTTTGAATTCTCTCTGAATTCCCTGATCGTCGAAGGTATTAATCGTGGTTACGTGGCCTCTTCTCATCTTAGGATCGGGATCGTTGATCATCGCGGTGATCTCTTCCTGAGTCGCGTCCGGAGGAACCGCGGGCGCGGAAGAATTCAGGTTCGATTTGAAATCGATCTGAGAAGTCGCCTTCGCGGGTTCTTTAGAATATACGGGAATGATAATATCTTCGATCGAAGCCGAGGAGTTGATGAACTTATTTCCCTTGTCGTCCAGTCTAGCGTTCCAACCCTGAACCTTAAGTCCGTTCGCCGGGTTTACATAGTAGCCGTTCTTATCGAGGTTAAAAGCTCCGGCTCTCGTATAGAATTGTTTATCCCCGTCCTTAACGATAAAAAATCCTTCACCGGACATGGCTACGTCCGTATTCTTACCCGTGGTTTGGAGGGAACCTTGGGTCATGATCTTATCGATCGCTGCGATCAAAGAACCCAAACCTACTTGTTGAGGATTCACGCCTCCTATATTCTCCTTAGGCTCGGAAGCTCCTCTGAGTTCCTGAGAAATCATATCCTGAAACGTAACGCGTTCGGTTTTAAAACCGTGCGTGTTCACGTTGGAGATGTTGTTACCGATGACATCCATTCGGACCTGGTGGTTCTTAAGTCCGGATACACCGGAATAGAGTGACCTCATCATAAAGCTGTTACCTCGATTATCCTTTGTTTATTTCTTTATTCGTATGAATTGCTTTTGTCTTTTCCCGGAAACTTCCAGTCGGAAGTCTTTTTTTCGACGACGACTTTCTTTTGTGATGTTTGTTGTTCCACGGTCGAAGTGTCGACTTCCCCTTGTTTCTCGATTGCTGACACCGTTTCTTTTTTTCAATCTCCGTTTGCGAAGCGTTAGGCGACACAGTAGAGACAGGAGATTCTTGAGAAGGAACACTAGTCCCAATCTCCGGAGCGTGAGTTGATGTTTGAACTGGAGCGGGCTGTTGCGATTGACTCTGATGATTGTAAGCGGCTTCCTGTTCTTTTAAAACGACTGGATCGCTGATTAAGGAAATTTGTTCGACATCTATGGATCTTCCGTTCACACGAACGAAAGTCTTGCCTTCCCCATCGAAAAAAAGAGCGCCTGCAATTCCCGAAACGCTTTCACCGGTTACAAAATCGGGACCGGAAACAAGTTTTCCGACTAGAGAAAAACTCTGACGGTTTCCCATCTTTTGAATCCCGGTGGAAATATTATTCATTTGTTCCAGAGAAGAGAACTGAGCCATCTGTGCGATAAAGTCTTGGTCTTTGACTGGGTTTGTCGGATCTTGGGAAGAAAGTTGCGTTATGAGCAGTTTAAGAAAATCATCCTTACCGAGAGATTTTACAGTGGAACGGATTTCGATTCCTTTGAGACCGTTCTTTTCTTCCCGTTCCAAATTTTCCATGTGGTTCCGGATATTGAAACTTCTGTCTCCTTCGAGATAATGATCTCTGGTTACTTGCTGGCTGATGCCCGTTGTTTCCGACATGATTTCCTCCGAGTCCTATACTTTCAGATCGAGCAGTTTCTGTGTTTTCCCTTCGGTTTTTTCCGAAAAACCATGAGACTCGGAAGAAATTTCTTCGAAAGAAAGTTCGTCTTCTTCGTAAAAAGAATTTTTAAAGTCGTCCTCTCCGAAAGCGGCTTGGAAAGAATGCGGATCTTTTCCGTTCTTATCGGATCCTTCGTTGAATGCAAAGGCTTCCTCTCTTTCCTTGACTTCAATCACAAGAGACTCGAGTTCAAGACCGTTCGCTTTAAGATCTTGCTTTAGACTTGCAAGCTCGGCAACTAACTGCTGTTTAACGGTATCGGACTCCACGAGAAGTTTTCCCCGCACGACGTCCTTGTCCGTGGAAATGGAAAGGGACATCTGTCCTAAGTCTTTCGGATTCATTCGGATACTCGCTTCCGTTCTTCCGTTTTCAAGAATCTGCACTCGGGCGGAGCGAATCAGACTTTGAAAATTTTGCTGGATGTCTCTTTTAGAAAGAACGTTAGTTTCTTTTGATATGGAAAAATCTTTTCCGAGTATGTTCGTTTCTCTTCCGGAAACAGTCGGAGTTCCAAGTCCTTTTACAAGAGAAGAATAAGAATCCCCTCCCCCGGAGCGGAAGGGTTGTTCCTGTCCCGACTTTCCGGAAGAATTTTCGGAGAATTGACTCAATATTGCGGTTTTAATCTCCTCCCTTCCAGAAGATTTCAAATTCGCATAAGAATCCGTTTTTTTATCCTTATCGATCTTCCACTTTTCTGAATCGAGAATCAGCTCTTTAGAAACTTCCGTCTTGGTTTCGTCCACACCTTTGAAAGAGATTTCTTTGTTGGAAAATCCCTTACCATTCTCTTGAAATTCTTTTATGTTGGTTTCGTTAAACTTAGATATTTCGGATACGACTTTAGATTCGGATAATTTCGATTCCACTTCGCGGACCAAACTTTCTTTTTTCGAAGTTAGGCTTTGGATTTCCTTCTGGTCTTCAAGAGAAACTAAAGTTTCCCCCTTTACATCGAACGAACTTTCCTCTTTTGAAAAAAGATCTTCGATTAGTTTGCTCGTGGGAGTTGGTTGTTTGGATTCCGTGGTTTCAACGGAAACTTCTTTCATAATTTCCGCTTGAAGTTCGTCAGGGATCTCGATTTCGGGATCTATAATTTCGTTCGGTTTCGCTTCCGCAACGAGAAACCAAGGTAATGCAGCTACGTTAACCGCTTCTTTAATTGCCTGGGGTTCTTTTTCCCCTTCTTTTGAGATTTTCCCGATCTCCGATTCGACTTCTTCCTTAGAATATATAGACTCGGTCTTTTTTTCGTTTAAACTTTCCACATTTTCTTCTTGAACTGCGGAATCTTCCGTTTTTGAAAACGTATTTTGAATTTCAGTCAGAGTTTCATCCAATTCCTTCTGCACAGAGCCTTGTAAGGTTTTCATTAAATCAAGAAAGGAATTCTTTCTGACAAGTCCTCCCCCAAAATTTTTTGTGGGAACGGCTTCGGCATACCGTTCTGTTTTGAATTCTGAAATGGTTAAATCACCAGAAATATTCATACTACACTCCGCAGTATTAAAATCGATCTTTCGCAGAATTACTTGAAGATTTTTTAAATTACGGCGGCTTTTATATTCTAATTTTCTCTCGTATGCAAAAATACCGCCGCAAGACTCACGATTAGAAAACGGAAACAACTCTTTATTGAATCATTTTGTCGGAACATTTTCTCAACTGTACTATGTCTCTTTAATCGCTTTAAAACAACGTAATTTCGGCGTGATTCATTTTTCTGAGTTTGAACACGGTTGATTCCGTTCACAGATCGATTTGACATGACATCTTCGCTTCTCCATTTCCATTACAGAAACTTCTTCACTACTACGAGTCCCTGTGCATCGCATCCGTACTCTCATTCTTATGAGTCCTTCTCACTTGAATTTCTCCTTTAGCATCGATACGACAGTTGAACCTAAATTGAATTCACGCCGCCTATATGCCGGTTAGTAAACAGATTTCTTCCGCACTTCTCATGGGCTATGTCCCATTTTTGATGACACCTTTAGTTGTATTTCGACACGTCGTGAGCGGTTCACTTGCATTCGTCTCTTCTATTCTCACCTTACGTTTTCATTACGCCTTTTCCTTCAACGCTCACGACACTGACTCTTTATCAATGCCGTTTGGTGGTTTGTAGTCTGCTTCTGTAAACCGACTCCGAGGGGGCTCATCTATCTCAGTTTGCATGGCACACGTTGGAACTACAACAAATCGCGATTTTACGAATAAATTCTAAAACTAGGAACTCCTACTTTTAGAAAATTCGTTCTCATTTTCTTACGACCCTGCTCACGTTAACTTACGATCGTTTCGTCCAAGGATGCTTTTTGAAATCCATTTGAATCATCGCCTAATAAGATTTTGGTGAAAGTCAGGAACCTCGGAGATAACGTTCGGTCATTGGGTTCGGTTTGAATTCCAATTCTCTGGATATTAGATTTTGTCGCAAATCGAGCGTCCAGATCATTCTGTAAGTCTCATGAAAACTAGGAACTCCTCTATTTAAAGTTTCCACGATAGAATCCCCGACTCCGACGTCTTCCAACCAAAGCATGTAATTAAAAAGATAACACCTCGATACACCGTGCGCCGCCGCAAGTGCACCCAAAATCGCCCAAGTCCCAGTATTCACACGAATACTGAATTTTTTCATTTTCCCGACTCCCCGGTTGTATTTGATTTTACCCGCCTTACAATGGAGACGTTTCAACGCCGCAATGTATTTCCCGTATCTTCGTAATAGAAACGGAAGTCGTCTCGGAAGAATTTTTTTCTCTTCCCGACTCAAACGATCCCAATAAGTAAACGGAACCAAAAGAGAATCCAAACCCAACGGACCCTCAATCAAAGCGGATTCAATTTTTTGATCGTCATCCAATAAAAGAATATCCATATTAAAAAACGGTTCTTAGAACTTACTGTGTGGAGTGATTTTAGAGAATTTTTTTGAATCAAACGTAGGTTTTAATTTCGAAACATGTTTTAAATTCCAAATCCACACTTAACGAAACGTGTGAGTTCCCACAAATTACACCACCTAACGATCCTACATTTTCAAAGTTTTACAGTGAAATCTAAATTTGCAGTAGTT